>CAVTWT010000020.1:0-97331 GCA_963738425.1 uncultured beta proteobacterium | reverse complement strand
AGCCGTTCGACTTCCAGCCGGTCAGTGGCGACCGCGTGATTGGCGCGCGGCAACCGATCCACGACATGGGCGTGCGCATCGTCTACGACGATGCGATGACCGTGCGCGACGTCATCGCGGTCGGCCACGCGCTGCCCTACGGCGACTGCGTCAAGGGCCCAGCGACGCTGAAGTCGCTGATCGGCCTGAGCATGACCAAGGGCTGGACGGCCGAGACGCGCAAGCGCCTGGCCGGTGCGGCGAGCTGTGTGCACCTGGCGGGCCTGATGACGCCGATGGCCGCCGCGGCCTTTCAATCCATGGTGGTGCTGCGCATCGAGCAGCGCAAAGGCACGGGCCACACCCCCAACGTCGACAGCTGCATTGCGTATGCGCGCCACGGCGAACTGATGCGCACCCGCTACCCGACTTTCTACATCGCCAAGGCCGACGCCGAGTGACGCGCCCTGGCGTGTCGACGCTGCACCTGCTGGCGGTCGCCGGCTTCACCAGCGTGCTGTCGATGCGCCTGTGCGACGCGATGCTGCCGGCGCTGGCCACCGAGTTCGCCAGCTCCAGCGAGCAGGCCGCGGCCGTCGTCTCCGCGTTCGCACTGGCCTACGGCGTGATGCAGCTGGCCTATGGCGTGCTCGGCGACCGCTACGGCAAGCCGCGCGTCATCGCGTTCGCCAGCGCGTGGTGTGCGCTGGCCACGCTGGCCGCGGCCTTCGCGCCGACGCTGCAGAGCCTCGTGCTCGCGCGCGCGGCGATGGGCGTCGGCGCAGCGGCGATCGTGCCGCTGACGCTGGCGTGGATCGGCGACACGGTGGCGCTGGACCAGCGCCAGGCCACGCTGGCGCGCTTCAGCGGCTACACGCTGACCGGCATGATGCTCGGCGCCTGGGCCGGCGGCTTCGCCACCGACATGTTCGGCTGGCGCACAGCGTTCTACGTCGTGGCACCGATGTTCGCGCTGGCCGCTGTGCTGCTGCTGCGCCGCTCCGGCACGACGTCGCCGCCGGCACGGTCGGCCGGGCACGGCGCCCTACGCGCAGCGCGTGCGCGAGCTGCTGGCGGCGCGCTGGACGCGCTTCGTGCTGGCTTGCGTGTTCGTCGAGGGCGCGCTGTCGTTCGGCTTCCTCGCGTTCGTGCCGACGGTGCTGTACGACCGCTTCGGCATGCCGCTGACGCAGGCCGGCGGCATCCTCGCGATGTTCGCGCTCGGTGGGCTGGCCTTCAGTCGCAGCGCCGCGCTCGTGCTGCGCCGCTTTGATCCGCCGGCGCAGGCACGCCTGGCCGCCCTCCCGCTGGCCGTCGGGTTCGCGATGCTGGCCGCGATGCCGCACTGGTCGTGGGCCCTGGCCGCGTGCGCGCTCGCGGGCTACGGCTTCTACGCGCTGCACAACACGCTGCAGCTGACGGGCACGCAACTGTCCACGTCGTCGCGCGGCCTCGCGATGTCGCTGTTCGCGGGCGCGCTGTTCGTCGGTCAGGCGGTCGGCGTGGTGCTCGCCGCGATGCTGTTCGCGCGCCTCGGGCCGGCCTGGACCTTCGCTCTCGCGGGCACGGGTCTGACGCTGCTGCCGTTGCTGTTCAGCGCCCGCCTGAGGCAGCGCGCCGTGAGCAGCCTCACAGCGCCTTGACCAGCTCCGGCACCGCCGTGAACAGATCGGCCTCCAGCCCGTAGTCGGCGATGCTGAAGATCGGCGCCTCGGCATCCTTGTTGATCGCCACGATGACCTTGCTGTCCTTCATGCCGGCCAGGTGCTGGATCGCGCCGCTGATGCCGCAGGCGATGTAGAGCTGCGGCGCGACGATCTTGCCGGTCTGGCCGACCTGCCAGTCGTTCGGCGCGTAGCCGGCATCGACCGCGGCGCGGCTGGCGCCGAGCGCAGCGCCGAGCTTGTCGGCCAGCGGCGTCAGCACTTCGTTGAACTTGTCGCTGCTGCCCAGCGCGCGGCCGCCGCTGACGATGATCTTGGCGGCGGTGAGTTCGGGCCGGTCGAGCTTGGCGATCTCGGAGCCGACGAAGCACGACCTGCCGCTGTCGGCCACGGCGTCGATCGTGTCGATGGCTGCGCTGCCGCCGCCGTTGGCCGCCGGATCGAAGCCGGTGGTGCGCACGGTGATGACCTTGATCGCATCGCTGCTCTGCACCGTGGCGATCGCGTTGCCGGCGTAGATCGGGCGCTCGAAGGTGTCGGCGCTGATGACCTTCATGGCGTCGCTGATCTGCGCCACGTCGAGCAGCGCGGCCACGCGCGGAGCGACGTTCTTGCCGTGCGCGGTGGCCGGGAACAGCAGGTGGCTGTAGTTCTTGGCGATGGCGAGCACTTGCGCGGCGACGTTTTCGGCCGAGTTGCTCCTTCAGGCTGGCGCCGTCGGCATGCAGCACCTTGGCCACGCCGGCGATCTGGCTGGCGGCTTGCGCAGCACCGGCCGCATTGTGCCCGGCGATCAGCACATGCACCTCGCCGCCACATTGCACCGGCCGCGGTGACGGTGTTGAAGGTCGCACCTTTCAAGGTGCCGTGGTCGTGTTCGGCAATGACGAGGACGGTCATTTCAGATCACCTTCGCTTCGTTCTTCAACTTGGAGACCAAGGTCGCCACGTCGGGCACCTTGATGCCGGCGCCGCGCTTGGGCGGCTCGGTGACTTTGAGGGTCTTGATGCGCGGCGTGACATCGACGCCGAGGTCGGCGGGCTTGAAGACCTCGAGCTGCTTCTTCTTGGCCTTCATGATGTTGGGCAGCGTGACGTAGCGCGGCTCGTTCAGGCGCAGGTCGGTGGTGATGACGGCCGGCAGTGAGAGCTTGACGGTTTCCAGGCCGCCGTCGACTTCGCGTGTGACGCTGACCTTGCCGTCGGCACGCGACTTCGACCTTCGAGGCGAAGGTGCCCTGCGGCAGGTTGGCCAGTGCGGCGAGCATCTGGCCGGTCTGGTTGCAGTCGTCGTCGATGGCCTGCTTGCCGAGGATGATCAGGCCGGGCTGTTCCTTGTCGACCAGGGCCTTGAGCAGCTTGGCCACGGCCAGCGGCTGCAGCTCGTCGGCGCATTCGACAAGGATGGCGCGGTCGGCGCCGATGGCCATCGCGGTGCGCAGGGTCTCCTGGCACTGCGGCGACGCCGCAGGACACGGCGATGACTTCGGTGGCCGCGCCCTTCTCTCTCAGGCGCACGGCCTCTTCGACGGCGATCTCGTCGAAGGGGTTCATGCTCATCTTGACGTTGGCCAGATCGACTCCGCTGCCATCGGCCTTGACGCGCACCTTGACGTTGTAGTCGACGACCCGTTTCACGGGGACCAGGACCTTCATCGCTTCTTTCTCCTCGGGGAGCAGTTCTCTCAATCGGTTCATCGCGCTCCAGGAGTTCGGCCACCCCGTATAGAACGCCATGTGCGTGATCATCTCGATCAGTTCGTCGCGCGTCACGCCGTTGGCGATGGCCATCGGAAAGTGCGACGCCATCTGCTCGGTGCGGCCGGTGGCCACGAGCGCGGTGCAGGTGATCAGGCTGCGGTCGCGCTTGCTCAGTTCCGGGCGTTCCCACACGTCGCCGAACAGCACCTCGTCGCTCAGCTGCGCGAACTTCGGCGCGAGGTCTCCCAGGATCTTCTGCGCGGCCTTCGGATCGCGCTTGGCGGGTGCGTTCATGCGGAACTCCTCGACTAGATGATGTGTTGCGCCTTCAGCGCGTCGATCTCGCCGTCCGACAGGCCGAGCAGGCCGCCGTAGATGTCGGCGTTCGCGTCGCCCAGTTCCTGCGCCGGCTGGTCGAACTGGGCGTTCGCCTCGGAGAAGCGGATCGGGTTGCCCATGCCGTAGGCCACGGTCGAGCCCATCCTCGGGTGCTCGAGCTTCATCACCGCGCCGCGCTCCAGCAAGGCGGGATCCATCAGCACCTGCTGGGGCGTGCGCACCGGCACCACCGGCACGTTGCGCTTCTCGACCAGTTCGTGCACCAGTTCGGCCACGGTCATCGTGCGCGTCCACTGCTCGATCAGCTCGTTGAGCACCTTGGCGTTCTTCATCCGCGGGCCGCGGCTGGCAAAGCGCGGGTCGGTCAGCATCTCCGGCCGCCCCATCGCCTCGAGCAGGCCCTTCATCCATTCCGGACGGAAGGCCACGATCGCCGCGTGGCCGTCCTTGCAGGGGTACACGCCGAACGGCAGCAGGCGGTCGTGCGAATTGCCGGTGCGCATCGGCACGCCGGCCGCGCCGAACACGTCGAAGTGTTCCTCGGCCACGATCGACGCCAGGCAGTCGAGCATCGACACGGTGACGTGCTGGCCGCGGCCCGTGCGCCCGCGCTGGATCAGCGCCGCGAGGATGCCGTTGACGGCGTACAGCGGCGTCACCATGTCGGCGATGGGCACGCCCACGCGCGTGGGCGGGCCGTCGGCGAAGCCGGTCACCGCCATCAGGCCGGACATGGCCTGCACCATGATGTCCATGCCCTTGACGCCCGGGCACACGCTCGGCTCGCCGAAGGCGCTGATGGAGGCGTAGACGATGCGCGGGTTGACCGCCTTGACGGCCTCGTAGCCCACGCCCAGGCGCTTGGCCGCGCCTTCGCTCATGTTCTCCATCACCACGTCGGCCTGCTCGACCAGGCGGAAGAACAGCTCGCGCCCCTTGGGCGACTTCAGGTCGAGCGTCACGCTCTTCTTGTTGCGACCGCGGTTGACGATGGTCAGCGACGTTTCGTCCGGCGCCTTGGCCTCGAGGCTCAGTCCGCGTGGCCCGACGAAGGGCGGGTTGGTGCGTGCGATCTCGCCCTCGCCCGGCGCCTCGATGTGGATCACCTCGGCGCCCAAGCCGCCGAGCAGCAGCGCGCCGTAGGGACCGGCCAGGGCCACGGTCAGGTCGATGACGCGGATGCCCTCGAGCGGGCGGGGTGTCGTCTGGGGCATCGGGGCGGTGTCCGGTTCGAGACGCTGGATGGCGCGAGAGCCAGCCGACGCGCCGTTTTATGCACAATGCATTATCGACGGTACTGTACCATTGTTCGACCGCTTCCATGATGCACCCTGCCAGTTCCTCGCAACCCGGCTTCCACGGCTGGCGCATCGTCGCAGCCGCCGGCGGGCTGCAGTTTCTGGTGTCCGGGCTGATGATCCACTCGTTCGGCGCCTACGTGGCCGTGCTGCGCGACAGCGAGGGCTGGAGCAAGACCGCCCTGTCCGGCGTGGCCGCGATGCAGCAGGTGGAGGCCGCCCTGCTCGGCCCGATCCAGGGCTGGATCGCCGACCGCCACGGTTCGCGCGCGATGGTGCGCGCCGGCGTCGTGCTGTTCGCCAGCGGACTGATGCTGCTGGGCACCGCCACCTCGCTGCCCGCGTTCTATGCGATCTACCTGCTGATCGCGCTGGGCATGGGCCTGGCCGGCTATTTCTCGTTGTCGATCGTGGTGGTCAACTGGTTCGAGCGCCTGCGCAGCCGCGCGATGTCGATCGTGATGCTGGGCATGGTGCTTGGCGGCTTCGTCGCGCCGGTGGTCGCGTGGTCGCTGCAGACCTACGGCTGGCGGCGCACCGCCTTCTTCTCCGGGTTGCTGGCGCTCGTGGTCGGCTGGCCGCTGGCCGGTCAGCTGCATCGCCGCCCGGAGGACCTCGGCCAGCATGTCGACGGCATGGCGCCGCAGGCGCCTGAACCGACCCGGCCGCCGCGTCGGCCGCCCCGCTGCCGGTCGTTCGCGACGCCACCGTGCGCGAGGCGCTGCGCTCGCGCACCTTCTGGCTGCTCGGGCTCGGCCACGCCTCCTCGCTGCTCGTCGTGTCGACCATCAACGTGCACGCGGTCACGCACATCAAGGAGGGCCTGGGCTACAGCCTGACGCAGGCCGCGTCGATCCTCACGGTGCAGACCGTGGCCTACGGCGTGGGCGTGTTCGCCAGCGGCGTGCTCGGCGACCGCTGGAACAAGGCGCGCCTGAGCGCGGGCTGCCTGCTGCTGCACGCACTGGCGCTGTTCACGCTGGCGTACGCGCAGTCGTGGAGTGCGGTGCTGGCCGCCGGCGTGGTGCACGGTTTTGCCTGGGGGCTGCGCGGGCCGCTGATGAACGCGCTGCGCGCCGACCACTTCGGCCGCCAGGCGATCGGCACGATCCTCGGCCTGTCGATGCTGATCGTGCTGCTCGGTCAGGTGGGCGGACCGATGATCGCCGGCGTGCTGGCCGACGCCACCGGCAGCTACCGCCTGGGCTTCACCGTGCTGGCCGCGCTCGCCGGTCTGGGCAGCTGCTTCTTCCTGATGGTGCCGCGCTCGCCACGGTTCGCGCCCGCAGCCGTGAGCTGAACGCCGTCAGCCACCCGCGATCAGCGGGATGAACACCACCTCGGCATCGTCGCGCAGCGGCACGTGCCAGGCGTCGTGATGCAGCTCGCCGTCGATGGCCACGGCCATCGTCGTGCGCACGTGCTGGCCCAACCCCGGATGGCGACGGTCGAGCTCGTCGACCAGCGCGCCGACCGTGCGCGCGGCCACCTCGAAGCGGTCGCGCCCGCCCGCCAGGTCGCGCACCGACTGCGCGACCGTCAAGACGCGGGCCATCGCAGGGGTCTCAGGCCGGCGACTGGATCGCTTCCAGCACACGCGGCGGCGACAGCGGCAGCTCGCGCAGGCGGCGGCCCACCGCATGGCTCACCGCGTTGGCCACCGCGGCCAGCGGCGGCACGATCGGGGCCTCGCCCACGCCCTTGGCGCCGTACGGGTGGCGCAGGTTCGGCGAGGACTCCACCATGATGGTGTCGATCATCGGCAGGTCGCTGGCCACCGGCATCCGGTAGTCGAGAAAGCCCGGGTTGAGCAGTGCGCCGCGGCTGTCGTACAGGTACTCCTCGTTGAGCGCCCAGCCGATGCCTTGCGCCGCGCCACCCTGCATCTGGCCCTCGACGTACGACGGATGGATGGCCTTGCCCACATCCTGCGCCGCGGTGTAGCGCAGCACGGTGCTGCGGCCGGTCTCCGGGTCGACCTCGACGTCGACGACATGCACCGCGAAGCCGGGGCTGTAGCCCTGCGCAGTCAGGCTGACTTCGGCACCGATCGGGCCCCCGGTCGCCGCGCTCTTGCCGGCGATGTCCTTGAGCGTCAATGGCGGGCGGTCCTTCGAGGCGTCGGTGCAATGCGCCGCGCCGTCGTGCCAGACGACCTGCGACGCGTCGCATTCCCACAGCATCGCGGCGCGGCGCTTCAAGTCGTCCACCACCTTCTGCGACGCCTGCACCACGGCCATGCCGGTGGCGAAGGTGACGCGGCTGCCGCCGGTGACGAAGGTGTAGCCGATCGATGCGGTGTCGCTGACGATGGCGCGCACCTTTTCGATGGGCAGCCCCAGCGTCTCGGCCGCCATCATCGCCATCGACGCTCGCGAGCCGCCGATGTCCGGACTGCCCGACGACACAACGGCGGTGCCGTCCTCGGCCAGGTGCACGGACGCGGACGATTCGCCGCCATGGTTGAACCAGTAGCCACAGGCGAGCCCGCGACCCGCATTCGGCGGCAACGGTGACTTCCAGTGCGGGTGGTTGCGGACCGCTTCGAGCGTCTCGACGAAGCCGATGTCACGAAAAGTGGCGCCGTAGACGGCCTGCTGGCCGTTGCGCGCGATGTTCTTCAGCCGCAGTTCGAGAGCGTCCATGCCCAGCTTGGCGGCCAGTTCGTCGAGCGCGCTCTCCACCGCGAAAGCGCTGATCGGCGAGCCGGGCGCCCGGTAGGCCGTGGCCTTGGGCCGGTTGCTGACCACGTCGTAGCCGGTCACCGAGACGTTGGCGACGTCGTATGCGGCCAGGGCACACATGCCGGCCTGGCTGACGGGTGCACCGGCGAATGCGCCGGCCTGGAACTTGAGCACCAACTCGCCGGCAGTCAGTGTGCCGTCCTTGCGCGCGCCGAGCTTGACGTTCGATGACGCCAGCGCTGGTCGGGCCGGTGGCCTCGAAGACCTCGGCGCGGCTCATCACCATGCGCACCGGCCGGCCGGCCTGACGCGACAACACCAGCGCCAGCGGCTCCAGGTAGACCGTGGTCTTGGCCCCGAAACCGCCGCCGATTTCAGATGCCGTCACGCGCAGGTCGGACACCGGGATGTCCATCAGTTGAGCGCACAGCGTGCGCACCGCAAAGTGGCCCTGCGTGCAGACCCACAGCTGGTGCTGGCCGTCGGCACCGGCCGAGGCGACACAGGCATGCGGCTCGATGTAACCCTGGTGCACCGGCGCGGTGACGTAGCGGCCCTGCACCGTGACCTGCACCGTCGCCGGATCGGCGAACGCGGCGGCCGTGTCGCCGCGGCTCAACTTGTGCACCTGCGCCACGTTCGACGGCTTGTCCGGCGCGGGCGTCACGCCCTTGGTGAACATGTCCTCGTGCAGCACCGGCGCGTCGCTCGCCATCGCCGCCTCGACCTCGATCACGTGTGGCAGCACCTCGTACTGCACGTCGATCAGCGCCAGCGCCGCCTCGGCGATCGGGACCGACATCGCTGCCACGGCGGCCACTGCGTGACCGACGTAGAGCACCTTGTCGCGCGCGATCACGTTGCGACCGATGTCGCGCAACGTGGTCGCCGTTTCGCCCAGCTGCGTGGCCAGGTCCTCGAGGTCCGGAAAGTCAGCCGCGGTGATCACGGCTTTCACGCCGGGCAGGCTGCGAGCTGCCTCGGTGTCGATGCGCAGGATGCGCGCGTGCGCGTGCGGGCTGCGCTTGACGCGCCCTTCGAGCATGCCGGGCAGGCGCAGGTCGGCGCCGAAGTTGGCGCGGCCCATCACCTTGTCGGCGCCGTCCGGACGCACCGGGCGCGTGCCGACCACTTTCAGCGCCAGCGCATCGAGCTGGGTGCGATCGTTCATCGTGGGCTCCCGTTCACGCGCGCGCTTGCTCGCGCAGTTGCTCGGCCGCAGCTTGAACCGCGCGGACGATCTTGTCGTAGCCGGTGCAACGGCACAGGTTGCCGGCCAGTGCGAAGCGGATCTCGCTCTCGCTCGGGTCGGGGTTGCGGTCGAGCAGGTCCTTCGCGGCCATCAGCAGCCCGGGGGTGCAGAACCCGCATTGCAGCGCCGCGTGTTCGAGGAACTGCTGCTGCACCGGGTGCAGCGTGCCCGAGGTGGCCAGGCCCTCGACCGTCTCGATCACGCGACCCTCGGCCTCCGGCGCGAGCACGAGGCAGGAGCAGACAAGGCGACCATCCACGCGCACCGAGCAGGCGCCACAGTCGCCGCTGCCGCAGCCTTCCTTCGTGCCGGTCAGGTTCAGTTCGTCGCGGAGCGCGTCGAGCAGCGTCTGTTGCGGCGAGGCGAGAAAGGTGACGGGTTCGCCGTTGACGACGGCGTTGATGGCTTGCTTCGAAATCATGCGAGAACGTCTCCTAAGCGCCGCGTCGTTGCGCGCGGTCAAGCGCGGTCTGTGCGGCGCGCCGGGCGAGTACGCCGGCCACGTGGATGCGGTACCTGGCGGTGCCGCGCTTGTCGTCGATGGGCCGGCAGGCCGCGCGCGCGGCGGCTTCGAGCTTCGCGATGGCCACCGCATCGAGCGTGCTGCCGATGATCGCGTCGGCCGCGGCCGGCACCAGCAGCACGGTGGGCGCCACCGCACCGAGCGCCACGCGAGCGGCGGCGATGCGCGCATCGGCCCCGAGTTGCAATGACACCGCACAGCCGACCACGGCGATGTCCATTTCACTGCGGGGAATCAGCCGCAGGTAGGCGTCGGCCGCGCGTTCGCCACGCGCCGGCAGCTTGAACGCCAGCACCACCTCGCCGGGCGCGAGCGTCGTGCGGCCCGGCCCGGCGGGAACGGACTCGACAGCTTGCTCGCGCGTCTGCATCGCGCCACTTGCATCGGCCCAAGCGATGACGGCCACCGCACCGGCGGCGATCAGCGCCGGCACGCTGTCGGCTGCGGGCGAGCCGTTGCACAGATTGCCGCCGAGCGAGCTGCGACCTTGCACCTGCTTCGAGCCGATCAGCGTGGCGGCATCGACCACGCCGGGCCAGTCGGCGCGCAGCTCGGCGTGCTCGCCGATCTGCGCACATGGCGTGGCGGCGCCGATGCGCCAGCCCAGGCCGTCGCGCGCGATTCCCACCAGTTCCGGCACGCGTTTCAAGTCCACCACGGCACCGGGCTGCACGCGACCCGACCGCATCTGCACGATCAGATCGCTGCCGCCGGCCAAGGGCCGCGACCGCGCGGCGTCGCCCTGCATCCCGAGCAGCCGCAGCACGTCGGCCAGTGTGGAGGGGGCGTGGTACGAAAGGTTGCTCAAGAACACTCCTGACCGGGATGACGGGCTTGGAACGCTAAAAATGCATTATGCATATCCGGCGCCTCACCGTCGGTAGGCTCACGCCGGCTCGACGCTGGCGCTGGCCTGCATCGCAAGGCCGCCCCTCGGACCACGCGCCCACAGCGCGGCCGTCCCGCCTTCGAGTCGCCCGCAGACCTCGAAAGGCGCCGTGTCGATCAATGGGCTCACCGCCTTGAACTCGAAGGTCTTCACACGCACGTCGGGTCGCGAGCGGCGCAGCAGGTCGAGCAGCAGCGTGGCGATCAGCGGGCCGTGCACGACCAGTCCGGCATAGCCCTCCTCGGCTGTCGCGTAGGGCCGGTCGTAATGGATGCGGTGACCGTTGAAGGTGAGCGCGGAGAAACGGAACAGCAGCACCGGGTCGGGCACGACGGTGCGGCTGAACTGCTCGCCAGTCGGCGCAGGCTTCGGTTCGGGCGGCGTTTCGCCGGGCTGCGGCATCGCTCGGTAGACGATGTCCTGTTCCTCGACGATGGCCGGGCCGCGGGCGTCGCCCACCGTGTGCCGAACCTTGACGAAAGCCAGCGTGCCGGTGCGCCCTTCCTTGACGCTCACGTCCTCGATCCGGCTGTTGCGCCGGATCGCTTCGCCCGCCAGCAGCGGCCGCTCGAACGCGATGCGGCTGCCGGCCCACATGCGGCGCGGCAGCGGCACCGGCGGCAGGAAGCCGCCGCGCTTCGGGTGTCCATCCGGGCCGATGCCGCTGGCACGGTGCAGCGGCAGGAAGTACAGCCAGTGCCAGCATGGCGGCACGGCGTCGCCGATGTGCGGTGGCGGGTCCTCGCGGTCGAGCGTTGCCGACAGCGCCTGCAGCGGCGCCAAGGTCGCCTGGTCTGTCAGTGTCTCGGTCCTGCCGATCCACTGCCTGAGGTGGTCCGTGTCCATGGTGTTCATCGTGGTCATCCGTTGGTAAGGGTCCAGCCTCGTGCGGTCTCGCAGGCCAGCCCCTGCTGCTGCAGATGCAGCAGGTGCGCCAGCAGCGAACGCCGAGCCACGCCGTGGCGCGGGGCCGGCACATCGTCGTACACGAGCGGCAGCAGCGCATCGACCGTCGCGCAGCCCGCATCGGCGATCGCCTGCCGCACCTTGGCTTCGCGCCGCCGGCGGTGCGCGATCAACGCCTCCAGCGCGCGCATCGGCTGGCCGATCAGGAAGCCGTGGCCGGGAGCGATCGCGTCGTAGGTCACGCCGGCTTCGTCGGCCACGCGCCGCAGCGACGCGAGGTACACCCCCATGTCACCGTCCGGCGGGTTGATCACCACCGTCGAGCCTTGCATGACGTGGTCGCCCGTGAACAACAACCTCTCGCCCTCGTGCAGCCAGCACAGGTGATTCGAGGCATGGCCCGGCGTGTGGATCGCGCGCAGCGTGCAGCCGCCGCCGAAGTCGAGGCGCTCGCCATCGTCCGGCACCCGGTCCGGAGTGAACGACCCATCCTGCCCGGCGGGATGGTCGGCCACGCGTCCGATCAGCTCGGCACCGGTGGCGCGCTGAAGCGCCAGCGCGGCCGGCGAGTGGTCGACGTGCGTGTGCGTCACGAGGATCGCCTGCAGCCGGGCGCTGCGCCGCTTCAACTCAACGACGACAGCGTCGACGTGTGCCGGGTCGTCCGGTCCCGGATCGATCGCCACCCAGTCGTCGCCGGCACAGCGCATCAGGTACGTGTTGGTGCCCGGACCGGTCATCATGCTGCCGTTGCGCGCGGTGATGCGGACCAGGCGGTCGGCCGTCAGTTCCACCGCAGCGCCGGGCCGGATCACGCTGTACGCCAGCCCGCGGCCCTGCGGGTCGATGCGGCCGACCTCCGTCCACGCCGGATGCCAGGGCGGTACCGGGCTGCGGTCGCCGCTCGCGTCTAGCGCCAGCCGCGGGCACACCGGCTCGAAGGCAGGTATCGCGCGCGCCCAGGCCAGCGCGGCGGCGACCGAGGCGTGCCGGGCGAGGTCCTTGGCCACCGCGAGCGTGGGCCCGCGCACGGGCACGTCGCCGCGCTGCTGCGCGAGGTCGACAACAGGCACCCAGCGGTGCTCTGTCACTTCGACGCCGTCGATGCGCACCGCGCAGTCGGGCGGCGCGACGCAAAGGAAGAAACGCGTATCGAAGCGCTTGGGCATGCCCAGCGGCGTGATCCAGTGCGCCAGTGGCAGCACGGCCGGGCCCGGCAGGCGCCACCGCTGCTCGGCGCACAGCGCAGCGAACGAGGCGCCCGCCTGGCCGCGCGGCAGTTCCTGAGCCCGTTGGCGCCACGCCGTGATCGCAGGCTCGTGTGCGGCTGCATCCGCTGGCTCGCCATTCGCGTCGAGCGCGATCAGCACGCCGGCCTCCTCCAGCGTCTCGCGCAGCGCCGCCGTCCAGTAGTCGAGTCCGCCTTCGGCGACGCCGAGCCGGTGGCTGGCCACGCTATCGTCGATGCTGTGGAAGTGCGGGCGTGCAAGCACATCGGTCGCGTCGAGCAGCCCGCCCGGGAACACCCAGCGCAGGCTGTTCTGATCGCCACGGTCAGCGCGCAGCAGCATCAGCACCTCGATCGACCGGCCGCCTTCGCGCAGCAGCACGAGCGTGGACGAACGACGCGGTTCGGGCAGTTCGCTGCTCATGCCAGGACGAAGATGGGAGGTTGAGGACTGCGGCGCCAGGCGCGCGTGCGGACGCGCACTACTTCGTGCATTATGCATTTTTAGGATTTCAATCGCCGCGTCGGCCCGTACCACGGTCAAGCCGCGCGCGTCGAGCAGTTCGAACAGCGGGATCCAGTACACGCCGGTGGACTCCATGGCCACGGTGTCGATGCCGGCCGCGTTGGGATGGGTAAGGGTCAGCGGCGCGTCCCTGCTGCTGCCGACGGTCCTTGGCTTGCATTGCGTAATGGCGTGCTCCATCATGAGGTTGTGGAAAGTGACGCCGAGGTGGGGTTAGTTGTCTTGATCACTCTCTCAAACGGGCAAGAGCACTTGAGGGTCACGCTGCGCCAAGCCATGGCCGACTACTTCGAGTGGCACCGGTGCCGGTGCAGTGCCGCCTCCATCACTCGAGAACTCCAGCTCGGCTGCTGTTCGCACACACGGCGAAGGGCAATCTGCGAGAAACTGGCACCAGACTGGCACCAGAACATCGACGAAGTGATGCCAGTTAGCGGCTGCTCGCGCGCTATGCCTGATGAAGATTGGTGGGCCCTGAAGGATTCGAACCTTCGACCAACGGATTAAGAGTCCGCTGCTCTACCAACTGAGCTAAGGACCCGCTCGAAGAATCGAGTGGAGGTTTTGGTGGGTTGTGCGGGACTCGAACCCACGACCAATAGATTAAAAGTCTACTGCTCTACCAACTGAGCTAACAACCCCCGGGCAGAGCGCGGAATTATAGGGGCACTGTAGCGGCCGCTCTCTTGGGGGTTCTCACCAAAAGCTGCTGCACGGCGTCGCTCGCTGCCGCGAGGCCAAAGGTCGCCGTGACCATGACGCTGGAGCCGTAGCCGTGGCAGTTGAGATCAGCCTCGACGTCGGCCGCGCAGGCGGCTTGCTCGGGCAGGCGCACCGACTCGCGCGAGAACACACAGCGCACGCCAATGTTGCCGTTGCGCGGTACCTCGTCGCTCTTGCGCAAGCGCTGGCGCAGCGCAGCGAGCAGCGGGTCGTGCGTGGCGAGCGCGAGGTCATCGACCTGCACGTCCTGCGGCAACTGCTTGCCGCCGGCGGCGCCGACGCAGACGAACGCGATGTCCTTGTTCACGCGCGCCCAGGCGGCGAGGGCCTGTTTGGCGCGAACCTGGTCGCAGGCATCGATCACTGCATCCACCGCCTCCGGCAGCAATGCGGGCCAGTTGTCGGCCGCGGCGAACTCTTCGATGCCGTGCACATCGCAGCCGGGGTGGATGTCGGCGATGCGCTCGGCCAGCGCTTGCACTTTCGCCTTGCCGAGCGTCGCACCCAACGCCTGCACCTGGCGGTTGATGTTGGACTCGGCCACATGGTCCAAGTCGATCAGCGTCAACGCAGCAACGCCACAGCGCGCCAGCGCTTCCGCAGCCCACGAGCCGACACCGCCGACGCCGATGATGGCCACATGCGCGGCGCGCAGTCGCGCATAGCCATCGTCACCATAGAGGCGGCGCAAGCCGCCGAACCTGCGTTCGAGATCCACGTCGCTCAAGCCATGCGCTCCAGCCGCCAGACCTGATAGCGCACGGCAAGCACCGCGCCGCCGACGATGCCTGCCAACGCGATGAAGCTGCCGAGTGCGAGCGTGGACACGCCGGACAGGCCCTGCCCCACCGTGCAGCCCATGGCGGTGACACCGCCCACGCCCATCAGCACCGCGCCAACAAGATGGTTGGCGGTGTCTTCGGCGTTGGCAAACCCTTCCCAGCGGAAGGTGCGCGTGGCCAGGGCCACCAACGCCGAGCCGACGATCACGCCAAACGTGCTGACGATGCCGATGGTCAGCACTTTGCTCTTGTCGGAAAAGAAGATCAGCCAATCGATTGAATACGCGATCGGTGCGACGAACGACAGCGCTTCCATGCGCTGCGAGTTGGTGCCGATGAAGGCTTCCTGCAGCGTGTTCGGATCTTCGGCCACATAACCCAGGCGCCCCGAGACCCACCACATGGCGGCGATCACGGCGCCAATGCCGACGCCGCCGACCAGCACGTCGCCCGAGCGGCCTTCGCGCCGCGCCAGCGCCCACACCACCAGGCCGCCGCCGAGCAGCACGCTGAGCGCGTGCGCGGCCCAGGGCTTGGCAACACCGAAGGCGCTCGCTGCGAGCGAGGGCAGATCCTGTGAACTCGCAAGCTCCAGCGCAACGCGGTCGACCGTGGCGACGCGCGCCACGCCCGTGATGCCGCGCAGCGTTGCGAATGCCGCCACGCCGAGCACGACGAAGACGACCACCGACTTCAGGTTGCCCCCGCCGATGCGCACCAATGTCTTGCTGCCGCAACCCGACGCCAGCACCATGCCGAAGCCGAACAGCAAGCCACCGACCGCGTTCGACAGCCAGATGACGCGCGGCCCGGCGTAGATGCTCTTGCCGGCATCGATCCAGCCGAGCGCGACCATCGTGTTGAAGCCGAGCATCGCCACGCCGATCGCCAGCCCCCACATGCGCATGCGCGACCAGTCGCCGATATTGACGATGTCGGCCACGGCCCCCATCGTGCAGAAGTGCGTGCGCTGCGCAATCGCGCCGAAGGCGACAGCCAGGGCGAACGCCGCCCACAGCACTTGCGAGGCGATCGCCCCGAGGTTGATGTCTTGCATGGGGCGAAATTGTAGGAGCCGCACCCGGCGGCGCCCACAGCGGCCCCGCCCCGCCCTACTTCAAGGCCGCGAGGCGTTCCTTGCCCGCCTGTGCCGCTTCGCTCTGCGGGTACTTGCGCAGCAGCTCGCCGAGCGTCAGCCGCGCGCTCTTGCTGTCCTTGCTCTCGGCCTGCGAGTTCGCAATCGCCAGCATCGCCTCGGGCACGCGCGCGTGCTCCGGCGCGTTGGCGATGAAGGTGCGGAACATCGTGATCGCTTCCTTCAACTCGCGCTTGCCGTAGTGCGCGTTGCCGAGCCAGAAGCGCGCCGAGTCGCCGTAGCCGCTCTGCGGATAGCGGCGCAGGAAGTTCTGCAACGCCGACGCGGCGCCGGGGAAATCTCCGGCGCGCACGATGGCCATGGCCTCGTCGAACAGGCGCTTTTCTTCGGCTTCGACGAGGAACTCCTTGCCGTCGAGCGCCACCTTCTGCGGCTCGATCTTGCGCATGCGTTCATCGACGCCTTGCGCAATGTCCTTCTGCCGGCGCTGCAGCTCGGCGACATCGCGCGCCAGTTGCTCGTTGGCGCCGCGCTGCTTGGCCAGCTCGCCGCGCACCTGGTCGAGCTGGCTGGACAGGTCGAGCAGGCTGCGCTTGATCTGCGCCAGCTGCTCGGTGAGTTCCTTGTTCTGCGCCGCGAGGTCTTGCTTGAACTTCTCGTCGCTGGCGCGCAGCTCGAGGATGGCCTTGCGCGCTTCGTTGTCGGGGAACAGCTGCGCCTGCGCCGTGCCGGCAGCCAAGGCAAACAGCAACGCCGCGGCGGTTCGCATCGTGGTCACTTGTCTTTGATCTCGGCGCGGCGGTTCTTGGCCCAGGCCGCTTCATCGCTGCCTTGCGCCGCTGGGCGCTCCTTGCCGAAGCTCACTGCCTCGACCTGGTCGGCATTCACACCGAGCAAGGCCATCGCGCGGGCCACGGTTTCGGCGCGCTTCTGGCCCAGCGCCAGGTTGTACTCACGCCCGCCGCGCTCGTCGGTGTGGCCTTCGATCGTCATGCGCTTGTTGCGCGCGCTGGCCGCCGCCCGCGCACTGGACTCGATCAACCCGCGGTATTCGTCCTTGATGGTGTAGCTGTCGAAGTCGAAATAGACGATGCGCGGCGCGCTGGTGGCCGCGGTGCTGCCGGTGTTGACGGTGGTCACCGCCGACTGCCCGGCGCCCGCGCCGCCGGCGCCAGCGCCGCCAGGGGTGGTGCCGGTGCGGGTTTCAACCGGCGCGCCCTTGTCGTCCGCAAGCGGCACCTTGGAGGCGCAACCGGCCATCAGCAGCGCTGCAGAGGCGATGCACAGAGCGAGGGTTTTGGTCTTTTGAATCATGATTTTTCTGAGCTCCTATCGGTTGAACGGTCCCCACACCGGCTCGCGCACGTCGGCGCCGGTGGACAGCAACTTGGCCTTGATGCGGCCGTCGAGTGTGGTCGTCATCAGCACATCACGCCCCTGCGAGCGCGACGCATAGATGATGAGCTTGCCATTGGGTGCAAAGCTGGGGCTTTCGTCGTCGTTGGTGTCGGTCAGGGCGGTCACAGTTCCGCTGGCAATGTCCAACGCATGCAAACGGAAGGCGCCGCCGCCCAGGCGCGTGATGAGCGCCAGCGTCTTGCCATCGGGGCTGATCGCCGGGCTGATGTTGTACGCACCGCCGAAGCTGACCCGCTGCGCGTCGCCGCCGCTCGCGCTCATGCGGTAGACCTGGGGGCCACCGCCGCGGTCGCTGACGAAGTAGATGCTCTTGCCGTCGGGTGCCCAGGCGGCTTCGGTGTCGATGGCATTGCTCTGCGTCAGGCGCCGCGGCGCACCGCCATCGCGCGCCATCGCGTAGATCTGCGAGCCGCCGTCGCGCGACAGCGTCATAGCCAATTGGCTGCCATCGGGCGACCAGGCCGGCGCACTGTTGCTGCCGCGAAAGTCGGCGACCTTGCGCCGCTGCCCGGAGGACACGTCCTGGATCCAGACCACCGCCTTCTGCGACTCAAATGAAACGTACGCCAGCTCGCGCCCGTTGGGCGACCAGGCCGGCGAGATGATCGGATCGGGGCTGTTGAGCGCCACCTGCCCACCTTCGCCGTCGGCGTCGGCAATGCGCAGCGCGTAGCGGTTGCCGGCACGGGTGACGTAGGCGATGCGCGTCGAGAACACACCCTTGTCGCCGGTGACCTTCTCGTAGATCGCATCGGCGACGCGGTGCGCGGCCAGGCGCGCATCGGCCAGCGGCACGGCGATGCTCTGGCCGCCGAGGTCCTGGTTCTTGACCACGTCCCACAGCTTGTAGCGCACGTCGAGGCGGCCGTCGGCCAGGCGTGACACCGAACCGCCGGACAGCGCGTCGGCGCCACGGCCGCGCCACTCGGCCAGCGCCGGCTGCGCGGTTTCTTCGATGACGTTGGGCGCGGCGACCAGCTTGATGACGCCGCTGCGTTCCAGATCGGCGCGCACGATCGCGCTGACGACGCCGAGCGACGGCGAGGCATCGTCTTCACCACGGAACTTCGCGATGGCTACGGGGATTTGCGTCTGCCCGACGCCGCTGATCTCGACGCGGAACTGCGCTGCGGCAGGCCATGCACCCACGGATGCGGCAACGCCCACGCACCACTGGCGTCTTGTGGGATGGCTGAGGGTCGTGGTGCGTTGGTGTCTCAAAGCGTCAGCAGCATGCAGTGTCGATGCGCGCGGATTGTAGGCATGCTGCGAGTGAAAGCCTTTGCAACGGCCGCCGCGATAATGCGTCCGGCTGTGACGCGCGCTCCAGCGCAGGCCACAGCCAAGCCACGCATGTCCACACCCCTGCTGCCTCGCCTGTTGCGCATCGCGCCCTACTTCCGCACGGCGCGCGCGGGGTTCGTGGCCGCCTTCATTGCCGCCGTGGTGGCTGCGGCCACCGAGCCTCTCGTGCCCGAGTTGCTCAAGCGCCTGCTCGACGACGGCTTCGGCCCCCAGCGCAGCTTCCCGTTGTGGCATGTGCCGGTGGCCTTCATCGGTCTGTTCGCCATTCGCGGCCTGGCCCACTTCGTCGCCCAGTACTCGCTCGCCTGGTCGGCCAACCGCGGCGTGCTGACGCTGCGCGAGGCCATGTTCGACCGCCTGCTCAACGCTGCACCGGCGCTCTATGCCCGGCACAACACGAGTTCGCTGACCAACATGCTGGTCTACGAGGTGCAGTCCGGTTCGCAGCAACTCGTGCAGACGACGCTCGTCATCGTGCGCGACAGCCTGACCATCACCTTCCTCTTTGCCTCGCTGCTGTGGCGCAACTGGCAGCTGACGCTGTTCATCGTGCTGCTGGCGCCCGCGGTGGCGCTGGTGATGCGCATCGTCTCGCGGCGGCTGGACAAGCTGACGCGCGCGCACCAGGCGGCCACCGACGAGCTGGCCTACGTGGTCGAAGAAAACGTGCTGGCCTGGCGCATCGTGCGCCTGCACGGCGCCGGCGCCCCGCAAGGCGCGCGCTTTGCGAAGCACAGCCACTGGCTGCGCCGGCTGATGATCAAGTCGGCCACCGCAGCGGCCACCAGTTCGCCGCTGACGCAACTGATCGCCGCGGTGTCGCTGTCGGCCGTCGTGGTGGCCGCGTTGTGGCAAGGCGGGCAGCAAGGCGGTGCGCCGCTGATGACGGTCGGCGAGTTCACCGCGTACGTCACGGCCATGCTGATGCTGGTCGCGCCGCTGAAGCATTTGTCGGACAGCATGGCGCCGCTGCTGCGCGGCATCCGCGCGCTCGAGCGCGGCATCGACCTGATCGAACTCGCGCCTGAAGAGCGCGGTGGCACGCATGTGCCTGAAGGTGGGCGCGCGCGCGGCGCGATCGACCTGCGCGGCGTGACGCTCGCCTACCGCGACGAGGCCGATGCGCCACTGGCACTGGACGACGTCACGCTGTCGATCGCGGCCGGTGAAACCGTGGCGCTGGTCGGCCCGTCGGGCGCTGGCAAATCTTCGCTCGTCAACCTGCTGCCGCGATTCTTCGAGCCGACGCGCGGCAGCATCGCGCTCGACGGCGTGCCACTGCCGCAGTGGCGGCTCGATGCGTTGCGCCGCCAGTTCGCACTGGTCAGCCAGGACGTGGTGCTGTTCAACGACACGGTGGCCGCCAACGTGGCCTTGGGCGAGGCCATCGACACCGACCGCGTGCGCGACGCGTTGGAGAGCGCTCACCTGCTCGGCTTCGTGTTGACGCTGCCACAAGGCCTCGACACGCCGATCGGCCACAACGGCAACCAGCTCTCCGGTGGCCAGCGCCAGCGCTTGGCGATCGCGCGCGCGATCTACAAGAACGCGCCGGTGCTGATCCTCGACGAAGCCACGTCGGCGCTCGACAGCGAGAGCGAGCGCGCGGTGCAGGATGCCCTGGAGCGATTGATGCGGGGCCGCACCACCGTCGTCATCGCGCACCGGCTGTCGACGATCGAACATGCCGACCGCGTGGTGGCGATGGACCAGGGCCGCATCGTCGAACACGGCACACATGCAGAGCTGCTGAAGGCCGGTGGCTTGTACGCGCGGCTGCATGCGATGCAATTTCGGAGTTCATGATGAGTGACACCCCCCTCGGGCCGCGCCGGGCCGCTCCCAAGCGGACCGAGCTCCCCTCGGGGAGCGACGCCGCAGGCGTCTTGGGGCCGTCAGTTTCGCGCTGGCCTGTGCCGGAGATCAAGGACCTGCCCGAGGATCTGCGCGCACGCATCCTCGACGTGCAGGCCAAGGCGGGCTTTGTGCCCAACGTCTTCCTTGCCTTTGCGCACCGCCCGGAAGAAGCGCGCGCTTTTTTTGCCTGGCACGATGCGTTGCTGTTGAAGGCCACCGGCACACTGACCAAAGCCGAGCGCGAGATGATCATCGTCGCCACCTCGTCAGCGAACGATTGCCTTTACTGCGTCGTCGCCCACGGTGCGCTGCTGCGTGTTTATGCGAAGGCGCCGTTGCTGGCCGATCAGGTGGCGACGAACTATTTGAAGGCCGACATCGGCTGAGCGCCAGCGCGCGATGCTGGCATTCGCGCTGAAGGTCTGCAACGACAGCGGCGCAATCGTCGAGAGCGACTTCGCGGCGCTGCGCGAACATGGCTTCACCGACGATGACATCTGGGACATCGGCGCGATCACGGCGCTGTTCGGCCTGTCCAACCGCATGGCCAACCTGCTGTCGCTGCGGCCGAACGACGAGTTCTATTTGATGGGACGGGTGCCGAAGCCTAAGACGGTGTGAAGCCGATGACGATCGACGGCGGCACCTTGCCGTTGTCGTCCTTGGGCAGGGTGTCGGTGCGGTCGATCGCGCGCAGCACGGCATCGTCCCAGGTGGTGTTGCCGCTGGACTTGACCAATCGACGTGAGGTGATCGTCCCGTCCGGCCCGACGCGCAGTTCAACCTCGGCGCGCAGCGCTGGCGGCACGCTGTCGGTGAGCACGATGTTGGGTCGCACGCGGGCGATGATCTTGCCGGCGTAGCTGGCCGATGGCCCGGCGTCGCGCTGTGCCGTGCCCGTGGATTGCGGCGCGCCGGTGGCGCCAGCCTGACCGAGCATTCGCTTCAGGTTCTCCTCGCGCAGTTTGGCCACGCGCTCGGCCTCAGCAGCCGCCTCGCGCTTCTCCTTCTCGGCCTTGTCGCGTTCGAGCTTGGCGGCCTTCTCGCGCTCCTGCTTCAGCTCTCTCTCGCGCTCTTCGCGCTCGCGCTTTTCTTTCTCCGCCGCCTTGGCCTTCTCGATCGCAATGTCAGCGTCGCGAGTCTCGGGCTTGGGCGGTGGCGGCGCTTCGACCGGTTTGACTTCGACCTTCGGCAGCGGCTTGGGCACCGGCGGCGGCTCCACCGCCGCGGGTGCGGCGACTTGCGGCACCGCGGCCCACAGCTCGGCACTGGTGCCGGCCGGTTCGCTCGAGCGCCAGCTCACACCAAAGGCCAGCGCGATCAACAAGCCGCCGTGCACCAGCAACGCCAGCATCGCGCCGCGCCCCATGCCACCCGGGCGCTGCGGTCGCCGGTGCTCGAAGCTCGAAACCTGCGCCACTGCCGTCAAGCGCCCTGCTTCACCGACAAGCCGACACGCAGCACGCCAGCCTTCTGCAGCGTGTCCATCACGCGGACGACGGCGTCGTACTTGACGTTCTTCTCGGCGGCGATGACCACCGGCACGTCCTTGTTGCCTTGCTGCACCTGCTTGACGCGGGCGGCAATCTGCGCCATCGACACCGGCTGCGGCTCGGCCTGGCCGTCTATCCTGATCTTGACGCGCTCGTCGAGGCCGACGACGAGTTCGATCACCGACTGCGGCTTGGCCTTCGACGCCCCAACGCTGGGCAGGTCGATGACGCCGGTAGTGATCAGCGGCGCCGTGACCATGAAGATGATCAGCAACACCAGCATGACGTCGATGAACGGCACCATGTTGATCTCGTTCATCGAGCGGCGCCGGCGCGATCCACCGCTTCGCATCGGTTGCGCCATGTCAGTGCCCGCCCGGCCGCCCGAAGGGCGCTGAGCACCCCCCTGGGGGGCAGCGAACGAAGTGAGCGTGGGGGCTGCTCATGTCGCTCCGGCGTTGCGCTGCAGGATGTTGGAAAACTCTTCGATGAAGGTTTCCAACTGGATGGCGATACGGTCGATGTCGCGCGCAAAGCGGTTGTAGGCAATGACCGCCGGGATCGCAGCGAACAATCCGATCGCGGTGGCCACCAGCGCTTCGGCGATGCCGGGTGCCACGGTGGCCAGCGTCACCTGCTGCATGTTCGACAGGCCAACGAACGCATGCATGATCCCCCACACCGTGCCGAAGAGACCGACGTACGGGCTCACCGAGGCCACCGAGCCGAGAAAGCTCAGGTGGCTTTCGATCACATCCAGCTCGCGCTGAAAACTGGCCCGCATCGCGCGGCGCGCGCCGTCGAGCTGCACACCCGAGTCGAGCTTCTTCTCGCGCAGCTTGAAGAACTCGCGCATGCCCGAGGCGAAGATGCGCTCCATCGGCGCCGTCTTGCCGTTGGCCGGCTTGTTGTTGGCGGCCTGGTAGAGCTCGCCGAGGTGGCGGCCAGCCCAGAACTCGCGCTCGAACTCGTCGTTCTTGACGCGCACCTGCTTCAGGCCGATGAGCTTGCCGAAGATCACCGTCCAGCTGATCAGCGAGACGATCATCAGACCGGCCATCACCACCTGGACGACGAAGCTGGCCTGCAGCACCAGCGAAATGATGGACATGTCTTGGTTCATGCGAAGAGCGCTTCGATCAGGGGTTTGGGAATGCGCCGCGGACGCAAGGTTCCCGCATCGACGCAAGCAATCGTGATCCGGCCATCGACCAGGCGCGTGGCGCCACGTGTGGCGGCCTGCTCGAGGGTCAGCGTGACGTGGCGGGGTGCGGCGGGCTCGACAGTGATGCACAACTCGTCGTCGAGTCGTGCCGGGCGGTGGTAGCGCAGCGAGGTTTCGCTGACGACGAACATCAGCCCGAGTTCGCTGCGCAACTGCTCCTGCCCGAAGCCAGCCGCGCGCAGCCACTCGGTGCGCGCGCGCTCGAAGAACTTCAGGTAGTTGGCGTAGAAGACGACGCCGCCGGCGTCGGTGTCTTCCCAGTAGACGCGCACTGGGTGCGCGAAAGTCTCACTCATGCGGCGGCATTATCGCCGCCGAACTGTTTACCCCGGCCGCGGGGTACCGCTTCCACCCCCAGGGGGTCGGCCCCACACGCTTGGGAGCGGCCCGGCGCTGGGGGCCGAGTTCACCGTGCCGACGCCACCTTCTTGTACACCGGACCCCATTGTGGGTGGCCCGTTTCGGTGCGGCTCAGCGTGAACTCCGGATCGGCGTTGCGCGCCTCGCGGAACGCTGCCTCGCAGGCCGGCGCGCGCTGACTCGTGCAATAGACGAAGGCCAGGTGCTTGTGGGCGTTGGCGCGGTCCTTGGCACTGACCAGGCCGGTCTTCAATGCGTCCTGCAATGCGCGCTCGGCTTCGGCGTACTGGCCATCGTCGTAGGCGCGAAGGCCGTTCAGCAGCGCGCGCTCGGCCGGGCGCTGCATGACATCGGTGAGGCCTTGTTGCACGCAGCCGGATGTGAGGGCGATCAGCGCCGTCGCTGCGGCACTGCGGAGGAAGAGGTTCATGTTCATGATCATTCGAAGCGGTGGCGAAGCGTCACCGGCTTGTCTTCGCTGACGGTGACGCTGGCGGTATAGGCAGGCGAATCGCCGTTGCGCACGACGATCTGGTGCGAGCCGGCGGGCAAGGACAGGCGCGTCAGCGGCGGCGTCGTGCCCATGGCGCGGCCATTGACCTCGACCTGGCCCCAGGGCGTGACGGCCAACTGCACGACGCCCGGCGCAGGGGCCGCCGCCGGCACAGGCTCGGCGACCGCGGGCGCGGCCTTCTCCTTGACTGGCGGCTTTTCCTTCTTGACCGCGCGCGTCGCTTCGACTCGCGGCTTGGCTGGCGCCGGCACAGAGGCAGCAGCCTCGCTGGCCACAGCGACGGCTTCTGATGTTGGCGCGGGCGGAGGCGGCAGGGCTGCGAGCATGGGCGCCTGGACAGCGGGTGCGGCAACCGGTGCGGCGGCAACGGTCTCCGGTGTCGCGGCTTGATGCGGCGTCAGCAGCCACACCAGCGCGATGAAGCCGATGGCCAGCGTGCCGCCAGCGGCCCACACCCACCCGCCCCAGGTGCGCCAGGCATGTGCCGGCGGCGTGTGCACCAGGCCATTGGTCTCTTCGCTGATCCATGTGCGCAGCGCGCGCGAGAGCTGGCGCGCCGATCGGTAGCGGTCGCCGGGCCTGCGCGCCATCGCGCGGGCGACGATGTCCGACAGCGCGCGATCGATCTTCGGGTTGATCAGGTGCGCAGCGGGCACTTCGCCACTCTGCACCGCGTGGCGGATCTCATCGAGGTTCGCGCCGGCAAACGCGCGCTGACCCGTCAGCATCTCGTACATCACCACGCCAACGCCATAGACGTCAGCGCGTGCATCCAACTCCTGGCCAAGCAGCTGCTCCGGCGACACGTAGTAAGGCGAGCCGAGTTCGGCCGGTGCGGCGCCGAGCGAGCCGGTGTCGATATCGACCACGTCGCCTTCAGCCTTGCCACCTCGGCTGCGCCGTCGCGTCACCCGGGCGATGCCGAAATCGAGCACCTTGGGCTGCGTGCGGCCGACCATGAAGATGTTGGCCGGCTTGATGTCGCAATGCACGACCCCCTTGCCATGCGCGTAGGCCAGCGCATCGGCCAGGCGTTTGGCGATGCGCGCGGCCTGCACCATGTCCGGCCGCCAGCCATCGGCCAGCAACTGGCGCACGTCCTTGCCCTGCAAGCGCTCCATGGCGATGTAAACGCCCTCGGGCGCGAGGCCTGCGTCGTACATCGTCACGATGTTGGGGTGCGCCAGGCCGGCGGCAGCGCGCGCTTCGGCGAGCAGTTGCGACTCGAGCACACCGCGCTCGTCGGTGTCGAGGTCGGCGACGTGCAGCATCTTCACTGCAACCTGCCGCGACAGCAGCGGATCAAGCGCGGCGTAGACCGCGCCGAGTCCACCACTGCCGAGCTGGTGCTTGAGCAGGTAGCGGCCGACATGCGACAGCGTCGGCAGCATCTGCAGCGCGTCATCACCGGTGTCGACCGCCGGCACGCTGTCGCCCTCTTCGGCTTCAACGAAGAGCTCTTCGACCATCGTCGCGGCAAAGCTGGCGTCGTTGCCAGCATCGTCCGCGCTCGATGGCACAGCGTTCACAGAGGGGCCAGGCACGGAGGGCTTCATGTCGGATCGGCAGCTTATCGGCCGCATGGCGCGCTCGCTGGCAGAAATACCGCACACCCAGCGGTATTCGACGCGGTCTTAACGCTTTGTTGCGGTTGGGGCGGCGGCATGCGCAATAGCGCACACCACGCGACTGGGCTCAGCGCCCGCGCAAGGCCTGCGCGAGGCGTTGCGCAGCCTCCTGCAACTGCGGCATCGAGCTGGCGAACGACAGGCGCAGATGGCGCTCGCCGGCCGCGGGACCGAAGTCGCGGCCAGGTGTCAGCGCCACCTGGGCGCGGCGCATCAGGTCGAAACAGAAATCCCAGCTGTTGGCCGCATGCGCGCTGACGTCCGCATAGGCATAGAACGCGCCATCGGGCATGACCGGCACCGGCAGACCCAGGCTCTCGAGCGCGGGCACGATGAAATCTCGGCGCTCGCGGAACGCCGCGCGACGGCGCTCGTACTCGGCCAGCGACTCGGCCTCGAAACACGCACGCGCAGCGTGCTGCGCGATCGACGAGGCGCAGATGTAGAGGTTCTGCGCCAGCTTCTCGACGGCAGGCACCAGCGCCGGCGGCAGCACCAGCCAGCCCAGGCGCCAGCCGGTCATGCCGAAGTACTTGCTGAAGCTGTTGATGGCGATCACATCGTCGCCATGTTCCAACGCGCTGTGGCCGAAGGCTTCGTCATAGGACAGGCCGAGGTAGATCTCATCGACCAGCGTGAAGCCGCCGCGCTCGCGAACTGCACGAACGATGCGACGCATTTCGTCGCGCGCGATCGAGGTGCCGGTGGGGTTGGACGGCGAGGCCAGCAGCACACCTCGCGTGCGCGCGTTCCATGCGGCAGCACACCGCTTCGCGCGTCGAGCTGAAAGCGTTGCTCGGGGCCTGACGGCAACAGCACGGCCCGACCGCCCGCCGCAGCCACGAAGTGGCGGTTGCAGGGGTAGCTCGGGTCGGGCAGCAGCACCTCGTCGCCCAAGTCGACCAAGGCTGCGGTGATGAGCTGCAGCGCCGCCGACGCACCCGCGGTGACGACAATGCGCTCGGGCGCGATGTTCAGACCGAAGCGCTGCGCGTACCAGCGCGCGATGTCTTCGCGCAGCCCGGGCAGACCGGTGGCTTGCGTGTATTGCGTGCGGCCTTGCGCCATGCAACGCATCGCCGCTTCAACGACAAGCGGCGCGGCGGTGAAATCCGGCTCGCCGATGTTGAGGTAGATCATCGGCCGGCCACCCTGCGCCGGATCGCACAACGGGCTTTGCGCAATCTCGTACGCCGCCTTGGCGCACTCCATCACGTAGAAAGGCTCGATGTGGTCGAGCCGCCCTGCTGTCTTCACGATCGGATTTTCATGCGCGCGTGCGCGAGGCCTGCACTTCCGTCGGCCGCAGATCGGCCGCGACCTTGTCGAGCACGCCGTTGACGTACTTGTGGCCGTCGGTCCCACCGAAAGCCTTGGCCAGCTCGACCGCTTCGTTGATCGCCACCTTGTACGGAATGTCCAGGCAGTGCGCCAGCTCATAGGCACCGATCATCAGCACACCATGTTCGACCGGCGACAGCTCAGTGGTCTTGCGATCGACATGCTTGGCCAGCGCCGCATCGAGCACCGCCGCCTGTTCGATCGAGCCGCGCAGCAACGCATCGAAATGCACGCTGTCGCACTTGGCATAGCCTTCGTGCTCGCGCAATTGGGCATCGATGGCATCGGCATCGCCACCAGCGATCAACCACTGGTACAGGCCTTGCAACGCCAACTCACGCGAGCGGCGGCGCTGGGATTTGGCAGCCGTGGGCTTCTTGGCAGTGGCGTTCAAAGATCTTCCAGCAGGTTGGCCATCTCGACTGCCACGCGCGCTGCGTCGCGGCCCTTGTCTTCAGCACGCGCCCAGGCCTGCGCCTCGTTGTCGACGGTGAGGATGGCGTTGGCGATCGGCACCTGGTGATCGAGTGCCACGCGCGTCACGCCGGCACCGCTCTCGTTGGCGACGAGTTCGAAGTGATAGGTCTCGCCGCGGATCACGCAGCCGAGCGCAACGAGCGCATCGAACTCGTCGCTGTCGGCCATGACCTTCAAGGCCAGCGGCACTTCGAGCGCGCCGGGAACGTCCACCCGCTTGATGTGCTTGGCCGCGACGCCGAGCACGGCGAGTTCGGCCAGGCAGGTTTCTTCGAGCTTGCGCGTCACCGCATCGTTGAAGCGCGCACGGACGATGCCGATGTGCAGGCCCTCGCCGTCGAGTTCCTTCGGTGCAGTTCCGGTGTCGGCGTCTTGCATGGTGGCCTATTCCTTTGAAGGTGGAGCAACCCAACCGGTGACTTCAAGGCCGTAGCCGGTCATGCTGGGCATGCGGCGCGGATGTCCGAGCAGCTTCATGCGGCGCACGCCGAGGTGGCGCAGGATCTGCGCGCCGATGCCGTAGGTGCGCAAGTCCATGTTGCGTACCGGCGCGCGTGGCGGCACGGCCTCCGGCACGAGATGGCCGACAAGCCCCTGCGCATCGGTGCCGGCATTGAGCAGCACCGCAACACCGCAGCCCTCCTTCTGCAACGAAGCCAGCGCGGCCGGCAGCGGCCACGAATGCGCACTGCCCTGCGCGTCGAGCAGATCCATCACCGACAGCGGCTCGTGCACACGCACGGGGATCTCGTCGCTCTCATCCCACTGGCCGACCGCGAGGCCCAGGTGCACACCGCCTGCGATACGGTCGCGAAACACAGTGCAGCGGAAGCTGCCTTGCAGCGTGTTGAGGTCACGCGTGCCCAGCGGCTCGATCAGCGTTTCGTTGTGGCTGCGGTGCTGGATCAGCGCTGCGATGGTGCCGATCTTCAAACCATGTTCGCGTGCGAAGACTTGCAGATCCGGCAGGCGCGCCATCGTGCCGTCGTCCTTCATCACCTCGCAGATCACGGCCGACGGCGTGAGCCCGGCCATTGCGGCCAGATCGCAGCCGGCTTCGGTGTGCCCGGCGCGCATCAGCACGCCACCGTCCTGGGCCTGGATCGGAAAGATATGGCCCGGCTGCACGATGTCTTCGGCCCGTGCCTCGCGCGCCACGGCAGCTTGCACCGTGCGCGCACGATCGGCCGCCGAGATGCCGGTGGTGACGCCTTGCGCCGCTTCGATCGAGACCGTGAACGCGGTGCCGAACTTGGTGCCGTTGCTGCGCGCCATGCTCTGCAGGCGCAGCCGCTCGCAGCGCTCGCGCGTCAGCGTCAGGCAGATCAGGCCGCGGCCATGCTTGGCCATGAAGTTGATCGCCTCCGGCGTGACGTGATCGGCCGCCAGGACCAAGTCACCCTCGTTCTCGCGGTCTTCTTCATCGACCAGCACGACCATGCGCCCGGCCGCCAGCTCGGCAACGAGTTCAGGGATGGGGGAAATCGACATAGGGCGCGAATTGTAGGTGGCCGACGTGGCTCACCACTGTCGCCGACGATGTCTAGAAGCGCGGCGCGTCCTGGCGGCCGCAGGCGCAAGCGCAGATCCGTGCCGATGCGCTCGACATCGATGAACTCGAAGTCCAGGCTCTCGGCAAGGCCGCCGAGCGCGCCGAGGGCGGCGATGGCGCGTCCCTCGCCGAGCAACCTTGGCGCGACGTACAACAACAACTCGTCCACCAAGCCGGCACGCAGCAGCGAAGCGTTGAGCTTCTCGCCGGCCTCGACATGCAACTCGTTGATCTCGCGCTGCGCAAGATCAGCGAGCATCGCGGACAGATCGGTCTTGCCGTTGGCATCTGCAGGCAACGGCGCCACTTCGACATGATCCGACTCCAACGCAGCAACACGCCCAGCATCGCGACTCGTCGTGTAGATCAGCGCCCTGCCCGGCGGCTGCAAGATGCGCGCCGTGGCAGCGGATCTCCAATCGCGAATCGACGACAACGCGCAAGGGCTGAACCTCGGTGGGCACAAGCCGCACGTCGAGCCGCGGATCGTCATCGCGCACGGTGCCGATGCCGGTGAGCACGGCACCGGCGCGCTTGCGCCAGGCGTGGCCGTCGGCACGCGCCGCCTCGCCGGTGATCCACTGGCTGGCGCCATCGGCCAGAGCGGTGCGGCCGTCGAGCGAAGCGGCCACCTTCATCCGCACCCACGGCTTGCCGCGCAGCATGCGCGAGAAGAAGCCGATGTTTAGTTCGCGCGACGCAGCGCCCCACTCACCGCCGACAACCTCGACTTCGATGCCCGCCGCGCGCAATCGCGCAATGCCGCGGCCTGCGACCTGCGGGTTCGGGTCTTCGATGGCGACGACGACCTTGGCGACGCCGGCGTCGATCAGTGCATCGCAGCACGGCGGCGTGCGGCCGTGGTGGGAGCAGGGTTCGAGGGTGACGTAGGCGGTAGCGCCGCGGGCGCGGGCGCCGGCGGCGCGCAGGGCCATGACTTCGGCGTGGGCGGAGCCGGCTCGCTGGGTATGGCCTCGCCCTAGGAGGACTCCCCCAGAGACAAGCAGACAACCGACACGCGGATTCGGCTCGCTGGCACCAATCGCTTCGCGAGCATCCTCAACCGCCTGGAACCAAAGGTCGTTTGTGGCCTTATCGGGCGCCAACTCGTTCCGATCTTCAGGGCTGATGAGTAACGGTTGACTCATCCGTGTAGTTTTCACCGCCTTGTCCATCGACCTCTACCACCGCATCGGTCGGGCAGTTGATTGGCTGGCCGCCACCGGTGGTCCTTCGGGCGTTGATGACCAAATAGTTCTGGTTGCCGAGGCTCCGCTGCGCATTCAGGTACGCGTAGGTGTGCTCCTCATTGTCGATCGACACCACGTTGGATCCGCTGACAACCCGAACGCCACCATCACGGTCGTAGTCGGCCGAGTAGCGGCACACCTTGTACGTGCCGGACGTGGTGCCAATAGACCATGTAGCGGTGTTGGTCGGCCAGATCACGACGCGCGCGGTGTAGGCAGCACTTGTAGCCGCGTTGCTGTCGAGGTCTGCTGGATAGACAAGGCACGCGTATGCGACGTATCTCTCTCCCGTTGCTGCAGGACTGACGATCTGGGTCGTGGCGTCCGCGTCCGCGACGCCAACCCATGGGGCCACGGTGGCAGGCGTGATCGAAGTGACCGTCTGCGGTATACCAACCACCACGGACAGCGAAGTCACCGTCGTGGTCGTGCCGTTGCTGACCTGGCTGAAGCTCACCGGCTTCGAGTAGCGAACGTTCTGTAGCGCCTGGGCACTGCACTCCGGGTCCGCAGCATACGTTGCGCCCGTACCGATGGTTTGACGCACGCTGCTGGTCACAGCGGGCCAGTAGGCGGCAGTCAACTGCGTCAAGGTTCCCTGAGCACCCGTTGGGGGAGCCGTGCGGTCCAAATCGACGCGCATCGTCACGCCACCGTCGTCGGCAGCTATGCCCGCCGGGGATACGTCGTTGGGGTTGGTCGCGTCGGGCGAGTTGGCAAGCGAGAAGCGGACGAAACCGCCCACGAGGTAGGCTGAAATGGTCGTGCAAGTGACGCCCACCGCCGCGAGCGACGACGAGGTCAAGCTGGCCGTGACGCCCGACACCCCGGTGCAACGGCGGGTGACCAGGCCGGTGTCGTTGTTGAAGACATATGCGATCGTGCCTCCAGCGACCGGCATGTAAGCACTCTCGCCGCCACCGATATTCACTGCAACTACCGGAATCTTGATGTCCCGGTCCAACAGATCGCGGCCGGGGCGTCCGTTGGGCGCCAACGAGAGCGAACCCGCCAGCGCAGGGTCGGCCCTGCCGACGAAGGTTCGCAGCGTCACCGACTGGTTGTCCTGAACAACGCCCGCCACTGTCGGTGCCGTGCGATCAGCCCAGTCCACGCGAACGATCAAGTTGCGCAGCGGGGCTCCTGTCAGCCCCGCGGCAATCGCGGAGTTGGTCACGGTGCGCGTGATCCGGTACGTGGCGTTGCTGATGCGGCTTGCCGCCGTCGTGGTGCTGGTGGTCGAGCCGATGGCATCGAAGACGGTGATTGTGTTGAAAGCTCGGAGGTTCTCGATCTCCTCTTGAGCGATTCGAACGGCTTCGGCCCGCTGCTTGGCAACGTCGGAGCTGAGGCGCAACCTGGTTTGAAGGGATGCGAAGGTGAGCATGCCCAAGGCTACGATGGTCAGGGAGACCAAGGCCTCGATCAAGCCAACGCCGCGCTGACGGACTATGCGCTTGCCGGTGTGAAAACGTTGCATCGTATGCACCTTAGAAATCGCGCCAACTGCCAGGCACGCGCGCGAACGGTCCCGGGATGAGGCGCAGGTTCGCTAGCACTCGCGGGTCGTAGTAGTAGTCGGGTGTGCCATTCCCGGTGTAGTTGCCCTCGGATATCGCGGCGCCTGCGAGCAAGGCGCCTCCGCCACCGGTGTTGTCCCAACTGATCGCTGTGCTGTAGACGACCGCGTAAAGCGCAAGGTTGCCACGCATCTCGACATTGCCGTTGACGACCATGATGAACGGATCGGTCCACGGTTCACTCGTGATCGTGGAGTCGGGCAGCGTGAGGGTTGCGTTCATCGACAGGTTGCCCTGGAGCCAAAGCTTGCGCGCTCCACCGCGCAGCGCGTCTCGCACGGTGGTTTCGGTACACGGACAGGTCAGACGCGCATCAGCCACGGAGTCGCGCCAAGTCGTCTTCGGCATACCGAAGAACGTCTGGAACATCTGATCCTCCGTCGTGTTGCGAAGGGAAGCATCGTCGCCCACCAGAGAACTGAGCGGAGGCGTGCCGGGCAAGGTGGTGATGCGCAGGCTCGAGGCATTGATGCCCAGGCCAGCGTTGACGGTCACACCACCGGAGTTCTGGTCTCCGTTTTGCACCCCGAGGGCCGCATTGCCAACATCGACGCGACCTCGCGCCGTCAGCGGTGCGCCCGGCGCCGTGGCCAGCCCGGCCGTGTTGGCCAAGGTCACTCGAACGGTCGCCGCTGCGTCGCCAGTGCACGTGGTTGAATTGATGGCGCTGGTGCAGCCGTAGGAGACGACGTTGACAGAACGTGTCGCCGTGTTGGTGACCAAGGCCACCGCGAAGCCGGGCTTGAAGCCTGCAGCCGTGGGCTGCACCACCGAAGGAGCGGTTCCCGGCGCGGGGCAGCTACAGGTCCAGTCCGTGCCGCCCTGCGAAGTGACGCAGGACGCTATGACGTTTCCAGGCGACGCCGGCGTCCACCTCAGCGTCGTACTGCTGAGCGTCAGGTACTTGTCGATGAAGCTAACGTCACCGCCGACGGCGCTGTCGATGCACGCAGTCGAAATGGCTCCGGGCTTGTTGAGCATCGTCGCTACCCAATCCAGGCCCGCTTCTGCAGCTTCAAGCGCCATCGTCGCGCGATACTGATTGGCTGACGTCTTCTGCTCCATCAGCAGGTTGCGGTTGACAAAGACAACGATGATCGACATCGCGACGAACAAAAAAGTAACGGCAACCAGAGCGGCTGCGCCGCGCTGACTGTCGATGTTCGGCCGCGACGAACGGTTCGGATTCATGCGTGACCTTTCAGGAAGTCGGGCATTGCCCGTCGTAGAAGTCGTTGCGCACCCTGACGTCGCTGCGCATCTGACGCCTGAGTGTCGGATCGCTCGGCGTCGAGCCTTCGAGCAGGATCTCGAACTCGCGCACGATGATCCGAGGGCAGTTCACGGTGCATGTGAAGCGACAGTAGCTGGCCATCGAGATCGTCTGCGGCACAGGTGTCACGACAAAGCTGTTGATCGTGATGCTGGCCGCGTCAGTCAGAGGCTGTTCGGCACCGCCCCCAACTACCGCGTACAAGACACCACCGCTCACGTGGAACCCGTAGTACTCGTTGGCATCGACCACGTTGTCGGCGTTTCGCGCGACTGCGTAGCAAACGGTGCCCGCGGCCGCCGCGGGGGAGGACACCGCAGCTCCCAACGTGCCCGCGTTGCACGCCGACTCGTAGAAGAAACGATAGGCGTTCTGAGCCGGGACCGCCGCGCCGCCGTTGACCCAAATGCCGCCCGTCGCACCCTGCCAGTGACCGGCGCGGCGGATGTCACGCGTGACGAGGTCCATGGCGGCGCGCAGGTCTTGATTTAGCCGGGTCTCGAGCAACAAGCGACGGTTCTCGCCCGTGAAGTTGGCCAGAAGCGCGAGGCCACCGCCAACGACGATCAAGCTGATGGCTACGCCCACCATCAACTCGACGATGCTGATACCTCGCTCCCGGTGAGCCCTCAAGGCAACGTTCTTCATCGTCAGCACGACACGTACCCTCCGACGGTGCCACTGGGCGAGCAGATCGACGGCCGGCCCATGCTGTTGACGGAGACCCGTAGCGTGCGCGAGGTCGCGCTATTTGCAACAACGACCGGTCCGTTGACAACCGCTGCAGTTGCGCGAACCGGCTCGAAGGTAGCCACCATCGTTGCACCGGAACTGACGGAGGTCCCTTGCGAGAACGTAACCGCCTTAACTGACACTGCTCCACGTGTAATGGAGTAGCCGCCGGTGGCCATCGTGAATGTGACTGCCGCATTCCTCTGGACAGATTCCATCCGAGCAAACTGCAGATCGACAAAGACCTCCTCTGCACTGCCCTTGAGCCGCTGAGTCGCGAAGTACTCGCGAAACCCCGGTGCAGCGATGGCTGCCAGCACACCGATGATCGCCAGCCCAACCATCAGTTCGATGATGGTCATTCCGCCAACGCGGCGACTAGAGTGAGGCCGTGTCATTGTCTGAAACACGCGGCCGGTGAATTGGTAGGCACGCCGTTGACGACGACAACCGACAAAGGCGAACACGAAGTGCTCCCCGCTCGGTCCTGAGCCTGCCCTCCAGTGCCCGTTGCTCTGATGGTATAGGTGTTCGGCGACGCGACCGCAGGAAGCGTTGGCATGTCGAAGTTGTACGAACCGGAGGTGAGTGTCAAACCCAGTCCGGCAGACGTAGCGCAATCGGTCGCCGGGCAGCCGGGAGGGTTGGGCGTGGCCGGAGCCGCGGTCAAGCTCCCTGCGTAGCACGGGCAGTTGGCTCGCCAACGCTCTTGCGCCTGTTGAATCAAGCTCAGCGTGGCGATGGCCCCGGAACGCCGACTGGCGCGTACTTGGTCCATGAAGCTCGGAAACGCGATCACAGCGAGAACCGCGATCACGATCACGACGATCATCAGCTCGATCAGCGTGAAGCCCCCGGATCGCTCGGCGTCCGGGACTTTTGTGAACTTTTGTACCAACCATGGCGCCGATTGTGAAACCGTTCACGCTTTTCAGGGCGGGTTGCCGCCGCCGCCAATCGCGCCGCACCGGCCGTTCGTCGCCGACGGCCTGTCATCCCCCCGATCAGCAGGGGGCGCAGGGCGCGCCTGCTACAGCTGGCGAGCAGGTACGCACGCGGCCCATGATGCTGACCACGTGGTGCACCGAGCGGCCGCTGGCCGGCACGGTGCAGACGGTGCCAGTCGGCGACGTGGTGCCGTGGCTCGGGTCGAAGCGCATCGACGACACGTTGGCGACGACCTGCACGCCACGCGCCGACGCCGCGTTGACGGTCTTCAGCGCCACCGCGTCGCCGGTGCAGACCGCCGGGCCTTGACCGTCACACACGCAGTCGTCACGGCTGCCGGTGTGCACTACGTAGCAACCCTGATAGAAGCTGACGCGGACCCCAGCATTGCGGGCCACGGCTTCGCTGCGCGCGTAGTGCAGGTCGGTTCCCACTTCCGACGAGAAGCCTTCGACCGACCGCTTGTCCAGCGAGTCCTTGAAAGACGGCAGCGCGGTGCCGGCCAGGATGCCGGTAATCGCCAGCGTGATGCAGGCCTCGATCATCGTCACGCCGCGCTGCTGTTTGCCGATCAGGTGCTTGCTGCTGTTCATCTCGAGTTCCTCCGGTTGGTGTGGAAGGAACTCTAGGGATCGGGCTCTAGCAAATCGCTCCCCCTAAAGGGGGAAAACGGGGCAAATCGGGCCGGGAAAAACCCGTTCACCCGCCGGAGGCCCTTGCATGCGGCTCAGATGTCGCGTATGAGCTGTCGAAACTCGTCAACGTCTTCGAAGCTGCGATAGACGGACGCGAAGCGCACGTAGGCCACCTTGTCGATGCGTTTCAATTCACGCATGACGAGTTCACCGAGGCGCGTCGAGGCCACTTCCTTGGTGCCGCCGGTGAGCAGCTTCTCCTTGATGCGCTCCACCGCCGCATCGACCTGCTCCACGCTCACCGGCCGCTTGCGCAGCGCCAGCAGCATCGAGCCGCGGATCTTGCTTTCGTCGAACTCGGCACGTGCACCGTCTTTCTTCACCACCTGCGGCAGCGCGATCTCTGGACGCTCGTAGGTGGTGAAGCGCTTGTCGCAGTGCGTGCAGCGGCGGCGACGCCGGATGACGTCGCCCTCGTCGGACTCGCGCGTCTCGACGACCTGCGTTTCTTCGTGGGTGCAGAAGGGGCAGCGCAAGGGCCCTGCCCTCGATCAGCGGTAGACCGGGAAGTCGCGCGTCAGCGCCGCGACCTTGGCGCGCACGGCTTCGATCACCTTCTCATCGGCCGGCGCGTCGAGCACGTCGGCGATCAGGTGCGCCGTCTGCTTCGCTTGCTCTTCCTTGAAGCCGCGCGTCGTCATCGCCGGTGAACCCAGGCGGATGCCGCTGGTGACCATCGGCTTTTGCGGGTCGTTCGGGATGCCGTTCTTGTTGCACGTCATGTGCGCGCGTCCGAGCAGTGCTTCGGCTTCCTTGCCAGTAAGGCCCTTGGGCCGCAGGTCGACCAGCATGACGTGGCTCTCGGTGCGGCCGGAGACGATGCGCAGACCGCGCGCGATCAGCGTTTCTGCGAGCACGCGCGCGTTGGCCACCACCTGCTGCTGATAGACCTTGAACGACGGCTCGAGCGCTTCCTTGAAGGCCACCGCCTTGCCGGCGATGACGTGCATCAGCGGGCCGCCCTGGATGCCGGGGAAGATCGCGCTGTTGATCTTCTTGGCGATGTCGTCGTCGTTCATGACGATGATGCCGCCACGCGGGCCACGCAGGCTCTTGTGCGTGGTCGAGGTCACCACGTCGGCATGCGGCACCGGGTTCGGGTAGACGCCGGCGGCGATCAGGCCGGCGTAGTGCGCCATGTCGACCATGAAGATCGCGCCGATGGCCTTGGCCACTTTGGCAAAGCGCTCGAAGTCGATCTTCAGGCTGTAGGCCGAGGCGCCGGCGATGATGAGCTTGGGCTTGGCCTCGTGCGCCAGGCGCTCCATGGCGTCGTAGTCGATCGCTTCATTGGCATCGAGCCCGTAGCTGACGACCTTGAACCACTTGCCGCTCATGTTCAGCGGCATGCCGTGTGTGAGGTGGCCACCTTCGGCCAGGCTCATGCCCATGATCGTGTCGCCCGGCTGCAGGAGGCCGAAGAACACGGCCTGGTTGGCCTGCGAGCCGGAGTTGGCCTGCACATTGGCGTGCTTCGCGCCGAAGAGTTGCTTGCAGCGGTCGATGGCGAGCTGCTCGACCACATCGACATGCTCGCAACCGCCGTAGTAGCGGCGGCCCGGGTAGCCCTCGGCGTACTTGTTGGTCAGTTGCGAGCCTTGCGCGGCCATCACTGCGGGCGAGGTGTAGTTCTCGCTGGCGATGAGCTCGATGTGCTCTTCCTGGCGGCGGTTCTCGGCTTCGATCGTGGCCCACAGGTCGGGGTCCACGGCGGCGAGGGTGTGGCGGGCTTTGTCGAACATGGTGGCAGTCCTCATCGGAACGATGGGCCTTCACGGGCGACACCGGCCTGGCTGAAGGCGCGGGTCGAACGGAGGGCTGCCCAGGCGAACGGCGGGAAACGTGGGCCAGCGAATGCCGCCAGCCCCGCCTGCGCTTCCCGGTGGTGGCCCACCTCGGACGGCGGGCCGAGTGCCCGAACGCCCTTTATCGCCAGTCGCGCAGGGTGACGAGTTTAGCGCTCAGGCCAGCGCCGGGCCGCTCCCAAGCGGCCTGCATCCCCACGGGGGATCGCGAACGCAGAGAGCAAGGGGTCGTCAATGCGCCAGCGCCGGGCCGCTCCCAAGCGTCCGGCCTGAGCCTCACCTCGGGGGAGTGCCCGCGCAGCGGGCGAGGGGCCGGCGACTACCGTTGTGCCGTCGCGGCAAGAACCACCGGCTGCGTCGCCAAGCCGGCCTTGGCCTGGGGCGCGGCTTCCATTGCAGCCTTGGCGGGCGCCTCGACGGGACGCGCCACCGTCTGCGGCACCGTCACCGCCACGGCTTTGCCGGCGGCCACTTGTTTCAGGTGCGACTGCTCACCCAGCACCTTGGCAGCGTAGCCGCCGTCGTCCGGCAGATTGGCCGCGCCCACGTAGTACTTGAGGCCACCTTCGACGCTGCCGGCCTGGGCGATGCAGTCCTTGAGCACCTGCACCCCCACGCGCAGGTTGGTCAGCGGGTCGAACGCCGCGTGCTGGCCGCCGAAGTTCTGGTACTTGTCGTCGTGGATGCGGGTCATGACCTGCATCAGGCCCTGCGCGCCCACCGTGCTCTGAGCAAAGGGGTTGAAGCTCGATTCAACGGCCATCACGGCCAGGATCAGCGTCGGGTCGAGCTTGGCGCGCTGGCCGAGTTGCCACGCCTCTTGCACGATGCGGCTCACCGGCTCCGGGGCCACCTTGTAGCGGCGCGACAGCCAGCCGGCCACAGCCGCCTGCTGGCGCGTCAGGTCGGCCGGATCTGCCGCCGTGGCACGGGCCACGGCATCGGGTTCGGCCAGTGAGACGAGCAGGTTGCCGTCGGTCTCAGCACGGACCTCGTGACGCTCCTTGAGCCAGCCCAGCGCCGCTGTTTCAACGGCCTTGCGCATGTCTTGCTGGCTGCCGAAAAAAGCCACCGTCGCCACGACGGCCAAGCCGACGAATGCCAAGCCGTTGTGGCTGACTTCGAGCAGCCCATTGCCCACATCACGAACGAACACGCCGCAAGACGTGCGAACGGTTTGGATGAATCGAAGCGCTGTCATCGTGTCCCTTTCACTCCGCCGATCGCGCCACCCACCGAGCGGTGGGTCTTGCAGCTCGACGGTGATAATCGGCCGGCACGTCCCGGATGGGGGCGGCTCGGCTGGCAGCGGCGCGTCCTGACTCGTTGCGTCAGCGAGCGCGGGTTAACCCTTATTTCTGAGGCTGAGGAGGATTCTAGGAAGCCTCCAAATAACCGGTCAAGCATTTAGAAACCGAAAGCAAGACCGAAATTGGTATGAAGTACAGGGATTTACGCGACTTCACCGACCAGCTAGAGCTGCAAGGCGAGCTTGTGCGCGTGGCCGAACCGCTGTCCGCGCGGCTGGAAATGACAGCGCTCGCTGACCAGGTTTTGCGGGCCGGCGGGCCCTCACTACTGGTTACCAATCCAGTAAGTTACAAAATTCCGGTGCTGCTGAATTTGTTCGGTACGACTCGACGCGTCGCACTCGGCATGGGTGCCGAGAGCCTCGCAGATCTGCGCGAAATCGGTCACGTGCTGGCGCGACTGAAAGAGCCCGAGCCGCCGAAGGGCTTAAAGGACGCCGGGCGACTGGTGGCGATGGTCAAGGCGCTGTGGGACATGAAGCCCGATCGCGTGCGCTCGGCGCCGTGCCAGGAAGTCGTGCGTGAGCGGAGCGACGTCGATCTGGGCGAGTTGCCGGTGCAGACCTGCTGGCCGGGCGACGCCGGGCCGCTGATCACCTGGGGGCTGGTGATCACGCGCGGTCCTCAGTCGGTGCCGAAACCGAGAGCGCGGCAAAACCTCGGCATCTACCGCCAGCAGGTGATTGGCAAGCGCGAAGTCATCATGCGCTGGCTGGCGCATCGCGGCGGTGCCCTTGACTTCCGCGACTTCGCGCGCGCCAACCCTGGGCAGCCTTTTCCGATGGCCGTGGCCCTGGGCGCCGACCCCGCGACGATCCTGGGCGCGGTGACGCCGGTGCCGGACACGTTGTCCGAGTACCAGTTCGCCGGCCTGCTTCGCGGGGGCCGCACCGAGGTCGTGGACACATCGGTCGGCGAAGGTGCCCTCAAGCTCCAGGCGCCGGCCAGCGCCGAGTTCGTGCTCGAAGGCCACATCCCCACCGCCGTACCAGGCTTCAGCGGCGAGAGCGAAGCCGGCGTCAAGCTGATGGAGCGCGGCGGCTACCTGCATGCGCTCGAAGGCCCGTTCGGCGACCACACCGGCTACTACAACGAGCAGGACTGGTTCCCGGTGTTCCGCATCGACCGCCTGACACACCGGCGCGACCCGATCTACCACTCGACGTACACCGGCAAGCCGCCGGATGAGCCGGCGGTGCTGGGCGAGGCGCTGAACGAGGTCTTCGTGCCGCTGCTGCAAAAGCAGTTTCCGGAAATCACCGACTTCTACCTGCCGCCCGAAGGCTGCAGCTACCGCATGGCGGTGATCTCGATCAAGAAGGCCTACCCCGGCCACGCAAAGCGCGTGATGTTCGGCCTGTGGAGTTTTCTGCGCCAGTTCATGTACACCAAGTTCATCGTCGTCACGGATGACGACGTCAACATACGCGACTGGAAAGAAGTCGTATGGGCGATCACGACGCGTGTTGATCCGGTGCGCGACACCACGCTCGTCGACCAGACGCCGATCGACTACCTCGACTTCGCGTCACCCGTCAGCGGGCTGGGCGGCAAGATGGGCCTGGACGCCACCAACAAGTGGCCCGGCGAAACGCAGCGCGAATGGGGACGCCCGATCGAGATGCCGCAAGCCGTGCGCAGCGCGGTACAGAAGGTGTTCGACGCCGTGATGCGCACACCGCCGGTGGGATAGCGCGCTGTCAAGGCAGCGTTCGCTATGGCGTTCAGCCTTTTCGATTGCGCGGATTGGATTGCGTTGCAGGTGCAGTGAGAACACGATGCGGCTGTCTGCACTGCAGACACAACCCAGCGGCGCAGTCTCTGCGTCCAAGGAGCCCAGGACCCCTTACCTCCTGAGCCCCGAAAGGTGGCGAGAGCCACCCACCCCTCCCGCCTCGGCGTGGAGGGGTTTGTTTTTTGGGCCAGCGCCGGGCCGCTCCCAAGCGTCGGCCCAAGGCTCCCCTCGGGGGAGTGGTCGCACAGCGACCGAGGGGTTGTCGGTTCAGGCCCCCAACAGCATGCCGAACTTTTCGCGCAGCACCGCGCGCACAAGTTGCGTGCCCTCTGCCGAAGGAATCCAGCGCAGCGCGGGCCGCTCCACCGATTGGCCCAGGCCCATCGGCGCCGGCACGATCTCCCACTTTGCCTTCTCGAGCGCGGCCGCTTCCTTGAAGGCCCGCAGCGCGCGCGGCATGTGCCAGCCGTGCGTGACGAGCACGACCTGTTGTACATCCAGATCACGCAGCAACGCCGCGCTGTACTGCGCGTTCTCCCGCGTGTCGCGCGACTTCGGCTCCACCCAGCGCATCGGCCGCAGGAACTCGCGCAGCGCGATTTCAGACGCCACGTCGGCCTCCGTCGTGCCCGGCTCCGATGAGTGTCCGAGGCCGCCGCTGAACATCATCGGCGCACCGGTTTCGCGGCTCACCCACACGCCGTAGCGCAAGCGCTCGAGCGAGGGCTCCGACAGGCTCGCCACGCCGTACTCCGGGGCGAGCGCTTTGCGCCCACCGCCCAGGATCAGCACCACGACGCCCGGCCTGCCGCCCGCGGCCGCTTTCTTCAGCGCCGCAATGCGCTCAGCGGACAGCGGTGGCGGCTGCGACATGATGGCGCGTCCCATCCACTCGCCCACGCCCGTGCAGGCGCCGAGCCAGAGCAGGACGGTCGACAGCAGCACCAGCATCCAACCCAGAAAACGCTGCCAGAGAATCAGGCGTGCACCGACGAGCACCAGCACCAGCAGCGGCACAGGCGGCAGCAGCAACGCTGCAAGCACCGGCTTCCATGACTCGATGCCCAGACTTTGAAAGATTTCGTTCACGCCATGACACGCGAAGCAATGAAGCGAACCATTGTGCAGTACGCCTTGGGTACACACGCTTGCCCGAGGCCACGTGCTAGGGCAGCATCGACGCAATGAGTGAAGAAGTACGCGGAAGAAGCGGCCTGCTCGGGGGCCTGCCCAGAATCGTGCGCTGGGTGGTGTGGCTGGTCGCGGCGCTGCTGCTGTTGTGGGCCGTGGCCTGGCTTGCCGTACCGCCGATCGTCAAGTCGCAGGCCGAGCAGCGCTTGACGTCGTTGCTCGGGCGCGAGGTGCGCATCGGCAAGATCGCCTTTTCGCCGTGGTCGCTGCAATTGACTCTGGAGCAGCTCAGCGTGGCCTCGGCGGCGGGTGCCGGCGCGCCGCCGCTGTTGTCTGTGGCACGCCTGATGGCCAACGCCGACATGCGCTCGCTGCTGCGGCTGGCGCCGGTGATCGAGGCGCTGGAGATCGATGCGCCCGTCGTGCGCGTCGCACGCATCGCCGAAGGCCGCTACGACGTCGATGACCTCATCGAGCGCTTCGGCAAGGCACCCGCCGAACCGAAGGAAAGCAACGAGCCGGCGCGCTTTGCGCTGTACAACCTGCGCCTGCAAGGCGGCGCTGTGGAGTTCGACGACCAGCCGGTCAAGCGCGTTCACCGTCTGCAAGATCTGCAAGTCGCGCTGCCCTTCTTGTCGAACCTGCCCGACCACGTTGCGGTGGACGCGTTGCCGCGCCTGGCCTTCAAGCTCAACGGCGCTGCGTTCGACAGTGGCGCGCAGAGCAAACCGTTTGCGCAAGACCGGGCGTCGCAGATCGACTTGAACATCGCCGATCTCGACCTGGCGCCGTGGCTGCCCTATGTGCCCGCCGCGCTGCCGCTCAAACCGAGCCGCGGCAAGGTGGCGACGCAACTGCAATTGCAGTTTGCGCTGGCAGCCGATGGCGCGCCGCGTGTCTCGCTGCGCGGCAAGGCCAGCCTGACCGATGCCGCATTCGTCGCCGCAGGCGAGACCAACACGCCCGCGGTGGCCTGGCAGCGGCTCGACGTGGGCCTTGCCGACGTGCAACCGCTGGCGCGCAAGGTCGCGCTAGGCGACGTGACGCTGGCCGGTGTGCAGATCGACGCGCGGCGCGGTGCTGATGGCCGCATCAACCTCGTGCCGGCGACGGCGGCGTCGCCTGCAGCGTCGGCACCCGCCAATGCGGCCCCTTGGCAGATCAGCGTGGCCAAGATCGCGCTGACGCAAGCGCGCATCGACTGGCGCGACGCGAGCACACGCCCGGCAGCGGCCTTGCGCGCCGAGCCAGTGGACCTGCAGGTCAGCAACGTGCGGTGGCCGTTCGAAGCACCGGTGCCGGTGAAGCTGACGGCACGGTTGAGTGCGCTCGATGCGCAAGGCTCCGCTGCCGGGGAACCCGCGACCTTGACGCTGGAAGGCCAAACGACCGACCGCGCTGCCGACGCACGCGCCGAGTTGCAAGGGCTGAATCTCGCCTGGCTCGAACCGTACCTGGCCGCGAGCTTGAACGCGCGCGTCGAGGGCCGCGCATCGGCAAAGGCATCGGTTGCCTGGTCGGCCAGTGAGACGCTGCAGTTGAAGCTGAGTGACGTTGGCCTGCAAGTCGAACAGCTCAAGCTCGTCGACGGCAGCAAGTCGCGCACGCCGCTGTCTGTCGGCAACATCGCGCTCGCCGCTGCAACCGTGGACCTCGCCGCCAGGCAGGTGAGCCTGGGCACGTTGAAGATCGAACGCCCGTCGCTCGCGCTGGCACGCGACGCGCAGGGCCGCTGGAACTTCGAGCAGTGGACACGCACGAGCGCCGTGGCGTCGCCGCCACCAAGCACCGACAACGCGCCGCCGTGGAGCGTCAAGCTCGATGAACTGCAGCTCATCGGCGGCGAGTTCCGCCTTGACGACCAGCGCCCCGCGCCGGCGCCGAGCGCGCCCGTGCAGCTGCGCGGTGCGCTCAGCGCCAGCGTGCGCGACCTGTCGTGGCCGAGTGGGGCTCCGGCAAAGACACAACTGCAGTTGCGCGTCTCGCAGACCGAGGGTTCGTCGAAGAACTCCCCAGGCGGCCGCGTCGACTGGAACGGCAGCGTTGCGCCTTCGCCCGTGGCGGTGCGCGGCACGTTGCGCGTCGAGCGTTTTCCGGTGCATGCCTTCGAACCCTACTTCGGCAGCGGGTTGAACGTCGAGCTCTTGCGTGGTGAAGCCGATTGGCGAGGCGACATTGCCGTGACGCAGCGCGCGAACAACCAGTGGGATGCCAGCGCAAAGGGCAATGCGCGCATCACCGGCCTGCGTGTGCACGAGCGCGCAACGACGAACACCACGCGCGGCGGCGACGAGTTGCTGACGTGGCAGGCCTTCACGCTCGATGGCTTGAAGTTCGACCTGCGTGCCGGCGCCAAGCCGACGCTCGAGATCGCCAGCGCAGCGTTGACCGATTTCTATTCGCGCCTGGTCATCACCGAGGACGGCCGCTTCAACTTGCGCGACGTGGCCGCAGCGCCCAAGGCCGATGGCGTGGCGCCGGCTGCAGCAGCCTCCGCGCCGGCGGCTGTCGCGCCTGCGGCCTCCGCGCCTGCCGCTGCCCCTGGCTCAGACCTGCCGATCAACATCAGCATCGGCGGCGTGCGCCTGGCCAATGGCAAGGTCGATTTCACCGACCGCTTCATCCGACCGAACTACAGCGCAGCCCTCACCGAACTCAACGGCACGCTCGGCGCGTTCAACTCGACGACGCGCGACATGGCCACGCTCGACCTGAAGGGCCGCGCCGCCGGCACCGCGCTGCTCGAAATCTCGGGCGCGCTGAACCCCACCGCGCAGCCGCTCGCGCTCGACATCAAAGCCAAAGCCACCGACCTCGAACTCGCGCCGTTTTCGCCCTACTCCGGCCGCTACGCCGGCTACGCCATCGAGCGCGGCAAGCTGTCGATGGAGGTGGCCTACAAGATCGACCCCGACGGCAAGCTCGACGCCAAGAACCAGGTCATCCTCAACCAGCTCACCTTCGGCGACAAGGTCGAATCGCCCGACGCGACGAAGCTGCCGGTGCTGCTGGCCGTGGCGCTGCTGAAGGACCGCAACGGTGTCATCGACATCAACCTGCCGATCAGCGGCTCGATCAACGACCCGCAGTTCAGCGTCTTCGGCCTGGTGTTGAAAGTCATCGGCAACCTGCTCGTCAAGGCCATCACCGCGCCGTTCTCTCTGCTCACGGGAGGCGGCAGCGAAGACCTGAGTTTTGTCGCCTTCGAACCTGGCACCGCGAACTTCAACGACGCCGGCCGCAGCACGATCGACAAGGTGGCCAAGTCACTCGCCGACCGCCCGGCGCTGAAGATGACCGTCACCGGCGCCAGCGACCCGCAAAGCGAACGCGAAGCGATGCAGCAGGCTGCGCTCAATGCGCGAATCATGGCGGAGCAACGGCGCGAAGCGCTGCGCAGCGACGCGCCCGCCGATGCGCCGCCACCCGCCCTCACCGCTGCGCAGCGAGAGGCGCTCGTCAAGCGCATCTACAGCGACACCAAGCTGCCGAACAAACCTCGCAACGCCATCGGCATCGCCCGCGACATCCCGGTGCCCGAGATGGAAGCGCTGCTGCGCGGTGCCACGCTCGTCAGCAGCGACAGCGCGCGCGAGCTGGCACTGCAACGTGGCATCGCCGTGCGCGACGCCCTGGTCGCCAAAGGCCTGCCGAGCGAGCGGCTGTTTCTTGCGGCGCCGAAGTTGCGCGTGTCCGGCGAGGACGATGCAGCGTGGTCGCCGCGGGTGCAGTTGGCGTTGGGGACGAACTGACAGTCTCGAAGACCGACGGGCTGACCACAGATGCAGCGGCCTACTCCTTGATGAGCGTGACAGGGGCGAAGCCGAACATGCGTCTGCAAGTTCGGCTCAGATGCGCGGAGTCGGCGAAGCCGGCGTCCTGCGCCGCCGCTGTCCACGACTGTCCACCCATCGCCGCGCCCACGGCCATTTCGACCCGCGCCCACAACAGGTAAGCGCGAAAGGAGACGCCGGTCTGCGCCACGAACAGGTGCCGAAAGCGGCTGGGCGACAGGTGCGCTACCTCGGCCGCGTCTTTCAGCGACAGCGATGAATCGAGCCGCGCTCTGACCCAGGCGATGGCGCAGCTGATGCGCGCATCGACGGCCGCCACGCCGGGCGCGTGCCCGGCCAGTGCAGCCGCCGCGTGCTGCGCCATCGCGATCAGCGCGTCGTTGCCGGCCCCGGCCGCGTACGCCGTCTGCAACGGGCTCACCAGCGTTCGCACCGTCTCGTGATCCAGGTCGGCGACGCCGGCCGCGGCGAAGCGCGCGAGCAGGGCCCGGCCCTGCGCGGCCTCCGGCTCGACGAAGATCATCGCGGTCCTGTGGCCGCAGCCGTCGAACTGATGGCGGCGATGCGGCATGACGACGGCGCCCAGATGCTCGCGCCACCCGCCGTCACCATCGCGCAGGAGGAAGGCCGCGTCCATCGCCAGCGTGATCTGGATCGCGTGGTGTGCGTGGGACTCCACGCGGCCGGCCTCGCGGCCGATCCAGAGGCTGCCACCGCTCCACAGCAGCACGCGGCCGATGCCCGCGACCGGGCGTCGCGAGGCCTGGGTCCCGGCGCGGGCGCACGTGTGTTCGGCCAAGGTCGTCTGCTTTTCGTGGCGGAGCCGCGCCTGAAACCGCGCCGCAGCCCTTGCGAAGCAAGTCTATGAGATCAGCCGTTTCGTTCAAGTCCGAAACAGCGTGCCTGACCAGAATTCATTCCACGGATCCGCCGGGTCCGGCCCTTCCACCACTCAAGGAAATTCTCATGAACGTTGCTTCCACCTTCGCCTGCCGCTGCATCGATTGCCCGGGGGCCAGCTGCCAGTGCGGTTGCCAAGCTGACGCCAAGGCGTCCAGCACGCCCGCCGCAGGCGCGCCTTGCGCGTGCGGCCCGCTCTGCGGTTGCGACGCGGCCGAGCAAGGCTGCCTTTGCAGTCCTGCCCGGTCGTGACCGTTTGCCCTCCCGCCTCGGATGGCTTCAGGGTCAATCCCTGGCTGGCAGTCTGCTCAGCCGCCGCCGCGTTGCGTGTACAGGTCGAAGTGGCGCATGAAGCGTTGCCATGCGGCCTCCTCGACGCCGCGCGCGGCAAAGCGCACGCGCAACCGCGGCAGTGTGATCAGCGCGATGCGGCGCGGCGTGAGTTCTTGCCAGTCGACGGCAACGCTGCCGCCGTCGAGTTTGATCGCGGCCGCCGCCGCCTGCCACGCAATCGGCCTGCCGCCGCTCGCGCCCGGCAGCCACGAGCGCAGTTCCGCGGCGGTGCAACCCATCTCGCGTTCGAACTCGAACGGGTAGTGCGCCTGCACGCCTGGCCGCCAGCGTCAGCCGCCCGCGATCGGCGGCCAGATGGCGAGCACGTCGCCTTCTTTGGGCGTGAAGCTCAGACGCTCTTCAGGCGGCACATAGACGCCGTTGATCAGCACCAGGTGCACGAGCTTTTCCGGCAGGCCGAAGGGCTCGATGATCTTGGCGATCGGCGTGCCTTCGTCGATGTCGAGCTCGACGCGGTTGCTCTGGCGTGCTTCGGCGGGCAGGTGTTGCGTCAGGCTGGCGTAGAGCTTGAAGGTGATGCGCATGCGCGGATGATGCCTCGCCGGCTCAGGCCTTGACCAACGCCTTGTGCTCCTGCGCCTGAGCCGTCGCCAGATACGCCGCCATCAACTGCGTCGGGTCGTTGATCAAGCGCTGCTTCCATTCGGTGCCGAGCTTGACCTGGCCTTCGACCAGGCCGCGCATCGCGCCGACATGCTCCGTCCAGCCGACGCTGTTGCAGCCAACCAGACGATCGCCGCCGAATTGCAGGCTCAAGTGGCGGCCAGCGGCCTTGTCGGTGAGCTCCACATGCTCGCCGCCGGGCGCGCCTTGCCAATCGCCGAAGCTGGTGCTGATGAGGCCCAACGTGTCGAGCACGTTGATCTGCGTCACGCCGCGCAGCTCGGCCTTCTGGCCGACCATGTTGAGCGCCGCGACGCGCGCTTGTTCTGCGGCATTCGGCTGGATCGCGCTGACGATCGTCTTGCCGCTGACCTTGTCGAAGGCTTCGGCGCAGTCGCCTGCGGCATAGACATCGGGCACGTTGGTTTGCAGGTGCTCATCGGTCAGCACGCCGAGCAGGCACTTGATGCCGGACGTTTCGAGGAAGCCGATGTTGGGCTTGACGCCGGTGGCGCTGATGACGAGGTCGGCTTCGAGCGATTGGCCGTTGGACAGGCGCACTTTCAGCGGCGCCGCCGACGATGCGGCCGGTGCGTCGTGGTGGCCCAGGCCGACCGCCGCCGCGACCCGCGACAACAGGCCACCTGACACAGGCGCCGCGGCACTGGCCGCCTCGATCGCCTCGACGCGCGTGCCGGTGAAGACGCGCACGCCCTTCTTCTCGCACCAGTCCTTGATCATGCCGCCCGCGGTCGGGCCCATCATGCGCGGCACCATGCGGTCGCCCATCTCGACGACAGTGAGCTGCACGCCGCGTGCCGCGAGCGACTCCATGATGATGCAGCCGATGAAGCCCGCGCCCATCTGCAGCACACGCGCGCCTTTGACCGCGCGCTTTGCAATGTCGCGTGCGTCTTTGAGCGTCCAGCAATGCAGAACGCCCTCGCTGTCGATGCCGGGGATCGGCGGCGATGCCGGCGACGAGCCGGTGGCGATCAGCAGGCGGTCGTAGGCCAGTGTGCTGCCGTCGTCGAGAGCGACGCTCTTCTTCGCCACGTCCACCGACTTCGCGCGCACGCCGCGCTTCAAGTCGATGCGCAGCTTGGCGTAATGGTCCTTGCCGTGGCGCAGGTGCGTGCCTTCTTCGCCGACGTTGCCGATCAGCAGGTACGGAATCGCCATGCGCGAGTACGGCGCTTCGGGCTCGTCGCCGACGACGATGATCTCGTCTCTGCGGTGCGTGCTTGCGGATGGTTTCGGCGGCGATGACACCGGCCGGGCCGGCGCCGAGGATGACGTGTCTGGTCATGGCCGTGCCCGCCCGGCCGCCCGAAGGGCACGGAGCGCCCCCTCGGGGGGCAGTGAACGCAGTGAGCTTGGGGGTTTCATGTTCATCTCCAAAAGAAGAAGGCGGTTCGAGAACCGCCTTCGTTCGTGGGCTCAGGGGTTTACAGACCGAGGCGCGTCCGCGTCTCGGAGGTCAACGTGCCATCGGTGTTCCAGCCGCGTGCGGCGTAGTACTTGGGCAGCATCTCCGGCAGCTTGCTGACCAGGCCCTTGGCCGGGCCAGTCTTGGCGGCTTCGTTCAACAGGCGCGGTGGCAGGTTGTCGTCCTTGGCGGTGAACCCGGCCTTGTTGTTGAACTCGCGCTCCATGTTCCAGACGCGCTCGCCGATCTTGGCCATGTTCTCGAGCGTGAACTCGGGGCCGCAGGCCGCGGCGACTTGCGGCGCCACGTCGGCCAGCCCCCAGGCGAAGCTGGTGAAGATGCAGATGCCGGCGGAGTCGAACGCCGCCGTCGCGTCCTGGAACGCGATCACCAGTTCTGCCTTGCCGTCGGCCACCAGCGGATCGGTCTTGACCGGGATGCCGAGCACCTCCGACGCCACCGTGTAGCTGCGCAGATGGCAGGCCCCGCGGTTGCTGGTGGCGTAGGTCAAGCCCATGCCCTGGATGCCGCGCGCGTCGTACGCCGGGAATTCCTGGCCCTTGACGCTCATCGACAGTTCCGGGTGGCCGTACTTCGCGCACAGGCGCTTGCTGCCCTGGCCGATCTCCTTGCCGAAGCCGACGCCGTTGGCCGTCATGTCGGCCAGTTCGCACAGCGCACGCGCCGAGCCGAACGGCGACTCGATGCCGATCTGCTCCTTCGTCAGCACGCCCATCTCGTACAGCTCCATCACCGCGCCGATCGTCGCGCCGAAGCTGATGGGGTCCATGCCCTGCTCGTTGCAGATGGTATTGGCGTACTGCAGCGCTTCGATGTCGTTGACGCCGTTGGCCGCGCCGAGCGCCCAGGCCGCTTCGTACTCCAGGCCGCCGGTCGCTCCCCAGTACTGCGGCTTGTTCTCGACGCTGAAATGCTTCTGGTCGATCTTGCTGATGCGCCCGCACGCGATCGTGCAGCCGAAGCAGGCCTGGTTGGTGACCAGTTGCGCTTTGCCGTCGCTCTTGCGCGGCGTCGCCATCGCTTCAGCGGAAATGTCCTTCGCGCCTTCGAACTGGCTGTCCTTGTGGTTGCGCGTCGGCAGGGCGCCGATCTCGTTGATGACGTTCATCAGCACCTGCGTGCCGTAGGTCGGCAGGCCCTGCCCCGTCACCGCGTTGTCGGCGAGGATCTTCTTCTTCTCCTTCGTGACCTTCATGAACTCCTTGGGATCAGCGATGTTGCCGACGCCCTTGGTGCCGCGCACGGCGATCGCCTTCAGGTTCTTGCTGCCCATGACCGCACCGACGCCGGAGCGTCCCGCCGCGCGGTGCAGGTCATTCACCACCGCGGCGAACAGCACCTGGTTCTCGCCGGCCAGACCGATCGAGGACACGCGGATCAACGGATCCTGGTGCTGCTTCTTGATCGTCTCCTCGGTGTGCCATGTGCTGCCGCCCCACAGGTGCGCAGCGTCGCGCAACTCGGCCTTGTCGTCTTCGATGAACAGGTACACCGGCTTGGCCGACTTGCCTTCGAAGATGACCATGTCCCAGCCGGCCATCTTCAGCTCGGCACCCCAGTAGCCGCCGGAGTTGCTGCAGGCGATGGCGCCGGTCAGCGGGCCTTTGGTGACCACGGTGTAGCGCCCACCGGTGGAGGCCATGGTGCCGGTCAGCGGGCCGGTGGCCCAGATGATCTTGTTGGCGGCCGACAGCGGATCGACCTTGGGGTCGACCTCGTTGACGATGTACTTGGTGGCCAGACCGCGCGAACCGAGGTACGCGCGCGCCCAGTCCATGTTCAGCGGCTCGCTCTTGCAAGTGCCCGCAGTGAGATCGACGCGAAGGATTTTTCCTGCCCAAGACATGCTGTGCTCCTCAGGCTGCTGAAGGTTGATTGCCGAGCTTGTCGGCCCAGGCCTGCATCTTGTTCAGGCCGGTCCAGTTGGCATCGACATAGGTGATCGCGCCCGTCGGGCAGGCGTCGGCACAGGCCGGCTCGCCGCCGCACAGGTCGCACTTCTGAACCTTGCCGGTTTCCTGCACGTAGTTGATCGTGCCGAACGGGCAGCTGATCGTGCACACCTTGCAGCCGACGCAGGTCGTCTCGTTGACGACCTTGGCGCCGGTGATCACGTCGAGCGTGATCGCCTCGACGGGGCAGGCGTGCAGGCACCAGGCTTCATCGCACTGCGTGCAGGTGTAGGGCACCTTGCGCCCGGTGTGATGGAAGTCGAACACCTTGATGCGCGACTTGGCCGGCGCGTAGGTGGCGTAGTTCTCGAAGGAACAGGCCATTTCGCATTGGAGGCACCCGGTGCATTTCTCCGGGTTGATGTGCAAGGTCTTCTGCATGTGCGCCCTTCCTGACGTGGTGACGGCCGGCTACGACGGCGCCCGCACGATCGCGCAGCGCCTATGTCCGATAGTGCCTATCTTCGGTAGGGGCTATGCACGCGCCTACCTAGGCCTAACCCTAGTCAAGTTGTCCCACGATGCGACAACGGCCGCCGTTCCGCGGCGCTCTGGCGCACGGCCGGCCCGTGCGCCCTAAGATGGGCAGCGCCCGCGTGGCGCCGCGCACACCGAAAACACCGTCCGCAGGACCGAGGAAGACAACCCGTGACCGTGAGCCCCCAGACCGCTCGCTCGCGCCGCGGCGGCGATGAGCCGTACCGGCCGATCGCCTCCGCGCTGCAGTTGCCGACCGAGCATGTCACCACCATCGACCGATCGCACGAGCGCTGCGCCACGCTCGGCCTGTCCCGGTTCGAGCAACCCGACCTGACGCCGCTGGGCAGCGCCGACCTGACGATCACACGCGAGCGCAACCAGCGCCTGCATGCGCATGCGGCGCCGGTGATGGAGATGCTGTTCGAGCAGATCGTGCAGACGCAGAGCATGGTCGTGCTCTGCGACGCCACCGGCACCATCCTGCATTCGATCGGCGATGACGACTTCCTCTCGCGGGCCAGCAAGGTGGCGCTGGCGCCCGGCGTGAACTGGAGCGAGCAGTCCAAGGGCACCAATGCCATCGGCACCGCCCTCGTCGCGGAAACGCCGACGCTCGTGCATGCCGACGAGCACTTCATGCACGCCAACCACTTCCTCACCTGTTCGGCCGCGCCGATCCTCGACCCGCGCGGCAACATCCTCGGCGTGCTCGACGTGACGGGTGATCAGCGCGGCTATCACCAGCACACGATGGCGCTGGTGCGCATGAGCGCGCGCATGATCGAGAACCACTGGCTGTCGGACGACTACCGCCACGTCATGCGCCTGCACTTCCACAACCGCGCCGAGTTCATCGGCACGCTGATGGAAGGCATCGTTGCGATCACGCCCGACGGCAAGATCGTCGGCGCGAATCGCAGCGCGCTCGACCAATTGGCGATGAGCGGCGCCGCCGTGCGCATGCACTCGCTGCCGAGCTTGCTGGGCACCACTGTCGGCGCGCTGGTCGAGCACTTCCGCTCGCCGTTGGCCACGCCGCTGATCGCACGCACCGCCGACAACCGGCAGGTGCATGTGATGGCGCGCTTCAATTTCCCCGCGTGGCACAGCACTCACAACAGCCACGCGTCGCGCGAAGCGTCAGCATCGGCAAGCAGCACGAGCGGGCCGGCGCCACAGCGCAGCGCCGCAGCGATCGGAGCCGGCCAGGCCGGAGCGATCGGTCTGGCTGCACTGACCACCGGCGACCCGCAGATGGCCGCCCTTGCCGCCAAGGTGCGGCGCGTCATCGACCGCGACATCCCGATCCTGATCCTCGGCGAGACCGGCACCGGCAAGGAGTTGCTGGCGCGGGCCATCCACCAGGAGTCGCAACGAACACGGCAACCGTTCATTGCCGTCAATTGCGCCTCGATCCCCGACACGCTGATCGAGTCCGAACTCTTCGGCTATGAAGAAGGCGCCTTCACCGGCGCGCGGCGCAAAGGCGCCGTCGGCAAGATCTTGCAGGCCAACGGCGGCACGTTGTTCCTCGACGAGATCGGCGACATGCCGATCGCCCTGCAAGCGCATCTGCTGCGCGTGCTGCAGGAGCGGCAAGTGGTGCCGCTGGGCAGCAACAAGGCCATGGCGGTGGATGTGGCCATCGTCTGCGCGACGCACCGCAACCTGCGCGACATGATCGCCGCGCAGACTTTCCGTGAAGACCTGTACTACCGCTTGAACGGCTTGGCCGTGCGACTGCCGGCGCTGCGCGAGCGCAGCGATCTGGCGGCGCTCGCCGAGTGCATCATCGAGCGCGAAGCAGCGCCACGCCGCCTCGCCCTGTCGCCTGAAGTGGCCGCGTTGCTCGCGCGCTGCCCGTGGCCGGGCAACGTGCGGCAGTTGTTCAACGTGCTGCGCACAGCCTGTGTCATGGCGGCGGGCGAGCGCACGATCCGGCCCGAGCATTTGCCGGATGACTTTCTGGACGAGGTCAATGCGCTCGAAGCCAAAGTGGACGTCAGCGCGCACAGCCGCGTCGAGACGCCTGCCGCTTCCGCGCCGCACGTCGTCGAGCACGCATCGGCACCAGGCGAAAGTGCAGCCAACCGCTCGCTCGACGACATCGAGATCGACGCCATCCGCCGCGCGCTCGACGCGGCCGGCGGCAACATCTCTGTAGCCGCCAAGCGCCTGGGCATCAGCCGCAACACGATCTATCGCAAGCTGCGCTGGAACGAAAAGGCTTGACGCCGACTCTCAAACGAGCGCAGCCGAAGCGCGCGGGTATTCCCTGTTTCAGTCTTGAACGCGTTTGCGCCCCACTGACACAGGGTGCGCCGAAAGATGAGCGTGCAGCCTGCCAAGGTGGCGGCACGTGTCTTGCACCCCGATCTCGCACGCGCATGAAGACAAACGGCCAACACGTTCCTCGGCAACAAGGGTGGAAAGCAGAAACGGCATGAAACTGCGCGTGCACGGCAGCGGACCCGATGCAGCCCAGCGCATGGCATCGCTGATGCTGTCGCCCGGCCACAGCGACGACAACAGCACCTGGTGCCACGTCGACGCGGCGCGCGGCGCCGCCCGCCACGATGACGGTGCGACGGTGGTCCTGACCGGCATGCAACGCGAACAAGTCAGCGGCCTGCTCGATCTGCGCGACGGTACGCCGATCGACCTCTACGCCACGCCGGCGGTGTTCGAGCACCTGACACTGACGCTGCCACTGCTGCCCGTGCTGCAACAATTCTGCGGCGTGCAATGGCATCTGATTCCGGTGGCGGGCGAGCAGCGCGCGGCCGACTTCACGGTCGAGCGTTTGCCGGCGCTGATGTTCACAGCGCTGACGACGGTTGACGCCGTGCGAGGTGAGGCCGCGGCCGGCGAGCGCATTGCACTGGCGGTGCGCGATGAGCGTTCGCAATCGCGCCTGTTCGTCGTCCAGGGCGAAAGCCTCGATTCGGCGGCCTTCGACTCGATGCTCGATTGGATGCAAGGCGCCGACTGCGTGGTCATCGATCGTGCGCCGCACGGCAGCAACCGGCGTTGGCTCGATCGGCTCGCCAAAGTGTCCAGCCCACGCAAGCTGCTGCTCGACGCCAATGGCAGCGACCGGTCCGTGTTCACGGCCAGCGGCATCGAGTGTGCGCAAGGGATGATGGAGTTTCAGGTGTGAGTGCGGCGATCGACATCAAGGCGCTGACCAAACGCTACGGCGCACGCACCGCGCTCGACGGCCTGACGCTGATGATTCAGCCGGGCTGCTTCGCCGCGCTGCTCGGCCCCAACGGGGCCGGCAAGTCAACGCTGTTCCAGATCCTCACCGGCCTGTTCGCGGCCGACGCCGGCGAGGCGTTGATCGCTGGCCATTCGATACGCCAGCAACCGGTGGCGGCGCTCGCAGCCATCGGTGTGGTCTTCCAGCAGTCCTCCCTCGATCTCGATCTCAGCGTCGAGCGCAACCTGCGCTTTCATGCGGCGCTGCACGGCCTGTCGCGCGCGGTGACCAGCGAACGCATCGAGCAAGGTTGCGCCGCCCTGGGCATCGCCAAGGATCTCCAGCGCGCCGTGCGCGAACTCTCCGGCGGCAACCGGCGCAAGGTCGAACTCGTGCGCGCCCTGCTGCACCGCCCTGCGGTGCTGCTGATGGACGAGGCCAGCGTCGGCCTTGATCCGGCCTCGCGCCGCGACCTGCTGGCGGCCTTGCGCGCCGACGTCGCCGCTCGCAACACGACGGTGCTGTGGGCCACGCACCTCGTCGAAGAAGCGCAGCAGGCCGACCGCGTGCTCGTGCTGCACCAGGGCAAGCTCATCGCCGACGGCACGCCGAGCGATGTGACCACCGCGCTCGGCGGCACCACGCTCGAATCCGGATTCATTCAACGCACGACCACCCAACGCAAGGAGACCAGCCCCTACATGAAACCTCGACTTGCTCATCGCCCTGCCGCTCGCAGTGCCGGCGGCGCTGCCGTCGCACAGTCCAGGTCTGGGTCTCCAGTGAAAAAGACAACGCGCTGGCCGTCATCGACCTGCGGCCACGCTGCCGTCAAGCGCCGGTCGCCACCTGCAAGCGCCCGCGCCACATGCAACTCACGCCCGGCGGCAAGCAGCTCGCCGTGGCCTGCGGCGATTCGGACGAGGCCGATCTGATCGACGTCGCCACGCGCAAGTCGATCCGGCGCGTGCCGCTCGGAGACGATCCTGAAACCTTCGACCTCTGCGCCGACGGCAAGACCCTCTACGTACCAATGGAGGAGAAAGCGCGCTCGGCATCGTCGATCTCGCCAGCGGCAAATGCACCAAACATCATGTCGGCAAGGAACCAGAGGGCGTGAAGACATGTGCCGACGGCAAACTTGTCTATGTCACCTCGGAGGTGGCCAACATCGTCCACGTCGTCGACTGGCCACGGCCAAGGTGGCTGAGCAACGTCAAAGTCGGCAAACGGCCGCGTCGCATGTCGCTCACGCCCGATGGCGCGGAACTCTGGGTCACCAACGAACTCGACGCAAGCGTGAGCTCATCTCACCACAAGCCACGCAGTTCCGCACGATCAAGTTCGACGTCCAGGGCGCGCGCAAACCGACATCACGCCGGTCGGCATTGCGATGACCAAGGACGGCAAGCGGGCCTTCGTCAGCATGGGCCGCGCCAACCACGTCGCCTTTGTCGATGTGGCCAGCGCAAGGTGACGCAGATGGTGCTGGCCGGCAAGCGTGTCTGGGACGTGGGCTCGACAAGGCGCGAAGCCCGCCTCTTCGTCGTCAACGGGCTTGTCGGACGACATGACGATGATCGACATGGCCGCGCGCAAGGCGGTGAAGACGATGAAGTCGGCCGCGTGCCGTACTCGGCCGTGATCGTCGAGTGAACCGCGTGCGCACTACTCGCGCCCATTGCGCTGGCCTGCCGGCTTGCGCGCACGCGGCCAGCTAGCGTTCGACGCTGCTCCATGCCGACCAACGACGAGCGCCTGTCGCGCGCACGCGCACCGAACGCGGCGCGCTCGGCCACCCGGGCGGGCCGGCCGACCGAGCGCTGAAGATCGCGTCGACGAAGCCAGGTTCGAGCTCCGATGGCAGCAAGCTCACGCTCGATGTCGTGAAGTGGCGCGATCGCGCGAGCACCGCGCGCGCGGCGGCGCAGCAGGCCGAGAAGGCCGGCGCGCTGGCGCTGCTCACCGACCTGCGCCGCGCCTGGACGCTGGCCGCCGCCGATGCCGCGGCAAAGACTGCCCGCTGCTCAACGTCGGCAATCGCAGCCGACGCGTTGCGTCAGGCGCACTGCCGCGCCAACCTGTGGCATCTTCTGCCGAGCGACCGCATGCACAGTTCGATGCGCTGGCGCAAACGCTGGTGGCGCGGCAGCTGGACGCAGCGTGCTCGTGCTCACGGCCCGAGCGAGATCGACCGCGCGCGCGCTGGCGCGGCACAAGCCGCGGCCAAACGTTTCGGCACTCAAGGTCGTGGCCACCAAACCCTTCAAGCTCTCGGCCGATCCGCGCGAGCGCGACCTGGGCAACCCGCTGCTGCTCACTGGCGGCGGCGCTGCGAGCCCTACGACGCGGTATGGGTGATCGACAGCGACGGCGAGTTTGCAGCCACGCTGCCCTACCGCACGGCACTGCCGCGGCCGGTGGTCGGCGACGCCGGCCTCATGGCGGTGGCGTGGCACCGAAGTTCGACCGCTTTGGCGCGCCGCAGGTCACGCGACGCCTGGTCAAAGCCGCGAGGCACCGATGAGGCGCACACGACTTCGCCGGCGTAGTGGCAGGCGCGCGCTGGTCGAGCCGCTCATCGCCGCACCGAAAGGACCGCTGCCGGCACTGGACAAGGCGCTTGGCGATCAACGAACTCGATGGCTCGAAAGGCGTGACTGATGAGCTTTCGCCCCTGGGACGGCCAGTTGCGCCAACCGCTGCTGCTGACCGACGGCCAGGGCGTCATCGGCTCGCGCCGGCCGACGGCATGCTGCACCCGAAGAACACGCTCGACACGCTCGGCGCCGATGCGCCGGAGAAACTCTGCAAAGTGCGCAATCCAAGTGAAGCACCCGCTGCAGGCGTTGAGCGCCATCGTCGCGCGCGAACTCTTCAAGTTCTCGCGTCAGTACGGTCGCCTCGTCTCGGCACTCGTGCGGCCGCTGTTGTGGCTCGCGGTCTTCGCGGCGGGTTTTCGCAACGTCTTCGGCGTCGCCATCGTCGAGCCCTACGACACCTACATCCCATACGACGTCTACATCGTGCCCGGCCTGCTCGGCATGGTGCTGCTGTTCAACGGCATGCAGTCGAGCCTGGCGATGGTCTATGACCGCGAGATGGGATTGATGCGCCTGCTGCTGACCGCGCCGCTGCCGCGCTGGTGGGTGCTGGCCTGCAAGCTGATCGCCACGGCGGTGCTGTCGTTCCTGCAGGCGGTGGCCTTCCTGATCGTCGCCGCACTCATCGGCACGCAGGTGCCGTGGCCGGGGCCGCACGCGATCGTTGCCGCCATCGCCGCGGCGTTGATGTTCGGCGCCCTCGGCCTCTTGCTGTCGGTGCACATCAAGCAGCTCGAAAACTTCGCCGGCACGATGAACTTCGTCATCTTCCCGATGTACTTCATCTCGACCGCGCTCTACCCGCTGTGGAAGCTCGAGGAGTCCGGCGCGACCTGGGTCTGGCGCATCGCCCAGGTCAACCCGTTCACGCATGCGGTGGAGTGGATGCGCTTTGCGCTCTATGGCAAGGACCCGGGCATCGCACCGTGGGTGGTGCTCGGCACGCTGGCCGTCGCCTTCGTCCTCGCCTGCTGGGGCTATGACCCGCAGCGCGGCTTTGGCCAGCTCGCCAAGCGAGGGGGCTGACGTCATGGCAGTGACACGTCGCCACGCCGCCGCCGCGTTGATCGCGCTGCCGATGCTCGCGCGCGCGGAGACCACAGACATCTTCCCGAGCAAACCGATCACGCTGTGGGTGCCGTGGCCCGCGGGCGGCGCCACCGACGGCACGCTGCGCCTGCTGGCCGAGATCGCGGGCCGCCACCTGGGCCAGCGCATCCTCGTCGAAAACCGCAGCGGCGCCGGCGGCACGCTGGTCATGCCGGTGTTGCAGAGCGCAGCGCCCGACGGCTACACGATCGCGCAGGTGCCGCAGCCGGTGCTGCGCGCACCGTGGATCCAGAAAGTGCTCTGGGACCCGATCCGCGACACCACGCCCATCATTCAACTCTCCGGTGTCACCTTCGGCCTGCTGACGCACCCGGGCAATGGCATCAAGACGCTCGACGACGTGTTTGCGTTTGCGCGCACGCACCCGAGCGCGCTGACGGTGGCCACCAATGGCGTCGGCACCACGCCGCACCTGCTGATGGACCAGCTGATGGCGGCCAAGGGCCTGACCTATGTGCACGTGCCGTACAAGGGCACAGCGGAGCAGATGCTGTCCGTGGCGGCAGGCAACGTCGATGTCGGTGTCAACTCGAGCGGCTTCGCGCCGCATGTCGAAAACGGCAAGCTGCGCCTGATCGCCGTCTTCAGCGAGCAGCGCAGCAAACGCTGGCCGCAGACGCCGACGGTGACCGAGCTCGGCTACCCCCTTGCGGCGACCTCGCCGTACGGTTTGGCGGGACCCAGGGGCATCCCGCCGGCCATCGTGCGCACGCTGCACGACGCGTTCAAGCTGGCGCTGTTCGATCCGCAACATGTGGCCGAGCTCGACAAGTACGACCAGACGCCCGACTACCTCGGGTCTGCGGAGTACGGCCGCGCGATGAAGGAAGCGTACGCCGCAGAGAAGCGCAACGTCGAGCGCCTGGGCCTCAACAAGGGCGGGTGAGCCCGCGCAAATCTCTGTGACATGGCGCGTTGCGATTGGGCTTAGCATCGCCACGCCCTCCTCACCAATGCCCCCGAAAGGACCTTCCATGAGCGACTACCTGCCTGACGTCAAGAAGTACGCCCCCAATGCCAGCGAGGCCCATGTGGCAGCCATCGTCAAGTACTGCGGCATCGCGCTGCGCAATGCCGATTCATCGCTGGTCTCGGTCAGTGACGACAAGGAGAAGGCCACCGTGCGCGACGGTTTCGCGGCCAAGAAGCTCGGCCTGTCCGCAGAAGCGGCCAGCAAGGGCATCGAAGCCGTGGCCGCGAAGATGAAGGACGAGAAGCGCAAGAGCCGCGTCACGTTCTACTACCTGCTGGCCGAAGCCACCGGCACGCTGGGCAAGCTCGGCTGAGCCGTCCGCGACGCCGTCGCGTCAATCGCGGGCCAGGCCGTGCTGCCGCGCGTAGTGCAGCAGCTCGACCGCGTTGGCAACGCCGAGCTTGGCGCGGATCTGTGTCTGCAGGTTGGACACGGTCTTCGGGCTGATGCACAGGCGCTGCGCGATGGCGTCGAGGCTGGCGCCTTGCAGCAGCCCTTGCAGGACGTCGAACTCGCGCGCGCTCAGCAGCCGGTGCGGCGCCTGCGTGGAGGGCGAGCCGATGCTGCGGGCGACGTCGGCCGAGAGCACGCGCGATTCACCGGCCGACACGCGGCGCACGGCCTGCACCAGCTCTTGCGGGGCGCTGGTCTTGGTGATGTAGCCCGCGACCCCGGCCTCCAGCGCCTGCGTCACGGTGGCCGCATGGTCGTGCATGCTGAAGACGAGCACGCGCAGCGCCGGCCAGCGCGCACCGATGCGCCGCGCCAGCGCCAGGCCACCGCGGCCGGGCATCGACAAGTCGAGCACGAGCACATCGACGCTGCCGTCCGCCGCCCGCTCCAGCGCCGCTTGCGCCGATTCGGCATCGGCATGCTCACCAACGACATGGATGCCGGCCTCCGACTCGAGCAGCCGCCGGTAGCCCTCGCGCACCACGGCGTGGTCGTCGACCAGCATGACGCCGATGCGATCGTTGAGTCGGGTCATGCGCCGCCGCCGATGACGAAGCGCGCCGCGAGCTGCAACCCGGGCGGCTCGGCGTCGGGCCAGGCGGCGCTGAACTCGAGTTCGGCGCCCAGCGCCCACACCCGCTCCTTCAAGCTCGCCAAGCCGGTGCCGCGCTGCAGCGCCTGCGCCGGATCGGGCAGGCCGACGCCGTCGTCGCGCAGCGACCAGTCGATCGCGTGCACGCGGCCATCGGCGTCGCGGTGCAGCACCAGCGACAGCATGGCGCGTGCGGCGCGCGCATGGCGGGCGACGTTCGTCAGCGCCTCCTGGCTGATGCGGTAGATCGCCAGCACCAGATCGCGCGGCAACAGGACATCGTCGTCGCTGCGTGGCCAAGGCGCGGCGTGGCCGTCGGCATGGCGCGTGACCAGGCGCAGCTCGAAAGCGCAGCTTTGCGTGGCGCTGCGCGACCAGCCGCCCATCAGCGCCGCCAGCAGCTCGGCCAAGCGTGCCGCGGACTCGGCACCGGCGTGCGGCGCCAGCGGGTGCAAGCGCGTCAGCAGCGCACGAATATCCTGCTGCACGGCGCCGCAGCGCTCGGCAATGGCCTGCGCCACTTCCTGCTGCCGCGGCTCGTGCGCCAGGCGCTGCGCCAGCCAGGCGGCATCGACGCGCAGACCGGTGAGCTGCTGGCCGAACTCGTCATGCAGCTCGCGCGCCAGGCGCTGGCGCTCGTCCTCCTGCAGGGTCAGCGTGATCTCGGTCAAGAACTTCGCCGTCACGCACACGGTGAAGTTCGAGCTCAAGGGCCTGCGCACCAAGGACATCACGCCGGTGGACCTGAAGCTGGCCAAGGACGGCAAGACGATGTTCGTCGGCCTCGGCCAGGCCAATCACGTCGCCTTCGTCGATGTGTCGACCAAGAAGGTGCGCGAGCTGGCGCTGGCCGGCAAGCGCGCCTGGGGCCTGGGCCTCAACCCCGAGGGCTCGCAACTCTGGGTCGCCAACGGCCTGTCCGATGACGTCACGGTGATCGACACCGCCACCGCCAAGCCGTTGAAGACGATCAAGGCCGGCCGCGTGCCGCACAGCATCGTCGTCGACTGACAGCGCAGCGATCGGCGCGGCCCGGTGCCTGAGTCGACAGGCCGAAATTCACGCTGCGCCCTCGCCCGTCATCGATCGGTCGCGCCGGCCCGGGCCGGCGTGACCCATTGGCGCATGCCCCGCGCTGCAAGCCCCACATTGCGGCCGAGCGTCAGCTGAACCGCTGGCACGGAACTCGCAACTCATGGGCAAGCGAGGTCAATCATGCGTTGGTGGGCAATCCTGTTACTGGGCGTGTGCCTGCACGCCGCCGCGGCCGAGGGCATCGAACAGGTGCTCGACCGCTCGCAAAAGATGCGCTTGTCGCAACGGCCGGCCGGCGAGGCGGCCAGCGCTGCCACGCAGCGCGTGCGGCAGAGCCTGCAACGCCTGACGGCGCTCGCTGGCAAAGAGATGCCGGCGGTCGAGCTGGTGCTGGTGGGTGGTGATCTCTTCGCCGAGGCGCTGCTGGACCGCCCGGGCATCGCCGTCAGCCAGGCCGTCGGCGACCTGCCCGAAGGCGAGCGGCTGCTGCTGCTGGCGCATGAACTCGGCCACGTGCGCCTGGCGCACGCGCGCGCGCTGAAGTCGCTGTACCGCACGCACATCCCCGGCGAGGTGCGGCCCGAGACCACGGACGGTGCGAGTGCGGCGCTCGGTCGAGAGGCGCACCGGCTGTCGCACCGCCATGAGCACGAAGCCGATGCGTATGGCTACACGCTGGTGCGCACCCTGGGCTTCGGCCTCGACAATGCCTTTGCGCTGCTGACGCGCCAGGGCATGCAGCACGACAGTGCCACGCACCCCGGCACGCGGCGGCGGATCGCGCAGTTGCGCATGCTCGAAGAGGCGCTGGCGCAGCAGGCGTTGACGGCGGCCGATCTGCCGGCGATGGCCGTGGCCTGGGCGCAGCGCTGAGGGCCGCCGAACCGGCGGCGCCGCTTCAGTGCGCCGTCGCCGGCCGCGGCGGCGTCACTGGGCCGAGTGGGCGCGGCGCGTCGTCACTGTCCGGCGTTGCAGGCCCGGCCGGCGGCGGCTCCGCATCCACGCCCGCGCAGCACAACTCGAAGCCGATGCGCGTCAGGCCATGGTCCGATGCCGCAATCGTGCGCCCGCCGTGCATGCGCGCCACCGCAGCGACGATGGCCAGCCCGAGGCCGTGGTGCTGCTGGCAGGCGCTGCGCGCGATGTCGGCGCGGTAGAAGCGATCGAACAGGCGCGGCAGCATCTGCGGCTCGATCGGCAGGCCGCGGTTCTCGACGACGAGGCGGGCGTTGTCTTGTTCGGATTGCCGCTCGATGCGCACCAGCACGGTCGAGTCCTTGTCGGCGTAGCGCGCGGCGTTGGCCAGCAGGTTCGACAACGCACGGCGGATCAGTGCGTCATCGACGGCGGCGCGGGCGTCGCCTTCCACAGCCACACGCACGCCGGCTTCCTCGAACGTGATCTCGTGGTACTCGATGACCTGCTCGGCCAGCGTGCGCAGGCTGCGTTGCGCACCGCGGCGCGCGCGCGCGCCGCGGTCGGCATGCGACAGGAACAGCATGTCATCGACCAATGCCGACAGCTTCTGCATCTCTTCGAGCGACATCGCCATCGTCTCGCGCAGCTCACCCGCCGGCCGCTCGCGCGACAGCGCCACCTCGACATGGCCCATCAGCGCCGCGATCGGCGTGCGCATCTCGTGCGCGACGTCGGCGTTGAAGCCCTCGAGCTGCGAATAGGCCTGCTCGACCCTGGCCATCAGCGCGTTGAACTGCTCGATCCAGGGCTGCAGCTCTTCGGCCGGATCGGCCAGCGAGAGCCGCTGGTCGAGCCGTTGCGGCGAGATCGCACGCGTCTGCGCCGCCAGGTCGCGCAGCGGCCGCAACGACCGCCGCACGCGCCACCACGCCCCCGCAGCGACGATCGCGCCGCTGGCCAGCGTGGCGACGAAAAGGATCCAGGCCCAGCGCCGGCCCATGCGAGCGTTCTGCTCGAAATCGATGACGAAATGGGCACTGACGACGCCGCCCGGCACGCCAGTCGCCTGCACGCGAAAACGGCGCTCCATCACGTGCGCGGACAGGCGATGCTCGGGTTCGTCGGCGTCGGCGTACAGCAGCGAGCCGTCGGCGCGCTGCAGCTCGAGGCGCGTGCCGGCGCGCATCGAGGCGATCGACTCCATCTTGCGCAGCACCGCCTCCTCGCCGCCGGCCTTCGCCGCGCCGGTGATCGTCTGCCCGAGGATCTCGGTGCGAAAGTCGAGTTCCTCGCGCGAGCGCTCCTTCATCAGCATCCCCACCGAGAACCACGACGCCGCGAAGACGGCGCCGAGCACGACCATCGTCAGCAGCGCAATCTGCAGCGACAGCCGCCGACTGATCGAATGTCCACCGCTCATGAGGACCCTCCGAGCTGCTCGCTCATGACCGATCCTCCAGGACGTAGCCCATGCCGCGCTCGGTGTGCAGCAGCTTGACCGCAAAGGCGTCGTCGATCTTGGCGCGCAGGCGCCGCACCGCGACCTCGACGACGTTGGTGCTGCTGTCGAAGTGCATGTCCCAGACCTGCTCGGCGATCGTCGTGCGCGACAGGATCTGGCCGCGCCGGCGCAGCAGCAGCGCCAGCAGCGCGAACTCCTTGGCCGTCAGATCCAGGCGCTGCTCGGCGCGGACTGCGCGCCGGGCAACGAGATCGACCTCGAGGTCGGCGACCTGCACCACCGTGGCCTGCGCGGTCGCGCCATTGGTCGGCGCGCGGCGCGAGAGCGCACCGATGCGCGCCAGCAGTTCGGAGAACGCGAACGGCTTGACGAGGTAATCGTCGGCGCCGTCCTCGAGACCGCGCACGCGATCCTCGACCTTGTCGCGCGCGGTCAGCATCAGCACCGGCGTGTGCGCTGCGGCGCCACTGGCGCTGCGCAGCGCCTTCAACACGCCGAAGCCGTCGACGCCGGGCAGCATCACGTCGAGCAGCACGAGGTCGTACTCGCCGCCCAAGGCGAGGCGCCGGCCCTCGATGCCGTCGGCGGCGACATCGACGACATGGCCGTTCTCGCCGAGCCCCTTGACGAGGTAGTCGGACAGGCGCTTGTCGTCTTCGACGACGAGCAGCTTCATGGCGTGGACACGGACGTGTTCATGGGACGAGATGCTGACAGAAAGTAACCCAGCCTTGGATTACGAATTGGTAATCCGCGTGCAAGGCAGATCGCGGCCGGGGCGCCGAAAGTTCGGTTCATGTTGTTGCGCTTCACAGGACTGGAGGACGACAACAGAGCCGAACCCGGCTGTTCTCTCCCACTTTCTTCAACCTTCTCTGCCAGGAGCTTCAAATGAACCGCACTTTCACCACCATCGCCGTCCAATCCGTCATCGCCGCCGCCATCATCGCGGCCGCCCCGCTGGCTGCCGCCGGTACCGCTGTCCGCGGCGCAACCTACGTCGATCCGGGCGCGGACCATGTCCAGGTTTCGGTCCCGTTCGTCTCGACGGCAAGCCGCGAGCAGGTTCGCGCTGAAGCCGTTGCCGCAGCGCGCCAGCCCTTGACGGTCACCGACAGCCAGAACGCACCGGCGCCGGCCCCGTTCGTCTCGACCGTGTCGCGCGCCCAGGTGCATGCCGAAGCGGTCGAAGCGACGCGCCAGCGCGTCGTCGCATCCTTCACCGACAGCCAGCATCAGCCGCTGACGCCGATGCAACTGGCGCAGATCCGCACCGCCGGCTTGCGCGTAGCGGCCGGCGACACGCTCGCAGTGGCTCGTTGATCGATCGATCAGGCACTCGTCGGGCGGCCGCACCAGTGTGCGGCCGCCCGCATGGCGTCAAAAACCTCGGCTGAGCCGCATCGACAGCAACCAAGAACGCGGTGCGCCGGTTTCGTAGAAGCGGCCATTGGCGTCGTTGACGATGACGCTGCCGGCATATTCCTTGTCGGTGGCGTTGTCCAGGCGCGCCAGCAACTCGAGCTGGAAGTTGTCGGGCAGTGCGTAGCGTTGCACGGCGCGCAAGGCCAGCAGCGTGTAGCGCGACGCGCCTTCGGTGTTGCTGTCGTTGGCGGTGAGCGCCGACGCAGCGCGCACTTCGAGGCCGAGTTCGGTGTTGGCGCGCGGTTGCCAGGCGAGTTCGGCAAAGGCCAGGCCGCGCTGCGTGCCGGCAATGCGGTTGCCGGATGGAATCGGCACGCTGGGCGCTGCGCAAGGGATGCCGGCGCAGGCGAGGAAGCCGTCGCGGTAGGTCGCGTCGAGCAGCGTCACCGCCCATTGCGTGCGCCACTGTGGCGCGAAGCGCCAGCCGAGCGACACCTCCGCGCCTTCGCGCAACGTGCGGCCAACGTTCTGAAAACTCTGCCGGCCGCCGGCGTTGGTGGCCACACCGATCTCGTCATCGACCGTGACGCGGAACAGCGCCGCGTCGAGTGCCAGCGCGCCGTCGGCGTTGCGCCACTTCGCGCCGACTTCGGCCTGCCGGCTGCGCTGCGCTTGCAGCGTCGTGTTGAAGCCGCCGCTGCCGTCGGTGCGGTAGGCCAGTTCGCCGAGCGTCGGCGACTCGAAACCGCGGGCGACGCTGGCGTGCAGGTTGAGGCCACGCGCCACTTGCCAGCGCAGGCCAAGCACCGGATTCGTGTGGCTGAAATCGCGCTGTCCCGAGTCATCGCCGTTGGAGAGGTAGTTGTCGGACGCATCCAACTTGACCTTGCCCGAACGCACACCGCCGGCGAGCACGAACGACTCACCGAGCGGCAACTCGGCCTGCACGTACAGATCGCGCGTCGTCGCGCTGTTGTTCTCGTCGCGGCGCAAGGCGCCGATCACGCCGTAGGTCGGCGTTGCCACCGCGCCGGTGTAGTTGAGAAAGCCGCGCCGGTCGTCGCGCTGGCGTTCGATCGCAGCGCCGGTGACGAGGCTGGCGCCACCGAAGCGCCAGGTGGCCCGCGCGTCGACGCCGTCGTAGGAGCGATCGAAGTCGATCACGCCACCACCGTGGCGTGGGTTGCCTTGCGTGCCGGCGGCAATCGCCAGCCACTGCGTCACCGAGCGTTCGCCGAAGTACGCGGTGACGGCGCTCTCGGCCAGCGGCCCGGCGTTGGCGAAGCGATGTGTCCAGCGCGCGCCCACCTGCTGTTGGTTCAGCGTCTTGCGTGTGTCGAACTGCGTGGCCTGCGGCGTGGTCTGGTACGGGTCGGCGTCGAACTGGGACCGTGTCAGCCCCAGCGGATCGTCGGCTGGCTGGTCGAGCACGCTGGCCAGCACGATCACGCGATCGCGCTCGCCCTGCCAGGCCAGCCGCCCGCTGGCCGATGTCTTGCTCGCCGCGCTCTGCGGACGAAAGCCGTCCCACTCCAGACCCGACGCGCCGACGCGGGCTTCGAAACCGTTGCCCAGCGGCGCTGCCGCGGCAATCCGCCATTGCCGCAGACCCGAGTCGCCGATGTCGAGACCGGTTTCGAACCGCCCCGTGCGCACCGGCGCGCTGAAGGCCGCAATGACGCCCCCCGAGCTGTTGCCGTAGAGCACCGAGAACGGCCCGCGCAAGACCTCGATGCGCTGCGCGCTGGCGAGGTCGAAATGGCTGACCTGGCCCTGGCCATCGGGCATCGAGGCCGGAATGCCATCGGTGTACAGACGCACGCCGCGCACGCCGAAGCCGGCGCGGGCACCGAAGCCACGCGAGCTGATCTGCAGGTCCTGCGCGTAGTTGTTGCGGTTGGCGACGACGAGGCCCGGCACGCGCGCCATCGCTTCCGACAGGTTGATCATCGGTCCGCTCGATCGCAGCGTCTGCGCATCGACGCTGCCGATGGCGTACGGCGCGTCCTGCGCGTTGCGCTCAGCGATCGAGCCGGTGACGATGATGGTCTGGCCCGCGGGCTCGGCCTGTGCATAAGAGGAGGTCGGCGCGCACGCCAGAGCCGCGGCGGCGGCCAGGAATCGGGATGACGAAACGCGCATGGGTCGATGAGGAATTGGTTGGTACAAGGCGGCAGCCATCAGACCGTCCGCCATCGAGCGCGCCAAGCTGTCATTACTACCTAGCGAATTTCATGAGATTGACCAGAATGGGACAATCGCGGCGTGATCACCACCACCCCGCGCGGCCGCCTGCATCATCTGACCAATGCCGACCTGCACTGCCACTCGACAGTCTCCGACGGCACGCTCGAACCCGAAGCCATCGCCGCACGCGCCGCGGCCAACGGCGTCGAGCTGTGGGCACTGACCGATCACGACGAGATCGGCGGCCAGCAGCGCGCCCGCGCGGCGGCACTCGGACAGGGCATCGCCTACCTCACCGGCACCGAGATCTCGGTCAGCTTCGCGGGTGAGACGGTGCACATCGTCGGCCTCGGTTTCGATGAGCAGAGCGCCGAGCTGCGCGAAGGCCTGGCGCGCACGCGCGGTGGCCGCGAGGAGCGCGCACGCGACATGGCGGCGGGCCTGGCGCAGGTCGGCATCAAGGACGCCTACGAAGGCGCGTTGAAATACGTCGGCAACCCGGACCTGATCTCGCGCACGCACTTCGCGCGCTTCCTGGTCGAAGCCGGGCATTGCAACGACACCAACGAAGTCTTCCGCCGCTACCTCACCGACGGCAAGCCCGGCTTCGTGCCGCACCGCTGGGCCAAGCTCGGTGAGGCGGTGGGCTGGATTTCGCGCGCCGGCGGCGTGGCGGTGATCGCGCACCCGGCGCGCTACAGCCGCTTCACGCCGACCGAGGAGTACGCGCTGTTCTCCGAGTTCAAGGCCCATGGCGGGCGCGGCGTGGAGGTCATGACCGGCAGCCACAGCGCCGCCGAGTGCGCCAGGTACGCCGATGTCGCCCTCGAGTTCGATCTGCTGGCGTCGCGCGGCAGCGACTTTCATGCGCCAGGTGAGAGCCGCACGGACCTCGGTTCGCTGCCTGCGCTGCCGGGCAAGGTGAAATCGGTGTGGGAAGCACTGGCTGATCGCGTGAGTTGGCCAGCGTGAGCGCGCGGGCCGCGCGCAGGGCCGCTCCCAAGCCGGCCCGCGTCCCCTCGGGGGACGGCCCGGTGTACCCGTCGGGACAGGGGCGCACATGACAGCTCGCCAGAATCCCTTGCTGGGCATCGCCCTCGTCATCACCGCGGCCAGCTGCTTCGCGATGATGGACACCACCGTGCGCTACATCGGCGCCTTCTTCAGTGTCGCCATCGTGCTCTGGATGCGCTATGCGCTGCATGCATTGGCGATGTCGGTGTGGATCGCGCTGTCGCCGGACAAGACCTTCCGCAGTGCCAACCCGATGTTCCAGATCGCGCGCGGCGCGCTGCTGGCGTTCTCGTCGGCGATGGCCTTTGCCGCGCTGCGCCGCATGCCGGTGGCCGAGTTCACCGCCATCGTCATGCTGACGCCATTGGCGGCCACGCTGCTGGCGCGGATCTGGCTGCACGAGCGCGTGTCGCGGCTGCGCTGGCTGCTGGTCGCAGGAGGCTTCATCGGCGCGCTGATCGTCATCCGGCCGGGCAGCGGCATCATCGGCTGGGCGGCCTTGCTGCCGCTGGCGGCTGCCGTGAGCAACGCCGGCTTCCAGATCCTCACCAGCCGCTTCGCGCCGCACGAGAACCCGTTCACGACCAACTTCTACACCGGCGCCACCGGCATGGCGATCGCGACGCCGATCCTGCTGGCCAGCGTGGCCGACCCGATCGACACGCTGATGGCGGCGCCGGCGTTGCAGCTCGGCGCGCTGGCCGGCGTGGCCGCGCTCGGCACCACCGGCCACTTGCTGCTGATCATGGCGCTGGGCAAGGCCCCCGCTGCGACGCTGATGCCGTTCCAGTACGCGCAGATCGCGGTCGCGGCGATCGCCGGCTACTTCGTTTTCGGTGTCGTGCCCGATGGCTGGGGCTGGGTCGGCATGGCGGTGATTGCGGTCTGCGGCGCCGCCTCGGCCTGGCTCAACATCCGCGAAGCGACCCAGCAACGCCGGCCGGTGAGTGCCGTAGCCGCCGACACGGTCGCGGACTGACGTGTCTCAACTCTTCGAAGTCCACCCCGACAACCCACAGCCGCGCCTGCTGAAGCAGGCCGCGCAGATCCTGCACGACGGTGGCATCGCCGCGATCCCCACCGACTCGAGCTACGCCCTGGTCTGCCACCTCGATGACAAGAATGCTGCCGAGCAATTGCGCCGCCTGCGTGGCGTCGATGACAAGCACCACTTGACGCTGCTCTGTCGCGACTTGAGCGAACTCGCCAGCTACGCACGCGTTGACAATCGACAGTACCGGCTGCTCAAGGTGGCCACACCCGGGCCGTTCACCTTCATCCTGCAGGCCACCAAGGAAGTGCCGCGCCGCGTCAGCCACCCGCAGCGGCGCACGATCGGCCTGCGTGTGCCCGACCACCGCACGGCGCAGGCGTTGCTCGCCGAGTTCGGCCAGCCGCTGCTGGCGACGACGCTGATCGCGCCCGGCGAGACCGAGCCGATGAACGAGCCACAAGCCATCCGCGAGCGCTTTCAGCGCACGCTGCAAGCAGTGGTCGACGCCGGCGCGTGCCCCATGCAGCCGACAACGGTGATCGATCTCACCGGCGACGAGCCGCTGCTGGTTCGCCATGGCCGAGGCGACCCCGCCTCGCTGGGATTGCAGCCTCACGAGTGATCGCGCGCGTGATGGCACGCGTGATGGCACGCGTTGTGGCGCACAAGGCACGAAAGACGTGACAAGCGCGCTGCAGCACGCAGCGCCGCCCCCTCGGTCGGGTGGCCGCCGCCGAGTGCGGTGGCTGTGCACCGGGTTTCCCCTGCCCAGAATGCGCCACAACAAGGCAGAGCCGCTACAGGCCGAGCCACACGTCGTCCACACGTCGTCTTCAGGGAGTGCCTTCATCATGTCGAATCTGTCTTCTCGCACAGCCGTGCTGGCGGTGCTGTTCGCCGCCGCCCAACTCGCCGCCTGCGGCGGCAGCGACAACGATCAGGCGCCAGCCGCCCCGCCGGTAGCCTCACCCGCACCGACGCCGCCGGCACCCCCGTCGCCACCGGCAGCGCCGGTGACGATCTCGCCGCTGAAGACGCTCGCCTACACGGTCACGGTGCCGGACGACGGCACCACGCCCGGCGCAGCGGGCCAGGTCAGCGATCCCACGGCCAACGGCGCCACCTTGTCGCTCGGCGCGCCTGGCCAGATCGTGCTGACGGTGGATAACAGCAACGGCTTCGTCATCACGACGCCGGACTATCACGTCTTCAACCGCTATGCCGGCAGCGTGCTGATGTTGTGTGATGCGGCCACCACGCCGGGCACGACGACCTTGCGCTTCGTCGCCGTGGCGCAGAGCGTCGCTGAAGGCGGCGTGGCACCCGAGGCGGTGACCAGCGCCGCGGCGCTGGCCGGCATGCAGTTCTACAAGCTGTCCAACTGCGCCTACCAGTCGGCCGCGGGCAGCCAGGACCAGAACACCGCAGCCGACGACGCCACATTGCGCCTCGACTTCGACAGCGCTGGCAACGCCACGTCGAACGCGATGGCGATGACCTACACCGCGGCCGAGTTCAGCGACATGCTGGCCAATGGCACCAGCGTGGGCGGCCTGGCCTTCACGGCCTGGCGCTTCACGATCGACGGCCAGCCGCGCACCGTGCTCGTCGAGCGCAGCGCCTATGACGCCGTCAATCAATCGCCCGGCATGGTGCAGCTCTGGCTGCCGCAGTAGTCGTTGGTGCAGTCGTGCACCGCAGGGTCCGTCAAACGGCCGCGGTGACCACGATCTCGACCTTCCACTCCGGCTTGCCGAGGCGAGCCTGCACCGTGGCCCGCGGCGGGGTGTGACCGGGCACGACCCAGGCGTCCCAGACCGAGTTCATCGCCGCGAACTCGGCCATGTCGGCGACGAAGATCTGCGCCATCAGGATCTTCGACTTGTCGCTGCCGGCCCGCGCCAGCAGCGCGTCGATGGCGGCCAGCACCTGGCGCGTCTGCCCGGTCATGTCCTGCCTTGCATCGGCGGGCACCTGACCCGCGAGATGGATGGTGCCGTTGTGCACGGCCATTTCCGACAGGCGCGCGCCGACGTCGAAGCGTTCAATGGAGCTCATGATGTTTTCGCTTTCTGCCCGATCTTCGACTCGGTGCCGGCCAAGAGTTTCTTGATGTTGCCCTGGTGCCGCCAGAAGAGCAGCACGCACATCACCGCGATCACCAGCGCGAACACACCGCCGCCCCAGATCAGCAATTGGTAAAACAACGCGAACACGGTGGCCACCAGCGAGGCCAGCGACGAGTAGCGGAAGAAGGCCGCGATCAGGGCCCATGAGGCCAACGTCGCCAGGCCGAGAAATGGGTTCAAGCCAAACAACACACCGGCCGCGGTGGCCACGCCCTTGCCGCCTTTGAACTTGAAGAACAGCGGCCACAAGTGGCCGAGAAACGCCGCCAGCCCGGTCAGCGCGATCGTCGTATCGCCCCATCCGTAGCGCTCGGCCAGCACGACGGCCGCGAGCACCGGCACATAGCCTTTGAGCGCATCGAGTGCGAGCGTGGCAATGGCCGCGGCTTTGTTGCCCGAGCGCAGCACATTGGTCGCTCCCGGGTTGCCCGAGCCGTAGCTGCGCGGATCGGCCAGACCCATGCTGCGGCTGACGATGACGGCGAACGACAGCGAGCCGACGAGGTAGCCGACGAGAACCATCAGCACGGAAGGCAACGAACTCATGCGCGAAGTTTAGAGCGCGCAATGAACAGGCTTGGCGCCAAGCACCTCCGTCAAAACCCGCGGCTCGATGCCGACGAGAAAGCCGCGCCGGCCGCCGTTGATGCAGATCCGCGGCAGTTCGAGGATGCTGGCTTCGAAGACCACGGGCACACCTGCGCGCTTGAAGCCGAATGGCGACGTGCCGCCGATCAGGTAGCCGCTGTGGCGCTGCGCGACCTCGGGTTTGCAGGGCTCGATGCTCTTGACTCCGAGCGCTCGCGCCAGATTCTTCGTGCTGACCTGCTTGTCGCCATGCATCAAGACGACGAGCGGTTGCGCGCGCTCGTCCTGCATCACCAGCGTCTTGATGACGGCATGCTCATCGACGCCGAGTTGCTGCGCGGACTCTGCCGTGCCGCCATGTTCGATGTAGTCGTAGAGGTGTTCCGTAAACGCGATACCGTGCGCCCGCAACCATTGCGTCGCCGGTGTTTCGCTGACGTGCTTGTCCTTGCGCGCCATGTTGTTCAAAGGATCACGAAGTGGATGATCGCCGCGCCGATGCTCACCAGGAGCAGAAGACCCGAGAGCAGGCAATGAACCGGGTTGCGCTGCCATGCCGCGCGCATTTGAGCGAACTGCAGTTCGCCACCCGATACCCAGCGCTCGTGCGGCAGCAGGCCCAGCACGTGGGCCTGCAGCGCCAGTCGGTCGAAGACCGGCTCTTGGCCTACGTACAGCGCCACCCTCAGCGTGCCCACAAGCATCGCACGCCCGTCGCACCAGCATTCGGACAGCATCGCACGTGCCACTTCTCCACGCGGCGATTGAACACTGATGGTGCCGTCGTGCACCAATAGCCGCTGGCCAGCCCGTTCTCGCAGCCGCCACCAGATCACCGGCAACAGCAGCGCAACCACAAGTGCGAACGACGCGCCCGACCAGAGTGGAAGTCCGCGTCGCCAGGCGAGATACATCAGCAGCGGGATCGCAACAGCGACGCTGGTGGCCATCAAAGCGGCCATCCAGCGCAGCCGACGACGCCACGCATCGGTGGTACGGATCTCTACTGGCTCGCGGCTCATCCGCGCGACCGGTGCGCGGAAATCTGGCCGCAAGAATCGCGACCCGCCGGACACTTTTGCACCCATGAGATACAGCGCCACCAGCGCCATCAGGGGCAACACTGCGAGCGCGGCGATCAGCAGACGCCGCAACAGGTCGAGCCGAGCTTGCGTGGCACCGAATGCAACCAATTCGGCGCGAAAGTCATCGCTGCCGAACGGCAACGCGTCGCCGCCGTCGAGGTCGAGTTGCCACAGCGCGGGCCGACTGACATCCGCCACGACGAGGCGGTCGCCCAGCCGCGCCACCGTGGTCAGGTCGGCCCCAGCCGGCAAGCGCGCCTCCCGATCGAAGTCGCCCCCTTCGACAAAACGCAGCAACCCGCCCGGTTCCATCATGTTGTACTGCACCACCGCCCACCAACGGCCATCGCCCACGGGTGTCAAAGCCATCGGCCAGGTGCGGCCACGCAGCAATGGGTGAAGCGCAGGTGTGGGCACCGCGTCGCCTGTCGGAGCCACCACCCGCCCATCGAAGGTGAATCGCTCGATGCGCTTCATGTCGGCACCGGCCAGCCAGATCGTGTCATTGCCAACCCAGACCGGTTGCCCCGGGTCCCACAGCGATGCGTTCAGGCCCCGCGCGTGCGCGAGCAGCGCCCCTTGCGCGTCGAGCACGGCAACGCGATGCGCGAGGTTGTCGCTGACCACGACACGACTGCCGTCCGCATTAGCGCCAATCCACACCGCCAACTCGAAACGCCCGAAAGCTGCGATGTAACCAGCATCGGCCGCGCGACACACATGCTGCGACGGCACGCATCGGAACAGGCGCGTGGGCACGCCCGCGCTGGCCAGCAGATCGTCGGTGCGCACCGCATGCAAGTGCGACAGTGGCTCAGGCAGGCCGAGTTCACGCAGAGTCACGCGTTCGAGCCGACGCCCCGAAGTGTCGAAGCGATGCAAGACGCCGCCAAGTCCAGCCCACAGTTGATCGTCTGTTGACAGGGACAGCGTGATCGGCGACTTCAGATGCTCGATGCGCCGCTCGCCCACCCACCACAGTCCGGCGACTGCAAGCAGCGTCGCCAAGACTGCCAGCAGTGCAACTACGTTGCGCGCGCTGGTGCTTGTTGTCATAGCCTTCACCCGAATTGCGTTGCCATGCTCCAATCCTGCCATGAGCCTTTCACTCGCCGAAGCCTGGTCGCGCCAGATCGCCTGGTGTGACGGCAACGGCTCGCCGTTCACCGCGCGCGTGCTCGAAGCGGCCTGGGCCGACCGCGAGCGCGGCGGCGCGTTCGCGGCGCTGATGCCCGGCTGGTCCGGCGATGCCGGCGCCGACGCCGTGCCGCTGCGCCTGGCCGGGGCATTGCATGCGCTGGCTTTGTCGGAACGCGATGCAGCGCTGGCAGCGCTCTACCCGCCGCGGCAAGAGCCTGGCGACCTCGCACATGCGGTCGCCGCCGCGATGGCCCATCACTGCGACCTGATCGCCGAGTACCTGGCCGTGGCGCCGCAGACCAACGAGATCGGCCGCAGCGCCGTGCTGCTGCCAGGCTTTGCCGCGATTGCACAAGCCACGGGCCTGCCGCTGGCCACGTTCGAGATCGGTGCCAGCGCGGGCCTGAACCAGCTCTGGTATCGCTATCGCTACAGGCTCGGCGACATGGCATGGGGCGAGGCGAACAGCGAGGTTCTGATCCGCGCCGAATGGCAAGGCCCGATGCCCGCCCTGCCCGCGCACATCGACGTTGCCAGCCACGCCGCCTGCGATGTCTCACCGATCGACTTGCACAGCGAAGGCGCCGCGCTGCGATTGATGTCCTACGTCTGGCCCGATCAGCACGAACGCCTCGAACGCCTGCGCGCCGCCATCGGGCTGGCGCGGCGGCTGCAAGTGCATGTCGACGCCGCCGACGCGCTGACCTGGGCGCAGGGCGTGCTGGCCACGCAACGCCCCGGCTGCGCGACCGTGATCTACCACTCCGTCATGTGGCAGTACATGCCCGAGCCGACACGCAACGGCCTGCGCGGCTTGATCGAAGCCACCGGCTCGCACGCCACGCGTCAAGCGCCACTGGCGTGGCTGGCTTTCGAACCGCCGGCGGCCGACGCGCACATGCTGCTGACCTTGACGCTGTGGCCCGGTGGCGAGCGGCGCGTGCTGGCCGAGGCCCATCCGCATGGGAAGTGGGTGAAGTGGATCTCCTGACACAGCGCTACTGCTACTGCGCCGGATCGCGAATCTCCCAGCGCACCTTGTCGATCTCCGCCAGCAACTCCGTGCTCAGCGTTTTGCCCCACGCATCCAGGCACTCGTCCAACTGCGCCACGCTGGTCACGCCGATGATCGTGCTGGCCACGCGCCAGTTCGTGTAGCAGAAGGCCAGCGCCATCTTCGTCGGCGTCAGACCGTTCGCGCGCGCCAGCGCGTTGTAGCGCTTGGCGGCGGCCTGGCTTTCGGGGCGGCCCCAGCGCTGCTGCTTCATGCGTTCGAACAACGCCATGCGGCCCTTGCTCGTCGGATCGTGGATGCCGCGCTCGTCGTACTTGCCGCTCAGCAGGCCGAAGCCCAGCGGCGAGTAGCCGAGCAGGCCGACGCCGCTCTTGTGCAGCGCCTCGTCCAGCCCGTTGTCGACGACGCGATTGATCAGGCAGTACGGGTTCTGCACCGAGACCACGCGCGGCAGGCCATGCTGCTCGGCCACGCGCACGAACTCCAGCAGGCCCCAGGGCGTCTCGTTGGACAGGCCGATGGCGCGCACCTTGCCCGCCTTGATCAGCTTGGCAAAGGCCTCGAGCTGGTCGTGGACCCCGGTCTGGTCCTGGTCCTTCGCCGGGTCGAAGTACACGCCGCCGAAGGACGGCACGTTGCGGTTTGGCCAGTGCAGCTGGTACAGGTCGATGACGTCGGTCTGCAGCCGCTTCAGGCTGTCGTTGCAGGCGCTCTCGATGTCGGCCGGCGGCACGTCGTTCTTGCCGCCACGCACCCAGTTCATGCCGCGTGCCGGGCCGGCGACCTTGCTCGCCAGCACGATCTTCTGCCGCGCCCCCGGGCGCTTGGCGAACCAGCGGCCGATGATGGCTTCGGTGGCGCCATAGGTCTCGGCCTTTGGCGGCACCGAGTACATCTCGGCGGTGTCGATGAAAGTGACGCCGCGCTCCACAGCGCGGTCGAGAATGGCGAACGAGGCGGCTTCATCGACCTGCTCGCCGAAGGTCATGGTGCCCAGGCAGATCGGCGTGATCTGCAACGGTCCGAGGGCAATGGTTTTCATGCTGTCACAAGATGTGTCGATGTGGATAGCATTGAGTTTGCACTAGAGAGGTTCGGACCAGGGAGCGAGAACTTGAGGACGAGGGGAATCGCGTGACGATCCTGATCGTTGGCGCCACGGGTTTGCTGGGCCGCGCCACTGCGCTGGCCCTGCTCAAGGAAGGGCAGCGCGTGCGCGTGCTGGTGCGCGAGCCCGCCCGCCAGCCGCAGCACGTCAGCGAGTTGCAGCGGGCCGGCGCCGAACTGGTGAGTGGTGACCTCACCGATCCGGGCTCGCTCGAACGGGCGTGCAAGGGCGCGCTGCGCGTCTTTGCCTGCGCGCACTCCTTCCTCGGCCGGGGCCGCTTGCGCAGCGCGCAGGTCGATCATGTCGGCCACAGCGCGCTGATCGCCGCGGCGCAGGCGGCTGGCGTGCCACGCTTCGTCTACACCTCGGCGCTCGGTGCGCGCGAGGACCACCCGATCGACTTCTTTCGCACCAAGTACGAAATCGAGGAGGGGCTGCGCGAGAGCCACATCCCGTTCACGATCCTGCGCCCGGCGGCCTTCATGGAGCAGCATGTGCACGAGTTCCTCGGCAAACCGCTGCTCGACCGGGGCTTCACGGTGATCTTCGGCGCCGGTCGCAAGCGGCGCAACTTCGTCTCGGTGCGTGACGTGGCACCGTTCGCTGTAACGGCGCTGCGCGATGACACGCTCGTCAACCGCACGCTCGATATCGGCGGGCCCGACAACATCAGCAACCGCGACGTGGCCGCGATGTACGCGCTGCGCTCGCGCCAGGGCCGCGTTTTCCATCCTCCGCTGGCCGTGGCACGCATCGGGGCGCAGGTGCTGCGGCCGTTTCATGAAGGCGTGGCACGCGTGCTCGAAGTGGCCGCCGTGCCGGATGAGGATTGGCCCGAGACCTTCGATCCCAGCGCCCTGCTGGCCGAGTTCCCGCGCGAAATGATGACCGTCGAGCGCTTCGTCGACGAGCGCGTGCGCGACTGGCGGCGCTCGCGCGTGGGGCGTGGGCGCTGAGGCATGTTCGGTCGCGGATGAAACGCGGCCTCATGCGGCCAGCGGCCCTGGTTCTCGTGTTGCTGGCGCACGTGCTGCTGTTGTGGGCTTGGCGCTTTGTCGCGCGGCCCGCACCTCGCGAGCCGATTTCGAGCGCGACCCCGAACATCACCGTGCTGCGGCTCATTCCCGCACCGCCACCGCCGCAGCCGGCGCGTCTTGACTCGGCCCCGCCGTCTGCGGCGACAGCGCCAGCCAGATCGAACTCGCCACCATCACCGAAACCCGACGCACCGGTGTCTGCGGCACCGCAAGCCATCACCGTGCTCGCTGCGCCCGAGCCGGCAGCATCGGCGCCATTGCGTCCATCGGACGGACTCAAACTTTCGGTGCCGCGCGCGACGGCCACGCCATCGTCGCGGACGATGAAAGATCAAGCGCTCAACGACCCGCGCGCCAACTCGCCGCGCTCGACGGTCGAATCGCGCGTCGCCAACGTGTCAGGCGCGAGCGCGATGACCGAAGAGCGCATGGACGACACGAAGACGCGCTTTCGCCAGAACGGCGCATGCATCGAGGTCCATGTGTCGCGCGACGCGCAAACGAATCCGTGGAATCAGAACCACTCGCCGACGCCGAAGATCGTCAAGCCGAGCTGTTGATCCGCGCTCAGCTCTCTTCGCCCGAGCGCGGTGTGTGCGTCTGCGACAACGCGCCCGCGATCAGCACCGCGGGAAAGAACACGAACGAATTCAGCACCGCGTCGAGCATCGTCAGCAGGACGACGATGGCCAGCAGCCACGGCAAGGCCTGCGGTGCCAGCGGATCGCCGCGCGGCGCCTGCCAGGCGATGCGCGCCGCCGGCAGCAGCAAGGCGCTCGTTGACAACGCCACGCCGATGAGGCCGAACTGGCCGAGCACCAGCATCGCCAGCCCCCACGGCCGCGACGGCTGGGGCCGCCACCAGTCCCACTGCCCCGTGCCGACGAGCGGCCGCGCGGTGGCCAGCGGCAATGCGCGCTGGTCCTGCGCGATGCGCCAGGTGAAAGAGCCGCGGCCGACCGACTTGATCGCACTCACGACGGCGCGGCCGAGCGACGTGTCGTTGGCGATGCGCGTGATCGGCACGACGCCCGACACGTAGACCGTGCTGACCAACACTGCCAGCGTCAGCGCCGCCGCCACCATGTGGCGTGCGCGCAGGCGCGACGACAGCCACAGCAGGCCGGCGCCCAGCAGCGCGAGGGCCAGGCCGCCGATCGATTGCGCGGCCAGCGCCATCGCCAGCACCAAGCCCGCGATCACACGCCACCGGCGGTCGGTGGCTTCACGTGACCACGCCACCCACACCGCAACGAGCGCGCACAGGCTGATCCACAAGCCGTACTGGTTGCCGTTTTCGAAGAAGCCCAGCGGGCGCCAGCCGAGATAGCGCTCGTCGCCGTCTTCGCGGAACGGATGCGGCTCGAAGAACCAGCCATAGGTCTGCGCGCCGGCCAGACCTTCGGCCAGCGCAAACGGCAGGCACGCCAGCCCCGCCAAGGCGAGTGCGCGGGCGAGCGCCGACAAGCCTTCGGGGCCGCTGCAATAGACGCGGCCGATGAACCAGGTCAGGCCCCAGGTGCCGAACAAGTACAGCGACGCCACCGTGCCGTCGGGCCGTGGCTCGCCGATGAACAACAGCGCTTGCAACAGCGGCCAGGCGCACCAGAGCAGCAACGGCGCGTCGAACCACGAGGGTCGAAAGCGGCGCAGCGAGGCACGGTCGAACAGCAGCGCGCCGAACAGCACCGCAAATGGCACCAGCCAAGCCTTGTGCATCAGCATGTCCGAGGGCAATGCGCTGCCGAGAATCCAGTACGGATGTTCGACCTGCCCGGCTTGCGAACTGCCCGCGGGGAACACGCCCACCGGCGCGAACAGCCAGCCGCCGAAGAACACGAGCAGTGCGGCAGACCGCGGCGGCAAGGCCTTGAATCCGATCAACGAACCACCGATCAACGCCGCAAGACCGACCCACTGCGCAGGCTGCATGTACCCTCCCATCCCTTCGTCATTGTCAATGAGGATGTGATTGAACCTGCCCTTCCAGACCAACCCGACGCAGGTCGCCGGCCTGCTGGCCTTTGCAGCATCGACAGCAGCCTGCGTCTGGGCCGCGCGCCGCAAGCACAGCGGCGGCTGGGCCGTGCTGGCAGCCGTGCATGCGGCGCTGTGGCTCGACATCCTGCTCAACATGCGGCATCGCATCCACGATGTCGTCAATGCCGCGCTGCGATCCATCGGCCTGTATGACTCGCGCCTGTGGTTGCAGGCGGCGCTGCTGCTGGCGCTTGGCGCCGTGGTGGTGATGGCGTGGCGGACCCGGCGCCGCGCGAGTGTCGCCGTGGTGGCCACTGCGCTGCTGATCGCACTCGTGCTCGTCGAAGCGATCTCGTGGCACGAGAGCGACCGCCTGCTCTACACGCACCTCGGTCCCTTGCTGTTGATCGCCTACGCGTGGCTGGCCTGTGCCGGCGTGGTCGTGTTTGCAGCGCTGCGGCGCTGAACGCACTCGATCACTTCGCAAACGCCGCCAGCCGCTCGCCGGTGATGCGGCAGATGCGCCAATCGGGCATCACCGTGGCACCCATGCCTTCGTAGAAACGGATCGCGCGCTCGTTCCAGTCGAGCACGCTCCACTCGAAACGGCCGCAGCCGCGTTCCGCAGCGAGGCGCCCCAGGTGTTCGAGCAGCGCCTTGCCGAGGCCGGTGCCGCGATGCGCCGGTTGCACGTACAAGTCTTCGAGGTAGAGGCCGGGCTTGGCCAGGAAGGTCGAGAAGTTGGTGAAGAACAGCGCGAAGGCGACCACGTCATCGTCGACTTCGCCGACGATGCACTCGACGACGGGCTTGTCTCCAAACAAGTGCGGCGCCAGAGACTCGGCGCTGACCTCGCACAGATGCGAGAGCTTCTCGAAGTCGGCCAGCTCGTGGATCAGGCCGACGATGGCCGGCACGTCGCGTGGCTCGGCAGTGCGAAGGGTGTGAGCAGGCTTCATGCAGCGATTTTGCCCGCATGGCCTAATCGCGGCATGAGCAAACCCACGGTGTACCGGCCGCGCCGCGAGGCCACATCACGGCACGTTCGTGTGCGTGCACTCGACTACCACTGCCTTGTCTGGGGCGATCTGGCGAGCGCGACGGCGGACCGTCCGCCGCTGCTGATGACGCATGGCTGGATGGACATCGGCGCATCGTTCCAGTTCGTCGTCGATGCGCTGGCGGCGCTCGAAGGCGATGCGCGTTGCATCGTCGCGCCGGACTGGCGTGGCTTCGGCGGCAGCACCATGCCAGCCGGCACCGACAGCTACTGGTTCCCCGACTACCTGGGCGATCTCGATGCGCTCGGCGATGCGCTGTCGCCCGCCGCGCCGTTCGACCTGCTCGGCCACAGCATGGGCGGCAATGTCGTCATGAGCTATGCCGGTGTGCGGCCGGCACGCGTGCGCAAGCTGATCAACCTCGAGGGCTTCGGCCTGCCGGCAACGAAGCCGCAGCAGGCGGTCAAGCGCTTGGCGCAATGGCTCGACGAGTTGAAAGCGCCGCAAGGCCTCGCGCCTTATGCCGATGCGCCGGCCGTGGCTGCGCGGCTGATGAAGAACAACCCGCGCCTCGCGCCCGACAAGGCCGCGTGGCTGGCCACGCACTGGGGCGAACCTCGCGCCGATGGGCGGTGGCATCTGCGCGCCGACCCCGCACACAAGCACTCCAACCCCGTGCTGTACCGCGTCGATGAAGTGCTGGCCACCTGGCAGGCGGTCAGCGCGCCGCTGCTGTGGGTGGAAGGCGCCAACACCGACATGACGAAATGGTGGGGCGACCGCTACACCCACGCCGAGTTCGAGTCGCGTCTGGCGGTGGTGCCGAATGTCAGCCGCGTGAGGCTCGACGATTGTGGCCACATGCTGCATCACGACCAACCCGAGCGCCTGGCGGCGGTTCTGCAGCAGTTCCTCGGTCAGCCCTGAGAGCCGCGGCGCAGCGCGCGTTGCAGCGTCCAGCGCGAACCGAATCCGCTGCCCGCCAGCACCGCGTCGAGATCGACTGAGCCCTCGGCCATCAGGCGCCGCGCAGCCTGCAGGCGACGGCCTCGCAGGTAGTCGCTCGGCGTGCAGCCCTGCAACTCCTTGAAGGCGCGCAGGCAGTGAAAGCGCGACAGGTTCGCAGCAGACGCCACGTCGGCCAGCCCGATCGGCCGCGCATAGTGGCTCTCGATGAAGTCGACCGCCCAGCCGATGCGGCGCAACAACTCGTCGCGCGTCGCCACACGCTGGGCCGACAGACGCAGCAAGGCCAGCGAACGCTGCCGGCACTCGCGCGCCAGCAAATCTCCCAGCAGGCCGATGAAGTCTTCGTCGAATGCCGCCGAACACGGCGCCCCGCGCAACACACGCTCGCGCATCCGCGCCAAACGTGCTCCCAGCGCCGCGTCGAGCGGCTGCAGGCGATCGCGCCACCACGACGTCGCGCGACCGCCGGGGCGAGGCTCGTCGAGCGCAGCGCGCCAGTTCAGACCCTGACTGGCCGCCACCTCGCACGCCAAGGCGGGGCTGAAGTGCAGGCTGAAAGACGTCGTCGGCTGATCGATGCGAAAGCTGTAGTCCAGCCCCGGGCTGCACAGCAGGACACGTCCGGGTTCGAGGCGCAGGCGTCGCCGGCCGAGCTGCAGCGCCACCGCGCCGTCACACACCAGCTTGATGGAGAGCGTGCTCGGCAGCGGCCCCATCTCGATGCGTTCGGTGCGGGCCAGGAACACCGAGTCGACCTGCCCCCAACCGGCCCGAAAGCGCCGGCGGAAGGCCGCGTTGTGCGGCGTCTCGGGTCCGGGCGGCAGATCCGGGAAGCGCGTCGTGACGATCACGCCACGCATTGTGCGGCGCTGCGCGGTGCAGAAGTTGCGAACTTGCGGGCCGGTGAGCCGCTGCGCTTGACGACTGCGGACAATGGCCGAATGACACCGCGCCGCACGATGGTTTCCTGCCTGCTGGCGACGCTGCTGGCCACCGCCTGCGCCGCGCCGGCAACAGCGCCCGACCCGGTGCTGCAAACCGTCGCCGAGGGCGTGTGGCTGTTGCCCGGGCGCTTCCCCCGCGACCGCCAGCCCGACGGCAACAGCCTGGTGCTGCAAGGGCGCGAGGGGCTGATCGTCGTCGACAGTGGTCGCCATGAGCATCACTCGCAGGCGCTGCTCGACTTCGCGGCACGGCGTGGCCAGCGACTGGCGGCGCTGATCAACACCCACTGGCACCTCGACCACCTCGGCGGCAACGCCCGCCTGCGCACCGCGATGCCCGAACTCGCCGTGATCGCCAGCCCGACGACGACGCGGGTCATTCAGCAACGCTACGACGGCTTTGCGCGCGACCTCGAGGCGATGCTGCGCGGCGCGACGACCGACGCCGACACGCGCGAGATGATTCGCATCGACCAGGCACTGATGGCTCACGGCATGGCACTGGCGCCGACACAGCCGTTCGACGGCGCAGCGCGCTCGATGCAGGTCGCCGGCCGCGAACTGACACTCGGCCACGAAGACAACGCTGTCAGCGGCGGTGACCTGTGGATCCTCGACCGCGCCAATGCGCTGCTCGTGGTCGGCGACCTGGTCACGCTACCGGTGCCCTTTCTGGACACCGCCTGCCCCCAAGGCTGGAGCGAGGCGCTGGCGCGCATCGACGCCCTGCCCTTCGACCGCCTGGTGCCCGGTCACGGGCCGGTGATGGATCGCATGCTGTGGCGCCGCTGGCGGACCGGCTTCGACGCGTTGCTGGCCTGTGCTGCCAGCGATGCCCCCGTGCGGCACTGCTCATCGCAATGGATCGAGCAGATGGGCCCACTGCTGACGCCCGCAGAACACGGCGCGGTGCACGGCATGCTGGCGCACTATTTTGCGCAGCGTCTGCGATCGGAGCGACCCGACAAGGACTGCCAGCCAGCCTGAATCAAGCGCCGCCGAGCCAGCGCTGTTGCTTCGCCAGCTCGGACAAGCCGGCGAACGAAGCGCTGCGCTGTTGGCACGCAGCGGGCCACAGGCGCAGCAGCAACTCGGCCGTGGCCAGCGTGTCGGCCGCAGCCTGGTGCCGAACCGCGCAATCGATGCAGAAATGCGTCGAGCCAGTCGTCGAGCGCACGGGCACCGACCTCGGGATGCAGTGCACCCGCCACGGGGGCAAGGTCGAGCCAGGAGTTGGTCAACGTCCGTCGCAGCGCCCCCTTCATCGCGCGGCCGATCATGGCGCGGTCGAATGCGGCGTGGTAGGCCAGCAGCGGCGCGTTGCCGATCCAGTGCTCGAAGGCCTTCAGAACGTCTGCGGCCGGGTGCACCGGCGCGCTGCGCGCCGACGCCGATGCCGTGCACGAGGATGTTGTCCTTGTCGGTGCTAGCGCTTTGATGGTGAAGCACGGCTTCGAAGCTGTCGTTCAACGCGATGCGAGGCGCCGCGCCTTCGTCGAACTGCACGGCCACGGCGGCGATGGCAAGCAACTCGTCGTGGTGGGTGTCCAGGCCGGTGGTCTCGACGTCGAGCACGACCCAGCGGCGCTCGTCGATGGTCACCGGGTCGCCGGCGCCGAACCAGCGCGACAACAGACTCATCGCGAGTAGTCCAACTCGATGCGCTGCTGCAGCCGCCGCGCGACTCGCAGACTCTCCTTCAGCACGCGGCGGTCGATGTCGTTCAACGCGCCCACATCGATCAGGTTCGGGTTGCCGTCGCTGGAGTCCACCGCCTCGCGGCCGGCGCTGGCCAGCTGCACCCGCAAGCGCATCATCTGCAGCACTTCGAAGCCGCTGGTCCAGGCCTCGGCCTCCCGCGGCGGCGCCCCCATGGCGCGTGCCGCGGCTTCGAAACGCGAACGCGTTCCGGTGGCCGTGAGGCCATGCGCCAGTGCGAACAAGCGCGCCGCATCGACATAGATCGCCGTGCCGTGCAGCTTCAAGTCGATGACCTGCTGATCGCCCTGAGAGTGGGTGTCGATGGTGCCGGTCCAGGTCAGCGCCGGGCCGTTGCGCAAGGCGTTGCCGGCCATCTGCTTCATGAAGCGGGCGTTGCGCGCGGACTGCGTGGCCACGAGTTCGCGCATCGGCTGCGTCAGCGCCGTCGCACCCGCCAGCGCGCGCAGATCGAAATAGATGCTGGCGTTGAGCAGGTCCTCGGGCGCGCCATGGTCGATCCAGTCAGCGAAGCGCTCCAGCCATTCGGCTTGCGTCAGACAACACGCCGGGTTGCTCGCCATCACATTGCCCTTGCACAGCGGATAGCCGCAGGCGTCGAGCGCTTCGTTGACCTCGCGCGCGAAGGCCAGCAGCGCTGGCCGCTCCTGCTGCGGCTGGTCGCTGGTGAAGACGATGCCGTTGTCCTGGTCGGTGGCGATCGTCTGTTCGCTGCGGCCTTCGCTGCCGAAGGCCAGCCAGCAGACGCGCGTCAGATCGATGCTGCGTTGCGCTGCAATCAGCGCCACCAGGCGCTCGGTCAGCACGTCGTTCAAGTGGCTGATGAGCTCGGTGAGTTGCCTGGCGTGCACGCCCTGGCCGAGCAGGTTGCGCGCGAAACGGCGGATGTCGGCGGCCACCTGCTGCAGCGTCGGCACGTCGGCGGCGGCGCGGATCGCGGTGCTGACCTGCTTCAACGACAAGCGCTGCAAGGCGAACAGATCGCGCTCGGACAAGATGCCGACGACACGCCCCGCTTCATCGGCCACCGGCACATGGCGGATGCCGTGGCGCGACATCAGCAGCGCCGCGTCCTGCGCGGTGTGCTTCAGGCCCAGGCTGTGCACCGGCTGGCTCATCACTTCACCGATGGGCGTGGCCAGCGGCAAACCCGGCAGCGTGATCCGGCCCAGCACGTCGTGGCGCGTCAGGATGCCGATGGCGGCGCCACTGTCGTCGGCCACCAGCACCGAGCCGATGCGCTTGCCGTGCATGGCCTGCAACGCCTCGGCCAGTGGTGTCGCAGGCGATACGGCGAAGGCCGCACGGCGCAACAAGTCGCCGAGCGGCGTTTCGAGCGACTGCTCGGCCATCGACTGCGACGCATAGGCCACTTGCAGCGCGCGCCGCGAGAGGTCGAGAAACTGCTGCACGCGGCCGTTCAGGAAGTCCGCGAGCGGCGCGCTGTCACCGGCCAGCGCCTGCAGGGCCGCGGCGGGCAGCGCCAGACAGAAGGTGTCGGCATTGGCGGTGTAAGTCGCGGTGACAGCGCGAGTGGCCATCACCGCGCCGACCGGAAACAGGTCGCCGGCCTCGTACTCGAACCCGCCTTCTGTCTCGGCCAAGCCGCGCCGCCCGCTGACGCTGCCGCGGCGCACGAACAAGAGGTTCTTCACCGCACCGTGCGACGGATCGAGCACCACTTCGCCGGGTTCGAAGTAGCACTGCGTGCAGGCCGCAACGAAACGATCGACATGCGCCGGCGCCATCTGCGCGAACGGCGCGAAACGCATCAGTTCGGCACGCAGGTTGGCGATCAGGCTCGATGAGGGTGTCATGGCGTTGTATTGAACGGATGCGACAGTCAGGCGCTTCGTCCGGCTGCGCCAGCCGAGCAGCGACTGGCTTCGGCGACGACGAAAGGGACGCCTTCATGCCGTCGAGCATAAAGAACAAAGGCCCCATTCGGGGCCCTTGCGAGGTCGCGGCTTTAACCGCGATCAAACAGTCATCACGTACTGATCAGGTCTTGCTCAGCTTCAGATCCGGATAACGCACATGCTCGACGAGCTCCTGCGTCGCACGGCTCGGCGCCGGGGTCAACAGGCTGACGATGATGATCACCGCAATGCCCACTGGGACGCCGAAGATGCCCGCCGAGATCGGCGAGATGCCCCACCAGATGTTGTCAGCCACCGGGCTGGTGACGCCGAAAACGCCCCGCAACCACGGCTGCGTCGTCGCCATGTAGTAGAACGTCGTGCCCAGGCCGGCGATCATGCCCAGCGAGGCGCCCCACTTGTTGGCGCGCTTCCAGAAGATGCCGAGCACCAGCGGTGGGAAGAAGGTCGCCGCCGCGAACGAGAACGCCGCCGAGACCAGGAACAAAATGTCCGCCGGTTTCTGCGCCGCCACACCCGCTGCGGCCAAGGCCACCACAACGAGCAAGGCCTTCGAGATGGCGACACGGCGCGCGGTCGGCGCGTTCGGGTCGATCATCTTGTAGTACAGGTCGTGGGACAGCGCGTTGGCGATCGTCAGCAGCAGGCCATCAGCCGTCGACAGCGCAGCGGCGAGGCCACCAGCTGCCACCATGCCCGACACCACGTACGGCAGGCCACCGATTTCCGGCGTGGCCAACACGATGATGTCGCCGCTGATGCGCATTTCACCCAACTGGAAGATGCCGTCGCCGTTGATGTCGGCGACCGACAGCAACGCGGGGTCGACGCGAGCCCAGTTGTTGATCCACGCCGGCAACTTGTCGAACGGCGTACCGACCAGCACATTGAAGACCTCGTACTTGACCAGCACCGCCAGCGCCGGCGCCGTGAAGTAGAGCAGGAAGATGAAGAACAGCGACCAGGTCACCGAGTCCCGCGCTTCCTTCACCGACGGCGTGGTGTAGTAGCGCATCAGGATGTGCGGCAACGCGGCCGTGCCCACCATCAGGCAGAAGATCAGCGCCAGGAAGTTGCGACGCGAGGTGTCGAAGGTGGCCTTGGCCTTTTCGTCGCCGTCGGGGTTGCCCGCGAACTGCTGCGCGTGCGGCGGCATGCCGGCCAGCGGCACGGCCCGCGAGGCGCTGCCAGCCTTGGCGGCCGTGTAGGCCTTCTTGGCTTCCTCGAGCGTCTTCGGCAGTGCTGCCAGCGCGCGCTCGGCGGCTTGCAGGTCACCGACCGGGCCGTTGGCCGCTTTCAGGTCCTCGACCTTCTTCTGCGCGGCAGCCAGATCGGCGGCCATCGCGGCCGGCACATCCTTCAACTTGGCATCGGCCGCGGCCGCGCGCTCCTTGAAGATGTTGATGACCTGCTGCTCCTTCGGGTCGGCGATCAGCTGCTTCTCACGCTCGGTGATCTTGGCCAACTGGTAGCCGTAGACCGCCTGCGGGATCGGCACGCCGGTCTGCTTGACCGCCAGCCACACCACCGGAACCATGTAGGCCACGATCAGGATGATGTACTGCGCCACCTGCGTCCAGGTCACTGCGCGCATACCGCCCAGGAACGAGCAGACCAGGATGCCGCCGAGGCCGACGAAAATCCCGACCTCGAAGGCCAGACCCGACAAGCGCGTCGTGATCAGACCGACGCCATAGATCTGCGCCACCACATAGGTGAACGAGCACAGGATCGCGCCGACGATGCCGATGAAGCGCGGCAGGTTGCCCTCGAAGCGTTCGCCGAGAAAGTCCGGAATCGTGAACTGGCCGAACTTGCGCATGTACGGCGCCAGGAACAGCGCCACCAGGCAATAGCCCCCAGTCCAGCCCATGATGAAGGCCAAGCCGCCATAGCCACTGAGGTACACCGTGCCGGCCATGCCGATGAACGACGCAGCGCTCATCCAGTCAGCGCCGGTCGCCATGCCGTTGTAAAGCGCCGGCACCCGTCGCCCAGCGACGTAGTACTCAGCCGCATCCGTCGTCCGGCTCATGATGCCGATGCCGGCATACAGGCCAATCGTGGCCAGCAGGAAGATGAAACCGATCCAGTTCCGCGGCAGGCCCATCTGTTCCAGCACCGCCAGAACGACGATGAAGGCCAGGAAGCCGCCGGTGTACCAGCCGTACACCTTGTTGAGCTGGGACTTGAAACTTGCAGTGGACGCCGTATCGGTTTTGGCGCCGTGTTCGAACATGCCGGCCATGTCAGTCCTCCTCGTGGACGTTGTGCTCGATGTCGAGCTTGTTCATGTAGCGGGCGTAGTACCAGATGATCACGCAGTACACGATCAACGCGCCCTGCCCGCCCACCCAGACGCTGAACGGCCAGCCGAAGAAGTTGAAGCTGAGGTCACGGGCGAAGTAGCCCACGACAAACGTCACCACGAACCAGATGGCCAAGAGGATTGCGGTGATCCGCAAGTTCTTGTTCCAGTATTGGCGGTGGTTCTCCGAGATCTGTCTCATCGTCTAGCCTCCAAAAGCTCTCTGCATCCGGGATGAGCCCGGCCCTCTCACGCACCTACAAACTCCGCTCACGCCACCAGGCCGGTTTCCCGCTCCAGTTGCGCCGCCACCTTGGGCTCGAAGCCTTTGAGGTGGCGAATGATCTTTCTGGCCTCTTCAGGCTGGCTTCGATCGAATTGCACGCGCGCCAGCTGGTACCAGCCGTACGGGCTCATCGGTTGCAATTTGGTGTTTTCCTTGAGCGCTGCCACGGCGTCATCGGCACGCTGCAGACGGATCAGCACCAGGCCGAGTCCGTACCAGGCGCGGTCGAGCTTGGGGTCGAGCGCGAGGGCACGGCGGAAGGCCGGCTCGGCGTCGTCGAAGCGGCCGGCCTCTTCGAGCAGGTAGGCCAGGTTGAACCAGTCGGCAGCGCTACGCTCTGGATGAGCCGCCACCAGCGCCTGTTGATCGGCCAGGGCGTCATCACGCCGGCCAGCTTGCGCACGCACATGTGAGCGGCTCGACAGCGCGTAGGCGTCGCCCGGCCAGCGCCGCAGCATCTCGTCGAACACGGTCTCGGCCTGCTTCGAGCGGCCGATCACCAGCCACGCCATCGCACTCAGCTTGAACCATTGGTAGTTCAGGTTCACCGGCATTGCTCCAGGCCGACCTGCATGCACAGGTCGATGCGCTCGAAGGTGACGACGAAATACAGGATCAGCACGAGGAAGAAGGTGACGATCGGCACATGCTCATCGGCCACCAGCTTCGGCGTCAGCTTGCGAACGACCATCGTGAACGGCTTGGACAGCAGCTGCAGCAGGCGGTAGAAGAAATTGCTGTCACGCTTGTGCCCGGCCAACACGTACAGGGCCCCCTGCCCGGCCAGCGCCAGCAGCGGGATGTACAGGATCAGTTGGACCAGATTGAGGAAAGCCAGCATTGCCAATGACGAACGCGCACTCGCCCTGAGTGCCATGGGGCGTACTGTGGTTCGCCAGCGCTTACGGCTTTCTGACAAACGCTTACCGCCACTGGCAAACCCCTCTGGGGACTAACCCTTGACAGTGACCTGCATGAGACAATCCAGGCCTTCAAAAATCAGGCTCTGCTGTCATGGACATCGAACGCATCAACCAGATCGGCACGCTGCTCGCCGACCTCGCAGCGCGCACCGAAGCGCTTCGGGGGTATCTTTGACTACGAGCGCAAATCACTGCGTCTGAACGAAGTCAACGCCGCGCTCGAGAACCCGAACGTCTGGAACGAGCCGAAGCGCGCGCAGGAACTGGGGCGCGAGAAGAAATCACTCGAGACCGTGGTCGAAACGATCGACCACCTGGCGTCGAACCTGTCGGACAACAGCGAGTTGTTCGAAATGTCGAAAGCCGACGACGACCTGCCGGCGCTGGCCACGATCGAAGCCGAAGCCGCCCAACTCGGCGAGACGGTGGCTCAGCTCGAGTTTCGCCGCATGTTCAACAACCCGGCCGATCCGCTCAACTGCTTCATCGACATCCAGGCCGGCGCCGGCGGCACCGAAGCCTGCGACTGGGCCGCGATGCTGTTGCGCCAGTACCTGAAGTACTGCGAGCGCAAGGGCTTCAAGGCCGAGGTGATGGAAGAAACCGAGGGTGACGTGGCCGGCATCCGCTCGGCGACGATCAAGGTCGAGGGCGACTACGCCTTCGGCCACCTGCGCACCGAAACCGGCGTGCACCGCCTGGTGCGCAAGAGCCCTTTCGATTCCTCGGGTGGGCGGCACACCTCGTTCGCGTCGCTGTTTGTCTATCCGGAAGTCGATGACTCGATCGAGATCGAGATCAACCCGGCCGACGTGCGTGTGGACACCTTCCGCGCCAGCGGTGCCGGCGGCCAGCACATCAACAAGACCGACTCGGCGGTGCGCCTGACGCACATCCCGACCAACATCGTCGTGCAGTGCCAGAACGACCGCAGCCAGCATCGCAACCGTGACGAGGCCTGGCAGATGCTGCGCTCGCGGCTGTACGAGCACGAGATGCAGAAGCAGCGGGTGGCGCAGCAGAAGCTCGAAGACAGCAAGACCGATGTCGGCTGGGGGCACCAGATCCGCAGCTACGTGCTCGACAACAGCCGCATCAAGGACCTGCGCACCAACGTCGAGATCAGCAACACGCAGAAGATTCTGGACGGCGATCTGGACGTTTTCATCCAGGCATCGCTCAAACAGGGCGTATGAGAACTGCAGCGCTGATCTTCGACATGGACGGCACGATGATCGATTCGATGCCGTTCCACCGAGACTCGTGGATCGACTTCGCGGCGCTGCACGGCATCGGCATGGGCGTCGATGAAATGATGCGCCGCACGACCGGACGCAATGGCGCTGAATGCATGAGCGAGCTTTTCGGCCGCGCCATCGCACACGACGAAGCCTGGACGCTGGTGCGGCAAAAGGAAGCGCTGTACCGCCAGGCCTTCGCGCCGCCGACATTCCGCGAAGTGGCGGGCTTTCGTGCCTTCGCGTCGCAGGCGCGATCGCTCGGCTTCAAGGTCGGCGTCGGCACCGCGGGCGACGCGCACAACATTGCTTTCGCGCTCGAACACCTGGCGCTCGACGAGCCGCCGCACGCTGTCGTCGGCGGCGACGAAGGCCTGCCCGGCAAGCCCGAACCGGCGATCTTTCTCGAAGTGGCGCGGCGCTTGAACGTTGCGCCCGAGCATTGCGTCGTCTTCGAAGACGCGCCGCTGGGCATCGAAGCCGCACGCCGCGCCGGCATGCGCGCCGTGGCCGTCTGCACCGGCCACACGGCCGACGAACTCGCTGGTCCGCACGTACTCGCTGCGATCCGCCACTACACCGGGCTGTCACAAGCGGCCTGGTTCACGAAGCTGATGGAGAACAACAACCATGATGATGCTCATGCGTGAAGGCACGGCGCCCTTGATCCGCCGCCAGGATTACGCCGAACCCGCGTTCTGGATTCGTAAGGCCGACCTGAGCTTCGATCTCGATGGTGCCAAGACCATCGTCGCCAGCAAGCTAGCCGTCGAGCGCAATCCCAAGGTGTTGCGTGCGCCGCTGGTGCTGCATGGCGACGGCATCACGCTGCTGCGCGTGATGGCCGACGGCCAAAGCGTGTCGTTCCGCCACGGTGACGACGGCTCGCTGATCATCGACAACCCGCCCGAAGGCGACAGCTTCACGCTCGAGCTGCGCAACACCTGCGCGCCCGACAAGAACAAGCAGCTCTCGGGCCTGTACGCCTCGGGCTCCGGCCTGTTCACGCAGTGCGAGGCCGAGGGGTTCCGCCGCATCACCTACTTCCTCGACCGGCCGGACGTGATGGCGGTGTTCACGGTGACGCTGCGCGCCGACAAGTCGAAATACCCGGTGCTGCTGTCCAACGGCAACCTGGTCGAAGAAGGCGCACTCGACAACGGGCGCCACTTCGCCAAGTGGCACGACCCGTTTCCGAAACCGAGCTACCTGTTCGCGCTCGTCGCCGGCAAGCTCTCGGTGCGCCGCCAGCAGATCAAGACACGCTCGGGCAAGGAGCACCTGCTCGAGATCTACACCGCGCGCGACGACATCGACAAGACCGAGCATGCGATGGCCTCGCTGGTGGCCTCGATCGTCTGGGACGAACACCGCTTCGGCCTGCCGCTCGATCTGGAGCGCTTCATGATCGTTGCCGTCGGCGACTACAACATGGGCGCGATGGAGAACAAGGGGCTCAACGTCTTCAACACGCAGTACGTGCTGGCCAGCCCCGCCACCGCCACCGACAGCGACTACCACGGCATCGAAGCCGTCGTCGGCCACGAGTACTTCCACAACTGGACCGGCAACCGCATCACCTGCCGCGACTGGTTCCAGCTCTCGCTGAAGGAAGGCCTGACGGTCTACCGCGACCAGGAGTTCTCGATGGACATGGCCGGCGATGCGAGCGCACGCGCGGTCTGCCGCATCGGCGACGTGAAGCGCCTGCGCGCGATGCAGTTCCCCGAAGACGCAGGCTCGATGGCGCACCCGGTGCGGCCCGACGCCTATGTCGAGATCGACAACTTCTACACGCCCACCGTCTACGAAAAAGGCGCCGAGGTCGTGCGCATGATGGCCACGCTGGTTGGCCGCGATGGCTTCCGCCGCGGCATGGACCTGTACTTCAAGCGCCACGACGGCCAGGCCGTGACCTGCGATGACTTCGCGCAGGCCATCGCCGACGCCAACCCACAAAGTGCACTGACCACGCGGCTCGACACCTTCAAGCGCTGGTACTCGCAGTCGGGCACGCCGCGGGTCACCGCGCGCGGGCGCTGGGACGCGCACACGCAAACCTACACCCTCGGCTTCGAGCAGCAGGTGGGCGACGGCAAGCAGCCGCAGGTGATCCCGATGGCGCTGGCGCTGATCGGCCGCGACGGCCGCGCGCTGCCAGTGCAGCTCGAGGACGAACCGGCCTTCGACGCGGCCGAGCGCGTGCTCGTGCTCGATCAGGCGAAAAACTTCTACACCTTCGTCAACGTTGACGCCGAGCCGGTGCCCTCGCTGCTGCGCGGCTTCTCGGCGCCGGTGATCCTCGCCGAGCCGCTGTCCGATGCCGACCTGCTGGTGCTGCTGCAGCACGACAGCGACCCGTTCAACCGCTGGGAGTCGGGCCAGCGCCTGGCGCTCGACCGCCTGCTCGGCGCGATCAAGGGCGAGCGTGAGCCAGTGCTCGACGCTCCGTTCATCGACGCCATGCGCACCGTGCTGCGGCATCCGCAGCTCGATGCCGCGTTCAAGGCGCTGGTGCTGACGCTGCCCGATGAGAACCTGCTCGCCGAACACCTCGCCACCGTCAACCCGCAGCGCGTGCACGCGGTGCGTGAGGTGATGCTCGGGCAACTGGCACGCGAGCTGCGCGACGACTGGAGCTGGGCCTACGACTCACACCAGGTCCGCGGCGCCTACAGCCCGGACCCGCAGTCAGCGGGCCAGCGCGCGCTGGCCAACCTGGCGCTGTGCATGCTCTGCCTCGATGCCGCAAAAACCGGCGATCCGATCTGGCCCGGCCGTGCCTACCAGCGTGTGAAGGACGCCGGCAACATGACCGAGCGCCTCGGCGCGCTGGCCGCCCTCACCGAGTCCCATGCTGAGCTGGCCACGCCGGCGCTGGCGCACTTCCACGCCCGCTTCAAGCACGAAGCCCTGGTCATCGACAAGTGGTTCGCGCTGCAGGCGCAGATGCCCGAGCGCGCCGACGGACGCGCCTTCGCGCGCGTCAAGCAGTTGCTGCAACACGCCGACTACACGCTCACCAACCCGAACCGCGCACGCAGCCTGATCCAGGTCTTCTGCACGAGCAACCCGGCCGCCTTCCACCGCACCGACGCCGGCGGCTACGTGCTGTGGGCCGACGCGGTGCGTGAGATCGACGGCTTCAACAGCTCGCTGGCGGCCCGCGTGGCCCGTGCGATGGACCGCTGGATGCACCTGGCCGAGCCATACCGCAGCGCGGCGCGCGAAGCGGTCACGCGCGTGGCCGAGAAGAAAGACCTGTCGGCCGGCGTGCGCGAGATCGTCGAGCGCGCCTTGTCGCAAGCCCACTGAGCACCCATGGCCACCAAACGCATCAGCCTCACCCAATACCTCGTCGAGCAACAGCGCGAGCACGGCCGCATCCCCGGCCAGCTGCGCCTGCTGATCGAAGTCGTCGCGCGCGCCTGCAAGGCCATCGCCATCTCGGTCAACAAGGGCGCGCTTGGCGACGTGCTCGGCAGTGCCCAGACCGAAAACGTGCAAGGCGAGATCCAGAAGAAGCTCGACGTCATCAGCAACGAAGTGCTGATCGAAGCCAACGAATGGGGCGGCCACCTGGCGGCGATGGCCAGCGAGGAGATGGACGGCATCCACGCCGTGCCGAACCGCTGGCCGCAGGGCGAGTTCCTGCTGCTGTTCGATCCGCTCGACGGCTCGTCCAACATCGACGTCAACGTCAGCATCGGCACCATCTTCTCGGTGCTGCGCAAGGTCGGCCACCAGCCCGGTGTCAGCGAAGAAGACTTCCTGCAGCCCGGCAAGTTCCAGGCGGCGGCCGGCTACTGCGTCTACGGCCCGCAGACCACGCTCGTGCTCACCGTGGGCAACGGCGTGGCGATGTTCACCCTCGACCGCGAAATGGGCTCGTGGGTGCTCACAGGCGAGAACCTGCGCATCCCCGACGACACGCAGGAGTTCGCCGTCAACATGAGCAACCTGCGCCACTGGGCGCCGCCGATGCGCCAGTACATCGACGAGTGCCTGGCCGGCACGACCGGCGCGCGCGGCAAGGACTTCAACATGCGCTGGGTCGGCAGCATGGTCGCCGACGTGCACCGCATCCTCTCCCGCGGCGGCGTCTTTCTCTACCCATGGGACGCACGCGAGCCCGACAAGCCCGGCAAGCTGCGCCTGATGTACGAGGCCAACCCGATGGCCTTCCTCGTCGAGCAGGCCGGCGGCGCGGCCACCGACGGCCAGCAGCGCATCATGGACCTGATGCCGGGCAAGCTGCACCAGCGCGTCGCCGTGATGCTGGGCTCGAAGAACGAAGTCGATCGCGTGACGGCGTACCACCGCGAAGCTTGATCCTCTACGGCATCCCCAACTGCGACAGCGTCAAGAAGGCGCGCGCCTGGCTCGCCGAACGCAATCGGCCCTACGAATTCCACGACTTCAAGAAGGCCGGCCCGCCGCCGAAGCGGCTCGACGCCTGGATCGCGGCCGCAGGGTGGGAACAGGTGCTCAACCGCAAGGGCACCACGTGGCGCAAGCTTGACGACGCGACGCGCGCCGCGGCAGTCGATGCGGCCTCGGCGCGCACCTTGATGCTGGCCCAGCCGAGCCTCGTCAAGCGCCCGGTGATCGAGTGGGACGACGGCCGCATCACTGTTGGCTTCGACGCCGCGCGCTTGCAGTCCAAGTTCCAGGGAGGCGAGCCGCCTTTCTCGCCTTCCTAGGGGAGGCGACTCCTGCGTTGGACGCCTATGGTTGCCCTGCGAGCCCTCGGGTTGCACTCCTGCACGCCGAGGACCTTCAGGAGAGAACCATGACCGATATCGAAAAGTTCGTGACGCCGGAGTCGATGCTGACGCCGGGCTTGGCCGGCGGCATGACGATGGGCATCACCAACGCGCTGGCGTTCCAGTTCGCGCTCAACGCGCCGCAGCCGGCGCTGATCGCGTTGGTGTTGAGCTTCCTTTTCGGGCTGTGCGTGTTCGTGTCCGGCAAACCCGGCAAGCGCGCCTTCAAGCTGCTGTTCTGGGTTGTCAACTCGCTGGTGATCTTCACCGTCGCCGCGGGCTCCAACTCCCTCGGCACAGCGGCCATGTCGGCTCAGGCGCAGACCGCGCCACGCAGCACGGCGCGTGTAGTGATCGAGAGCCTGTTGCCGAGCGCTCACGCGCAGACTGAGTTGAAGTGGTGCTGCCTCGACGGCAACGTCAAGCAACTCGACGCTGCGCAGTGCGCGCAGAAAACCGGCAAGGCTGCCGGAACTCAGGCGCAGGCTGAGCAGGAATGCGAAGCAGCGCGCGCGGACCCTTCAATGCAGCAGAAGGCGAAACGCAGCTTCTTCCAGCCCTGGCTCAGGCCCGCCCAGCCGCGATGATCCAGCGCCAGCGGGTCAGCGCTTCAGCACCTTGGCCACCGCCGCGCCGCGCAGCCGATGTGCCTGCGGCAGGTCCGACCCCAACAGCGGGCGCAGGTAGTCGCGAAACGCCGGCGTCACGTCGTTGCCGGCGGCGTTGATGAAGGCATCGTCCATGACGCGCGTCTTCGCGGCCACGGCCTCCAGCGGTTGCAGCGGGTACTCGACCACGTAGTCGCCGATGCGGCGGATCGCCACCGAGCCGACCTGGCCTTGCAGCAGCGCGTACTGCACCGCGCGCTCACCGACGTCGCGCGCTTCGCGGGCATCGACGTCGCTGACGCAGCCGAGAAAACTGCGCTGCAGGTAGCCGAAGGTGTCGCCGCGCACGCGCTTGATGCCGAGCTTGGCCTTGATCTCGTCGCACAGCAGGTCGGCCAACGCGCCGGTGCCGGAGAGCTGCACGTTGCCATGCGCGTCGCGCTCGACGGTCGCCGACAGCTTGGCGGCGATGGCCTCGCCCGATGCGTCGTGGATGCCTTCGCTGACCGCGACCACGCAACGGCCGTGCTTGTCGTACACCGCCTTGACATCGGCGAGGAACTTGTCGATCTCGAACACGCGCTCGGGCAGATAGACCAGGTGCGGCCCGTCGTCAGCCTGCGTGCGCGCGAGCGCGCCCGCAGCGGTGAGAAAGCCGGCATGCCGGCCCATGACCACGGCCACGTACACGCCCGGCAGCGCGGCGTTGTCGAGGTTGGCGCCGGCAAAGGCCTGCATGACGAAGCGCGCGGCCGACGGAAAGCCCGGCGTGTGGTCGTTGCCCATCAGGTCGTTGTCGATCGTCTTCGGGATGTGCACGGCGGCCAGCGGGTGGCCCGCCTTCTTCGCTTCCTCGGCGACGATGCGCACGGTGTCCGACGAGTCGTTGCCGCCGATGTAGAAGAAGTGGCCGATCTGGTGCGCCTTCAGCACTTCGAGGATGTTCTTGCAGTACGCGAGGTCGGGCTTGTCGCGCGTCGAGCCCAGCGCCGAGGCCGGCGTGGCCGCCACGCGCTCGAGGTGCGCCGTGGTTTCCATCGTCAGGTCGATGAAGTCTTCGTTGACGATGCCGCGCACGCCATGGCGCGCGCCGTACACGCGCTCGACGCTCGGCAAGCCGCGCGCGGCGAGCACGGCGCCGACGAGCGACTGGTTGATGACGGCGGTCGGGCCGCCGCCTTGGGCGATGAGGATGCGATGGGTCATGGTGGGCTCCTGTGCAGCAGCGCCATTTTGCAGGGTCGCCGAGCGGGACAACCGGCCCGACGCGTTGCGCCGACAATGTGGCCGATGGGCAGACTGTTCCTCGTCCGCCACGGCCAGGCCTCGTTCGGCGCCGCCGACTACGACCAGCTGAGCGATCTCGGCCGCCGCCAATGCGAGCGCCTGGGAGCGTGGTTCCGCTCGCACGGCCTGCGCTTCGATGCCGTGCTCACCGGCACGCTGAAGCGCCACGCGCAATCGCTCGCCGCCATCGAAAGCGGCCTCGGCGCGACGCACGCGGCCCACGGCCCATGCCGAACTCGACGAGTACGACAGCCACGCGCTGATCCGCTCCGTGCACGAAGGCCCGCTGCCGACGGTGAAGACCGCCCCCGAGGCGCGCGTGCATTTCCAGCTGCTGCGCGACGGCTTGCTGCGCTGGATGCAGGGCCAGACCCGGCCCGAGGGCATGCTGCGCTACACGGCCTTCGTCGCCGGCATCGAGGCCGCGCTGGCGCATCTGCGCGAGCACCATGCCAACGGCACGGCGCTGGTCGTCTCCAGCGGTGGGCCGATCTCGATGGCCGTGGGCCATGTGCTGGGCCTGCAGCCGGAGGCGGTGATCGAGCTGAACCTGCACCTGCGCAACAGCGCGGTCTGCGAACTCCGCATGACGCCGAAGCGCCTGCACCTGATGACCTTCAACGCCCTGCCCCATCTGGACAGCCCGGAGCATGCGTCGT
>CAVTWT010000019.1:0-42606 GCA_963738425.1 uncultured beta proteobacterium | reverse complement strand
GATCGGCCCAGCTCTTGTCGTCGGGCGAGTGCTTGTTGCCGCCTTTGCGCAGCGACTCGTCGAGCTCCTTCAACAGCTTCTTCTGGTGCTCGGTGAGCTTGACCGGCGTTTCGACGACAACGTGGCAATAGAGATCGCCCGGGTAGCTCGAGCGCAGGCCCTTCACGCCCTTGCCCTTGAGGCGGAACGTCTTGCCGTGCTGAGTACTTTCGGGCAATTCGATCTCGACCTTGCCGGCCAGCGTCGGCACCTCGATCGATCCGCCGAGCGCGGCGGTGGTCAGCCCCACAGGCACGGTGCAATGCAGGTCATCACCATCGCGCTCGAACATCTCGTGCTGCTTGACGCGAATCTCGATGTAAAGGTCACCCGGCGGCCCTCCGTTGCTGCCTGGTTCACCGTTGCCAGCCGAGCGGATGCGCATGCCTTCGTTGATGCCGGCGGGAATCTTGACCTCGAGCGTCTTCTGTTTCTTGACCTTGCCGGCGCCCGCACAGGTCGTGCACGGATCGGGAATGATCTTGCCGGCACCGCGGCATTGCGGGCAGGTCTGCTGGATCGAGAAGAAGCCCTGGCGCAGATGCACCGCGCCCGAGCCGTTGCATTGCGGGCAGGTCTTGGCGGAGGTGCCGGCCTTGGCGCCGGTGCCCTTGCAGGTTTCGCAGTTGTCCCAGCTCGGAATGCGGATCTGCGTGTCCTTGCCGAGTGCCGCCTCTTCGAGCGTGATCTCGAGCGCGTACGACAGGTCGGCGCCGCGATAGACCTGCTGCCCATTGGCGCCGCGCCGGCCACCGGCTGCGCCGGCCGCACCGCCGAAGATGTCGCCGAAGATGTCGCCGAAGGCTTCGGCAAATCCGCCGAAGCCTTCCTGGCCCGGACCACCGCGGAAGCCGCCCATGTTGGGATCGACACCCTGGTGGCCGAACTGGTCGTAGGCCGCGCGCTTCGGCGGCTCGGACAGGATCTCGTAGGCTTCCTTGGCCTCCTTGAATTTCTCTTCAGAGGCCTTTGCACCGTCACCCTGGTTGCGGTCCGGGTGGTACTTCATGGCCAGCTTGCGGTAGGCCTTCTTGATGTCGTCCTCGGTCGCGTTCTTGGGCAACCCGAGGATGTCGTAGTAATCGCGCTTGGCCATGTTCCAGCGTTCCCTCAGCAATCAGCGAAAACGCCGCGATGAGCAGCGGGCACGGCCCGTCTGCTCCATCGCGGCGAGATAAAACGGCGAGCGCAGCCCGTCGGATTTATCCTTTCTTGACTTCTTTGATCTCTGCATCGACCACGTTGTCGTCGTCCATCGGCTTGCCGGCGCGCGCTTCCGAAGCGTCGTTCGCCGGCCGCGCGGCTTCGGTGTTGCCTTGCGCGGCCGCGGCCTTCTGCACATCGGCGTACATCTTCTCCGACAGCTTGTGGCTGGCGGCCATCATCGAGTCAGTCTTGGCGGTGATGGCGTCCTTGTCCTCGCCCTTCATCGCTTCTTCGACTTCCTTCATCGCCGCTTCGATCTTGGTCTTCTCTTCGTCGCCCAGTTCCTTGCCATGCTCGGCCAGCGTCTTCTTCACGCTGTGCACCATCGCGTCGGCGTGGTTGCGCGCCTGAACGAGTTCGAGCTTTTTCTTATCCTCGTCGGCATTGGCCTCGGCGTCCTTGACCATCTTCTCGATCTCAGCCTCCGACAGCCCGGAGTTGGCCTTGATCGTGATCTTGTTCTCCTTGCCGGTGCCCTTGTCCTTGGCGTTGACATGGAGGATGCCGTTGGCGTCGATGTCGAACGTGACCTCGATCTGCGGCAGCCCACGCGGCGCCGGCGGAATGCCCTCGAGGTTGAACTCGCCGAGCGACTTGTTGCCCGCGGCCATCTCGCGCTCGCCCTGGTAGCACTTGATCGTCACCGCCGGCTGGTTGTCGTCGGCCGTCGAGAACACCTGCGCGAACTTGGTCGGGATGGTCGTGTTCTTCTTGATCATCTTCGTCATCACGCCACCGAGCGTCTCGATGCCGAGCGACAGCGGTGTCACGTCGAGTAGCAGCACGTCCTTGCGGTCGCCGCCCAGCACCTGGCCCTGGATCGCCGCGCCGACGGCCACGGCCTCGTCCGGGTTCACGTCCTTGCGCGGCTCCTTGCCGAAGAAGGCCTTGACCTGCTCCTGCACGCGCGGCATGCGCGTCATACCGCCGACCATGATCACGTCGTCGATCTCGCTGGTCTTGACACCGGCGTCCTTGATCGCGACTTCGCATGGGCGGATCGTCTTGTCGATCAGGTCTTCGACCAGCGATTCCAGCTTGGCGCGCGTCAGCTTCAGGTTCAGATGCTTCGGGCCTGACGCGTCGGCCGTGATGTAGGGCAGGTTGATGTCGGTCTGCGTCGACGACGAGAGTTCGATCTTCGCCTTCTCGGCCGCTTCCTTCAGGCGCTGCAGCGCCAGCACGTCCTTGGACAGATCGACGGCCTGGTCCTTCTTGAACTCGCCGATGATGTAGTCGATAACGCGCTGGTCGAAGTCCTCGCCGCCCAGGAACGTGTCGCCGTTGGTCGACAGCACCTCGAATTGCATCTCGCCGTCCACGTCAGCAATCTCGATGATCGAGATGTCGAAGGTGCCGCCGCCGAGGTCATAGACCGCGATCTTGCGGTCGCCCTTGCCGTGCTTGTCGAGGCCAAAGGCGAGCGCGGCCGCGGTTGGCTCATTGATGATGCGCTTGACGTCGAGACCGGCAATGCGGCCGGCGTCCTTCGTCGCCTGGCGCTGCGAGTCGTTGAAGTACGCCGGCACCGTGATGACGGCCTCGGTGACCTCTTCGCCGAGATAGTCCTCGGCCGTCTTCTTCATCTTGCGCAGCACCTCGGCGCTGACCTGCGGAGGCGCCAGCTTCTTGCCGCGCACCTCGACCCAGGCGTCGCCGTTGTCGGCGGCGGCGATCTTGTAGGGCATCAAGCCGATGTCCTTCTGCACTTCACCTTCGGTGAACTTGCGGCCGATCAGGCGCTTCACGGCGTACAGCGTGTTGCGCGGGTTGGTCACCGCCTGGCGCTTGGCCGACGCGCCGACCAGTACTTCACCGTCTTCCTGGTAGGCAATGATCGACGGCGTTGTGCGTGCACCCTCGCTGTTCTCGATCACCTTGGTGGTGTTGCCTTCCATGATGGCCACGCACGAGTTCGTGGTGCCCAAGTCGATGCCGATGATCTTTCCCATTTGGTTTCTCCTGAAAACGGTGATCCGCTTGTGTTCGAGTTGTGGATAAGTGCGCCGCTTTCAAGGCACACGCGGTGTGAATTAGGTCTTCGGCCCAGCCACCGTGACCAGCGCCGGCCGCAGCACGCGGTCGGCGATCAGGTAGCCCTTTTGCAGCACGGCGACCACCGTGTTCGCTTCCTGAGCTGCCGGCACGACGCTGATGGCCTGGTGCTGGTGTGGATCGAACTTGGTGCCCGCCGGCGGCGCGACTTCGCTGACCTTGTTGCGCTCCAGTGCTGATGCGAGCTGACGCAGCGTGGCGTGCACGCCTTCGAGCACCTGCGCCGTGTTCGCCTCGGGTTGGGCAATCGCAGCTTGCAGGCTGTCCATCACCGGCAGCAGGCTTTCGGCGAAAGACTCGACAGCGAACTTGCGTGCCTTCGAGAGTTCTTCCTCGGAGCGCCGGCGCACGTTCTCGGCCTCGGCCTTGGCGCGCAGGAAGGCGTCGTTCAGCTCGGACACCTGGGCTTGCAATTGGGTGAGCTGCACTTCAGCAGCGGTTTCGGGCTGGACCGCCGCGCTGCCGTCAGCGGCAGGCGGCATGGGGGTCAGGTAGGGTTCGATGGGTTCGTTGGTCATGGCATCGCAATGTCGGCGCTCGCGCGTAATTGGGGTGCTCGGAGCCCATATCAAGTGGGCTCGAGCGACTTTTCGGGAACTTTTCAGCGGTCGTCGAGCGAGGCGCTCCAGCGCTGCCAGCCGCCGCCGGCCTGCTCGATGTCGCGCCGATCGCGCTTGGTCGGCCGGCCTTGTGTCATTGCGGCTGCGGGCTCAGGGGCCAGGCGCCGCGCCTCGGCAGCCTGGGCCCGCGCGGCCTGGCTCTCAGCCGTTTCTTCGTACAGTGTCTGGGCCACGGTGGCCGGGCCGCGGATCGCCGACAAGCCGCGCACGATCACCGTGCGCACGAGCCCACCGTCCTGTCGCAATGCCACGTTGTCCCCCAAACGCAACTCTTTTGCCGGTTTGGCCGGAAGGTCGTTGATGCGCACACGCTCGCGATTGACCGCTTCTGCGGCCAGGCTGCGTGTCTTGAAAAAACGCGCCGCCCACAACCATTTGTCCAAACGCATCAGCGGGATTCTAGGTACTCGTGGCCCCCCGGCCTACAGGCATCATTGCGTGTATTGACAACTACGTTTTCTGGAGACCCGCATGCGCCGTCAAGATTTCCTACGCTCAATCGCCGCACTGGCCGCCACCGGCGCATTGCCGCTGACCGCCTTGGCCAATGCCAATCTGAAGATGATGATTCCCGCCAACCCGGGCGGTGGCTGGGACACCACCGGCCGAGCTCTCGGCAAAGCATTGCAAGACGCTGGCGCCGCGGCTTCCGTGAGCTACGAGAACAAGGGCGGTGCAGCCGGTGCCATCGGCCTGGCGCAGTTCGTCAACGCGAGCAAGGGTGACGCCAACGCGATGATGGTGATGGGCGCCGTCATGCTCGGCGGCATCATCACCGGCAAGCCGCCGGTCGATCTGAAGCAGGCCACGCCGATCGCACGGCTGACCAGCGAGTACAACGTCTTCGTTCTTCCGGCCTCATCGCCGCTGAAGACGATGGGCGAGGTCGTCGAGCAGATGAAGAAGGACCCCGGCAGCGTCAAGTGGGGTGGCGGCTCGCGCGGCTCCACCGAGCACATCGCCGCAGCCATGATTGCACGTGCCGTGGGCGTCGATCCGGCCAAGATCAACTACGTCGCTTTCCGTGGCGGCGGTGAGGCGACAGCCGCCATCCTCGGCGGCAACGTCACGGTCGGCGGCAGTGGCTACAGCGAGTTTGCGCAGTACATCGAGAGCGGCAAGATGCGCGCCGTGGCCGTGACTTCGGCGCAGCGCCTGAAGGGCATCAACGTGCCGACGCTCAAAGAGCAGGGCATCGATGTCGAGATCGGCAACTGGCGCGGCGTCTACGGCGCGCCGGGCATCAACGACGCCCAGCGCAAAGCGCTCACCGAGATGATCCTGAAGGCCGTCAAGTCGAAGGCCTGGGCCGAGGCGATGGAGAAGAACGCCTGGACGCCGGCCGTGATGACGGGCAAGGAGTTCGACGAGTTCGTCGACAAGGAATTCGCCAGCCTGCGCGCGACGATGGTCAAGGCCGGGATGGTGTGAACGTGACGGTGCCACGCTCCAAGCATGAAGTGATTCTGGCCGGCGGCGTGCTGTTGATCGGCGCGCTGCTGGCCTTCGGCGCGTTGTCGATTCCAGGCGGGGCCGGTTATGGAGGCGTCGGTCCCAACTTCCTGCCGTGGGTCGTTTCCGCAGCCCTGCTGGTGTGCGGAGGCTTGCTGATGAAGCAGGCGCTGACGGGCGGGTATCGCGATCGTGACGAACCGTCTGGAGCGCCGCAGGGCGACTGGGTCGCGTTTGCGTGGGTGTCTGCCGGCGTGCTGGTGACAGCGGCGCTGATCACGCGCGTTGGCTTCGTGCTGGCGTGCGCGCTGTGCTTCGCGCTTGCGGTGCGCGGCTTGCGCGGCGCTGAAGGCAAGCCAGCCGGTGACTTGAAGCGGACGCTGATCGACGCTGCCACCGGCCTCGCTATTTCGCTGCCCGTGTTCTGGCTGTTCACCAAGCTGCTCGCCATCAATCTGCCGGGTTTGACCGGCACCGGCTGGCTCTGATGCAGGAGCTGCTCACCAACCTCGCCGGGGGCTTTGCCACGGCCGGCACGCCGATCAACCTGATGTGGGCCTTCGTTGGCTGCGCACTGGGCACCGCGATCGGCGTGTTGCCCGGCCTCGGCCCCGCGGTGACGGTCGCGATGCTGCTGCCGATCACGTCGCAGGTCGAGCCGGCGTCGTCGATGATCTTCTTCTGCGGCATCTACTACGGTGCGATGTACGGCGGGTCGACGACCTCGATCCTGCTCAACACGCCCGGTGAAACCGGCACGATGGTGACCGCGCTCGAAGGCTTCAAGATGGCCAAGAACGGCCGTGCCGGTGCGGCGCTGGCCACGGCCGCGATCGGCTCCTTCGTCGCCGGCACGCTGGCCACCGTGCTTGGTGACACTGTTCGCGCCGGTGGTGGCCGAGTTCGCGGTCAAACTCGGCCCGCCCGAGTACTTCATGCTCATGCTGCTGGCCTTCGTCACCGTGAGCGCCGTGCTCGGCAAGAGCACGCTGCGCGGGCTGACTGGGCTGTTCTTCGGTCTGGCGCTGGGTTGCGTCGGGCTGGACCAGATCAGTGGCCAGGTGCGTTACACCATGGGCGTTCCGGAACTGCTGGATGGTGTCGAGGTGGTGCTGGTGGCCGTGGGCTTGTTCGCTGTCGGCGAGACGCTCTACAACGCGCTCTACGAGGGCCGCTCCGAAGCGTCGCTGAACACGATGGGCAAGGTTCACATGACGAGCACCGAGTGGCGGCGGTCGTGGCCGGCGTGGCTGCGCGGCACGGCGATCGGCTTTCCGTTCGGCACGATCCCCGCCGGCGGGTCGGAGATCCCGACCTTTCTCAGCTACGCCACCGAGCGCAAGCTGTCGAAACATGCCGCTGAGTTCGGCACCAGTGGCGCGATCGAAGGCGTGGCGGGCCCGGAGGCGGCCAACAATTCGGCCGTGACGGCGACGCTGGTGCCGCTGCTGACGCTCGGCATCCCGACCTCGGTGACGGCAGCGATCCTGCTGTCGGCCTTCCAGAACTACGGCTTGCAGCCAGGCCCGCAGCTGTTCCAGACCTCGTCCGCGCTGGTCTGGGCGCTGATCGCATCGCTCTACATCGGCAACGTGATGCTGCTCGTGCTCAACCTGCCGCTGGTGGGCCTGTGGGTGAAGCTGCTGAAGATCCCCAAAGCCCAGCTCTACGCTGGCATCCTGATCTTTGCGACGGTCGGCGTCTATGCGATGCGACAGAGCCCGCTCGACCTGCTCTTCATGTACGCGGTGGCGCTGCTGGGTGTGCTGATGCGGCGCTATGACTTCCCGACAGCGCCGGTGATCGTCGGCCTGATCCTCGGCCCGCTGGCCGAGGCGCAACTGCGCAACGCGGTGTCAATCGGTGAGGGCAGCTTCTCCGTCTTCGTGCAGCGGCCGATGTCGCTGGCGCTGCTTGTCGTTGTCATCGCGGTGCTGGTGCTGCCGCGGCTGATCAAGCTGTTCAGGCGCTAGCGCCCATCGCCTGGGCGCGCAGGCGCTGCGCTTCGAGCTTCGACTCGTCGGCCGGCGCGATCTCCCACCCCTGAAGGTGCTGCATCGTCACGCCGGCCAGCGCAGCGATCCACTCGTGCTGATCGTTGAGGGCAGGGATGTACTCGAAGCCACGCCCGCCGGCGCCGAGGAAGGCATCGCGCGCTTCTTGCGCAATCTCTTCGAGCGTTTCGAGGCAGTCCGACGTGAAGCCCGGGCACATCACATCGACACGCGTCACCCCTTGACGCGCCAGCTCGACGAGCGTCGGCTCGGTGTAGGGCTCCAGCCACTTCGCCTTGCCAAAACGCGATTGAAAGGTGACGAGCCACTCGTCCTTCTTCAATCCCAGGCCCTCGGCCAGCAGCCGGGCGGTCTTGTGGCATTCGCAGTGATAGGGATCGCCGAGCAATAGCGAGCGCTCGGGGATGCCGTGAAAGCTGAAGACGAGTTTGTCGCCGCGGCCGTTGGTCTGCCAATGTGATCGCACGCGTTGCACCAGCGCGCGGATGTAGCCCGCGTCGTCGTGGTAGCGCTGCACGAAGCGCAACTCGGGCTGGCGTCGCTGCCGCATCGCCCAGGCCATCACGGCATCGTTGACGCTGGCCGTCGTCGCCGCGGCGTACTGTGGGTACAGCGGCAGGATCAGGATGCGCGTGGCGTTTTGCGCCTTCAACTCATCGAGCACCGACGCCACCGACGGGTTGCCATAGCGCATGGCGTACCGCACCAACAACTGTGGCGGCCGCAAGCCGCGCTCGCCGAGGTAGCCCTGCAGCAGCGTGGTCTGCTTGGCGGTCCAGGCGGCCAGCGGCGAACCTTCGTCGGTCCAGACAGTGGCGTACTTCGCCGCCGACTTGGCGGGACGCGTGTTCAGGATGATGCCGTGCAGGATCGGCCACCAGACGACCCGCGGGATCTCGACGACGCGTGGATCGGAGAGGAACTCGCGCAGGTAGCGGCGCAGCGCTGGCGCCGTGGGTTCGTCGGGGGTGCCGAGGTTGACCAGCAGGACGGCGGTGCACGTGGGCATGCCGTGCGCGAGCGCGGGTTCAGGGGCGAATTGCACGACGGACATGCGCAGATTGTCAGCCATCAAAGCCAACGCTCGCGCGAGGCGAGATCAACTCAGCGTGTCTCTGGGTTGTGTGTCGCCGAAGTGAACCACCTCGAACTTCACCGTCGCCGCACTGGCGTCGGCTGGCGAACCGCCAAGCCCGATGACACCGCTGCCATGCAAGGTGCAGGTGCCGCGCTTCAGGCTCAGCACTTCTTCGCTGCCGGCAAAGCGCACGAAGGTGCCGTTGATGCTCAGGTCCACCAGCGAGAAGACGCCGCCTTGCCAATCGATGCGTGCATGCTGGCGAGAGACACGCGAGTCTTCGACGCAGAACGCACTCTGCGCGCTGCGGCCCATCACCATCGGCAAGCGTTCGCTCGTCATCAGGCGGCGCGTGCGGCGCCAGGTCAGGCGAATGCCCTCGGGCTCCTGAGCCGGCGCCATGACGGCGCCGAAGGCGGTGGCTGCGGCGTCGTAGGCTGGACGCCTGCCACCGAGCAGGTGCACATGCACCGGCTCGGCCCGGCCGCGCAGATGCATCCAGTCGAGGCTGCGAAAGCGCTGCTGCTCGAGCTTGATCAAGCCACCGAAGACCTCGTCGGTGATCAGCGTTTCGTTGTCGCCCGCATGGTCGAGCAGCCGCGCGGCGACATTGACGGCGTCCCCGAAGCAGTCGCCACCCATCTCGACGACCTCACCGCGTGCCAGGGCCACCTGCAGACGCAATGCACGCAGGCCCGCCGACGCGCCATGTTCGCTGCCACGCTGCACCAGTCGCTCGAGCGACTCGTGCATCTGCGCGGCGGCCTGGATGCCGGCGGGTGAGGTGTCGAACACGGCCATCAGGCCATCACCCAAAGTCTTGACGACGCGCCCGCCACGATCGCTGACGCTGTGGCCGAGCAGAGCCACCGTGTGCGTGATGACCGAGGTCGCCTCGGCATTGCCCAGGCGCTCGAACAGCGACGTGCTGCCGCGCAGGTCGGCAAACAGCACGGTGCGTTGGGCGATCAGCGTCATTCGCCGAGTCTGGTGATCAGAGGTTGTCCAAATAGGTGCGAAGTTTGTCTGATCGGCTCGGATGCTTCAACTTGCGGATCGCCTTGGCCTCGATCTGGCGAATGCGCTCGCGGGTCACGTCGAACTGCTTGCCCACCTCTTCGAGGGTGTGGTCGGTGCTCATCTCGATGCCGAACCGCATGCGCAGCACCTTGGCCTCGCGTGGCGTCAGGCTGTCGAGGATGTCCTTCACGACATCGCGCAGACCGGCCTGCATCGCCGCGTCCACCGGCGCCACCGAGTTGGTGTCCTCGATGAAGTCGCCCAGGTGCGAGTCGTCGTCGTCGCCGATCGGCGTCTCCATCGAGATCGGCTCCTTGGCGATCTTCATGATCTTGCGGATCTTGTCCTCGGGGATCTCCATCTTCTCCGCCAGCGTCGGCGCGTCGGGCTCGTAGCCGAACTCCTGCAGGTGCTGGCGCGAGATGCGGTTCATCTTGTTGATCGTCTCGATCATGTGCACCGGGATGCGGATGGTGCGCGCCTGGTCGGCGATCGAGCGCGTGATCGCCTGGCGGATCCACCACGTGGCGTAGGTCGAGAACTTGTAGCCGCGGCGGTATTCGAACTTGTCTACCGCCTTCATCAGGCCGATGTTGCCCTCCTGGATCAGGTCGAGGAACTGCAGGCCGCGGTTGGTGTACTTCTTCGCGATCGAGATGACGAGGCGCAGGTTGGCCTCGATCATCTCCTTCTTCGCGTCACGAGAGGCTTTCTCGCCCTCGTTCATCTTCTTGTTGATCTGCTTCAGGTCCTCCAGCGGCACGACGGCCTTCGATTGCAGATCGATCAGCTTTTGCTGCAGCTCCTGCACGGGGGGCAGGTTGCGAGCCAGGATCGTGCTGTAGGGCTTGCCGAGCGCGACTTCCTTTTCCGCCCACTTCAAGTTCATCACGTTGGCCGGGAAGGTCTTGATGAAATGGTCCTGCGGCATGCCGCACTTGTCGACGACGATCTTGCGCAGCTCTCGCTCGTAGCGGCGCACGTCGTCAACCTGCGAGCGCAGGATGTCGCACAGGCGCTCGATGGTCTTCACCGTGAAGCGGATCGACATGATCTCGCCGCTGACCGCCATCTGCGAGCGGTTGTACGACGGCGATTTGTAGCCTTCTTTTTCGTAGGCGCGGCGCATCTTCTCGAAATGGCCGTTCAACGCATCGAACTTGACGAGTGCGGCGACTTTCAACTCTTCGAGCCGCTTGGTCAGCGCCTTGCTGATCGCGCCTTCGTCTTCTTCTTCGGCTTCGTCGAATTCGTCGAAGTCTTCTTCGGCCACGTAGTCGTCAGCTTCGTCGTCGGAGACAAAGCCATCGACAGCCTCGGAGATCTGCATCTCGCCGGCGCGCAGGCGCGTCGCCATCGACAGGATCTCGGCGATCGTCGTCGGCGATGCGCTGATCGCTAGCATCATGGCCTGCAAGCCGCCTTCGATGCGCTTGGCGATTTCAATCTCGCCCTCGCGCGTCAGCAGCTCGACCGTGCCCATCTCGCGCATGTACATGCGCACCGGGTCGGTTGTGCGGCCGAACTCGGAATCGACAGTGGACAGCGCTGCTTCGGCGGCTTCTTCGGCTTCTTCCTCGGTGGCGGTGGTGGTCGAGCCGCCGGCGATCAGCAGCGTCGCCGCGTCGGGCGCCTGCTCGTAGACCGCGATGCCCATGTCGTTCAACATCGACACGATGGCTTCGAGGATTTCCTCGTTGACCAGCTTCTCGGGCAGGTGGTCGTTGATTTCCTGGTGCGTCAGGAAGCCACGCGTCTTGCCCATCTTGATGAGCGTCTTCAACTCGTGGCGGCGCTTGGCGACTTCTTCTTCGGTGAGCTGCGTCTCGTCGAGGCCGAACTCACGCATCAGCGCGCGCTCCTTCGCGCGCGAGACCTTCATTCGCAGCGGCTTGACCTTGACGGCCTTGGTTTCGCCGTCGTCGCTGCCTTCGCCCTCGACCTCGCCTTCGAGTTCGGCTTCCAGTGCCTCGAACTCCTCGTCGCCTGCCTTGGGCGGCGCACCTTTCTTGCCGTCTTTGGCCTTTGGACCGCGTTTGCCCTTGGTGTCTTCTTTCGGTGCCGGCTTGGCGGCTGCCTTGGCCGCAGGTTTGGCGGCAGGCTTGGGCGCCGGTGCAGCCTTGGCGTGCTTGTCGTCAGCCTTGCCTTTCGCGGCGGCCTTGGCCGGCTTGATGGGCTTTGCTGGGGCGGTCTTCTTCGCGGTCATTCGCAATCCTTGAGATGGTCTCGGTGCGCTGGGGCCAAGGCGCAAGCAGACTGCATCGCGCGAAGCGTTGCAGCGGCTCGCCACCTTGACGGGCGGATCGGGGCTTTGGCCGGTGACAGCCGAGCAGTCGGTGGCGACGCGCGGTACAGGTGCAGTCCTTGCGGGTGGAGATGGCCTGTTCGGTGGAACCCGTGTCGCGGGTGGCCGGGGCCCGGAGGTGCTGCAGTCACTATTGCCGTAGCAGTTAGCCCCGCATTATCGCCCATGACGCAAGCCCGGTCAAAGCTCGGGTGTCAAGGCTCTGAGGCCGCCAGCCGCGTTTCCTGCATGCGCTGAGTGAGCTGGCGGACACGCTCCTGGGTCTGCCGGAACTCCAGGAGCGCCTGCGGGTCCGTGGCCACTGCAGTGGCCAGTTCGCGTTGGCGGGCCTTCACCGCTTCGAGCAGGCGGCCATCGAGCAGCAGGCGCAGATCACTCGCCGCTGACTCGAACTCCTCGTTGTCGTCCAGCCGCAGCGTGCTGAGTGCGGTCGCCACCATTTCTTCAGCCGCCAGTGCGGTGCGGACGGCCGCCCAAGGGCGAGGCCCATGCTCGACGATGTCGCGCTCCAGCCACGCGACCAGTTCGCCGTGCGGTGCCGGCAGTGCGTGCAGCAGCTCATGGTCTTCCGCGGTCAGCTGGTCCCACCAGGCCGGCTGCATCAGGAGCAGATGGACGATGCGGTCCTCCGGTCGGCGCGGCGCCCGGCGGCTGGCGGCAAAGGCGCTTGCGGGGCGCGCTGGGCGGCGGACGCCGCTGGCCGCCGCCGCGCCGGCGGCCAGCGAGGGGCCTGCGTTCATCCACAGCGTTGCCAGCTCGTTCTCCGGCAGCGCGGCGGCCTTGTTCAGTTCGTTGAGCATCTGCCGCTTCAATCCGCCCTCGGGCAGCGCACTCCACAACGGCCGCGCCTGGCTGATGAAGCGTGCGCGGCCCTCGGGCGTGCCGAGGTCGCAGTTGTCGCGCGCCACATCGACGATCTGTCGCGACAGCGGCACGGCCTGTGCGATCGCGCGCTCGAAGGCCGGAGCGCCCTCATTGCGAACAAACGAATCCGGGTCGTGCTCGGGCGGCAGGAAGAGAAAGCGGATCGAGCGCAGGTCGGTGGCGTGGGGCAGGGCGGCTTCAAGCGCACGTGTCGCCGCGCGGCGGCCCGCGGCATCTCCATCGAAACTGAAGACGACGGCGTCAGTAAAGCGAAACAGCTTGCGCAAATGCTCTTCGGTGCAGGCCGTGCCGAGCGTGGCCACCGCGTTCTCGAAACCAGTCTGCGCCAGCGCAACGACGTCCATGTAGCCTTCGACGACGAGTGCATGGCCGCGCGCGCGGATGCCCGCCCGCGACTCGTACAGACCGTACAACTCACGGCCCTTGACGAACACCGGCGTCTCCGGCGAGTTCAGGTACTTGGGCTCGCCGCGGTCGAGCACCCGGCCGCCGAAGCCAATGGTCTCGCCGCCGACGCCGCGGATCGGGAACATCACGCGGTCGCGGAAGCGGTCATAGCGCTTCTCGTCCTGGCCCTCGTCGTGCTGGTGGATGACGAGGCCGGATTCGACGAGCAGCGGGTCGTCGTACTGCGCGAAGGCGCTGGCCAGCGCGTGCCAGCCATCGGCCGCGTAGCCGAGACCGAAACGCGCCGCAATCTCGCCGGTCAGGCCCCGGCCCTTCAAGTAGCCGACCGCGCGCGAGTTGCCCTTGAGTTGCGCCCGGTAGTGCTGGGCGGCGCGCTCGAGCACTTCGGTCAACGTGGCCTGTCGTGCTTTGGTCTGTGCCGCCACACGCCTTTCGTCCTCGCTTCGCGCGTCGTCCGGTACGGCCAAACCGACTTGCTGAGCGAGGTCGGTGACCGCATCGCGAAAACTGGCACCGGTGTGCTCCGTGAGAAATCGGATCGCATCGCCCGCCGCACCGCAGCCGAAGCAAAAATAGAACTGCTTGCTCGGGCTGACCGAGAAGCTCGGCGACTTCTCGCCGTGGAAGGGGCACAGCCCCATCAGGTTCGCGCCGCCCTTCTTGAGCTGCACGTGGCGGCTGATCACCTCGACGATGTCGACGCGTGCCAGCAAATCAGCAATGAAGCCCGATGGAATCACGCGGTCGAGTCTAGCGAACGCGCTGGCGCTCGCCGTCGCGGACCGCGAGCGCTGCGCTGTCGCTCAGACGGCGAAGTCAGCGAGTTTTTTTCCGCTGGCCAGAGCCGCCTTCAACCAGCGCGGCTGCAAACCGCGGCCGGACCAGGTTTCACCCGTGGCCTTGTTCCGGTACTTGGCAGCCACTTTGGTACCCCCGACCTTGTTCGCCTTGCCAGCGCGGCCGCTGAGGTCAGCCGCAGTCAAACCGTGCTCGGCCATCAGCGCCTTGATTTGCGCAATCGCGCCAGAACGCTCTTCGCGCTGCGCATCGGCAATCTGCTTTTCCAGCGTGGCTTTCTGCGCCAGCAAATCCGTCAGTTTCGCCATCGATCGACTCCGTGGTGTGGGTCGGACGAAATATAGCCCACGACCACGGTGACGCGTTACAGGGTTATTTGTAGCCGACGCGATCGAGCATTTGCTGCACCTTGACCTGGTTCAGGCCAACAGCCGCCACCGGCACAGTTTCGGATTTGAAATCACCCATGACGCGCAGTGCGGGGTTGTTCACCTTGACGCTGGCCACCGCAGGCCATTCGTTGTTTCCTTCAGCAAAGTAACTCTGTGCCGAATCACTGGCCAGATATTCAAGGAAACTCACCGCCGCCTCCTTGTTCTTGCTGTTCTTGGCCACGCCGGCACCGGCGATGTTGACGTGCGTGCCAAAGTCCGACTGGTTCGGGAAGACAACGCCGACTTTCTCCATCGCCGACCTGTCCTCAGGTTTGTCGGAGCGCAGCAGGCGGGCGAGGTAGTAGGAGTTGGTCAATGCAATACCGCACTCGCCGCTGGCCACGGCGCGAATCTGATCGGTATCGCCGCCTTTCGGCGCGCGCGCCATATTGCCAACGAGGCCGCCGAGCCATGCCTCCGTTTTTTCCGGTCCCATGTGCTCGACCATCGAACCGAACAGCGACAGGTTGTAAGGGTGCGAGCCAGAGCGCGTACACAACTTGCCCTTGTTCTTGGGGTCCGCAAGCTCCTGATAAGTGTCGACGTCGTTGCGTTGCACTTTCAGTTTGTCGTAAACGATGACGCGGGCGCGGGTGGAGAAGCCATACCACTGTGCACCTTGGCCGTCGTCCTTGCCACGCAGCGTTGCCGGAATACGGCTGTCGAGCACTTTGCTTTTCACCGGCTGGAACAAACCGTCGACTTCAGCGCGCCACAAGCGGGCCGCATCGACCAGCAGGATCACATCGGCAGGGCTCGCGGAGCCTTCCGTTTTCAGTCGCGCCAGGATGCCGGCGTCGTCCGCATCGATGCGGTTGATCTTGATGCCGGTGGCCTTGGTGAAGTTCTCGTAGAGGGCTTCGTCGGTCTGGTAGTGGCGTGCCGAGTAGAGGTTGAGCGTCGGCTGTTGCGCTGAGGAGGCGCCGGCCGCCAAGGCCAACGTGGCGCAAGCGACTTTGAAGGTGAACTGCATGGAAGCTCCCGGTGGCTGATGCCGAGAGTATAGCCAACAAATGCGAATCGTTCGCGTTTAGATCGACATCACTCCGTTGGCGGTACGTAGCCCGCTGGCTTGTCCGCACCGCCGCCGAAGAAGAACTGCTCCATCTGCCGTGCCAGGTACTGCCGCGCCCGCGCATCGGCCAGGTTCAAGCGGTTCTCGTTGACCAGCATCGTCTGGTGCTTCTTCCACAGCTCGAAGGCTTCCTGGCTGACGTTGTCGTAGATGCGCTTGCCCAGTTCGCCGGGGTAGGGCGGATAGACCATGCCGGCCGCTTCTTTTTTCAGGTAGATGCACTGCACCATGCGCGTCATGTCATTGCTCCAATCGCTTCACTTGAACGTCTTGACCAGCACTTGCGAGCGCCGGTCCCAGTTGTACTTTCGTTTGCGTGCCTCGGGCAGCCACTCGGGCTCGACCTGAACGAAGCCGCGCTTGATGAACCAGTGCATCGTGCGTGTCGTCAGCACGAAGATGCTTTTCAGGCCCATGCCTTTGGCGCGCTGCTCGACGCGCTTCAGGATGCGCTCGCCGTCGCCCTGGCTCTGCACCTGCGGGCTGACCGTCAGCGCAGCCATCTCGGCGGTGCCGGCTTCCGGATACGGGTACAGAGCCGCGCAGCCGAAGATCACGCCGTCGTGTTCGATCACGGTGTAGTTGGTGATGTCGCGTTCGATCTCGGTGCGCTCGCGGCGCACCAGCGTGCCGTCGCGCTCGAAGGGCTCGATCAACTGCAGCACGCCGCCGACATCGTCACTCGTCGCTTCGCGCAGGCTCTCCAGTTTTTCATCGACGACCATCGTGCCGATGCCGTCGTGCGTGTAGACCTCCTGCAGCAGCGCGCCATCGACCGCAAAGGGCAGGATGTGCGTGCGCTCGACACCTTCGCGGCAGGCCTTGACGCAATGGCGCAGGTAGAAGGCGACGTCGCTGGGCTGCGTCGGGTTGGGCAGCGCAGCGACCAGCCGCTCGGCGTCGGCCAGCGCCAGCTCGGTGTCGATGCCGCTCTCCGGATCATCGGGCTGTTCGCGCACGCCCGGCAGCTCGGTCAGGAAGAGCAGCTTGTCGGCCTGCAAGGCGACGGCGATCGACGTCGCCACGTCTTCCATCACCAGGTTGAAGGCCTCGCCAGTCGGCGAAAAACCGAACGGCGACAGCAGCACCACCGCGCCCGAATCGATCGCATGGCGGATCGCGACGGCATCGACGCGGCGCACAACACCGCTGTGCTGGAAATCGACGCCATCGACGATGCCGACCGGCCGCGCGGTCAGGAAGTTGCCCGAGACGACGCGCACCGTGGCGTTGGCCATCGGCGTGTTGGGAAGCCCTTGAGAAAACGCGGCCTCGATCTCGAAGCGCAACTGGCCTGCCGCCTCCTGCGCGCAGTCGAGCGCCACGGCATCGGTGATGCGCAGGCCGTGCGAAAAGTGTTCCGGGTGGCCCTTGGCCTTCAACTGCTCGCTGACCTGCGGCCGGAAGCCGTGCACGAAGACGAGCTTGATGCCCATCGCATGCAGGATCGCCAGGTCCTGCACAAAGGCCGTCAGCTTGCCGGCGGCGATGCCTTCACCCGCCATTGCGACGACGAAGGTCTTGCCGCGGTAGGCGTGGATGTACGGTGCCACCGAGCGGAACCAGGGCACGAAGGTGTGGGGGAAGACGACGGCGGCAGCGTGCATGTTCATCGCGGGCGATTGTGCCGCAGGCATTGACGCTCAGCGGCGAGCGGCGCACGATTCGCGCCCGCGTTCCACAGGAGCCACACCCATGAATCCCTACGAGACCCACGGTGCCTTCAGCTGGTCGGAGCTGATGACGAGTGATCCCCAAGCCGCTGGTGATTTCTACGGCAAGCTTTTTGGCTGGAAGGTCGAGACCTCCGACATGGGTGGCGGCCCGTACCACCTCATCAAGATCGGCGACACCTCGATCGGCGGCATCATGGGCAAGCCACCTGGCGCGCCGGCAGACATGCCGCCGATGTGGGGTTGCTATGTCACCGTCAGCAACCTCGACGAAACCGTGGCCGCGGCCAAGCGCCTCGGCGGCGGCGTGCTGATGGAGCCGATGGAGGTCAAGACGGTTGGCCGCATGGCCGTGATCCGCGACCCACAGGGCGCGGCGCTGTCGGTCATCCAATACGGCGACTGAGATGACGGCCCCTCGCCCGCTGCGCGGGCACTCCCCCGAGGTGAGGCTCAGGCCGACGCTTGGGAGCGGCCCGGCGCTGTCCTGAGTTCGAGACGACACGGGGCCGGATAATCCGCGCCCCGTGTCCCTCCCGCCCATCACCTTCCCCGAATCGCTGCCCGTCTCGGCGCGGCGCGACGAAATCGCGCGTGCACTGCAGGCGCACCAGGTCATCGTCGTCTGCGGTGAAACCGGCTCGGGCAAGACGACGCAGCTGCCGAAGATCGCATTGACGCTCGGCCGCGGCAAGGCCAACAGCGGAAAACTCATCGGCCACACGCAGCCGCGCCGCATTGCGGCGTCGAGCGTGGCCGCGCGCATCGCCTCCGAGCTGAACTCGCCGCTCGGCGAGGTCGTTGGCTTCAAGGTGCGCTTCACCGACCGGCTCTCAGCCGGCGCTTCGGTCAAGCTGATGACCGACGGCATCCTGCTCGCCGAATCGCAGAGCGACCCGCTGCTGCGCGCCTACGACACGATCATCATCGACGAGGCGCATGAGCGCTCGCTGAACATCGACTTCCTGCTCGGCCACCTGAAGCAGATCCTGCCGCGGCGGCCGGACCTGAAGGTGATCGTCACGTCGGCGACGATCGACGCCGATCGGTTCTCGAATCACTTCAACGGCGCGCCGGTGATCCAGGTGTCGGGCCGCATGTTTCCGGTCGAGCAGCGCTGGCGCCCTTTCGAAGAGACGCGCGAACGCGATCTGAACATCGCCATTGCCGAAGCCGCCGACGAACTCTGGCGAACAGGAACCGGCGACATCCTGATCTTCCTGCCCGGCGAGCGCGAAATCCGCGAGTGCGCCGACCATCTGCGCAAGCACCTCGCGCACGACCCGCGGCACCGGCACGCGCAAATCCTGCCGCTGTTCGCGCGCTTGTCCGCGGCCGAGCAAGACGAGGTGTTCTCGCCGCACGGCGCACCGCGCATCGTCATCGCGACCAACGTCGCCGAGACCTCGCTCACCGTGCCCGGCATCCGCTACGTCATCGACGCCGGCCTGGCGCGCGTGAAGCGCTACAGCTACCGCAACAAGGTCGAGCAGTTGCAGATCGAGCCGATCAGCCAGGCGGCGGCCAACCAGCGTGCCGGCCGCTGCGGCCGCGTGGCTGATGGCATCTGCATCCGCCTTTACGACGAAAAGGACTTCGCCGGCCGGCCGCGCTTCACCGACCCGGAAATCCTGCGCTCGTCGCTGGCCGGCGTGATCCTGCGCATGAAGTCGCTGAATCTCGGCGCGGTCGAAGACTTTCCGTTTCTCGAACCGCCGCCGGGCAAGGCGATCGCCGACGGCTACGCGCTGCTGAGTGAACTCGGCGCGGTCGATGACGACAACGAGCTGACCGCCATCGGCCGCGAACTCGCGCACCTGCCGCTCGATCCGCGCGTCGGCCGCATGATTCTGGAAGCACGCGAACGCCAGTCGCTGAGCGAGGTGCTGATCATCGCCGCGGCCCTGTCGGGCCAGGACGTGCGCGACCGGCCGATCGAACAACAGCAAAACGCCGACGCGAAGCACAAACCCTTCGACGATGAGAAGTCGGAGTTCGTCGGTACGGTCAAGCTGTGGCATTGGATCGAAGAAGCCCGCGGCTCGCACGGGCACAAGGACGGTGGAGACACCCACAAGCTGTCGAACCGCCAGCAGGAGCAACGCCTGCGCGACCACTTCATCTCCGTGCGCCGCGTGCGCGAGTGGCGCGACATCCACTCGCAACTGCTGACTGTCGTCAAGGACAACGGCTGGCGATTGAACCCCACGCCGGCCACCTACGAACAGATGCACCTCGCGCTGCTGGCCGGCCTGCTCGGCAATATCGGGCTGAAGGCAGAAGACGATGAGTACTACCTCGGCGCACGTGGCATCCGCTTCTGGAAGCACCCGGGTGCGAACCTGTCGAAGAAGCCGGGGCGCTGGCTGATGGCGGCCGAGCTCGTCGAGACGACGCGTCTCTTCGGCCGCGGCCTGGCCGCCATCGAGCCGCAGTGGATCGAGCGCATCGGCGGCCACCTGCTGAAGAAGCAACTGCTCGAACCGCATTGGGAGAAGAAGGCTGCCGAGGTCGTCGCGCTCGAACGCGCCACGCTGTACGGCGTCGTGATCTACAGCGGCCGGCGCATCAACTTCGCCCGCATCGACCCGGTGCAGGCGCGCGAGATCTTCATCCGCGAAGCGCTGGTGGCGGGCGAGTGGGAGAGCAAGCTGCCGTTCCTCGCCCACAACGCGCGGCTGATGCGCGAGGTCGAAGCGCTCGAACACAAGTCACGGCGGCAGGACGTGCTGGTCGACGACGCCTTGATCGCGGCGTTCTACGAGCAGCAGGTGCCGGCCGACGCAACGAGCGGCGAGGCCTTCGAGCGCTGGTACCGCAAGGCCTCGCAGTCCGATCCGAACCTGCTCAAGCTGACGCGCGAAGCGCTGATGCGCCACGAGGCCGCTGGCGTGACGAGCGAAAACTTCCCGCGCGTCGTGCGCCTGGGCGGCATCGACTGCGCCGTGGACTACCTGCACGAGCCGGGCGATGCGAAAGACGGCATGACGGTGACGGTGCCGGTCTATGCGCTGAACCAGGTCAACGAAGAACGTTGCGAGTGGCTGGTGCCCGGCATGCTGCACGCCAAGGTCGTGGCGCTGCTGAAGAGCCTGCATCAAAAGCCACGGTCGCGGCTCGTGCCGTTGCCGGAATCCGCGCAGGCGTTCTGCGACGAGCGCGGGTTTGCGCAGGGCGGCCTGCTCGACGCGCTGCTGGCTTTCGTCAAGGAGCGTACACAGTTGCCCATCGTGCGTGCCGACTTCAAGCTCGAAACGCTGTCGCCGCATCTGTTCATGAACCTGCGCGTGATCGACGAGCACGGGCGGCAGTTGGGGATGGGGCGCAATCTCGCGGCGTTGAAGAGTGAGTTGGGCGCGCAGGCGCGAGGTGCGTTTCAGGCTCTTGCCGGTCTGAAGGTGAGCCCTCAGGCGGCGGTCACGGCAGCGCCCACCAAAGCTGCGTCGCCAACGTCGGCCGTTCCATCGAGCGCCGCCGCCGTGCCGTTCACATCGTGGACCTTCGGCGAACTTGCCCGAACTGATGGAAGTGAAGAAGGGCGGCCAATCGATGGTCGGCTTCCCCGCGCTCGTCGACAAAGGCGCGTTTGTCGAGATCGAAGTCTTCGACGAGCCCGACGTGGCCGCACGCCGTCACCGCGCCGGCTTGCGGCGCCTGTTTGCGCTGCAGCTCAAGGAGCCGCTGAAGTACCTGGAGAAGAACATCCCCGACCTACAGCGCATGGCGGCGCAGTTCATGGCGCTGGGCACACTCGAAGAGCTGCGCGATCAGATCGTCGCCGTGGCGATGGACCGTGCCTTCCTCGGCGAGCCGCTCCCGGCCGATGCCAAGGCGTTTGCGGCGCGCCTTGAAGAGGGCCGCGCACGCTTGAACCTGATTGCACAGGAAGTGGCGCGCGCGGTGGCCTCGGTGTTGCTCGAACACGCCAACGCTCAGCGCAAATTGAAGGACAGCAAGCCGCCAAAGGACGTGGCCGACGATGCCGTGGCGCAGTTGCAGCGGCTGGTCGGCAAGCGCTTCGTCATCGAAACGCCGTGGCCCGCGCTGAACCACCTCCCGCGCTACCTGCGCGCGCTCGTGATGCGGCTTGACAAAGTGCGCGCCGACCCGGCACGTGATCTGCAACGCCTGGCCGAGCTGCGCCCGATCGAACAACGCTTTCAACGCCGCAGTGCCGAGGCACGTGGCGCCACCGACGCACGACTCGACGAGTTCCGCTGGCTGATCGAAGAGCTGCGCGTCAGTCTGTTCGCGCAGGAGCTGCGCACACCTCAACCGGTGAGCGTGAAGCGGCTGGAAAAGGTCTGGAGCCAGCTCAGCGCTTGAGGCGCTGGATCTGTGGCGACGGCCGCGTCACCTGCGCATCGAACGCATGCGGCGCATTGCCGAAGCGCGCGACAACGCGCTTCACGTATTCCTGCGTCTCGGCAAACGGTGGCACGCCGCGGTGCTTGTCGACGTTGCCTTCGCCAGCGTTGTAGGCCGCGGCCACCAGCCGCACGTCGCCCTGGTAGTAGGCCAGCAGCCAGCGCAGGTAGCCCATGCCGCCGCGGATGTTCTGCTGCGGGTCGAACGCGTTGCGCACACCGAAGCGGCGGGCCGTGTCGGGGATCAACTGCATCAAGCCCATCGCATTCTTGTTCGACAACGCCACGGTGTCGAAGTTGGACTCGACGGCAATGATCGCCAGCGCGAGCTTCGGATTCACATTGAATTGCGGCGCCAGCTGGTAGACCAGGCGCTCGATGTGCGGTGGCGCCCGCACCGCGACGGTCGGCCCGATGCTCGATAGGGCGGTGGGTCGAACGCAATCGGGCACGGCAGCCTGCGGCCACGTCACCGACAACAGCACCTTGCGCGCGTCCTCGTTGCCATTGGCGGCTGCCGCGAAAAACAGGTAGTGGGCCCAATCGTCGCGACGCTCTTCGCCGCGCGCGTGGGTGAACACCCACGCCAGCTCGTACTGCGAGTTCGCATCGCCGAGCCGCGCCCGGCGGCACAGCGCCGCCACGGTCGACGGGTCGGCTTCAACGGCCACCGGAGGGCCGTCGCTCTGCTGCGCGCTCGCCGCGCTGGCCGAGCCGGCCAACAGCAGCGCGACGGCGACCGACGCGAACAGCTTCACGGTTGCACCACCTCAAGCAACCGGTCGAGGCCGCCGGATTCGATCGACACCATCGCCTGCTCGCGCACCTTCGGCTTGGCGTGGTAGGCCACCGACAGGCCCGCCTCGCCCATCATCGGCAAGTCGTTGGCACCGTCGCCGACCGCGATCGTTTCGCGCGGCGTGCAGCCGATGCGCGCACAAGTCTCGAGCAGCATGCGCCGCTTCTCCGCGCCGTCACAGATGTCGCCCCAGAGTTGATCGACCAGTCGGCCGGTGAGCTGGCCGTCCGCCACACCGAGCACGTTGCTGCGCGTGAAGTCGAGCTGCAGCCGGTCGCGGATGCGGTCGGTGAAGAACGTGAAGCCACCGGAGACGAGCAGCGTCTTCAGGCCGGCGCGCTGGCAGGCTCGCACCAGCGACTTCGGCGCCGGGGTTCAACTGCAGCCGCTCGGCGTACACCGATTCGAGCGCCGACACCGGCACGCCTTCGAGCAGCGCCACACGCCGGCGCAGACTGTCCTTGTAGTCGGCAATCTCGCCGCGCATCGCCGCTTCGGTGATCGCCGCCACCTCGGCCTTGCGGCCGGCCGCGTCGGCGATCTCATCGACGCACTCGATGTTGATCAGCGTCGAATCCATGTCGAACGCGACCAACTTGAAGTCGGCCAGTGACAGCGGCGGCGTGACGTGGCGCAGGGTGAGGCCAGGAGTGAGCATGAATGGATTATCCCTGCGCCGGAGAGCCGATACTGCGGCCATGGATGCTCCAACGACTGCGGCCGAGTCCGCGATCCAACGCCTTCGTGCCTACTGGCCGGCGCCAACGGCCGTCGATGCGGCCGAGCGTGTGCGCATGGTGCTCGGCGCTGCGCTCGGCATCGGTGTCACTGCGCTGCTCAGCCACGCGATGCCAGGCCCGCCGGGACTGAGCTGGATCGTCGCGCCGATGGGCGCCAGCGCGGTGCTGTTGTTCTGCCTGCCGTCGAGCCCGCTCGCGCAACCCTGGGCGGTGATCGGTGGCAATGCACTTTCGGCGCTGGTGGGCGTGGCTTGCGTGCACCTCTTCCCCTGGCCCGATGTCGCGGCAGCGCTCTCGGTGGCCCTCGCCATCGGGCTCATGTTCGCGTTGCGCTGCCTGCATCCGCCGGGTGGCGCGAGTGCGCTGCTGATGGCGGTCAACGGCATTTCCGATCCGCGCGCCGCGCTGGTGCCGGTGCTGATCAACGCGCTGCTGCTGACGGCGATGGCCTACGCCTTTCACAAGCTCGTCTCGCGCCACCGCTACCCGCACCGCAGCGCGCCGCCGCGGCCCGACGCGGTCACCGAAGAGGCGCTCGACGCGGTGCTGGCGCGCTACAACGAGGTGCTCGCGGTCAGCCGCGACGAGTTGCGCGAGCTGATCGACCTCACGCAACGCCTGGCGCATGAGCGGCGGCTGTCCGACACGCGCTGCGCCGACGTGATGACGCGCGAGGTGACAACGGTGGAGTACGGCACGCCGCTGCAGGAGGCCTGGACGCTGCTGCGCAAGCTCGGGCTGAAAGTGCTGCCTGTCGTGGACCGCGGCCGCCACGTGGTCGGCATCGTCACGTTGACCGACTTCCTCGAAGCGGCGTCGCTCGACGTGCACCACGGCTTCGACCAGCGCCTGCGCAGTTTCATCACGCCATCGCAGCGCTCGCATTCCGACCGGCCCGAGGTCGTCGGCCAGATCATGACGCGCAAGGTGCGCGTGACGCGCGAGCACCGCACGCTGTCGGACCTGGTGCTGCTGTTCGACAGCACCGGGCACCGCCACATCCCGGTCGTCGGCGAGGGCGGCAAGCTGGTCGGCATGGTGACGCAGTCGGACGTGGTGGCGGCCTTGAAGGTCGGCGCGTCGCTGGACTTGCCGGCAGATCCAGCGCCCGTGTGACTCGCCGATAAAACGTGCCATCTGCCACGCGCCCCGCGATCCGGGGAGGGCCGGCACGCCCGGACTTAACCTGAATCAATCCGCTCGCGGCGCAGGCGGATTGCAATGCGCCATCGGCTCGCTCGAGCCGCCTTGCGATGCACCGATGCAGCCCCTGCCGACACCCGACCGCCCGCTGGCCTTCAGCCTGTACTACTTCGCCAGCGACGAAGGCGGCCCGGCCGCCGCCGCGCAGCGCCGGCTGCTGTTCGACAGCGCACGCTTTGCCGACCGCCACGGCTTCGCGGCGCTGTGGGCGCCGGAGCGCCACTTCCACGCCTTCGGTGGCCTGTCGCCCAACCCCTCGGTGATGGCCGCGGCGCTCGCCGCCGTGACCGAGCGCGTGCGCCTGCGCTCGGGCAGCGTCGTCGTGCCGCTGCACCACCCGGCGCGCATCGTCGAAGAGTGGTCGCTGGTCGACGTGTTGTCCAACGGCCGCGTCGATCTCGGCATCGCCTCTGGCTGGTTCCCGAACGACTTCGTGCTCGCGCCGCCGGGCACCTACGAGCGGCGCAGTGATCTGGTTTTCGAGCGCGCCGCCGAACTGCAGCGGCTGTGGCGCGGCGAGCCTTTCGACGCCGTCAATCCGCTCGGCGACAGCGTCTGCCTGCGCACGATGCCGCGGCCGATCCAACCCGAGTTGCCGATCTGGATCACCGCGGCCGGCAACCCGCAGACCTTCGAGCGCGCCGGCACCGCCGGCCACCATGTGCTGACGCACCTGCTCGGCCAATCGCTCGAAGCGCTCGACGGCAAGATCGCCGCCTACCGCAAGGCTTGGCGCGCCGCCGGCCACGCCGGGCAAGGGCAGGTCACGCTGATGCTGCACACCTTCGTCGGCGAAGACGATGCCACCGTGCGCCGCACCGTGAAGGCGCCGATGCTGCGCTACCTCGGCAGCTCGGCCAACCTCGTCGGCAGCTACACGGCGTCGGTGCCGTTCTTCCAGCAGCGCTGCCCGGCCACCGCGGGGCCGCTGTCGGCCGACGACGTGCGCGACGCGCTCGAGTTCTCCTTCGAGCGCTACTACGCCACCAGTTCGCTGATGGGCACGATGAACACCTGCCTGGCGGTGACCGACCGCCTGCGCGCGATGGGCGTCGATGAAGTGGCCTGCCTGATCGACTTCGGCGTCGATGCCGACACGGTGCTGGCCGCACTGCCGCTGCTCGCCGAACTGCGCGATCTGGCGAACATCAGCGAAGAGGAAGCGGCCGCCGTCTGAGCACGGCACGACAAAAAACGTTACGCAGCGATACCGCGGCGAAAGGACGCGCGGCGAGCGCCTGGGCACAGTGAGGTCTCTGTTCAACCCACCCAAGGACCTCCCCATGAAATCCTGGCTCAAGCGCACCCTGATCGGCCTCTTCGGCGCCTCTGTTCTGTTCGGCGGCCTCGCTGCCTGCTCCCACCGCGGCCACTACGGCGGCCCTGGCTCGTACGCCATGAGCGAAGAAGACGCGGCGAAGATGAAGGCCAAGATGGTCGAGAAGGTCGGCAGCCGCCTCGACCTCGACGAGGCGCAGAAGGCCAAGCTCGGCGTGCTGGCCGACAAGCTGCGCGCGCAACGCAATGCATTGGTCGGCACCGGCACCAACCCGCGGGCCGAGCTGCAAGCGCTCGTCGCCGGCCCGACGTTCGACCGTGCCAAGGCCAAGGCGTTCGTCGACGCGAAGACCGGCGCGATCAACACGCAAAGCCCGGAAGTCATCGCCGCGATGGCCGACTTCTACGACAGCCTGAAGCCCGAGCAGCAAGCCAAGGTGCGCGAGTTCATGGCCAGCCGCGGCCGGGGTTGGGGCCATCGTTCGTGAGCCGGCGGGACACAATGCCCGCATGCCGCGCCTGCTGCTGATCGACGACGACGAACTTCTCGGCCCGCCGCTGGCGGCGTACTTCGCGCGGGCCGGGTTCGAGCTGCAGCACGCCACCCGGCCCAGCGCCGGGCTGGCGCTGCTGCGCGGCGGCGGCTTCGACGCCGCGATCCTCGACGTGATGCTGCCCGAGATGGACGGCTTCGAACTCTGCCGCACCATCCGCAAGGAGAGCGAGTTGCCGATCGTCATGCTGACCGCGCGCGGCGACGTGATGGACCGCGTGGTCGGCCTCGAACTCGGCGCCGACGACTACCTGCCCAAGCCCTTCGAGCCGCGCGAACTGCTGGCGCGCGTGCAGACCATCCTGCGCCGTGTGCCGGTGGCTGCGACTGCGGCGCGCCAACTGCGCTTCGAAGGCATCGAGATCGATCTCGACCGCCGCAGCGTGATGCGCCAGGGGCAAACGGTCGAGCTCACCAGCACCGAGTTCGAGCTGCTGGCACTGCTGGCCGCGGCGCCGCACAAGGTCTTCAGCCGCGACGACATCCTGGAGAAACTGCGCGGCCGCTCGGCCGAAGACATCCACAGCCGCGCGGTGGACATCCTGGTGAGCCGCCTGCGCCGCAAGCTCGAACCGCTGGACTGCATCCACACGCTGCGCAACGCCGGCTACACGTTTGCCGGAGTGCGCGTGTGAAGCGGTGGAACGCGGCGCGCCACCGCTGGCGCCATTCGCTGAAGTGGCGCCTCGTCACGCTGTTCCTGCTGCTGGCGCTGGCCACCACCGCGGTGTTCCTGTTCGGCATGCAGCGCGTGCTGCAGGGCGGCTGGCAGGGCTATGCCAAGCCGCTGGTGGCCGACTACGTGGACAAGCTCGCGGCAGAGATCGGCTCGCCGCCCGACGAGGCGCGCGCCAAGGCCATCGTCGCGCGGCTGCCGCTGTCGATCCGCATCGACGGGCCGCAACTGCACTACGACTCGCATCCCGAGTACCGCGTGCCCAAGCGTTGGAACCACGACGAAGAACGTGAACGCGAGTTCGGCGCCGAAGGCTGGGGCTTCGTGCGCACCACCGCCGACGGCCACCGCATCCGCTTCGGCCTGGCCGGCCCGCTGCCGGAGTCGCGGCCGCGCACCTTCGGCTGGATCACGCTCGCCGCGCTGCTGCTGCTGACCACGCTGGCCTACGCGTTCGTGCGCCGCATGCTGCGCCCGCTCGACGACATCGGCGCGGGCGTGGCGCGCTTCGGCAGCGGCACGTTCGAGCCGCTGATCCCCGTGCGCCGCAAAGACGAACTCGGCGACCTGGCCGAGCGCATCAACCGCATGGCGGCCAGCCTGCACGGCAAGCTCGACGCCAAGCGCGCGCTGCTGCTGGCCATCAGCCACGAACTGCGCAGCCCGCTCACACGCGCACGGGTCAACGCCGAGCTGGTGGAAGAGGGCGAGCACCGCAACGCGCTGCTGCGCGACCTGGGCGAGATGCGCGACCTGATCACCGAGCTGCTCGAAAGCGAACGCCTGGCCAGCGGCCACGTGGCGCTGCACACCGAGGCGGTGGACCTGGCCGGCGCTGGTGCGCGAACTCGTCGCCGCGCAGTGGCCCGATGCAGGGCTCAGCCTGCAGCTCGACGAACGCCTCGGCCTCGTGCGCGTGGACCCGATGCGCATGCGCCTGCTGCTGCGCAACCTGATCGACAACGCGCTGCGGCACAGCGCCGGTGCGCCGACGCCGCCTGTCGTGTCACTGAGCAGCGATCGCGGAGGGTCAACTGCAATTGAGCGTGCGCGACTTCGGGCCTGGCGTGGCTGAAGAACACCTGCGCGCATCTGGCCGAGCCGTTCTACCGCGCCGACAGCGCGCGGCAGCGTGCGACGGGCGGATTCGGTCTGGGCCTGTACCTGTGCCAGCTGGTGGCGCAGGCGCATGGTGGTGCGCTGCGCATTCGTCGCGCCGAGCCGGGGCTCGAGGTCATTGCGTCGTGGCCCATCACCACGACACAGCCCGACGCCGCTCACTCCTTCTCGAGCGTGAACACCTCGTTGACGCGCAGGTTCAGCGCGTCGGCCACCGCCTGCAAGCGCTCGATCGACACGCCGGCATAGCGCGTGGCTTCGTAGCGCTGGATCTGCTGCTCCGCCAGATCCATCCGCTCGGCCAGGGCCTTGTGCGTGAGCTTGCGAATGATCCGCGCCTTGACCAGCGCATCACCGATGCCGGTGATCGAATCCATCTTGAACGACACGACCTTGCCGGTGCGCAAGGCGTCGTACTCGGCGAGCTGCTCTTCGAGTTCAGCGAGCTGGCTTCGCGCGCCATCGCGCATGGCCTTCTGCGCCTTCGGATGCAAGCCCTCGGCCGGCGCGGCGGCCAGCGCTTCACGGAACTTCGCCGCTTGTGCTTGCGTGATCAGGTACTGCCGTTCGTTGGTGATCATGATGGGATGTCTGCCAGGTTGATCTGAATGATGCCCTTGGGCCGGCCGTCGCGGTCGAGCTGGAAGAACTCGAGGAAGCGGTTTCCCGGCGCGTCGGCGATGAACATCTCGCCCTCGAACTTGGCCTTCTGCGCTTCTCGGTGGCCGTCGAAGTCCAGCAGCACCGGGTCCAGCGCATCGAAGTCCACACCGGTGTGGTCCCAACAGCCATCGAAGTCGCCCGGCACTTCCTTCGACGTGACGAAGCTGCCATCGACATAGGCGCGCTGGCACCCCGCCGCCTTGAGCGCCTGCAGCGCGCGCAGCAGCCCCGCGAGAATTTCGCGACGCCGTTCGATTGGTGCCAAAGCACTCGACCAGCTCCGGCCACGTCGCCACATGAATGCCGGGCGGCAACTGGTAGCGGCCGTCTTCACCGGGGTCGGTCTCGAAGGGCGGAATCACAGACACAACTCTAGCATTGTGTTGTGTGGACTGCAACGACGCTAGGCTGCAAAGGGCGCAGCCCACGAAGCGTGGGAATCCTGACGTTGGCATCGGGCGTGCCTGCTACAGCTTCGCAACCAGATCCTCGATTGCCTTCCTAGCGTTGAGCAAGTAATCCTCCTTCACCTGGACTCTGTGTCCGTTAATCGATTGCTTGCCTACTGGCAACTTCGAGAAGGGCAAGCCCTTGGCAAACGCTACGACGCCTGTCGTCTGGAAGTCACGCACCTCAACGAATCCTGCTTCGTTCTTCTTGAAATCAAAGATCTCAGGATTCGTCTTGAGTAGCTGGGCGACATCCTTTTCAATGGCATCTAAGACAGCCGCGTAGGCGGAGGCTGCACCCATGTACTGCGTCAGTCTGTTCTTGACTATCAGGTGCACCTTGGGCAGCGGGCGCTTTGCCTCTTTGAGCTTCGTCGCAAACGCGTATGCGGCGTAGATTTCCGACGGCAACTTCAAGCCGTAAATCAGCGAGAAGGCGTTCTGGATAGCGCGCCGAGATGAGTCATCCGCCATTACCGGCAAGACAATGCGGTTGCACGATGCGAGCGCAATCTGCGTGTAAAGCGAGAAGCTCGGGTTGCAGTCCAGAAAAACAGTGTCGTACTCGTCGCTGAGCTGATCGAGGAAATTCTTAAGCCAGTCAACGACCGAAATCCACGGGTTCGTGCCTGGAATCTGATTGTTGGCAAGAGTGTTAACCGCGTTCGCCTGCAACTCTAGGAGTGGATCACCACAGACTAGGTCGATGTTTGCTGGCAGCGCAGGGTTGTATTTGTTCGGCTTGGTGATGAAGTCATGTGCGTCGAACACCGGCGGCGCGTACGGCGAGGGTAGGCGCAACTGGAAATAGCCGCCGACGCTGCACCTCGGCACAAGACCTTGACGCTCCAACAACTTGTCGCTCCCCTTGTTATTCAAGCCGCCAAGCATCAATTCAGAGAGATTCGCCTGCGGGCACATGTCGACCGCAAGCACGCGCTTTTTCGGGTGTTTCTCCGCGTAGCGGACGATTGACTGGAACGCAAGGCTCGTCTTTCCAGTGCCTCCCTTGTTGTTCCAAAAGGCGTACTTGATATCCATGACTGTCCTTTTTTGCATTGACGTGATTACGTCCTACATGGACATCATACTGTCTAGTGTGGACGTTGTAAAGGCAATTCGTGCACGAAGCCCAACTGCGCTCGAATCGTGCTGGCCGTACACGCGGACACCTTGCGGCACGCTGCAAGCGCGTTGCTCACTTCGACTTGCTTGTCTTGAGAGACTTATCGAACAAGCCGCCCGATGCCCAGCCCAGCCGCCACCGATTCCTCATCGGCGACATCGGTGAACTGGCGTTCAACTGTGTTTGGTGCTGTGTGCAGGTGGCGGCGCGTTCGCCGCCTACGCCACCTGCTTCACCGGCGTCCCCAACGCCCGCAACACATCCCGCACCTGCTGCGCCCGATCCGCCGGCGAGGCGAGGTCGCGCTCGATGCGCAGCTTGTCGTTGCCGGCGAGTTTGATGTGGCGGTTCTTCTGCACCAGCTCGATGATGCGCGCCGCGTCCACCGGCGGGTTGGGGCGAAAGCCGATGACCGAGAGCTTCGGGCCGGCATCGACGCGGATCACGCCGTAGGGTTTGGCGAGCACGCGCAGGCGGTGCGTGTCGAACAGGGTCTGGCCTTGGGCGGGCAGCTTGCCGAAGCGGTCGGTGATCTCTTCCAACAGGGCGTCGATGCGCTCGCTCGTCTCCGCCGACGCGAGGCGCTTGTAGAGCGACAGGCGCGTGTGCACGTCGCCGCAGTAGGCGTCGGGCAGCAGCGCGGGGGCGTGCAGGTTGATCTCGGTGGTGGCGCCGAAGAGGCCGCCGAGCGGGCTCAGCAGGTCGGGCTCGCGGCCGGCTTTGAGTGAGCGCACGGCTTCGGCGAGCATGTCGTTGTAGAGCTGGAAGCCGACTTCCATCATGTTGCCGCTCTGGTGCTCGCCGAGCACTTCGCCGGCGCCGCGGATTTCGAGGTCGTGCATCGCCAGGTAGAAGCCGCTGCCGAGTTCTTCCATCTGCTGGATGGCTTCCAGGCGCATCGCGGCCTGCTTGGTCAGGCCCTCCACATCGGGCACCAGCAGGTAGGCGTAGGCCTGGTGGTGCGAGCGGCCGACGCGGCCGCGCAGTTGGTGCAGTTGCGCCAGGCCGAACTTGTCGGCGCGGCTGATGACGATGGTGTTGGCCGTGGCCACGTCGATGCCGGTTTCGATGATCGTCGAGCACAGCAGCACGTTGTGGCGCTGGGCGACGAAGTCGCGCATCACGCTCTCCAGCTCGCGCTCGGGCATCTGGCCGTGCGCGATGGCGATGCGCGCTTCGGGCAGCAGCTCGGCCAGCTTGTCGCGGCGGTGCGGCGATGGTCTCGACCTCGTTGTGCAGGAAGTACACCTGCCCGCCGCGCTTCAACTCGCGCAGCACCGCTTCGCGGATCGTGCCGCTGCCTTCGTTGCGGACGAAGGTCTTGATCGCCAGGCGGCGCTGCGGCGCGGTGGCGATCACGCGAGAGATCGCGCAGGCCTTCGAGCGCCATGCCGAGCGTGCGCGGGATCGGCGTGGCCGTCAGCGTCAGCACATCGACTTCGGCGCGCAGCGCCTTGATCATTTCCTTGTGGCGCACGCCGAAGCGGTGTTCTTCGTCGATGACGAGCAGGCCCAGGCGCGAGAACTTCACGTCCTTGGACAGCAGCTTGTGCGTGCCGACGACGATGTCGATCGCGCCTGACGCCATGCCTTCGAGCGCCGCGTTGATCTCCTTCGTCGAGCGAAAGCGCGACAGCTCGGCCACCTTCACCGGCCACGGGCCGAAGCGGTCGACGATGGTCTGGTAGTGCTGTTCGGCGAGCAGCGTCGTCGGCGCGAGGATCGCCACCTGCTTGCCGCCGAGCACGGCGACGAAGGCGGCGCGCAGCGCGACCTCGGTCTTGCCGAAGCCGACGTCGCCGCAGACCAGGCGGTCCATCGGCTTCGGGCTCACCATGTCCTGGATCACGGCGTGGATCGCGGCGCGCTGGTCGGCGGTTTCTTCGAAGCCGAAGCTGGCGGCGAAGGCTTCGTAGTCGTGCGCCGAGTAGCGGTGGGCGTGGCCTTCGCGCGCGGCGCGGCGTGCGTACAGCGCGAGCAGTTCGGCGGCGGTGTCGCGCACCTGCTCGGCGGCCTTGCGCTTGGCCTTCTCCCACTGGCCCGAGCCGAGCTTGTGCAGCGGCGCTTCGTCGGCCGAGACGCCCGTGTAGCGGCCGATCAGGTGCAGTTGCGACACCGGCACGTAGAGCGTGGCCTTGTCGGCGTATTCGAGGTGCAGGAACTCGCTCGGACCGTCGCCCAGGTCGATGTTGAGCAGGCCCTGGTAGCGGCCGATGCCGTGGTTCACGTGCACGACCGGGTCGCCGACCTTGAGCTCCGCCAGGTCCTTGATCAGCGCATTGACGTCGCTGACCTGCTCCTGCTTCTTGCGGCGGCGCGCGCTCGGCGCGCTGGCGAAGAGTTCGGTCTCGGTGAGGAACTGGATCGCGGGCGCGTCGCCTTCGCGCAGCCAATGGAAGCCCGCGGCGAGCGGCGCGGCGACGATCGCCACCTTCTCGTCGTTGGCTTCGAACTCGGCCAGCGAGGCGACGCTCGGCACGCCGATCTTGTGGTCGCGCAGCAGGTCGAGCAGGCTTTCGCGGCGGCCTTCGCTTTCGGCGACGATCAGCACGCGCGCCGGTGTTGCGGCGAGATGGCGTTCGAGCAGAGCGAGCGGCTCGGTGGCGTTGCGATCGACGGCCACGTCGGGCACCGGCCGCGCCCAATCGGTTTCTTCGCTGCCGCGCAAGACCAGCGTCGCATGCGGCTGCGTCAGCGTGAAGAACTCTTCGGTGCGCAGGAAGATTTCTTCCGGCGCCAGGATCGGCCGCTCCGGGTCGTGCTGCAGGAAGCGATGGCGCTCGCGCGTGTCGGCCCAGAAGCGGCCGAGCGCGGCGTCGATCTCGCCGTGCAGCACCAACGGCGCGTTGGCGAAGTAATCGAAGATGGTGGCCGTCTGCTCGAAGAACAGCGGCAGGAAGTACTCGATGCCCGCGGTGGCGATGCCGGCGCCGAGGTCCTTGTAGATGCGGCTCTTCGTCGGGTCGCCTTCGAGCTTTTCGCGCCAGCGCGAGCGGAAGGTCGTGCGCGCCTTGTCGTCGAGCGGGAACTCGCGGCCCGGCAGCAGGCGCACTTCGGGCACGGGGTAGAGGCTGCGCTGCGAGTCCGGGTCGAAGGTGCGGATCGAATCGATCTCGTCGCCGAACAGGTCCACGCGGTACGGCACGGCCGAGCCCATCGGGAACAGATCGATCAGCCCGCCGCGCACCGCGTACTCGCCGGGCGAGACGACCGAGCTGACATGCGAGTAGCCGGCGAGCGTGAGCTGCGCTTTCAGCGACGCTTCGTCGAGCTTGTCCTTCTGCTTGAACTTGAAGGTGGTCGCGGCGAGGAAGGAGGGCGGTGCGAGACGCGTCAACGCCGTCGTCGCCGGCAGCAGCAGCACATCGACGTCCTTGGCCGACCACAGCCGCCACAGCGTCGCCAGCCGCTCGCTGATCAGGTCCTGGTGCGGGCTGAAGGTGTCGTAGGGCAGCGTCTCCCAATCCGGGAACAGCGCCGACGCGCAGACCGGGCGCGAAGAACGGCAGCTCGTCGGCCAGGCGCTGCGCGTCGGCCGGCTCGGCCGTGATGACCGTCGTCAGCGTTTTCTGCTGCGCGGCATGGCGCGCGATCAGCAGCGCGTCGGCAGAGCCGGTGGGGCGGGGCAACGTGAAACGCTTGCCGGGCGCGATCGATGGAAGGTGCATGAAGCGGTGAATTCTAGAATCGGCGATGACAACACAGTCTGCTGCGGCGATCTATGCCCTTGTGCCTTGCGCGGGTGTCGGCGAACGCGCGGGCGTCGGCGGGCCGAAGCAGTACGCGCGCGTGGGTGATCGCACGGTCGTGGCGCACACGCTGGCGGCGCTGGCGCGGGTGGCGCGCGTGACGCGAACGCTGGTCGTGCTCGCGCCGTCGGACGCGCAGTTCGAAGCCGCCGCGCCGGGATTCGCGGGCTGGGTCGAACGCGTCGGCGGCGCCACGCGCGCGGCCACGGTGCGCGCAGGTCTGTCGGCGTTGAAGCGCCACGGCGCGCACGACGACGATTGGGTGCTCGTGCACGACGCGGCGCGCTGCCTCGTGCAGCCGGCGTGGATCGAGCGGCTGATCGACGCCTGCGATCGACGACGCCGTCGGCGGCCTGCTGGCCTTGCCGCTGGCCGACACGTTGAAGCAGGCCGACGTTCACGGCCGCGTCAGGACCACGGTCGATCGCAGCGGCAAGTGGGCTGCGCAGACGCCGCAGATGTTTCGCCTGGCCTTGCTCGAACAGGCGCTCGACGCGGCGGGCGACGGCGGTCACCGACGAAGCCAGCGCGGTCGAAGCCCTCGGCCACGCGCCGCTGCTCGTGCCCGGCCATGCCGACAACTTCAAGCTCACCTGGCCCGAAGACTTCGAGCGCGCCGAGCGCCTGCTGCAACCCAACGAAAGCCCGACCATGACGATGCGCCTCGGTGAAGGCTGGGACATTCACGCCCTCGTGCCCGGCCGCAAGCTGATCCTCGGCGGCGTGCACGTGCCGCACGACAAGGGCCTCGACGGCCACTCCGACGCCGACGCGCTCGCCCACGCGATCACCGACGCGCTGCTCGGCGCCGCGGCGCTCGGCGACATCGGCCGCCACTTCCCCGACACCGATCGCGCAGTTCAAAGGCGCCGACTCGATGCTGCTGCTGGCCGAAGCCGCCAAGCGCGTGCGCGCCGCGGGCTACGAGATCGGCAACATCGACAGCACGATCATTGCGCAGGCGCCGAAGATGGCGCCGCACATCGGCGCGATGCGCGAGCGGCTGGCGTCGGTGCTCGGCGTTGCCGTCGATCAAGTCAACGTCAAGGCCAAGACGGCAGAAAAGATGGGGCCGGTGGGTGAAGGGCGCGCGATCGAGGCGCGCGCTGTGGCGTTGGTCCTCGCCGCCACCCGTTCGCCCTGAGCTTGTCGAAGGGCCCTTCGACGAAGCTCAGGACAGGCTTCGACAAGCTCAGCCCGAACGGAGGGCGCTACGGCACGCGCTTGAGGCGGATGTGCGCCAGCAACCCGCCATCCGGCGCGTTGTCGATGTCGAACTGCCCGCCCATGCGCTGGATCGCCTTCTCGACGATCGCCAGGCCCAAGCCCGCGCCGGTGGCCGCGGTGCGCGCCGCATCGCCGCGATAAAACGGCGTCGTCAACTGCGCCAGTTTTTCCGGCGCCACACCCGGCCCATGGTCGCGCACGCTGACGATGATCCACGGCCCCGAGCGCGCGTAGCTGACGTTGACGAGGGCGATGCCGGTGTCGGTGCCGCGGCCGTAGCGGCGCGCGTTTTCGAACAGGTTGCCGAAGACGCGGCCGAGTTCGATGTCGTCGGCCATCACGCGCAGGTCGATCGCCAGCCGCGAGACGATGCGGATTTCCTTCGGCTCGCGGAAGGTGGCGATTTCCTTTTCGACCAGCTTGGCCAGGTTGACCGGCACCAGCTTGGTGTCGCCGGGGCGCGCGTAGTCCATGAACTTGTCGATGATGGCGTCGAGCTGGTCGATGTCGAGCGCCATGTTGCGCTGCGCCTCTTCGTCGCTGACGCTCATCTCGACTTCGAGCCGCAACCGCGCCAGCGGCGTGCGCAGGTCGTGGCTGATGCCGGCCAGCATCACCGCGCGGTCTTCCTCGACCTTGGCCAGCTCGCGCGCCATGCGGTTGAAGCCGACGTTGACCTCGCGGATCTCGCTGGTCAGCGTGTTCTCGTCGAGCACCGAATCGAAATCGCCTTCGCGGATGCGGCTGGCGGCAAAGCTGAGTTCGCGCAGCGGCTGGTTGATCAGGCGCGCGATCATGATCGAGCCGACCAGCGTCGCGCCAGCGCGATGCCGACCCAGACGAACCAGGTGCCCGGCGTCAGCGGCACGACGCGCGCCACGTCGGCCTGCAGCCAGAAGCTGTCCTTCTCGATCGAGAAGCCGACCCACAGGCCCGGGTTGCTGTTGACGCTGCGCGCGATGATGGTCTGCGGCTCGAGCCGCGCGCGCAATTCGGCGCCGACGCGGCGCGTGAAGCGATCGACCTCGAACGGCTCCCAGCGGTCGCCCGGCTCGCGCGGCAGCACGCGCAGCGACTCGCGGTCGGTCATCGTCTTGGTGACGGCGATGCGGTTGATGCCGTCGGTGTAGCGCAGCGCCTCGCGCGACAGGTTGACGAGGCTGGCCACCTGCTGCGCGGCCTGCACCGCACGCGGCTCGAGTTCGAGCGAGCGCAGCGTCTGCACCCACGCAAAAATGCCCGCGCCGAGCAGCAGCGCGAGCAGGAAGAAGGTGCGCGAAAAGAGGGTCAGCCCGAGGGCTGGGGGTTTTGGCATGAAGCCGGCGACTGCGAGCATCCGACCGTGGGCTGAGGATCGAAGCCGCTCGTACCTCAGGGCGAACGGGGGCGGCTCCGAGGCAGGCTCAAGTCGATCAGCTGGTTCCGTCCGGCACGAAAACATAGCCCACGCCCCACACCGTCTGGATGTACCGCGGCTGCGACGGATCGGGCTCGATCATCTTGCGCAGGCGCGAGATCTGCACGTCCAGGCTGCGGTCGAACGGCTCGAACTCGCGGCCGCGCGCCAGTTGCGCCAGCTTGTCGCGCGACAGCGGCTGGCGCGGATGCCGCACCAGCGCCTTCAGCATCGAGAACTCGCCGGTGGTCAGCGCGATCTGCTCGCCGTCTTTTTGCAGGCGGCGCAGCGACAGGTCGAACTCGAACGGCCCGAAGGTCACGGTCTGCGCTTCCTTCGACGGCGCGCCCGGCGCTTCCATCGCCGGGCGGCGGCGCAGCACGGCATGGATGCGCGCCAGCAGCTCGCGCGGGTTGAAGGGCTTGGGCAGGTAGTCGTCGGCGCCGACTTCGAGGCCGACGATGCGGTCCACGTCTTCGACCTTGGCCGTCAGCATGATGATCGGCGTGGTGTCGTTGGCCGCGCGCAGGCGGCGGCAGATCGACAGGCCGTCTTCGCCGGGCAGCATCAGGTCGAGCACGATCAGGTCGATCGTTTCGCGCGTCAGCAGCCGGTTCAGTGCCTTGGCGTCTTCGGCCAGCAGGACTTCGAAGCCTTCTTGCGTCAGGTAGCGGCGCAGCAGGTCGCGGATGCGGGCGTCGTCATCGACGACGACGACTCGGTCGGCTCGGGCGTTGGCAGGGGTGTTCATCGGTCAGCGGCTCCAGGCATTTGTAACTGCGGCGCATGTTACAAGTCGGGAAGGCCCAAAAAACCGCGGCTGACTTCAAGTTACAAGTCTTGCCGTTCATTCTTCACGCTGGCGCAGGCCTGCTTCCGAATGCCGCAAACGGCCGTTTTCACTCTGGAGATCGAATGTCCAAGAAAGCCATGAGCCTTCATCGCGCCACCCTGGCGCTGGCCGCCGCCCTCGGTGCCGGCGGTGCTGCGGCGCAAGTGCAGCCCCCGGTTTCAGGGGTGCTCAGCCTGACGACGACGGCGTCGGTCGAAGTCACCAAGGACGTGCTCGGCGTCGTCTTCAGCACCACGCGCGACGGCGCCGACGCGCAGGCGGTGCAGTCGGCGCTGAAGCAGGCGCTCGACGCGGCGCTGGCCGAAGCCAAGAAGATCGCCAAGCCCGGGCAGGTGGAGGTGCAGACCGGCAACTTCTCGCTCTACCCGCGCTACGGCAACCCGAAGGCGACCGGCCAGCCGTCGATCATCGGCTGGCAGGGCACGGCCGAGTTGCAGGTGCAGGGCAAGGACGCCGCGGCCATCGCGCAGCTCAGCGGGCGCGTGACGACGATGAGCATCGCCCGCGTCGGCTACACGCTGTCGAAGGAGGCGCGCGAGAAGGTCGAGGCCGAGGTCGCGGCACGCGCCATCGCCGACTGGCGCGCCAAGGCGCAGCAGATGAGCCAGCAGTTCGGCTACGGCGGCTACACGGTGCGCGAAGTCAACGTCGCCACCAACGAGCAAGGCGGCGGCGCCGGTGCCGATGATGATGTCGCGGGCGAAGACGATGTCAGGCGGCCGATGAGGCGCTGCCGACGGAAGCGGGCAAGGGCGATGTGACGGCGACCGTGAGTGGCTCAGCGCAGATGACGAAGTAGCCCGCGCTCCGCCGTTCGGCCCTGAGCTTGTCGAGGGCCCTTCGACAAGCTCAGCGCTCGGGGACGGTTACTGCGCCGCCCAGCCGCCGTCGACGTTGAACGCCGCGCCGCGAATGTTGTCCGCGGCCGGCGTGCACAGAAACACCGCGAGTTCACCGAGCTGCTCCGGCGTCGTGAACTGCAGCGACGGCTGCTTTTCCGCGAGCAACCGCCGCTTGGCCTCGGCATCGTCCACGCCTTCGGCAGCGGCGCGCGCATCGACCTGCTTTTGCACCAGCGGCGTCAGCACCCAGCCCGGGCAGATCGCGTTGACGGTGATGCCGGTGGTGGCGGTTTCGAGCGCGATCGACTTGGTGAAGCCGATGATGCCGTGCTTGGACGCCACGTACGCGCTCTTCTGCGGCGAGGCCACCAGGCCGTGCGTCGAGGCGACGTTGATGATGCGCCCCCAGCCGCGCGCCTTCATGCCCGGCAGCGCCAGGCGCGTGGTGTGAAACGCCGAGGTCAGGTTGATGGCGATGATCGCGTCCCACTTCTCGGGCGGAAAGTCTTCCACCGCCGCCACATGCTGGATGCCGGCGTTGTTGACCAGGATGTCGAGGTGGCCGAGCGTGCGCTGCGCGTACGCGATCATGTCGGCGATCTGCTCGGGCTTGCTCATGTCGGCCGGGTGGTAGCCGATCTCGGCGTCGATGTCGCGGAACTCGCGCCTTGGCGGCATCGACATCGCCGAAGCCGTTCAGGACGACGTTGGCGCCATGCATGGCCAGCGACTTGGCGATGCCCAACCCGATGCCGCTCGTCGAGCCGGTGACGAGCGCTGTTTTTCCTGTGAGCATGATGGCCTTCCTCTCGTTGGTAGCATCGATTATCGAGATGGAGCTGACAGATGACTAACGAACCGCGCCTCAACCATGTGCAGTGCCTGGACAATCGCGGCCTGCACCGCATGGCGTATTGGGAGTGGGGTGATGCCGCCAACCCGCGCGTGCTGGTCTGCGTGCATGGCCTGACGCGGCAGGGCCGCGACTTCGACACGCTGGCGCGTGCGCTGTGCGGCACCTACCGCGTGGTCTGCCCTGACGTCGTCGGCCGCGGCCGATCGGATTGGCTCGCCGACCCGATGACGTATGCGGTGCCGCAGTACGTGGCCGACATGGTGACGCTGCTGGCACGGCTGAATGCCGAAGAAGTCGATTGGGTCGGCACCTCGATGGGCGGCTTGATCGGCCTGGGCGTGGCGGCGTTGAAAGGCTCACCGTTGCGCCGCTTCGTCATCAACGACGTCGGGCCGACGATCGAGCCGGCGGCGATCGCGCGCATCGGCGGCTACGTCGGCCGCGCCGCGCAGTGGTCCACGCTCGAAGAAGCCGCCGATGCGCTGTGGGAGATCTCGCAAGGCTTCGGCCCGCACACGCGCGAGCAGTGGCTGGCGCTGACCGAGCCGCAACTGCAGCACGAAGGCGGCGTGTTCAAGCCGCGCTCCGACCCCTCGATCGCCTTGCCGTTCAAGGCCGTGACGCCGCAGATGGCGCAGGCCGGCGAAGCGCTGCTGTGGCAGGCCTGGGACGCGCTCACGCTGCCGACGCTGCTGCTGCGCGGTGCAGACAGCGATCTGCTGTCGGCCGCCACAGCGCAGGCGATGACGCAGCGCGGCCCGCGCGCGAAGCTCGTGCAGTTCGACGGCGTCGGCCACGCGCCGATGCTGGTGCAGCCCGAGCAGGTGGCCGCCGTGCGCGAGTTTCTGCTCTCGCCATGAAGACCACGGCTGCGTTCTCGCAGCCCGCCGATGTTGCACAGGCCGCGCCGATCGTTGCCCTGGCGTCCGACGCCGACAGCGACGGCCACGCGGCGCTGATCCGTGCGCGCGCCTTCGCCGAGCCGCTGCTCGCCGAGCACGCGCTCGACACCGGCGAGAACGCGCTGGCGCATGCCGACGGCGTGGCCGCGATCCTCGCCGCGATCGGCGCCGCGCCGGCGATGCAGGCCGCGGCTTATCTTGTCTATGCAGCCGATTGGCTGCAGCGGCCCGAAGAGGTGGTCAGCAAAGCGTTCGGCCCGTCGTACGCGAGCCTGGTCGAGCACACGCGCAAGCTGGTGCAGATCCAGCGCGCGGCGCGCGGCGCTGCAGCAGTCGGCGACGCGCAAGCGCAGGCCGCACAGACCGAGCGTGTGCGCAAGATGCTGCTCGCCTTCTCGCGCGACCTGCGCGTGGTGCTGCTGCGCCTGGCATCACGATTGCAAACGCTGCGCTGGCATGCGGCGGCGCGTGTGCCGTGCCCGACCGAGGTGGCGCGCGAATCGCAAACCGTGTTCGCGCCGTTGGCCAACCGGCTGGGCATCTGGCAGATCAAGTGGGAACTCGAAGACCTGGCCTTTCGATTTCTGCGCCCGGACGACTACAAGCAGGTCGCCAGAGGCCTCGACGAAACACGCGCCGGCCGCGAAGCCGCAGTGGAAGGCTTTCGCACACAGCTGGCAGCCTTCCTGAAGACGCATGGCCTGGCCGCCGAAGTGCAGGGCCGGCCAAAACACCTCTACAGCATCTGGAAAAAGATGCAGGGCAAACAATTGGCACTCGGCCAGGTGATGGATCTGGCAGCGCTGCGCGTCGTCGTTGCCGACGTCGATGCCTGCTACGCCGTGCTGGCGCGCGTGCACGAGCGCTGGCCGGCGGTGGACAGCGAGTTCGACGACTACATCGCCAAACCCAAGGCCAACGGCTACCAGTCGCTGCACACCGTGATCTGCAACGACGAAGGGCGCAACATCGAAATCCAGATTCGCACGCGGGCGATGCACGAGCACGCCGAGTTCGGCGTCGCCGCGCACTGGGCCTACAAGGAAGGCGGCGCGCGCACGGGCAACGAAGAGCGCATCGCGTTGGCGCGCAAGGCGGTGCTGCGCCAGTTGCTGGCCTGGGAGCGCGACTTCACGACCGACGCTCAATTCAACAGCGCCGACGAGCGCATCTACGTTTTCACGCCGCAGGCCACCGTGGTTGAGCTCGCGGCCGGCTCGACGCCGGTGGACTTTGCCTATGCGCTGCACACCGACCTCGGCCACCGCTGCCGCGGCGCGCGCGTCGATGGCGTGATGGTGCCGCTGCACACGCCGCTGGCCAACGGCCAGACGGTCGAGGTCACGGCTGCGAAAGAAGGCGGGCCATCGCTCGACTGGCTGAATCCTGAGCTCGGATATCTCGCTGGCCAGCGCTCGCGCGCCAAGGTGCGCGCCTGGTTCAACGCCCAGGCGCAGCGGCAGACGATCGCGCGCGGCCGCGAGCTGGTGGAGAAGCTGTTGCAACGCGAAGGCAAGACGGCAACGCTGCGCGAAGAGCTGGCCGAGCAGCTCGGCTTCAAGTCGGCCGACGCGTTGTACGAAGTGGTCGGCAAGGAAGAGTTCTCGCTGCGCCACATCGAGCAGTTGCTGCGGCCCGCCGCGCCGGCGCCCGCCGAAGAAGCGCCGCTGATCAAACGCTCGCGCGCCGGCGACGCGTCGCGCCGCGGCGGCGTGCTCGTCGTCGGCGTCGATTCGTTGATGACCAGCCTGGCGCGCTGCTGCCGCCCGGCGCCGCCCGACGAGATCGACGGCTTCGTCACGCGTGGCAAGGGTGTGGCGATCCACCGCCGCAACTGCAGCAACCTGCGCCACATGCGAGCGCATTCGCCGGATCGCGTGATCGCTGTCGAGTGGGGGGTCAACAAAGGCGACGGCGCGCTGTACCCGATCGACGTGCTGGTCGAAGCGCAAGACCGGCCGAGCCTGTTGCGCGACATCACCGAAGTCTTTGCCAAGGAAAAGGTCAACGTCACCGGCGCGCACACGCAAAGCGTGCGCGGCGGCGGCGCCGTCACGGCGTGGATGACGTTCACCGTCGAAGTCGCCGGCACCGAGCGCTTGTCGCAGGTGTTGAAGCAGGTGGCGCAGGTCGCTGGCGTGCGCTCGGCCCGGCGGCGCTGAAGCACGCAATAGCGCTGAAATCTGGGTGCTGTCACCCATATCGTGCGCCGCGGTATCAATCGTTGACCGATGTACGCACGGCCATTCGAATGCTGTCACGAAATCGACAAAAACAACGGGTCAGCGCCCAACTGCGACGGGCCTGATGGGTGCCACACAGGCGGTCTGGTGGCCTCGACTGGTCGCAACGATGGAGAAGACAGCATGAGAAACCTCGACACCGAAGAGCTCAAACTCGTCTATGGGGGCGGCAAGAGCAGTTGCGGCGATGGCAGCAAGGGCGGCTCAGGCAGCGGCAGCGGCAGCGGCAGCGGCAGCAAGAGCAAGTCCAAGAGCACCAAGTCCAAGTCCAAGACGAAGACCAAGAGCTCGAGCGGCGGCAGCAAGTGCTGCTGATCGGCGCTTGACGCGATGCCGGCGGCCGTCGCGCGGCGGCTGACCGGCCTCGCTTCCTGCACCCCGGCGCAACGCCGGGGTGCTGTTGCAACGTTCGATTCGCCACACCGACCACTGCCATGTTGATGCCCGTCAAGTCCTGTGCCAGCAACGCACCCTCGGTGGCGCAAGACACCCTGTGGGAGCG
>CAVTWT010000018.1:0-49530 GCA_963738425.1 uncultured beta proteobacterium | reverse complement strand
TCGTGCGGTGGTTTCGAATTGCGCGTAGGTCGGTTGGTCAGGTGTCATGTGCTGCTCCAGGAGAATTCCTGCGATGGGTGAGCCAATTATGGGCACTCCGGCCCTTGCACGTTGAGCCCACGCGCCGCAGTTCATGCTGTTCCCGGTCAAGCGACAATCGCGGCCACTTCACCCAGAGCAGACCACGCGTGATCACGGCTGAAAACCTCCCCGCCGCTTTGAGCGCACTTGGATTCACGACACGCGGCAAGTGGGAGGTCTGGTCGAGCGGTTCGACCTCGGTGAGAATCAACCTTCAGGCCAAGCAGATCGAGTACCCGACTGCCGATGGTTTCGTGGTCAACGACCTCACCACCTGCAATTTCTCTGCGCCCGAGAATTTCGTCGTCCTGGAGTGCGTCGTCCGCTTGCTGCGCAAGGGCTACAAGGCGCAGCACCTCGAACTCGAACCCCGATGGCAGCTCGGCCGTGGCGCCAGCGGCGGCAAGGCCGACATCCTCGTCAAGAATCAGCAAGGCCGGCCGCTGCTCCTCATCGAGTGCAAGACGGCTGGCACTGAGTTCAAGCGCGCCTGGGCAAAGACACTGCAAGACGGCGACCAGCTCTTCAGCTACGCACAGCAGATCAGCGAAACGCAGTTCCTCTGCCTGTACACGGCCGACCTCGATGGCGGCGCGGTGCGCTACACCTCGCACATCGTCGCCCACCGAGACAACGAGCGCTACCTCGCCGACAACCCGCATTTCAAGCCTTTCAGCAAGGCCACTGACGTCAAGGAGCGGCACGCCGTCTGGCGCGACACCTACAAGCTCGACTTCCGCACCAAGGGCCTGTTCGAGGACAACATTCCGCCCTACCAGATCGGCAAGAGCAAGTACACGAGCGACGACCTGCAGGCCGTGTCCGCCGCCGACCAGCAGGGCAAGTACCACGAGTACGCGACCATCCTGCGCCAGCACAACGTCTCCGGCCGCGAAAACGCCTTCGACAAACTGGTGAACCTGTTCCTGTGCAAGCTGGTCGATGAACTGGAGAACCCGAACGATCTCAAGTTCTACTGGAAGGGCGTCGCCTACGACACGCACTTCGATTTGCTCGACCGTTTGCAACAGCTCTACCAGGCCGGCATGGAGCGCTTCCTGGGCGAGAAGATCACCTACATCAACCAGAAGGATGTGAGCAATGCGCTGCGCTTCGTGCGGCAGAACCCCGATGCCACGCAGCGCGCGGTGTGGAACCTGTTCCAGCAACAGAAGTTTTTCACCAACAACGATTTCTCGCTGATCGACGTCCACAACGAGCGGCTTTTCTATCAGAACGCTGACGTGTTGCTGCGCATCATCCAGATGTGGCAGGACATCAAGCTGAGCAGCCCAGGCCACCACAACCAGTTTCTCGGCGACATGTTCGAGGGCTTCCTCGACCAGGGCGTGAAACAGAGCGAAGGCCAGTTCTTCACGCCGATGCCGATTTGCCGCTTCATCCTGATGAGTCTGCCGCTGGAGCAGATCGTCAAGGTCAGCGCCACGCCGCCCAAGGCGATCGACTACGCCTGTGGCGCAGGGCACTTCCTGACCGAACTCGCGTTGCAACTCGAACCGATGGTCACCGCACACAAGCAGGCCGGCATGGCGGCCTACTGACCTGCCCCCTTTCAGCCATGCCAACGTAAAGGCAGCGAAGTCCGTCAACTTGGAGAATGACGGACATGAGAACGAGCAAGTTCAGCGAGGAACAGATCATCGGGTTCCTCAAGCAGGTGGAGGCCGGCGTGCCGGTCAAGGACGTGTGCCGCAAGGGCGGCTTCAGCGACGCCACTTTCTACAAGTGGCGGGCCAAGTACGGTGGCATGGACGTGCCAGATGCGAAGCGGCTGCGTGAGCTCGAAGGCGAGAACGCCAAGCTCAAACGGTTGCTGGCCGAGGCGCACCTGGACATGCATGCGCTCAAGAGCGTTCTCGGGGTAAAGCGCTAGCCCCACGCGTCAAGCGCGAAGCGATCGAGCGGCTGTGCAGCGAGCATGGCCTGTCCGAGCGCCGAGCCTGCCGACTCGTGGGGCTCGCCCGCGACAGCTACCGCCACCCGCCTGAGGTTGACCCCATGACAGCCGACTTGAGCAACAAGATCGTCGAGATCGCGCACACGCGGCGGCGCTTCGGCTACCGGCGCATCCACGATCTGCTGCGCCCCGAGTACCCCGGCGTCAACCACAAGCGCCTGTACCGCCTGTACAGCGCGGCCAACCTTGCGGTGCGCAAGCGCAAGAAGGCCAAGCGCCCAGCGAGCGAGCGCGTGCCGCTGCACCTGGCACGCACTGTCAACGACGTCTGGAGCATGGACTTCGTTAGCGACAGCCTGGCCAACGGCCGGCGCCTGAGGTGCCTGACCGTGGCCGACGACTTCAGCCACGAGTGTGTGGACATCGCGGTGGACTACGGCATCGGCGGCGAGTACGTGACGCGCTTGCTCGACCGCGCGGCGATCTTCCGCGGCTACCCGAGTGCGGTTCGCACCGACAACGGCCCGGAGTTCACCAGCCGCGCCTTCATGGCCTGGGCGCAATGTCACGGCGTACGCCACATCCTCATCGAGCCCGGACGGCCGATGCAGAACGGCTACATCGAGAGCTTCAACGGCAAGTTCAGAGACGAGTGTCTGAACGACCACTGGTTCCAGACGCTGCACCAGGCGCGCACGGCCATCGGTGCATGGCGACAGGACTACAACGAGGTCAGACCGCACAGCAGCATCGGGCGCATACCACCAGCTAGGTTCGCCGAGCTGCATCGCCGGCTCGCCGGCGATGCAGCTCAACAGCCAGCCACCAACGAAGAGAGCAGCTAATCTTGCAACCCGGACTTCGGCTTTATCGTTGGTACGGCTGAAGGGGGCAGGTCACTACCACCAGGCCACCGTCGGCATCGACAAGGAATACCGCTTGTCCAAGGTGGCCAAGGTGTCGGCCTTCATGTACGGGCACGACATCCGCATCTGCCATGGCGACGCGCTGGTGCGCAGGCACGAAGCCTTTCCCGAAATCGAAGATGGCACGTTCGACATCCTGGTGGCCAATCCGCCGTTCAGCGTGCGCGGCTTTCTGGAAACGCTGCCCGAGAGCGAGCGCGCCGCCTACTCGCTGACCGACACCATCGACAAGCTCGACACGGCCAACAGCATCGAGACCTTCTTTCTCGAGCGCGCGAAGCAACTGCTCAAGGGCGGCGGCGTGGCCGCCATCATCCTGCCCTCGTCGGTGCTGTCGAACGGGAACAGCACCTACATCCGCGCGCGCGAAATCCTGCTGCAGTACTTCGACATCGTGGCCATCGTCGAATTCGGCAGCGGCACCTTCGGCAAGACGGGCACCAATACGGTCACGCTGTTCCTGCGCCGCAAGCCAACAGAACCCGACACGGCGTCGCACTACCTCGACCGGCTCAACGAATGGTTCGGCACCGATGAAGGCCAGGACGTCTATCGAGACGAGCATCTGCTCGACGCCTATGCGACACACATCGGCGTGCCGGCGGCGGACTACAAGGGCCTGCTGCAAGGCAATGCTGAGGGCGTGTGGGCTGACCATGACCACTTCGAGCAGTACAAAAAGAGGTTCAACGACAGCGGCGAGGTGGAGCGTCTGTCGAAGCAGCGGGCTTTCAAGGCGTTGAACGATGCCGACAAAGAGAAGGAGCTGCGCAAGCGTTTCCTTAACTTTGCCCACGGCATTGAGCGCGACAAGCTCTACCACTTCGTCATCGCGAGTGATCAGACGCATCCGGTGCTGATCATTCGAAGCCCCACTGACAGCAAGGCCCAGAAGCAATTCCTAGGCTATGACTGGAGCGCGTCGAAGGGTGATGAAGGCATCAAGATCGTCAGGGACGTTCAGGGCCACCACACAACGCTGCTGTACGACGAGGCAGACCGAAACAATCCGGCGAAGTTAAACAGCTTTGTGTCTGCGCTCTTCGGTGGTGCACCGGTCGCGCTGCCTGCCAACTTGGCAAAGCTCGCGCATCACGTTCGTCTGGTCGACGTGCTCGACTTCAAGCGCGGAGTCTTTGAGAAGCAAATTTCTCTTTCGCCGGCCAAGGCGCCTGTTCAAGTTGCAAACAAGTGGCCCGTGCAAAAGCTCGGCACTGTCTGTAGCTTCGAGTACGGAAGGCCACTACCCGCGGCGCGACGGATTCCGGGACCCTATCCGGTCATGGGCTCAAATGGTCGTGTGGGGAACCACTCTGAATACTTTGTCACGGGCCCGGCCATCATCATTGGTCGGAAGGGATCGGCTGGTGAGGTCATCTGGGAAGAGGAGAACTGCTATCCGATCGACACGACGTTCTTCATACGCCCGAAGCAAGACATTCGGCTCCCTTTTCTCTTTCAAGCACTGCACGCTTTGAATCTCCCGGGGCTGCGTGGCGGTACTGGAGTTCCAGGACTGAACAGGAACGATGCCTATGAGCTTGAAGTGGCGATTCCTCCATTGGAAGTTCAGGACGACGCGGTCTCTGAGCTAAAGATCGTAGACCGCGAGGTTGGTGTTGCTGCCACCGATCTCACGGCTGCGCAGACAGAGTTGGATTCACAAGTTGAAGTCGTCTTCAAGATGACCAAGACGCGTCGAGAAGTGGGCACTTTGGCGCTCGCCATCCAGTACGGCATCTCCGAGTCCATGAACGAGTCTGGCGTCGGCTACAAAATTTTCCGCATGAACGAGATCGTGCAGCGGCGCATGGTGGATGGCGGGCAGATGAAGTGCGCCGACATCTCGGCCGAGGAGTTTGCGAAGTACAAGCTAAACCCGGGTGATCTGCTGTTCAATCGCACGAACAGCATCGAGCATGTGGGCAAGACCGGCCTGTTCGATCTTGAAGGCGACTACTGCTTTGCTTCGTATCTGGTCAGGGTCGTGCCGGATGTCTCTAAGGTACTGCCGCAGTTCCTGGTTCTGATGATGAACTCGACAGCCTTCCAGGCCGAGGCCAAGGGCAAGGCGTCGAAGTCGATCAACCAGGCGAACATCAACGCCACCATCATGCGCAACATCAAGGTGCCTGCACCGCCAATGCCCGAGCAGAAGCGCCTGGTGGCCAAGATCCAAACGCTGGAAAAGAAGATCGCCGACGCGCACGCCGTGATTGCCGGAGCACCCGCGCGCAAGCAGGCGATCCTGCAGCGCTACCTGTAGGCCGCCGCTCGGTGTGCCAACGACCCGCAGCCCTGCATCACTGACCGCCGTTGGCTTGCCGTACGGAGAGGCTTCGGGCCTCCATCCGGCGACGAACGCGCAGACATGCGACATGACACAGCCGTCGCTCGCTCAGGGATACGACAGCGTCAAGCTCTGCGTCGGACCGCTCCATGCCATTTGCAAGCGAGAGAGCACGTCGCGGCCCAACAGACCCTCGAAGGGGTGGTTGATGAAGGCAGTGGCCATCACGGGCAGCGGGTCGATGCGCAGCGAGTTCGCTGTCGCCACACCGCCGAGGACAAGGCTCACGTCATAGACGTTGCATTGCTGGGCAATGCCGCTGGTCGAACTCGAGTGATAGGAGGTCAGACTCGTCGCCGTAAGTTGCAGGGCGCGCATCAACGCCTCGTCAACCAGCGACATCGAAGCCCCGGTGTCGATCAGCAGCGTTGCTTTGGCGGGCGGCGGAACTGGGCGCCCCTGGCGCTGCATAACGCGCCGCCGTGCATCGCTGAACCCGAGATGGACCTCAATCAGTGCGCCGGAAGTCAGTATCGGTACGGTCAGGCTCCTCACGGACCGAGATCGCGAGAGAAGTGCGCCACATGTTCTTCGGCACTGATCTGTTTCACGAAAAAGGGCTCCAGGCCAAACTGGTTGTAGCCCCAGTTCAGCGCCTCTTCGTAGGTGCCCAGCACATTGCGAACTTCGCTGCCCTGGATGACGACGAACCGTCCATCGTTGTCCTTGAGCATTCGCGGTAGTACCTCTTCGTATGCTCGCTGCTCCGCCTGAAGCGTCAACATGCCATTCGTCCAAGGGTTGATCGTCAAGTCGTAATTTGCCTCGATGTGAAGGCGCACGCAAGGAGCGTTTCCTCCAGTGCCTGCGGACTCTACCGGCAGTTGTCATACTGCCGCTCGAACGGTCACATGCTGCGCCGATACTGCCCACCCACCTCGAACAACGCGCTCGTGATCTGACCGAGCGAGCAGACGCGCACGGCGTCCATCAGCACATCGAACACATTCTTGTTGTCGATCACTGCTTGCTGCAAGCGCTTGGCCATCGTCGGCGCCTCGGCAGCATGCTTCGCGTGAAAGTCAGCGAGGCGTTTCAACTGCGACTGCTTTTCTTCTTCCGTCGATCGCGCCAGCTCGATGTGATCCGGCACCGCTTCGCTAAGCGGGTTGCGGAAGGTGTTGATGCCGATGATCGGGACCTCGCCGGTGTTCTTCTGCATCTCGTCGTGCGTCGACTACTTCTGGATCTTGCTGGTCACGCGGGATCGACCGGCTCTCCAGAGAGGATTGCTTCGAGATCCTGTCGCTCGCCCAGGAGGCGAATCACGTCGATGAAGTCCGCCCGTTCGATGTAGAACCAACGAACGGGAAAACGCCGCAGCGGCCAGGATCGCAAACCCTCGATGCCGGTGATTTGGCCCAGCCGCGGCGAGCCGATGCCGGGCATGCCTTGGATCGCCTTTGCAGCCTCGCGCGCCGCATCGAAGAAACGCTCGGCCAAGGCTTGACCGCCTTGCTCGGCGTACCACTGCGTGACCTCGATAACGTCGATCTCGGCACGAGGCCGAAGCACGACTCGCTTCATGCGCTGGTGCGCATGGCCACTGCACGCAAGCTCGCCCAGTCCGACTCGGTCATCTCTCGCGGTGGTCCGGATGCGAGGCCTTCCTCGATCAATTCGCGCAAGCGCGCGGCGGCTTGCTGTTCACGGTCACGACGCACCAGATCACGCAGGTACTCGCCGGCATCGGCGTAGTCGCCCTTGCGCACGCGCTCATCGACAAAAGTTCGAAGCGCATCGGGCATATCAACATTCACGGGCTTGGCGTCCATCGGGATTCCCTTGGGTCCATGGGGCTGTCAGGATTATCCAACCGCAGCGGGCTACATGCTGCGCCGGTACTGCCCACCCACCTCGAACAGCGCGCTCGTGATCTGGCCGAGCGAGCAGACGCGCACGGCGTCCATCAGCACCTCGAAAACATTCCTGTTGTCGATCACCGACTGTTGAAGGCGCTTCAGCATCGCTGGCGCTTGCGCGGCGTGGCGCGCCTGGAAGTCGCCCAAGCGCTTCAACTGCGACTGCTTTTCTTCGTCCGTCGACCGCGCCAGTTCGATGTGATCCGGCACCGCCTCCCCATGCGGATTGCGGAAGGTGTTGACGCCGATGATCGGGTACTCGCCGGTGTGCTTCTGCATCTCGTAGTGCATCGACTCTTCCTGGATCTTGCCGCGCTGGTAGCCGGTCTCCATCGCGCCGAGCACGCCGCCGCGCTCGGCGAGCTTCTCGAACTCACTCAGCACCGCTTCTTCGACGAGTTCGGTCAGCTCGTCGATGATGAAGGCGCCCTGGTTCGGGTTCTCGTTCTTCGCCAGGCCCCACTCGCGGTTGATGATGAGCTGGATCGCCATCGCGCGGCGCACGCTTTCCTCGGTCGGCGTCGTGATCGCCTCGTCGTAGGCGTTGGTGTGCAGCGAGTTGCAGTTGTCGTAGACCGCGATCAGCGCCTGCAGCGTCGTGCGGATGTCGTTGAATGCGATCTCCTGCGCGTGCAGGCTGCGGCCCGAGGTCTGGATGTGGTACTTCAGCTTCTGGCTGCGCTCGTTGGCGCCGTAGCGGTCGCGCATCGCGGTGGCCCAGATACGTCGCGCCACGCGGCCCATGACGGTGTACTCGGGGTCCATGCCGTTGGAGAAGAAGAACGACAGGTTCGGCGCAAAGTCGTCGACATGCATCCCGCGCGCGAGGTACGCCTCGACGAAGGTGAAGCCGTTGGACAGCGTGAAGGCCAACTGGCTGATCGGGTTCGCCCCGGCCTCGGCGATGTGATAGCCGCTGATGCTCACCGAGTAGAAATTGCGCACGTCGTGGTGGACGAAGTACTCGGCGATGTCGCCCATCACCTTCAGGCTGAACTCGGTCGAGAAGATGCAGGTGTTCTGACCCTGGTCTTCCTTCAGGATGTCGGCCTGCACCGTGCCGCGCACATTGGCCAGCGTCCACTCGCGGATCTTCGCGGCTTCGGTGTCGGTGGGCTCACGTTTGTTGTCGGCCTTGAACTTGTCGAGGTTCTGGTCGATCGCGGTGTTCATGAACATCGCCAGGATCGTCGGCGCTGGGCCGTTGATTGTCATGCTCACGCTCGTGCTCGGGTTCGTCAGATCGAAGCCGCCGTAAAGCACCTTCATGTCGTCGAGCGTGGCGATGGAAACGCCGCTGTTGCCGACCTTGCCGTAGATGTCGGGCCGCGGATCGGGGTCGGCGCCGTAGAGCGTGACCGAGTCGAACGCGGTGGACAGGCGCTTTGCCGGCAGACCCTCGCTGACGACCTTGAAGCGGCGGTTGGTGCGGAACGCATCGCCCTCGCCAGCAAACATGCGCGTCGGGTCTTCGCCTTCGCGCTTGAAGGCGAAGACGCCCGAGGTGTACGGAAACGAGCCGGGCACGTTGTCGAGCAGCAACCATTTCAGCAGCTCGCCATGGTCTTCGTACGCCGGCAGCACGACCTTGCGCACCTTGTTGCCCGACAAGGTGGTGTGCGTGAGCTGCGTGCGGATCTCCTTGTCGCGGATCTTCACCACGTACTCGTCACCGGCATAGGCGCGCTGCATGTCGGGCCACATCGCGAGCAGCTTTTTCGCATGCGGATCGAGCCGGGTCTCACGCTCTTCGGCCAGCGAGATCGCGGCTTCGGCCGCGCGTGGTTTGTCGGGTTTGCCAACGGTGAGCATGCGGGCCGCTTCTCGCAATTGCTGGATCTCGCGCGCCAGTGCCGCTTGCGCGCGCGCGCGGCGCTTGTAGCCGCGCACGGTGTCGGCAATGTCGGCGAGGTAGCGCACACGCGCGGCTGGCACGATCGGCACCTGGTGCGTGCTGTGGCGCGTGGCGACCGTGGGCAGGCGGCCGGCTTTCAAGGCCAGGCCCTTGTCGATCAGCCTCGCCTTGAGCGCCTGGTAGAGCGCGGTCACGCCATCGTCGTTGAAGCGGCTTGCCATCGTGCCGAAGACCGGCATCTCGTCGGGCATCTGCTTGAAGGCTTCGCGGTTGCGCTGAACCTGCTTGGCCACGTCGCGCAGCGCGTCCGCGGATCCCTTGCGGTCGAACTTGTTGATGGCCACGAACTCGGCGAAGTCGAGCATGTCGATCTTCTCCAGCTGGCTGGCCGCGCCGTACTCAGGTGTCATGACGTACATCGGAACGTCAACCAGGGGCACGATGGCGGCGTCGCCCTGGCCGATGCCGCTGGTCTCGACGATCACCAGGTCGAAGCCCGCCGCCTTGCAGGCCGCCACCACGTCGGGCAATGCGGCGCTGATCTCGCTGCCCGCTTCACGCGTGGCCAGGCTTCTCATGAAGACGCGAGAGCCGCCGCTCCACGGCGCGATCGCGTTCATGCGGATGCGGTCGCCGAGCAGCGCGCCGCCGCTCTTGCGCCGCGAAGGGTCGATCGAGATCACCGCGATGCGCAACGCGTCATCCTGATCCAAGCGCAGCCTGCGGATCAACTCGTCGGTCAACGAAGACTTGCCGGCGCCACCCGTGCCGGTGACGCCGAGCACCGGGGCTTTCGACGCCTTGGCTACTTCGTGCAGCGCGCTCTTCAGCTTCGCATCGACGCTGCCGTTCTCCAGCGCCGTGATCAACTGAGCCAACGCGCGCCACGCCGCTTCGCCATGGCCGGCCACCGCAGCAGCAGCCTTGGGCGCCTTCGCTGCGAGATCAACATCGCAGCGCATCACCATCTCGCCGATCATCCCTTGCAGCCCCATGCGCTGACCGTCTTCGGGGCTGAAGATGCGCACGCCCTGCTCGGCGAGCTCTCGGATCTCCGCCGGCACGATCACGCCACCGCCACCGCCGAACACTTGAATGTTCGAGCCGCCGCGCGAACGCAGCAGCTCAACCATGTATTTGAAGTATTCGACGTGGCCGCCCTGGTACGAGCTGACGGCGATGCCCTGCGCGTCTTCCTGCAGCGCGGCGGTCACCACTTCGTCGACCGAGCGGTTGTGGCCGAGGTGGATCACCTCCGCGCCCATGCCCATCAGGATGCGGCGCATGATGTTGATCGCGGCGTCGTGCCCGTCGAACAGGCTCGCAGCAGTAACAAAACGCACCTTGTGCTTCGGGCGGTAGGCGGCCAGAGCCTTGTAGTCGGCGGCAAGCTCGGTCATGGCGGGAATCCCAGTCTGAAGTGCCAATTGACGTTAACGTCAATTGGCAATCATGCCACCGCCGCCGGCCCGGGCGCTGCCCTTGGTTTGCGAGGAGCGCGCGTGCCCCGGTTTTCTGCACAATCCCTGTCCATGTCTCTGCCCGCCACGCCCTCCCCTCTGGCCGCGCTGGCCCTGGTCGTGCCGCAGCGCACGGCCGCCGGTCAGGCCGCGCTGACGCGGCGCACGCGCGAGCTGACGCCGCGTCAGCGCACCGCCCTGTTCATGGTCGATGGCAAGCGCAGCGTCGACATCGTGCTGGCGCTGGCGTCGCAGGCCGGCGCCAGGGCCGCCGACTTTTCCGAGCTGGTGACGCTCGGTCTGGTGTCGACGCCGGGGCTCGACCATGTCGCTGCGCTCAACGAGTCGTCGATGCTGCCGTCGTCGCAATCGCTGCAAGGCGATTCGAGCTGGTCTCAGCCTCCGGACGATGGCGCGTCGTTGTCGCCCACCGACGTTCCCTTTGCCGAAGCCCGCATGCTGCTGATGCGCGCCGTGCGCAGCACCGCGCCGCTGGCCGGCACGCTGACGCTGATGCGGCTCAAACGCGCGACCACGCGCGCCGAACTCGAAGCGCTGCTCGACGAGGTCGAGCAGCGCCTGCGCAAGCCCCACCGCAGCGTCATCGCGGCACAGACGCTGCGGCATGTGCGGCACCTGCTGACGCTGCCTGCGAGCACGGTGTCGGTGGCGGACAGCCGATGACTTCTGCGGACCAAGCGCCGGGCCACTCCCAAGCGGGCCGCGTCCCCAGGGCTGCGCAGCGGCCCCTGCAGGTCCGTGGGGATCGCCTGACGTACCCGTCAGGCGAGGGGCTCTGATGTTCCTGGCCATCGACATCGGCAACACGCGCCTGAAGTGGGCGCTTTACGACACCGCGCACCCCGGCGCGTCGATGCGAAGCAGCGGCGCGGTCTTTCTGGAAACGATCGATGTGCTCGCCGACAGCGATTGGCGCCAGTTGCCCGCACCGACGTCGATGCTCGGCAGCAACGTGGCCGGCGACGCCGTGCGGCGGCGGGTCGAAGAGCAGCTCGAGCTGTGGGACATCGAGCCGCGCTGGATCGTGCCCGGCGCGCAAGCCGCTGGCGTGACCAACGGCTATGACCACCCGACGCGGCTGGGGGCCGATCGCTGGGCGGCGCTGGCCGGCGCGCGCTGGCATGTGCAGCAACGCGGTGAGCCGCGGCCGGCGCTGGTGGTGATGGTCGGCACCGCGGTCACGGTCGACTCGCTCGACATCGAAGGCCGCTTCCTCGGCGGGCTGATCCTGCCTGGCTTCGGCCTGATGCTGCGGGCGTTGGAGCAAGGCACCGCGGGCTTGCGCGTGCCGACCGGCGAGGTGGTCGACTTCCCGACCAACACCAGCGATGCCTTGATGAGCGGCGGCGCGCACGCCCTGGCCGGCGCGATCGAGCGCATTCACCGGCGCTTGGTGCGGCGCAGCGGCGGCATCGAGCCGCTGTGCCTGATGACCGGCGGCGCGGCGGTGAAGATGGCGCCGATCACCGAACTGGCGTTCGAAACGATCGACTCGTTGATCTTCGACGGCTTGCTGGCGCTGCAAGAAGAGCGCACGACCGGCTTCGGCGACCTTTAGTGCGTCGCGCGGGCCGGCGCCGGGCCGCTCCCAAGCGTCCGGCCCGCGCCTCTCCTCGGGGGAGTGCCCGCCAAGCGGGCGAGGGGCTCAAAGAACGTAGCGTGACAAGTCTTCGTTGCTGGCAAGCGCTGCCAGCTTGGCGTCTACTTGCGCCGCGTCGATCGCCACCGTGCTGCCGCCACGCTCCGGTGCATCAAAGCTGATCTCTTCGAGCAGCCGCTCCATCACCGTGGCCAGACGCCGTGCGCCGATGTTTTCGGTGCGCTCGTTGACCTCGAACGCGATCTGCGCGATGCGGCGGATCGCCGAAGGCGTGAGCTCGAGCGTCACGCCTTCGGTGGCCAGCAGCGCCTGGTACTGCTTGACCAGGCTGGCATGCGTGCTTTTCAGAATCGCCTCGAAGTCATCGACCGTCAGCGACGCCAGCTCGACGCGGATCGGCAAACGGCCTTGCAGCTCGGGAATCAGGTCGCTCGGTTTGGCGAAGTGGAACGCGCCCGAGGCGATGAACAGGATGTGATCGGTCTTCACCGGCCCGTACTTGGTGCTGACCGTCGTGCCCTCGACCAGCGGCAGCAGGTCGCGCTGCACGCCCTGGCGGCTCACGTCGGCTCCGCTGGTCTCCGAGCGCGAGGCTACCTTGTCGATCTCGTCGATGAAGACGATGCCGTTGCCCTCGGCATTGGCGAGCGCCGACGCGCGAATCTCGTCCTCGTTGACGAGCTTGGCAGCCTCTTCGTCGGTAAGCAGTTTCATCGCCTCGCCGATCGACAGCTTGCGCGTCTTCTTCTTGCCGCCGCCCATCTGAGAGAACAGGCCCTTCAACTGTTCGGCCATCTCTTCCATGCCCTGCGGGCCGAGCACTTCGAGTGCCTGGCGCGGCGCATCGAGTTCCACGTCAACCACCTTGTCGTCGAGCGTGCCTTCGCGCAGGCGCTTGCGCATCACCTGGCGCGCGGTGTTGTCTGCGATGGGTGCGTCGTCGGAAAAACCCGTCCGCGCGTCCCGGGCAAGGGGCACCAGGATGTCGAGGACGCGGTCTTCGGCCGCGTCCTGCGCCTGACGGCGGCGCGTCTTCATCTGCTGCTCGCGCTCCTGCTTGACGGCGGCATCCACCAAGTCGCGGATGATCGAATCGACGTCCTTGCCGACGTAGCCGACCTCAGTGAACTTGGTTGCTTCGACCTTGATGAACGGCGCGTCGGCCAGCTTGGCCAGGCGGCGCGCGATCTCGGTCTTGCCGACGCCGGTCGGGCCGATCATCAGGATGTTCTTCGGCGTGATCTCGCCACGCAGTTTTTCATCGACCTGCTGGCGCCGCCAGCGGTTGCGCAGCGCAATGGCGACGGCGCGTTTGGCATCGGCCTGGCCGACGATATGGCGATCCAGCTCCGAGACGATCTCTTTCGGCGTCATCGAGCTCACTCTAGAACCTCGATCGTGTGTTGGTCATTGGTGTAGATGCACAGCTCGCCCGCGATCACCAGCGACTGCTTGACGATCTCCGGCGCTGAAAGCGCGCTGTGTTCGAGCAGCGCCCGCGCCGCGGCCTGCGCATAAGCGCCGCCCGAGCCGATCGAAACGATGCCGAGTTCGGGTTCAAGCACATCGCCGTTGCCCGTGACAATCAGCGAATGCTCCCTGTCGGCCACGGCGAGCATCGCCTCCAACCGGCGCAGCACGCGGTCGGTGCGCCAGTCCTTGGTCAGTTCGACGGCGGCGCGCAGCAGATGGCCCTGGTGCTTTTCGAGCTTGGCCTCAAAGCGCTCGAAGAGTGTGAAGGCGTCGGCCGTGGCACCGGCAAAGCCGGCGAGCACGCGTTCGTGGTGGATCTTTCTGACCTTGCGCGCGGTCGCCTTGACGATGATGTTGCCGAGCGTCACCTGCCCATCGCCGCCGAGGGCGACGATGCCGTCGCGGCGCACCGACAGGATCGTCGTGCCGTGAAAAGTGGGTTCCATGACAGCCTCACCTGGGGGCCGCGGCCCCGGCTTCAAGCCGGATCAGATGTTCCGGATCTGAACCTTGGCGTTCTCGTTGATGCCCATCGCGCCGAAGAACAGCGCCACCAGGCGGTGCGCGTCGGCGAACGTGACGCTGCGGTTCTCGCCGCGCTTGGCCAACACCCAGTTCAACAGGTCTCCGGCGGCAACGAAATCGACGCGAATCAGCTTGTTGCAGGCCACCGACACCATCGCCGCCGAGCCCAACTGTGCGTTCAGCTGTTCCAGCGTCCCGCCGATGTCGCCGACCAACTGGCCCGACAGCTCGACCGTCGCCATCTCGACCTGGCCCGGCGCGTCATCGACGCCGGACTCGATGAAACTCGTCGCCACGTCGCTGACCTGCGACAGCGGCGGTGACTGCGTCGACAACCCCGTGCCGCCGATGCGCACCTGGCAGCGCACGCGCTCCCAGGACGGCGGCGAGACTTCATACGTGACGCAGTAGTCGATCGCCGCTTCGTCGAACTGATCGGGCCGGTTGGCCATGCGCAGCGCGTCCAGGCGCAACACCCAGTAGGCCGGATCCGCGTCGCGCACGCCGGTGGGGGCAGCGTCAGACAGCACGGCGAGGAAGTTGTCGCCGGACAGCCAGCGCATGTCGAGCGCGTCACCAGACCAGAGCCGGAACAGATCCGACAGGTGCGTGGCCGCTTCCGGGTCGATCGTGCGCAGCGCGCTCCAATCGAACACCCACGGCAGCGGCAGTTGCAGCGTGGTCGAACGCAGGCGGGCCACCGCGTCGATGTCGAGCACCTCGGGGCAGATCCAGCCGATCTCGCCGGCCGAACGCCGCTTGGCCGGCTTGTCTTGCTGTGCCGACTCGGCCACGAGCTTGGGCAGCGAGAACCATTGCGGCGCCGACCAGCCGAACTGCTGCGCGTAATCGAGCGCCAGACTTTCGAACTTGGGCTGCTGGCCGGTGGCGCGGTAGAGATCGAACAGCACCAGCCAGGTTTCGGCATGCTGCGCGCGTGCGCCGCCGGTGCGCGTCAGCGACGACAAGGTCTGCTCGCAGGTCTCGAAATCCGCGTTGGCAAAGGCGATCACCGGCTCATCGAGTTCGGGGTCGTGCACGACCTCGCTGACCTCGACGGCGAACGGGCTGGCAAAGTCGCTGGCAGCGCTGCCTTGCAGCCCGCCCAGGGACACGGACACGCCGCTGCGCTCTGGATTCGTCTTGGCGGCGGCGGCGGGCGCCGGCACCGGCACCGGGCGCGCAACAGCGGCCGCAGGCGGCACCAGGTTGTCGGGCGGTGAATAGTTCAACGGCGCTCTGGCGCTGACTTCGTCGCCGCTCGGAGACATCACGCCCGGCCGGGTGGTGGTCTGGCTGAAGACCTGACGCTCGGTGGGCTCGGCATCGGCCACAGGCGCACGGCGGGCCGGCGCCGGAGAGTGGCCCATATCGCCGACCATCTGCTGCTCGATCTCGTCGATCTTGGCCTTGACCGCGCTGTCGTTCTGGCGCAGCGGGTTGCCATCGTTCTTGCTCTCGGAGTCGATGCGCGAGGTGCCGGCCATCGCCGCCAGCTGCTCCGGCGACAGGCCCTCGCGCCGCACCTTGCGCAGCATGTCGAATTCGCGCTTGCGGACGAAATCGTTGCGCTTCTTGCGCTCGATCATCGCCTTCAGCTCGGACTTCTCGAGGTCGAGCTCGCGTCCGTCGCCGTCCTGGCGCGAATTCAGGTCCGCCCAGTCGGTGGCCGGATTGGCCACGAAACGCACCACCTTGCGGAAGAAGCTCTCGCCGTCTTTCGGAGGGACGTTTTCAGACATACGCCAGTGTAAGTTCCATCATCGAGAACAACGGTGAAGGGCCGTGACGCGCGGGCCAGCGCCGGGCCGCTCCCAAGCGTCCGGCCCGCGCCTCCCCTCGGGGGAGTGTGAGCGAAGCGAACGAGGGGTCGTCATCTAGTCGCCGAACATCTTTTGTTTCATCTCGCGACGTTGCTGTGCTTCGAGCGACAGTGTCGCCGTCGGCCGCGCCATGAGTCTGGCCAAGCCGATCGGCTCACCGGTCTCGTCGCAGTAGCCGTAGTCGCCGGCCTCGATGCGGCCCAGCGACTGCGAGATCTTCTTCAGCAGCTTGCGTTCGCGGTCGCGCGTGCGCAACTCAAGGGCGTGCTCTTCTTCGATCGTCGCGCGGTCGGCCGGGTCGGGCACGATCGACGTGTCTTCGCGCAGGTGCTCGGTGGTTTCGCCGGCGTTGGACAGCAGGTCGTCCTTCAACGCCGTCAGGCGCACTTTGAAGAACTCCAGCTGCTTCTCGTTCATGTACTCGGCTTCGGGCATCGCCAGCAGCTCGGGCTCGGTCAGATCGCGCCCGGCCTTGCTTTTCCAGGCGTTGACGAGCTTCGGATCGAACTTGACCGGCGCGCGCACTGGCGCGTCCATGGCGACCTGGCGTGCCGGCGGGCGTGTGGGGGCAAAGCGGTCGGCGAAGCGGCTGACCTGAATCGGGTCAGGCACGGGAACAGAGACATGCACATTGCTGCGCGCGGCGCGGGTTGGCGCGCGCGGCGGCGGCTGGTTCAGGACCGGCTGGCCGGCACCGGGCTTGCCCGGTGCTTTGGCTGCGGGTTTGGTGTCGCCTGGGGAATGGGTTTTGGTCACGGGATCAGTGTTGGGAGCGTGGGCGACAGACTTGTTCGCGGTGGTCTTGGCAGGCGCCGGAGGCGCCGCTTTGACGACGGGTTTGGCAGCGGGCTTCTTGACGGATTTGCTCGATGCCTTGGCAGTGGGCTTGGCGGCGGGCTTTTTCGCTGCCTTGGCAGCAGGTTTGGCCGCTGGCTTCTTTGCCGCCTTCGTGACTGGCTTGGCCGATTTTTTGGCGGACACCTTGTGCGGCGCGGCGGCGGCTTTGCCGGCCGGCTTCTTGGCTGGGGCTGCGCGCTTGGCCGGGGACTTGGTCACTGGAATCTCCTCGATCGGGCTTTATACCCGCTGCCCGAGCGCATGGCGCACTCCGGAGCGGGAATCTGAGGCGCGCGGATTGTAGCGACGTGACGGAGTGGCCAACAGTCGAGGTGAAAAGACCCGTGGCTCACGGAGCCGAGGGACCTCAGTTCAAACCAGACATTGCTCCAAGCCCTGCAACAGGATGTCCTTAGGCAGGTCGATGCCAATGAAAACCATCTTGCTCTGCTTTTTCTCGGCGGGCGCCCATTTCGGGCCCAGGTCGCTGCCCATAAGCTGGTGCACGCCCTGGAAAATGACCTTGCGCTCGCTGCCCTTCATGTTGAGCACGCCCTTGTAGCGCAGCATCTTCGGCCCATAGACCTGCACGATCGCGCCCAGAAAGTCTTCAAGCTTGGCCGGGTTGAAGGCCTTGTCGGAGCGAAAGACAAAGGATTTGACGTCGTCGTCGTGCGCGTGGTGGTGCGGGTGGTCGCAGTGTTCACCGTGCTCGTGATCATGGTGCTCGTGGTCGTGGCCATGATCATGGTTCGCGTGGCCATCGTCGTTCAGGAACTCGGGGTCAATCTCGAGCTTGGCATTGAGGTTGAAGCCGCGAAGGTCGAACACCTCGGAGATCGGCACCTCGCCGAAATGCACCTTGCGCTGCGGCGCGCGCGGGTTCATGTGCTTGATGCGGTGCACAAGCGCGTTGACCGTGGCCTCGTCGGCAATGTCGGTCTTGCTGATGAAGATCTGGTCGGCGAAACCGATCTGGCGGCGCGCCTCCTGGCGGCTGTCGAGTTGGCCGTCGGCGTGTTTGGCATCGACCAGGGTCAGAATCGAGTCGAGCAAATAGCTCTCGGCGATCTCGTCGTCCATGAAGAAGGTCTGTGCCACCGGGCCGGGGTCGGCGAGGCCGGTGGTTTCGATGATCACGCGCTCGAAATCGAGTTCGCCCTTGCGCTTCTTCTCGGCCAGCGTGGTCAGCGTGGCGCGCAGATCCTCGCGGATCGTGCAGCAGACGCAGCCGTTGGAGAGCTGCAGGATCTGCTCCTTGCCGGCGTCGTCGACCAGGATCTCGTTGTCGATGTTCTCCTCGCCGAACTCGTTCTCGATCACGGCGATCTTCTTGCCGTGGTTCTCGGAGAGCACGCGCTTCAACAGCGTGGTCTTGCCGGAACCGAGGAAGCCGGTGAGGATGGTGGCGGGGATGAGTCCTTGAGACATGGCGTGGTCCGGGTCGAGAGGAAGCCGCAGATGGAGCCTACTGCTGGCAGAACAAGGTCGGGTATTCTCTCTCCCCTTGTATTTCCCGACACCGCCGCAGTGTCCGACCCACACCCTTTACGCAGCCCGGCCGCCGAAAAACGCAGCTTCTTCGAGCGGCTGGTGGATTTCATCGTGCCCGGTCCCGACAGCAAGGACGAGCTGATCGAGACCCTGGCCGATGCCGAACAGCGCGAGCTGATCGACCCCGAGAGCCGCTCGATGCTCGAAGGCGTCCTGCGCATGGCCGACATGACGGCCGGCGACGTGATGGTGGCCGCGCCACGCATCGACTGGCTCGACATCGACGCGCCCTACGACGAGCTGCTGGAGGTGGTGATCGACACCAGCCACTCGCGCTTTCCGGTCTACGAGGGCAAGCGCGACAACGTCATCGGCATCCTGATGGCCAAGGACCTGCTCAAGCTGCAGCGTGCGCCGGAGCTGAACCTGCGCACGCTGCTGCGGCCGACCGTGTTCGTGCCCGAGAGCAAGCGCCTGAACGAATTGCTACGCGACTTCCGCAGCAACCGCAACCACCTGGCGATCGTCATCGACGAGTTCGGCAACACCGCCGGCCTCATCACCATCGAAGACGTGTTGGAAGAAATCGTCGGCGAGATCGAGGACGAGTTCGACGAGGCCGACCACGACAACAGCGTCTACACGCTGGCCGACGGCACGCACCGCGTGGCCGGCGATGCGCCGATCGGCTCGGTCAACGAAGCCTTCGGCACCACCTTTTCCGACGCCGATTTCGACACCATCGGCGGCCTGGTGGCCCACGAGTTCAACCGCGTGCCGCGACGCGGCGAAATGGTGGACGTGGGCGGCCTGCGCTTTTCGGTGATGCTCACGCGCGGCGGCGCGGTGCGCTGGTTCCGGGTGTCGCGCCTTGCCACCGAGCCGCAAGGCGATTCGTCCGCAGATGCGGACTGAGAGCGCGCGGGCCGTCGCGCTCGACACGGCCATCGCGGCCGCCTTGGGCGCGATCTTCAGCCTGAGCTTCGTGCACACGCAGGCCTGGTGGCTGCAGTTCGCCTGCATCGGCTTGCTGGCCTGGGGCGTGTCGCGGGTCAGCCCGCGCCGCGCGGCGCTGCTCGGCTGGGCCTTCGGCACGGCGTGGCTCGCGGCCGGCACCTGGTGGCTGTTCATCAGCATGCACCGCTACGGCGGGCTGGCGGCGCCGCTGGCGGGCATTGCCGTCGTGGCGTTGGCAGGTGCGCTGTCGCTGTACCTCGCGGCGGCGATGGCGCTCGTGGCGCGGCTGCGGCGCGGCCACGCCCTCACCGACGCGCTGCTGTTCGGCGCGGTCTGGCTGGCGGCCGAGCTGGCACGCGGCCTGATCTTCACCGGCTTTCCTTGGGTGGCCACGGGCTATGGGCAGGTCGACGCACCGCTGGCGGCCGCGGCGCCATGGCTGGGGGTGTATGGCATCGGCGCCGTCGTGGCGGTGCTGTCGGCGCTGTTGGCCTTCAGCGTCGGCATGAAGCGCCAGCTGATCGCCGGCGCGGCCGTCGCCGCGATCGCCCTGGCCTCGCCGCTGCTGCTGCAACGCGACTTCACGACCAGCGCCGGCCGCCTCGGCGTCACGCTGGTGCAAACCAACGTGCCGCAGAACGAAAAGTTCGTGCCGCAGTTTCTACCCGAGACCCTGGAGTGGTTGGAGAAAACGGTCAGCAGCGCGCCGGGGCCGCTGGTCGTGGCGCCGGAAACAGCGATCCCGCTACTGCCCGAGCAGTTGGGCGAGGGCGGCTGGCAAAGCTTCGCCGCGCCGTTTCGCGACGGCTCGCGCGGCGCGCTGATCGGCCTGCCGCTGGGCGACTACGACGCCGGCTACACCAACTCGGTGGCCGGTCTGTCGAAAGACGCGCCGCAACCTTTCTACCGCTACGACAAGCAGCACCTGGTGCCGTTCGGTGAGTTCATTCCGGCGGGCTTTCGCTGGTTCACCGACATGATGAACATCCCGCTCGGCAACTTCGCGCGCGGGCCGCTGGTGCCGCCATCGTTTGCCTTTGCCGGCCAGCGCATCGGGCCGAACATCTGCTACGAAGACCTGTTCGGCGAAGAACTGGCGCGCCGATTCGGCGACGCCGCCACCGCGCCGACGATCCTGGCCAATGTCAGCAACATGGGCTGGTTCGGCGACACGATCGCGCTGACGCAGCACCTGAACATTTCGCGCATGCGCAGCCTGGAGTTGCAGCGGCCGATGATCCGCGCCACCAACACCGGCGCGACGGCAGCGATCGACCACCGAGGTGTGGTCACCGCGCAGATGAAGTGGTCCGAGCGCGGTGTGCTGCAAACCGAAGTCGAGGGCCGCAACGGCGTGACGCCGTTTGCAAAGTGGGCAGAAGCCTTTGGCCTGTGGCCACTCGTGCTGCTCGCCGTAGCACTGATCGCGGTTTGCGGGCGCTGGAAGAAGCCCGCTCCGTAGAATCGCTGCCCTCATGCTGACCTTCCAACAAATCATCCTCAAACTCCAGGACTACTGGAGTCAGCAAGGCTGCGCGCTCCTGCAGCCCTACGACATGGAAGTGGGAGCCGGCACCAGCCACACCGCGACCTTCCTGCGCGCGCTCGGCCCGGAGCCGTGGAAGGCGGCCTACGTGCAGCCGAGCCGCCGCCCCAAAGACGGCCGCTACGGCAACAACCCGAACCGCCTGCAGCACTACTACCAATACCAGGTGGTGCTGAAGCCCGCGCCGTCGAACATCCTTGAGCTCTACCTCGGCTCGCTCGAACACCTCGGCTTCGACCTGAAGAAGAACGACGTGCGCTTTGTCGAAGACGATTGGGAGAACCCGACGCTCGGCTGCTGGGGCCTCGGTTGGGAGGTCTGGCTGAACGGCATGGAAGTGACGCAGTTCACCTACTTCCAGCAGGTCGGCGGCATCGACTGCAAGCCGATCACCGGCGAGATCACCTACGGCCTGGAGCGGCTGGCGATGTACTTGCAGGGCGTGGACAACGTCTATGACCTGACGTGGACTTCAGGCTTGACCTACCGCGACGTGTACCACCAGAACGAAGTCGAGCAAAGCACGTACAACTTCGAGCACAGCGATGCCGAGTTCCTGTTCACCGCCTTCGCGGCACATGAAAAGCAGAGCAAGCACCTGATGGAACAGCAGCTCGCGCTGCCCGCGTATGAGCAGTTGCTGAAGTGCGGCCACTGCTTCAACCTGCTCGACGCGCGCGGCGCGATCAGCGTCACCGAACGCGCGGCCTACATCGGCCGCATCCGCGTGCTGGCGCGTGCTGTGGCGAAGAGCTATCTCGACAGCCGCGCGCGGCTGGGCTTCCCGATGGCGCCGAAGGCTTGGGCCGACGAAGTGCAAGCGGCCCTGGCCAAGAAGGCGGCCTGAGATGAGTTCGACCAAGAGCCTGCTCGTCGAACTCTTCGTCGAAGAGCTGCCGCCGAAGTCGTTGAAGAAACTTGGCGACGAGTTCGCAAAGGCCCTTTCTGCGAGCCTGAAGTCGCAAGGCCTGGCGACCGACCACTCGGCGGTCACCGCCTACGCCACACCGCGCCGCCTGGCGATGCATTTGAGCGGCGTCGCCGCGCAAGGCGCCGACAAGGCCGTGACCCACAAGCTGATGCCGGTCACGGTGGCGCTCGACGCCAGTGGTGCGCCGACCCCGGCACTGCTGAAGAAGCTCGCCGCGGTCGGAGCCGATGCCAGCGTCGTGCCGCATCTCGAACGCAAGCTCGACGGCAAGGCCGAGGCCTTGTTCTGGTCGACGACCGTGCGCGGCGCGACGCTCGCTGCGGGCTTGCAAGTCGCACTCGATGAAGCGCTTGCCAAGCTGCCGATCCCCAAGGTCATGAGCTACCAGCTCGCCGACGGCTGGAGCAGCGTCCATTTCGTGCGCCCGGCGCATGGTCTGGTTGCGCTGCATGGCGCCGAGGTGGTGAACGTCAGTGCACTCGGCCTCACCTCGGGCCGCAACACCCAAGGCCACCGCTTCGAAGCGCAGATGGACCCGGTGGTGTTGCAAGACGCCGACCACTACGCGCAGCAACTCGAACAGCAAGGCGCCGTGATTGCTGCCTTCGATCATCGCCGTGCCGACATCGCCCGCCAGTTGCAGCATGCCGCGGCACCGCTCGGCCTGACGCCGATCGACGACGATGCGCTGCTCGACGAGGTCACCGCACTCGTCGAGCGCCCCAACGTGCTCCTCTGCCAGTTCGAGCCCGAGTTTCTTACTGTGCCGAGCGAGTGCCTCATCCTGACGATGAAGGCCAATCAGAAATACTTTCCGCTGCTCGATGCGAAAGGTGCGCTGACGAACAAGTTCCTCGTCGTCAGCAACATCCGGCCCGACGACGCGAGCGCAATCGTGCAAGGCAACGAACGCGTCGTGCGGCCGCGGCTGGCCGATGCCAAGTTCTTCTACGACCAGGATCGCAAGAAGACGCTCAAATCGCGCCTGCCGATGCTCGACAAGGTGGTCTATCACGCCAAGCTCGGTTCGCAGGGAGAGCGGGTGCGTCGTGTCAGTGCGATCGCGCGGGGCATCGGCGAAGAACTTGGGGGCCCCTCGCTGGCAGCACAGGCAGAACGCGCCGCGGAACTCGCCAAGGCCGACCTCGTCACCGACATGGTCGGCGAGTTCCCCGAATTGCAAGGCGTCATGGGTGGCTACTACGCACAACACGACGGCGAGAGCGAAGCCGTGGCGCACGCCATCGAAGACCACTACAAGCCGCGCTTCTCCGGCGACACGCTGCCGCGCAACGAGGTCGGCATCGTGGTCGCGCTGGCAGACAAGTTGGAGACGCTGGTCGGCCTGTTCGGCGTCGGCGAAAAGCCCACCGGCGACAAGGATCCGTTCGCGCTGCGGCGCCACGCCCTGGGGGTGATCCGCATGCTGGTCGAACGCGACCTGCCGCTGGCCGTGCCGGTAGTTGTGCAGATTGCATCAGCCGCAATGCGCGCTGGCACCGAAGCCGATGCCGATGCCACGCACTTCATGTATGACCGCCTCGTCGGCTACCTGCGCGACCTGAACTACAGCGCGCAGGAGGTCGATGCCGTCGTCAGCGTTCGCCCGCCGCGCTGGGCCGAGCTGCCCAAGCGGCTCGAAGCCGTGCGCGCGTTTGCGTCGCTTCCTGAAAGCGCCTCGCTCGCCGCCGCCAACAAGCGCATCGGCAACATCCTGAAGAAGAGCGATGCCGCACCGGCCGCCACAGTCAACCAGGCGCTGCTCGTCGAGCCGGCCGAGAAAGCTCTGGCCGGCGCGCTGCACATGGCCGGTCCGTTGGCCGACAAGCTCTTCGACAACGGTGAATACGCCGCCTCGCTGCGCGAACTCGCCGTGCTCAAAGCCCCGGTCGATGCCTTCTTCGACAGCGTGATGGTCAACGCCGAAGACCCGAAGCTGCGCGCCAACCGCCTCGCGTTGTTGGACTCATTGCACAAGGCGATGAACCGCGTCGCCGACCTGTCGAAGCTGGCCACCTGACGGAGCGACCACGATGCAAAGCCACCACACCCCAAAGCTCGTCATCCTCGGCCGCGACGGTGTGCTCAACGTGTTCCGTGACGACCATGTCAAGGCGCCGCAGGAATGGATTCCGATCGAAGGCGCGCTCGAAGCGGTGGCACGGTTGAACCAGGCCGGCTGGCATGCGGTGATCGCCACCAACCAGTCGGGCATCGGCCGCGGGCTGGTCGACATGAGTTCACTCAACGCCATTCACCAGCACATGCAGCAGATGCTCCTGGCCAAGGGCGGGCGCATCGACGCGGTCTTCATCTGCCCCCATGTGCCGCAGGAGCAATGCAATTGCCGCAAGCCGTTGCCGGGACTGATGCAGCAGATCGCGCTGCGCTACGGCGTCGATGATCTGTCCCGCGTGCCGATGGTCTGCGACACCGAGCGCGACCTGCAGGCCGCGCAGGCTGCCGGCTGCGAGCCGCATGTGGTGCACACCGGCCGGGCGGCCTCGTTCAGCGCCGAAGAGATCGCCGCGTGGACAGCAGGCGTCGCCGGCGCGCGGGTGCATGACAGCCTGGGCGCGTTTGCCGACTTCGTGCTGCACCGCGAGCACACCGCCGCCGGCATCGTCGGTGAAGACTCGCGCCCCGCAGCGATGGTGAACTGACGCGCAGATGCTCAGCGCCCTGCGTTCCGCGCTTTTCATTCTGTGGATGGCTGTCACGGTGGTGCCGTGGGCGCTGGCGGTGCTCGTGGCATCGATCTTCATGAGCGGCGACCGCATCTACTGGATGTGCGCCGGCTGGCTGCGCACGGCGATGTGGGGCTGCCGCGTGATCTGCGGCGTGCGCTCGCGCATCCATGGCATGGACAACCTGCCACCGGCGGATCGGCAGTCGCCAGTGATCCTGCTGTCCAAGCACCAGAGCACCTGGGAAACCTTCACCTACCCGGCGATCATGAGCCACCCGCTGGCCTATGTGTTCAAGCGCGAGCTGCTCTACATCCCGTTCTTCGGCTGGGCGATGGGGCGCATGGACATGATCCACATCGACCGCAGCAAGCGCAACGAAGCCTTCACGCGCGTCGTCGAGCAAGGCAAGCGCATCCTGGCCAACGGCAGCTGGATCATCATGTTTCCCGAAGGCACGCGCATCGCGCGCGGCCAGCAGGGCACCTACAAGACCGGCGGCACGCGGCTGGCCGTGGCCACCGGCGCGCCGGTCGTGCCGATCGCCGTCAGCTTCGGCGCGCTGCTGGCCGCGCAAGAGCCTGCTCGTCCGGCCGGGCGTGGTCGACATTTCGATCGGCAAGCCCATCGCGGTCGAGGGGCGCGAGGCCGATGAGCTGATGCGCGAGGTGCAGGCATGGATCGAGGCCGAGATGCGGCGCCTGGACCCCGAGGCGTATTGAAGACGGCCCCAAGACGCCTGCGGCGTCGCCCCCCGAGGGGATCTCGGGCCGCTTGGGAGCGGCCCGGCGCTGGCCCGACGCTGGCTTCGTAGAATCCGCGCCCATGTCGTTGCTGAAGCGCCTCGTCGTGCATGCCGCCCAGTTGTCTTTCGGCTTCGGCGACGACGCTGTGGCACCGGCCAAAACGGCAGCGGCGCCCCCACTGCCGAAACCGAGCCCCGAAACGAAGCCGGCGCCTGCCGAACCGACCGCCTCGATCGCTTCGGTGCTCGCCCCCGCCACCTTTGCCCACCCGCGCGCCAACCGGCAGGCGCGGCTCGACGGCCACGTCGTCGGCTACGAGTTCCGGCGCATGCGGCGCAAGACGATCGGCTTTTCGGTGGCCACGGACGGCCTGGTCGTCAGCGCGCCGCGCTGGGTGCCCGTGGGCGAGATCGAAGCGGCGGTGCAGGAGAAGTCGCGCTGGATACTGAAGAAGCTGCAGGAGCAGGACGAACGCGCGCGAAAGCAAGCATCGCAGCGCATCGACTGGCGCGATGGCGCGTCGGTGCCGTTTCTCGGTGAGACGGTGATCGTGGTGCTCGACGCGCGCGCAGCGGGCGCGGCGCTGCATACCGCAGCAGACACCCTGCCCGGAGTGCCGCGCCTGACGCTGCATGTCGGCCTGCCTGAACACGCTACGGCCGAGCAGATTCGCGACGCGGTGCAGTCGTGGTTGCAGCGCCAGGCCAAGCGTGTCTTCGAGGAGCGCTGCCATCACTTTGCGCAGCAACTCGGCGTGCGCTGGACACGCCTGTCGCTCAGCTCCGCATCCACGCGCTGGGGCAGCGCGAGCGCGGATGGCGCGATCCGCCTGCACTGGCGGCTGATCCACTTTGCGCTGCCGACGATCGACTACGTGGTTGCCCACGAACTGGCGCACCTGCGCGTCATGGACCACAGCCCGCGCTTCTGGGACGTGGTGCGCTCGGTGATCCCGGACGTGGAGCGCCTGCGCGACGGCTTGCGCGACGAGGCGCTGCCGACGTTCGATTGATCAGCCGGCGGCGAAGCGCCACACGCCGTCAACGCCGCTGCTGCGCAGCAACTTCCCGCCATGCCACAGCGCATGCAAATGCGCCACGGCCTCGCCCATCGCAAACGTCGTCTGGTGCAGGTCGAGCGCCCGCTTGAACAGCACCGGCAGCAGCTCGGCGGCGTGGCAAGGCTTGGTGCGGCAGGCGCTCATGACGTCGGCCAAGCGCTCGTCATGGTGCTCCCGCAACTGGCGGATGCGCGCGTGCAGGCCGGTGAAGGGCTTGCCGTGCGACGGCAGAACAAGTACGTCGCGGGCCAGCGGCTCGTAGCGTGAGAGCGAATCAAGGTACAGCGTCAGGGAATCCGCTTCGGGCTCGAGGTCATACACGCTGACATTGGTGGAGATGCGCGGCAGCACCATGTCGCCGGAGATCAGCAGGTTCAGTTCATCGCAGTGCAGCGCCATGTGCTCCGGCGCGTGTCCGTAGCCGGCGATGCAGCGCCAGGCATGGCCGCCGATCTGCACCGTCATGCCGTCTAGCAGGCGACGGTACGCATCGGGGATGTTCGGCACCATGCCGGCGTAGTAGTTCGAGCGTGCGCGCACCTTGGCCAGCGCTTCCGGATCGGTCAGGCCGTGGCTGGCAAAGAAGGCGGCCGAGCGCTCGCCGCCGAAACCTGTCGTGCTCTGGCTGGCCAGGCGGGCGCCGTTGTAGTCGGTGGCGCTGATCCACAGGCGGCACTGCCACTTTTCGGTGAGCCAGTGCGCCAGTCCGAGGTGATCCGGGTGCATGTGCGTGGCGATGACGCGGGTCACCGGCTTGCCTTGCAGTGCGCTCGCAAAGACCTGTTCCCAGGCCTGCTTCGTCGCGTCGTTGGTGATGCCGCAATCGACGATCGTCCAGCCCTCGCCATCTTCGAGCAGCCAGAGGTTGATGTGGTCGAGCGCAAACGGCAGGCCCATGCGCAACCAGCGCACGCCGGGCGCGATGTCGATCACCTGGCCCGGCACGGGCACGGTGTCGCCGAAGGGGTAGTGCAGCTCGCTCTCGTGCGGGTTGGCCATGGCGGGGCGCAGCGGCGGGCTGCTACATTGATGATTGACGTTAACGTCAATTGTGCCTGCCCGCTGAAAACCGTGAGCCCGACCCGCACCTTCGCCATCGCCGAACTCGCCGAGGAGTTCGACATCACGCCGCGCGCGATCCGCTTCTACGAAGACGTGGGCCTGCTCGAACCGGCGCGCGCCGGGCGCAACCGCGTCTACTCGCAGCGCGACCGCACGCGCCTGAAGCTGACGCTGCGTGGCAAACGGTTGGGCCTGACGCTGCAGGAGATCAAGCAGCTTGTCGACATGTACGACTCGCCGGCCGACGGCGCGGCGCAGTTGAACGCCTTTCTCGACGTGCTCGGCAGAGCACCGGCGGCAGCTCGAACAGCAGATGGAAGACATCCACATCACGCTGGCCGAGATCGGCCAGCACGAAGCGCGCTGCCGCGAGTTGCTGGGCAAGGCGCGCAAGCGCATCAAGACCAAGGAGACCATCGAATGAGCAGCCTTCCGGGACTGAACTTCAACCTGGGTGAAGACATCGACGCGTTGCGCGACGCGGTCCGTGCCTTCGCCGACGCCGAGATCGCGCCACGCGCGGCCGAGATCGACAAGAGCGACCAGTTCCCAATGGACTTGTGGCGCAAGATGGGCGAGCTCGGCGTGCTCGGCATCACCGTGCCCGAGGCGTACGGCGGCGCCAACATGGGCTACCTCGCGCACATGGTGGCGATGGAGGAGATCAGCCGCGGCAGCGCGTCGGTCGGCCTGTCGTATGGCGCGCACTCGAACCTGTGCGTCAACCAGTTGAAGCGCAACGGCAACGACGCGCAAAAGCAGAAGTACTTGCCCAAGCTGATCACCGGCGAGCATGTCGGCGCGCTGGCGATGAGCGAGCCCGGCGCCGGATCGGACGTGATCAGCATGAAGCTGAAGGCCGAGGACAAGGGCGGCTTCTACCTGTTGAACGGCAGCAAGATGTGGATCACCAACGGCCCCGACGCCGACACGATGGTGGTCTACGCGAAGACCGAGCCCGAGCTCGGCGCGCGCGGCGTCACCGCCTTCATCGTCGAGAAGGGCATGAAGGGGTTTTCCACCGCACAGAAGCTCGACAAGCTCGGCATGCGCGGCTCGCACACCGGCGAGATGGTGTTCGTCGACGTCGAGGTGCCGGCGGCCAACATCCTCGGCGCGCTGAACGGCGGCGCCAAGGTGCTGATGAGCGGCCTTGACTACGAGCGCGCGGTGCTCGCCGCCGGGCCGATCGGCATCATGCAATCGGTGATGGACAACGTCATCCCGTACACGCATGACCGCAAGCAGTTCGGGCAGAGCATCGGCGAGTTCCAGCTCATCCAAGGCAAGGTGGCCGACATGTACACCGTGCTGCAGGCGGCGCGCGCGTTCTGCTACACCGTCGGCAAGAACCTCGACCAGCTCGGCGCGCAGCACGTGCGCCAGGTGCGCAAGGACTGCGCCAGCGTGATCCTGTGGTGTGCCGAGAAAGCGACGTGGATGGCTGGCGAAGGCATCCAGATCTTCGGCGGCAACGGCTACATCAACGAGTACCCGCTCGGCCGCTTGTGGCGCGATGCGAAGCTGTACGAGATCGGCGCGGGCACGAGCGAGATTCGGCGGATGCTGATTGGGCGTGAACTTTTTTCCGAAACGATGTAAGGAGCGATGTGAGCCGAGACCTTGCCGAACTCCTCGAAGCCAACCGCGCCTGGGCCGAAGCGACGACGCGGCGCGAGCCTGGCTTCTTCACCCGGCTGGCCAAGCAGCAGACGCCGCAGTACATGTGGATCGGCTGCGCCGACAGCCGCGTGCCGGCCAACGAGATCACCGGCCTCGATCCGGGCGAGGTCTTCGTGCACCGCAACGTTGCCAACGTGGTCGTGCACTCGGACCTGAATGCGCTGTCGACGATCCAGTTCGCCGTTGAGCACCTGAAGGTCAAGCACATCATCGTCGTCGGCCACTACGGCTGCGCCGGTGTGCGCGCGGCGATGCGCGGCATCCGCGTCGGCCTGGCCGACAACTGGCTGCGCCATGTGCAGGACGTGCGGCTGCGCCACCGCAAGCGCCTGGACCACCTGCCGGAGGAAGAGCAGGAAGACATCCTGTGCGAGATGAACGTCATCGAGCAGGTCGGCAACGTCGCGCTGTCCACCGTGATGCAGGACGCGTGGGCTCGCGGACAGGAGGTCGCCGTGCACGGCTGGGTCTATGGCCTGCGCGACGGCTTGCTGAAGGACCTGCAGGTGACGATGGACCGACCGGAGACGGTGGTCGAAGTCTTCGGCATAGCGCTCAAGCGCTATCCGCGCGTGGCCGATCCGACCGACTCGCTCGATACGAGCTTCGACTGACGATGGCCCCGCTGCACATCGACACCCCTTTGCTGCGCGCGCCGCCGGACCTGTTCGGTCCTGAACGCACGGTGTGGCTGAAGATGGACGCGCTGCAGGCCAGCGGCAGCTTCAAGATGCGCGGCGTCGGCCGGCTGGTGCAGCAGCGCGTGGCCGAAGGGGCCAGGGCCGTCGTCTGCCCTTCGGGTGGCAACGCCGGGGTCGCTGCAGCGATCGCCGCCGTGGCCTGCGGTGTGCCGGTGACGATTGTCGTGCCCGAGAGCACGGCGCCCACGGTGCGGCAGGCCATCGTCGAGCGTGGCGCCACACTCGTCGTGCAGGGTGCGGCCTGGGACGATGCCCATGAGCATGCCGTCGGTCTGGCACAGGCGTTGGGTGCGGTGCATGTGCACCCCTTCGACGATCCGCTGCTGTGGGATGGCCACGCGACACTGATCGACGAGGTGGTGCGCGCGGGCGTGGCCTTCGACGCCGTGGTCACCAGTGTCGGCGGCGGTGGCCTGCTCGCTGGCATCGTCGAAGGGCTGCGCCGCAATGGCCTGCGCGAGGTGCCCGTGATTGCGGTCGAGACCGAAGGCGCGGCGAGTTACGCCGCGGCACTGGCGGCGGGCGCGCCGGTCACGCTGCCGGCGATCACGTCGATCGCCACCTCGCTCGGCGCGCGGCGCGTGATGGACCACGCACTGGCGCTGGCCAGCGAGCATCCGATCACCAGCCTGGTTGTCAGTGACGCGCAGGCGGTGCAGGCCTGCGCCCACTTTGCCGACACGATGCGTGTCCTGGTCGAGCCGGCGTGCGGCGCATCGATCGCGGCGCTCGACGCACACCCCGAAGTCTTCGCGCGCTTCAAAGCACCACTGATCGAAGTCTGCGGCGGCATGGGCGTCACGCTCGGGCGCTTGGCCGCATGGAAGCGCGATCTTGGCATTGCCTGAAGCGCTGCCGACCATCGAGCTCGGCCCGGGCGGCTGGACACTGCGCGGCTGGCGTGAGAGCGATGCGCCCGCATTGACGCGCCACGCCAACAACGCCAACGTCTGGCGCTGGATGAGCGACAGCTTTCCGCACCCGTACACCCGGGAGATGGCCGAGTACTGGGTGCAGCGCGGCCACATCGAGTTCGGCGGCGACAACTGGGCCATCGCCCTCGATGATGAAGCGGCCGGCGGCTGTGGCATCGCCCCGGACCAGGGCCACTTGCGCTGCAACGCCGAAGTCGGCTGGTGGCTGGCCGAAGCGCATTGGGGCCGAGGCATCGTCACGCGGGTGGCGGCAGCGCTGGTTCAGCGTGCGTTCGACAACCCGCAGATCACCCGCGTCTTTGCGCCGATCCACGCCGGCAACCAGCGCTCGATGCGTGTTGCCGAGAAGAACGGCTTCGTACTCGAAGGTGTGCAGCGGCAAGGCGCGATCAAGGATGGACGCGTCATCGACCGCTGGATCTGGGCGAAATACAGAAACAGGACATGAGCCAGCGCAACGCGATGTTCCCCAGCCTGACCGACCCGCGCTCCGCGGTGATCGCCAACGCGATGCTCGAGGGCTTCAACCGCCACTACCGGCTGTTCCGCGAAACCACGCGCGAGGCCAAGGCGCGTTTCGAGGCCGGCGACTGGCATGGCCAGCAGCGCGCGCAGCGCGAGCGCATCGAGTTCTACGACATGCGCGTCGCCGAAGCCGCCGAGCGCCTGACGCGCGAGTTCGACGCGCCCAACCTGCCGGCCGAGGTCTGGCAGCAGATGAAGCTGCATTACATCGGCCTGCTGACCAACCACCACCAGCCTGAATTGGCCGAGACGTTCTTCAACTCGGTGTCGACGCGCCTGCTGCACCGTAGCTACTTCCGCAATGACTTCCTGTTCGTGCGGCCAGCAGTCAGCACCGAGTACATCGAGAACGACGAGCCCGCGGCCACGCCGACCTACCGCGCCTACTACCCGACGCGCGAGACGCTGCGCGCGACGCTTCTGCGCATCGTCACCAACTTCGAGCTCGCGCATCCTTTCGAAGACCTTCAACGCGACATCGACCATGTGAATGCCGCCGTGCTGCGCCAGCTCGGCGACCATCGCCTGCGCACCAACTTCCAGATCCAGGTGCTGGCGTCGCTGTTCTTCCGCAACAAGGGCGCCTACCTCGTCGGCAAGGTGATCAACGGTTTTGTCGAAACGCCGTTCGCGTTGCCGATCATTCATGGCGAGCCGCCGCAGGGCCGCCCCAAGTCGGCCCAGATCCCCTCGGGGGGCGACGCCGCAGGCGTCTTGGGGCCATCAGGTTCCGACGGCCTCGTCATCGACGCGGCGCTGTTCGGCGAAGACGATCTGCTGCTGGTCTTCAGCTTTGCGCGCGCCTATTTCATGGTCGACATGGAAGTACCGAGCGCCTATGTGCAGTTCCTGCGCTCGCTGATGCCGCGCAAGCCGCGTGCCGAGATCTACAACGCGCTCGGCCTGCAGAAGCACGGCAAGAACCTGTTCTACCGCGACTTCCTCTATCACCTGCGCCACTCGAGCGATCAGTTCCGCATTGCGCCCGGCATCAAGGGCATGGTGATGCTGGTCTTCGACCTGCCCTCGTTCCCCTACGTCTTCAAGGTCATCAAGGACTTCTACCCGCCGCCCAAGGACACCTCGCGCGAGCAGATCATGGGCAAGTACCTGCTCGTCAAGACGCACGACCGCGTCGGCCGCATGGCCGACACGCTGGAGTACACCGCCGTGGCTTTCCCGCGGGCGCGCTTCGAGGCTGCGTTGATCGACGAGTTGAAGAAGTTCTGCCCGAGCGTGATCGAGGACGATGGCGACGTGCTCGTCATCAAGCACCTCTACATCGAGCGCCGCATGATCCCGCTGAACATCTACCTGGCCGACGCCACGCCGGAGCAGATCGAGCACGCGGTGGTCGAGTACGGCCACGCCATCAAGGACCTGGTAGCTGCCAACATTTTCCCCGGCGACATGCTGTGGAAGAACTTCGGCGTCACCCGCCACGGCAAGGTGGTGTTCTACGACTACGACGAGATCGAGTACCTCACCGACTGCAACTTCCGCCGCGTGCCCGAGGCGCGCAACGAAGAGGACGAGATGAGCGGCGAGGTCTGGTACCACGTCGGTCCGAAGGACGTGTTCCCGGAAACCTTCGCACCGTTCCTGCTCGGCAACCCCGGCGTGCGCGAGGTCTTCATGAAGCACCACGCCGACCTGCTCGACGCCGCCTTCTGGCAAGGCCACAAGGAACGCATCGCCGCCGGGCATGTGCACGACGTCTTTCCGTACGACGAGAGCAAGCGCTTTGCGAGGGCCGCCGAGTGACCACGGCCGAGTTCTTCGAACTCGCCAGCTACGTCGTCACGGTGATTGGCCTGCCTTGCGCGATCGGCATCTTCTTCTACGAGCAGCGCAAGGAGCGCGAGAACGAGGAGGAGGAGCAGTACCAGCACCTCTCCGACGCCTACAACGACTTCCTGAAGATCGTGCTCGACCACGCCGACCTGCAACTGCGCACGCACGAGCCGCTGGCCGACCCCACGCCCGAGCAGCGCGAGCGCATGCTGGTGATCTTCGACATGTTGATCTCGCTCTTCGAGCGCGCTTACCTGGTGGCGTACAAGGACACCATGGACGCCACCGAACGCCGCCGCTGGAACTCGTGGGACGACTACATGCGCGAGTGGTGCCGGCGCGATGACTTCTTCAACGCCCTGCCGCTGCTGCTGCGCGGCGAAGACCCCGCATTCCAGTCCTATATCAAGCGTGTGGCGCAGGAGGAGCGCGGCAGCACGTCTATTCTTTCCGTCTGACCCTCTGCAAGGAGCCCGCCATGGCCACCGATCCCATCGTCATCGTCTCCGCCGCCCGCACGCCCATCGGTGGCCTGCTCGGCGATTTTTCCAGCCTCGCTGCCTGGGAGCTGGGCGCTGTGGCCATCAAGGCCGCGGTCGAGCGCGCCAAGCTGCCGGGCGACGCCATCGAGGAAGTGCTGATGGGCAACTGCCTGATGGCTGGCCAGGGCCAGGCGCCGGCGCGCCAGGCGATGCGCAAGGCCGGCCTGCCCGACTCGGCCGGCGCGGTCACGCTGTCCAAGATGTGCGGCAGCGGCATGCGCGCGATGATGTTCGCCCATGACATGCTCGCCGCGGGCAGCGCCAACGCGGTGCTCGCCGGCGGCATGGAAAGCATGACCAATGCGCCGCACCTTGCGTTTGCACGCAAGGGCATCAAGTACGGAGCCGCGCAACTCTATGACCACATGGCGCTCGACGGCTTGGAAGACGCCTACGAGCGCGGCAAGGCGATGGGCGTGTTCGCTGAAGCGTGCGTCGGCAAGTACAGCTTCAGCCGCGAAGCGATGGACCAGTTCGCGATCACATCCACGCAGCGCAGCAAGGCCGCCAACGAAGACGGCAGCTTTGCGTGGGAAATGGCGCCAGTGACGCTGGCCTCGCCGAAGGGCGACACCGTGGTCAAGTTCGACGAGCAGCCTTTCAAGGCCAAGCTCGACAAAGTCCCGACGCTGAAGCCGGCGTTCAAGAAAGACGGCACGATCACCGCCGCCACGTCGTCGAGCATTTCTGATGGCGCGGCGGCGCTGGTGCTGATGCGTGAGTCCACGGCCAGGAAAATGGGCGCCACGCCGATCGCGCGCGTCGTCGCCCATGCCGTGCACGCGCAGGCGCCCGAGTGGTTCGCCACGGCGCCAGCCGGCGCCATCCAGAAGGTGCTGCAGCGCTCGGGCTGGGACGCCAAGAGCGTCAACCTCTGGGAAGTCAACGAAGCCTTCGCCGCGGTGACCATGGCGGCGATGGCCGAGTTCAGGCTGCCGCACGAGATCGTCAACGTGCATGGCGGTGCGGTCGCACTCGGCCACCCGATCGGCGCCTCCGGTGCGCGCATCGTCGTCACCCTGCTCGGTGCGCTGAAGAAGAAGGGCCTGAAGCGCGGCGTGGCGGCACTGTGCATCGGCGGCGGCGAGGCCACCGCAATGGCTGTCGAAATGCTCTGACACCCGACGGCACAAATTAGTGTTGGCGCGCCGCCAAATCTGTCGGCAGCCAACACGGCCAGCACGTTACGGCTGCACACCTTGCCGCACGCACTCCCCGCACTCGCAGGGGGTGGCAGTCACGCAACACCACACACGCCTATGCTGGTTTCATGAGTGCAGCCATATCCTCCTTGCGTCCCACGACCCCACCCCCCGTGCGCATCGGCGAGCGTTGCTCGAGGACGATGTCGTTCACCAGCGAATCGATCGCCGCGTTTGCCAGCCTGACCGGCGATGCCAACCCGCTTCACACCGATGCCGACGCCGCGGCACGGTCGCGCCACGGCCGCGTCATCGCCGCCGGGCAGCACACCACCTCGCAACTGATCGGCCTGGCCGCCACCTACTTTTCGCGCGGCCACGATGCGACGGCCCCGGAACTGCGCGAACTGCTCTGCCTGAATTTCAACTTCTCGCTGAAGAGCCCTGTCTTCGCCGACGAGACCGCCGAGTTCTCGTGGGTCGTGGCCAGCCTGGAGTGGAGCGGCCGCCTGCAGGGCTGGCTCGTGCAAGCCGACGGTGCCGTCATGGCCGCGCAGCGCGTCTGCGTGGTCGCCCGTGCCACACTGCTGATCAAGGCGTTCGACCAGGGCGCTTGAAGGGCCGGTGTGAGGGTGGTGAGGGCGGCCCCGCGCGGGCAGCCGAAGTCGTTTCCGTGACCTACCCTGACGATCACACGAGCGTGATGCAGGACACGTCGCCTTGAGCCACGCGGCCGTTCACTTGCGCCTGCTCGGCATGGCCTTGCTGTGGGGCGCATCCTGGCCAGCCGGGCGCCTGTTCGCGCAAGCCATGCCCCCGCTGTCCGGTTCGGCCTGGCGATTCACGCTGGCCGCCCTGCTGCTGGTGGCCTGGATGCAGTGGCAACACCGGCAATGGCCGCGGCTGACGCAACGTCAGTGGCTGGGCCTGGCGTGGGCCGGCGCGATCGGCGTCGCCGGCTACGCCGTGTTCTTCATGATGGCGCTGCAACGCGTCGAAGCCAGCCGCGCGGCGGTGGTCGTCACCACCAACCCGGTGTTCACGACGCTGCTCGCGGCCTGGCTGTTCAAGGAAAAGTTCAACGCCCGCATCGCGCTGGGCATGGTCTGCGCATTGACCGGTGCGGCGACGGTGCTGACGCACGGCGCGCCGTGGGCGCTCTTCACCGGCGGCATCGGCGTTGGCGAATGGCTGCTGCTCGGCTGCATCGCCAGCTGGGTCGCCTACACGTTGATCGCGCGCGCACTGCTCGCCGGCATCGACTCGCTCGCCGCCACTGCGATCACCTCGGTCTTCGGCACCGCGCTGCTGTGGACCGTGGCCCTGGCCGTCGAAGGTGCGCCAGTCGCGGCGGACAGCCTGGCCGCGCTGTCCGTCGTCGGCTGGGTCTCGATGGTCTTCCTCGCCGTCGGCTCCACCGTGCTCGCCTACGCCTGGTACTTCCGCGGCGTGGCGGTGCTCGGCGCCGGCACCGCCGCGAGCTACATCAGCCTGGTGCCGGTCTTCGGCGTGGCCAGCTCGCTGCTCGTGCTCGGCGAATCGCTCGACGCCTCGCTGCTCATCGGCGGCGCGCTCGCGGTGTCTGGGGTCGTGTTGACGAACCGGGCGCGGCGGTAGCGACGCACAATCGGCCGGTCGCCGAAGGATCTCGCCATGCTGCTCACCGAAGACCACATCGCCGTGCAGGACGCCGTGCGCGCCTACGTGCAGGACCGCATCGCGCCGAACGCAGCGGCCTGGGATAAGTCCCATCACTTTCCGAAAGCGGAATTGAAAGGTCTGGCCGGCCTCGGCTGCTATGGCGTCGCCGTGCCCACCGAGTACGACGGCGCCGGGCTGGATTACCTCGCGCTCGCGCTGATCCTCGAAGAAGTGGCCGCAGGCGACGGCGCCACGAGCACGGTGATCAGCGTCAACAACTGCCCGGTGTGCTCGATCCTGATGGCGTATGGCAGTCCCGATCAGAAAGAGCGTTTCCTCAAACCGCTGGCGCGCGGCGACATGCTCGGCGCGTTCTGCCTGACCGAGCCGCATGTCGGCTCCGAAGCCGGTGGCTTGAAAACCAGCGCGGTGCGTGAAGGCGATCACTACGTGTTGAACGGCGTCAAGCAGTTCATCACCAGCGGCAAGAACGGCGACGTGGCCATCGTCATGGCCGTCACCGACAAGGCCGCGGGCAAGAAAGGCATCAGCGCTTTCATCGTGCCGACCAACACGCCCGGCTACACCGTGGCGCGGGTCGAAGACAAGCTCGGCCAGCATGCCAGCGACACCGCGCAGATCGTCTTCGAAAACTGCCGTGTGCCGGCGGCGAACCTGTTGGCCGATGAAGGCATGGGCCTGAAGATCGCGCTGTCGGGGTTGGAAGGCGGGCGCATCGGCATCGCCAGCCAGGCGGTCGGCATGGCCCGCGCCGCGTTCGACGCTGCACTGGCCTACAGCAAGGAGCGCCAGTCGTTCGGCCAGCCGATCTTCAACCACCAGGCCGTGCAATTCAAACTCGCCGACATGGCCACGCAGATCGAAGCCGCGCGGCAACTGATCTGGCACGCCGCGTCACTCAAGGATGCAGGCCGGCCGTGCCTGAAAGAAGCCGCGATGGCCAAGCTTTTCGCCAGCGAGATGGCCGAACGGATCTGCTCAGGCGCGATCCAGGTCTTCGGCGGTTATGGTTATGTCAGCGACTTTCCGGTCGAGCGCATCTACCGTGATGTACGGGTGTGCCAGATTTATGAAGGCACGAGCGAGGTGCAGAAGATTCTGATCGGGCGGGCGTTGGCGTGAAGTGGCGGGCAGAAGACTTCATGAAAAAGTTGGCTGGCGTGGTCAAGGCTTTGTACAACCGTGAAGTCGCGCTTGAAGCGCTGCGCTCCTGACGACAACTCCCAAATCAACGTCGTGCTCACACACCACCTGCCGCTCGCGTGGCGCAACTGATATGCCGACCTCGATCGCCGCCACTGCACCCTCCGATTTCGACTTCATCATCGGAGATTGGCACGTTCACCATCGGCGCCTGAACTCCAGGCTGGCGGGCTGCACCGAGTGGAGTGAGTTCACCGGCACTTCGTCCACGCACAAGATTCTCGAAGGGTTCGGCAACGTCGAGGACAACGTGTTGAACTTCCCGGACGGACAGGTCAGGGCGGCGGCGTTCCGCGCCTACAACGAGAAGTCGAATGAATGGGCGATCTGGTGGCTTGACGGTCGCGCGCCTCACAACCTGGACGTGCCGGTGGTTGGACAGTTCAATGGCCCAATCGGAACCTTCCTTGCCAACGACACTCTGGACGGCAAGCCGATCATTGTTCGCTTCACTTGGAACGCCAACCCGGGTGGCAGTCCACGATGGGAGCAAGCTTTCTCAGGCGACAACGGCAAGAACTGGGAAACGAACTGGATCATGGATTTCATCCGCCGGTGAGACCTCGCATTGCTTGCCAGCCCGGAGCGCTCGATGAACGACTTCACAGCCCTGTTCCGCTTCAAGTCCTGGGCCGACGCTGAACTGCTGGACGCGCTCGGAACCATCGATGCCGCATCTCACACGGCGGAACACAAGGCCGCCGTGCGCACGGTGAACCACTTGCACGTTGTCGATCAGATCTTCCGCGGCCATCTTCAAGGGGTGCCGCATGGCTTCGCGGCCACCAACACACCGCACACGCCGACGCTGGCTGAACTCCGGCAGTCCGTCGCTGCGGTCGATGACTGGTATGTGCGCTACGTGAGCGCCCGCTGCGAGACGCAGCTCGCCGAACAGATTCGGTTCACGTTCACCGACGGCGACGCCGGTTGCATGACGCGCCAGGAAATCCTGATGCATGTGCTGACGCATGGCAGTTACCACCGCGGCGCCGTAGGGCCGGTGCTGCGCAGCGTCGGCATCGCCCCGCCGCGCGAGCTCTACACGCGCTTCCTGCACGCCACCGAGCCGCAGCGGCGCGCACGGGTCACATGAATCCCGAAGCCGTCGTCCAGCGCCAACTCGACGCCTACAACGCGCGCGACCTGGCGCGCTTCGTCGCCTGCTATGCCGAAGACGTGCGCGTGTGGCGGCCGCCGGCGCCGCAGCCGGTGCTCGTCGGCCGCCAGGCGCTGTCGGACCACTACGCGGCGCATCGCTTCAACCTGCCCGGCCTGCACGCGGCGCTGCTCGGCCGAATGGTCTTCGGCAACAAAGTGATCGATCAGGAGCGCATCGTCGGCGTCGGTGACCAGCCGATCGACGCGGCCGCGGTGTACGAGGTCAATGCCGACGGAATGATTGCGGCGGTCTGGTTCTTCAACGCGAGCTGAGCAGTCAGCGCTGCGCTGAGTACTCGGGCGGCAGCGGCGGCAACGCCGCCAAACGCTCCGGCAGCAACGCCCACACTGCACGCTTGTCGTCGTCGTCGAGCACGCTCCACAACGCGATCTCATCGAGCGTGCGGCCGCAGCCAATGCAGTGGCCGCTGGGCTCGTGCATCTGGCAGATGTTCTTGCAAGGGCTCTCGACGCTCACACCGCATGGTCGCATGGCAGCACAAGGCCTGCCTGCACGCGGGTCTCTTGTCGAGCGCTTGACGAAGCTCGTGCTCAGTTCAGCACGAGTTCAGCGATATCGTCCCAGAGTTCGGCGGGCACGCGGCCGCGGATCGTCTTCACCGCCTTGCCCGTGCGATCGACCACCACGGTGGTCGGCGTCTTCAGCGGCAGCTCGCCGAAGTTGTCGCGGTGCGCGGCGTCGCGGCGCCAGACGATCTTCATCTGCGCATTCGGCGGCGCCACCTTGTCGAGCACCTGCTCATAGGCCTTCAGGTCGGCCATCGAGCGGTCCTGGCTCACCGCCACGATGACGAAGTCCTTGCCGCGCCAACCGTCGAGGTTGCGCCGCAGTTCGGGCAGTTTGTCCAGGCACACCGAACAATCGGTCGACCAGAAGAACAGCAGCACGACCTTGCCCTTGAGCTGGGCCAGATCGACAACGGCCGGCTGCATCGTCTTGCCGACGAGCATCGGGCCTGGCTGGCTCTGCGCTTGGGCGCAGACGCTGGCAGCGGCAAGCAGACCGGTCAGCAGACTTCTTCGCATCAACCCCATCGCGGACTCCTGGCGCACGAGAAACGGCGCGTGGCGGATGGTCGTGCCAATACGCCGGCGGCTTACGGGGCCATGAACGCGCCGCGTGATCGATTCACGTTGCCTGCACGACATCGACCACCGGCGCGCCGCCGGTCAGCGCTTCGAGCTGCGCCGGCTGCAACGCAAACACGCCGTTGGGATGGCCGGCCGCGGCCCAGACGACATCGAAGCGCAGCAGCTCGCGGTCAATCAGGGTCACCGGCGTTTCGGAGTGCGCCAGCGGGGCCACGCCGCCGATCGAAAAACCCGTCTTCGCCTTGACGAAATCGGCGTCGGCGCGGCCGAGCGCGCCCGTCAGCGCAGCAACCTTCTTTTCATCGACACGCCTGTCGCCCGAGGTGATGACGAGCACGGCTCGATCGTCGCTCTTGCGTTTGAAGATGACGCTCTTGGCGATCTGACCAACGGCCACACCGAGATGGTCGGCCGCTTCCTGCGAGGTGCGCACCGGCACGTCGAGCCACAACGGCGCGTGCGGATGATCGCGCTCGCGCAGGGCCGCGCTGACGCGCAGAAACCCTTCGGGCCGATCCTCCCCGGCACTCACGCGTTCGCCTTGTCCCGCTTGACCAGCAACGCCTTGCCGGCGCGCGACACCGGCGCGCGGCCGAGCACATCCGAGATGAAGGCGCCGGCATCGACCAGCGCATTCAAGTCGATGCCAGTCTCGATGCCCAGGCCGTTCAGCATGAAGACCACGTCTTCGGTGGCGACGTTGCCGGTGGCGCCCTTGGCGTACGGGCAGCCGCCGAGGCCAGCGACGCTGGTGTCGAAGACATGCACGCCCATCTCCAGGCAGGCGTAGATGTTGGCCAACGCCTGGCCGTAGGTGTCGTGGAAATGGCCGCTGACTTCAGACAGCGGGTAGTGCTTCAACGCGCGCTCCATCGCCGCTTGCGCGCGCCGCGCCGTACCGACGCCGATCGTGTCGGCGACGCCGACATGCTGCACGCCGATGTCTTTCATCAGCAGCACGACGCGCTCGACATCGTCGAGGCTGACCTCGCCCTGGTAAGGGCAGCCGAGCGCGCAGCTGATGGCGGCACGCACCTTGACGCCGGCCGCCCGCGCCGCCTGCACGACGGGGCGAAAGCGCTCGATGCTTTCTTCGATGCTGCAGTTGATATTGCGCTGGCTGAAGGCTTCGCTCGCGGCGCCGAAAACGACCACCTCATCCGGCTGCGTCGGCAGCGCAGCTTCGAGGCCTTTCATGTTCGGCACGAGCACGCTGTAGCGCACGCCGGCTGGCGTTGCAGGCCGGCCATGACCGCGGCGTTGTCGCCCATCTGCGGCACCCATTTCGGCGACACGAAGCTGGTGACTTCGACTTCGCGCAGCCCGGCGGTCGTCAGGCGGTGAACCAGTTCGACCTTGTGCGTTGTGTCGACGTTCTGCTTCTCGTTCTGCAAGCCATCGCGCGCGCCGACATCGACCAGCGTGACTTGTGGGGGCAATGAAACGCTCATCGTGAATAGTCCTCGGGATCCGCCGAATTGACTGTAGCCGAGTAACAGAACGCACGTTTGCGGTGGGCCTCAGCCCGTCCCGCTCGTACAAACTGCAACACATGGACCAACGCCACATCATCGTCAGCCGCATCGACCTGCAACTGCGCCGCCACCTCGGCCAGCCGGTGGACGCGCATCGCGCCGTCAGCGACACCCGCTATGCGAAGGATCTGCTGCTCGTCTGCGACGCGATGGAGGGCACCGAACTGCCGCAACTGGCGACGCAGTTTCGCCACGCCGATGAGCAGATGCTCGCGGCGCGCCGCGCGCTCGCGCCGCGGCCGACGACACGCGTGCCCACGGCCTACACGCCGATGCCGGTTCCCGCCGCTCTCGCACAGCGACCGGTGACGTTCCGCTAGAAATGACGGCCCCTCGGCCGCTGCGCGGCCACTCCCCCGAGGGGAGGCTCAGGCCGACGCTTGGGAGCGGCCCGGCGCTGGCCTGCGATGACGACCCCTCGGCCGCTGCGCGGCCACTCCCCCGAGGGGAGGCTCAGGCCGACGCTTGGGGCGGCCCGGCGCTGGCCTGAGGCTCGCCTCACGCTGGCGCCTGCAAGCGCAGCAGCTCGGCCCCTTCGGCCACCTGATCGCCAACACCGTAGAGCAGCTCGGCCACCGTGCCGTCGCGCGGCGCGGCGATGGTGTGCTCCATCTTCATCGCTTCCATCACCGCCAGCGGCTGTCCGGCTTTGACCGCCTCGCCGGCCTTGGCCAGAAAGGCCACCAACTTGCCCGGCATCGGCGCCGTCAAGCGGCCGCCGGGCGACGCTCCCTCACCGGCATGCGCCAGTGCATCGACTTCCTGCAAGGCCAGCGTGCCCTCGGGCGCAAAAACGGTGATGCGTTCGCCTTGGGCATACACGGCGAGCGTCCAGCGTCTTGTCCCTAGCGTGACGTCGTGACGATCGTCACCGAGCGCGCGCGCTGAAAACGGCCAGCGCTGATCTCCGACGGCGAGGGTAAGCGCACCGTCGTGCAAGCGGTGGAGCGTCACCGCGTGGCGTGCGCCACCGATGTCCAGATCGAAGCGTCGCGTCGCGCCGCCGAACATGCGCCAGCCGTCGCGACGGCTCCATGGGTCTGCATCCTGCAAGGCCACTTCGTTGGCGACTTCGCGCGCGATCACACCGGCGGCCGCGCATTCGAGCGGCAGCGGCGGATTCTCGAACAGTGCCGCGTGCTCGCGCTCGATCAACGCCGTGTCGAGATCAGCGGTCGCAAAGGCACTCGTCTTGACGACGCGGCGCAGGAAGGCGACGTTGGTGGCCAGACCGACGATGTGCGTCTGCGCCAGCGCCGCATCGAGCCGCGCCAGCGCCTGCGCGCGGTTCTCGCCCCAGACGATCAGCTTGGCGATCATCGAGTCGTAGTGCGGGCTGATCGCGTCGCCTTCGTCGAAGCCGCGGTCGATGCGCGGCATGTCGTCGCTGCGCACGAAGCTCACATGCGCCGGCCAGCGCGCGACGTGCAGCGAGCCGGTGGCCGGCAGGAAGTTGGCATCCGGGTTCTCGGCGCAGATGCGCGCTTCGATCGCATGGCCTCGCATCGTGAGTTGCGCTTGCGTTGCCGGCAGCGGCTGACCCGCAGCCACGCGCAACTGCCACTCGACCAGGTCGTGCCCGGTGATTGCTTCGGTGACCGGGTGCTCGACCTGCAGCCGCGTGTTCATCTCCATGAAGTAGGCGCGGATGTCGCCGTCGTCGAGCTCCTCGGCGACGAACTCGACCGTGCCGGCGCCCACGTAGCCCACCGCCTTGGCTGCGGCAACGGCTGCCTCGCCCATCTGCTTTCTGCGCGCCTCGCTCATCCCCGGCGCCGGCGCTTCTTCCAGCACCTTCTGGTGACGGCGCTGCACCGAACAATCGCGCTCGAAGAGATAGACGCATTGGCCCTGCGTATCGGCGAAGACCTGGATCTCGATATGGCGCGGGCGCGTGACGTAGCGCTCGACGAGCACATGGTCGTTGCCGAAGCTGGCCTTGGCTTCGCGCTGGCACGAGGCGAGCGCGGCGGCAAAGTCTTCCGGCTTGTCAACGCGCCGCATGCCCTTGCCACCACCACCGGCGCTGGCCTTGATCAGCACGGGGTAGCCGATGCGCGCGGACTCATTGGCCAGGAACGCGGTGTCGTTGTTGTCGCCGTGGTAGCCGGGCACCAGCGGGACGCCGGCTTTTTCCATCAGCGACTTGGCGGCCGACTTGCTGCCCATTGCAGCAATCGCAGAAGCAGGCGGGCCGATGAAGACGAGGCCCGCTTTCGCGCAAGCCGCCGCGAAAGCCTCGTTCTCCGAGAGGAAGCCGTAGCCTGGGTGGATGGCCTGCGCACCTGTCGCCTGGGCGGCTTCGAGGATGCGCTCCCAACGCAGGTAGCTGTCACGCGGCGCGTTGGCCCCTATGTGCACTGCTTGGTCGCAGGCGTGGACGTGGCGTGCATCGGCGTCGGCATCCGAGTACACGGCGACGGTGCGCACGCCCAGGCGGCGCGCGGTGGCGACGACGCGGCAGGCGATCTCACCGCGATTGGCAATCAGGATCTTGGTGAACATGCTCATGCGCCTTCGTATGCAGGCTGCGAGAAGTGCCCGCGCAGGCGCCGCAGCAGCCCGCGCAGGAAGCGGAACAGCACGACGATGACGACGAGGCTGATGACGATCACGATCGCCAGCACGATGAAAAACGCCACCGGATACTCGTACGCCAGCCACAGCATGCCGGGCACCATCGCATCACCGGCCAGCGAGAGTGCGATGTTGGAAAACGGCTCGGGCGACGTGTTGACCGCCGCACGCGTCGTTGTCTTGGCGGTGTGCGAGGTGGCGGCGAGCGTGCCGCCGAGCAGCGCCGCCATCACGCCCCAGCTCGCCTGGTCAGCGCCGACGACGCTGTAGGCCAGCGCCGCGCCGGCAGGGATGCGGATGAAGGTGTGCACCGAGTCCCACAGCGAATCGACCCACGGCACTTTGTCGGCAACGAACTCCACCGCGAGCAGACCGCCGCTGACGTAGAGCAGCGCCGGCTGCTGCAACACCGACAGGCCCGCCGGCAGCGGCACCCAACCCATGTAGCCGACGAGGCCGGTCAGAAACACCGCAGCGTACAAGCGCACGCCGCTGGCCCAGCCAAGCGCGGCGGCAAGGGCAAAGAGTTGCGTGGTGTCGAAATCGGGAACGGGCATCTCATTTCCTCTCGGCAAAAGCCAGGCGCGCGGCCATCGCAATGAAGACGACGCCGGTCGCACGCTCGAGCCACAACGCAATGCGTGGCTGCTTGACCAATCGCGCGCCGACCGAGCCCGCACTCCAGGCCAGGGCACTGTAGGCCACGGCGGTGATGACGGTGAACGTCAGACCCATCAGCCCCAACTGCCAGATCACGGCAACGCCGTGTTGCGGATCGACGAACTGCGGCAGGAAGGCGAGGAAGAACATCTGGTAACTTTGGTGGTACCGATTTTTTTGTCAAAGCACTTAGCCTGCTCAAGCCGTGACGTATGACCGAATCCCAAGCCCGCGATGAAATCTGCCGTGTAGGCCAAAGCCTGTTTGACAGAGGCTATGTGCATGCTACGGCAGGCAACATCAGTGTGCGGCTGGAGATGGCTACCTGATCACACCCACCGATGCTTGCTTGGGCCATCTTGATCCCGCCCCATCTGTCTAAAGTGGGTTTTAACTTGCAACACATCAGCGGTGCTGTTGCTAGTAAAACAATAGCTTCTCATGCTACTATCTATTCGGCTAGCGGGCAGTTTGATACACTAACTGCGTCGGTCATACACACCCACAGCACATATTGCGTGGCGCAAAGTTTGGCGGTGCAGTTGCCAGATGCAGAGCTGCTGCCAGCCATCACGCCCTATTTTGTGATGAAGGTAGGTCACGTGCCGCACATGCCTTACCACCGCCCCGGCGATCCCGCGTTGGCTCCTTTGATAGCTCAGGCTATTGCGCGTTATGGCCTGGCGGGTACGCCGATTCGCGCCATCATGCAGGCGCGGCTGGGGCCCATGGTGTGGCATCAATCACCCGCTGCGGCCATGGCGGTTCTGGAAGAGCTGGAAGAAACCGCCAAGCTGATGCACCTCAGCCACCCAAAACCTTCATCGCTCACGCCAGCGCAGCTCCAGGAGCTACGCACCACCTTTGGTGCGCGCTGGTAGACACCACCCTGTAGTCAAAATAACTGTTTGCACGCCATGCCTAAATTTGCAGCCAATTTGTCGATGATGTATGTCGAACTACCTTTTGGCGACCGTTTTGAGGCCGCAGCCAAAGACGGCTTTAAGGCAGTAGAGTATTTGTTCCCCTACGCATACGAGGCTCATGAATTAGCCGCACGCTTGAAAGCCAATGGTTTGCAGCAGTGCCGTTCCACCTGCCCCCGGGCGGCGTGGATGCGGCCTCCATAGATAGCGCGTGGAGCGCAGGAACGCGCGGTATCGCCGGTATTGCGGGCCGTGAGGCTGAGCTGCGTGCCGGTGCCGAGCTGGCGCTGCGTTATGCCGACGCGCTGCAATGTCCGCGTTTGCATATGATGGCGGGCTTGTTGCCTGCTGAGAAAAATCGCTCCGATACGCGTTTTACCTATATAAATAACGCACAAGTAGCTAGTAAATTAGTAGCAAATAGTGGCATTCAAATTTTGCTTGAACCGATCAACACCCGCGACATACCAGGTTTCTTTTTAAACCGCCAAGACCACGCCCATGATTTGATTGCCGAGATTGCGCAGCCCAATGTGAAGGTGCAAATGGACTTGTACCACTGCCAAATAGTTGAGGGCGATGTGGCGGTACGAAAATACGCCAATACCTGCCCACTGGCCAGGTGGGGCATTTTCAAATTGCAGGCGTGCCAGAGCGGCACGAACCCGATATTGGCGAGATGAACTACCCGTATTTGTTCGATGTGATTGACAGTTTGGGCTACACGGGTTGGGTCGGCTGTGAGTACAAGCCGCGCAAAGGCGGGCAACCGGGCGGTACGTCGGATGGCTTGGGGTGGCTGGCGCCTTACCTTGCCAGCCCTTAGGCTAACTTTGGCTAGCTCAGGCTGTTGTGGTAGTAGTGGGTATCGGTCAGGTACAAGCCGCGGCGCAGTTCCATGGGCGCATCGTTGTAGGTGTAGGCGATGCGCTCCACGCTGAGCAGTGGCGTGTTTTGCGGTACCTGGAGCAGCAGTGAGTCCATCCGTGGCGGGTACAGCGCGTATTTTTTCTTCAGCGCGCACCATGCGCACGCTGAATTCGGTTTCAAACAGCGCATACATCGGTCCGTGGTACTGGCTCAAGCGTTCTGCAGTCAGCCCTTGAAAGGCGTGGCGGGCAGCCACAGGTCTTCCACAATCGTGGGCCGACCGGCATAACTGAGCACGCGGCGTGCTTGCAGCACGCTTCACCTGTTTTAGCGCCAAAGCGCGCGCGATGTCCGCGCTGGCACGCGGGCGGCTGCAGTCGATGATGTCGCGCTGGGCGGGGCCTTCGCTCCGGGTGCACCGCTGTCGGGCATCAATTTCAAAAAACGATACTGCACGTGCTTCTCGGCATGTGTGGCTACAAAAGTGCCTTTGCCCTGGCGGCGCATGACCAGGTTTTCGGCGGCCAGCTCGTCGATGGCTTTGCGCACGGTGCCCTGGCTCACGCGGTAGCGGGCTGCCAAATCCATTTCGCTGGGAATCACCTCGCCCGGCTTCCACTCGCCCGATTGCAAGCTTTGCAAGATCAACCCTTTGATTTGCTGGTACAAAGGGCTAAAAGCCGGTGTAGCACCTGCGAAATCGTCAAGGACAGTCGTGGGAACGGCGGCATAAGCAGATAGAAGAGGGGATTCCAAGGGTCTGGATAACTGGGTGTAATCATATCTTATATAAGACATAAGACAAATTGATAAAACGCGGGTTTCACGGTACACTCTAGGGCTTTGCGGCATCACCCACATGTTTTTCATGCTGGCCAACGCCCCGATTTTCGTTTTACTGCCGTTTTATCACTTTATTGGAGTTCTCACCATGAGCAAAAAACCCGTCCGCGTGGCCGTCACCGGCGCCGCAGGTCAAATCGGTTACGCCCTGCTGTTTCGCATCGCCTCTGGCGAAATGCTGGGCAAGGACCAACCTGTCATTCTGCAACTGCTGGAAATCCCCGATGAGAAGGCCCGCAAAAGGCGCTCAAAGGCGTGATGATGGAGTTGCAGGATTGCGCTTTCCCGCTGCTGGTCGGCATGGAAGCCCACAGCGACCCGATGACCGCGTTCAAGGACACCGACTACGCGCTGCTGGTGGGTTCGCGTCCCCGCGGCCCCGGCATGGAGCGCGCCGAGCTGCTGGCCGTCAACGGCCAGATCTTCATTGGCCAGGGCAAGGCGCTCAACGCCGTGGCCAGCCGCAACGTCAAAGTGCTGGTGGTCGGCAACCCGGCCAACACCAATGCCTACATCGCCATGAAGAGCGCGCCCGATCTGCCGCGCAAGAACTTCACCGCCATGCTGCGCCTGGACCACAACCGCGCGCTGTCGCAAGTGGCCGCCAAGACCGGCAAGGCCGTGGCCGACATTGAAAAGCTGTGCGTCTGGGGCAACCATTCGCCCACCATGTACGCCGACTATCGCTTCGCCACCATCAAGGGCGAAAGCGTGGCCAAGATGATCAACGACCAGGAATGGAACGCCAATGTTTCCTGCCCACCGTGGGCAAGCGCGGCGCCGCCATCATCGAGGCGCGCGGTCTGTCCTCCGCCGCCTCGGCCGCCAATGCCGCCATTGACCATATGCGCGACTGGGCCTTGGGCACCAATGGCAAATGGGTCACCATGGGCATTCCGTCCGATGGCCAGTACGGCATTCCGAAGGACACTGATGTTCGGCGTTCCCGTCACCTGCGAAGGCGGCGAGTACAAGCTGGTCGAAGGCTGGCGATCGACGAGTTCAGCCAGGCCTGCATCAACAAGACCCTGGCAGAGTTGCAAGGCGAGCAAGACGGCGTGAAGCACTTGCTGTAATCTATGCGCGATGCCGTGCCCCTCCAAGCTGTGGATGCCCCATCGGGCGGCAAAGCAGCACCAGCGTGTACCCGCGTGGGGACGCACAGGGCACAGCATCCGCGAGAGATTCTGTTAGGGGCGCAAGCTGGCAAAGTGGTATTGCCGGTGTGTGACCACTACAGCGGCGTGGAGGTGCGCATGTGCAAGTCTTTGGCGCTGCAAGCCGAGATGATCCAAGAGTTGGGTGCCTGCGTGTTTGATGTCACACTCGATTGTGAAGATGGCGCACCCGTCGGTGGTGAGGTTGACCATGTAAATATGGTTGTAGCCCTTATTAATCAAACACAAAAAGCTATTGACAATATAGCGAAAACTGCGCCACGTGTAGGCGTACGGGTGCATCCTGTTGACCATAGTGCATTCGAATCAGACATTGAACTGCTGGTTAAAGCTGCGGGTGCGCATGTGGCCTACATCACGCTGCCCAAGATCGAGCGGGTAGACGATGTGCAGCTTGCGCTGCGCAGCATTGACGCGGCGGGTGGCGCGCATATACCGTTGCACGTTTTAATAGAATCATCTGCAGCTGTGCACCGCGCGTTTGACATCGCCGCGCACCCTCGCGTAGAGTCCATCAGCTTTGGACTGATGGATTTTGTCTCGTCCCATGGCGGCGCGATACCTGCGGACGCGATGGGTAGCCGGGTCAGTTCACGCACCCATTGGTAGTGCGTGCTAAAACCGACATTGCTGCCGCATGCCACGCGTTTGGCAAAGTGCCCTCGCATTGTGTGGTGACCGAATTTACCGATACGACGGCACTACAAGCGGCTGCCCGCCAAGCCAGCCGAGAGCTGGGCTACACACGTATGTGGAGCATTCACCCTGCCCAGATTCGCCCGATCCTTGCGGCCTTTGCACCGACTGAGGCAGATATTGAAATTGCTAGCAAAATAATAGCTGCTGGTGCTATTAACGATTGGGCTCCTACGAGTTTTAAGGGTCAATTGCACGACCGCGCAAGCTACCGTTACTTCTGGCAAGTATTAGAACGCGCCCACCGTACTGGGCGCGATATTCCCGCTGATCTCCAGCATTATTTTTAATGGAAACTGCTATGCGCTTTACACGATTTTTATCGATTCTGGCCACTTCGGCTTTGGCACTGACAGCCGTTTCTTCCGTTGCCCAAACCGCGCAAAAACCGCGTCAAGGCACGCCGGCTCCTAAAGCCGAAGCGGTTGCTAAACCGGCGCCAGTGGTATCCAAGCCTTTAGAACTGACCGCTGAGCAGCTGGCTATTGCCCAAATCGTGCATACCGGGCGTATTGCTTGCGCCGAAGGCCAGAGCGTCACGATCACGCCTGATCCGAAAGCTGAGGGCGT
>CAVTWT010000017.1:0-184390 GCA_963738425.1 uncultured beta proteobacterium | reverse complement strand
TTGCGGCAGCGCGCTTCTTTTCGAGTTGCTCGATGATGTCGTGCACCTTGTGGTCCCCTCGTCAGTTTTTCTCGAATAGATTCAATAGCGCACGCGCAGCCACCGTGGGCGCGGTCCGCGACGCGTTCACGTCGGCCAGCGTTTGCGGCAGCGCTGCACGCACGGTCGCGTGTTGCTTGAAGTCGATCAGCAAGCGCGCCTGCACGATGTCCCACAGCCACGCTTCGCGCTGCGCGCTGCGACGGGTGTCGAAGGCACCGCTGTTTCGGCGCTGCGCGATCTCGGCTTGCACCGTCTGCCAGAACGTGTCGATGCCGTCGCCCTTGATGGCGCTCAGTTTCAACACCGGTACGGCGTGATGGCCAGCACGGCCGTGAAAGCCGAAGACGCGCAACGCACTCGTGATCTGCGCCTGCGCACGCGTCGCCGCCGCGTCGTCGATGTCGGCCTTGTTGATGGCCACCAGATCGGCCAGTTCCATCACGCCGCGCTTGATCGCCTGCAGGTCGTCGCCGGCGTTGGGCAGTTGCAGCAGCACGAACAGATCGGTCATGCCGGCGACAGCAGTCTCGCTCTGGCCGACGCCGACCGTCTCGACGATAACGACATCGAAGCCCGCCGCCTCGCACAACAGCAGCGCCTCGCGCGTGTGCTCGGCCACGCCGCCGAGGGCACCCGAGGTTGGCGTCGGGCGAATGAACGCGGCCTCGTTCACCGACAGCTTTTCCATGCGTGTCTTGTCGCCGAGGATCGAACCGCCGGACAGTGTCGATGAAGGATCGACGGCGAGCACGGCAACGCGATGGCCTTGCGCGATGAGGTGCAGGCCGAGGGTTTCGATGAAGGTGCTCTTGCCGACGCCGGGGACACCGGAAATGCCGAGGCGCAATGACTGGCCGGTTTTCTGGCATCAACGCATCGAGCAGCGCGTCGGCCTCGCGCCGATGATCAGCGCGCGTGGACTCGATCAGCGTGATGGCCTTGGCCAGCGCGCGGCGCCGCACCGCTGCAGGACCCTGCAGCAGGGAGTTAACAAGATCGCGCTCTGTTTTCACCTGCCGCTCAATCGAACTGCTCGAAGAATGAGAGATCGATGTCGTACACCGTGCGCGGTCTCAAACCAAGCTCGTACTTCTTGAACATCTCAAACAACTTCTCACCGTCAACCAGTTCGACCGGCACGGCTCCCGGTCGCTCTGCTTCGCCACGAGCGTTTGTCGAGAACGTGCTCGTCGTCAAAAAGATTCCCTTCTCCGCTCGACCGTCCATCGCGCCACGCAAGTCGCGAATCTCCTTCGGCGGCACTGACTGCTCCCACTTCTTGCACTGAAACACAACCTTGAAGCTGACTAGCTCGTTAACCTGCAATACGCCGACGCCGTCGATGCCTCCATCGTTTGACCGCCCCGTAACCTGAACACGCTCAAAACCCGCTTCGCGAAGCAAGCGCATGCAAAGTCGCTCAAACCCAGCGGGCGTCAGAGCCCTGACCACCCCCAAGAAACTGATCAGCGACGAGTCTTGATCGGCCTGTGGCGTGTCTGCGGCGATGCCATCCTCGGGCGCTCGCGTCTCCGTCTGTTGCTCAGCAGACTTTCTTAGATTGGCGTGACGCTGAACTTGCTCGAGGAACACACGCCGCGCGTCGTCTGGCGCGAGATGGGTTCGACGACCTTGAGGCGTCAATGCCCACACGCCCCTGCGACCCGATTCGATCAAGCCCTCCCAGACCAAATACTGCCGCGCCCAATGCACTTGGTTGTAGAAGCGTTCTTGACCGGACTTGAGCAGGGTGTTTCGCAGCTCATCAGGAACTTTTTCCTTCTCTGCAATTCGGTCAATGGCCTCGCGCGGCGAAGCCGACCCACCAAGATCCCGCAACGCGTCAAGCAGCGGACCGAACCAACGGACGAACTCCGCCTGTTTGCCCTTGCGAGTTCCAGCGGCTCCGCTCACGCCCCAACCGCCTTCCTGATCTGCTCCAGGACATCCTTCGCACTCGCCGGGATCGGCGTGCCTGGCCCGTAGATGCCCTTCACGCCCGCCTCGTACAGAAACTCGTAGTCCTGCTTCGGGATCACGCCGCCGACGAAGACGATGATGTCGTCGGCGCCCTGCTTCTTCAGCTCGGCAATGATCGCCGGCACCAGCGTCTTGTGACCGGCGGCGAGCGTCGACACGCCGACGGCATGCACGTCGTTCTCGATCGCCTGGCGCGCGCATTCTTCGGGGGTTTGGAACAGCGGGCCGATATCAACGTCGAAGCCCAGGTCGGCAAACGCGGTGGCGACGACCTTGGCGCCGCGGTCGTGGCCGTCCTGACCGAGCTTGGAGATCATCACCCGTGGGCGACGGCCTTGCGCTTCTGCAAAGGCCGCGATCTCGGCCTTCAGCTTGTCCCAACCTTCGGCACTGTCGTAGGCGGCTGCGTACACACCGGTCACCTTTTGCGTATCGGCGCGGTGGCGCCCCCAGACTTTTTCCAACGCGTCGCTGATCTCGCCGACCGTGGCGCGCAAGCGAACGGCCTGGATGGCGAGGTCGAGCAGGTTGCCCGCGGCGCCAGAGGCGCCGCTTACTGATTCGCCCGTTTCGGCACATACGGTCAGCGCCCCGAGCGCGGCCTGCACTTTGGCCGCATCGCGCTTCGCGCGCAAGGCCTGCAAACGCGCCACCTGGTTCTCGCGCACGGCGTGGTTATCGACCTCGCGCGTCTCCAACGCGTCTTCCGTCGCCAGCTTGTACTTGTTGACGCCAACGATCACGTCAGCGCCGCTGTCGATGCGGGCCTGCTTCTGCGCCGCACTGGCCTCGATCTTCAACTTGGCCCAGCCGGAATCGACCGCACGCGTCATGCCGCCCATCGCATCGACTTCCTCGATGATCTTCCACGCCGCGTCGGCCATCTCCTGCGTCAGCGTCTCCATCAGGTAGCTGCCAGCCCAGGGGTCGACGACGTGGGTGATGTGCGTCTCTTCCTGAATGATCAACTGCGTGTTGCGCGCGATGCGGGCGCTGAACTCGGTGGGCAGTGCGATCGCTTCGTCGAAGCTATTCGTGTGCAGCGACTGCGTGCCGCCGAACACCGCCGCCATCGCCTCGACCGTCGTGCGCACGATGTTGTTGTACGGGTCCTGTTCAGTCAGGCTCCATCCCGAGGTCTGGCAGTGTGTGCGCAGCATCAGGCTCTTCGGCTTCTTGGCGTTGAAGCCCTGCATGATGCGGTGCCAGAGCAGGCGGGCGGCGCGCATCTTGGCGATCTCGAGATAGAAGTTCATGCCGATCGCCCAGAAGAAGCTCAGGCGGCCAGCAAACTCATCGACATCGAGACCCTTGGCGATGGCCGTCTTCACATACTCCTTGCCATCGGCCAGCGTGAACGCCAGTTCCAGCGCCTGGTTCGCGCCGGCCTCCTGCATGTGATAGCCCGAGATCGAGATCGAGTTGAACTTCGGCATCTTCTTGGCCGTGTACTCGATGATGTCCGCCACCACCCGCATGCTCGGCTCCGGCGGGTAGATGTAGGTGTTGCGGACCATGAACTCTTTGAGGATGTCGTTCTGGATCGTCCCGCTGAGTTGATCCTGCGCCACGCCCTGCTCCTCCGCAGCCACCACGTAGCCGGCCAGCACCGGCAGCACTGCGCCGTTCATCGTCATGCTCACGCTCACCTTGTCGAGCGGGATGCCGTCGAAGAGGATCTTCATGTCCTCGACGCTGTCGATGGCCACGCCCGCCTTGCCGACATCGCCGGTCACGCGCGGGTGGTCGCTGTCGTAGCCGCGGTGCGTTGCCAGATCGAAGGCCACGCTGACGCCCTGTCCGCCGGCGGCGAGGTTCTTGCGATAGAACGCGTTGCTGTCTTCGGCCGTCGAGAAGCCCGCGTACTGGCGGATCGTCCACGGCCGCACCGCGTACATCGTCGCCTGCGGCCCGCGCACATAGGGCGCGAATCCTGGCAGCGTGTTGGCCATCGACGGGTCAGCCAGGCCCGCCACGTCTTCGGCGGTGTACAGCGGCTTGACGGTGAGGCCCTCGGGCGTGACCCAGGCCAGCGTCGACACATCGCCGCCCGGCGCGGACTTGGCGGCGGCGCGCTGCCAGTCTTTCAACGTCGCGGGTTGCTCGGCCATCGGTGTCTCCTCGGTGTGCGCGGTGCGCAGTGTGGCGCGCCCGGGAAACCGCTCCCAGCGGCCGGGCGCACGCTTGCATTATCCATAATTATGAATTCAAATCCAACGTGAAACTGACGCACACGATGGCCATTCCTGCCGCCCCTGCCACGCCCGCCTCGCCGCAAACCTCCGGCTCGCTGTCCCGCCGCGCGCTCTACGAAGACGTGGCCGAACGGCTGCGTGGGCAGATCTTTGCGCGCGAACTCGAGCCCGGCGCGTGGATCGACGAGCTGAAGCTGTCGACCGAGTACGGCATCAGCCGCACGCCGCTGCGCGAGGCGCTGAAGGTGCTGGCCGCCGAAGGCCTGGTGACGATGAAGCCGCGCCGCGGCGCCTACGTCGCCGAGATGAGCCGCGACGATGTGGCGCAGATCTACCACCTGCTGTCGCTGCTCGAGGCCGACGCCGCCGGCGAGGTGGCACGCCATGCCGACGCCGCGCAGTTGACGCACCTGTCGCAACTGCACGAGCGCCTTGAAAAGCAGGTGCGGCAGCGCGACGCCTTCTTCGCCACCAACGAGCAGTTCCACATGGCCCTGCTCGACATCGCCGGCAACCGCTGGCGCACGCAGATCGTGACCGACCTGCGCAAGGTCATGAAGCTGAACCGCCACCACTCGCTGCAGAAGCAGGGGCGGCTGTCGGATTCACTGGCCGAGCACCGGGCGCTGATGACCGCGATCACGGCACGCGAGAGCACCAAGGCGGTGAAGCTGATGCGCGAGCACTTCGCCAGCGGGCTCGAAGCTGCGGCCTGAGCTGACGCCGCGCTGACGCCGCATCGAGCGGCGCGACTGTAAGTCGATGAAATCGCGCTGAAGCACCTTCTAGCGCCCATTCATCACGGTATAGCGACCGATGCGGCGCAATGAGCGCCGCATTCGCGCTTACCGCAGGTCACCTCTCTAACCGCACCAACGTTGGTGTGCGCGCATGGCGCCGTCACCATGCGCCCCGTTGTGTTTCGTTGGTGATCCCGTTTGCGCAGTGGTCTCTTCACTGCGTCGGCGAGGAAATAAAATGACTATGGCTCTACAAGCTCGCATGGCCATGCGCGGTCGTCGCATGCGCCTCCTTCGGCTCACCGCCTTGCAGTGCGCCACCATCACACCGCAGCGCTCCTGGCCTATCGGCCTGGCTGCTGCACTGTCGCTGGGCCTCGCAGGGTGTGGCGGCAACAGCGCCGACAGCACAGCGGCCGACGAGGCCGCGGTGGAGCAGGCCGGCCCGACGGCCGTGGCTGGCCGCAGCGAGGTCGCACTGGCTGCCGCCGAGCCGACAGCCACCACCACGACATGGAGCTTCCTGGCCAACGAGTACGAAGCGTTCTCGGTGTCCGGCACACGCATCGTGCGCTACGGCGTGGGCAGCACCTGGGTGCAGCGCAGCGTCACCGGCAGCGGCACCTGCACCAACGAGTTCTTCGGCATCGATCCGGCGAAGATGCAGATCAAGCGCTGCGAGGTGCAAAGCACGAGTGCACCAGCCCCGGCACCAGCCCCGGCACCTGCACCGGCTCCTGCCCCGAGCCCCACGGGCTGGACCTTCCTCGCCAACGAGTACCAGTCGTTCTCGCTCTCCTCGGCGCGCACCGTGCGCTATGGCGTGGGCAGCACCTGGGTGCAACGCAGCGTCAGTGGCGCAGGCGCCTGCACCAACGAGTTCTTCGGCAGCGATCCCGCAAAGATGCAGATCAAGCGCTGCGAGGTCCAAGGCACCAGTGCACCAGCTCCCGCTCCGGCACCGGCTCCCGCTCCGGCACCAGCTCCTGCCCCAGCCCCAGCCCCTGCCCCTGCCCCTGCCCCTGCCCCTGCGCCTGCGCCTGCACCGGCTCCTGCCCCGAGCCCCACGGGCTGGACCTTCCTCGCCAACGAATACCAGTCGTTCACGCTCGCTTCGGCGCGCACCGTGCGCTATGGCGTTGGCAGCACCTGGGTGCAACGCAGCGTCACGGGCGCAGGCGCCTGCACCAACGAGTTCTTCGGCAGCGATCCGGCAAAGATGCAGATCAAGCGCTGCGAGGTCCAAAGCACCAGTGCACCAGCCCCGGCTCCTGCTCCGGCCCCTGCTCCGGCCCCGGCTCCTGCACCCTCGCCCGCACCGGCACCCGCGCCTGCGCCGCCGCCAGCCACCGTGGGTACGGCGACGCTGGGCTGGGCCGCGGCGGCAGACTCGCGCGTGACCGGCTACCGCGTCTACTGGGGCACAGCGCCCGGCACCTACCGGCAAGCGCGTGGTGTCGGCCTGGCAGCGGGCACAGCAACCAGTTACACCGTGCGCGATCTGCCTGCCGGTGCCACGTACTACTTTGCCGTCACCGCGTACGACAGCGCGGGCAACGAAAGCGCCTTCTCGGCCGAGGCTTCGAAGGCGATCCCATAGCGCGTCGACGCTCGGGCCGCCCGGCGCGGCGGCCACGCATCGTCGGCGTGGGGGCCGCGCCGGGCACAGCCCGGTCCGTGGGGGAGCTCAGACGCGCTCGAACACCGCCGCAATCCCCTGCCCACCGCCGATGCACATCGTCACCAGCGCATAGCGCCCGCCGGTGCGCTGCAGCTCGTAGATCGCCTTCATCGCGATGAACGCGCCCGAGGCGCCGATCGGGTGGCCGAGCGCGATGGCGCCGCCGTTGGGGTTGGTCTTGGCCGCGTCGAGCTCGAGCCCGCGCGACACCGCAATCGCCTGCGCCGCGAAGGCCTCGTTGCTCTCGACCACGTCCATCTGATCGACGCGCAGGCCGGCCTTCTTCAGCGCGAGCTTCGATGCCGGAATCGGCCCTTCGCCCATGATCTCGTTGGGCACGCCGGCCACCGCGTAGCTGACCAGCCGCGCCATCGCCTTGTGGCCGTCCTTGGCCGCGCGCGCCGCGTCGGCGAGCACGAAGAAAGCCGCGCCGTCGTTGATGCCCGAGGCGTTGCCGGCGGTCACGCTGCCGTCCTTCTTGAACGCCGGCTTCATCTTGCCCAGCGTCTCCATCGTCGTGCTCGCCTTCACATGCTCGTCGGTGTCGAAGGTGACTTCGCCTTTGCGCGTTTGCTTGACGATGGGCACGATCTGGCTCTTGAAGTAGCCCGCTGCAATCGCCGCCGCGGCGCGCCGGTGCGACTCGACGGCCAGCGCGTCCTGCTGCTCGCGCGTGATGTTCCACTTGGCCGTCAGGTTCTCGGCCGTGATGCCCATGTGGCCGACGCCGAACGGATCGGTCAGCGTGGCGACCATCGAGTCGATCATCTTCACGTCGCCCATGCGCGCGCCGCTGCGCATCTGCGGGCTCAGGTACGCGCCGCGGCTCATCACCTCGACGCCGCCGCCGATCCCGTAATCGCAATCGTCGAGCAGGATGTTCTGCGCCGTCGTCACCATCGCCTGCAGGCCCGACGAGCACAGGCGGTTGAGCGCCATCGCCACCGATTCCTTCGACAGCCCGGCCTGGATCGAGGCGACGCGCGCCACGTAAGGGAAGCGGGCCTCGGTCGGGATGGTGTTGCCGACCGTCACGTAGTTGATCGCGGCCGGATCGACGCCCGAGCGCTCGACCGCCGCCTTCATCACCGTGCCGGCCAGTTCTGCCGGCTCGATGTCGGCCAGTGAACCGGCGAACGTGCCGATCGCCGACCGCGCCGCACCCAACACCACCACATCACGCTTGCTCATGCCCTGCTCCTTCGTCGTTGCTGCGGACAGGCTGCCCGCAAGGAACCCGTATTGAACACCTTTTTGGCCGGCATCGGCAGACGGCAGCCACGCTTGCGGCCCAGCGCCCGCTAGAGGTGCGTGCCGAAGCGGCGCAGCACCTCGGGCATCGCATGCCGCATGTGCAGCGACAGGCCGAGCGCGGCCATGTGGTTGCCGTTGCGGCCGAGGATGTTGCGGCACAAAGGCAGGAACACTTGCTCCTCGTACTGCGCATGCGCGCGGTAGTCGCCAACGAAACGGGCCAGCTGCGGCGCGTCGAGCACCGCGTCGTGACCGCGCGCCACGTCGGCGAGCGCAGGCTCGATCGTGCGCCACAGACTTTCGATCTGGCGATGGTCCTGCGTCAGACGGGTCACGATGGCCTGCACCTGATCCCTCTCGGCGCCGCGTTCGGCGCTGGCCAGCACGGCACTGAACAGTTCCTGCTCTTCTTCCGAGTGGTGGGTCAGCACGACGTGGCGATAGAAGTCGGTGGTGGCCTTGGCGATGGCGCGGGCGCGAGCGGCCGCCTCCGCGAGGGCGGGCAACTGCTCCAGCTCGCGCAGTTGAGCGACGATGCCTTCATGGCAATGGGAGAAGCCCTGCACCGGTGCATCGTCGGCAGCCGGCACGGGGGCGTTGGGGGTGGCGGTCATCGGGCGGCTCCAGGGCTGTGTCGCCACAGACTAAGCGCGCCCACGCACCGCCGCCCTGCGCTGGATCAACCAGCGCAGCAACGCCCGCTACTCGACGACCTTCACCGGCCGCCCGGCGGCGATGTTGCCACTGCCATAAACGCCGTTGAGCAGCTTCAACTGCCGCTCAGCCTGCGCGCCGAGCGGCGAGCGGCGAGCAAGTTCTGCAAAGCCGCCGCTGGGCATGCTCACGGTGCGGATCGACCACGGCCTGGCCGCGGCCCGGTCGCCGGCTGCGAAAGCGCGGAACGACGCCGTGGCCTCGCGCAACGCCGCGCGGTTGCGCTGCAAGGTGGCCGCATCGCGGCCGGCATGCAGGAAGGCGTAGGTGCGCCCGCCCGGGCCGTTGATCAGGGTCACTTCGAGCGGCTGCGACTGGTTCTGCGCGGCCGCGCGCTGGCCGACGAAGTAGGTGGACTCGAAGCCGCTGATCGGGTTGCGCTCGGTGCGGCCCTGGCTGGCCTTGAAGCCGTTGCGCAGGATCTCCTCGTGCGTCTTGCCGGCGTTCGGTGGGATCAGCTTCATCACCACCGCCGCGTCGCCTGCGGGGTTGATGATGTAGAGCTCGTCGGCGTTGTTGTCGAAGCTCCAGCCCGCGGGTGCCGTCAGCGCCAGGCCGAGCGGTTCGTGGAAGAAGCTCTGGCCGCGCACGACGCCCTGCTCGCGGCCGTCGCCGTAGGTGATGCCCTCGATGGCTTGCAGGTAACGCGCGCGGGCATCGTCATTGAAGTTGCCTTTGTAGCCACCGGCAATGCTGGTGATCTGCGACAGGCGCTGATCGTTGGTCGGGTGCGAGGCCAGCCAGTTGCCGCCTTCGGGCACCTTCTTGCCGGCCGCTTTGGCGTTGTCGACGGCAAAACGCTCCTGGTCCTTGAGCACGCCGATCACATCGACCATGTTCTTCGGGTTGTAGCCAACGCGCGAAAGGTACTCGGCGCCGAGCTTGTCGGCCTGCAGTTCCTGGTCGCGGCTGTACGACGCGATGCTGCCGGCGGCCATGCCGGTCGACACCTGATTGGCGGCCTGCGCGGCGCCCTGAACGCCAGTGACGGCCTCGACCAGCACACCGAGCACGGTGGCCGCCATCACGCCAGCGCCGGCGCGCTGCTGCTTGGTGGCGCGCTGCGCACCGTGGCGCGCGGTCACATGGCCGATCTCGTGGCCGATGACGCCGGCCAGATCCGCCTCGCTGTCCATGTAGGCCATGATGCCGCGCGTCACGTACACATAGCCGCCGGGCAAAGCGAACGCATTGACGTCGGGGCTGTCGAGCACGGTGAACGTCCACTGCAGGTTGGCGCGGTGCGATTGCTTGGCCAGGCGCTGGCCGATGTCGTTGACGTAGGCCTGCAGCTTCGGGTTGGCCAGTGGCCCGCCGAACTCCTTCAGCACCTCTTCATGCGCCTTCTTGCCCTCGGCAATTTCGGTGGCCTCGTCCATCACGCTGCGCTCGGTCTTGCCGCTGACGGGGTTGACGACCTGGGTGCCGCAGGACGCCAAAAGCGCCAACGCAACGGTAGCGGTGATCAGACTTTTCATAGCGCTCTCGCGGTCTCTGGTTGTGCGACCCGCTAGCATAGTGATGATGAAGACCCGTTGATCGCTGTCGCGATCGTCTTCTATGGGCTTGATCGTGCCGAGCGCGCCACCCTAGAATAACTGGATGGAAAAACAGTTGTCGCTGCCTTTAGCCACAAGCCTTGAGCGGGCGCGCAAGCGCTCGAACGATGCATTTCGCGTCCTCCATGGCGACGCCTTCGACCTCTTCGATCAAGTGCCCGCGGAGTCGGTTGACCTCGTCATCACGAGTCCGCCGTATTGGGGCCATCGCGACTATGGTCTGGACCACAACTGGGACCTGTTCAACGACATTGCCAAGGTACGCAGAATTGGCGCTATCACGCCAGGCTATGACTGGTACCGAGGCGAAGGTGGGCTGCTGGGGCTGGAGCCCTACCCCGAGTGGTATGTGCTCCACCTCGCGGAGATTCTGGACAAGGCTGCGCGTTGCCTCAAGGCGCGCGGCAGCATGTGGATCAATCTCGGTGACACGTATTTCGCTCGATGGTCAAGCATTCGCGAGCAAGGCCGCCAGGGGCTAGGGACGGACGAGCGTCGCCGAAGGAAGACCCCGCTCGGGGGCATTCGACAAGAGAAGCAGCTCTTGCTGATCCCTGCGCGCTTTGCGATCGAGATGCAAAACCGAGGCTGGATACTGCGCAACGACGTGATCTGGCACAAGCCCAACGCCGTTCCTCGTCCCGAAGGGGACCGCCTGCGAAACACACACGAGCACTTTTTCCACTTCGTGAAGAAGCCAAAACAAGGGCGCGCCAAGTACCACTATGAGCTTGATCACGCAGAACCACGTGGGAATGACGTTGTCGTGGTCAATGTGGCGCCAGGCGAAGGTGGTCACTCCGCCACTTTTCCTTTTGACTTGATAGAACCACGCATCCGCACCTCTTCGCCGCCCGGAGGCACCGTGCTAGACCCATTCTGCGGCACAGGTCGCTCGCTTGAAGTCGCCTCTGCTCTGGGACGCGCCGTGATTGGCTTTGATGCACAAGGAAAGTTTGTTGAAATCTCCGCAGGCAAGGCGCATGGCGGCGAGTAGCTCAGGCAACTTTGTCAGCGAGTGGTTCGGGCGGCGAATCTACCCGGCCGTTCGGATCACGCCGTCTGACTTTGCTCAAGGCAGTCCGGCGAACTGCCCGTTTTTGTCCGCTGTCCTCCACGAGGAGACATCTTGCGTCAAGAGCACCAACTCAGTCGGCGTGTGCACGGTCAGCAGTGCCAGCAATGGCCCACGCCAAGATTGGCTCGTCTGTCCGTACCGAGTGATCAGTTCAGACATTGTCAGCCGCGCCTGCCAGATGATCTTTGGCCTGACAAACGCAGCGACGCCGATGCCCGTGTCGCTCTTGAAGTCTGCTGGCGAATTGCAACGGTTCGAGGCAGAGATTGGCCGCACGGGCGCTGGGTATCTTTTTTTTCAGGACAAGCTCGGTGGAGAAATCTCAATCCTCGGCAGCGCTGGCTCGCCAGAACTGTCCTTCGACGTAACTCTGGTTGAAGTCGTCCCCGACGCGCAAGGCGGATATCGCGTTTCGCGCTACGGCATCCTCGAAATTCAGACGATGGACTATCACGGCACGTACAAGCATGCCGTCAACAATCTTCGCGACGGCCTGCGGCTGCATCCCAAAAACTTCGCCGCGGCGCTGACGACCAACCTCGATCATTGGGCAGGCGAAGGTGTGGAAGGCCCGAACATTGCCAATGTCTTCAAGCGCACGTTCTATCAAACGCTGCTGAAGTTCAAGCTGGCGGGAACCGGATCTGCCGCAGCGGGAACTGTCCTTGCGCTGCCGCGTTCCGTATGGGATAGCTGGCAGCCCTTCCTCGGCGCGCCAACCCTGATCGACGAGTCCCCCGGCATTGCACGCTTCGCATCGAAGACCCGCGATAAGGCGACTGCGACTTTGAATGCGTTCATCTGTGTCTTTGACCTCGACGCGCAGGCAACCCCCTCCGTATCTCCCTTGCGCATCGAGCGCTTCATCCGTGTCTCGCCCGAACAGCTTGCACACCAGGCGTTCAGTGTCGTGCCGTCAAACATCCTTCATGCGCTGCACTCAGACGATTCTGTTGTCACAAGAATCCGCTCGCGGCTCGCGAATTGGTGGCCGGCGTTCAAGTCACCAGCGATCGTCAAGTCGGCCAAGACTCGACGCCGCTAGCCACTCCTCGCCTTGCTCGTTGCCAGTTCAGCGCACCGTCAGGCGCGGACCGCCGTGGTGCGCGGCAATGTGCCCGATCTCGGCCACCGCCTCGAAGCCGTGGCGGCGAAAGATCGCCATCACCTCATGCACCGCCGTCGCATTGCACGAGACGAGCAAACCGCCGCTGGTCTGCGGATCGGTCAGCAGCGCCTGGTCTTCCTTCGCAAAGCCCGCCGGCACGGCCACGTCGCCGCCATAGCCGGCCCAGTTGCGTGTCGAGGCGCCGGTAACGAAGCCCTGCGTCGCCAGCTCGCGCACGCCGCCGATCAGCGGCACCTTGCTCCAGTCGATCACCGCATGCGCCTTCGCGCCCTTGGCGATCTCGAGCGCGTGGCCGGCCAGGCCAAAGCCGGTGACGTCGGTCATCGCATGCACGCCATCCAAGGCGGCCAGATCGGGGCCGGGTGTGTTGAGCTTGGTCGCGTAGGCGATCATCAACGCGTAGTCGTCGGCCGACAGCTTCTCTTTCTTCAGCGCTGCCGACAGCACGCCGACGCCGAGCGGTTTGCCGAGAATCAGGCGGTCGCCGACCCGCGCATCCGAGTTGCGCTTGATGCGCTTCGGGTGCACGAGGCCGAGTGCGACCAGGCCATAGATCGCTTCGACCGAATCGATCGTGTGGCCGCCGGCAATCGGGATGCCCGCCTCGCGCGCGATCTGGTTGCCGCCTTCGAGCACGCGGCCGATGGTTTGCGTGGACAAGACGTTGATCGGCATGCCGACCAGCGCCAGCGCCAGGATCGGCTTGCCCCCCATCGCATAGACATCGCTGATCGAGTTGGTGGCGGCGATGCGGCCGAACTCGAACGGGTCGTCGACGATCGGCATGAAGAAATCGGTCGTCGCAATCAGCGCCTGCTCGTCGTTCAACTGGTACACCGCCGCGTCGTCGGCGGTCTCGATGCCGACCAGGAGTTCCTTGGGCAGCACCATCGGGCTCATGCCTTGCAAGATTTCGCTCAACACACCGGGAGCAATCTTGCAGCCGCAGCCTCCACCATGGGAGAGCGCGGTCAGGCGCGGTTCGTTCGGAGGTCGGTCAGGGGCATTCACGAGAGGTCTCCAGGAGAGGTCTGCAGCAGTTGCGCGATCACGTTTCTCAGCGTGGCCTGCTCGCGCGCGGGCTCGAACAGCGGCGAGCGTTGGTCGCACTGCGCGCAGAGGCCTTGCAGCATAGCGGGGTCATCACGCAATTGCTGCAACAGGGCTGCCAGGCCGGCCGCGTCGCCACGATCGAAGTAGCCACGGTAGTCGCGGCCGAGCATGCCGACGTTGCCCGAGACGCGCGAAGCCAGCACCGGCGTGCCCGAGCGCACCGCTTCCATCACCACGTGCGCGCCGCCCTCCATCGCGCTCGGGTGCACGAGGACATGCGCACGCTGGATGTGGCCCAGCGTCGCCGCATGCGGCAGCGCGCCGAGCCAGCGGTAGCACGGCTGCGCGGCCATCAGCGCTTGCGCTTCGCGGCCGAGGGCCTCGTCGAGCGGCGCGCCGATGTGGTCGAGCAGGATGTCGTCGCGCCCTGCCAGACAGTGCATCGCGGCAAATGCTGTGCGTGGGTCCTTCTCGTCGCGCAAGTGGCCGACCATCAGCGCACGCAGGTGGCGCGCCGTCTTCGGCAGCCTCTGGCGCGACGCGGTGGATTGAAAGCAGACGACACACTTGCTGCGGTGCTCTGCCGGCACATCGCCGGGCGCACCTTCGTGCAGCACGACGAGGCGGTCGGCCAAGGTGAGCGATTGCAGCGCCGCGGCATCGGCGGCCGGCACATCGCGGTACAGGTCGGTGCCCGTCAGCGCCACCAGCAGAGGCCGGCGCGTGGGCTGCTGCGACCACAAGGCGATGCTCGGCGCCGAGCGCCGGGCGTGCAACGCCAGCATCACGTCGGCGCTGTTGCCGTCCCACTCCTTGGCCAGCCGCACTTCATAATCACCCGCCAACATGCGCGCCCAGCGCCGCGCCGTTTGCCAGTTGCCGTTGTTGGCGCCAGCCAGCGCCGGCGTGATCAGGGCGACCACCGGTTTTGTTTTCATGACGCACAGCTTAGTCAGTCCCGAGGGCATGCGCCGCGCCGACGCGGCGACGCTGGCCACCGCCTTGACAGAGCTGCGCGAGCAGACGCTCAGCCTGTTCGGCGACGTGCGCCGCGTGCTCGGTGGCCGGCTCGACATTGCCTACGCCGAAGAAGTCAACCCACCGCTTTGGGAGCTGGGCCACGTCGGCTGGTTCGAAGAGTTCTGGATCGCGCGCAACAGCCAACGCCACCGCGGCGCGCACGCCGACCCCGGCGTTGCGCGGGCGGCGCCGCTGCTGCCGGGCGCCGATGCGCTGTACGACTCGAGCCACGTGCCGCATGCCAAGCGCTGGCGCTTGAACCTGCCCGACGCGCGGCGCACCACCGCCGGCCTGTCGCAGATACGGCAGCGCACGCTGTCGCTGCTGGATGGCGCGGCCGACAACGACGATGCGCTGTACTTCTTCCGGCTGGCGCTGATGCACGAAGCGATGCACCACGAGGCCGGCTTGATGATCGCGCAGGGCCAGGGCTGGCCGGTCAGCGAAGCCGCGCCGACAGTGGCGCCGCCGCGGCGCGAACTCGACGTCGCAGGCGGCACGCTCGCGGCCGGCGGGGACGACGGCGGCTTTGCCTTCGACAACGAACTCGGCGCACACGACGTCGAGATCGCCGACTTCGCCATCGACAGCGCTGCCGTGACCTGGCGCGAGCTGCTGCCCTACTTCGAGGCGGGCGGCGCGCTGCCGGCGCATGTGGTGCGCGACGACGCCTACGAGCATGGCTTCAAGCGCGCCGCCTTCGGGCGCTGGATCGCGCTCGAGCCCGACGCGCCCGCGGTGCACCTCAGCGCGCACGACGCGCAAGCCTGGTGCCGCTGGGCCGGGCGTCGCCTGCCGACCGAGCACGAGTGGGTCTGGGCGCAACGCCAGCACCCCGACGCCTTCGCCTTTGGCGAGGTCTGGGAGTGGACGGCCTCGCCGTTCGCGCCGTGGCCGGGTTTCACGCCGCATCCCTATCGCGACTACTCGGCGCCATGGTTCGACGGCCGGCCGGTGTTGAAAGGCGGCTCGTTCGCGACGCAGTCCTTCATGAAACATCCGCGCTACCGCAACTACTTTCAAGCCGGACGCAGCGACGTCTTCGCAGGCTTCAGAAGCTGCGCCGCCTAGGACGCGGCAAAGACAGCGAACCAGCCGCGCTCGTCGGTCCAGCAGCGTGTCTGCGCATAACCGGCGCGGCGCAGCAGCGCATCGAAACTCTCCACGCTGTACTTGCACGAGTTTTCGGTGTGGATGCGTTCGCCGGCGGCAAAACGGCGCTCGCCGCCAGGCCAGCGCACCGTGAGCGCCTGCCGCGCTTCGAGGTGCATTTCGATGCGCGACCTCGCCTCGTCGAAGAAGGCCACATGCCGCCACTGCCGCAAGCCGAAGTCGCTGCCGAGCAGACGGTTCACATGGGCCAGCGTGTTGAGGTTGAACGCAGCAGTGACACCCAACTCATCGTCGTACGCAGCGTCGAGCACGGCCTTGGCCTTGACCAGATCGACGCCGATCAGCAGGTTGCCATCGGGTGATGCTTCACGCACGCGCCGCAGGAAAGCCTGCGCTTCCTGCGGCGTGAAGTTGCCGATCGACGAGCCCGGATAGAACAAGGTGCGCGGTGCGTCGCCGACTTCGGGCGGCAGCTGCAGCGATTGCGAGAAGTCGACACCGACGCCGACCATGTCCATCGCCGTGTGCTCGCGCTGCAGACAAGCCAGCGAGTGGCGCAGGAACTCCACCGAAATGTCCACCGCCACATAGCGGCGCGGCTGCAAGGTGGCAAACAGCCGACCGGCCTTCTCGCAATTGCCGGCCCCCAGATCGACCAGCGTGCGTCCGACGCCCACTGCCGCGGCGATCTCGGCGCCGTGCGAACGCAGGATCTGCGCTTCGGTGCGCGTCGGGTAGTACTCGGGCAACTCGGTGATGGCGTCGAACAGGCTCGAGCCGAGCGCGTCGTAGAAATACTTGGGCGCGATCGCCGCTGGGTTGGCCAGCAGGCCGGCACTCAGTTCTGCACGCGGGTCGGCGCTGTGGGCGTCGTGCAACTGGACGAACTGGGGGCTTTTGAGGGTTGTCACGGAGGGCACTTCCGTCATCGGGGCAATGTAGCAGTACGAAATGCAGGGCACCGCTGGATGCGCTGTAATGCCCTCCCTTGGTCTGCGACCAACTGTCTTCCTTACAGGAGAAACATCCCATGCTCAGCCTGTCCCCCTCACGCACCCTGCGCAGCCTGATGACATGTGCGCTGCTCGCTGCGAGCGCGCTGTCCGTGCACGCGCAGCAGGTCTTTCGCATCACGGCGATCCCCGATGAGTCGCCCACCGAGCTGGCGCGCAAGGCCGAGCCGCTCGTCAAGTACCTCGAAGCCAAGCTCGGCATGAAGGTCGAGTACACGCCGGTCACCGACTACGCCGCCGCCGTCGAGACGCTGGTCAACAAGAAGGTCGACATGGCCTGGTTCGGCGGCTTCACCTTCGTCCAGGCCAACGCGCGCTCCGGCGGCAAGGCCATCCCGATCGTGCAGCGCGAGGAAGACGAAAAGTTCCGCTCGGTCTTCATCACCGCCGACCCAGCGATCAAGACGCTCGCCGATCTGAAGGGCAAGGACGTGAGCTTCGGCTCGCAAAGCAGCACCAGCGGCCACCTGATGCCGCGCAGCTTCCTGCTGCAAGCCGGACTCGATCCGGAGAAGGATTTCAAGCGCGTTGCTTTCAGCGGCGCACATGACGCAACGATCGCCGCCGTGGCCTCGGGCAAGGTGCAGGCCGGTGCGCTCAACATCTCGGTCTGGGAAAAGTTCGTCGCCGACAAGAAAGTCGACACCGACAAGGTCAAGGTCTTCTACACGACGCCGCCCTACTACGACTACAACTGGACCGTGCACGCCGACATGCCGGCCGCGACGCGCGAGAAGCTCACCGCCGCGCTGCTCGCGCTGTCGAAGGACACCGCTGAAGGCAAGGCGATTCTCGATCTGCAGCGCGCAACGCGGTTCATCCCGAGCAAGGCAGAGAACTACAAGGGCATCGAAGCGGCTGCAAGAAGCGGATCGCTGCTCTGACCGCGCGGCCTCGCACGTGCAGTTGTCGCTGACCGACATCGCCGCCCGGCATCCGGCGGCGAAGGCAAGTGCCGCCGCGGCGCTCGACGGCGTGACGTTGCGGGTTGCGCATGGCGAGCAGGTCGCGGTCATCGGCCCATCGGGCGCTGGCAAGACGACCCTGCTGCATGTCGTGGCCGCAGCGCTGCCGCCGTCGCGCGGCGCCGTCGAGCTCGACGGCCAATCACCCTGGGCGCTGCCGCGCGCAGCCTTGCAGCGCTTGCGCGGCACGCTCTTCCTGGCACCGCAGGTGCCACCGCTGCCGCCGCGGCAACGCGTGGTCACGGCCACGCTGGCCGCGCGTTTGCCGGCGCAAGGCTTGTGGTCAGCGCTGCGCTCGCTGTTCTACCCGGACGACATCGCCGGCGCGCATGCCGCGTTGCTGCGCTTCGATCTGGCCGACAAGCTGTTCGAGCGTGTCGATCGCCTGTCCGGCGGCGAGCGCCAGCGGGTCGGCCTGGCGCGAGCGCTGCTGTCGCCGGCCACGCTGTGGCTGATCGACGAACCGCTGTCGGCGCTCGACCCGACACGTGCGCGGCAGGCCATCGGCACGCTGGTCAATGAGTCCAAAGCGCGTGGCGTGACACTGGTCGCAACGCTGCACCAGGTCGATGTCGCGCTCGAACATTTCGCGCGCATCGTCGGCCTGAAGGCCGGGCGCGTGGCGTTCGATCTGCCGGCTGCGCAAGTCACGCGCGAGATGCTCGCCGAGCTGTATGGCAGCGAGTTCGAGCGCCTCGACGATCCGGGCGGCTCGGAGTTCGTGCCGTCGGTGCTGCCGCAGCAGCCGGTGGTGATGCACTGCCGATGAGTGCAGCCACGCTGCGTGCACCTGACCGGGACCCGGCATGGTTGCGCCGCGTGTTCTGGATCGGCGCGGCGCTGGTGCTGTTGTGGCCGATGCTCGTCGCCACCGAGTTCAAGCCCTGGTCGCTGTTCGAGCCGGCGAGCCTCGATCAAACGCGCAAGTTCGTCGGCAGCTTCTTCCCGCCGACGCTCAGCACCGACTTCCTTGCTTTGGTGATGCGCGAAACCTGGCGCACGGTGGCCATCGCCACGGCCGGCATCACGCTGGCCCTGTTCATCGCGATCCCGCTGACTTTGCTGTCGACACGCGTGCTGTCGCTGTCTGCGCTGTCGGGCCGCATGGCCGGTCTGCCCTTCGCCGCGCGGCAAGCGATGCGCGGACTGTTGATCGTGCTGCGCTCGGTGCCCGAGTTGGTGTTTGCGCTGGTGCTGGTGCGCGTCGTCGGACTCGGGCCGACGGCCGGCGTGCTGGCGATTGCGCTGACCTATGGCGGCATGCTCGGCAAGGTCTATGGCGAAATCCTCGAGTCGGGCGAAACGCATGCCGCCGAGGCGCTGATGCGCAATGGCGCCAGCCGCATGCAGGCGTTCTTCTACGCCGTGCTGCCGACCAACGCGGCCGAGCTCGTCAGCTACACGGTCTATCGCTGGGAATGCGCGATCCGCTCGTCGGTCGTGCTCGGCTTCGTCGGCGCCGGCGGCCTCGGTCAGCAAATGGACAACTCGGCCAAGATGTTCAACGGCGGTGAAATGGCGACGATGCTGCTGGTGTTCATCGCCTTGGTCGCCATCGCGGACCGGGCAAGTTCCTACTTGCGCAAGGCCTTGGGATGAGCACGGCCGCGAACGATCCTTTCCGCCTGCCGCCGCGCCTGTTCGACGCGCGCTGCACTGCCTGCTGGTTCACGCTCGGCATCGTCGTGCTCATCGTCGCCAGCTTCTGGTCGCTCGATCTGCAATGGCGCGCGTTCTTCTCGGGCGAAGCGGCCGCCAGCATGGGCCGCTTCATCCGGGAGTTCTTCCCGCCCGATCTGTCGCAGCCGTTCCTCGGCAAGGTGGCCTGGGCCACCGCGGAAACCTTGGCAATGTCGGCGCTGGGCACCCTGCTGGCTGCGGCGCTCGGGCTGGCACTCGCCCTGCCGGCCGCGCGCATGCATGCCGATGACCGTGCGTGGGCCCGCGCACCAACACGCCTCGTGCTCAATGCATTGCGCTCGATCCCCGAGCTGGTCTGGGCGGCGCTGCTGCTGATCTCCGCCGGCCTCGGCCCGTTCGCTGGCACGCTGGCATTGGCCTTCCACACCACGGGCGTGCTCGGCCGCCTCTTTGCCGAGGCCATCGAAAACGCGCCAGCCGGCCCCGGCTTCGCGCTGCGCGCGCAGGGCGTGCCCGCAGGCCGCGTCTTCCTCTATGCAACGCTGCCGCAAGTCCTGCCGCAACTGATGAGCTACACGCTCTACCGCTGGGAGAACAACATCCGCGCCGCGGCCGTGCTCGGCGTCGTCGGCGCCGGCGGCCTGGGCCAGTTGCTGTCCTTCCACATGGGCCTGTTCCACATGGGCAAGACCTGCACGATCCTCGGCGCGATGCTGCTGCTGGTGGCGCTGGTCGATGTGGCGAGCTACGCTTGGCGCCGTGCGATGACGAGGTGACGATGATCCGATGGCTGCTGATGCTCGCGATCGCGACCGGATTGACGGCCTGCGGCACACCCTACGCCACCGTGAAGAACAGCGCCGGCGAGCCGGTGATGCTGCTCGGCCACGACCCGGTGAGCTACTTCACCAAGGGCCAGCCCGAACGCGGCAAGCCCGAGATCAAGGTCAGCCTGCCCGAGCGCACCTACTATTTTTCGAACGACGCACAGCGCCAGTTGTTCCTTGCCAACCCTGCAAAGTACGAGCCGCAGTACGGCGGCTTCTGTTCGAGCGGTGCGGCCTACGCGATCAAGCTCGGCAGCGACCCGACCGCCTGGACGATCCACGACAACCGCCTCTTCATCTTCGGCGACGTGCTCGGCAAGACGGCGTGGGAGCTCGACCCAGCCTGGAACGTCACCCACGCCGACGCGCTGTGGCCTGAAGCCGCGCCCCAACGGCTGGCGCGGTCAGTCCCTCAAGCGCTACATCAGCAAGGTCGATCACTACAAGACCGGCGCGCAGATCAAGGCCGAGTACGAGGCCAGGAATCCCGGCAAGCCGTGGCCGCACTACGACGTCGGCAGCATGTTCGCCAACCTGTTCACCAAGTCGCCAGGCTGGCGCGCCGCCGAGGGCCACAGCCAGCCGGCGCTTGGCTATCCCGAGTAGCTACTTCTTCGCCGCCGCCACTTCGCGCGCCAGCTCTTCGCCGCTCTTGTAGTGCGGCACGCGCAACACCAGCCGCTTGCTGCGCTGGAAGAAGCTGTTGCTGCCGGCGACCTCTTCCTTCCAGTACTTGTCGGCGAGTTCGCGGTTCTTCTTGACGTCGAGTTCATAGCCGGCCTTCGAGCCGGCGCCGCCGAAGATGTACAGCTTGCCGTCGTCGATGCGCCAGGTGTCGGCATCGCCGCCCCACGGGATGCCGTAGACGATGCCGTTGGCGCAGTAGCCGCCGTACTGCGGCAGGTACTTCTGGGGTTCCTTGTCGAACAGCACCTTGTGCTCGGCGCTCGCAAAGCGGAAGGTCACGCCTTCATACAGGCTCTTGATCTGCGGCGAGCCGAGCGCGTGTTTGCCTTGAGTGAAATAGGCCACCACGTCGTGGCCCTTGAGCATGACGCGCTCGTCGCCGTCCATGGCCACGGCATTGACCGGCTTCAGCGCCGTCGAAGGGTTTTGCGCCTGCAGGGCGCCGCAGCCGGCCAGGCTGACAGCCATCACCAGGCAGGTCATCGATCGAACAAGAAACATGTGCCACTCCATTGAGAATGGCCAATAGCTTATCGTCGGCAGCGCGCTGCGCTCCTGCGGACTTGTCTGCGTAAGGAACCTTCCAGGCCCGCGACCACCCAAGAATGCACTCATGGCCAAGCTCAGCGAGAACCAGCTCTCGATCCAGCGCTACCGCAGCCGGGCTGCGGGCTATGACGCCTCGGCGCAGTTCACGATGCCGCTGCGCGAGCGCACGATCGCGCTGCTGCAACTGCGGCCCGGGCAGACCGTGCTCGATGTCGGCGCCGGCACCGGCCTGTCCTACGCGCTGCTGCGCCAGGCCGTCGGCGAACAGGGCACCGTGCTGGCGTTCGAACAGAGCCCGGAAATGTTCCAGCAGGCACGGGCTCGAGTCATGCGCGAGCGCTGGACCAACGTCTGGCACTCCTGCACCGCCGCCGAAACAGTGAAGCTGCCCGAGCGTGCCGACGCCGTGCTCTTCAACTACGTGCACGACATCAGCCGCACACCCGCCGCCGTGGACAACATCATGCGCCAGGTCAAACCCGGTGCGCATGTGGCCGTGGCCGGCATGAAGTTCTTTCCGTGGTGGACCGGGCCGCTGAACCTGCTGCCCTGGTTGAAGAACCGCCCGTACAACGCACGTCCGGCCGACCTGTGGCACCCGTGGGATCTGATCGCACGCTGGTGCGACGGCTTCGAGCGCGCGTCGACGCAAGCCGGCATGGGCTACATCGCGCACGGCCGGCGCAAGCAGGAGGCTCGTCCATGATCAGACCTTCCAAGCACCGCGCGGCAGCGTCCGACAGCAGCCTCGCCCCTCGCTACGCGGCGATCCGCGAGCGCACGATCGCGCTGGCCGCGCCGCTGTCCGAGGCCGACGCGCAGGTGCAGTCGATGCCCGACGCCAGCCCCACCAAGTGGCACCTCGCGCACACGACCTGGTTCTTCGAGACCTTCGTGCTCGAGCGTTTCGAGCCGCACTTCAAGCCGCACCACCCGTCCTTTCGCGTGCTGTTCAACAGCTACTACCAGGGGGTGGGCGACCAGCACCCGCGGCCGCAGCGCGGGTTGATCACGCGGCCGGGACTCGACGAGGTGCGCACCTACAGGCATGCCGTCGACGAGCGTCTGGCAGCGTTGCTCGTGCGCGGCGACACGCCGGCCGAAGCGACCACGCTGATCGAGCTCGGCCTGCAGCATGAGCAGCAGCACCAGGAACTGATGCTGACGGACTTGAAGCACCTGCTGTCGTGCAACCCGCTGGACCCGGTGTACCGGCCGCAGTGGCCACTGGCGCGCGTGGCACCGGTGGCGCCTGCGTGGCTGGCCTTCGACGGTGGCACGGTGGAGATCGGTCACGATGGCGACGGGTTTGCGTTCGACAACGAGTCGCCGCGCCACGCCGCACTGCTGCGCCCGTACGCACTGGCCAACCGCCTGGTCACGCATGGCGAATGGCTGGCGTTCATGGACGACGGCGGCTACGGCGATGCACGCTGGTGGCTCGCCGCGGGCTGGGACTGGCGACGGACGCAGGCCATCGAAGCCCCTGCGTATTGGCACCGAGAGGGGCGACGAGAAGGGCGACGCGACGCCGAGGCCTGGACCAGTTTCACGCTGCACGGCCGCGTGCCGATCGATCCGCACACGCCGATCGTTCACATCAGCTACTTCGAGGCCGACGCGTATGCGAACTGGCGCGCCGCGCGCGACGGCGTGCCATGCCGCTTGCCCACGGAGCTTGAGTGGGAGCATGCAGCGCAGACGCACGCCCCGACCGCCGGCGACAACTTTGTCGAGTCCGGCGCGCTGCACCCGATGCCCCTTGCCCGCGCCACCGAGGGCGTGATGCAGTTGTTTGGCGATGTCTGGGAGTGGACCGCTTCGCCCTACACGCCCTACCCCGGGTTCCGCCCGTGGGCGGGCGCAGTCGGTGAATACAACGGCAAGTTCATGGTCAACCAGGTCGTGCTGCGCGGCGGCTCGTGCGCGACGCCGCGCGACCACATCCGCGCCAGCTACCGCAACTTCTTCCCCACCGATGCGCGCTGGCAGTTCAGCGGCGTGCGTCTGGCCCGTGACATCGATTGAGAAACCATCCCATGCTGCTGCGCCGCACCCTCATTGCCTTGATGTTGACGATCGGCACCACGTCGTTCGCTGCAACCTACAGCAGCCCCAATGAAGGCCCCTGGCGCACCAGCAGCGAGGGCGGCGACGAGCGGCTGATGCTCGAAGGCCATGACGCGGTGGCCTACTTCACGCAGAACAACGCCGTGCGCGGCGACCCTGCGATCAAGCTCGAGCACAAGGGCGTGGTCTACCGTTTCGCCAGCGAGACCAACAAGGCCGAGTTCCAGCGCGCCCCTGAAAAGTACATGCCGCAGTTCGGCGGCTTCTGCAGCAACGGCATCAACTACGCGGTTCCTTGGGGCGGCGGGGGTGGGCCTAACACCTGGCGCATCTACCGCGGCAAGCTGTATGTCTTCGGCGGCCAGTCCTCGCGCGACCATTTCGAGATCGAGACCGAGAAGAACCTCGAACTCGCGCACCGCTACTGGAATGAAGAAGTCGCCGGCTCGAACGCGGTCTTCACGCGCTACAAGCGCCTCGTCTTCCGCGTGCCGCACTACAAGACCGGCAAGCAGCTGAACGATGAATGGGAGGCGCTGCGCGCGGCCGGCAAGTTGCCGGTGATGCCGGGTGCAGCGCAGGTGGTACCCGCGGCGCCTTGAGGGTTGACGGGGTTGGGCTGATTGTTTGCGATCAGGGATGAAGGAAGGATCAAAGGGGCTTGCTCAAACGATCACATCTACCGCATTGCCGACCGTGGGGAGGGTTCGCGATGTGCGCACAGTGAACCGTCACGCGGGAGGAGCGTGCATCAGTGGACGGCCATAAGTGGACCTGACGCGTGCTAAGGACCCGGCTGCGGCGTCAGGAACAGCTTGGCCACCACCCCGCGCAGCCAACGATTGCCGGCGTCGTGGTGATTGCGTTCATGCCAGAACTGTTTGACCTGGAAGGTCGGTGCATCGACCGGCAGCGGAAACGTCTTCACGCGGTGCGTACGCGCTAAAAATTTCAGGGCATAACTGGGCAGAGTCACCAGCAAGTCGGTGTCCTCGATGACCGCAGTCACTGCCATGAAGTGCGGCACGCGCAGCGCGATACGTCGTGACACGCCGAGCCCAAGCAGATGGTGCTCGATCAGCGCGGTGGTCGATGTCTGGATCGACATCCCCTCCCACGCAGACCCGGCAGGCTCGACCACCACATGCGACTCCGCGCTGAACTGCGCCAGACTGAGGCTGGCACGGATGCGCGGGTGGTCAGTGCGCGCCAGACAAGCGTATGTGTCGTCAAAGAGCCGCTGCTGAAAGAACGCCGTCCATGCGCCAGGCAGGAAACCGATGGCCAGGTCGACCTCACCGGATTCGAAGGCTTCCTGATAGCGTTCGCGCGGCAGCTGAATTGCCCGCAGATTCACGCCCGGCGCTTCGTTGCCGAGGTGGCTCATCAGCCGCGGCAGGTAGGCCACTTCGCCGATGTCGCTGATCAGCACCTTGAACGTGCGGTCCGATGTGGCCGGATCGAACGTCATGGCGCTTGCGACAGAGGAGCGCAGCATGTCGAGGCCATGTCGCACGGGGTCCGCGATGCGCTCGGCAAAAGGCGTCGGTTCCATGCCGGTGCGAACGCGCACGAACAGCGGATCGCCGCAGATCTTGCGCAGGCGCGCCAACGCATGGCTCATCGACGGTTGCGACAGGCCGATCAGCGCGCCCGCACGCGTCAGGTTGCGCTCTTGCATCAAGGCATTGAAGGCGACCAGCAGGTTCAGATCGATGCTCTGGATATTCACTGCGTCGATGGACCGGATGCGCCGGCGTGATTGCCGGCACATCCAGTGTCGCCTATCGTCGAAACTCGTGTTCAGGCGCGAGACAGCCTGCCCCCACGCATGGAGGAACACATGCTCGAAACTCGCTCCCCCGCCTCGCTGCGCCCCGAGGGACAGATGGCGACCCAATCGCCGCCCTCGGGCCTTCCGGCTCACGCTCGGCCGCCGCTCTTGGGCAAGCGCCCGCCGCGGTGCCCACCGTTCGTCGAGGTGACCAACTCCGACCAGTTGATGCCCTATCTGGAGCACGTCGCACGGCGGCCGTACAACCATGGTCTGAACGCGTGCTGGGACCTGAAGGAAGGCGAGCGTGTGCTGCTGCGCGTCGACAACTGGCACAGCGAACTCACCATCCAGGCTTGCCAGAAGATCCTGGAGAAGTACAAGGTCAAGTACGAGATCCAGAAGATCGACCGCGGACCGGTGCCGCAGTGGGTCGGCGCCGACGAGGTGGAGTACTACCTCTTCCGCACCAAGGAACTGGCCGAGTGGATGGACATGTGGGAGGAGGAAGAGAAGAAGCGCAAGTACGACAAGATCCTGATGGGCTATGGCGGACCGGTGCTCGCCGAGCGCTTCATCAAGATCCAGCGCATGCCCTTCATCACGCCCGAGATCCTCGCCTCGCCTGCGCACGCCATGCCCATCGAGGTGATCAACGCGATAGACCGCTGGACCTGGGACCGCGTGCGCGGCGCCAATCGCGTTCGCATCACGGATCCCGAAGGCACCGACCTCAGCTTCACCAACCACGCCGACTACTGGGACGCGAAGCGCGAGTTCTACAACGCCGCGCTCACGGAGCAGACATGGCGCGGCAACGAGCACTTCGGGAAGACCTATCTGCCGGGCCACATCACCGGTCGGCCGTGGATGTTCCATCCGACCAAGGAGGACGGCTGCGGCGTCATCGCGGGCACCACGAACCACATCGCGCCCTGCGACTGGACGCAGCTCGTGGTCGAGAACTCGAAGGTCACGCAGATCAACGAGGGCGGCGCCTTCGGCGACAAGCTGCGCGAGGTCATGGAGCTGACGAAGGACAAGCAGTACCCCGGCTTTCCCGGCAAGGGCATCATGCACTGGTGGGAGGCCTCGATCGGCACCAACCCGCACATCCACCGACCCCGCAAGGACTTCCCCTCGGGCTTCGTGAACTGCCTTTACGAGCGGGTGCGATCGGGTGTGATCCACATGGGTTTCGGGACCATCATCTCCTCGATGAGCGAGCGCGAGGCCGCGCGCGCCGGCCTGCTCGTCGGCCACTGGCATCTGCACCTGTACTTCCCGACCTACACGGTCGAGCGCTCGGGCGACAACGAGAACGTGATCGAGAACGGCCGGCTGCTGGCGCTCGACGACCCCGCCATCCGCGCCCTGTGCGCCAAGTATGGCGACGCCGAGTTGTGGCTCGATGAGAGTTGGAACCCGGCCGTTCCGGGCATCAACATGGTGGGCGACTACTGGGACCACTATGCCAAGGACCCGCTGCACTGGGTGAAGACCGAGCTCGAGGTCTGCCGCAACTACCACCCCATGTTCATGAAGATGGTCGGCGCCGACGACAAGTACTGCAGCGGCGAAGGCGCCAAATGGTGGAAGGGTGGCTGCTGCAATCACAGCGGCGTGGGCGCGACCGCTCTGCCGGGCAACTGCTGTCAGGGCCATGACACTCAGCCGGCGGCCACCAGCGACGCCATGTGGAACCCCCTGGCGGGCGCTTGACGAAGAAGAGGCAAGCGATGCGAAACCATGATTTTTCACTCAGCCGCCGTCGTCTTTCGTCGGCGATCGGCATCGCCCTGTTGCCGATCGCGACCACGGTTGCTCGGGCGCAGGCGCCCTATCCCAGCAAGCCGATGCGGGTCATCGTTCCGTTTGCTGCGGGTGGGGGTGGCGACACGCTCGCGCGCCTGATGCTCACTCCCGTCGGCACGGAGCTCGGGCAGCCGATGGTGTTCGACAACCAGGCGGGCGCGGGTGGCAACATCGGCTCGACGGCGGCTGCCCGGGCCGACAGCGACGGTCATGTCCTGCTCTACGGCACCAACGGCACGCTGGCCATCAACCGCACGCTCTACAAGAACCCCGGCTTCGATCCTCTGAAAGACTTGCTGCCGGTGAGCCGTCTCAGCCAGTTGGGTTTGATCGTCGTCGTGCGGCCGGGCTTCCCGGCAGCAACGATGCCGGAGTTGCTGAAGCTGTTGAAATCAAGTCCGGGCAAGTACACCTTCGGCTCGGCGGGCAACGGCACCACCTCGCACCTGGCCGGCGAGATCCTGAAAGCGCAAGCAGGGATCGCCATGGTTCACATCCCTTACCGCGGTGGCGCAGGCGCCATCACCGATCTCATCGGTGGGCAGATCGACATGATGATCGAGGTCATGCCCAATGCGGTCCCGCACGTCAAGTCGGGGCGTCTGAAGGCGCTGGCGGTGAGCACGGCGAAGCGCACGCCGGCATTGCCCGACTTGCCGACCATCGCCGAGTCCGGCGTGCCCGGCTTTGAGGTAACCGCTTGGGATGTTCTGATGGTGCCCGCAGGCACACCTGCGCCGGCCGTGGCGCGGCTGAATTCGGCCGTGCGCAAGGCGCTCGCCGCGCCTGACATGGTCGCGCAGCTGGCAGCGCGCGGGGCGGATGCTGCACCGACGACGCCAGAAGAACTCGGCAGGTTCGTCAGGTCGGAGATCGAGCGCTGGGGGAACGCGGTGAAGCGGTCGGGCGCGTCGGTGGACTGACTGCAAGACCATGACCACACTCCGGCGGGTGCTGACATGGACGATTGCACTTGCAGCCGCAGGAGCCGACGGTAGTTCGATTGCGGCTGAACTCTTGGTCTCGCGCTGCATTGCTGCGCAGGGGATCGAAGTGTTCGACATGCGCTGGTGGCAGGACCACTTCGTGGCGTTCCCATGGACCGCCGCGAGCATGGTGTGGATGTGTGTTGTGCCAGTGAGTGCAGCAGCAGACTTACCGCGTTGGATCGCTGTTGGCGCTCGCCTGCTGTTGATGTCCGCTGTCATGTGGCCGGCTTGTGAGCTTGCCAGGTTGGTCGCGGACTTGGTGTGGCAGCAGTGGACGGCAGCGGCCTACGCCCTCACGATGGTGACCGCGAGCATGGTGGCTGTGGAAGCGATAGCGCGCTGCTTGACTCGCATCATCCGCACCCGTCTGATGCTCGCGTTGTAGCTCGGCGCTGTACTGTAAGCCAGCGAACGTCAGCGGCGGACTTGAGCGAAGTGCTGCATTTTCCGACGCCCGACTGACGCTGCCAATTGACCGCTTCGGGTTGTGAGCACGCGTTTGCGGATCGAACCTCACCGTCGGCTTAGTCGCCGCTGCCGACGCTCGAACCTGCAGTCCCACCACTCCAGTCGCACCGGAACGCGCCACCAGCTCCACCCCATCACGCCCGATGCACGGCCCTCACCTCGCGCTCTTTCGCCATCGTGTCCCGATACCCCGCCGCGATCGCGCGCTCGCGAAAGTCGCGTGACAGGCTGACCCAGTAGCCGAAGTCGGGCTTGAGCACGAGATCCGCCGCGGCAGCATCGGCATCGACCAGCGCTTTCTTCTTCAGGTCACCATCGCGATAGCGCTCGGCGCCGGGGGGCGTACGGTCGATGTGCGCCGTTGCATCGACGGCGATCACCGTGCGTGCGCCTAGCGCCCGGGCCAGGCGCACCGGCAGCGGGCTGTGCCAATCGGCATCGACATAGGTTTCGCCGCGGATGCGCACAGGCGCGAACTGGCCCTCGATGGCGGCACTGGCTTGCACCGCGAGGCCGACATCGCCGGCGGTGAAAGCCATCGCGCGTCCGTCGCGTTTTCGCGAGGCGACGCAGGCCATCGCGATCGGCATGCGTTCCAGGCGCTGCACGGCGCTGTGGCGGCGCACCAGTTCGGCCACCGGCGCACCGCTGAACCGCTCGCCAGCGCCGACGGCCATGCGCGCCAGCGACCATGGTTGCAGCTCGAGCGCGATGGCCTCGATGGCTGGCGCGTCGAGGCCCGAGGCCCGCAGCGCACCGACGAGCGCACCGACCGACGCACCGACGATCAGGTCCGGCGCCAGGCCCATCTCGTGCAGCGCGCGCAGCACACCGACATGGGTGAAGCCGCGCGGCCCGCCCGAACTGAGCACCCAGGCCACTCGCGGCGGACGGGCCAGCGGCATCTCGCGTGGCGCGTCGTCGCCGTCGTGATCGGCGTCGGGATTGAAGGTGCAGCCGGCGAGCGTGGCAGCGCCGATCGCTGCGCCGACGGCGCGCCGCCGCGCCGGATCAGCGCAGCGGCTGGATGCGCGCCGCGAGGGCATCGCCGGTGTCGAATCCGCCCGGCGCCGCGGCATGCCCATCACCGAATGGCGCTGGCCAGCCGAGGATGTCCGATGCCACTTCGCAGCGCCGCCGCAGGTCGTGCGCGTCGCGGCCGCCGAGGTGCAGGATGCCGTAGCGGTGGCTGCCGAGCCATTTGAAATCACGCGCCAGCGAGTGGCCGGACTTGGGATAGGTGAAGAGCATCGCGTCGGGAAACTCGCGCGCCAGGCGCGCACGCTGCCACGGCCCGGGCATCGCCGGTGCTTCACTGGTGTCGAACGCGCGGTAGACGAAGCTCGCCGCCACGCCCGCGGTGGCCGGAACTCGCGGCACGGCGGCCGGGTCCTGGCCCATCGCCAGCGCCACGCCAAGGGCGTGCGCATCGACACCGTGCACTCTCCGGTAGAGGTCGCCGAACTGCGAGGCCAGGCGCGGGTTGAACTCGATCACGGCCAAGCGGTCGCTGGCCGGATCGTGGAAGAACTCCATGTTGAACAGGCCGTGCGTGAAGCCGACCGCCGAGAGAAATTTTCGAGCCACTTCGGCGGCGCGCTCGGCCGCCGCGGCGGGCAGGCGTGACACCTGCGCCGCCAGTTCGAAGCGCATGAAGGCCTGCGTGCCGGGATACATGACGGCATCGACGATGCCCAGCACATGCAACTTGCCGTTCCACACATAGCCGTCGAGGTTGTACTGCGGCGCGCGCACCGGCTCTTCCAGCATCATGCGGTGTGCGGTGCCGCAGCCGGGCAGGCGCTGGCGGGCCACGCGCTCGAAAGGCTCGACGAGCCGGCGGATGACCCACAGCTCGCGCTTGCCGAAGCGCGTGTGGTCGTGAAGCTCGCGCTCGTGCCGCACCGGACGGGCCAGCACCGAGAACGCCGCCTTCACCGGCTTGACGTAGCTCGGGTAGGCCAGGCCCTCGGGGATCGGGCCGCCATAGTGCGCATCGAGTTCGGAGAAGCGCACGTTGGCCTCGGGGCAGACTTGCTGCAACACACGGCGCGCGTGCAGCTTGTGCTGACAGGCGATCACCGCTTCGGGCGTGGTGCCGGGCAGCCCCGCGGCCTCGGCCACCAGCGCCGCGGCCAGGGCCCCGAACTGCTCATGGTGCGAGACCACGCCAGCCCAGCCGCGCTGTCGCGCCCTCTTGGCTTGCCGCGCCGCAAAGGCGCCAAGATCGAAGCTGATCAGGCGCGCATTGCTCGGGAAGGAGAAGAGGTCGAAGCCGGCGCGGTCATAGCGGAAGCGCGCGCTCAGGGCCGCATGCGCGCACGCGTCCCAGTCGTAGTCGAACAGCAGGCCGACCCGCGGACGGTGCTCTGAAGGGGCAACAGCAGTACGGCTCGGCTCGGTCATGGTGCGGGCGGATGGATTGTGCGGTCGTCGGTGGATCTGCGCGTGAGGGCATGTACGAAGCAAGCCCGCGCCACGCTGCGGCGTACGCCCTCGGTCGCACCGGCCCCGCAATCCTTACGCGCAGGCGGCGGCATCGGATGCGACCGGCACAGCAAAAGGGCCACCCCGGGTGGCCCTTTTTGCACGACAAAGGTCGGCGCCTATCGTTGCGCAATGGGCTTGACGTCACGCCGCATCGACCCGGCAAACAGCTGGCGCGGCCGGCCGATCTTGTACTCCGGGTCGCCGATCATCTCGTTCAACTGGGCGATCCAGCCGACGGTGCGGGCCAGCGCGAAGATCGCGGTGAACAGGCTGACCGGGATGCCGACGGCGCGCTGCACGATGCCCGAATAGAAGTCGACGTTCGGGTAGAGCTTGCGGGCCACGAAGTACTCGTCTTCGAGCGCGATCTTCTCCAGCGCCATCGCCAGCTTGAACAGCGGGTCGTTGCCGAGGCCGAGAGCCTGCAGGACCTCGTGGCAGGTTTCGCGCATCAGCTTGGCGCGCGGGTCGTAGTTCTTGTAGACGCGGTGGCCGAAGCCCATCAGCTTGACGCCGGAGTCCTTGTCCTTGACCTTCTTGATGAACTCGCCGATCTTGTCGACGCCGCCGTTGCGCTGAATCTCCTCCAGCATGTTGAGCGCCGCCTCGTTGGCGCCACCGTGCGCCGGGCCCCACAGGCAGGCCACGCCGGCAGCGATGGCGGCAAATGGGTTGGTGCCCGAGCTGCCGCACAGCCGCACGGTCGAGGTGGAAGCGTTCTGCTCGTGATCGGCGTGCAGGATGAAGATGCGGTCGATCGCGCGCACGATCACATCGTTGACCTGGTACTCCTCGCAGGGCGTGGCGAACATCATGTGCATGAAGTTCGCGCTGTAGGACAGCGAGTTCTTCGGATAGATGTAGGGCTGGCCGATGCCGTACTTGTAGGCCATGGCGACCAGCGTCGGCATCTTGGCGATCAGGCGAATCGCCGAGATCTCGCGGTGCCGCGGGTTCGTGATGTCGGTGCTGTCGTGATAGAAGGCCGACAGGCCGCCGACCAGACCCGTCATCACTGCCATCGGGTGGGCGTCACGGCGGAAGCCGCGCAGGAAGAACTGCATCTGCTCGTTGACCATCGTGTGGTTGGTGACGAGCTTGTGGAAGTCCTTCTGCTGCGTCTCGTTGGGCAGCTCGCCGTACAACAGCAGATGGCAGGTGTCGAGAAAATCGCACTGCGTCGCCAGCTGTTCGATCGGGTAGCCGCGGTACAGCAGCTCGCCCTTGTCGCCGTCGATGTAGGTGATGGTCGAGTTGCACGCCGCGGTGGACAAAAAGCCCGGGTCGTAGGTGAACTTTCCGGTCTGCGCGTAGAGCTTGCGGATGTCGATCACGTCCGGGCCGATGGTGCCCTTGTAGATCGGCAACTCCATTGCGGGTGAACCGTCGGAAAACGACAGCGTGGCTTTCACGTCGGACGGGGTCATCATGGTCAATGCCTTTCTACGGTAGGGGGAGCCGCTCTGAGCTGCGCCAGCACGCGGTGAACCTCGGGGCGATCCACATCCCCCGTCGGTTCTCGCCGCGCCAGCAGCAGGTCGAGCAAATCGTTGTCGGCCAAGTCCATCAGGAGCGTCAGCCCCTGCGCCTGACCGACGGTGAGCGTCTCCTCGTGGCGCCTGAAAAAGCGCTCTATGAACAGGTCGTTCTCCAGCAAACCGCGGCGGCAGCGCCACTTGAGCTTGTTGAGTTCGACCGTGTCAAGCATGGAATCAAACGGCGCGGCGCACCATCAACTCCTTGATCTTGCCGATCGCCTTCGTCGGGTTCAGGCCCTTCGGGCAGACATCGACGCAGTTCATGATCGTGTGGCAACGGAACAGGCGGTACGGATCTTCCAGGTTGTCCAGGCGCTCGGCGGTGGCTTCATCGCGGCTGTCGGCGATGAAGCGGTAGGCCTGCAAGAGGCCCGCCGGGCCGACGAACTTGTCCGGGTTCCACCAGAAGCTCGGGCAGCTCGTGCTGCAGCTCGCACAGAGGATGCACTCGTACAGGCCGTTCAGCTCGTCGCGCTCCTCGGGCGACTGCAGGCGCTCCTTCTCGGGCGGCGTGTTGTCGTTGACGAGATAGGGCTTGATCGAGTGGTACTGCTTGAAGAACTGCGTCATGTCGACGATCAGGTCGCGAACCACCGGCAGGCCGGGCAGCGGCTTCAACACCACCACGTCGGGCAGCGTGCGCATGTTGGTCAGGCAGGCCAGACCGTTCTTGCCGTTGATGTTCATCGCGTCGGAGCCGCAGACGCCTTCGCGGCAGGAGCGGCGGAAGGTGATCGACGGGTCGATCGCCTTGAGCTTCATCAGCGCATCGAGCAGCATGCGCTCCGACCCGTCGAGTTCGACGTCGATGCTCTGCATGCGCGGCTTGGCGTCGGTATCGGGGTCGTAGCGGTAGATCTGGAACGTTCTTTTCGTCATGTTGAGCTGCTGCCTCAGAACGTGCGCACTTTGGGCGGGATCGACTCGGCCGTCAGTGGCTTCAGGTTCACGGCCTTGTAGTCAAGACGGTTGCCTTCGCTGTACCAGAGGGTGTGCTTCAGCCACGCTTTGTCGTTGCGGCCGTTCGGAAATTCGGCGCTGTCGGCGTAGTCGTTGACGGTGTGCGCGCCGCGGCTTTCCTTGCGTGCGGCCGCCGAGACGATGGTCGCTCTGGCCGCTTCGATCAGGTTCTCGACTTCGAGCGCTTCGATTCGCGCCGTGTTGAAGACCCGGCTCTTGTCCTTCAATTGGATGTTCTTGACGCGCTCGGCGAGTGCGGCGATCTTGGTCACGCCTTCGTCGAGGGTGGCCTGCGTGCGGAAGACGCCGGCATGCTGCTGCATCGTGTTGCGGATGTCGCCCGCCACGTCCTGCGCGTACTCGCCGCTGACGGTGTTGTCCAGGCGCACCAGTCGCGCCAGCGACTTGTCGGCCGCATCGCCGGGCAGCGGCTTGTGCGCCTTCGGCTCCTTCTTGATGGCATCGACGATGTGCAGCCCGGCCGCGCGGCCGAAGACCAGCAGGTCGAGCAGGGAGTTGGTGCCGAGGCGATTGGCGCCATGCACGCTGACGCAGGCGCATTCGCCGACGGCGTAGAAGCCGTTGACGATCTGGTTGCTGTTGCCCTTGTTGGGCGCGACCACCTGACCGTGGATGTTGGTCGGGATGCCACCCATCTGGTAGTGGATCGTCGGCACCACGGGGATCGGCTCCTTGGTGATGTCGACGTTGGCGAAGTTGTGGCCGATTTCGTAGACGCTCGGCAGCCGCTTCATGATGTCTTCGACACCGATGTGCGTCATGTCGAGATCGATGTAATCCTTGTTCGGACCGCAGCCTCGGCCCTCCTTGATCTCCTGGTCCATGCAGCGGCTGACGAAGTCGCGCGGTGCCAGGTCCTTGTAGGCCGGCGCGTAGCGCTCCATGAAGCGCTCACCATTGGCATTTCGCAGGATGGCGCCCTCGCCGCGGCAGCCTTCGGTCAGCAGCACGCCCGCGTTGTAGACCCCCGTCGGGTGGAACTGCCAGAACTCCATGTCTTCGAGCGGCAGGCCAGCCCGCGCGGCCATGCCCAGGCCGTCGCCGGTGTTGATGAAGGCATTGGTGGAAGCCGCGTAGATGCGCCCGGCGCCGCCGGTGGCGAACAGCGTGATCTTGGCTTCGAGGATGTGGACCTCACCGGTCTCCATCTCGAGCGCGGTCACGCCGAGCACGTCGCCGTCGGCGTCGCGGATCAGGTCAAGCGCCATCCACTCGACGAAAAATGTCGTGCGCGCTTTGACGTTCTGCTGGTACAGCGTGTGCAGCATGGCGTGGCCGGTGCGGTCGGCCGCGGCACAGGCACGCTGCACCGGCTTCTCGCCGTAGTTCGCGGTGTGGCCGCCGAACGGGCGCTGGTAGATCGTGCCGTCCGGGTTGCGGTCGAACGGCATGCCCATGTGCTCGAGCTCGTACACCACCTTCGGCGCTTCGCGGCACATGTACTCGATCGCGTCCTGGTCGCCGAGCCAGTCGCTGCCCTTGACGGTGTCGAAGAAGTGGTAGTGCCAGTTGTCTTCGCTCATGTTGCCGAGCGAGGCGCCGATGCCGCCTTGGGCCGCCACGGTGTGCGAGCGGGTCGGGAACACCTTCGACAGGCAGGCCACGTTCAGCCCCGCCTGCGCCAGGCGCAGCGAGGCCTGCATGCCGGAGCCGCCGGCGCCGACGATGACGACATCGAATTTTCTCTTCGCCAATGCAGGCATCAAAGTCTCCAGAGCACTTGCACGGCCCAGCCACAGCAACCGACGAGCCAGGCCAGCGTGAAGACCTGCAAGCCCAGACGCACGCCGACCGGCTTGATGTAGTCCATCCAGACATCGCGCATGCCGACCCAGGCGTGGTAGGCCAGCGACACGATGACGATGAAGGTCAGCACCTTCATCCACTGCGACGAAAAGATCTGCGACCAGCGCAGGTAGCCGAGCTTGGCGCCGAACAGCACCTGCACGATCAGCACGACCGTGAACAGCGCCATCAGCGATGCCGTGACGCGCTGGGAGAGCCAGTCGCGAAAGCCGTAGTGCGCGCCGACGACCAGCCGCTTGGAACCAAAGGTGTTGTTGCCGGACATGATCAGAAGAAGAGCTTGAAGCCGAGCACGAGCGTCAGCAGCCCGCTGACGCCGAGGGTGACCAGCGCTGATTTGTGGCCGAACTCCTTGGTGACCGCATGCGTGGCGTCCATCCACAGGTGGCGCACGCCGGCAATGAAGTGGTGCAGGTAGGCCCAGATCAGCGCCAGCGTCACCAGCTTGACGATCCACGCCGGGAAGATCCACAAGCCCGCCGTGTAGGCGCTGCTGAACTGGCCGTAGCTCACTTCGGATGTGAGCGTCACGTCGAACAACCAGACCACGAACGGCAGCAGCAGGAACATCATCACGCCGCTGATGCGGTGGCCGATCGAGACGATGCCGGCCGGCGGCAGCCGGTACGTCATCAGGTCCGTGACGTGGATGTTGCGATAGACGGGGCGTGGTCTTTGTTGTGCGGTGTCTGCCATTGCTGGTGTCCGTGCCGTGATCGCCATGAAACCGAAAGATTCTATTGCAGCGCAGCAGACACGAGGCTTACGGCATTCAACCGATGGCGTTCTCCGCGCGCCGCGCCTTCCAGGCGCCGAACAGGGCGATCAGGCCCGGCACGATGATCAACGCCCAGATGATCTTGTCCAGGTGCTGTTGAACCCAGGGGATGTTGCCGAACAGGTAGCCGGCGCCGACGAGGCCGCAGACCCAGAGGCCGCCCCCCGACACGTCGTACAGGGTGAACTTGCTGCGCGTCATCTGGGCCACGCCGGCGACGAAGGGCGCAAACGTCCGCACGAAGGGCATGAAGCGCGCCAGCACGATGGTGATGCCACCGTAGCGCTCGTAGAAGGCGTGCGCCTGCTCGAACGCGCGCTTGTTGAACAGGCGGCTGTTTTCCCACTGGAAGACACGCGGGCCGATGTGACGGCCGATGGCGTAGTTGGTCTGGTTGCCCAGCACCGCTGCGGCCCAGAGCAGCGCAATCGACAGCGGCAGGCTCATCAGCCCGACACCGCACATCGCGCCGACGATGAACAACAGCGAGTCGCCCGGCAGGAACGGGAAGACGACCACGCCCGTTTCGGTGAAGATGATGAGGAACAGCAGGGCATAGACCCAGGCGCCATAGGCGAGCACGAAGTCCTTCAGGTGCACGTTGACGTGCAGGATGAAGTCGATCAGAAAGGAGATGATTTCCATGTTGGGCGCGGATTATCCCGGCCCTGCGAAAATGCGGACACATGGCCCCCACGCTCACTTCGTTCGCTGCCCCCCGGACCACGAAGGGGCCCCTTCATGGCCCTGGGGGCGCGCGTGCGCTTGGGACGGCCCGGCGCGCACGCCCATGACCGCCCTGCCCCAATCCGCCGATCCACCCCGCCGCCCGATCCGCGAGTTGCCTGACGAGCTCGTCAGCCAGATCGCCGCGGGCGAGGTCGTCGAGCGGCCGGCCTCGGTGGTGCGCGAGCTGGTGGACAACGCGCTCGATGCAGGGGCGTCACAGATCACGGTCAAGCTCTCGGCCGGCGGCGTGCGTCAGATCGTTGTCGAGGACGATGGCGCGGGCATCCCTCGCGAAGAACTGGCGCTGGCGCTGCGTCGGCACGCGACGAGCAAGATCGGCTCGCTGTCGGACCTGGAGCGCGTCGGCACGATGGGCTTTCGCGGCGAGGCCCTGGCAGCGGTGGCATCCATCGCCGAGCTGACGCTGGCCAGCCGCACGCCCGGCGCGGCGCAAGCGGTTCGCCTGGATGCGCGCAGCGGTGAGACCGGGCCGGTGGCGCGCGCGGTCGGCACGACCGTCGAAGTGCGTGAACTCTTCTTCGCCACACCGGCGCGCCGCAAGTTCCTGAAGAGTGACGCCACCGAACTGGCGCATTGCGTCGAGGCGGTGCGCCGCCACGCGCTGGCGCGGCCGGACGTGTCGTTCGCGATCTGGCACGAAGGCCGGCTGGTCGCGCAGTGGCGAGCCGCCGCCTCGCGCGACGGCCGTCTGGCCGATGTGATGGGCGCCGAGTTCATGGCCTCCAGCCTCGCCCTGCAAGGCGGCGCTGGCCCGCTGCTGCTCAGCGGGCGCGTCGGCACGCCCGACGCCGCGCGCGCCCGCGCCGACCACCAGTACGTCTATGTCAACGGCCGCTACGTGCGCGACCGCGGTGTCGCCCACGGCGTGCGCAGCGCCTTCGACGACGTCCTGCACGGCGCGCGCCAGCCGGTGTACGCCCTGTTCATCGACATCGACCCCGAGCGTGTCGATGTCAACGTGCACCCGACGAAGATCGAAGTGCGTTTTCGCGACGGGCGCGAGGTGCATGAGGCCGTGCGGCGAGCGGTCGAAGCTGCGCTGGCGACGCCGCGCGCGGTCGCAATGAGCAGCGGCGCGGCGGTAGCGCCCAGCGCCGCGCCGCTGTTCTCACGCGCGTACAACCCACCGCCAGTGCAGGCCGGCCTGGCGCTGCAAACGGCCGCCGCGTTGTTTGCACGCGAGCCGTCGCCGCCGCCGTATGTCGTCACCCAGCCCGCACCGGCAACGAACACGGAGTGGCCCCTCGGCCGTGCGCTGGCCCAACTCAGCGGCGTCTACATCCTGGCTGAAAACGCGCAAGGCCTGGTCATCATCGACATGCACGCCGCACACGAGCGCATCGTCTATGAGCAGATGAAGCGCCAGCTTGGCAGCACCAGTCTCGAAGCGCAGTCGCTGCTGATCCCGGCCACTTTCGCCGCCACGCTGACTGAGATCGCTACCGCCGAAGAACACGCCGCTACGCTCGCAGCACTCGGCCTCGACGTGGCACCGCTGTCGTCGCAAACACTCGCCGTGCGCTCGCGCCCCGCCGCGCTGGCGGACGCCGACCCCGTCGCCCTCACCCGCTCCGTGCTCGCCGATCTGGCGCAACACGACGCCAGCCGCGTCGTCGAACGCACGCGCGACGAGTTGCTCTCCACGATGGCTTGCCACGCCGCCGTGCGCGCCAACCGCCGCCTGACCGTCGAAGAGATGAACGCGCTGCTGCGCGACATGGAAGCCACCGAGCGCAGCGACCAGTGCAATCATGGCCGGCCGACCTGGCGGCAGATCACGCTGGCCGAGTTGGATTCATTGTTCATGCGAGGAAGATGATGAAGGGTCGCCCTCTGGTTCGCTGGTTCCTCGTTGCCGTGCTGGCTGTCAGCGGCCTGGCCGGTTGCGCCACGCTCGACACCCAGCAGCGCAAATGGATCTTCCAGCCCACCGACCGCACCTGGTGGGGCGGCGCGCAGGCCGCCGAGGGCATGAGCGATGTCTGGATCGAGTTCACGTCGGTCGAAGAAGATGCGCCGATCAAGTTGCACGGCCTGTGGCTGCCGCAGACGCGCGCCGACGCGCCGGTGATGCTCTACCTGCACGGCGCGCGCTGGGACGTGCGTTCTTCTGCGCACCGCATGCAGCGCATGCACGAGCTCGGCTTTGCAGTGCTCGGCATCGACTACCGCGGATTCGGCAAGAGCACCAACACCCTGCCCTCCGAAGACCTGGCGCACGAAGACGCGCTGGCCGCCTGGCAATGGTTGGCGAAGCAGCAACCGCAGGCCAAGCGCTTCGTCTTCGGCCACTCGCTCGGCGGCGCGATCGCGGTGCGGCTGGCCAGCGAGGTCGACAACGCCACCGGCGTCATCGTCGAAGGCGCCTTCACTTCGATTCCCGATGTGTTCTCGACGATGAAGTGGGGCTGGCTGCCGCTCGGTCCGCTGATCACGCAGCGCTTCGACGCCGCCTCGCGCCTGGACAAAATCAAGGCGCCGCTGCTCGTCGTGCACGGCAGCAACGACAACCTGATCAAGCCCGACCTCGGCCGTGCGCTGTACGAGCGCGCCAGGCAGCCAAAGCGCTTCGTGCTTGTCGAAGGTGGCACGCACCACAACACGAATGCGGTCGGCCAGGTGCAGTACCGGCAGGCCGTGGCCGAGCTGTTCGGCATGAAGATCGCCACGCAATGACCCTGGCTCGGCTGGCCTTCGCTGCCGGCGTGTTGTGCGCCGTGAGCGGCTGCGCGATCGTCGATTCGCAACAGCGCCATTGGATCTTCCAGCCCGGCAAGCGGACATGGGACGTCGGCGCGCAAGCATCTCAGGGCATGCGCGACGTCTGGATCGAGTTCGCGTCCGCCGCAAGATCGACAGCCCGTCAAGCTGCACGGCCTGTGGCTGCCGCACACCGCCGCCGATGCGCCCGTCATGCTCTACCTGCATGGTGCGCGATGGGATGTGCGCTCGTCGGCACCGCGCATGCGTGCCATGCACGACCTCGGCTTCTCGGTGCTGGGCATCGACTACCGCGGCTTCGGCCGCAGCGACGACGCGCTGCCGTCGGAAGACCTGATGCACGAAGACGCGGTCGCGGCTTGGCAGTGGCTGGCGCAGCAACAGCCGCAGGCACGGCGCTACCTTTATGGCCACTCGCTCGGCTCGTCTGTCGCGGTGCGTCTGGCCAGCAGCTCGGGCAACGCAGCCGGCGTCATCCTCGAAGGCGGTTTCACTTCGGCGCTCGACGTCGTCAACTGCACCTGGTGGCGCTGGCTGCCGATGGAGCGGCTGATCACGCAGCGGCTCGACGCAGCGACGCACATCGACAAGATCAACGCACCGCTGCTCGTCGTGCATGGCGCGCTGGACACCATGGTCGCGCCGGACCTCGGCCGCGCGCTGTACGAACGCGCCAAGCAGCCCAAACGCTTCGTGCTCATCGACGGCGGCTTGCATCACACGCTCACGGCGACGAACCAGGCGCCGTACCGCAACGCGGTGTTGGAGCTGTTCAATCTGAAAGTTGCGGCCACCCAATGACAAACAGCTCCCCAGAAGGTGAACGCCTGTCCAAACGCATGGCCGCGCTCGGCTTGGCCTCGCGCCGCGAGGCCGACGAGTGGATCGAGGCCGGCTGGGTGCGCGTCAACGGCAAGCTCGCCGTGCTCGGCCTGCGCGTCGGCCCCGACGTGCGCATCGAGATCGACCCGCGCGCGCGGCGCGAGCAGTTGCAGCGCATGACCGTGCTGCTGCACAAACCCATCGGCTACGTCAGCGGCCAGGCCGAAGACGGCTACGAGCCTGCGGTCGTGCTGGTGACGCGCGAGAACCGCTGGAGCGAGGACCACTCGCACGGCCCCACCGGCGCCTTGCGGGGCCTGGCACCGGCGGGCCGGCTCGACATCGATTCCACTGGCATCCTGGTGCTGACGCAGGACGGCCGCGTCGCCCGCACCCTGATCGGCGAAGACTCGGCCGTAGAAAAGGAATATCTGGTGCGCGTGCGCCGCACGCAGCCCGGCGCACTGCCGCCGGAAGCGATGGCAGCGTTGCAGCACGGCCTGATGCTCGACGGCAAGCCGCTCAAACCGGCCAAGGTCAGCTGGGCCAACGAAGACCAGCTGCGCTTCGTGCTGCGCGAAGGCAAGAAGCGCCAGATCCGCCGCATGTGCGAACAGGTCGGCCTCGAAGTCACCGGCTTGAAGCGGGTGCGCATCGGCAGCGTCGTGCTCGGCAAGCTGCCGCTCGGGCAGTGGCGCTACTTGCGCAGCGACGAATCCTTTTGAGCACGCCCGCTGCCACTGGCGCTGCCGTCGCGACGCCGCCACCGCTGCTCACCGCTCTGCACGCCGCCACGGTGCTGGCGCTGCTGCTCGGCCTGCAGCCCGTGATCACCGATCTGTACTTGCCAACGCTGCCGCTGATCGTGCGCGAGTTCGCCGCGCCGCTGTCGGCGATGCAGATGACGATGTCGGCGCTGATCCTGGCCTTTGGCCTGATGCAACTGATCTGGGGCCCCGTGGCCGACCGCTTCGGCCGCCGGCCGGTGCTGTTGCTGGCGCTGGCGTTGATGGTGGCGGCCAGTCTCGGCGCGGCGCTGTCGTCGAGCATCGTGTGGCTGATCGTCTGGCGCATCGCCCAGGGCGCCACGCTGGCCGCAGCGGTGGTCTGCGCACGCGCGATGGTGCGTGACCTGTACGAGCCGCACCAGGGCGCGCATGTCATGTCGCTCGCCTTGTCGGGGCTCGGCCTCTTGGCCATCGCCTCTCCGCTCGCCGGCGGCCTGCTGGCCGGTGCCTTCGGCTGGCGCTCCTGCCTGCTCGCCGTCGGCGTCTGCGCAGCAGTCACCTGGCTCGTCATCGCACTGCGCACACCGGAGACGCTGGCTGCGCGCAACCCGGCGGCGTTGCAGTGGCGCGTGCTGCTGGCCAACGCCCGCATCGTGCTCGCGCATCCGACGTTTCGCGCCTGGGCGCTGCTCGTGGCTTGCACCTACGCCGGCCTGTTCATCATCTTGTCGGCGTCGTCGTATGCCTACATCGGAGTGCTCGGCCTGTCGAGCGCGCAGTACGGCATGGCGATGGCGTGGGGTTCGTTCGTCTATGTGCTGGGCACCTTCGCCTGCCGCCGCTGGCTGCGCCTGCACGGGCTGGTCGGCACCGTGCAGCGGGGCGGGTTCTTCACGCTGGCCGGTGGGCTGGGCATGGCTGCATGCAGTTTCATGACCGTGCCGACGTGGCCGGCGGTGCTGCTCGCGCAGTCCGTCTTCGCCTTCGGTCACGGCCTGCACCAGCCGTGCGGACAGGCCGGCGCCGTCGGCCCATTTCCGCAGATGGCCGGCGTGGCCTCGGCGCTCGCGGGTTGCGTGCTCGCCTTCGTCGCCTTCGGCGTGGGTCTGTGGCTCGGCTCGGCGCTGGACGGCACACTGCGTCCGCTCGGCATCGGCCTGGCGGTGGCGTCGTGTGTCACGGCCACCGTCGCGTGGACCCTCGTGCGCTGGCACGGCAAGATGCCGTGGCGATGACGCCGCTGCGCATCGCCGGCCCGACCGCAGTACTTTGTATTGCAGGCCCTACGGCCGCAGGCAAGAGCGCGCTGGCGATGGCGGTTGCCGGGCGCTGGCCGGTGGAGATCATCAGCGTCGACTCCGCGCTGGTCTATCGCGGCATGGACATCGGCACCGCGAAGCCCAGCGGCGCCGATCGCGCCACGGTGCCGCACCACCTGATCGACATCCGCGATCCAGACGCGCCCTACTCCGCGGCCCTGTTCGCTGCCGACGCGCGCCGCTTGTGCACCGAGATCGCGGCGCGCGGCAAGCACCCGCTGCTGGTCGGCGGCACGATGCTGTACTTCAAGGCGCTGGCGGGCGGCCTCGACGAGATGCCGGCGGCCGATGCAGCGATCCGCGCCGAGATCGAAACCCAAGCCGCTGCGCGCGGCTGGCCCGCGCTGCATGCCGAGCTGGCGCTAGTCGATGCCGCTGCCGCCAAGCGCCTGGCGCCAAACGACGCCCAGCGCATCGGCCGCGCGCTCGAAGTCTGGCGGGTCAGCGGCCGTGCACTGTCGAGCTTTCACACGCAACACAGACAAGCCTCTGCGTTGCCGCTGCTGTCGCTCGAACCCGATGACCGGTCGTGGCTGCACGCGCGCATTGCCGACCGCTTCGACGCGATGCTGGAAGCCGGCTTCCTGGAGGAAGTGCAACGCTTGCGAGAGCAAACTGGTGTGCACGCCGACCTGCCGGCCATGCGCGCCGTCGGTTATCGCCAGGCCTGGGCAGCGCTCGACGCCGGGCTCAGCGGCGATGTGCTGCGCCACCACGTGCGCGAGCACGGCATCGCAGCGACGCGCCAGCTCGCCAAGCGCCAACTGACCTGGCTGCGCTCGATGCCGCAACGCCAGCGTGTGGCCTGCGATGGGCAGGATGCGATCGAACAGAGCCTGCGCATCGTCAGCGAACATTGGCACAACACATGAACCTGCTGTCGGTGCGGGGCCTGACGAAGCGCTTCGGCGCGAGCACGGTGTTCGCCAACGTCAGCTTCACGCTCGCGCCGGGCGAACTCGTGGCGGTGCTCGGCGAATCGGGCGTCGGCAAATCGACGCTGCTGAATTGCATCGCCGGCCTGGAGCCCGCCGATGCCGGCGAGGTGCATCTGCACGGCCAGCCGCTGCCGTGGCATGACGAAACGGCCCTCGCGCACTGGCGGCGCCAGCAACTCGGCTTCGTCTTTCAGGCCTTTCATGTGCTGCCGCACTTGAGCGTGGCGCAGAACGTGGCCTTGCCGCTGCTGCTGCTGAAACGGCCCGACGCGGCGCGCGTGCAGTCGCTGCTCGAAAGCGTCGGCCTCGAAGACTTCGCCGACCGCGCGCCACGCACGCTCTCGGGCGGCCAGTTGCAGCGCGTGGCGATCGCACGCGCGCTCGTGCACGCGCCGCCGCTCGTCCTCGCCGATGAGCCGACGGGCAACCTCGATCCGGCCACCGCCGAGCGTGTCATCGAGTTGCTGGCGCAACAGGTGCGCGCTGCTGGCGCGGCGTGCCTCGTGGCGACGCACTCGGCAGCCGCCGCGGCGCGCGCGGACCGTGTGCTGCGGTTGACGGCCGAGGGCATCGAATGACAATCTCCTTCACCGCAGAGGCGCAGAGCGCGCAGAGGTCCGCAGAGGAATGCAAGTCAGTGGTTTTCCTCTGCGTTTCCTCTGCGTCCTCTGCGCCTCTGCGGTGAATGAAACTCGCCACGCAATGGTTGAGATGCTGAGACAGATCGTCTGGCCCGAGTGGCGCGCCCACCCGTGGCGGCAGGCGATGGCGGTGCTGGCGGTGGCGCTCGGTGTGGCGCTGGCCTGGTCGGTGCACTTGATCAACGGCTCCGCACTCGCTGAATTTGCCGGCGCGGTGCGCTCGGTGCAGGGTGAGCCCGATGCCTCGTTCGTCTGCGCCGCGCGCGAAGGCTGTGACGACGCTGTATTCGAAACGCTAACCTCGCGCGCCGACGTCGTGGTCGCCGTACCGGTGGTCGAGATCGACAGCTACGCGCTCGACGCCGGCGGCCAGCGCGTGCCGCTGCGGCTGCTCGGCGTCGATGCACTGCAAATTGCGGCCGTGGCACCTGCGTTGATGCCGCGCGCCGCGGCCGGTGAGACCCGCAGCGCATGGGTCGATCCGGACGCCCTCTTCCTCAACCCCGCGGCGATGCGCCGTCTCGGCGCGAGCGAAGGCCAGACACTGCGCGTGCAGCATGGCGCGACGACGATTGCACTGCGCGTGGCCGGCCGCGTCGCCGCCGACGGCACAGCGCTGGCGGTGTTGGACATCGCAGGCGCGCAACATCACTTCGGCTTTGCGCGGCGCTTGTCGCGGATCGATCTGCGCCTGGCCGCAGGCGCCAACGCGGACGCGCTGCCAGCACCGCCCGGCTGGCGCATCGCCCGCGCCGACGATGCCGAGCAGCGCGTCTCCAACGTCTCGCGCGCCTACCGCGTCAACCTCACGGTGCTTGCGCTGGTCGCGCTTTTTGTCGGTGCCTTCCTCGTCTTCGCGGTGATGGCGCTGTCGGTGGCGCAGCGTGTGCCGTCGCTGGCACTGCTCGGCGTGCTCGGCTTGTCGGCCGCCGAGCGCGCGCGACTGATTCGCGGCGAATGCGCGCTGCTCGGTGTGGCCGGCAGTGCACTCGGCATCGCGCTCGGCACGCTGCTCGCGTATTTCGCGCTGCGGTGGCTGGCCGGCGACCTGGGCGGTGGCTACTTCCCCGGCATCGCGCCGCGCCTGCAGTTTTCGTGGTCGGGTGCGATCGTGTTCGCGCTGCTCGGCGTGCTGGCCACGATGCTCGGCGGATGGCTGCCGGCGCGGCAGGCCGCGACGCTCGCACCGGCGCAAGCGCTCAAAGGCTTGGGCGGCGCCTCGTTCGCGCGCGGCCCGGCGTGGCGCGGGCCGCTGCTGCTGGCGTTGGGCGCGGCGCTCGCGCTGGCGCCGCCGCTCGGCGGCTTGCCCATTGCCGCGTACGCGTCGGTGGCCTTGCTGCTGCTCGGTGGCGTGGCCTGCGTGCCGCTGTTGATCAGTGGCGTCCTGGAGCCCCTCGTCCGCTGGCTACATCGGCCGATCCCCCGAGGGGATGCGGGCCGGCTTGGGAGCGGCCCGGCGCTCGGCCCGCTGCCTTTGCTGGCGCTGTCACGCGCGCACCACGAGCGCGAAGCCGCGTCGGTGGCCGTGGCCGGCGTCGTCGCCAGCCTCGCGCTCGCCGTCGCGCTGACCGTCATGGTGGCGAGCTTTCGCGACGGCGTTGCGCGCTGGCTCGACCAGGTGCTGCCCGCCGACCTGTACTTGCGCAGCGCCTCACAAAGCAGCGCAGCCGATCAGGCGTACCTGTCGCCGGCGTTCGTCAACGCCGTGCAAACGCTGCCTGGGGTGGCCCGCGTTGAAGCCGCGCGCACGCGCCCGCTGAACTTCGTCGCCGATCAGCCAACCGTGGTGCTGATTGCACGCGCGCTGAGTGATCCGGCGGCCTCGCTGCCCTTGCTCGACCCGCCGTTGCCATCGTCGAGCCTGCCCGGTGTCTTTGTCAGCGAAGCCATGCAGCGCCTGTACGACGCGCAGCCGGGCACGGAACTGACGTTGCCCCTTGGTGAAACACAGTTGCGTGTCACCGTGCGCGGCGTCTGGCGCGACTACGCGCGCCAGTTCGGCGCCATCGTCATCGACAGCGCTGACTACCGCCGCGCCACCGGAGACGAGCGCCTGAACGATCTGTCGCTGTGGCTCGCACCAGGCGCGCGTGTCGAAGACGTGCAGCAGGCGCTGCGACAACTTGGTGGTGATGCGGCGCTGTTCGACATGGCCTCAGCGACGCAATTGCGCACGATGTCGCTCGCCATCTTCGACCGCAGCTTCGCCGTCACGCGCTGGCTGCAGGTTGTCGCGATCGCGATCGGCCTAGCCGGCATCGCGGCGAGCTTTTCAGCGCAGGCGCTGGCGCGGCGGCGCGAGTTCGGTTTGTTGGCGCACCTGGGCTTCACGCGGCGGCAGATCGTCACCCTCGTCGCCGCCGAGGGCCTGACGTGGACGGCGGCGGGTGCGCTGATGGGCCTTGCGCTCGGCCTCGCGGTGGCGGTGGTGCTCGTGCACGTGATCAACCCGCAGAGCTTTCACTGGACGATGGAACTGCTGGTGCCGTGGGCACGTGTCGGCGTCTTGCTGTTGGGCGTGCTCGTGGCAGGCAGCGTGACGGCCGCACTGTCCGCGCGCGCTGCGGCGGGCCGCGATGTCGTGGCCGCGGTGAAGGAAGACTGGTGAGTATCGCCCCCAAGCGGCGGAGTACCGCCACGGCCCCCCGAGGGGGCGTCGGAAACTTGGGAGCGGCCCTGCGTTTCCTGCCGCCACGCCGCGCCCTTCTGATCTGGATGGCCGCCAATGGCTTGCCTCTGTCGGCCCACGCCGACCAGGCAACACCACGCACGCTCGCCTTCCCGCGCGATCACGGCACACACAACGACTTCGGCATCGAGTGGTGGTACGCCACCGGCTGGCTGCAACGCGACAACGCCGCCAGTGACACACCCGCCTTCGGCTTCCAGCTCACCTTCTTCCGCTCACGCACTGGCGTTGCGCAGAAGGTCGAGAGCCGCTTCGCGGCGCGGCACCTGCTGTTCGCACACGCGGCGTTGAGCGATGTCGCTGCCAAGCGCCTGGTGCATGCCGAGCGCATCTCGCGCTGGAACGGTGATGCAAAAGCACCCAACGCTGCGGCGGCTGAAGCCGACACCCGTGTGCACATCGGCGCCTGGCGCTTCGCGCGCGAAGGCGCGCGCTATGCGGCCCAGCTGGGCGACAGCGCTGCCGGCTTCGCCTTTGACCTGGCGCTCACACCGACGCAGCCGCTGCTGCTGCAAGGCGACCAGGGTTTCAGCCGCAAGGGGCCGGAACCGCACAACGCGAGCCACTACTACAGCCAGGTCCAGCTCGACGTGCAAGGCCGATTGACCCTGGCCGCACGCGAGCGTTTCCCGGTTCGCGGGCGCGCCTGGCTGGACCACGAATGGAGCAGCTCCTTGCTGCCCGACGGCGCCGTCGGCTGGGACTGGATCGGCATCAACCTCGACGACGGTGGTGCGCTGACCGCGTTTCGCCTGCGCGATGCGCGCGGTGCAGCGCTGTGGTCCGGCGGCAGCCATCGCAGCCGCGACGGTGCACTGCGGATCTTCAGCAACGGCGAAGCGGTGTTCGAGCCGCTGCAGACCTGGACGAGCGCCGCGACGCGCGCCGCCTACCCGGTGCGCTGGCGCCTGCGTTGCCCGGCCGGCGAGTTCGAAGTGCAGGCGCTGTTCGAAGCGCAAGAACTCGATGGCCGCAACAGCACCGGCTCGGTGTACTGGGAAGGCCTGTCGGCGTTGAAGCGCACGCAAGACGGTGTGCGTGTCGGCTGGGGCTATCTCGAGATGACCGGCTACGCAGCGCCGCTGCGCTTGTAGTCAGCGGACGCCGGACCGGCCCCACGGCAGCTCGGCGCTGCTCGAAAGATCGAATGATTCCACCGTTGTCGGCGTGCGCACGCAGTTGCGGCCGGCATCCTTGGCGGTGTAGAGGGCGCGGTCGGCATCGGCAATGAGCGCACCCACTGAGTCGTGCACGATGCCGAGCGTGGCCACACCGAGACTGACCGTGGTGCTGATCTGCTGGCCACGCCACTCGAGTTTGATGGCGGCCACGCGCTCGCGGATCCGTTCGGCCACATCGAGCGCACCGAGCACATCGGTGTGCGGCAGGAAGACGATGAATTCTTCGCCGCCGAAACGGCCGAGGAAGTCGGCATGGCGCAGCGTTTCGCCAGCGGCGCGCGCGATCTCGCGCAGCATCAGATCGCCGGCAAGGTGGCCGTGCAGATCGTTGACGCGCTTGAAGTGGTCGACGTCGAACATCACCATCGCCGCGCCCATGTCGTAGCGGCGGCAGCGCGCCCATTCGCGTTCAGCCAGCACCAGGAACTGGCGGCGGTTGTAGACGCCGGTGAGTTCGTCGCGCGTGGCCAGCACGTCGAGCTGCACGCGCGCCACTTCGAGGTCGGCGAGCATGTGCATCAGCGGCCAGACCGCAGCGCCCACCAGGCCGCCGGCGCCGATCAACACCGCCAGCGCCAATGCCAAGTTCACCGGCGCACCGGCCAACCACAGCCCCGCCTGACTGGCCAACACCGCCAACAAGGAGGCCACAGCGGCCACGGTCATCGTCACCCGCCACGGCCTCTGGCGCAGCACCTGACGGCGCAGGCGCAGCCAGCGGCGGGAGGTGCGTGATGGAGTGGCCATGTGGGTGGATTCAGTGTCTCGACGAAGCATTCGACCACAGGCAGACGCGACTTCCCAGCACGACATGGCGTCGGCCGCCAGAGCATGGGGGGCCGTGTGGCCGCGGCGTTACGCCAACGGCCTTGACCGCACTTCTGGGAGCTACTAAAGTGATATCACTTTGATCTCTCAGGAGGACGACATGAGAAACAGCACCACAGAGCGCGAGCTGCGCTCGATCGACGGCTACGTGGCGGCCGTTGTCGGTGTGCTGCTGATTGCCGGCAGCGTGCTTTCGCTCGTCCTCGCCCCGGGTGCCGGTGGCGGTTGGGGCGTGGCCTTGCGCGTGCTGCTGCCGCTGGTGGGTGTGTTCACCCTCGTCGGCCTGTACATGCTGCAGCCCAACCAGGCGGCGATCCTCAACCTCTTCGGCCGCTATGCAGGCACCGACCGCAACGAAGGCCTGCGCTGGGCGAACCCGTTCTATGTCAAGCGCAAGATCAGCCTGCGCGCGCGCAACCTCAACATGCCGACGCTGAAGGTCAACGACAAGCGCGGCAATCCGGTGGAAATCAGCGCCGTGGTCGTGTGGCGCGTCGACGACACGGCGCGCGCGGTGTTCGACGTCGATGACTACGAAAACTACGTCAAGGTGCAGGCCGAGTCGGCGCTGCGCCACCTGGCCACGCAGTTCGCCTACGACGAAGGCGAGGATCTGGCGGCTGGCGAGTCCACGCTGCGCTCGGGCGACGTGGCGATCGCGGCGCTGAAGACCGAACTGCAGCAGCGCTTCGACGATGCCGGCGTGGTCGTCGAGGACGCCAAGCTGTCGCACCTGGCTTACGCGCCGGAGATCGCCCAAGTGATGCTGCGCCGCCAGCAGGCCGAAGCGATCATCAGCGCGCGCAGCAAGATCGTGCATGGCGCGGTGAGCATGGTGGAGGATGCGCTCAAAGGCTTGTCGGAACGGCAGATCGTCGTTCTCGACGACGAGCGCAAGGCAGCGATGGTGAGCAACCTGCTGGTCGTGCTGTGCTCTGACAAGGACACGCAGCCGATCATCAACACGGGCACCCTGTATTCATGATCCCCCCCGAAGCGGCTTCGCCGCCTCCCCCCGAGGGGGCAACGCCAGCGGCCCGGCGAAGCCGGTTCCGCGGCGTTCGCTGAGCAGATCGCCCATGGCCAGCCCGGGGAAGAAGAGTTTCCTGCTGCGCATCGATCCCGAGCTGTGGGCCGAGATCGAGCGCCTGGCGGCGCAGGAGCTGCGCAGCGCCAATGCGCAGGTGGAGTACCTGCTGCGCGAGGCCTTGGGCCGGCGCGGGCGCAAGGTGGCCGCCGACACCGCCGAGCGCGACACAACGAAACCGCAGAAATAGCCTCGCCGATAGACTGCCCGCTGTGGCAGACAAAAAATCCAACGAACGGGCCAAGGCCGACAGCCCGCGCTCCCTCTCCGGCCTCGGGCCCTTTCTTGCGGCCGTACAAGCTGCAGATCGGCCTGGCCGCCCTCTTCCTCGTCATGGCGGCAGCGAGCACACTGGTGCTGCCGGTCGCGCTCAAGTCGCTGATCGACAGCGGCCTGGTCTCGGCCGATCCTGGTGCGCGCGTGATGGCGCTGCGCGATCACTTCCTGGCGCTGTTTGCCGTCGGCGCCGCGCTCGGCCTGTTCTCGGCGCTGCGCTTCTACATGGTGAGCTGGATCGGCGAGCGCGTGACGGCCGATCTGCGCAACGCCGTCTACGCACATGTGGTCGAACAAAGCCCTGAGTTCTTCGAGACCACACAGACCGGTGAAGTGCTGTCGCGGCTGACCACCGACACGACGCTGGTGCAGACCGTCGTCGGCTCGAGCCTGTCGATGGGCCTGCGCAACACGGTGATGGGCATCGGCGCGCTCGGCATGCTGATCATCACCAACCCGCTCGTGATGACGCAGGTGCTCGGCATCCTCGTCTTCGTCGTCGGGCCGACGCTGTACTTCGGCAAGCGCGTGCGCAAGCTGTCGCGGGCCAGCCAGGACCGCGTGGCCGACACCAGCGCGATTGCGGCCGAAGTGTTGAATGCGATCCCGGTCGTGCAGAGCTACAACCAGCAGGGACGCGAGGCCAAGCGCTTTGCCGATGCCAGCGAAGCTGCATTCGACACGGCGAAGAAACGCTCGCGCATCCGCTCGATGCTGGTGGCCTTCATCATCACCGCGACTTTCGGCGCGCTGCTGTGGGGCCTGTACCAGGGCACGCAGGCGGTGATCCGCGGCGACATCAGCGCCGGGCATCTGGGCCAGACCGTCGTCTACGTGCTGATCTTCGTCTCGAGCGTCGCCGTGCTGTCCGAGGTCTATGGCGACTTGCTGCGTGCGGCCGGCGCGACCGAGCGCTTGATGGAGTTGCTGTCCACACAGTCGCCTGTCGCTGACCCGATCCTGCCGACGGCGCTGCCGGCGGTGCAGGTCGGCTCGGCGGTGCAGTTGAGTCATGTGACCTTCAACTACCCGTCGCGGCCGCAGCACGCGTCGCTGCGTGACGTCAGCCTCGACGTGCAGCGTGGCGAAACCGTGGCCCTCGTCGGCCCGAGCGGCGCCGGCAAGAGCACGGTGCTGCAACTGCTGCTGCGCTACTACGACGCGCAGCAGGGCAGCGTCACGATCGACGGCGTGCCGGTGCAGGACGTGTCGCTGGCCGAGCTGCGGGCGCGCGTCGGCATCGTGCCGCAGGACAGCGTGGTCTTCTCGACCAGCGCGCTGGAGAACATCCGCTACGGCCGGCCCGGCGCGAGCGATGATGAAGTCAAGGCCGCGGCCACGGCCGCCTTCGCGCACGAGTTCATCGAAGCGCTGCCCGAGGGCTACACCACCTTCCTCGGCGAGCGCGGCGTGCGCCTGTCCGGCGGCCAGCGCCAGCGCATCGCCATCGCGCGCGCGATGCTGAAGAACCCACCGCTGCTGCTGCTCGACGAAGCCACCAGCGCACTCGACGCCGAGAGCGAACGCATGGTGCAGGCCGCCCTCGACGCCGCGATGCGCGGCCGCACGACGATCGTCGTCGCGCATCGGCTGGCCACGGTGCTGCGCGCCGACCGCATCGTCGTGCTCGATCACGGGCGCGTCGTCGAGACTGGCACGCATGCGGAGTTGGTGACGCAAGGCGGGTTGTATGCGCGGCTGGCAGCGATGCAGTTCGATCTGGACTCGACGCAGCCGGCGGCGGCGATCGGATAATCCGCACCATGCAAGACCGACCCATCCGTTCACAGTACGAAGACTTCATGCGCCACGTCTTCGAGCACGGCGTCGACAAGGCCGACCGCACGGGCACCGGCACCAAGAGCGTGTTCGGCCACCAGATGCGCTTCGACCTGAACGAAGGCTTCCCGCTGGTGACGACGAAGAAGGTGCACCTGAAGTCGATCATCCTCGAGCTGCTGTGGTTCCTGCGCGGCGACGCCAATGCCAAGTGGCTGCAAGAGCGCGGCGTGACGATCTGGAACGAGTGGGCGAAGCCGGACGGCGACCTCGGCCCGGTGTACGGCGTGCAGTGGCGCTCGTGGCCGACGCCCGGCGGCGGCCACATCGACCAGATCGCCGAGGTGGTCAAGCAGTTGAAGACCAACCCCGACTCGCGCCGCATCATCGTCAGCGCGTGGAACGTGGCCGAGCTGCGCAAGATGGCGTTGATGCCCTGCCACGCCTTCTTCCAGTTCTATGTGGCAAATGGGAAGCTGAGTTGCCAGCTCTACCAGCGCAGCGCCGACATCTTTCTCGGCGTGCCGTTCAACATCGCCAGCTACGCGCTGCTGACGCACATGCTCGCGCAGCAATGCGACCTCGGCGTCGGCGACTTCATCTGGACCGGCGGCGATTGCCACATCTACAGCAACCACCACGAGCAGGTGACGCTGCAGTTGTCACGCGAGCCGCGGGCGTATCCGACGCTCGTCATCAAGCGCCGGCCGGCGTCGATCTTCGACTACGAGTACGAAGACTTCGCGGTTGACGGCTATGACCCGCATGCGGCGATCAAGGCGCCGGTAGCGGTGTGATGACAGGCGTTTTCCTCTGGCTGCTTTGTGCGCTTTTCGTAGCGCTGGCTGTGGATGCGCTGCGAACTCACGGACCTCGTTCTTCCGGGTTTCAGCCGGAAGAGGCCGAACCGAACTCTTACGATCTGATGCGCCGCGCTGTCATCAAGCGATCAGGCCGATCAGTGGCTGCGGTATTCGCAGTGTTCGCGTCCATCAGTGGCGTTGCCGCTTGGTTATCCAGTTAGTGGAGGACGGATGCCTTCGCTGATGATCCTCGTCGCTGGCCCCTACCGCTCCGGCACCAACGACGACCCGGCATTGATCGCCAGGAACGTCGAGGCGATGACCGCCGCCTCGCTCGCCCTCTTCCGCGCCGGCCACCTGCCGGTGATGGGCGAGTGGTTCGCGCTGCCGTTGATCGAGCACGCGGGCTCGAAGGTCATCGGCGACGCCGCGTTCAACGAAATCTTTCACCCGATCTCGCGGCGGCTGTCGCCAAGTGCGATGCCTGCCTGCGCATCGGCGGCGCGTCGGTGGGCGCCGACGAGATGGTGGCGATCACGCGCAGCCAGGGCAAGCAGGTGTACTTTTCGCTCAGCGACGTGCCGCCGCCATGAGCAAGTTCGAAACCGAGTTCCTCGACAGCTACCTCAAGCTCGGCCTGGGCTCGATGCCGAAGACCGACATCGACGCGCTGGTGATGTTCCTGCTCGACAAGCATGGCCTGCGCAACTCGGGTCCGCTGGCGCGCCTGTCCAACCAAGCAGGCGAGCGAGCTGTTGAAGACGCCCGTGGCCCGGATCAAGAAGCTGCGCTACGAGGCGGCGCTGAAGTTCGGCGGCCGCGCCGAAGACCAGGCGATGGGCAGGCTGCTGGCGGCGCTGGCCAACGCGACGATCGAGATGCAGGGCGACAAGATCTGCCTGATCGTCGAAGACACGCTGGCCAAGAACTGGCTGCAGGGGCAGTTGAAGGCGCACCAGCAGATCTTCGACCACCCGTTTTCCGCGGAGATCGTGCGCGTCTCGGCCGACGGCTTGTTCCGCGTGCTCGACAGTGCCTTCGACAAGACCGAACTCGCCGCCTTCAAGGAAGGCTACGCGCGCGCCAAGCAGGCGAAGACAGCCGCGGAGCGGACGAAGCTGTTCAAGTCGGTGGCGACGAAGTTTGCCGAAGACGCAGCCAAGTCGGCAGGCGCCGCCGTGCTGGCGATCGTCAAGGAACAGCTCGGCCTGGCCTGAGCACTCTTGCCATAGGGATCGACTTGGCTGCAACGCGCCGCTACGGTGCCGCGCATTGCATCTTTCGGAGTGACGCCATGTTCCCCTGGCTCTGGATCTTTGCGCCGCAGGTTCACTTTCCGTGGAGCGGCAGCGTCGCGCAGCAGATTGCGCCGGACACGGATTGGTTTTTCGGCAGCATCCGGCCCGGCACAGGCGATGCGCGCATCGAGCAGCAGGCCTTTGAGGTGGCGTCGTACGGCAAGCAGTTGGGGCTGATCACCGAGGTGCTGCTGCAACTGGCCGAGGCGTCGCCCGAAGCGTCGGCGAGGTCCGCCGCGTCGATCAAGAGGCTGAAGGCAATTCGCGACGAGATCGAGCGCATCAAGAACGCCGAGTACGGTCGCGTGGCCGATGCGCTCGCCGAGCAGGTGCGTGCGATCCAGCAGCGCGGCGGCGCCAAGGCCGTGGCGCTCGCTGCGCGGCTGCGGCCGCTGCTCGACTCCAGCGGCGCGTAGCATCGCGCCGTGCGCGCCCACGTCATCACCACCGGCTGCGTCTTCTTTGTGATCGTGCCGCTGCACGGAGCGCGTGTGCTGTTCGAGGGCGCTCACATGCTGCGCGATCCGGGTTTCATCATCACGACGGTGATTGCCATCGCCCTCGTCGTCTGGGCGTGGCGGCCGGTGCGCCGCTGAGGGACAGCCTGGGCAGGAAGACGCTGGCCCGCGTCTTGCAATTTGGCCGGCTATGCCGGCCAAGCCGAAAGTCACCCCAGCTGCGAAGCGCCTCGCGGTCCTGATCGTCACCGACCCGGAGTCGGAACGCTCGGACGACGCGCATGCGCTCGCCCAGGCGCTGGCCGACGCCGGCTCGCTGGTGCTCGGCGTGCGCGCGGGTGATGCCACGCTGCCCGAAGCGGTGGCGCAGCTGAAGCCCGACGTGGTCGTCGTGCGCAGTGACTCCAGCGTGCGCGACGTGCTGGAGCACATCGCCGTGGCCACGCAGCATGCGCGGCGGCCGATTGCCCTGTTCACCAACAGCGACGACCGGCCGACGATGCGCGAGGCGCTCGGCGCCGGCGTCTCGGCCTATGTGGTGCGCGGGGCCAACCGCGAGCGCGTGCAGTCGGTGATCGATGTCGCGGTCGAGCGCTTCGCGGCCGAAGAGGCGCTGCGGGCCGAACTGGCGAGCACGAAGACCGAACTCGCCGACCGCAAGCTGATCGACCGCGCGAAACGCCTGCTGATGAGCAAGAAGGGCCTGCCCGAGCCTGAAGCGCACCGCTTTCTGCAGGACCTGGCGATGCACAAGGGCATCCGCTTGCGCGATGCGGCCGAGCGTGTGATCGATCTCGAATCGTTGCTGGGTTAGCGCGCCACCTAACCACTTTGGTGCAGTGCAGCACCAAAGCGGGTTCAAGAATCGTCGAAAGACCGGCGATGCCCGGCGGATCGCCCTGGCACAGCACTTGCGAATCACCGATCAACTGTTGCGGCAACGAAGCCGCAGTGGTTTTTCAGGGTTGAGTCAGGGGCAATGTGGCCCACCGAGCCTCACGGCTCGGTGGGCCTTTTTTCTTTCCGCCAGGAGCAGCAGTCATGGACCAGATGAAGGATACGAACATGAGCCGTCGCAATGTGGTTCGCGCCGCCGCCGTGGCCAGCGCGGGCCTCGTCATCGACCCCGCGCTGCGCGCCGTGGCCTATGCGCAAGGCAGCGACAAGCCGGAGAAGGAGGAAGTTCGCATCGGCTTCATTCCGCTGACTGACTGCGCCAGTGTGGTCATGGCCAGCGTGCTCGGCTTCGACAAGAAGTACGGCGTCAAGATCGTCGCCGACCAAGGAGGCCTCCTGGGCCGGCGTGCGCGACAAGCTCGTCAACGGCGAGCTCGACATGGCGCATGTGCTGTACGGCCTGATCTACGGCGTGCACCTGGGCGTCGGCGGGCCGAAGAAGGACATGGCCGTGCTGATGAACGCTGAACAACAACGGCCAGGCCATCACGCTGTCGAAGAAGCTGGCCGACAAGGGCGCGGTCGATGGCGCATCGCTTGCCAAGGTCATGGCCGCGGAGAAGCGCGAATACACCTTCGCCCAGACCTTCCCCACCGGCACGCACGCGATGTGGCTGTACTACTGGCTGGCGTCGGCGGGCATCAACCCGATGAAGGACGCCAAGGTCATCACCGTGCCGCCGCCGCAGATGGTGGCCAACATGCGCGTCGGCAACATGGACGGCTTCTGCGTCGGCGAGCCGTGGAACCACCGCGCGATCATCGACGGCATCGGCGTCACCGCGACGACGACGCAGGACGTGTGGCAGCGACCACCCGGAAAAGGTGCTCGGCACCACCGGCGAGTTCGTCAAGAAGTACCCCAACACCTCGCGCGCGGTGGTGATGGCGGTTCTCGAAGCCGGACGCTGGATCGACGCCAACCTGCAGAACAAGAACAAGATGGCCGAGACGATCGCCGACAAGTCGCTATGTCAACACCAGCGTCGACGCGATCAACCAGCGCATCCTCGGCCGCTACCAGAACGGCCTGGGCAAGACCTGGGACGACCCGAACCACATGAAGTTCTTCAACGACGGCGCGGTGAACTACCCGTACCTGTCCGACGGCATGTGGTTCCTGACGCAGCACAAGCGCTGGGGCTTGCTGAAGGACCACCCGGACTACCTTGCGGTGGCCAAGCAGATCAACCAGACCGAGCTCTACAAGCAGGCGGCGATCGCAGATGAAGGTCAGCCTTGCCGAAGAGCGACCTGCGCACGTCGAAGCTGATCGACGGCGTGGTCTGGGACGGCAAGGAGCCGGCCAAGTACGCCGACTCGTTCAAGGTGCGCGCGAGCGCGGCGTAAGGAGGTCACGATGGTCAGTGCCGTCTTTCATTCGCCGTTGGAGGCTTCGCAGCAGCTCGCGGAGGAGAAGAAGCGCGCCGCCGCCACCCCCGTTCGGACTGAGCCTGTCGAAGCCCTTCGACAAGCTCAGGGCGACCCTTCGACTTCGCTCAGGGCGAGCGGATTTCAGATCGACTGGCGTGAGCTCTGGCTCAAGGTGCTGCCGCCCATCATCGGCTTCGGCCTGATCGTCGGCCTGTGGGCGCTGTTCACCGCCAACAGCACCACGTTCCCGTCGCCGGCCAAGACCTTCGATGCGGCAGTCAAGCTGTTCGCCGACCCGTTCTACCGCAAGGGGCCGAACGACCAGGGCATTGGCTGGAACATCCTGTTCTCGCTGGAGCGCGTCGGCATCGGCTTCGGCCTGGCCGCGCTCGTCGGCATTCCGCTCGGTTTCATCATCGGCCGCTTCGCCTTCTTCAACCGCATGGCCTCGCCGTTGATCAGCCTGTTGAAGCCGGTGTCGCCGCTGGCCTGGCTGCCGATCGGCCTGCTCGTCTTCAAGAGCGCCAACCCGGCCGCGATCTGGACGATCTTCATCTGCTCGATCTGGCCGATGCTGATCAACACCGCGGTCGGCGTGCAGCGCGTGCCGCAGGACTACCTGAACGTGGCGCGCGTGCTGGCGCTGTCGGAATGGAAGATCGCCACGCGCATCCTGCTGCCCGCGGTGATGCCCTACCTGCTGACCGGCGTGCGCCTGTCGGTGGGCACGGCGTGGCTGGTGATCGTCGCCGCCGAGATGCTGACCGGCGGCGTCGGCATCGGCTTCTGGGTCTGGGACGAGTGGAACAACCTCAACGTCGCCCACATCATCATCGCCATCTTCGTCATCGGCTTCGTCGGGCTGCTGCTCGAATGGTTGCTGACCTCGCTGGCGCGCCGCTTCGAATACGCCTGAGCAAGAAAGCGCACGCGATGAACCTGAAGAACACCACCAAGCCCATGCTGCAGATCAGCGACGTGGGCATGACCTTCACCACCAAGCGCGGGCCTTTCGTCGCGCTGCGCGACATCAACCTCGACGTCAAGCGCGGCGAGTTCGTTGCCCTGATCGGCCACTCGGGCTGCGGCAAGAGCACGCTGCTCAACCTGGTCGCGGGGCTGACGGAGCCCACCGCCGGCCACCTGCTGCTCGACGACCGCGAGCTGAAAGGCCCGGGCCCGGACCGCGGCGTCGTCTTCCAGAACCACTCGCTGCTGCCGTGGCTCTAGTTGCCTGGACAACGTGCACCTCGCGGTCGAGCGCGTCTTCGGCGCCACCGAATCGAAAGACCAGTTGCGCCAGCGTTCGATGGCCGCGCTGGAACTTGTCGGCATGAGCCACGCCGTGGCCAAGCGCCCGCACGAAATCTCCGGCGGCATGAAGCAGCGCGTGGGCATCGCACGCGCGCTGGCGATGGAGCCGAAGATGCTGCTGATGGACGAGCCCTTCGGCGCGCTCGACGCGCTGACGCGCGCGCGCCTGCAGGACGAGCTGATGAAGATCGTGGTCACCACCGGCGCGACGGTGATGATGGTCACGCACGATGTCGACGAAGCGGTGCTGCTGTCGGACCGCATCGTGATGATGACCAACGGCCCGGCCGCCACCATCGGCGAGGTGCTGCGCGTGGACCTGCCGCGCCCGCGCAACCGCGTCGAGCTGGTCGAGGACCGGCACTACGTGCAGTTCCGCAAGGAGGTCATCGACTTCCTCTACACGCGGCATTCGCATGTGGAGAAAGCTGCATGAGCGCGATGAAAACCTTCATCCGCGTCGTCGAGGTCTGGGTGCCGGACGCCGAGCAATCACTGCTCGAATTCGGCGGTGGCCTCTACGGCAGCGCCGCGCGCTTCGGCATGGCCAGCCGCTCGATGTGCTTCGGCCGCGGCGAGGGCCTGCCCGGCCGCTGCTGGGACGAAGGCCGCCCGATCGTGCTCACGGAACTCGACCCCTCGGTGTTCCGCCGCACCGAGCAGGCGCGCGCCGAAGGCCTGACCTGTGGCATCGCGCTGCCGGTCTTCGCCGGCGACACGCTCAAGGCGGTGTTCGTGATGTTCTGCGGTGACGACGAAGAGCATGCCGGCGCGATCGAACTCTGGCGCAACGACCCGCGCCGAGTCGCGCGAGATGACGCTCGACGATGGCTACTACGGCACCACCGCCGACGCTTTCGAGTTCATGTCTCGCCGCACCAGCTTCCACAAAGGCATCGGCCTGCCCGGCATGGCGTGGGACGCCGGCGCGCCGGTGTTCCTGCCCGACCTGGGCAAGAGCGGACGCTTCCTGCGCGCCGACGGCGCGATCAAGGTCGGCATCAACCGCGGCTTCGCGTTTCCTTGCGCCACTCAGGGCGACGACACCTACGTGCTCGCCTTCCTCTCGGCGCTGGCGACGCCGCTGGTGCGACGGCTCGAAGTGTGGTCGCCGGCCGGCAGCGACGGCGCGCTGTGCCGGGCCGAGGGCTTCTGCGAAACGCAGGGCCTGCTGCCGGCGTCGACCGACGTGTCGATCGCGCCGGGTCAAGGCGTCGTCGGCCGCGCTTTCACCACGGCAGTGCCGATGGTCACCGAGCGTGCGGCCGATGAGCCGGGCCCGGTGGGAACGACCGGCTGGACATCGGTGGCCGCACTGCCCGTGCTGCGCCAGGGCCGCGTCACGGCCGTGGTCGCCTGGTACTTCTGACGCGCAACGAGGAAGCTAACGATGAAGAAGATGAAGCTGGTGATGGTCGGCAACGGCATGGCCGGCGTGCGCACGCTCGAAGAGCTGATCAAGATCGCGCCCGAGCTCTATGACATCACCGTGTTCGGCGCCGAACCGCACCCGAACTACAACCGCATCCTGCTGTCGCCGGTGCTCGCCGGCGAGCAGACGATCGACGAGATCATCTTGAACCCGCTGTCGTGGTATGACGAGCACGGCATCACGCTGCACAAGGGCAAGAAGGTGGTGAAGGTCGACCGCGTCAAGCGTGTCGTCATCGCCGAAGACGGCACCGAGGCCGAGTACGACCGCCTGCTGTTGTCCACCGGCTCCAACCCCTTCATCCTGCCGGTGCCAGGCAAGGACCTCAAGGGTGTCATCAGCTACCGCGACATCGCCGACACCGAAGCCATGATCGACGCGGCGAGAGTCGTACAAGAAGGCGGTCGTCATCGGCGGCGGCCTGCTCGGCCTCGAAGCCGCCAACGGCCTGATGCTGCGCGGCATGGACGTGACCGTGGTCCACGTCATGCCGTGGCTGATGGAGCGTCAGCTCGACGACACCGCCGGCAAGCTGCTGCAGAAATCGCTCGAAGCACGCGGCATCCGCTTCGAGATCGGTGCCCACACCGAGGCACTGATCCCCGACAAGGACGGCCGCGTGATGGCGATCCGCTTCAAGGACGGCCGCGAGCTGCCAGCCGACCTGCTGGTGATGGCTGTCGGCATCCGCCCCAACACCACGCTTGCCGAGGGCATGGGCCTGCACTGCAACCGCGGCATCGTTGTCAACGACACGCTGCAGACCACGACCGATCCGCGCATCTACGCGGTGGGCGAATGCGCCGCGCACCGCGGCATCGCTTACGGCCTGGTGGCACCGCTGTTCGAGCAGGGCAAGGTCTGCGCGACGCACCTGGCGCAATTCGGCATCGGCCGCTACAGCGGCAGCACCACCAGCACGAAGCTGAAGGTCACCGGCATCGACCTGTTCTCGGCCGGCAACTTCACCGGCGGCGAAGGCTGCGAAGAGATCGTGCTCAACGACCCCTGGGGCGGCGTCTACAAGAAGCTCGTCATCAAGGACGACAAGCTGGTCGGCGCCTGCCTGTACGGCGACACGGTCGATGGCTCGTGGTACTTCAAGCTGATGCGCGAAGGCCGCAAGGTCGCCGACATCCGCGACAAGCTGATGTTCGGAGAGAACAACATCGGCGATGTCGGGCATGAAGGCAACACGCGCGCGGCGTGCGATGGCCGACACGGACGAGGTCTGCGGCTGCAACGGCGTCAACAAGGGCGTGATCTGCAAGGCGATCAAGGACAAGGGCCTGTTCACGCTCGACGAGGTGCGAAAGCACACCAAGGCCAGCGCTTCGTGCGGTTCGTGCACCGGGCCTGGTCGAGCAGCTGCTGATGTTCACCGCCGGCGGCGACTACTCGAAGCCGCCGACCAAGAAGGCGATGTGCGGCTGCACCGACGCCAGCCACGCCGACGTGCGCGCCGCGATCCTGGAGCAGCACCTGCTGACGATCGATTCGGTGCAGCGCCTCTTGTCGTGGCGCACGCCGAACGGCTGCGCTTCATGCCGTCCGGCGCTGAACTACTACCTGCTCAGCAGCTGGCCGAAGGAGGCCGTGGACGACCCGCAGAGCCGCTACATCAACGAGCGCAGCCACGCCAACATCCAGAAGGACGGCACCTACTCGGTGATCCCGCGCATGTGGGGCGGCGAGACCACGCCCGACGAGCTGCGCCGCATCGCCGACGCCGCCGACAAGTACAAGGTGCGCACCGTCAAGGTCACCGGCGGCCAGCGCCTCGACCTGCTGGGCGTGAAGAAGGAGGACCTGCCGGCGATCTGGAAAGACATCGGCATGCCGAGCGGCCACGCCTATGCGAAGGCGTTGCGCACGGTGAAGACCTGCGTCGGCAGCGAGTGGTGCCGCTTCGGCACGCAGAACAGCACGCAGATGGGCAAGGACCTGGAGCGCGCGCTGTGGCGCATGTACGCGCCGCACAAGGTCAAGCTCGCGGTGTCGGGATGCCCGCGCAATTGCGCCGAGGCCGGCATCAAGGACGTCGGCGTGATCGGCGTCGATTCGGGCTGGGAGCTCTATGTCGCCGGCAACGGCGGCATCAAGACCGAAGTCGCGCAGTTCCTGGTCAAGGTGAAGACGCCGGAAGACGTGCTCGAGTACAGCGGCGCCTTCCTGCAGCTGTACCGCGAAGAAGGCTGGTACCTGGAGCGCACGGTGCACTACGTCAGCCGTGTCGGCCTCGACTACGTGAAGAAGAAGATCCTCGAGGATGCCGCCACGCGCAAGGCGCTCTGGGAGAAGCTGCAGTTCAGCCTCGACGGCGAACCCGATCCGTGGTTCGAGTTCGAGAAGGCAAAGGTCGATCTGCGGCAATTCGAAGCGGTGGGGGTGGCGTCATGAGCGACGGTTGGAAGCCCGTCTGCCGCGTCGACGACATCCCGGTGCTCGGCGCGCGCCGCGTCACACGCGAAGGCGCGACGGTCCCGATCGCGGTGTTCCGCAACGCCGAGGACAAGGTCTTCGCCCTGCTCGACCGTTGCCCGCACAAGGGCGGACCTCTGAGCCAGGGCATCGTCTTCGGCGAGAGCGTGGCTTGCCCGTTGCATAACTGGACCATCGGCCTCGATGACGGCTGCGCCAAGGCACCCGACCAGGGCTGCACGCCGAAGTTCGCGTGCAAGGTCGAGAACGGTCAGGTGTTCCTCGAAGCGGACGCGCTGCAGCCGGTCGAAGTGTGAGCGAAACCAAGTCCACCTGCCCCTATTGCGGCGTGGGCTGCGGGGTGGTCATCGAGTCGGACGGCGCACAGATCACGGGCGTGCGCGGCGACCCCGACCATCCCGCGAACTTCGGCCGCTTGTGCAGCAAGGGCAGCACGCTGCACCTGACAGCCGCCGCCTCGATCACGAAACAGACGCGGCTGCTGACGCCGATGCGGCGCGCGGCGCGTGGAGACGCACCCCAAGCCGTTGACTGGAATACCGCGCTCGATGAGATCGCGGATCGCCTGGCCGGCACCGCGCCGGATCGCATCGGCCTTTACATCTCCGGCCAGCTGCTGACCGAGGACTACTACGTCTTCAACAAGCTCGCCAAGGGCCTGCTCGGCACCAACAACGTCGACACCAACTCGCGCTTGTGCATGAGCAGCGCGGTGGCCGGCTACAAGGCCACGCTCGGCGCCGACGCACCGCCGTGCAGCTATGAAGACCTGGCGCATGCGCAGACGGTGTTCATCGCCGGCAGCAACACCGCGTGGGCGCACCCGATCCTGATGCGCCGGCTCGAAGACGCGAAGCGCGCGAATCCCGAGCAGAAATGGATCGTCGTCGATCCGCGCCGCACCGAAACCGCCGAAGCGGCCGATCTGCATTTGCAGATCCTGCCCGGCACCGATGTTGCGCTGTTCAACGGCATGGCGCATCTGCTGCTGTGGGAAGGCCTGATGGATCGCGCTTTCATCGACGCGCACACCAACGGCTTCGATGCGCTGCGCGACGTGGTCCGCAACTGCACGCCGCAACTGACGGCGCAGTTGTGCGGCATCAAGGAAGAAGACCTGGTGCAAGCGACGCGCTGGTTCGGCAAGCAGACACCCACGCTGTCGCTCTACTGCCAGGGCCTGAACCAGAGCACCAGCGGCACCGACAAGAACGCGGCGCTGATCAACCTGCACCTGCTCACGGGGCAGATCGGCAAGCCTGGGGCCGGGCCGTTTTCGCTGACGGGCCAGCCGAATGCGATGGGCGGGCGCGAGGTCGGCGGTATGGCCAACCTGCTGAGCGCGCACCGCGATCTGTCGAACGCGCAACACCGCGCCGAAGTCGCCGCGCTGTGGGGCGTCGATGACGTGCCCTCGAAGCCCGGCAAGAGCGCCGTCGAGATGTTCCAGGCCGCGGCCGACGGGGCGATCGACGCACTCTGGATCGTGTGCACGAACCCCGCACAGTCGATGCCCGACCAGGCGATGGTGCGACGCGCGTTGGAGCGCTGCCCCTTTGTCATCGTGCAGGAGGCTTATGCGACCACGGCGACGGCCCGCTACGCCGACCTGCTGCTGCCGGCCACCACCTGGGGCGAGAAGGACGGCACCGTCACCAACAGCGAGCGCCGCATCAGCCGCGTGCGTGCCGCGATCGGCGCACCGGGCGAGGCACGGAGCGACTGGCGCATCGCCGTGGACGTGGCACGGCGCCTCGAACAACGCTTGCCGGCACGGCGCAGCGACGGAGCGACGCTGTTCCCCTACGAGACGGCGGAGTCGATCTGGAACGAGCACCGCGAAACGACACGCGGCCGTGATCTCGACATCACCGGCTTGTCGTTCGCGGTCCTCGAACACGCCGGCCCGCAGCAGTGGCCTTTCGCGCAAGGCAGCACGCACGGCGCCGCTCGCCTGTACGCCGACGGCGTGTTCCCGACGGCCGACGGCCGCGCGAAGTTCAGCGCCGCCGCGGTGCGCCCCACGGCCGAGAAGCGCGACGCGCACTACCCGTTCTCGCTGACCACGGGCCGCTTGCGCGACCAGTGGCACGGCGCCAGCCGCACCGGCACGCTCGGCCGCCTCTTCGGCCACGCCAGCGAACCGGTGGCCGAATTGCATCCGACCGACCTGGCGCGCCTGCGCGTGAACAGCGGCGATCTGGTGACGCTGAAGACACGCCGCGGCAGCGTGGTCATCCCCGCCGCTGCGAGCGACAGCGTCGTGCCCGCACAGGCCTTCGTGGCGATGCATTGGGGCAGCGAGTTCATGGCTGGCCCCGGCGTCAATGCCCTCACCAACGGCGCGTTCTGTCCGCAGAGCAAGCAGCCCGAGTTGAAGCACGCGGCAGTGAAGATCAGCAAGGCCGAGCTGCCGTACCGCGTGATCGCGCGGGCGTGGCTCGATGCGGACGCGGCGCTGACGCGACGTGCGCAGGTGCTGCAATTGCTGAGCGATCTGCCCTACGCAGCGTGTGTGCCCTTCGGCCGCGAGCCCGACGACAAGGTCGGGGTCTGGCTGCATGCGGCCGCCGCCGAGCGTTTGCCCGATGAACTGCTGATGCGCATCGAGGGCCTGCTCGGCTTGTCGGGTACCGACACGCTGCGTTATGCCGACCCGCGCGCCGGACAACGCCGTGCCATCGCGATCGCGCGCACGGCCGACGACACCCGGGTCACGGCGTTCCTGCTCGCAGGCGACGTGCGCGCGGCAGGATGGATCGGCGAGTTGCTGGTCGAACGACTGCCGGCCGATCTCTACGGCCGCGCGCTGTTGTCGGGCAGTCCTGTTGCGCCAACGCCGGTGCCTGCGCGCGGCGCGCAGGTCTGCTCGTGCTTCGACGTCACCGAGCCGCAGATCGAAACCGTGCTCGCGCGCTGTGAGGGTGCGCCCGATGAACAGCTGGCACAACTGCAAACTGAACTGAAATGCGGCACGAACTGCGGTTCGTGCCTGCCGAAGTTGCGCTCGATGGTGCGCAAGCAATTGGAGGTTGCATGAACGGCTCTGTTGCATTGGTGGGAGCGGGTCCGGGCGACCCGGAACTGCTGACGATCAAGGCCGTTCGTGCGATCCGCCGCGCCACCGTCTTGCTGGTTGACGATCTGGTCGGCGACGGCGTGCTGCGCTATGCACGCAAGTCGGCGCGCATCGTCTACGTCGGCAAGCGCGGCGGCTGCGCGTTGACACCGCAGGCTTTCATCGAAAAGCTGATGATCGCCGAGGCCCGCCGTGGCGAGCGTGTCGTGCGCTTGAAAGGCGGTGACCCGTTCGTCTTCGGCCGCGGCGGCGAAGAGGTCGAGCATTTGCGTGCCGCCGGCGTCAACGTGCACGTGGTCAACGGCATCACTTCCGGCCTGGCGGCCACGGCCGCGCTCGGCGTGCCGTGGACCCACCGCGACCATGCGCGCGGCGTCATGCTCGTCACGGGCCATGCACGCGAAGGCGGGCAGGCACCGCACTGGCCGACGCTCGGCGCAGCAGCGGCGCAGGGCATGACCCTGGTCGTCTACATGGGCGTGGCGCAACTGGACGCCATCGTCGATGGCTTGCGCACGGCGTTGCCGTTGCACACGCCGGCGGCGCTGGTTCAGGACGCGTCGCTGCCGCACGAGCGGCGGCTCGTCAGCACGCTCGCTCGCATCGCTGCCGACGCCCACGCAGAGCACATTGCCAGCCCTGCGGTCTTGATCATCGGCGACGTGTTGGCGGCGTTGTCCATGAGCTGCGTTCAGACCGCTGAAGCGATAAGCGCCTGAACTGCCAAGGCTGCCTGACCGCAATGCCTCGTGGAAGCCCTGCCCCTAACTTGCAGTGATCCTCCACCATTGCTAGCCACCACCGCCGCGCGCACAGTGGTGTTGATCATCAGCATGGAGGGGCACATGGGAAAACTTTGTTTGGGCGCGTTGCTGACCAGCGTGGTCACGATCGCCTTGGCGCAACCACAGGAGTTGACGTTGCGTGACCTGGAGGGAAAAAGCCCGCGCAAGCTGTCGAAGGACGAAGTCACGCAACTGATGCCAGGGGCAAAGATGGCGCGTATCAGCGCACGCGGCAATCAGCACTACTGGAGCAACGACAAGGACGGCACCTTCGTCGCCTCGTCCGACAACAGGGGCGCTGGCGCTGCGGTGGTCGGCCAGGGCCGACAGACGACCGCGACCGGCAAATGGCACATCTCGGACGACGGACGCTATTGCGTGCTGATTGAATGGAAAGGTGTGCCGACAGAGGAGTGGTGCCGGTACGTGCTCGCCACCAGCGACGGGCACTACATGGTGAAGTCCGACAGCGTTGGCACCGAGCGCGTCTACAAGTTCGAGATCAAGAAGTAGCTCAACGCGCTGGATTGGGCACCAGGCGATGCTCCGCATGGCCACGGCGGTCGAGTTCGGCGAGCATTCGCCTTGTGGAAGTCATGCCCTCCGATACCGAACCGCGGCTGCGGCTCGGCTGCGGCTTGCCAGAACGATGAACTTGCGGTCCCCGTCGCGGCGAGTTTTCTAGATGGGCCTCGCGCCGCCGGAGCTCGCCGTTCTGATCGCCGGCGCCATCGTCGCCGGCTTCGTGCAGGGCCTGTCGGGCTTCGCCTTCAGCATGGTCTCGATGGCGATCTGGGTCTGGGCGCTCGACCCGAAGCTGGCCGCGGTGATGGCCGTGTTCGGTTCGCTCGTCGGCCAGGTGATCGGCCTGTTCACGGTGCCGCGCGGCGTGGGCTGGCGCGAGCTGGCGCCGTTCGTGCTCGGCGGCCTGGTCGGCATCCCGCTGGGCGTGGGGGTGCTGCCCTACCTCGACGCCAACGTCTTCAAGTTCGGTCTGGGTGCGCTGCTGGTGATCGCCTGCCCGGCGATGTTGTTTGCGGCCCATCTGCCGCGCGTGGCGTTGCGCAGTCCGCTGCTCGGCCGTGCTGCCGATGGCCTGGCCGGCGCCGGCGGCGGCTTCATGGGCGGCCTGGGCGGCTTCACCGGCGTCATCCCGACGCTGTGGTGCACGCTGCGAGGCTTCGAGAAGTCAGCGCAGCGCACCGTGGTGCAGAACTTCAACCTCACCACACTGGCAGTGACGATGGTTGCGTACATCGCTACCGGCGCGGTGACGCGGCCGATGTGGCCGCTGCTGCCGATCGTGGCGGCAGCGGTGCTGGTGCCGTCGATGATCGGCGCGCGCTTCTATCACCGCCTCTCCGAGCAGAACTTTCGCCGCGTCGTGCTGGGCCTGCTCACCGCCGCCGGGGCGGTGATGCTGGTGGCCGCGGCGCCGCAGGTCCTATCGCAGTGGCTGTGAGCGCGGCGATCAGTGTTGAAGGATCTTCGACAGGAACTCTTTCGCCCGCGGCGTACGTGCGTTCGGGTCGCCGAAGAAATCGTCCTTCTTGCAGTCTTCGACGATCTTGCCGGCGTCCATGAAGATGACGCGGTGACTGACCTTCTTGGCAAAACCCATCTCGTGCGTGACCACCATCATCGTCATGCCCTCTTCGGCCAGCTTGACCATGACGTCGAGCACCTCGCCGACCATCTCGGGGTCGAGCGCGGAGGTCGGTTCGTCGAACAGCATCACGATCGGGTCCATCGACAGCGCGCGGGCGATCGCCACACGCTGCTGCTGACCGCCGGAAAGCTGCCCCGGGAATTTGTCCTTGTGCGCCATCAGGCCGACGCGGTCGAGCATCTTCAAGCCACGGGTCTTGGCGTCTTCAGTGCTGCGGTTCAGCACCTTGATCTGCGCGATCGTCAGGTTCTCGGTGACTGACAAATGCGGGAACAGCTCGAAATGCTGGAAGACCATGCCGACGCGGCTGCGCAGCTTGGGCAGGTCGGTCTTCGGGTCGCTGATGCTGATGCCATCGACGACGATGTCGCCCTTCTGGATCGGCTCCAGCGCGTTGACCGTCTTGATCAGCGTCGACTTGCCCGAGCCCGACGGGCCGCAGACGACGACGACCTCGCCCTTCTTGATGGACGTGGTGCAGTCGGTCAGCACCTGGAAGCTGCCGTACCACTTGCTGGCGTTCTTGATCTCGATCACGTGGTGGTCCCCTATCGAATGATGGCGATCTTCTTCTGCAACTGCCGCACCATGTACGACAGCGAGAAGCAGATGGCGAAGTACACGGCGGCGGCGACGAGGTAGGTCTCCACCGGCCGGTTGAAGTTGCGGCCCACGGTCTCGAAGCCCTTCAACAGATCGTAGGCGCCGATCGCATAGACGAGCGATGTGTCCTGGAACAGGATGATGGTCTGCGTCAGCAGCACCGGCAGCATGTTGCGAAAGGCCTGCGGCAGCACGACGAGCTTGGTCGTCTGTGCATAGGTCATGCCGACCGCGTAGCCGGCATAGACCTGGCCCTTGGGCACGCTCTGGATGCCGGCGCGCATGATCTCGGAGTAGTACGCCGCTTCGAACAGCGTGAAAGTGACGATGGCGGACAACTCGGCGCCGATTGGCCGGCCGATCAGGAACGGGATGATGAGGAAGAACCACATGATCACCATCACCAGCGGGATCGAGCGCAGCGTGTCGACGTAGATCGACGCCGGCACTTCGAGCCACTTCTTGCCCGACAGGCGCATCAGCGCAAGCACGGTGCCCAGAGCGATGCCGCCGATCATCGCGATCAGCGTCAGCTGCACCGAGAAGTAGAAGCCGTTGGCGACGTAGCTCTTGATGACGTCCCAATTCAGGAACGAAAAGTCGAGGCCGAACATCATTTGCCTCCAATCATGCCGGGCACGCGCACACGAACCTCAACCCACTTCATGACACGGTTGATCGCAAACGCCGACACGAAATACAGCAAGGTGACGGCGAGGAACATCAACACCGGCTGCGACGTTTCTTCACCGGCCTGTCGCGCAAACATCGTCAGCTCGGACACGCTCACCGCAAAGGCGACGGACGAGTTCTTGACGATGTTCATGCTCTCGGAGGTGAGCGGCGGGATGACGACGCGAAACGCCATCGGCAGCAACACGTGGCGGTAGGTCTGCGGCAACGTCAGGCCCATCGCCAGCCCGGCGTAGCGCTGGCCCTTGGGCAGGCTCTGGATGCCGGCCCGGATCTGCTCCGAGATGCGCGACGAGGTGAACAGACCCAGGCCGACGAACGCCAGCACGAAACCGGGCACCGCCTTCAAGGCCGGGAACATGGCCGGCACGACGAAGTACCAGATGAAGAGCTGAATGATCAGCGGCACGTTGCGGAACACTTCGGTCCAGACATCGCCGAGCAGCACCAGCCATTTGTTCGGTGTGGTGCGCAGGATGCCCATCAGGATGCCGAAGGCCATCGCCACGACGAGGGCCAGCAGCGCCAGCGAAACCGCGGTGCCCCAGCCGGTGAGCAGCCAGTGCAGGTAGCTGGTGTCGCCGCTGGCCGACTTGAAGCAGTTGGGAATCAACTCCTTGTCGATCGTGTCGCGGCAGAAGGTATCGAGGCCGAAGATCGCCACTGCTGCCCTCCTGAGGTTCGTATTGGTGCAAAAACAAAGCGCGCGGTGCACCTCAATGCAAACCGCGCGCCAGCCACTTTAGCGGCCCACAGGGGATCGCACCCTGGGGCTTACCTCATGGCGCTCGTCGTGCCCCTGGGCCCTGCGGGCCGTCCCCCAAGGGGAGCGAGCACCTCCGGAGCGGCCGAGCGGCGCTCACTTCTTCATGTACTCCTCGACCGGCTTGTCGTTCGGCGCTGCCCAAGCCTGCTTGGTGGCATCCGACAAGGCCAAGCCGACCTTGGTGTTGGTCGGCGGGATCGGCTGCATGAACCACTTGTCGTAGAGCTTGGCGATGTCGCCGGACTTCATCATCGCGCCGATGCTGGCGTCAACTGCCTTCTTGAAGGCCGGGTCGTCCTTGCGGATCATGATCGCGATCGGTTCGACCGACAACACCTCACCGACGATTCGGAAGTCCGCCGGTGTCTTCGCCTTGGCGATGTTGCCGGCCAGGATCTGGCCGTCCATCACGAAGGCGTCGGCGCGGCCGCTTTCGAGCAGCAGGAAGCTGTCGGCGTGGTCCTTGCCGAAGACTTCCTTGAAGTCGATGCCAGCGCCGCGCTCGTGCTTGCGAAGCAGCTGCACCGAGGTCGTGCCGGTGGTGGTGGCAACGTTCTTGTCCTTCAATTGCGCAATCGAGGTGATGCCCGAGTTGGCCTTGACGGCGATGCGCACTTCTTCGACGTAGGTCGTCACCGCGAAGGCCACGTCCTTCTGGCGCGTGGCGTTGTTGGTGGTCGAGCCGCACTCGATGTCAACCGTGCCGTTTTGCACCAGCGGGATGCGGTTCTGCGATGTCACGGGCACGTACTTGACGTCGAGCTTGGCCAGACCGAGCGACTTCTGCACATCGGCCAGCACCTTCTGGCAGACCTCGACATGGAAGCCGGCGAACTTGCCATCGCCGAGCGTGTAGGAGAGCGCGCCCGATGATTCGCGCACGCCCATCGTGGCGCTGCCGCTGTCCTTGATCTTCTTCAGCGTGTCGGTGGTCTGCGCTTGTGCGGCGAAGGCGGCGACGGTGGCCAGAACGAGTAGCGATTTCTTCATGAACGGAGAACTCCTGCAGGAGGTGGATGGAACGACTTCAACGCGTATTGTAGAAATGCGGCCGACCCGAGGGGGCCGTAGTCACCGCAACTCGATGCCTTTTGAATTCACGCCCATGCTCGCCGGGCATGAACGCGCATCACGCGCGGGTTAACCCGCAATCAAACCTCTTGCACAGCCAGGTGCTCCCAGAGCGCCGCTGCGCCGGGCTTGACGCCGCGCGCCGACTGCGGCCGCTCGCGCACGATGCGCACGTCCATCGTCGTTTCCCACGCACCAGGTTCGCCCGCCGGCGCGAGGCGTTTGGCGCGCACGTCCTTCTTCACCGAACTGGCCGGCAGAAATGCGAGGCCATGGCCTTCGAGCGCCATCGCTTTCAAGCTCTCGGCCATGTCGGTCTCGTAGACGAGGTTCAACTGCGGCGGTTGCGGTGCGGCCTTCAGGATGTGTTCGACCAGCCGCGCCATGTAGGCCCCCGAGGCATAGCTCAGGAACGGCAGCTTGGTGGACGCCGAACCGGGCAGACGCCAGACCGGCCGGCCCTCGCTGTCGGCGCGTGCGAACGGCGCCAGCGTCTCCTGGCCGAGCGTCAGCATCTCGTAGCGGTCGGGTGAGAGTTGCAGCGGCTGTGACGGGTGGTCATAGGCCAGCAGCAGATCGCAATGGCCTTCGGTCAGACGCAGCACCGCGTCGTGCACGTTGAGCGCGATGAGGCGCGTCTTCAATTGCGGGAATGTGCGCCGCAGTTCGAGCAGCCAGTGCGGAAAAAACGAGAAGGCGAGCGTGTGCGGCAGTGCAAACTCGAGCATGTCGCTGCCGCTGGTCTGGTGGGTGCGCATCAGGTTGCGCGTGGCCTGCAGGCTGCCGAGCATCTCCTGCGCCTGGGCGAGGAAGGTGTCGCCCGCCGGCGTCAGGCGCGTCGGGTAGATCGAGCGATCGACCAGGTCAACGCCGGCCCAGCCTTCGAGGGCCTGGATGCGGCGCGAGAACGCCGGCTGTGTGACATGCCGCAATTGCGCCGAGCGCGAGAAGCTGCGCGTCTGCGCCAGGCTCACGAAGTCTTCGAGCCACTTGGTGTCCATCGTGCTGTTCTACGTGTAATCGGCGCCCGATTGTTGGAGCTGCCACATGTGAGCGTAGCGCCCGCCGAGGGCCAACAGCACCGGGTGCGACCCTCGCTCGACGACGCGGCCCTGTTCCAGAACGACGATCTCGTGCGCATCGACGACCGTGGACAGGCGGTGCGCGATCACCAGCGCCGTCTTGCCCTGCGCCGCGCTGCGCAGCTCGGCCTGGATAGCGCGTTCGTTGGCCGAGTCCAGTGCCGACGTGGCCTCGTCGAAGATCAGCAACGGCGGATCCTTGAGCAGCGTGCGCGCGATGGCGACGCGCTGCTTCTCGCCGCCGGAAAGTTTCAGGCCGCGCTCGCCGACCATCGTGGCGTAGCCTTGCGGCGTGGAGGAGATGAAGGCATGGATGTGCGCGGCCTTCGCAGCGCCCTCCACTTCCGCGCGCGACGCGCCCGGCTTGCCGTAGGCGATGTTGTATTCCACCGTGTCGTTGAACAGCACCGTGTCCTGCGGCACGATGCCGATGGCCGCGCGCAGCGTGCTCTGCGTCACCGCTCGCAAGTCCTGGCCGTCGATCGAGATGCCGCCGCCATTGACGTCGTAGAAGCGGTAGAGCAGCCGCGCCAGCGTCGACTTGCCGGCGCCCGAGGGCCCGACCACCGCGACCGTCTTGCCCGCCGGGATCTCGAAGCTCACGTCGTGCAGGATGGGCCGGTCGGCGTTGTACGAGAAGCTGACCTTGTCGAAGCGCACGCTGCCCTGCGCCACGGCGAGCGGCTTGGCATCGGGCGAATCGGCGATCTCGCGGTGCTGGCCGAGCAGCGCAAACATCTTCTCCATGTCCACCGTCGATTGTTTGATCTCGCGGTAGATCACGCCGAGAAAATTCAGCGGGATGTAGAGCTGGATCATCAGCGCGTTGACCAGCACCAGGTCGCCGAGCGTCAGGTTGCCATCGACCACGCCAACGGTGGCGCGCCAGACCAGCAGCGTCACCGCCACCGCAATGATCAGGCTCTGACCGAGGTTCAGCACCGAGAGCGAGGTCTGCGACTTGATCGACGCCTTCTCCAGCCGCTGCAGGTTCTCGTCGTAGCGCCCTTCTTCGAAGCGCTCGTTGTTGAAGTACTTGACGGTCTCGTAGTTGATCAGCGCATCGACCGCGCGCGTGTTGGCCTTGCTGTCCTGCTCGTTCATCGCACGGCGGAAATGCGTGCGCCACTCGGTGACCGTGATCGTGTAGCCGATGTAGGCCACCAGTGCCGCCAGCGTGATGCCGGCAAACCAGCCGTCGAACTTCGAGGCCAGCAGGGCGATGACGAGGCTGATCTCGACCAGCGTCGGCAGGATGTTGTAGATGAAGTAGTTGAGCAGCGAGTGGATGGCGCGCGAGCCGCGCTCGATGTCGCGCGAGACGCCGCCGGTTTGCCGCTCGAGATGAAAACGCAGCGACAGCGCCAGCAAATGCTCGAAGGTCTGCAACGCCACCTTGCGCGCCACACGCGCCGCCACCGGGTAGAACAGGAACTCACGCAACTCGGTGAACAGCGTCACCGAGACACGCAGCGCGCCGTAGGCCAGGATCAGCGCCACTGGCACGACGAGCAGTGCGCGTGGATCACCCGGCTTCAGATCGAGCGCATCGACCAGCGCCTTCAGCACCAGTGGCACGCCGATGTTGGCGAGCTTGGCGCCCACGAGGCAGGCCAGCGCGAACAGCACACGCCACTTCCATTGCCACACGTAGGGCAGCAACTTGCGGATCGGCGCCAAGCCGACGGGAGGTGGCGGCACCTGCCCGGGCAGCGTAGGCAGTGGTGGGGCGGCGATTGAGGGACGCATCCCCCCAGTGTCGTGGAAGAATGATCACCCCATGAGCTACCCCCAACCGATGATGGCCCCACCCGTCCTGCCCGACGGTTCGGCCCTGGTGATGCGCGTGATGCCGCTGCCGGCCGACACCAACGGCAACGGCGACATCTTCGGCGGCTGGCTGATGGCGCAGGTCGATCTGGCGGGCGCGGTGCTGCCGCTGCGCATCGCGCGCGGCCGCATCGCCACGGTGGCGGTCAACCAGTTCCTGTTCAAGCAGCCGGTGAGCGTCGGCGACCTGCTGTCGTTCTATGCCCGTGTCGAGCGCGTCGGCAAGACCTCGGTCACCGTGCACGTCGAGGTTTATGCCGAGCGCGACCCGGCGAACCTGCACGTCGTCAAAGTCACCGAAGCCAACCTCACCTACGTCGCTATCGACGGCAGCGGCAAGCCGCGCACGATCGTCCGCGACTGAACTGATCCCGCAGGCGGTGCTTGACATCGGCGTTTTATGTGACTATCTTGTCACATAATGAACCCGAGCCGTGACAACGACACCCTGGACGCCGTGCTGTTCGCGCTCGCGTCCGAGCCGCGGCGGCGCGTGCTCGACGTGCTCAAGGCGGAGCCCGGGTGCAACGTCAACCGCGTCTGCGAGCACTTCGACGCCGAGATGACGCGCTTTGCGGTGATGAAGCACCTGGCGGTGCTCGAAGGCGCCGACCTTGTCATCGCCGAGCGTGAAGGACGCGACAAGCGCCTCTGGTTCAACGCCGTGCCGATTCAATGGATCTACGAACGCTGGACCACCGAGTACAGCGCCTACTGGTCGGCGCGCCTGACGCGGCTGAAGTACGACGCCGAGGGCGCGCGAGTCACCCCCCTGCCGAAAAAGAAAGGCCGCCATGTCTGAAAACGCACCGTCCGAACTCGCCTTCCGCATCGTCATCGCCTCTGACATCCAGCGTGTCTGGCGCGAACTCACCAAGACCGGTGAGGCCCAGGGCGCGGTCTTCAATGCGTGGCTGCACACGCGTGGCGGCGTCGTGCCTGGCGCGGCCATGCAGATGCGCACCGGCAGCGGCAAGCACACGCTCGTCGTCGGTGAAGTGCTCGAGTCCACCCCACCCCACCGCTTCGTGCACACGCACCGCTTCACGCAGTACGACGATCCGGTGTGCCAGGTGAGCTATGACCTGAAGGAGGTGCCGGGCGGCGTGCAGGTGACCTTGCGCGTGACCGGCGTCACCGAGGGCAGCAAGACCGCCAAGGACATGGCCTCGGGCGGCACGATGATCGTCAACGCTCTCAAGGCGATCTGCGAAACCGGCCGGCCCGGCCTGGGCACGCGGCTGATGTACACGATGTTCAAGCACATGGAATTCGTGCTGCCGGCACGCACGAAGAGCGAACACTGGCCGCTGTAAACCCACCAAGGAGACCGCCATGGCCGACCCACAAGCCGCGCTTGCCACCCAGCTGCGCAACATCGAAACCAAGACCGGAAAAACGCTGGCGCAACTGCGCGAAGTCATCGCCAAAAGCGGCCTCGTGAAGCATGGCGAGGTGCGCAGCATGCTGATCGAACGCTTTGCGCTCGGCTACGGTGACGCCAACACGCTGGCCCACTCTGCCAAGACCGAGGCGCCCGCGGCAGGCGATGATCCGCTGGACGCGATCTATACCGGCGCGAAGGCGGGTCTGCGGCCGTTGCACGAGGCGGTGATGAAGCAGATCGAGAAGCTCGGCCCATTCGAGGTGGCGCCAAAGAAGGCCTATGTCAGCCTGCGCCGCAAGAAGCAGTTCGCGATGGTCGGGCCGGCGACGAAGGAGCAGATCGAGATCGGCCTCAACGCCAAGTCGCTGCCAGCCGACGCCCGTCTGAAGGCCCTGCCGCCGGGCGGCATGTGCCAGTACACGGTGCGGCTGTCGAGCGCGGCCGAGATCGACACAGCGTTGCTCGGCTGGCTGCGCGCCGCTTACGACGCGTCGGCCTGAGCCGACAGCTTCGGCCAGACCTGCGTGGCAATGTGCTCGGCCAGCGCCGTGCCGCAGATGCGGTAGACGGGCTCACCGGGGTGAAAGCCGTCGTCGGCCATCAGCTCGGTATTCAGCGGCAGGTCGATCGGCACATGGCTCACATCGTCGCGTGTGCGTGCCCACGCAGCCACCGCATCGTCGTGGCGCTTCGCATCCCGGCCGGCGACCCAGCGCAGCGGTTGCGGCAGCGCTGGAAAATGCCGCATCGGCGGCAGCGGCGCAAAGACGACGTGGGCCACGCCGTGGCCATTGCGCAGACGGTTGGCGATTGCCGAGCGCGCGGCAACGGCAAGGTGCGACGGCACTTGATCGACCACGTCGTTGACACCGAGCACGACCACGGCCACGTCGGCTGCGAGCGCCGAGCAGGACGCGAGCTGCCCGAGGCACTGAGCGCTCGTCAGCCCCGACTGGGCAACGAGCTGCCACTGCACGCGCACATGGGCCTGCCGGGCGAGCGCTCTGGGCAGATGGCCGGCCATCGCCTGCGACTGCTGGGCCACGCCGACACCGGCTGCCGACGAGTCGCCGAGCATCAGCAAGCGCAGCAGCGGGCCGCGGCCGACTTCGCCTTCGCGCGCGCCGGCAGCTTCCGGCAGCCGTGGCGTGCGTGCGCGCGTGGCCAGTGCTTGCGCAACCAGCAGCGGCGACAACAGGAGTTTGGCGGTAAGGCTCACGCGCGCCAGTCTATCGACCAGCACGCGCAGGTTTTAGGCGAACAGCCCCAGGTCCTTGACCGTGTAGTTGCCGATGCCAGGCACGACCGTCGACAGGTCGGTGCCGCTGACGCCCATCCAGGTCGCCAGCGTGGCGGCGAGCTGATCGACCGCCATCGTCGGCAGCATGCGTCCCTGGCCCACGTCGTCGGGGCCGTTGTTGCCCGGCAGCGGCGCCTGACCGAAGAAGCGCTGGCCGCGCACGGCGCCGCCGCTGATGAAGTGGAAACTGCCCCAGCCATGGTCGGAGCCGTCACCGTTGGAGCTGAGCGTCCGGCCGAAGTCCGCCGCAGTGAACGCGGTGACTTGCGGCGACGTGCCCAGCTCCACCATCGCCGCATCGAACGCGGCCAGCGCGCCGCCGATCTGCGTCAGCAGCGCGGGGTGGTTCTCGGCAAGCTTGTCGTGGGTGTCGAAGCCGCCGATGCCGACAAAGAACACCTGACGCCTGGCGGCGACGGCGCTGCGCGCGGCGATCATGCGCGCCACCATCGACAGCTGGTTGCCCAGCCCCGTGGCGGGAAACGGCGTGGCCAGCGGCGTGACGCCACCGAGCGCGCTGCGCAGCGCGACATCGGCATCGATCGAACGCTGGACCACACGTGCATGTTCGCGCTCGAACAGATTGGTGCCGGGCGTGCTCGTGATCAGGCTGCGCAAGGCCTGCGCCGCGGCGGCCGAACCGTAGAGCGAGCTGCCGATGCCGTTGATCGGCACCGACCCGTTGCTCGTCACCTGGTACTGCACGGCGCTGCGCCCTGACAGGTAGACCGCGTTGCCGGTGACGCTGACGGCGGTGAACACCGACTGCCCGTTGCCCGAAGCCAGCAGGTCGCCGATGCGCCCACCCCAGCCCGACGCCGAGCCTTCGGGCGAGCTGGCCTGCCAGATCGACTGCTGATCGTTGTGCGAGAACAGGCGCGGCGGCAGCGGCACCGAGCGCGCGTTGTATTCGGTCTTCGACGTGATCTGGCTCAGCGGTCCGATGTTGAGCAGCACGCCCATGCGGCCAGCGTCGAAGACCGGCTTCAAGGCCGACAACTGCGGGGCCAGCGCGTACTGGCGGCCGTTCGGCAGCTCGAAGCCCGCAGCCGGCGTGAGCGCGGTGGCATCGAGTGCGCTGCGCGCGGTGGCCAGGGTGCTGCGCAACGTGGCATAGCTGTCGTAGGTGGTCTGGTCGTACGGCACCAGGGTGTTGCCGTGGTCGTTGCCGCCATAGAGGAAGACGCAGACCAGCGCCTTGTAGTCGGTGGCGCTCTGCGCGGCGGCCTCGCTGATCGCCGCAAGGTTCAATGCCCAAGGCGCGGCAGCGCCGGCCACCGAGAACGCCGAGCTGCGTTTGAGAAACTCGCGGCGTGAGGATGAGGTTGTCATGCGGTGCTCCTACTTCATCGCCAGATAGTCGGGTGCGGCCAGCGTCAGCAGCAACGCGGCTTGCACGCGGCGGCGCAATGCCGTGTCCGAGGACGCTGACATCGCAGTGATCGCGTCGCGGATCAGCGCCGTCCGCGATGCGGGCAACTGGCCGGCAGCGAGCACGAGGTTGGCCTGCTCTGTCAGTGCGGCCGGGTCGGTGGCCAGCGGCAGCCAGGCGCTGTAGTCCGGCACGATGTCGGTGCCATTGACGCCACTGGTGGTGGCGATGGCGTTCTGCATGAAGTTCAGATAGCCCGCGACCGATGACTCGGTCGTGATCTGAAACTCGGGCGCGACCTGCGACGCCGCGGCGATCGACGTGTTCGGTGGCACATACCCAGGCCGGTAGAAGTTGAACACCGACGGCGAGCGCAGCGGGCTCTGGCCCAAGCGCGCCGCCGGGTCCGACAGGTTACCCAGTCGCCACTGGCCCGAGGCCGAGTTGGCCCGCGACGCGCGCGCCCATTGCGTGAAGCGCAGCACCGGCTCGCGCAACTTGCCGTACTCGTTGCTGGACCGCGCAGCATTGACCTGCCGCGCCTCGGCATGCGTGAGCACGGCGCGCAGCACGGCTTTCAAATCGCCGCGCACGCCGCTGCCGTTGTCGGCAAAGGCCGCCGCGACGCTGGCCACATAGGCCGGGCTCGGGTTGCTCGTCACCAGACGCTGGATCAACTGGCGGCCGATGTGAGGGCCGACGTTGGCATGGTTGAACAACACGTCGAGCGCGATGCGCAAGCTGTCGGTGGCGTTCGTGTTGGCAGCGATCGTCGTACCGAGGAAGACCTTGGTGCCGGTCTCGTGGCGGCTGGCGGTGTTGACCAGCGGCACAAGCAGTTGTTGCGCCGATTGTTCGATCTCGCTGCCGGCCGGCACCCGGTCCCAACCGGTGAAGACGCGCGACAGGCCAGTCACATCGGCCTGCACGTAGGTGTCCGTCGTGCCGCCGTTGGTCAGGCGCGGCGTGCCGTCGGCGTTCAACTGCACGAGGCCGATGGTGAACAGCTGCATGACCTCGCGCGCATAGTTCTCATCGGGCTGGCGGCCCTGGGCATCGGCCTTGCGGCTGCCGCGCATCGACAGGTAGTCCCCCATCGCCGGCGACAGCGTCACCGCTTCGAGCAGGTTGCGGAAGTTGCCGAAGGCATGCGTCTCGAGCACATCCAGATAACTCGCCAGCGAGAACTGCGGCCAGTAGCCGTCCATCGCGTCGGTCGAGACGACGAAGATCTGCGACAGTGCATAGACCATGCGCTGTCGCAGCTGATCCGGACTGGACAGGAACTTGCGCCACAAGCTGTAGTCGATCTGGTGCGAGGCGAAGCGGTTGTCGAAGACCTCGACACCCTGCGCGCGCAGCCAATCGACATGGCTTTGCGTGCGCGGCAACGCGAACTGCTCGTCGAGCCAGGCGCTCGTGCCCATTGCGGCCACGCGGTCGATCTCGGTGCGGTCGGCGCCGAAGGTGGCTTGTGCCATCAGGCGCGACGACTCGATGGCCGTCAGCGTGACCGGTGCGGGTGGAGGCGGCGGAGGCGGCGGCGAAGGTGTCGGCCCTCCAGCGGGCGGGTTGCTGCTCTGCTCGCTGCCGCCGCAGGCCGCGGCCGCGAGGGCGGCTGCGGTCAAACTGAACGTGACCTTCGCCGGTGCAGGCGCCGCTTCGGGCACTGCACCGGTTGTCCGCACGTCGACCTTGGTGATCGTTTCCACGCGCTTCCCCCTGACTGCCGGAGAAGCGATTCTGGGTGGCCGATGAAGGCGCGGCGTGCGCCCGGCCGCTCACGCTGCGACCGAGCGTGAAGAGTTGCCTAGCAACAATTCGTGAGCGTGAGCAATCGTGCCGCTCAGAACTTCGAGAAATCGGGTTTGCGTTTTTCGAGCACGGCCTGCATGGCCTCGCGTGCTTCGGCGCTCGCCAGTTGGGTGGTGAAGATCGCGGCTTCGCGCTTGACCGCCTCGAAGATCGTCGCCCGGCTGGGCTCGCGCAGCAGGCGCTTGGTCTCGCGCACGGCGCTCGGCGGCAGGGCGTTGAATCGCTCGGCGACGCGGCGCGCATGCGGCAACACCTCGTTGGCAGGCAGCACCGCATTGGCGATACCGCACTCGACGGCAGTCTCGGCCGTGAACGGATCGCCGAGCAGCAGCTTCTCGGCCGCGCGGCGCCCGCCCATCAGCTGCGGCACGAGCACGCTCGACCCGAACTCGGGCACCAGCCCGAGCGACGCAAAGGGCATGGCCAGGCGAGCCTCGTCGGACACATAGACGAAGTCGCAGTGCAGCAGCATCGTCGTGCCGATGCCGATGGCCGCACCGGTCACGGCCGCCACCACTGGCTTGTCGCACAGGATGAGTGCGCGCATGAAGCGGAAGGTCGGGGACTCGTCGATGTTGGGCCGCGGGCGGTTCAGAAAGTCCTGCAGATCGTTGCCGCTGGTGAAGATGCCGGGCTGGCCGGTGATCAGCACCGCGCGCACGGCCGGGTCTTCTCCGGCGGCGTCGATCGCGTCGGCCATGGCCAGGTACATCTCGACCGTCAGCGCGTTCTTCTTCTCGGGACGCGCGATCTCGATCGTGGCGACGCCATTCAAGGTCGCGCTTTTGATGCTCATGCGAGGGCTCCTGTGCTGAATCGTTGGAAGAGTCCGGTGACGCGGGTCCACAGCGTGGCCTCGAAGTGCGGGCGGAAGAAACCGAAGTGGCCGATGCGGCGCGCGTTGGCGTCCGACGGCGCGATGCGCTGCACCTCGCGCGGCGCGTTTTCGTAGCAGTCGATCAGCACGCGCGTGCCGCGCTCGGTCATCAGCTCGTCGTCGGTTATCGACAAGGCGACGATCGGAAACGACGCGGCGGCGAACTGCAGGCGCAGTGCCTCGCCTTCATGGCCGACGTGGTAGCGCGGGTTCAGGCACCAGCGCCGCCACTGAAGGATCACGCCGCGCGGCAGATCACCGACCTTTTTCAGCCGCGCGCCGGGGAAGTAGCCCCAGGCCCAGGTCGCCAGCGGCACGAGCACGTGCCAGAAATACAGCACCATCCGCTTCAGCGGCGGCGCGTTGTCGCGCCAGTAGCCGCTGCCGGCCGCCACGGACACGAGACCGCCGATTCGATCGCGATGTTTCAGCATGCCCGGCAGCTGCGCGCCCAGGCTGTGGCCGACGACGTACAGCGGCGCGCTCGGTGCGGCCAGCGTCAGGTGTTCGATCGCGGCATCGATGTCGCTCGCCCAGTCGAACAGGTCGGCGTCGAAGCCGCGCAGCGAGTGGCGCATCGCAGGCGGGCGCGATGTCCCCATGCCGCGGTAGTCGAAGGTCATGGCGGTGTAGCCCTGGCGCGCCAGCCAGGCCGCGAAGTCGGCGTAGAAGTCCTGCTTCACGCCCATGGCCCCGGCAATCAGCACCGTGGCTTGCGGCATCGGCGTGGCTGCAGCAAACAGGCGGGCCGCAACCACGGCGCCGTCAGCGGCTTGGAGTTCGATCGTCTGCATGGCGCGTCGTGCTCAGCTGCGTTCGACTTGGGTCCAGTGGTTGGCCAGGTGCATCAGGTGGGCCCGCGTGTACTGCGCCTTGTCGAGCTCGCCATACGCAAAGTGCGGCGCGAGCGCGCCGCTGTGCGCTTCGAAACGGCGCAGCGCCGCCAACGCGCGTGCAATCGCCGGCTCCAGCGGCGCCTGTGCATCGAGTGCCGGCGCGCCGGGGATCGGTTCGTCGAGCGTGTGGCCCATCTTGCCGCGAGCCTGAAAGACCGCGAAGGCGACGCTGCCGACCGCGCCGCGGAACAGCGCCGACTTCATCTCCGGAAAACCGTCGATCGAATAGTCGATGCTTTGCGCGGCGTGGTTGAGCATCTGCGCCAGCGTCCAGGTACCGGTGTGCTTGTGGCCGCGGGCCAGCCCTTCGATGGCGGCCGTGGCAGCCGCCATCGTCGGCAGGGTCTTGACCTCGGCCGCGCTGCATCCTGCCAGCGGCGTCGCCGCCGCGGCGATCATCAGCGTGCGACGCTGCATCGCCTCACACTCGCTCGAAGATGCCCGCCGCGCCCTGCCCCATGCCGACGCACATCGTCACCATGCCGTACTTGAGGTTCTTGCGGCGCAGTGCGTGGATCACCGTCGCCGCACGGATCGCACCGGTGGCGCCGAGCGGGTGACCGAGCGCAATCGCGCCGCCCATCGGGTTGACGCGTGACGGGTCGAGGCCGCAGGTTTCGATCACGGCCAGCGCTTGCGCAGCAAACGCTTCATTGAGCTCGAACCAGCCGATGTCGTCGAGCTTCAATCCTGCGGCTTTCAGTGCCGCGGGGATCGCTTCGATCGGGCCGATGCCCATGATCTCGGGCGGCACGCCACGCACCGCAAAGCTGACGAAGCGCGCCAGCGGCTTCAGGTCGAACTGCTTGACCGCCTTTTCGCTCGCCAGGATCAACGCGCCGGCGCCGTCGCTGGTCTGCGAGCTGTTGCCTGCCGTCACGCTGCCCTTGGCCGCGAACACCGGTTTGAGTTTGGCCAGGCCTTCGAGCGAGGTGTCAGGACGCGCACCTTCGTCGAGCTTGACGGTGCGCGTCTTCGTGTTGACTTCGCCAGTCGCCAGGTTCGGGAAACGATCAATGATGTCGATCGGCGTCATCTCGTCGTTGAACTCACCCGCCGCCATCGCCGCCAGTGCTTTCTGGTGCGATGCCAGCGCGAACGCATCCTGCTTCTCGCGGCTGACCTTCCACTGCTCGGCGACCTTCTCGGCCGTCAGCCCCATGCCGTAAGCGATGCCGACGTTCTCGTCGCGCGCGAACACTTCCGGGTTGAAGCTCGGCTTGTTGCCGCCCATCGGCACCATGCTCATGCTCTCGGCGCCGCCGGCGATCATCACGTCGGCCTCGCCGACGCGGATGCGGTCGGCCGCCATCTGGATCGCGGTGATGCCCGAAGCGCAGAAGCGGTTGATCGTCACGCCGCCCACCGAATGCGGCAGACCGGCAATCACCATCGCCGCACGCGCCATGTTGATGCCCTGCTCGGCCTCGGGGAACGAGCAGCCGATGATGGCGTCTTCGATCGCCTTCGGGTCGAGCCCGGGGGCCTGCTTCAGCGCGCTGCGCACCGCAGCGACCAGCAGATCGTCGGGCCGCGTGTTCTTGAAGAAGCCGCGGCCGGATCTGCCGATGGGCGTGCGCGTAGCGGCAACGATGTAGGCGTCTTGAACTTGCTTGGTCATGATCGTTACTCCTTCAATTCCGAACAGGCTTGCCCGTTTGCAGCATGCCCATGATGCGTTCCTGGGTCTTCGGATGTTCGAGCAGCGCGCAGAAGCGGTCGCGCTCCAAGGTCATCAGGTACTCCTCGTTGACCAGCGAGCCGGCATCGACGTCGCCGCCGCAGACCACCTCGGCGATCAGCGTGGCGATGTGGAAGTCGTGCGCCGACGCAAAGCCACCGTCGCGCAGGTTGGCGAGCTGGCCCTTGATCGTCGCAATGGCGTTGCGGCCCGCCACCGGAAACAGCGCTTTCGCGGGCGGGCGGTAGCCGCTCGCGGCCATCGCCTTGCACTGCGCGCTGGCGACGTGCAGCAACTCGTCCTTGTGCGCCACGATCACGTCGCCGTCGATCAGCCAGCCCAGCTTGCGGCTCTCGATCGCACTGGTGCCGACGCGTGCCGTGGCCGCGCTCGTGAACGGCTCCTTCAGGAAGCTGAACAGGTCGGCGCTGCCGCCCGACGCCGTGGCCAGTTCGGCGGCGCGACGCGCGATGTAGGCCAGGCCGCCGGCACCTGGCACAAGGCCGACGCCGACTTCGACCAGGCCGATGTAGGTCTCCATGTGCGCCACGCGGCGCGCGCTGTGCACCGCCAGCTCGCAGCCGCCGCCGAGTGCCAGGCCGCGCATGGCGGAGACGACCGGCACCTGCGCGTAGCGGATGCGCAGCATTGCATCCTGCAGCTTCTTCTCTTCAGGCTTGATGCCTTTGGCGCCGAGCTTCATGAACACGGGCAGCAGCGCTTCCAGGTTGGCGCCGGCGGAGAACACGTCGTCAGGTGACCAGATCACGAGGCCCTGGTACTTGGCTTCGGCGATCTCCACGGCCTTGATCAAGCCTTCGGTGACTGCAGGCGAGATCAGGTGCAGCTTGGCGGTGATGCTGGCGATCAGCACCTCACCATCGGCCGACCAGACACGGATCTCTTCGTTCTTGAACTCTTCGGCGCCGGTCTTCAGCGGGTCGGCAGCAGCGCCGACGCTCTCCGGGAACGCCTGACGCGCATACACCGGCAGCGTGCTCTTCGGCAGGTATCTGTTTTGCGAAGCGCTCCACGAGCCCTCAGCCGCATGCACGCCCTCGCGGCCATCGAAGACCCACGCCGGCAGCGGCGCGTTGGACAGTGTCTTGCCGGCGTCGATGTCTTCCTTGGTCCACTGCGCGACCTGCTTCCAGCCGGCTTGTTGCCACAATTCGAACGGGCCTTGCTTGGTGCCGAAACCCCAGCGCATCGCAAAGTCGATGTCGCGCGCGCTGTCGGCGACTTCCCCGAGATGGACCGCACAGTAGTGGAACGAATCACGCAGGATCGCCCACACGAACTGCGCTTGCGGGTTCGTGCTCTCGCGCAGCAGCTTCAAGCGCTCGGCCGGCGCCTTCTTCAGCATGCGCTCGACGATCGGATCGGCCTTGCCGCCGGAAGCCACGTACTGCGCCGTTGCCGGGTCGAGGCGCAGGATGTCCTTGCCGACCTTCTTGAAAAAGCCAGCGCCGCTCTTCTGCCCCAGTGCGCCCTGCTCGATCAGCTTGGCCAGCACGGCCGGCGTCTTGTAGCTCGCGTAGAACGGATCGGACTGCAGGTTGTCCTGCAGCGTCTTGATCACATGCGCCATCGTGTCCAGGCCGACCACGTCCGCGGTGCGGAAGGTGCCGGAGGACGCGCGGCCCATCTTCTTGCCTGTGAGGTCATCGACGACGTCGTACGTCAAGCCGAACTTTTCGGCCTCGATCATCGTCGCCAGCATGCCGGCGATGCCGACGCGGTTGGCGATGAAATTCGGCGTGTCCTTGGCGCGCACCACGCTCTTGCCGAGTGCGGTGGTGACGAAGGTTTCGAGCTGGTCGAGGATCGCCGGCAGCGTCGTCGGCGTCGGAATCAGTTCCACCAACGCCATGTAGCGCGGCGGGTTGAAGAAGTGGATGCCGCAGAAGCGCGGCTTGATCTGCTTCCGGCAGCGCTTCGGACAACTTGGTGATCGACAGGCCCGACGTGTTCGAGGCGACGATCGCATGCGGTGCCAGGGCCGGCGCGATCTTCTTGTACAGGTCGAGCTTCCAATCCATGCGCTCGGCGATCGCTTCGATCACCAGATCGCATTCGCCGAGCAGCGCCAGATGTTCTTCGTAGTTCGCCGCCTGGATCATCGAAGCGTCTTCGGCCACGCCGAGCGGCGCCGGCTTCAACTTCTTCAGGCCGTCGATCGCCTTGGTGACGATGCCGTTCTTCGCGCCCTCTTTCGCCGGCAGGTCGAACAGCACGACGGGCACTTTGACATTGACCAGATGCGCTGCAATCTGCGCCCCCATCACGCCAGCGCCGAGCACGGCGACTTTGCGAACATTGAATCGGTTCATCGGGTTCTCCAAACAATCAGAACAGAGCTTCTTCCATCGCCATCAGCGGCGCCACGCCAGCGCGCGCGCTGCGAATCAGGCCGGCCGTCTCCGGCAGCAGCTTGGCAAAGTAGAAGCGCGCGGTCGCCAGCTTGGCGGTGTAGAACGGGTCGCCAGAGTCCTTCTTCGCCAGCGCGATCTTCGCCGAGCGGGCGAAGAAGTAGGCGAAGCAGAGGTGGCCGACGACGCGCAGGTAATCGACCGCCGCGGCGCCGACCTCGTCCGGATTCTGGAAGGCCTTCATGCCGAGTTCGGTGGTCAGCTTGGTGACCTTGTCGCCGAGGTCGGCCAGCGGGTTGACGAACTCCTGCATCTCTTCGCGCACGCCTTCTTCTTCGACGAAGTCGATGATGCGCTGGCCGAAGAGCTTCAGCTTCTTGCCGTTGTCGCCGAGCACCTTGCGGCCCAGCAGATCGAGCGACTGGATGGTGTTGGTGCCCTCGTAGATCATGTTGATGCGCGCGTCGCGCACGAACTGCTCCATGCCCCACTCGGCGATGTAGCCGTGGCCGCCGTAGACCTGCATGCAGTGCGAGGTGGCGAGCCAGGCGTTGTCGGTGAAGAAGGCCTTCAGGATCGGCGTCAGCAGCGCCACTTCGTCGGCACAGGCCTTGCGCTCGTCTTCGTCGTCGCTCTTCAACTCGAGATCGAGCAGCAGCACGGTGTGCAGCGCCAGCGCGCGCGCGCCTTCGGCATAGGCGCGAGCAGTCAGCAGCATCTTTCGCACGTCCGGGTGGACGATGATCGGGTCCGCCGCCTTCTCCGGCGCCTTCGGGCCCGACAGGCTGCGCATCTGCAAGCGGTCCTTGGCGTAGGCGACGGCATTCTGGTAAGCCACTTCGGTCAGGCCCAGCGACTGGTTGGCCACGCCGATGCGCGCCGCGTTCATCATCACGAACATCGCCGGCAGGCCCTTGTTCGGCGCGCCGACCAGCCAGCCCGAAGCGCCGTCGAGGTTCATCTGGCAGGTGCTGTTGCCGTGGATGCCCATCTTGTGCTCGAGGCCGGTGCAGGCGATGCCATTGCGCTCGCCAACCGAGCCGTCGGCTTTCGGCAAGAACTTCGGCACGACGAACAGCGAGATGCCCTTGCTGCCCTGCGGTGCGTCGGGCAGCCGCGCCAGCACGAGGTGGATGATGTTCTCGGCCAGGTCGTGCTCGCCGGAGCTGATGAAGATCTTCTGGCCGCTGATCTTGTAGCTGCCGTCGGCCTGCGGTTCGGCCTTGCTGCGCAGCAAGCCGAGGTCGGTGCCGCAATGCGGCTCGGTCAGGCACATCGTGCCCGTCCACTGGCCGGACGACAGCTTGGGCAGGTAGAGCTGCTTCTGCTCGTCGGTGCCATGCTCGTGCAGGCATTCGTAAGCGCCGTGCGACAGCCCGGGGTACATCGTCCAGGCCTGGTTGGCGCTGTTGAGCATCTCGTACAGGCACTGGTTCATCAGGTGCGGCAGGCCCTGGCCGCCGTAGGCCGGATCGGTGGACAGCGCGGGCCAGCCGCCTTCGACGTACTGCGCATAGGCCGCCTTGAAACCCTTGGGCGTGGTCACGGCATGGGTGGCCTTGTCGAGCTGGCAGCCCTCCTGGTCGCCACTGAGATTCAGCGGCTGCAGGACCTCGCTGGCAAACTTGCCCCCCTCTTCGAGCACGGCGTTGACCGTGTCGATGTCGAGATCGGCATAGGCTGGCACCGTCTTCAGTGTCGGCACGGCATCGAGCAGCTCGTGCAGCACGAATTGAATCTCGCGCAGCGGCGGGGTGTACTGGGCCATCGATGGGTCTCCCTGGGTAAAGCGGATTCAGCGCCGCGCCGTCGTCGGCGACGGCGTGGTCATGTAGTGCGCAAGCACATGCTCGAAGGCGCGCTGCGCGCGGTCCATCGCGCCGGGCAGGCGCAAAAAGCGCGCGTCATGGTGAAGCGCCAGGATCAGGCCATGCAGTTCGAACAGCATCTGCATGGCGTCGGTGTCGGGTTTCAGGTGGCCTTCTTCGACGGCGATGCGGATCGCACGTTCGAGTGCGCTGTGCCAAGCCCGCACCATCGAGACCAGTGCGTCGCGCACCGGGCCGGGCCGGTCGTCGAACTCGACGGCGCCGCTGATGTAGATGCAGCCCGAGTCGAGTTCGACCGAGACGCGCTTGACCCAGCGCTCAAAGAGCGCGCGCAGGCGCGGCATGCCGCGCGGCTCGGCCAGCGCCGGGTAGAAGACTTCTTCCTCGAACTTGGCGTTGTACTCACGCACGACCGAAATCTGCAGTTCCTCGCGTGAGCCGAAGTGGGCGAAGACGCCCGACTTGCTCATCTGCGTCACCTCGGCCAGCGCGCCGATCGACAAGCCCTCGAGGCCGACATGCGAGGCCAGGCCCAATGCGGCGTCGAGGATCGCGGCACGGGTCTGCTGACCCTTGTGAGCAGGCTTCGTGGCGCGGATGTCGGTGTCCAATGCGAATCCCATAAATCGAACGTTCGTTCTATTTTGCAGATTCTGGTGACCCTGTCTGTCGATTTGTCGGCGTTTTCTAGGGTCTCGCGACTACCGACGCCGCGGGTAAACCCGAGGTCTCACCCAACCTACGATGGTGGCCATCACGAACAAGGAGGGCGGCGATGAAGGTCTGCGTGGCGGGGCTCGGAGCCGTGGGCGGGTTGGTGGCGGCGCGGCTGGCGCTGGCCGGACACGAGGTCTCGGCGCTGGCGCGCGGGGCCACTTTGGCGGCGGTGCGCGAGCGCGGACTGGCTTTCACATCCAGCCGGGGTGAGCAGCACGTAGTGCCCATCAAGGTCGCCGATTCAGCTCAAAGCCTGACGACGCCCGAGTTGCTGATCATCGCCTTCAAGGGCCACGCGCTGGCGTCCGATGCGCCGCGATTGGCGCCGTTGATCGGCGCGCAGACGATCGTGCTGCCGATGATGAACGGCGTGCCCTGGTGGTTTCTGCAACCCGCAGACGCGGCACCGTTGGTCAGCGTCGATCCGCAAGGGCACGTCGCGGCAAACATTCCGTTCTCGCAAACGCTCGGAGCGGTCGTTCACCTGACGTGCGTCAGCACGGCGCCGGGCGAGATCAAACACGGCTTCGGCGAGCGACTGATCGTCGGCGAACCCGGCGGCGGCAGCAGCGAGCGTGTCGAGCGCGTTACCGCAGCGCTCGCCAGCGCCGGTTTCCAGGCCGAGCGCAGCGAGAACATCAAGCTCGACATCTGGTTCAAGCTCTGGGGCAACATGACGATGAACCCGGTCTCGGCGCTGACCGGCGCAGCCTGCGACGCCATCCTCGACGACGATCTGGTGCGCGACTTCATGGCCCGCGGCATGGAAGAGGCCGCCGCCATCGGCGCGCGCATCGGCTGCCCGATCGAACAAACTCCCGAAGCCCGCATGGCGGTGACGCGGCAGCTCGGCGCCTTCAAGACCTCGATGCTGGTCGACGCCGAGCAGGGACGCGCCCTGGAGCTCGACGCGCTGGTCGGCGCCGTGCGCGAGATCGGCAAGCGTGCCGGCGTGGCCACGCCAAACATCGACGCTTTGCACGGTTTGGCGCGTTTGATGGACAGAGTGAACCGGCGTTAGCGTTGCCGTCATTGAGGCGCCACCGTGCAATCGGATACTCTTCGCACGTGGATGTCCTGCAACTCGATGTCTCCGGCCGGCCGCAAGCCTGGATCACGCCCAGGGAAGCGGCGGTCATCTACGCCAGCGACGGCGTCGCCTGGACACTCGGTGACGCCTGCCACGTGCTGCGTGGCGGTGTGCAGCGCGCGACCGGCAAGCAATCGCGCATCGAGGTCCACGCCATCATCGCCGTGCGCGGCGCCGTGCCCAGCCGCGCCTGGCGGGTCACGCCCACCATCACCAACAGCAAACTGTTCGTGCGCGACCGCAACGTCTGCGCCTATTGCGGCGGCCGCTTTGCTTTTGAGGACCTGACACGCGAACACATCGTGCCGGTCTCGCGCGGCGGCGACGACGCCTGGATGAACTGCATCACCGCCTGTCGCTCGTGCAACGGCCACAAAGGCAACCGCCTGCCCGAAGAAGCGCACATGACGCTGTTGTACCTGCCTTACGTGCCGAGCCTGCACGAGGACATGATCCTGCGCGGCCGGCGCATCCTGGCCGACCAGATGGAATTCCTGCTGGCCAGCGTGCCGCGCAGCTCGCGGCTTCACGGCTAGCAGCGCCTCTCCCCGCGCGCACTTTTGCACGAGGCAGCGCGTCTTTACGCGTCGGACGGAACCCGCCACGCCAGGATGCGTCAACCTTTGTCTTGTGCGTGGCGTTGCGCCAAGCGCAACCCTTCGGAGTGAAGACGATGAACACGATGATCAAGACCCTGACCGCCGCTGCGGCGCTGGCCTTCATGGCCGCCTGCACCACCACCAGCCCCGATGTCGTTCAGCGCGGTGACGCGCAGCGCCTGGCCACCGTGCAGGACGCCACCGTGCTGTCGGTGCGAAACGTCGTCGTCGACGGCAACCAGAGTGGCGCCGGCGGCGTCACAGGCGCGGTCGTCGGCGGCGTGGCCGGCTCGAGCCGTTCGTCGGGCCGCGAGCAGGCTGTCATCGGCGTCGTTGGCGCGGTGGCCGGCGCAGTGATCGGCAATGCGATCGAGCGCAGTGCGACCAAGGAAGACGCCGTCGAACTCCTGCTGCAGATGAAGAACGGCGACCGCCGTGCCGTGGTGCAGGCCAAGGCCGGTGAGACCTTCAATGCCGGCGACGCGGTGATCCTGGTGACGACCGGCGGCAAGACGCGTGTCACGCGAGCACCGGCTGGCACGCAGCCGGTGCAGCCGCTGCCGGCTCCCGTGCAGGGCACGCCGCCGCGGGGTTGAGCGTTCGACACACAAAGAAAAAGAGGCGCCGCGGCGCCTCTTTTGCTTCCAGCCCGCAGGGCTTCACCCGCCCAGAAGACCCTTCTTCAGATCGCCATCGGCCGGCTTGTCGCCGAGCCAGATCCGCAGCATCGCAGCAAAGAAGTCCTCGCCAGGAATGTTCGCGCCTTTTTGCTGGCCGTTGACCGTGATGCGCGTACCGCTGTCGGGCAGGTACTCGAAGTTCAACACATCGCCCTTCTTGGCTTCGTCGATGGCCTTCAGCGCCGCGTTCATCGCATCGATCTGCGGCTTGAAGCCGGCCACCTGCGCTTCGGTGTGGTTGTTGCGCAGGCCCTCGTTGAGCGGCCCGGCGAACGACTCGGCATCGACGTTGCGCAGCATCGTCATCGACAGGCGGCGCGGCCCTTTCTGTGACAGCAGCGCCGCGGCTGTGTTCGCCTTCTGCGGCACATACAGGCCCGCAGCGTAGACCTTGAAGATCGCCCGCGTGCGCACGCCCGTGCCGTTGAGTTGCAGCGCTGCGCCGCCAACCTGCGCCGTGGGCTCGAACTTGACGCCTTCACGTTCGACGGGTTGGGCCATCGCACCACCGGCAAACAGCGTGGCCCCCATCAGCACGGCGCACAGGCGCGCCCAAAGACTCTTCATGTTGTGTCTCCTGGAGTTGATCGGCACGAATCAGTGTGCCTGACCAACAACGCAGGGAAAGCGGGCAACGACTACTTGACGAGCCGGTTCAGCCGCTCGGCATCGAAGACTTCCGCCTTCTGCGCATCGTCGGGCACGCAGTCTTCATTGGGCAGTTCGCGCGAACGCTGCGAGAGCTTCTCGATGGCCTGCCACAGCAAAGCGATCTGGTGCTCGTGACCGCCGGCGTTGTCGATCAGGCCCTTCATCGCCTGCGCCACAGGGTCGTCCCCTTGCGTCACGCCATAAGCCGAGAAGCCCATCTTGGCCGCCGCGGCTTCGCGCTCGGCGTCGGCATCGGCCTGGATGATGCGCGCCGGGTTGCCAACCGCCGTGGCGCCTGGCGGCACGGGCTTGGTGACCACCGCGCCGCCGCCGACGCGCGCGCCCTCGCCAACCGTGAAGCCGCCCAGCACCTGTGCATTCGCGCCCACGATGACCCCGCGGCCGAGCGTCGGATGGCGCTTGGCGCCCTTTTCGAGCTTGGTGCCGCCGAGCGTGACACCCTGGTAGATCGTGCACTCATCGCCGATCTCGGCCGTCTCGCCGACGACCACACCCATGCCATGGTCGATGAAAACGCGCCGACCGATCCTGGCGCCCGGGTGGATTTCGATGCCGGTGAGAAAGCGCGCCACATGCGAGATGAAGCGGCCGAGCCAGCGGAAACCCGCCAGCCAGCACGCATGCGCCCAACCGTGCATGAAGATCGCATGCAGCCCTGGGTAACAGGTCAGCACCTCCCACGTCGAGCGCGCCGCAGGGTCGCGCTCACGGATGCAGGCGATGTTTTCTCTGAGGCGTGCAAACATGGTGATCCAGTGTAGAGGTCAGCGCGAATCCTTGCTGGCACCGATGGCGCGCGCGATACCACGCAGGATGTGCACCTCCTCGGCCGTCACCTGCGCGCGGTTCAAAGCCTGGTTCAGGCGCGGTATCAGCTTCTTCGGCGCCGCCGGGTCGAGATATCCGATCTCGACCAGCGTTTGCTGCCAATGGTCGAGCAGGCCTTGCACCGCGCGGGCGTCAGCCAGGTTGGGCTGCGCCGTGCGCGGCACCACGTCGAAGCCGCCGAGCGCCTGGCGCCATTCGTAGGCGATCAACTGGACCGATTGGGCCAGGTTGAGCGAGCCGTAGCCGGGCGCGGTGGGGATCGAGAGGCAGACGTGGCTGCGGTACACATCGTCGTTCGCCAGGCCGAAACGCTCGCTGCCGAAGACGAAGGCGATATCGGGCGGACAGCCCGCCAGGGCTTCGAAGTGCGCTCGTGGCGCCACTGTCGGCGGGCCGAAGTCGCGCGGTGTCATCGCCGTGGCGCAGACCTGCGTGACGCCGTCCAATGCCTCGGCCAGCGTGGCCACCGTGCGCGCCGACGCCAGCACATCGGTGGCGCCGCTGGCCATGGCGATCGCCTCCTCGTGCTGCAGCACGTCGGGCCAGCGCGGCCTGACGAGCACGAGATCGGCAAAGCCCATCACCTTGAGCGCCCGCGCGGCGGCGCCGACGTTGCCGGCGTGGCTGGTCTCGACGAGAACGAAGCGGCTAATGGACATCAAAGGGGGACATCAGAGGGGCATCTCGATGGCATCGGTAAAATCGATTCCCAATGCAGCGCTTCATTGTCGCCGCCCGCTCTTTCCTCCCGCCGATCGATCCCCATTCAAGGTTGCCATGTCGCAAGCACTCCACCCCATGCTCAACATCGCCGTCAAGGCGGCGCGCGCGGCAGGATCGATCATCAACCGGGCCGCGCTCGACGTCGAACGCCTGACGATCTCCACCAAGGGCGTCAACGACTTCGTCACCGAAGTCGATCAGGCCGCCGAGCAGGCGATCATCGAAACCCTGCTCACCGCCTACCCGGGCCACGCGATCCTGGCCGAGGAATCGGGCCGCACGCACGGCGCCAAGCACAGCGACTACCTGTGGATCATCGACCCGCTCGACGGCACGACGAACTTCATCCACGGCTTCCCGGTTTATGCGGTGTCGATTGCGCTGGCCTTTCGCGGCAAGATCGAACAGGCCGTCGTTTACGACCCGACGCGCAATGATCTCTTCTTCGCCAGCAAGGGCCGCGGCGCGTTCCTCAACGACCGTCGGCTTCGCGTCTCCAAGCGCATCCGCCTGGCCGAGTCGCTGATCGGCACCGGCTTCCCTTTCCGCAAGGGCGACAACTTCCGCCGCTACATCGAGATGTTCGAGCAGGTCATGCAGCACTGCGCCGGCGTGCGCCGGCCCGGCGCCGCAGCGCTCGACCTCTGCTACGTCGCCGCAGGCTGGTACGACGGCTTCTTCGAGACCGGCCTGCACCCCTGGGACGTGGCCGCAGGCTCGCTGATGATCACCGAGGCCGGTGGCCTGATCGGCAACTTCACCGGCGACTCTGATTTCCTCTACCAGCGCGAAGCGGTCGCCGGCACGCCAAAGGTGTATGGGCAACTCGTGCAGTTGCTGGCGCCGTACTCGAAGGCGATCAAGGCGGGTGCGCCCGAGGCCGCTGCCGGGCCGACGCCGGAAGAAGCGCTGGCCGCCGCGCTGGCAGAAGGTGCGGCGCCCGCGCCGCGCAAGACGGTGCGCGTGAAGAGGCCGGCCGCGAAGTAACGCGCCCTCGTTGCCGGCGATGCAAGACCTTTCGGCCCACACGCCGGTGATGGCGCAGTACCTGCGCCTGAAGGCCGAGCATCCGCAGACGCTGCTGTTCTTCCGCATGGGCGACTTCTACGAGGTCTTCTTCGACGACGCGCGCAAGGCCAACCGCCTGCTCGACATCACGCTGACGACGCGCGGGCAGAGCGCGGGTGAGCCGGTCGTCATGGCCGGTGTGCCGGCGCATTCGGTCGAGAGTTATCTGGCCCGGCTGATCAAGCTCGGCGAAGCCGTGGCCGTGGCCGAGCAGGTGGGCGATGTCGCCACCACCAAGGGGCCGGTCGAGCGCAAGGTGGTGCGCGTTGTCACGCCGGGCACGCTGACCGATGGCGAGTTGCTGGCCGAGCGGCGCGATGCGTTGTTGTTGTCGATCGCCAAAGACCGCAGCGCGGGTTATGGCCTCGCCTGGCTCGGTCTGGCGAGCGGTCGCCTCGGCTTGACCGAATGTTCGGAGCGCGAGTTGCCAGCGTGGCTGGCGCGGTTGGATGCGGCTGAAGTGTTGTGCGCTGATCGCGAGGCGCTGCCCCCCTCGGTGCAATCCAGCGGTGCCGCACTGACGCAGCGCCCGGCTTGGCAGTTCGATGCCACCCTCGGGGCGCGCAAGCTCACCGAGCAGTTGAAGGTGGCGACCCTGGCCGGTTTCAACGCGCAAGACTTGACGCTGGCGCATGCCGCCGCCGCCGCCCTGCTCGCTTTTGCCGAGCACACACAGAGCCATGCGCTGGCGCATGTGCAGGCGCTCGAAGTGCCGAAGAGCGGCGACTTGATCGACGTGCCACCGGCCACGCATCGCAACCTCGAACTGACGCTGACGCTGCGCGGCGAGACCGAGCCAACGCTGCTGTCGCTGCTCGACACCTGCGCCACCGGCATGGGCAGCCGAACGCTGCGGCGCTGGCTGGCGCATCCGAAGCGCGACCGCGCCGAAGCCAGCGCGCGCCACGAGGCGATCGAGCGCTTGATGGCAGACGGCTTCGCGCCGCTGCGCGAGGCGCTGCGCGGCGTGGCCGATGTCGAGCGCATTGCGGCGCGCATCGCCTTGCGTCAGGTGCGGCCGCGCGAGCTGTCCGGGTTGCGCGAAACGCTGGCCAGATTGCCGGCGCTGCGCGCTGTGTCGCCGCGTCGTGCGGCCTTGCTCGACGACGCACACGCTGCCTTGCAACCCGAGGCGTCCCTCGCCGTCCTGCTGAAAGCGATCGCCGAAGAACCTGCCGTGCTGCTGCGCGACGGCGGCGTGTTTGCCGAAGGCCACGATGCGCAGCTCGACGAACTGCGCGGCATCACGCGCAACGCCGACGACTACCTGGTCCAGCTCGAAGCGCGCGAGCGTGAGCGCAGCAGCATTCCGAATCTGCGCGTGCAGTTCAACAAGGTGCACGGCTTCTACATCGAGGTCACGGCCTCGCATGTCGGCAAGGTGCCGGCCGACTACCAGCGCCGGCAAACGATGAAAAACGCCGAGCGCTACATCACGCCAGAGCTGAAAGCCTTCGAAGACAAGGCGCTGGCCGCCGAAGAGCGTGCGTTGGCGCGCGAGAAGCTGTTGTGGGAAGCATTGCTCGATGCGCTGCAAGCGCATCTGAGCGCGCTCGGCGGGTTGGCCCGCGCGCTGGCCATGCTCGATGCCCTCGCGGCATTCGCCGAACGCGCCGCCACGCTGAACTGGACGCGCCCGCGCTTCGTGCCGCAGCCGTGCATCGAGATCGACGCCGGCCGCCACCCCGTCGTCGAAGCGCGCTTGCAGGAAACTGGCGGCAGCGCCTTCATCGCCAACCACTGCCGGCTCGACGCGAAAACGCGCATGCTCGTCATCACCGGCCCCAACATGGGCGGCAAGAGCACCTACATGCGCCAGGTGGCGCTGATCGTGCTGCTGGCGTCGGTCGGCTCATTCGTGCCGGCCAGTGCTTGCCGACTCGGGCCGATCGACGCCATCCACACCCGCATCGGCGCCGCCGACGATCTGGCCAATGCGCAATCGACCTTCATGGTCGAGATGACCGAGGCGGCGGCGATCATGCACGCCGCGACCGAGAATTCTCTCGTGCTGATGGACGAAATCGGCCGCGGCACCAGCACCTTCGATGGCTTGGCGCTGGCCGGTGCGATCGCCACCCACCTGCACGACAAGAACCACGCCTTCACGCTGTTCGCGACGCACTACTTCGAGCTGACCGCGTTTCCCGAGAAGCACGGCGGCGCGCTCAACGTGCACGTCAGCGCCGCCGAAGGCGCCGGCAAGGACATCGTCTTCCTGCACGAAGTGCAGCCCGGGCCTGCGAGCAAGAGCTACGGCGTGCAGGTGGCGCGGCTGGCCGGCATGCCCGCGGCGATCGTGCGCCAGGCCCGGGCGGCGCTCGATGCGCTCGAAGCGCAGCAGCGCGACGGGCAGGCGCAGGTCGACCTGTTCGCCGCGCCACCGGCGGCACCCGCCGCAACGCCTTCCGCCCTCGAGGACGCTCTGGCCGACCTCGATCCTGATAGCCTGTCGCCGCGCGAAGCCCTCGACGCCCTCTACAAACTTAAAAGACTATGACCTATTGCATCGGCATCCGGCTCGAAACCGGCCTCGTGTTCCTGTCGGACTCGCGCACCAACGCCGGCCTCGATCACATCGCCAGCTTTCGCAAGATGATGATCTACGAGCAGCCCGGTGAGCGCTTCATGGTGCTGCTGTCGGCGGGCAACCTGTCGATCTCGCAATCGGTGCGCGAGCAACTGCAGGTCGAGAAGATCGACACCGGCAAGGACAAAGAGGGCTTGACGATCTGGAACTGCGAGAGCCTGTTTGACGCCGCGCGCGTGCTCGGCAGCACGGTGCGCCGGGTCTACGCGCAAGACGGCCCGGCACTCAAGGCCTCGGGCGTCGACTTCAATGCGAGCTTCATCCTCGGCGGCCAGATCGCGCATCAGGGAAAGATGGAGGCGATGCGCATGTTCCTGGTCTATTCGCCGGGCAACTTCATCGAAGCCACGCGCGAGACGCCGTACTTCCAGATCGGCGAGAGCAAATACGGCAAGCCGATCCTGGACCGTGTGATCACCATGGCGACGCCACTCGACGAAGCCGCCAAGTGCGCGTTGGTGTCGATGGACTCGACCTTGAAGTCCAACCTCAGCGTCGGACTGCCGCTGGACCTGCTGGTCTATCGCGCCGGGCAATTGAAGAGCGATCACTTCGTCTGCATCGACGAACACAACCCCTACTTCCAGTTCATCCGCAGCACCTGGGGCGAGAAACTGCACCGCGTGTTCGAGAGCATCGAAGACCCGCAGTGGAGCGGCGGCGAAACCAAACACCCGCTGCTCGTGGCGTCCAAGCGTTTCCCGCAGATGAAGAAGATCGGCGACGCCGATCAGAAGATCGTTTGACGACCATCGTCTTCTCGCACGCCAACAGCTTCCCGGCCGGCGTGTACCGCGTGTTGTTCGAAGCCTGGCGCAACGCCGGCTTCGAGGTGCAAGCGCTTGCCGCGCTACGGCCATGATCCCGCGCTTTCCGGTCACGAACAACTGGCCGCACCTGCGCGACCAGTTGCTCGAATTCATCGCAACGCACTGCAGCGATCCGGCTTAGCTGGTCGGCCACTCGCTGGGCGGCATGGTGAGCCTGCTCGCAGCCAGCAAGCGGCCGCAGATCGCACAGGGTATCGTGCTGCTCGACTCGCCGATCGTCGCTGGCTGGCGGGCACACACCTGGCGCATGGCCAAGGCAGCGCGGTTGGCCCCGCGCATCACGCCCGGCCGCGTGGCGCGCACAAGGCGCTACCGATGGCCTTCGCGCGAGGCGGTGCGTGAGCACTTTGCGCGCAAAGCCGTGTTCGCGCGCTGGGACCCGCGCGTGCTCGATGACTATGTTTCCAGCGCCTTCGCCGCCGACGGCGACGAATGGCATCTTGACTTCGATCGCAACATCGAAGCGCGCATCTACGAAACGGTGCCGCACCACCTCGGCCCGCTGCTGCAGCGCCACCGCCTGCAATGCCCTGTGGCCTACATCGGTGGCGAACGCTCGGTGGAGGCGCGGCGGGCCGGCCTCGAAGCCACGCGGCGCCTGGTCGGCGAGCGCTTCTGGATCGAACCCGGCACGCACCTGTTCCCGATGGAGCATCCCGAAGACGCAGCCGCGGCCGTGCTGCGTGCCATCGCGTCGATGTAAGCCTCGTCGATCGTGCCGAAGGCGATGCCTATAATTGGTTTTCACCACCTGGGCACGCGCGAAAACATGTCTTCTTCGCCGTGCCGCACGACATGACCAAGTTTGTCTTCGTCACCGGCGGTGTGGTGTCCTCGCTGGGCAAGGGCATCGCGTCGGCATCCCTGGCCGCGATCCTCGAGTCGCGGGGCCTCAAAGTCACCCTCATCAAGCTCGATCCGTACTTGAACGTCGATCCGGGCACGATGAGTCCGTTTCAGCACGGCGAGGTCTTCGTCACCGATGACGGCGCGGAAACCGACCTCGACCTCGGCCACTACGAGCGCTTCATCACGACGCGCATGCGTCGCAGCAACAACTTCACCAGCGGCCAGATCTACAAGTCGGTGCTGGAGAAGGAGCGCCGCGGCGACTACCTCGGCAAGACGGTGCAGGTGATCCCGCATGTCACCAACGAGATCAAGGAGCATGTGCTGCGCGGCGCCAACGCGCAGCCGGTGGACGTGGCGATCGTCGAGATCGGCGGCACCGTCGGCGACATCGAGAGCCTGCCCTTCCTCGAAGCCGTCCGCCAGATGAGCCTGAAGCTCGGCGCGACCAACTTCGCCTTCGTGCACCTGACCTACGTGCCCTTCATCGCCGCGGCCGGCGAGCTGAAGACCAAGCCGACGCAGCACACGGTGCAGAAGCTGCGCGAGATCGGCATCCAGCCCGATGCGCTGCTGTGCCGCGCCGACCGCTACATCCCCGACGACGAGCGCGAAAAGATCAGCCTGTTCACCAACGTGCCGCTGCACGGTGTGATCTCGATGCCCGATGTGGACGTGATCTACAAGGTACCGCGCGTGCTGCACGAGCAGGGCCTGGACGAGCAGATCTGCATGAAGCTGCAGTTGCTGACACGGCCGGCCGACCTGCGGCGCTGGGACACGCTGGTGCAGGAAGAACTGCACCCGCAGCGCGAGGTCACGATCGCGATGTGCGGCAAGTACACCGATCTGTCGGACTCGTACAAGTCGCTCAACGAAGCGCTGCGCCACGCCGGCATCCACAACCATGCACGGGTGAAGATCGAGTACGTCGATGCGGAAACGCTGACGGAGCAGAACGCCAGCCAGCTCGCCAAGTTCGACGCTGTGCTGGTGCCCGGCGGCTTCGGCAAGCGCGGCGTCGAGGGCAAGATCCTCGCCGCCAAGTACGCGCGCGAAAACAACATCCCGTACCTCGGCATCTGCCTGGGCATGCAGGTGGCGACGATCGAAGTGGCGCGCCATCTTGCGGGTCTCACCGGCGCCAACAGCACCGAGTTCGAACCCGCGACGCCGCATCCGGTGATCGCGCTGATCGACGAGTGGCAGGACAGTGACGGTTCGATCCAGAAGCGTGACGCCACGTCGGACCTCGGCGGCACGATGCGGCTGGGCGCGCAGAGTTCGGACGTCAAGGCCGGCACGCTGGCACACAAGATCTACGGCAACGTCGTCACCGAACGCCACCGCCACCGCTACGAGGCCAACACGCATTACCTTGAGCGATTGCAGCAGGCCGGTTTGGTCATCAGCGCGATCACGCAGCGCGACAAGTTGACCGAAATCGTCGAGCTGCCGCAGGACACCCACCCGTGGTTCGTCGGCGTGCAGTTCCACCCCGAGTTCAAGAGCACGCCGTGGGATGGCCACCCGCTGTTCAATCACTACGTGAGGGCCGCGCTGGACCACCAGTCGCTGCGCACCTCGTCGCCTGTGAAAGTGGTTGCCTAAATGAAGCTGTGCGGATTCGACATCGGCATCGACAAGCCCTTCTTCCTGATCGCTGGCCCTTGCGTCGTCGAGAGCGAGCAGTTGCAGATGGATGTCGCGGGCCGCCTGAAGGAAATCACGTCAGCGCTCGGCATCCCGTTCATCTTCAAGTCGAGCTACGACAAGGCGAACCGTTCGAGCGGCACGTCGTTTCGCGGACCGGGCATGGACAAGGGGCTGGAGATCCTGGCCAAGGTCAAGCGTGAACTGAAAGTACCGATCCTCACCGACGTGCACACCGAAGCCGATGTGGCCGCCGTGGCTGCCGTCGTCGATGTGCTTCAGACGCCGGCCTTCCTCTCTCGCCAGACCGATTTCATCCGCACCGTCGCGCAATGCGGCAAGCCGGTGAACATCAAGAAGGGCCAGTTCATGGCGCCGCACGACATGAAGAACGTGATCGACAAGGCGCGTGCGGCGGCCAGAGAAAAAGGCCTGCCCGAAGACAGCTTCATGGCCTGCGAACGCGGCGCGAGCTTCGGCTACAACAACCTCGTCTCCGACATGCGCTCGCTGGCGATCATGCGCGAGACCGGTGCGCCGGTCGTCTTCGACGCCACGCACAGCGTGCAACTGCCCGGCGGCCAGGGCACGACCAGCGGCGGCCAGCGCGAGTTCGTACCGGTGCTGTCGCGCGCGGCGATCGCCGTTGGCGTGGCCGGCGTGTTCATGGAAACGCATCCCGATCCGGCGAACGCGATGTCCGATGGCCCGAACGCGGTGCCGCTGAAGCACATGAAGGCACTGCTCGAACAACTGCTCGCGCTCGATCGCGTGGTCAAGAAACAGCCGCTGCTCGAGAACGACTTTTCCTGCTGAGGACCGAACCATGCCCGTCGCCTACCTGATCGTCGAGATGCACATCACCGACATGGAGCAGTACAAGAAGTACATGGCAGAGGCACCGGCCGCGGTGAAGGCCTTCGGCGGCGAATACCTGGTGCGTGGCGGCAAACACGAAACGCTCGAAGGTGACTGGACACCGCACCGCGTGGCGATGCTGCGTTTCCCGAGCTTCGAGCAGGCCAAGACCTTCTACGACAGCGAGCACTACCGCGGCGTGCGCGCCAAGCGCGCCGGCGCGGTCGAGTACTTCAACAGCGTGCTCGTCGAGGGCGTCGCTGCTCCCATCTGATCAACACAACTCGAAGGAACAGTCTGCATGAGCGCGATCGTCGATATCGTCGGCCGGGAGATCCTGGACAGCCGCGGCAACCCCACCGTCGAATGCGACGTGCTGCTCGAATCCGGCACGATGGGCCGCGCCGCCGTGCCCAGCGGCGCCTCCACCGGCAGCCGTGAAGCGATCGAGCTGCGCGACGGCGACAAGAGCCGCTACGGCGGCAAGGGCGTGCTGAAGGCTGTCGAGCACATCAACACCGAGATCAGCGAATCGGTGCTCGGCCTCGACGCGTCGCGAGCAGGCTTTCCTGGACAAGACGCTGATCGACCTCGACGGCAGCGACAACAAGAGCCGCCTCGGCGCCAATGCCACGCTCGCCGTCAGCATGGCGGTTGCGCGTGCGGCCGCCGAAGAAAGCGGCCTGCCGCTGTACCGCTACTTCGGCGGCATGGGCGCCAACCAGTTGCCGGTGCCGATGATGAATGTCATCAACGGCGGCGCGCATGCCAACAACAATCTCGACCTGCAGGAGCTGATGATCATTCCCGTCGGCGCGCCGACGTTCCGTGAAGCGGTGCGCTACGGCGCCGAGGTCTTCCACGCGCTGAAGAAGATCATCGACGCCAAGGGCATGACGACCGCGGTCGGCGACGAAGGCGGCTTCGCGCCGAACGTCGCCAGCCACGAGGCCGCGATCCAGATGATCCTCGAAGCGGTCGAGAAAGCCGGCTACAAGCCCGGCGAGCAGATCGCGATCGGTCTCGATTGCGCCGCCAGCGAATTCCACAAGGAAGGCAAGTACCACCTCGAAGGCGAGGGCCTGACGCTGTCGGCCGCTGAGTGGACCGACATCCTGGCCACGTGGTGCAGCAAGTACCCGATCATCAGCATCGAAGACGGCATGGGCGAGAGCGACTGGGACGGCTGGAAGCACCTCACCGACAAGCTCGGAGCGAAGGTTCAACTCGTCGGCGACGATCTCTTCGTCACCAACACCAAGATCCTCAAGGAAGGCATCGACAAGGGCATCGCCAACTCGATCCTGATCAAGATCAACCAGATCGGCACGCTCACCGAAACCTTCGCCGCCATCGAGATGGCCAAGCGCGCCGGCTGGACGTCGGTCATCAGCCACCGCTCCGGCGAAACCGAAGACTCGACGATCGCCGACATCGCTGTCGGCACCAACGCCGGCCAGATCAAGACCGGCTCGATGAGCCGCAGCGACCGCGTCGCCAAGTACAACCAGTTGCTGCGCATCGAAGAAGACTTGGGCGACGTGGCCTTCTACCCGGGCCGTCAGCGTCTTCCGCAACCTCGCTGAAAAAAGATGTCGGCCCCTGGCTCACTGCGTTCGCGTCCCCCGAGGGGAGCGCAGGCTGCTTGGGAGCGGCCCGGTGCCGCCTGCGTCCTGTGACCCTGCGCCGACTGCCCTGGTCCACGCTCGCGCTGATCGGCGCTGCTCGCTGTTCGTGCAGGCGCAGCTATGGGTCGGCAGCTCCGGCAAGCCGTACACGATGAGACTGCAGCTGGAACTCGACAAGCAAGCCGCGCTCAACGAACAGGCCCAGGCCCGCAACGACCAGCTCGTCGCCGAAGTGCGCGATCTGCGTGAAGGCCTCGAGATGATCGAAGAGCGTGCGCGCTGGGAGTTGGGCATGGTCAAGCCCGACGAGATCCTGGTGCAAGTGGCGCGCCCCCGGTAGCCTGCGTGGGTGCGCTCGCGCCGCTGCTTGCGGCGCCCTTCACTCTGCTCGGCAGCCCGGTCACCTGGCTGGAACTCATCGCCTTCGTGCTCGCGCTGTGGATGGTCTTTGCCAACATGCGCGTGCAACTGATCGCGTGGCCGCTGGCGATTGCAAGTTCGCTGGCCTACATGGTCCTGTTCGCGCACAGCAAGCTCTATGGTGAAGCGGGGCTGCAGATCCTGTTCGTGCTGGTCGCGGCGTGGGGCTGGTGGCAATGGAAGTTCGGGCGCCAGGCCGACGGTTCCGCGCTGCGCGTGCGGCGCATCGACGCGCGAACCGGCCTCCTCGTCCTTGCCGCTGCGGTCGCCGCGTGGCCTTTGCTCGGCTTGGCGCTGCGCCGCTTCACCGACACCGACGTGCCCTTCTTCGACGCCCTGCCCACGGCGGCCAGCGTGGCCGGCCAGTGGCTGCTCGGAAAACAGTATGTCGAGAACTGGCCGGTCTGGCTGGGCGTCAACATCGTCAGCGTGGCGCTGTTTGCCTACAAGGGCCTGTGGCTGACAGTGCTCCTGTATGGACTCTTCGCCGTGCTGTCGGTGGTCGGCTGGCGTGCATGGACGCGGCGCGCGGCGTGAGCTCTGCGCTGGTGATCGCCATCGTCGGCGCCGAGAGCACCGGCAAGTCGACGCTCGCGCAGTCGCTGGCGCAGCGCATCGCGCAGGAAACAGGATTGACCTGCACCTACGTCGATGAACACCTGCGCACGTGGTGCCAGCAGAGGGCCCGCACGCCGCGCGTCGACGAGCAGCTCGCGATTGCACAAACGCAGCAAGACCGCATTGCAGCGGCCGCCGCATCGCACGACGTGGTCATCGCCGACACCACGGCGCTGATGATCGCCGTCTACAGCCGCTTCGTCTTCGGCGATCGTTCGCTCGACGCCTGGGCCGCGGCCGAACATGCGAGCAGCGTGCAGCACACCCTCGTCACTGCGCTCGACCTGCCCTGGGTGGCCGACGGCCTGCAGCGCGAAGGCGAGCATGTGCGCGCGCCGATCGACGCGATGCTGCGCGAGCTGTTGATCGCTCATGGCATCGCCTGGTCGCTCGTCAGCGGCAGTGGCAGTGCGCGCACCGGCCATGCGCTCGACGCCGTGACGCCGCTGCTCAGCCGCATCGCTGCGCCTGGCGCCGGTTTGTTCACGCGCCTCGCGCAGCGCGACGCCGCACAACCGGCATGGCAATGGGTCTGCGAAAAGTGCGACGTGCCGGATTGCGAGCACCGGCTGCGCCAGGCACGTTGATCAGTTGACGCTGCCGGAGCCCGGCAGCCTGTCGGCCAGCGGCGTGAACACATCGCCCACGTCCACCGCGTCGAAGCGGTACTGCGTGCCGCAGAACTCGCAGCCGATCTCGACATCGCCGCGCTCGGCCAGGATGCTCTGCACCTCCTCGCGGCCGAGCCCACGCAGCATGCCGCGCACGCGATCGCGCGAGCAATTGCAGGCAAAACGCGGCGCCAGCGGCTCGAAGCGGCGCAGGTCTTCTTCCCAGAACAGGCGCCGCAGCACGGTGTCGGCATCGAGGCCGAGCAGCTCGCTGTTCGTCAACGTCGAGGCCAGGTGCGCGATGCGGTTGAAGGCTTCGTTCAACCCGATCTGATCTTCGCGCTGCTCGCGTTCCAGATTGCCCTCGCCTTCGACCGGCAGGCGCTGGATCAACAGTCCGGCGGCGACGTCGTCGTTGGCGGCCAGGATCAGACGCGTGTCGAGCTGCTCGGACTGCAGCATGTAGTGCTCGAGCACCTCGGCCAGCCGCTGCAGCGGTTCGCCCTGGTCGCCATGCAGTGCGACGATGCCCTGATAGGGCTGCGCACCACCGCTCTTGTCCTTCGGGTCGAGCGTGATCACGCAGCGGCCCTTTCGATGCAGGTTGACCATGGCCGCGAGCTGCGCGTCCGGCGCCACCTCGCCAACCACCTTGGCCGTCGCCCGGTACGACAGCTCGGGCTGCGCTTCGACCACGGCCAGCTTCACCGGCCCGTCACCGAAGACTTGCAGCACCAGCGCGCCGTCGAACTTGATGTTGGCCTGCATCAGCATGGCCGCCGCGGCCATCTCGCCGAGCAGGTGGCGCACCGGCGACGGGTAGGCGTCTTGTGCTTCTCGGCGCGCCTGCACCTCTCGCCATGACGGCCCCAGGCGCACCAGCATGCCGCGCACCGGCAAGCCCTCGAACAGAAACTTGTGCAGCTCGTCAGACATGTGTTCGCCCCTCGCGCTGCGAGTACACCGCGCGATCCCCCAAGGGGATGCGGGCCGGCTTGGGAGCGGCCCGGCGCTCGGCCCGCGAAGTCATATGACGCGCACCAGGCTCTCGCGGTACGTCTGCGCGCGCCGCACATAACCGAGTGCAATGTCGGCCTGCCCTGCGATCTGCTCCGGCGTCAACGCACGCTTGGCCACGGCGGGTGAACCGACGATCAACTGCCCGGCATCGAACTGCTTGCCCTCGGTGACCAGCGCGCCCGCACCGACAAGACAGCGTGGGCCGATCACTGCCTGGTTGAGCACCACGGCCTGGATGCCGATCAGCGCGCCATCACCGATGGTGCAGCCGTGCAGCATCGCCTGGTGGCCGATCGTCACCCCCTCGCCCACCGTCAACGGGCAACCGGGGTCGGTGTGCATCACCGTGCCCTCCTGCACATTGCTGTTGGCGCCGATGACGATCGGCTCGTTGTCGCCGCGCAGCACGGCGCCGTACCAGACGCTGGCACCGGGGCCGAGGATGACCCGGCCGATCAGCACGGCGTTGTCGGCGACCCAGGCCGTGGGATCAATCTGCGGCGAGTGTTCGCCGAGGCGGTAGATGGGCATTGGATTGCAAGTTTGGGGTTGCGTTTTGCGAGTGTATCGAGGCGATCGAATTGAACGGAGAATGCAGCGCATGAGCCCGCTCGAAGAGGAACTATCGGCCCTGCACAAGCCCTTGTTGCGCTTCGCCAAGCTGCAACTGCGCGACGAAGCCGCCGCCGAAGACGCCGTCTCGGCGACGCTGCTGGCCATCCTCGAAAAGCCCGACGCCTTCCAGGGCGGCAGCTCGCTGCGCACCTATGCCACCGGCATCCTCAAGCACAAGGTGATTGATCATATCCGGCGCTGCACGCGCGAGGTCGCCATCGAGCCGTTGGACGAGCAGTCACTCGACGAAGCCGTCGAAGCGCTGTTCGGCGAAGACGGCCACTGGCAGGACAAGCCAAGGGCCTGGGCCGAGCCCGAGCAGGCGCTGGAGCAGGCGCAGATGATGAAGGCGCTCGAACGCTGCCTGGAGAAGCTGCCGGCCCGCGTCGCCCGCGTCTTCATGATGCGCGAGTGGCTGGAAAAAGAAACCAGCGAGGTCTGCGACGAACTCGGCATCACGGCCAACAACTGCCATGTGATGCTGTTCCGGGCCCGCATGCTGCTGCGCTCCTGCCTCGACACGACCTGGTTTCAACGGTCAGCGACATGACAACAGAAAAACTCACCTGCAAGGACGTCGCACGCATCTTGAGCGACGGCCTCGACGCCGAGATGGCACCCGCCGAGCGCACGCGCCTGCGCGTGCACATGGTGATCTGCGAGGCCTGCCGCAACGTCGAGCAGCAGTTCGATCTGCTGCGCCGCCTGGTGCGCAAGAGCGGTCCGTCCGACAACGACGCCGAGATGCCGAACAACGACAAGCCCTGAAGCGCGGCCTCTGTCGCCGCAACCGCACACGCCTTACGCCAGCGTGCGCAGAAAAAGTAGATGGCTGCGATGAAAGAAACGCGGCCCTGAGCTGACGAATGTGCACGCTGCAGAACGCAGCGCATGTTCACCGCACAGGACCCCGCCTCATGTCATCGCCAAGACCTTTCGACGGCCAGCTCGCGCTGGTCACCGGCTCCACCAGCGGCATCGGTCTGGGCATCGCCGAGGCGCTGGCCGCTGCCGGCGCGCATGTCGTCCTGAATGGCTTCGGCGCCGCTCAGGAGATCGAAGACACACGCCAGCGCCTGGCTGCGCAGCACGGCGTGCAGGTGGCCTACGACGGCGCCGACATGTCGAGCCCCGACGCCATCGAGACGATGGTCAAGGGCGCGGTCCAGCGCTTCGGCCGCATCGACATCCTGGTCAACAACGCCGGCATCCAGCATGTGGCGCCGATCGACGAGTTCCCGGTGGCCCAGTGGGACGCGATCCTCGCCATCAACCTGACGGCCGCGTTCCACACCATCCGCCACGCGCTGCCGGCGATGAAGCGTCAGGGTTTCGGCCGCGTCGTCAATGTGGCCTCGGCACATGCCCTCGTCGCATCGCCGTTCAAGAGCGCGTACGTCGCCGCCAAGCACGGCATCGCCGGCCTGACCAAGACCGTCGCCCTCGAAGTGGCCGAGCAGAACATCACCTGCAACGCGGTCTGCCCGGGCTACGTGCTGACGCCGCTGGTGCAAAAGCAGATCCCCGACACCGCGCGCGCACGCGGCATCAGCGAAGACGAGGTCGTGCGCAACGTCCTGCTCGCCGCGCAGCCGACGCGCAAGTTCGTCAGCGTCGAAGAAGTCGCGGCGCTCGTGCGCTTTCTCTGCGGCACCGACGCCGCCTCGATCACCGGCGCCGTGCTGCCGATCGAAGGCGGCTGGACGGCGCACTGATTTTTCAACGCGGCATCACCAGCCGCATTCATCCCACCGAAGGAGTTCCTCCATGAACGTCATCTCCACCACCTCGGCACGCCACCAGCGCCGCCTCATCGCCATCGCCGCACTGGCGGCCATCGCCGCATTTGTCTCCGTTGCAGCGCAGGCCGGCGAATGCCCGGCCGACAAGGTCGTTGCCGACGGCAAGGGCCAGGCCATGTCGGCCGCCGAGCCGGCCAAGGCGGTGACCGACAAGGTCATCACCTCGACCGAGTTGGCCAAGGAACCCGTCGCCATCCAGGGTCGCTTGTTCCGCGCCCGCCTGCTCGAAATCGGCGCCGGCGGCGTGGTGCCGTGGCATGCGCATGGCGACCGGCCGGCGCTGATCCTGATTTCCTCGGGCGAGATCACCGAGTACGCCAGCACCTGCGCGGTGCCGATCATGCACAAGGCAGGCGACATCACCGCCGAGAAGAGCCCGACCTCGCACTGGTGGAAGAACCACGGCACGACGCCGGTGGTCATCTACTCGTTCGACCTGTTCCGGGTCGAAGACAAGAAAAACGAAAAGATGATGTGAGGAGTTGGCTGTGTCGCAACAGAACGTCCTCGCCATGACCACGGCCGCTGCGTCCGACAGCGCCAGCCATGCGCTCTGGCGCAACACCGCGATCGCGCTGATGGCGTTCCTGACGCTGGTCGATCTGTTCGCGACGCAGGCCATCCTGCCCTCGCTGGCCGCGCACTACCACGTCGGCGCGGCAGCGATGGGCCTGGCGGTCAACGCCAGCACGTTCGGCATGGCAGCGGGCGCGCTGGTGATGGCACTGCTCGGGATGTGCATCGACCGGCGCGTCGGCGTGTCGCTGGCACTCGCGCTGCTGGCCGTGCCGACGCTGTTGCTCGCTGCTGCGCCCGACCTCGCCAGCTTCTCCGCGCTGCGCATCGTGCAGGGCCTGGCCATGTCGGCGGCGTTTGCGCTCGCGCTGTCGTACCTGTCGGAGCAATGCAGCGCGCAGGCCGCAGCCGGCGCCTTCGCGGCCTACATCACCGGCAACGTGGCGAGCAATCTTTTCGGTCGCCTGTTCTCGGCTGCGCTGGCGGATCACTTCGGCCTGGCCGCCAACTTCCAGGTCTTCGCGGCGATGAACCTGGCCGGTGCAGTGCTTGCCTGGTTCGCGCTGCGGCCGTCGATGGCGATGCCGATGTCCACCGCGATGCACGCGCCGTCGTCGCTCGCTGCGCTGCGCGACCACCTGCGCCAACCGGCACTTCGCGCCAGCTTCGCCATCGGCTTTCTGCTGCTGTTCGCCTTCATCGGCACCTTCACCTACGTGAACTTCGTGTTGCGCTCACCGCCGATCGCGCTGGCGCCGATGTCGCTCGGCTTCGTCTATTTCGTCTTCGCGCCGGCGCTGATCACGACGCCGCTGGCCGGGCGCGGCGTAGCGCGCTTCGGTGCCGCACGCAGCTTTCGCATCGCACTCGCGCTGGCCGGCATCGGCCTGCCGCTGCTCGTGTTGCCTTCGCTCGCGGCGGTGATCGCCGGCCTGGCGCTCGTCGGCGTCGGCACCTTCTACGCGCAGGCCACCGCCACCGGCTTCGTCGGCCGCAGCGCCACGCATGACCCCGGTGCCGCGAGCGGCCTCTACCTGGCGAGCTACTTCAGCGGCGGCCTGGTCGGCGCCGCGCGTCGTCGGCAGCTTTGTTCGAGCGCTTCGGTTGTGGCCAGCCGGCTGTCGTCGTCCATCGGCACAATCGCAGCTCGCACTCGCCGCCGCGCTCGCCACCTGCCCGAACGCTGGCTCGACGTGACGACGCAGGCCGTGCCTGCATGTGCGCCACGCTGGCCGAGTGGATGCTCACGTCTGGCCCCGCTCGTCGTCTCGCACTTCGACCCTGGAGACATCGCCTATCGAACGACACCATCCGCCGCCCTGCCCCGCTTCCTCGCCGCCGCCCTGCTCGCCGCTTCGCTCGGCAGCACGCTCGCGCAGACCGTGCAAGACAACGGCGTCGTGCGCGTCAAAAGCGCCTACCCTGTCGATGAAACGATCGCACGCCTGAAGGCCGACATCGCCACCAAGGGCATCCGCTTCTTCGCCGAGATCGATCAATCGCAGCTCGCGCAAGGCGCCGGCATCGTGCTGCACCGCTCGACGCTGCTCGAGTTCGGCAACCCGCCCCTGGGCACGCAGTTCATCACCGCGCGCGCCGAAGCGGGTCTGGATTGGCCGGTGCGCCTGCTCGTCACCGAAGACGAGCGCGGTGACGTCTGGGCCGTGTACACCGACTTCAACTGGATCGCACAGCGCCACGGCATCACCAACCGCGGCGAGCAATTCAAGACAGCTAGCGGCGTGGTCGCGTCGATCACCAGCGCCGTCACCGGCCAACGCTGAAAGCCGCGCCCATGGAAAACCCATGCCCGCGCGCCAGGCCGCCCTGCTGGCACGGCTGCTCGCCGAAGCGATGATCGCCAACGTGCAGACCACCGCCGGCCTCAACCGCTCGGCCGCCGATGCACTGCTGGCGCAGGCCCGCCTGGCCACGCCGCTGCGCTTCAATCAACTCGACGACGCCTGGCGCGCCAGCTGGTGCAGCTTCGAACTCAGCGCCAACACGGCCGACCGCATGCTCGGCCTGGCGCGTGGCCACATCGAGCGCAGCACGATCGGCTTGTGGCGGATCACCGAAACGCCTGTTGACCGAACTGGCGCAACTGCAATCGAGCCAGATCGACAGCCTTGCGCGAAGCCTTCGACACTTTGCGCGAAGCGCAAGAGTCGTACCTACAAGCCACTGAACAAGTCCATCAGCGCGTGATCGCTTTGGCACAACCCGGAGTGAATGATGCGCACTAAGAAAAAGGCAAGCCAGCGCCGGGATCGCGGCCACAAACCGTGCTCGTGCTGCAAGGCGGCGGCGCGCTCGGCGCCTACCAGGTCGGCGTCGTCGAGGCCTTGCATGAGGCCGGCATCGAGCCCGACTGGATCATCGGCACGTCGATCGGCGCCATCAACGGCGCACTGATCGCCGGCAATCGAGCCCGAGCGGCGCATCGAGCGCCTCAATGCATTCTGGGACACGCTGCGCTGGCGCTCGCCGCTGTCGCACCTGCCGTTCGAACCCGGTGCGCTCAACCCGCTGGCCAACCTCGCCGTGGTGGCCAACGGCGTGCCCGGCTTCTTTGCGCCCAATCTCGCCGCCGTCTGGGGTTCGCACGCGCCGCTGGGCGCGGAGAACGCCGCCTACTACAACACGTCGCCGCTGGCCCAGACCCTGCGCGCGCATGTTGATTTCGACCGCATCGCGCGCGGCACGTCACGCCTGACCGTCGGCGCCGTCAACGTCGAGAGCGGGCGCATGCGCTACTTCGACAGCCGCCACGAAATCCTCGGCATCGAACACATCATGGCCTCGGGCGCGCTGCCGCCGGCCTTTCCCGCGGTGCGCGTCGGCAAGGAGCTGTATTGGGATGGCGGCATCTACTCCAACACACCGATCGAAGCCGTGCTCGATGACAACCCGCGCCGCGACGCGCTGATCTTCGCCGTGCAGCTTGTGGAACCCGCAAGGCACTGCGCCCGATTCGATCTGGCAGGTCATGGGCCGGCAGAAGGACATCCAGTACGCGAGCCGCGCCGACAGCCACATCGCGCGCCAGCAGCAGATCCATCGCCTGCGCCACGTCATCGGCGAGCTCGTGCAGCACCTGCCGCCATCGCAGCGCGACAGCGCCGAGGTGCGCGAGCTGGCGAGCTGGGGCTGCAAGACGACGATGCATGTCGTGCGCCTGCTCGCGCCGCGCCTGGCCGCCGAGGATCACACCAAGGACATCGATTTCACGGCTGCGGGCATCCGTGCGCGGCGCGACGCGGGGCTGATCGACGCACGTGAGTGCATCGCGCAAGCGCCGTGGCAGCGGCCGGTGCCGGAGCACGAAGGAGTGATCGTGCACGATCATTTGTCGAGCTGTTCGACCGGGTGACGCGGGGTGGCGTGGCGACGCGCCAAGCCGGGTAATCTCATTTTTTTGATGCCGAGCCGACCATCACGCCGTAGCCCATGAGCGTTGGCAAAGGCAACCGTCGGTCACGGCTCCTGCAGCGGCCGCTCGCGAGCCCGCATGAATGAACCACCCATTCGGTCGATCTCGGACTCGAGCTCGGCAATGCGTCGGTCGCGGGACTCGATCGCTGCGCGCACATCGGCGGCCTCGAAGCGCTGCGGAATGTGCTGCGGGCAGTTCACGTCCCATGCGGTGACCGTGAAGAGCACGACCTGCTCCGGCCTCGCGCGATAGCCCTCCGGCATCAGGCGGCGCAGCAGCGCCTCGTCACCTTCCACCACGCGCGCCGTGCCCCACACCTTGATGCGGCGGCGATGGGCATAGTCGATCAGGAACAGCTGCGCCTTCGGGTTCTCCGCGAGGTTGCCCTGAGTGATGTACTGGCGGTTGCCTGCAAAGTCCACGAAGGCGATCGTGTGCTCGTCGAGCACTTGCAGGAAGCCGGCCGGCCCGCCACGGTGCTGGATGTAGGGTTGCCCGTCCGCGTTGGCGGTCGCCAGGAACACGCTGGTCTGGGCCTCGATCTCGGCCTTCAGTTCGGCGGTGATGGACTGCTCCCAGGAGCCGCCCGATTCCATTCGCGCATAGGCCGGGCGCGAGCCCTTGCGGGCCTGGATCGCCTTCACCGTGTCGGTGAACGCCACGTCGCTGGCGTAGATCTTGTTGTCGGCCACGATCACAGCCCACTCAGGCGGCGAGGGCCTGCGCGACGGGGAAGTCGATCTCGGTCTGCGCCACCGAGTTGACGTAGTTGGTCCAGGTGTTCAGCGCCACGTGCTGGACGATCTCGACGATCTGCGCGTCGTCGTAGCCCGCCATGCGCACGGCCTGCACGTCGGCGTCGGACACATGCCCGCGTTCGCGAACCACCTTGGCCGCGAAGCGCACCGCCGCGTCGGCCTTCGGGTCGAGCGAGCCGCCGTGCGATTGGCCGCGATCTCGGCGTCGCTCAGCTTCGCCAGGTTCTTGCCCAAGATAGCTGTGGGCCGACAGGCAGTAGCCGCAGTCGTTGATCTGCGCGACGGCCAGCGCGATGCGCTCGCGCGTCTGGGCCGGCAGGCTGCCCTTGGCCAGGGCGCCGGACATGCCGAGGTAGCCCTCCAGCGCGGCCGGGCTGTTGGCGACCAGGCGGAACAGGTTCGGCACGCTGCCGAGCTGCTTGTTCACGGCTTCGAGAAGTGGGCGGGCCGATGCCGGGGCGGCGTCGATGCTGGCGGGGGTGGTGAGGCGGGACATGGTGTGGACTCCAGGGGTTGGTTGGGCCGGTGAGTGCCGGTGAAGAGACTGTAGATATTCCCGTCCGTGCCAACTAGACTGCAGATCCGCGAAGCTTCCTCTCGATATTCGGAACAATGGACCGCCTCGAAGCCATGTCCGTGTTTGCCGCCATCGTCGATGGAGGCAGCCTGTCGGCCGCAGGGCGACGCCTGAACGTGCCGCTGGCCACCGTCAGCCGCAAGCTCGCCGACCTGGAAGCGCACCTCAAGACGCGCCTCATCACGCGCTCGACGCGCAAGCTGGTGTTGACCGATGCGGGGCGCGACTACCTGGAGGCGTGCCGACAGATCCTGGAGCAGGTCGACGAAGCCGAGCGCGCCGCCTCGGGTGCCTACGCCAAGGTCAAGGGCCAGCTCGTGCTGGCCGCGCCGATCGTGTTCGGGCGCCTGCACCTGGTGCCGGTGGCAGCGGCCTTCCTGGAAGCGCACCCCGAGGTCGACATCCAGCTCCGCCTGGGCGACCGCAACGTCAACCTCATCGAAGAGCATGTCGACGTGGCCTTGCGCATCGGCGCATTGCCGGACAGCAACCTCGTCGCCACGCAGATCGGGACACTCCGCCGCGTGGTGTGCGCGAGCCCGAACTACCTGGATCGGTTCGGCGCGCCGCATTCCCTGGGCGACCTCGCGGCGCACGCTTGCATCACGTTCGACGGCCTGGACGCCGCGACGACGTGGACCTTCGCCGGCACCGACGGCCAGAAGCGGCAGGCGCGGGTGCGCTCGCGCATGACCGTCTCCACCGCCGATGCCGCCATTGAGGCTGCGGTCCTCGGGCTGGGTCTCACGCGGGTGCTGTCGTACCAGGTGGCCGACGCCTTGCATGACGGCCGCCTCGTTCGCGTGCTGGTCGACTAGGAGTCGCCGGCGGTGCCGGCCAGCCTGATCTACCCCGGCCAAGGGCGGCTTCCGATGAAGACCCGCGCCTTCATCGACTTCGCGGTGGGGCGGTTGCGCGATCGGCTGGCGGCGCTCGACGCCAAGGGTGCGGGCGTTCCGCTACGGCCAACCACCCCAGTTCAACGACGGCGGCGAAGGCTCCAGGTCCACCAGCACGGCCGATGACGCGCCCGCCCCGGCGACCTACTTTCGCGGAAGTCCGCCCACATAGCGGGCGGCCAGATCGATCCACGCCTCCAGTCCGGCATCGGCGGTCTGGCGGGCATCCACCCACACGAAGCCCTTCATCGGCTTGCCCGTGATGTCCATCGGGCGGGCACCGGGTCGCGACAACGCATCGGCCTCCTGCTCCGCGCCAACCCGGAACATGAAGCGCCCGACTTCGACACCACACAGCATGTTGCCGTGAAGCATCCAGCAGTAGCCACCGAACATCTTCTTCTCAACCACGCCGGTGCGCGATTGCAGCGCCGTGCGCATCCTCTCAGCCAGTTCCGGGTCGTAGGGCATGGCGGACGCTCGATCAGGCCGACAAGGCAGACGCCGCCTTGTGCTCACCGAGCCGGTAGGCCAGGGCCATCAGCGGCGAGACGGCCGCGAACTGCAGCGCGGTGAAGCAGGTTTCCAGCACGATGAAGTCCTGCACCGATGTCATGCGGTACTTGGCTGCGACCGGCAGCACCGCGAATGACCAGGCCATGACGCCGAAGATGCACCCGAAGCCGACGGCGCCACGCTGCCACGGCACGCGCGTGGGCGGAAACAGTCGCGGATAAGCCCAGGCAAACACCAGGGCCTGGATCGACCATCGAGGCCAAGCCCAACGGGATGATCACTTCATCCCGGTACATCTGGAGGCGATGGTAGTGATCCGCAAAGGTGACCAGATGCCAGAAGTAGCCCAGCGGAAAGGTCGGCACCAGGTAGGCCAGGACAGCCAACCAGAAGGACTTGCGCATGACGGTGACCTCCTGTGGGAACGGCCAGCTCGGTTTGCCGGCCAAAGGATGCGCCAGTCTAGCAATTCACTTGCGAATGGCAAGCGATATGCGATCATCGTTCCAATGGCCACGTCCGCCGCACCTCGTCAACTCAGATCGGGTTGCCCGATCAGCATCGCGCTGGAGCTCCTGGGCGACGCCTGGTCGCTGCTGATCGTGCGTGACCTGATGTTCAAGGATCGACGGACCTACAACGACTTCCTGACGGGAGGCGAAGGCATCGCATCCAACATCCTGGCAGACCGGCTGCGCAAGCTGGAGGATGCGAACATCATCGAGAAGCGGCGCGACGCAGAGGACGCGCGCCGCTTTCTCTATCGCCTGTCCCCCAAGGGCATCGACCTAGCGCCCGTACTGGTGGAACTCGTCATCTGGTCAGCTCGCTACGAGCAGACCGACGCGCCTCCGGTGGTCGTCCGCAGCATGCGCACCGACAGAGAGGCCTTCCTCGCGGAAGTCCGGCGACGGTGGCGCAGCAACTCCTGAGATCCCATCAGGGACGTCGTCGGTAGATCGATCTCTCGCGAGCCGATCACGCAACTGCGAACGTCCGAACCCAAGTGCCGTATGACCGTCGGCTTGCGGGTGTCGGCGTGAGTGTCAGGTTGTGGCCGATTCTGTTGAAAAAAACTTCGAGTTTTCAACAGAATCCGGTAAATGCCGACACTCAACCTGCGTCGCCTGAACGCACCTCCGCGGCCGCGAACGCCCAGCGACAATCCCTCGATGCACCTGCGCCACCGCGCCCTCGAGTTGTTGCGTCTCGCTGACCCCTCGGCCAAGGCGCGCGGAACACGCCAGGAGTTCAACGATCCCGCAGCGTTGACGATCGACACCGCGGCCACGTTGCCCGAACCCGCCGGCCTGCCCGGCCGCCCCGCGCGGCCGCGGCTCGTCTCTCCGGCGCACGTCGCCCGCCGCTCGCTGCACACCTCGCACGGCCGCGCCGCGCTGTTGCACGCCGTGGCCCACATCGAGTTCAACGCCATCAACCTGGCGCTCGACGCCATCTGGCGCTTTGCCGACATGCCCGCCGACTACTACCGCGACTGGGCGCGGATTGCCGCAGAGGAAGCGTTGCACTTCACCCTGCTCCGCGAGCACCTGGCCTCGCTCGGCCACGCCTACGGCGACTTCGATGCGCACGACGGGCTGTGGACCATGGTCGAGAAAACCAAGCACGACATCGTCGCTCGCATGGCGCTCGTGCCGCGCACGCTCGAAGCGCGCGGCCTCGATGCCACGCCGCCGATGCAGGCCAAACTCGCGCAGGCGGGTGACCTGCGCGCGGTGGCCATCCTCGACGTGATCCTGCGCGACGAGGTCGGCCATGTCGCGATCGGCAACCACTGGTACCGCTGGCTGTGCGAGCGCGAGGGGCTCGATCCGATCGCGCACTTCGAGCACTTGCTCGTCACGCACCACGCACCGCGGCCGAAACCGCCGTTCAATCTCGACGCACGACGGCGCGCAGGTTTCGACGCTGAAGAACTGGCACGCCTGATGCAGGCATCACCGCTGCAGCACTGACAAACGAAGCTGGCGGGCTCGCCACGCGATACCGTGCAGCGACCCCGCAGCGCGGGGTCGGCGCCCGCTACAGTGGCCTCGTCGCTTGGCGTGAAAGGCTGCAACGTGCCGCTGGTGATTGCGATCGTGATCGGACTCGTGCTCGGGGCCTCCTTCGGCGGTGCCTTCGAAGCGCTCGCCGGCGCGGTGCTGGCGTGGCTGGTGCTGCGCTCGATGCGGCAGGCCCGCGTGATCGCCGATCTCGAACAAGCGGTGCGCGTGCTGAGCCAGCCGCAAGTCACAGAGCGTGTGGCGATACCGCAGCCCGCAACGGATCACCGAAGAGCCCGACGTCGCCACCCGCGATTTCGAGCCGACGATGCCGCCCGAGATCGTGGCGCCGGCGCCGCACCGGTGGCACGCCCACCTGCCGCCGCGCCGCGACCCAACCCGCTCGATCCGATCAAGGCCTGGTTCTTCGGCGGCAACACCATCGTCAAGGCCGGCATCGGCATCCTCTTCATCGGCCTGGCCTTCCTCGCCAAATTCGCCAGCGAACATGTGCAGCTGCCGATCGAGCTGCGGCTGGCCGGCATCGGCGCCGCCGCCATCGCACTGCTGATCGTCGGCTGGCGCCTGCGCAGCCAACGCCCGGCGTATGCGCAGGTGCTGCAGGGCGGCGCGGTCGCGGTGCTCTACCTCACCCTCTTCGTCGCCTTCCGCTTCTACGGCGTGCTCGCGGTGACGCCGGTGTTCGTGCTGATGGTGGCCGTGGCCGCACTCGGCGCCGCGCTCGCAGTGCTGCAAGACGCACGTGCACTGGCCGTCATCGGCGCGCTCGGCGGCTTTGCGACACCGCTGCTGGTGTCCACCGGCAGCGGCAACCATGTGGCGCTGTTCAGCTACTACCTCGTGCTCGATCTCGGCATCGCGCTCGTCGCCTGGCACCGCACCTGGCGCTCGCTGAACCTGATCGGCTTTCTCGGCACCTTCGTCGTCGCCACGGCCTGGGGCGTGCTCAAGTACCAGAGCGACAACTACGCGACGAGCCAGGGCTTCCTGATTGCGTTCTTCCTGCTCTTCGTCGCCATCATGCTGATGCCGCTGCGCCAGAAGGCAGCGACGAACGAGAAGCCGCTGCCGACCGACGCATGGGTGCAAGGCGCGCTGCTGTTCGGCCTGCCGACGATCACCTTCGTGCTGCAGCACGGTCTGGTGCGCCACACCGAGTACGGCACGGCGATCTCGGCGCTCGTGCTCGCGGTGTTCTACATCGCCATGGCGACGTGGATGCGCTCGCGGCCGCGCCTGGCTGCGGCGTTCGAAGGCAGCCTCGCCATCGGCACGGTGTTCACGACGCTGGTGATCCCGTTCGCTCTCGACGCGCGCAGCACCGCCGGCGCCTGGGCGCTCGAAGGCGCGGGCCTCGTCTGGCTGGGGTTGCGCCAGTCGCGCGTGCTGGCGCGTGCCTTTGGCTATGCGCTGCTAGTGTTGGCGGGCGTGGCGATGGCCTTCGGCTTCGAACGCCATGGCGCGCCGACCGCAGTGTTCAACGCCTACCTGTTCAACGCGCTGATGGCGGCTGCGGCCTCGCTGGCCGCCGCGCTGTTCGTCGCGCGCCAGTCGCAGCGCGACGCGACAGGCCTGGTGGCCCATGAGTCGATTGCCGAGCCGCTGCTGATCGGTGCAGCAACGCTGTGGCTGCTCGGCGCCGCGTCGCTGCAGATCGACCACTTCGTGCCGCCGCGCTTCGAACTTGCGGCCTGGCTGGTCAGTGTCAGCGCGATCGGATTGCTCTACGCACTGCTGTCGATGCGCCTGCACTGGCCGCGCATCGCGCTGCCGGTGATCGGCCACGCGCCGCTGATGGCGCTGGCCAGCCTCACACTGGCGGTGACGCTGGCGCGCCCGTTCGAGCATGGGGGATGGTGGGCGTGGCCGGTCGCGCTCGCCGTGCATGCGATCGTGCTGTGGCGTCTCGCGCCGTCGTGGCCTGCTGTCGCGCGCGACGCCGCGCATGCGATCGGCGTGCTCGTGCTCGCGCTGCTCGGCGCCTTGCAAGGCCGTGCGCTGACGATCGACTGGGGGGACGCCTTGAGCGCCTGGGGTTGGCTCGGCTGGCTCGTTGCGCCGGCGCTGCTGTTGATGCTGCTGCCACGCCCAGGCTTGTCCCAGCGCTGGCCGGTGAGTGCTGCGCCGTCGGCGTATCAGTGGATCGCCGCTGCGCTGCTCGCCGCCGGCCTGCTGTTGTGGACCGTGCTCGCCAACATCGGCTCCAACGGCTCGGCACTGCCGCTGCCGTATGTGCCGCTGATCAACCCGCTCGACGTCGGCGTTGCTGCGGCGCTGCTGGCCGTCGTGCTGTGGCTGCGCAGCGATGCGGCGCGCGCGAAGTGGGCAGCGCAACCCGGCGTGCCGATCGCGCTCGTCGGCAGCGCGGCCTTCGTCTGGCTCAACGCGATGCTGGTGCGCGGCTTCCACCACTTCGGCGACGTGCCGTTCCGCTTCGATGCCTGGACGCGCTCGCTGCCCGTGCAGACCGGCATCACGCTGTTGTGGACCACCACCGCGCTGGTCTTGATGTGGCTGTCGGCACGGCGCGCGATGCGGCTGCCGTGGCTGGTGGGTGCGGCGCTGCTCGCCGCCGTGGTCGCCAAGCTGCTGCTGGTCGACCTCTCAGGCACCGGCACCGTGACGCGCATCGTCTCCTTCATCGGTGTCGGCGTGTTGATGCTGGTCATCGGCTATGTCGCGCCGCTGCCCGGCAAGGCAAAGGTGCAGGAGCAACAGCATGCGTAAGGTGTTCTGGGTCGGCGCGTGGCTGGTGGCTGCAGCCGCCAGCGCGGCCGACGAACCGGCGTTTCGCTATTCGTCACCGATCACGGTGTCGTCGCCAGGTGCGTTGATTCAACTGCCGCTGCCGGCCACCGCTTATGGCCGCAGCGCGAGCGCGAATCTCGCCGACCTGCGCATCGTCGATGCACGCGGCGAGCGCGTGCCCTTCGCCGTGCTCGCACCGCGCCAGCCCGAGCCGCAGACGACCGAGCAGCAATCCGATGCGACGCTGTACCCGCTGCCCGCCAAGCCAGCGGCTGACGGCAGCTGGACGGCGCCGATCGAAGTCACGATCGACAGCGGCCGCATCAGCGTCAAGCGCCTCGCCGCAGGCACCACGACCGCGCCGCGTCGCGGCGTCCGCAGGCTGGTTGTTCGATCTCGGTGAGCGCCAGCGCGACGACCCCTGTGCCGCACTCGCTGCGCATCGCATGGAGCGGCCCGGCCGAGTTCAGCGCGGCGTTCCGCTTCGACAGCAGCGACGACCTGCGCCAATGGCGCAGCGGCGGCAGTGGCCAGTTGATGGCGCTCGCCTCACCGGCCGGCCCACTGACGCAGCCGACGCTGCTGCTCGGCGCCAACCCCGGCCGCTTCGTGCGCCTGGTCTGGGCCGACGCGGCCACCGCCCCGCAGGTCAGCGCCGCCAAGGTGGTGACCGCACAGCGCGGCAGCAAGGTGCTCGATCCGCCCATCACCCTCGTCGTGTCACCGGGCACCGAGCCCGCGGGCCAGGCCACGCCCGACGCGGACGCGCAGCGCGCCCTGCACTTCGACCTCGGCGGCGTGCTGCCGATCACCCAGATCGATCTGCACTGGACCAGCGGCACGCTCGTCGCCCCGGTGCGCCTGCAATCACGCAACGAGGCCAACGAGCCGTGGCGTGAGCTCGGCTCCGCCGTGTTCTACCGCTTGGAGCGCGGCACCGACGTGGCAAGCTCGCCGCCGCTCGCCGTCAACGCCACAGCGCGCTTCGTGCGCGTGCTGCCCGACCCGCGCGCCGCGGCGCTCGACGCGGCACAAACCCAACTCGTCGTGCAGGCGCCGTTGGCCAGCCTGGTCTTCGCGTCGCAGGGCGAGCCGCCCTACACGCTGCTGGCCGGTGCCAAGGTCACCGCGCCGTCGGCGCTGCCGTTGTCCACGCTGGTGCCGTCGCTCGACCGTGAACGCGCGCGCTTCGGCAGCGCCACGCTCGGCCAATGGAGCGAGGTCAGCGCCGTGGCGCGCGCCGAACAGGCGCGCCAGCAGCGCGCCGCGCTGCGGCCGTGGCTGCTGTGGTCGGTGCTGCTCGCCGGCGTGGCGGTGCTGGCTTTCATGGTCTGGCGCCTGGCCCGATCGCCGCGCCCGGACGAACGCACAAAACCCTGAGCGCGCTGCGCATAAACTGCGCACTTCACAGGATTGCCACGGACAGACCACCATGCGCCTCACCACCCGCCAATTCATCAAGACCAGCGGCCTGTTCGCGGCCGCCCTGCTGCTCGCCGCCTGCGGCAAGAAAGAGCCGCCACCGCCGCCCGCAGCCGCTGCTTCGGCGCCCGCCGCCGCTCCGGCGCCGGCCCCCGCCAAGGTCTATGCCGTCGGCACCGATGCCGCGTATGCGCCGTTCGAGAGCCAGAACGAAAAGGGCGAGATCGTCGGCTTCACGATCGATGTGGTGAACGCTGCCGCGGCCAAGGCCGGCATCCAGGTCAAGTTCGTCAACACGCCGTGGGAAGGCATCTTCAATGCGCTCGGGCAAGGTGATCGCGACATGATCGCGTCGTCGGTGACGATCACCGACGAGCGCAAGCAGACGATGGATTTCTCGAATCCGTACTTCGATGCGGTGCAACTGATCGCCGTCAAGGAGAACAGCAAGACTCGCCAAGTTCGCTGACTTGAAGAAAGCCAAGGTCGGCGTGCAGACCGGCACCACCGGCGACGAAGCGGTGACCAAGCTGCTCGGCAAGACCAGCACGGCGATCAAGCGCTTCGAATCGACGCCGCTGGCGCTGAAGGAACTCGAAGCCGGCGGCGTCGATGCCGTCGTCGCCGACAACGGCGTCGTCATCCACTACGTCGCCAACAACCCGGGCGGCAAGTTCAAGATGGTCAGCGACAAGGAGTTCGCGCCCGAGCAGTACGGCTTTGCCGTCAAGAAGGGCAACACCGAGCTGCTCGGCAAGTTGAACGAAGGCATCGCCGGCGATCAAGGCCGATGGCTCGTACAACACGATCTTCAAGAAGTACTTCGGCACCGAGCCGGCCGCACCCGCGGCGGCCGCAGCGCCCGCCCCCGCAGCGTCGAAGTGAACTAGACAGGAGCACCGGCCATGGGTCTGCGTTGGGAGATCCTGGCCGGCTATGGGCCGCTGTTCGTCAGCGGCCTGTGGATGACGATCCAGCTGACGCTGATCGCCCTCACCGCGGGCCTCGCGCTCGGCGTGGTGCTCGGCCTCGTCAGCAGCTCGCACGACGCGCCGCAGCCGGCCAACCCGTTGCTGGCCTGGCTGCTGAAGATCACGCGCTGGATCACGGTGGCCTATGTCACCTTCTTCCGCGGCACGCCGCTGTTCGTGCAGATCCTGCTCGTGCACTTCGCGCTGATGCCGGCGCTGATCCACCCCGACAGCGGCCTGCTCCTCTCCGGTGACGCCGCACGCACGTTCAGGCAAGAGCACGGCGCGTTCTTCTCCGGCGCGCTGGCGCTGACGCTCAACGCCGGCGCCTACATCAGCGAAATCTTCCGCGCCGGCATCCAGAGCATCGCTCGCGGCCAAACGCAGGCCGGCTACAGCCTGGGCCTGACGCACGCGCAGACGATGCAGACCGTCGTCCTGCCGCAGGCCTTCCGGCGCATGGTGCCGGCGCTGGTCAACGAAGGCATCACGCTGATCAAGGATTCGTCGCTGGTGTCGGCGATCGGCCTGGCCGAACTCGCGCTGGCCGCGCGCACCGTCGCCGGTGCGTACTCGCGCTACTGGGAGCCGTACCTGCTGATCTCGGCGGTGTACCTGGTGCTGTCGCTGGCGCTGGCGATGGTGGCCAAGCGGCTGGAGGCACCGGCGCACTTGCGCGGGCGCTGACGGGCTGGCGAAACCGCCAGGGACCGGCGCAAGACGGTCAACCCGCCAGCGACAGCCCCTTCGCGTCGAAAGCGTGGCAGTCGGCCGCCGGCAACTGCACATGCACCGTATCGCCACGGCGCACGGCGCTCTGGCCGACCACCTGCACGACCACCGGCTGCTGCGCGCTCAGCGTGCCGTAGAGCACGGTGTTGCCACCGAGCTGCTCGATCAGGCCACTGTGACCGGCAGGCCGCCGTCGGCCAGCAGCACATGCTCGGGGCGGATGCCGAGCGTGACCGCGTCGCCCACCGACCCCTTGGCGGCATCCGCGGCCACCGAGAGCGTCTCGCCGCCGGGCAGCGCCACGCGTCAGGCCCTGCGCGTCGCGGCCGGTGACCTTCGCTTCGAGGAAGTTCATCTTCGGGCTGCCGATGAAGCCGGCGACGAAGCGGTTCGCGGGGCGGTTGTACAGCTCCAGCGGCGTGCCGCTCTGCTCGATCAGACCGTCGCGCAGCACGACGATGCGGTCGGCCATCGTCATCGCCTCGACCTGGTCGTGCGTGACGTAGATCATCGTCGTGCCGAGGTCGGCGTGCAGCTTCGACAGCTCGACGCGCATCTGCACGCGCAGCTCGGCGTCGAGGTTCGACAGCGGCTCGTCGAACAGGAACAGCTTGGGGTTGCGCACGATCGCGCGGCCGATCGCCACGCGCTGGCGCTGCCCGCCCGACAGCGCCTTGGGCTTGCGTTGCAGGTACGGCTCGATCTTCAGCATCGCCGCGGCGAGCTGCACGCGCTGGTCGATCACGTCCTTCTTCTCGCCGGCGGTCTGCAGGCCGAAGGCGAGGTTGTCGTAGACCGTCATGTGCGGGTACAGCGCGTACGACTGGAACACCATCGCGATCTGGCGCTGGGCCGGCGGCACCTCGTTGACGCGCACGCCGTCGATGCAGAACTCGCCGCCGGTGATCGCTTCCAGCCCCGCGATCATGCGCAGCAGCGTGGACTTGCCGCAGCCCGAGGGCCCGACGAAGACGACGAACTCGCCCGAGGGCACGTCGAGGTCGATGCCGTGGATGACCTCGACCGTGCCGTAGCGCTTGGTGATGCCGCGCAGCGTGAGGCGGGTCATGACGCCAGCGCCTTTGGCAAAGCCGCGCGCGGCCGGCACCCAGCTCGCGTAGCGCGGGTGGTCGGGTGCGATCGGCAGCGTCTGCGGCGTGCCGCTCTCGGCCGAGTAGTAGATGGCGGTGATGAGTTCGAGCGAAGCGCGCGCGTCGGCCAGCGTCACCGGCGTCGGCGCGCCTTGCGTGATGCAGGCATGGATGCGCGCGAACTGGCCGGCGAAGGATTCGAGCGTGGGTTCGAAGTCGGCGAACGCGGCCTCGATCGCCGCATCGATCTGCGCCGTCTTGCCCTTGAAGTGCCAAGGCTCCTTGCCGGGACGGTAAGGCTCGGGGCTGGCGCTCTCGACCGTCATGTCGCCGAAGACGAAGCGCAGGCGCGAGGTTTCTTCCGCGGCGCCGAGCGTGGCCGACAGCACCGCGAGCGAGCCGTTCGCCAGCTCGACGGTGATGGCCGCGCAGTCCTCGCCCTCGATGTCGTTGACGCGGGTCGCGAGCTTCGCGAACACCGTCTTCACCGGGCCGTGCACATACGACAGGATGTCGTGCGCGTGGCAGGCCTGGGTGAGGCAGACGCCGCCCATCTCGGTGGCCCATTTGCCGCGCCACGGCAATCTCGTAGTAGTCGCTGTCGCGCCGCCAATGGGTTTCCATCGTCGTGATCAGCGCGTGGCGCGCGAGGCCCTTGGCCTGCAGGTGCTTGAGGCGTTGCAGGCCGTTGCCGAAGCGGTACTGGAAGATCGGGAACAGACTGCCGCTTGGCGTCGCGCAGTGCCGCCTGCCACGGCGTCGGCCTCCAGCAAGCGAGCCGACCAGCGGCTTCTCGCAGACCACGTGCTTGCCGGCGGCCAGCGCCTGCTCGATCAAGCCGAGGTGCGTGTTCGGCGGCGTGCACAGATCGATCATGTCGATCGTCGGGGCTGGCCAGCAGCTCGGCGAGCGACGTGGTGTGGCGGGCGACGCCGAACTCGGCGGCGGTGGCACGCAGCCTTGTCGAGGTTCAGGTCGCACACGGCCTTCACGTCGAACAGCGCGGGGATTTCGGCATAGGCCTGCAAGATGCCCCTTGCCGACACCGAGGCCGACCACCGCCACACCGAGCCTTGCGCTCATGCCTTCAGAGTCCACGCGCGTGGCCATCGCCTCGGCCTTCAGCGCCAGCTCGGTGGCGAGGAAGCAGTGCTCCTGGCGCATCGCGGTCTCGGTCCGGTTCAGCACGTCGTCGATCAGCCGCGGGCCGTAGGGCAGCGGCTCGGCGCTGCAGTCGATGTGCTGCGTGCCTTTGCCATCGACGAGGAAGAGGTGGTCGCCGCCGGGCCGGCCGGCGACGTCGACGTACTTGCGCAGCTCGATGTAGCCCTCGGTGCCGAGGATCGTCAGCCGCCCGTCGCCCCACACGCCCAGGCCCTTCGGCGTGAACCAGTCGACGCGGATGTAGCCGGTGCCGCCGTTGCCGCGCAGCAGCACTTCGCCGAAGTCTTCGAGCTCCGGCGTGTCCGGGTTGGCGTGGTTGGCGATGTGCGAGGCCACGACCTCGGCGCGCGTCGAGCCGGTGAAGTGCAGGAACTGGTCGCACTGGTGCGCGGCGATGTCGCACAGGATGCCGCCGTAGCGCTTGCGCTGGAAGAACCAGTCCGGCCGCGGGTTGTTGCGCAGCGCGTGCGGGCCGAGGCCCACGGTCTGCACGACGCGGCCGATCGCGCCTTCGGCGACGAGGCGACTCGCCTTTTCGGTGGCGCGGTTCTCGAAGCGCTCGGAGAAGCAGACCGAGAAGATGCGCCCGGTCTCGGCCTGCACGCGCTTCACCTCGGCGAGTTCGTCGAGGCTGATGACAGCCGGGTTTGTCGACCATCACGTCCTTGCCGTGGCGCATCACCTCGATGGCGGTGGCGGCGCGGGTGTCGGGGATGGTCGCGCTGACGATCATCGGGATGCTGTTGTCGTCGAGGATCGCGCGCCGGTCGGCGACACGCCGCGCCTGCGGGAAGCGCTTGCATGTAGGCGGCGGCGAGATCGTCCTCGTCGGCATGCACGGCGACGAGCTCGGCGCCGGCGTCGAGCAGCGCGATCGTCTGGCCGTAGATGTGCTGGTGGTTCAGGCCGATGGCGGCGAAGCGGAGACTGGGTCTTGTGGTCATCGTTTCATGCCCGAGGAGCCACGCCTTCGATGATCAGGCGCTGGAAGAAGAGAAAGAACAGAAAGATCGGCAGCACCGCCAGCACCGACATCGCGAACAGCTGGCCCCAAGCCGACTGTCCAGTGGCATCGACGAAGGAGCGCAGCGCCAGCGGCACGGTGTAGTGCGCGGCATCGTTCAGGTAGACGAGCGGGCCGAGGAAGTCGTTCCAGGTCCAGAGGAAGGAGAAGATCGCCGTGGTGGCCAGCACCGGCAGCGACAGCGGCAGCATGATCTTCCAGTAGATGCGCCAGGGGCTGCAGCCGTCCATCACCGCGGCCTCGTCCAGCTCGCGCGGGATGCCGCGGAAGAACTGCACCATCAGGAAGATGAAGAAGGCGTCGGCGGCGAGGAACTTGGGCACGATCAGCGGCAGGAAGGTGTCGATCCAGCCGAGCTTCAGGAACAGCACGTACTGCGGGATCAGCGTCACGTGGTAGGGCAGCATCAGCGTGCCGAGCATGACGACGAACCAGAACTTGCGGCCGCGGAACTCGAGCCGCGCGAAGGCGTAGGCGGTGATCGAGCACGACACCGTGTTGCCGATGACGACCAGGATCGCAACCAGGAACGAGTTGCTGAAGAAGACGCCGAAGCTCTCCTGCAGCGCCGTCCAGCCCTGGCGGTAGTTGTCGAGCTTGAACGACGGCGGCCAGATCGACAGGTCCGTGAAGATGATGTTCTCGGGCTTGAACGACGAGGCCACCATCCACAGCAGCGGATAGAGCATCACGAAGGTGATGGCGATCAGCAGCGGCGTGGCGCAGCACGCTGCACGGCGACCGAGCGCGGCGTCAGGTCGACGGCGTTCGGGATCAGCGAGGCGTCATCTTCGTAGTAGCACCCAGTACTTCGACGTGAGGAAGCTGATGCCGGTGAACAGCCCGATCACCAGCAGCAGCACCCACGCCAGCGCCGATGCATAGCCCATGCGGAAGTACGAGAACGCCTCCTGGTAGAGGTAGAGCGTGTAGAACAGCGTCGAGTCGATCGGCCCGCCGGTGCCGCCCGAGATCACGTAGGCGGGGGTGAAGGCCTTGAAGCCCTCGATGATCTGCAGGACCATGTTGAAGAAGATCACCGGCGCCAGCATCGGCAGCGTGATCTTGCGGAACTGCCGCCACGCGCCGGCACCGTCCATCGACGCCGCCTCGTACAAGTCCTGCGGCACCTGGCGCAGGCCGGCCAGGAAGATGATCATCGGCGAGCCGAACTGCCAGACCGCGAGCAGCACGAGCGTGTAGATCGCGGTGTCGGGCGTCGAGATCCAGCTCGGCCCCTTGTAGCCGAACAGCCAGAGCAGGACCTGGTTGAGCGTGCCGTTGCCCTCGAAGATCTGCCGCCACAGCACCGCGATCGCGACCGAGCCGCCGAGCAGCGAGGGCATGTAGAACAGCGCGCGGTAGAGCGCACCGGCACGCACCGCCTTGTCCAGCATCACCGCGATGGCGAGCGCGAAAGCGAGCTTCAGCGGCACCTCCATCGCCATGTAGCTGAAGGTCACCTTCAGCGCCTGCCAGAAGCGCGGGTCGGCGCTGAACATGCGCACGTAGTTCTCGGTGCCGATCCACTTTGCCGGGCTCAGCAGGTCGAACTTGGTGAACGACAGGTACAGCGAGGCCAGCACCGGCCCGAGCGAAAAGCACAGGAAGCCGATCAGCCACGGCGCGAGAAAGGCGTAGCCGATCAGGTCGCGCCGCACCGCGGCCGAGCGGCCCCGCCATGTGATCACGCGCTAAGCGCGGGCGAGGATGGCGACTGCCTCGGTGTGGAACTGCTGCGCGCCGTCCTTGATGCTGCTCTTGCCGAAGGCCACCGAGTCGGCCACCCGCTTGAGCAGGTTCTCGATCTCGCCGGCGCCCTTGGGCGGCGGGGGCGGCAGCGGCACGGCGATCTTGGTCAGCGCCGCCACGTAGTCGATCTGCATCTTGCCGAGCGCATCGACTTCCGGCGCCAGCACCGCGCGCGCGCCTGCCGAGCACGGCACGCCGCGTTCGATGCCGAGGAACTTCACGCCTTCCGGATCGGTGACCATGTAGTTGATCAGCTTGGCCGCCTCTTCCGGCGCCTTGCTCTTCGACGACACGCTCATCATCTGCGACGGCTTGATGTAGTGGCCCGAGGAGCCGGCCTTGTCGCGCGGGAAGGGGCTGATGGCGAGCTTGTTCTTGTTCAGGCCCTGGAAGGCGACGACCTGGTTCGAGTTGGCAAAGCTCATCGCGGCCAGGCCGCGCGTCAGCTCGTACTCCTCGATCTTGCCGGTGTTGGTGGCGCCCACGTCGGCGGGCGGGATCACGCCGGCCTTGCGGTACTTGCTCCAGAGGTCGAACCATGCCGCCGCATCGTCCGCCGTGAAGCCGGCCTTGCCGTCGGCCGAGTAGAGCGACTTGCCGCGCTGGTTGAGCCACTGCTCGAAGCCCTGCTCCCAGCGGCTGTTGTCGCTCGAGCCCCAGTACTTGCCGGGGTTCATCTTCGAGATCTCGGCGCCGATGCGGCGCGAAGTCGTCCCAGGTCCACGCCATGTCGAGCGTCTTGGCGCCGGCCTTGGCCAGCATGTCGACGTCGTAGACCATGGCCTTGGAGTTGCTGCCCAGGTTGACGCCGTACAACTTGCCATCGACCTTGCCGCCGTTGCGATCGCCGGGGCTGAAATCAGGCAGCGGCAGCAGCGCGTCGAGCGGCAGCAGCGTGTCGCGGCGCGCGTACTCGAACAGGTAGCGGTAGTCCATCTGGATCAGGTCGGGCGCGTTGCCGCCGGCCACCTGCGTGCCGAGCTTGGTCCAGTAGTCGCCCCAGCCGAGCGACTCGGCGGCGATCGTCATGCCCGTCTTCTTGGCATACGCATCGAGCAGCGCGCGGGTGCGCTTGTCGCGGTCGGGGTTGCCCCACCAGAAGGCGCGCAGCCGCGTGCCGGCCTGAGCGAAACTGGAGGGCGACAAGCCAGCGGTGGCGGCCGCGCCAGCGGCGGCGATCACTTGGCGACGGGTGAATGTTGTTGAGCGCATCAGCAGAGTCTCCACGGTGTCGGGTTGTGCGGCAGGCCCTTGCGGCCCTTCAGGGAACTGTGACGGCAAGGCGCGGCCCGGCTGACTAGCAGTTACCCTCAAGACCTGCGAAGGAGCCTGAGTCAATGGCAAACCGACCCGAAAAAAAGCGCCATGCCTTCGTTGGCACGGGCGGACGCGCGTTCAGCTTCGTCGAGCCGCTGGTCACCACTTATGCGCAGGACAATGAGTTGGTCGCGCTGTGCGATCTGAGCACCGTGCGCATGGCCTTCTACAACGAGCGGCTGCGGCGGCTCGGCCACGCGCCGGTGCCGGCCTACACGGCCGAGCGCTTCGACGAGTTGCTGCGCACCGAGCGGCCCGACGAGGTCTTCGTCTGCACGCCAGGACTCGACCCACCACGACTACATCGTGCGTGCGCTGCACGCCGGCTGCGACGTGATCACCGAAAAGCCGATGACCACCGACGCCGCCAAATGCCGTGCGGTGCTCGACGCGGTGGCCGCCACGGGCAAGCGCGTGCGCGTGGCCTTCAACTACCGCTGGGCGCCGTTTCGCACCAAGGTGAAGGAGCTGATCGTCGCCGGCACGATCGGCCGCGTGCGCTCGGTCAACCTCGAGTACCTGCTCGACACCCACCACGGCGCCGACTACTTCCGCCGCTGGCACGCGCAGATCGAGAACTCGGGCAGCCTGCTGGTGCACAAGGCCACGCACCACTTCGACCTGGTGAACTGGTGGCTCGACGCGATTCCCGAGCAGGTCTTCGCCTACGGCGACCGCGTCTTCTATGGCCGCGACAACGCCATCGCGCGCGGCGACGAAAAGCTGACGCGCTACCCGCGCTACACCGGCGAGCCGCTGGCCGCGGACGATCCGTTCCGGCTCGACCTTTCCGAGAGCGAATCCTTCCGCGAGCTCTACCTGAAGGCCGAGGCCGAATCGGGCTACGTGCGCGACCGCAACGTCTTTCGCGACGGCATCGACATCCCGGACCAGATGTCGCTGAACGTGCGCTACCGGACGGGTGAACTGCTCACCTACTCGCTGGTCTGCTACAGCCCGCGCGAGGGCATGCGCGTGACGTTCAACGGCGACCGCGGGCGCATCGAATACCACGAGTTCATCGGCACGCACATGAACCGCGCCGTCGCCCCAGGAGAGTGGCAGGTGGAAGAGCGGCCCGGCGCCGAGGCCGAGGGCGAGTGGATCCGCGTGTTCCCGCATTTCGCCAACAGCTACACCGTGGAGATGCCGGAGATCCGCGCCGCGCACGGCGGCGCCGACGAGATCCTCAACGCGCACTTCTATGGCCCGCCGCAGCCGAGCGATGCCCTCGGCCGCACCGCAGGACACGAGCAGGGCGCGGCATCGATCGCCGTCGGCATCGCCGGCATGACATCGATTCGCAGCAACCGGCCGGTGGACGTCGCCGACGTCGTGGCGCTGAATCCGCAGGCCAGGCGGCTGTCGGAACTGGTGTAGGGCCAAGTCATGACCTCTTCCCCGAAAGCAGCCCTCATCGTCGGCGCTGGCGACGCCACCGGTGGCGCGATCGCGCGCCGCTTTGCGCGCGAGGGGCTCGTCGCCTGCGTCACGCGGCGCACGGCCGACAAGCTCGAACCCCTCGTGCAAAGCATCCGCGACAGCGGCGGGCAGGCCCATGGCTTCGGCTCCGACGCGCGCGACGAAGCGGCGGTGACCGAGCTCGTGGCGACCATCGAACGCGACATCGCACCGATCGAGGTGGCTGTGTTCAACATCGGCGCCAACGTGCGCTTCAACGTCACCGACACGACCGAGCGCGTCTATCGCAAGGTCTGGGAAATGGGCGCGCTGGCCGGCTTCCTGGTCGGACGCGAGGTGGCGCGCGCGATGCTGCCGCGTGGCCGCGGCACGATCCTCTTCACGGGCGCCACGGCCAGCCTGCGCGGCGGCGCCGGTTATGCCGCCTTCGCCGGCGCCAAGCATGCGCTGCGCGCGCTGGCGCAGAGCCTGGCGCGCGAGCTCGGGCCGCAAGGCATCCACGTGGCGCACACGGTGATCGACGGTGCGATCGACACGCAGTTCATCGCCGAGAATTTTCCGCAGCGCTACGCGCTGAAGGACAAGGACGGCATCCTGAACCCCGACCACATTGCCGAGGCCTACTGGCAACTGCACTGCCAGCCGCGCAGCGCGTGGACGCACGAGATGGACCTGCGGCCGTGGATGGAAACCTGGTGACACCATGACAAAGACGATCGAGTTCTGGTTCGACTTCGGCAGCCCGACCACCTACCTCGCGCACACGCAACTGCCGCGCCTCGCGCGCGAGACCGGCGCGACACTCCTCTACAAGCCGATGCTGCTCGGCGGCGTCTTCAAGGCCACCGGCAACGCGAGTCCGGTGAGCGTGCCGGCCAAGGGCCGCTGGATGAACCGCGACATCGAACGCTGGGCGGCGCGCTACGGCGTGCCGTTTGCGTTCAACCCGCACTTTCCGATCAACACGCTGACGCTGATGCGCGGCGCGATCGGTCTGCAGATGAGGCAATCACCCGAAGTCTTCACGCGCTATGTCGATGCCGTGTTCGACGCGATGTGGGTGCAGCCGCGCAACCTCGGCGATGCGGGCGAACTGGCGGCCGTGCTCGCGGAGGCCGGCGTCGATGCCGAGGCCTTCGCCGCGCTCGTCGCCGACCCCGAGGTCAAGGCCGCGCTGGTGGCGCAGACCGAACAAGCCGTGGCGCGCGGCGTGTTCGGCGCGCCGACCTGCTTCGTCGGCGACGAGATGTTCTTCGGGCAGGATCGGCTGGATTTCGTGCGCGAGTGGGCGGGGGCCTGAGACGGCGTCGCCCAGCCCTGGCGCCGACCCTCTCAATGCAATGCTGCAGAGAGGGCGGCGCGCAACAGCGTTGGCTTGATGGGAGGCTGGGCAACGAGACCGTCGAGCAGGGTGTCCACCACGTCGGCCGTCAGAGGGCGAGACAGAAAGAACCCCTGGCCGGCCTTGCAACCCATGCCGCGCAACTGCTCCATCTGTTCGGCCGTTTCTATGCCCTCGGCAATGATCGACTTGCCGAGCGAGTTGCCCAACAGCACGATGCCGCGCACCACCGCCGCCTCGTTGGGTCCACGCTGCATCTCGGCGATAAAAGCCCGGTCGATCTTCAGGTTGTTCACCGGTAGCGTGGACAGGTGGCGCAGTGACGAGTAGCCCGTGCCAAAATCATCGACGCTGAGCCCCACGCCGAGGCGGCGCAGTTCGACCAGGGTCGGCAGCGCGGCTTCCAGGCGCGCCATCAGGATGTTTTCGGTCAGCTCGAGCGTCAGGTCCTGCGCCTGCAGACGTGCCTCGACGAGTGCGGTATTGACGCGCGCGACGAAGCCGGCGTGAGCGATGTCGTTGCCCGACACGTTGACATGCATGTTCAGGCGCGCAAACGCGGGGTCGCGCGACTGCCACTCGCGCAGCTGGTGGCAGGCCGTTCGCAGCACGAAGTCGGTCAGGGGCCACATCAAGCCGGAATCCTCGGCCACGGCGATGAACACCGCCGGGCTGATCGTGCCCAGTTCGGCGTGGTGCCAGCGCGCCAGCGCTTCGAATCCGGTGACGCGCCCCGTGTCGAGATCGAACAGCGGCTGGTAGGCGACAGATAGCTGGCCGCCAGCCAGCGCGCGACGCAGCTCGCCTTCCAGGCGCATGCGATGCGCCACTTCAGTGTGCAGCGCGGAGTCGAACAGCGCGTAGCGCGCCTTGCCGTTGGTCTTGGCCTTGTACATGGCCGTATCGGCATCACGCAGCATCTCGGGCGGCGTCGAGTAGCCCATGCCGCTGAAAGTGATGCCGATGCTGGCGCTGGCGACCAGGTCGTAGCCGGCAAGCTGCAACGGCTGGCGCAGCGCTTCGAGCAAGCGTTCTGCCAGAGTCACCGCGTAGCGTTCGCAATCCAGGTCTTCGGCCAGGATCGCGAACTCATCGCCGCCGAGCCGCGCGACGATGTCGTGCGGGCGCAGGCTCGCCTGAATTCGGCGCGCCACGGCGACCAGGAATTCGTCGCCAACGGCATGGCCGAGGCTGTCATTGATCAGTTTGAAGCGATCGAAATCGAGGAACAACAGGCCGAACTGGCGCTGCGGTTCGTCGCGCGCGCGCTCCAGCATCTGCGTCAGGTGTTCCTGGAAGCGCTGCCGATTGGGCAACCCGGTAAGGCTGTCATGGAAGGCGATGTGCTGCAGCTTGGCTTCGCTGATTTCCAGCTCGCGCACATGGCCGGCCACGAGTTGCGCCTCGCGCTCCGCGGCTTCGCTGGCGCTCTTGCGCGCCGCTTGATTGGCCTCCTGTTGGCGGAAGTAGTAGTGCAAGGTCGCCAGCAGCATCGCGATGATCGGCGCTGCCACCATGAGCACGCCGACGCCCGACTGCTCGACGGTCAGGAACAACAGGCAGGCCACGGAAGCGCTGCCGGCGAAGGTGATGCCGACCCAGCCAAAGTCGCCGAACAGCTCGCGCCACTGCGGCCACTGGTTGCGCTTGAGATGCGGGATCGCAGCGATCAGCAGCGTGTTGAGCATGAAGTCGAGAACCGCGCAGATCACACTCGCCGCCAGCAGCACCCCGGCGCCGTACAGGCCCAGCGTTCGGGCAGCGTCGATGGCCACGTGCAGCAGCGAGCCGACGCAGAACATGGCGATGCATCCCATCGCCGGGCTCGCGATGCGGCTGGTCCAGCGCTTGGAGGTGCGCCACGAGCCGATCAGCGCCTCGCCCGCCGCCGCCAGTGTGGCCGCCTCCGGCCCGTGCATCAGCAAGAGCAGAAACATGAAGGCCTCGCCGGCGGCAAACGAGTTCTTCGAGTTGGCTATGCGCACCGGGAAAAGCCCCGCCAGCATCGCGATCGCGACGCCGGCGGCGATCTGCACCAGATCGGCAGCGGGCAGCGCTGCCACGGTGCGCAGCGCATGCGCGAGGACCGCCGCGCCGAGCAGCACCATCACCCACCAGTACGTGGCCGCCTTGCGGTTGTAGTCCGGCATCAGGCGGCGATGCAGCCACTGCCACCAGGCAGCGCGCGTTGCATCGGCCGGGGCAGCTTGCACTGGGCTCACGCGGGTACTGCTCTGCGCAAGGTTCAGGGCTCGCCCAACAAGCTCGTGTCGCTCGACGAGGCCACGCCGGTCTGGCCGCTCTCGCTGAGCACGACGCGCTCGCTGATGACGACGCCTTCGCTGAGCACCACGCGTTCACTGATCACCACACCCTCGCTGATGACGACGCCTTCGCTAAGCACGACGCGCTCGCTGAGCACGACACGCTCGCTGATGACGACGCCGTTGATCAGCACCAGGCCGCTGCCGACGTTGAGCCAACCCGAAAGCGTGGCCGTCGGGATGAAGACGCCCGTCTTGCCGATGGCTGAACTGACGCCGGCCAGCGATGTGGCCTGCACCACGCCCGGCGTCACCAGAGTCTGGTTGGCCGGCGGCGCCCAGGTGATCGCCTTGGGGTAGGTGCTGGCCGGCACGCCGGTCGCAGCCGGCCAGTAGCTCACGCTGTAGCGCTGCGCCACCTTCCCGGCCCATACCAGGCGGTGGTCGTAGATCGGCTGGAACTGGGTGAACAGCACATCGCCGCTGACGATCTGGTTGCCGCCGGCGTAGGCGATGCGGCTCCAGTTGAAGGTCTGGCTGTTGACGGTGGACGTCTTGGCCGGCATCGTCTTGCCACTGGCCAGCAGGTTGGCGCCCGCAGCAATCGTGCCGGCTTCGACCGCGGTCTTGATATCGGTGCGCAGCGCCTTGGCCAAGCGCACAGCGCCATCGGCGTTGAGCAGCCCGGCGCCTTGTTGCAGCAGGTTGGCGCCGGCGATCGGCTGCGCCGAGTACTGCAGCATCGCTTTGATCAACGGCGGCGTCAGGCCGGGGTTGGCCTGCAGCATCAGGGCCACCGTGCCGGTGACCGCCGGTGCGGCCACGGAGGTGCCGCTGAGCATCATCACCGACTTGCCCGTCAGCGTCTTGGTAAAGCCATTGACCGCCAGTTGCGAGTAGTTCGTCGCCAGGTAGTTGTAGATGCCGCCGATCTTGTCCGAGGAAGCCGCGCCGATGATCTTGTTGCCGGGCGCCACCAGGTCGGGTTTGAGCAGGTTGTCGATCTGGCGCACGCCGAGCGCGTCGACGTAGGAGCCGCGGGTCGGGCCGCGCGAGCTGAAGAAGTTGACCGTGTCGTCGCTGCGCAGTGCGGTGCCCTTGGTGTTGGCCGAGCCGACGGTGATCACCGACGGATCGTGCCCGGGCGAGCTCACCGTGCCGTAGCGTTCGGCGCCGTTCGCGTCCTGGCCGAAGTTGCCCGCAGCCACCACCACCGTGATGCCGGCGGCCACCGCGCTGCGCGCCGCGCGCGCCAGCGGGTCTGTCTGCCAGGTCTCGGTGGAGTCGGCGCCGAGGCTCAGGTTCATGACCCGGATGTTGTATTCCTTGGCGTGGTAGATCACCCAGTCGATACCGGCCAGCACATCGCTCAGCTGGCCGTAGCCGTTGCCATCGAGCACCTTGACGTCGTAGAGGTTCGCACCCGGCGCCACGCCGGAGCTGTCGGGCGTCTGGTAAGCGCCGCGCCCGACGGCGACCGACGCGACATGCGAGCCGTGGCCGTAGGAATCGGCCCGGTTGATCTGGTCGTTGGCGATCTTCGACTCGTAGGTCGATGCCGACGTGCTGCCCGGATAGAGGGCGCTTGAAGCGTCGAGCCCGGCCGTCCAGTCCTTGACACCAATGGCGCTGGCATCGCCGACCTTCTGGAAGTCCACCGCACGCTTGATGCGGCTCTTGCCGGCCGCGTCGGCGAAGTTCAAGTGGTTCCACATGACGCCGGAGTCGAGCACCGCGATGCCCACGCCGGAACCGTCCAGGCCGCTGTAGGCCGTGGCGCTGCTGTAGGTGCGCACGTTGCTCGTCAACGTACCGGTCATGGTTTCCAGCAAGCTCGCGGTGCGCGTGGTCAGGCGGTTCGGCGAGACGCCCTGCACGTTGACGCGCGCGGCAATCGCGGCGACCTGGTTCGCGGGCAGCAGGGCCGACAGCGCGGTCACCGAGACATAGCGCATGTAGACCGCACCACCCTTGGCCAGCACGTCGGCACGCAACGCGGTGAGGTCCGGGTCGGCGCTGTTGCTGACGATCAGCACCTTGACCATGCGCACGCCGTTCACATCCTTGGCCCAGTTGGTGCTCGGGGTCGTGGGTGCATTGATCACCGATTGCAAGTCGGTGGCGATCTTGCCGCCCGCCGTCTGCGCGTGTGCGCTTTGCGGGCCGAACAGCGATGCCAGCAAGATCATGGTGGCCAGCAGGCGGGGCATGATCGTGTGCGTGCTGCGGCGCTCGATCAGCACAGTGAAGCGATTCAGCAGACTCATCGGTTTCTCCCTCGGGTCAGAACAGCGCACGTCTTGTCGTGTGACCAGAGCATCTCAAGAAGTAACCGACGCAGGTGAAACAGCGGCGCGAATGCGTGATTGACTTGGCGTGCGTTTCTCGCGGTGCAGGAGGGGTGGTGATCCGGCTCGGCGCGGCATGGCGACACTTGAGGGCGGGCTGCGTGAACGAATGGACCAACGCACCGCCGAGCGTGCAGACATCTGAGCCGATGCTGCCGGTCAGCAACTCCGGCCGCGCCAGACCCTTCCAGCTGTAGCACGCGAGCACAGCCTCGGCCTCGTCGATCAAACCGGTCTACAGCTCGCGGCTGAACTACCTACCTCGCCCACACGCACCTGCCGCGCATCGTGCGCGAGAGCGGTGCGCGACTCGTCTACGAGCCGATGCTGCTCGGCGGCGTGTTCAAGGCCACCGGCAACGCGAGTCCGGTGAGCGTGCCGGCCAAGGGCCGCTGGATGAACCGCGACATCGAACGCTGGGCGGCGCGCTACGGCGTGCCGTTTGCGTTCAACCCGCACTTTCCGATCAACACGCTGACGCTGATGCGCGGCGCGACCGGGCTGCACATGCGGCAATCGCCCGAGGTCTTCACGCGCTATGTCGATGCCGTGTTCGACGCGATCGGCGCGCCGACCTGCTTCGTCGGCGACGAGATGTTCTTCGGGCAGGATCGGCTGGAATTCGTGCGCGAGTCCGCGGCGGCGGCGGGCTGACCTGCGCGCCAGCCTACTGCGTGCGCAGCGGGCCTGCCGACACCTTGGCGATGCCGTCGCTGCGCAGCTTTTCCAACATCTGCAGCGAGAGGTCATCCGCCACCTTGTTGTCGAACTTGCCAAAACCCAAGGTCGCCAGGCGAATGTCGGCCTGCCACAGCACGGCCGCCTTGGCGGGATCGCGCAGCTCGGCGCGCACGAACAACTCCTGACCCGACTTGCTGCTGTAGGTGGCCGAGGTGGGCGTGATCACCAGCACGTGCTCGGTAGGCGCCGCGGCGGCCGGTGACAAGCCCGCCTTGGCGGCGCGCGTGGCCACGCCGTTGAGCGAGAACACCACTGGCACGCGCTCGGTGAGGCTCGGCACGAGCGCATCGACATTCTTCTGGCCGAGACTCGATGCCACATTGCCGGCAGCAAATTTCCCCGGCTGCACGATGACGAGCATCTGCTCGATCGGCGCCGAAGTCTTCTGCAGCGCCCGGCTGGTCACGCTGGTAGAGACGCAACCTGCAGCGAGGAGAGCCGAGGCAACGAGAGCGCCGAAGGCCGCGCGGCGAGAGTGTTTGGGAGACATGGAGTGACCGCAGTGATGGGGGTGAAGCGACTTTATGAGGGCCGCGTCTGAGCGCTTGTCGCTCGTCGCTGCCGCACCTGCGCCTTTCAGGGACTATTCCCGCACTTTGGGTTTGCCGTGCCACGCCGATGGAGCGAATCGCTTTGTCGCGCCGGTGCGCGAGCACTGCCGTCACGGCTGCGTCAACTGCTGGCCCCACGACTTCACGAGCGCCTGCACACCCTCCGCCACCACGCGCCCCGCCGGAGACAACTTGCCCTGCTTCGGAAACGCCAGCGTCACGTGCCGGCTCAGATCGGGCCGCACCAGCTTGCTCGCCTGCAGCCGACCTCGCCGCAGGTCGTCGGCGATCGAGTACGGGCCGAGCACCGAGTACAGGCCCTTGCTGGACGTCACCAGTTCCTTCTGCACGGTCAGCGAATCGGCTTCGGCCACCGGCGCGAGCTTGAAGCCGAGGCTGCGCGCGGCCTCATCCAGCGCGTTGCGCCAATGGCTCGGCCGGCGCGGCAGCACCAGGCGCAGGCCTTTCAGCTTTGAGAAGTTGATCGTGGGCGGCTGCGTCAGCGGATCGCCCGGCGCCGACACAAGGTAGGTGCTGGCCACGCAGAGCGCCTTTTCCTCGCGCGCACTCGGCCGCTGGTAGCGGAACAGGATCGCGAGATCGACCGCGCCGCTGTCGAGCATCGCGTCGAGCTCGGTGCCCTGTGCTTCAGCAATGTCCAGGCGGATGCCGGGATGCTCGGCCTGCAGGCGCTCGAACAGCCGCGTCATCAGCGGGTGCGCTGCCGAGGGGATGATGCCCAGGCGCACACCGCCAGCGATCTGGCTCGACTCCGAGCGCAGGTCTTCCGCCAAGCGCTCGGTCTCCTGCAGCCACGCGCGCAGGCGCGCAGCTGCGCGCGTGCCAAGGTCGGTGAGTTCAACGCCGCGGCCGGTGCGGCGGAACAGCCGCCCGCCGCACTGCTGTTCGAAGTCGGTGATCTGGCGGCTGACGTGCGACTGCACCGTCTGCCGCCGCGCGGCGATCTTGGAGAGGCTGCCAGCCTCGGCCACTTCGAGGAACAGCTTGACGGTAGTGACGTTCATGGCAGCACGCTCCTCTGGATGAGTTGCCAATTCAGGCAAGTCTGGTTGCTGCGAAGTCTATCTATGCGCACAGGCGCGCGGTTCCTAAAGTGCACACACCAACCCCGCTCAACCCCCTCTGAAAGGAACCACCATGAGCACCAAGCCCTCCCTCGATCTGCGCGGCGTCAACCCCGCCCCGATCACCCCCTTCACCCGCGAAGGCGCGGTCGATTACCCCGCCATCCAGCGCCTGGGCAAGTGGCTCGGCAGCGTGCCCGGCGTGAAGAGCCTGACCGTGCTCGGCCATGCCGGCGAAGGCACCTTTCTCGAGCGCGACGAGCAGTTGAAGGTCATCGGCGCCTTCCGCGAGTCGGTGGGCGACCGCATCCCCATCATTGCCGGCATCACGCTCGAAGGCACGCAGGTGGCCGCCGACGAAGCCAAGCGCGCCAAGGACGCCGGCGCGTCGGCGGGCCTGGTCTATCCGTCGCACGGCTGGCTGCGCTTCGGCTACCAGAAGGGTGCGCCGCAGGACCGCTACAAGGCGATCTACGAAGGCAGCGGCCTGCCGCTGATCCTGTTCCAGTACCCGGACGCCACCAAGTGCACCTACGACCTGCAGACGCAGCTCGACATCGCGGCGCAGCCCGGCGTCTTCGCAATGAAGAACGGCGTGCGCAACATGAAGCGCTGGGACCGCGAGATCCCGGTCATCCGCGCCGAGCGCCCGGACCTGCAGATCCTGACCTGCCACGACGAGTACCTGCTGCACACGATGTTCGATGTCGACGGCGCGCTGGTCGGCTACGGCTGCATCGCACCCGAGCCGCTGGTGGAGATGGTCGCTGCCGGCAAGGCCAAGGACTACAAGAAGGCGCGCGAGATTCACGACCGCCTGCTGCCGGTTACCGCCAACGTCTACCACCGCGGCTCGCACATGGAAGGTTCGGTGGCGCTGAAGTGGGCGCTGGTCCATCGCGGCATCCTCGACCACGCGACAGTGCGCTCGCCGCTGCTGCCGCTGGCCGAAGGCGCCGAGAAGGAGATCGCCGATGCGATGCGTTCGGCCGGTCTGGGCAAGGTGAACTGAGACCCACACGCTACAGCGGGGAAGAAGCTCAGCTTCTTCCCCGCGCCCACTTCCGTTCCGAGGAGACAAGATGAGACTCAGGATCAAGCTACTGGCCGCCATGGCGCTGTCGGCGAGCCTGCCCGTCCTGGCGCAGGCCAATTTCCCCGAGCGCGACAAGCCGCTCAAGATCATCGTGCCCTTCGCCGCCGGCGGCGGCGTCGATGCAGCGGCGCGCTTGCTCGGCACGCAATTGCAGAAGCAACTCGGCATCACCGTGATCGTCGAGAACAAGGCCGGTGGCAGCGGCACCATCGGCGGCAAGGCGGTGCAGACCTCGCCGGCCGACGGCCACACGTTGCTGTTCTCGGCGGCCACGCACGTGCTGGCCAAGCAGGTGCTGAGCGCGCCGCCCTACGACCCGCAGACCGACTTCGCGCCGGTGGCTCGCACCGGCACCGCGCCGCTGATGCTGGTGGCCGCGCCGGCCAAGCCGCAGAGCAAGCTGGCCGACATCCTCGCCGCGATCAAGAAAGAGCCCGACAAGTGGACCGCCGGCATTCCGGCGGCCGGCGCGCCGAGCCACCTGGCCACGTTGCTGATGGCCAAGCAGGCCGATGTGAAGCTGTCGCTGGTGCCGTACAAGGGCACGCAGCCGGCGCTGATGGACGTGGCCGGCGGGCACACCGACGTGATGCTCGACTCGATGATCTCGCTGATGCAGATGGCCAAATCGGGCAAGGTCAAGCCAATCGCGATCACATCGTCCAAGCGCAGCAGCCTGATGCCCGATGTGCCGACCTTCAAGGAAAGCGGCCTGCCGACCTTCGCGTTCGAGTCCTGGTACGGCGTCTGGGCGCCGCGCGACACGCCGGCCGACCGTGTTGCTGCACTCAATGCCGCGATCAACACCGCGACTGCAGAACTGGCCAAGTCCGGCGCGCTGACCGCGCTCGGCATCGAGCCGGTCACGGAAACGGCCGCGCAGTTCAAGGCCTACGTCGCGGCCGAGGTCAAGGAAGGCGCCGAGTTGTTGAAGGACGCGGGCTTCAGGCCGGAGTGAGGCGCAGCGCGCTCGCAGGTCAGGGACAACCTAGGGGTCCCCTGCCGACGCTTCAGATTCTGGACTGGCTGCCTCGCTCGAACGCAAGCAAGCTGCGCGCTTCTTCATTCGACCTGCAGGGAGTTGAGCATGACAGTCCAGTTCAAGCGCATCGACGGCACGAGCGTCGAGATTTCGGCTGAAGCGCTGCAGGCCTTCAAGGCGACATTCCGGGGCGCTGTACTAGCGGCCGACGACCCGTCCTACGACGAGGTTCGCCAAGTCTGGAACGCGATGATCGATCGCCGGCCCGCATTGATCGCACGCTGCAGCGGCACCGTCGATGTCGTGCGTGCGGTGCAGTTTGCGCGCGAGCACCGCATCGTCAGCTCGGTGCGCGGCGGCGGCCACAACATCGCCGGCCTGGCGGTCTGCGACGGCGGGCTGATGATCGACCTGTCGCTGCTGCGCGGCGTCTGGGTCGATGCGGCAGAGCGCGTCTGCCGCGCGCAGGCCGGCTGCACGCTGGCCGACGTGGACCGCGAGACGCAGTTGCACGGCCTGGCGGCTGTGCTCGGTTTCGTCTCTGCTACCGGCATCGCAGGCCTCACCGTCGGCGGCGGCTTCGGCTACCTGACGCGCCGCCACGGCTGGACCTGCGACAACGTGATCTCGATGGACGTCGTCACCGCCGAGGGCCGGGTCGTGCGCGCGTCGGCCGACGAGAACGCCGATCTGTTCTGGGCGCTGCGCGGCGGCAGCGGCAACTTCGGCATCGTCACCTCGTTCGAATACCGGCTGCATGCCGTCGGCCCGGAGATCCTGGGTGGCGCCATTGCCTGGAGCGCCGACGAGAGCAAGCAGGTGCTCGAAGCCTTCGCCGCGCTCAGCGCCGAGGCGCCGCGCGAGCTGACCAGCGTTGCCGTCCTGCGCACTGCGCCGCCGGCGCCGTGGCTGCCCAAGGCCATGCACGGCCAGCCGATCGTCGCCATCTTCGTCTGCCACACCGGCTCAGTGGAGCAAGGCGAGGCCTGGCTTGCCCGGCTGCGCGCCGTCGGCAAACCGGTGGCCGACATCGTCACGCGCCGCCCCTACACGCAGATGCAAAGCCTGCTCGACGCGACGCAGCCCAAGGGCCGCCGCTACTACTGGAAGTCGCATTACCTGCCGCGCATCGACGCGCGTTTGATTGACGTCGCCATCGATCATGCGCGGCGCTTTCAGTCGCCGCACTCGGCGATCCTGATGTTCCAGATCGGCGGCGCATTGAACGATCTGCCGGCCGACCATTGCCCCGCCGGCAACCGCGATGCCGCCTACGTACTCAACATCACCGGCTCGTGGGATCACGCCGAAGACGACGCGGCCAACATCCTCTGGGCGCGCGACTGCTTCGAGGCCACCCGCCCCTGCTCCACCGGCGGCACCTACGTCAACTTCCTCAACGCCGACGACGGCGCCGAGCGCATCGAAGCGGCCTACGGCGCGCCGATCCTGCAAAGGCTGGCGGCTTTGAAGCGCCGCTACGACCCCGACAACGTCTTCTGCCACACCAAGAGCGTGCTCGGCTGAGGGGTTTGCACATGCGTCCGCTGATCAGTCCAGAATCCCCTGCATCGATTCTGGGGAACAGCGCATGGAAAGCAGCTACGGGCAGTTTTGCACCGTCGCCCGGGCGGCCGAGGTTCTGTGCGAGCGTTGGACGCCGCTGGTCGTGCGCGAGTTGTTGTGCGGCAGCCGGCGCTTCAACGACCTGCACCGCGGCGTGCCGCGCATGTCCACCAGCCTGCTTTCGCAACGCCTGCAGACGCTCGAAGCCGCGGGCGTGATCCAACGCACGGCGGTCGGCAAGGTCTGGGAGTACGGCCTGACCGAGGCCGGCGAAGAGTTGCGGCCGATCGTCATGGCGCTCGGCCACTGGGGTTCGAAGTGGATCGGCAGCCGCCTGCGTGACGATGAACTCGACGCCGGGCTGCTGATGTGGGACATCCGGCGCTTCGTGCGCGTCGACGAGTGCCCGCCGCATCCGGTGGTGATTCAGTTCCAGCTACATGACGCACACGAAGGCGAGCGCGCCTGGTGGCTGGTGGTGGAAGACGGCGTCGTCAACCTGTGCCGCGACGATCCCGGACGCGAGCTGACGCTCGTCGTCGATGCGTCGCTACGGGCGTTGACCGAAGTCTGGAGCGGCGACCTCACGTCCGCGCAGGCCCTCGCGTCGGGCGATGTGCGGGTTCACGGCGGTCAGCGCGACGCACAGCGGCTGTGGCACTGGCTCGGCACCAGTGCCTTCGCGCCATCGCGAATGCGAGGTCGTTAGGAACGCATGCTGTCGGCCCTGCACTATGCTCGGCCGCTCACGCAATACACGCCGGTCCGCGTTGCGTGCTACCGGCCGAGGCCCCTTCCCATGAGCGCACTTCACCATTCTCGAGGCGACGAACCGGGGTTTGGCCACTTCGTCCCGTCGCTTTACAACGTGGTCTATTGCAGCCGCGCCACCGCCGGCGTGGACGATGCGGAGGTGCAGCGCATCATCGCCACCGCGCGTCGCTTCAACGCTCAACATGGCATCACTGGCATGCTCGTGTTCGGCAGCGGCATCTTCTTTCAGTGGCTCGAAGGCCCGCGCGACAACGTCACCGCGCTGATGTCAATGCTGCGCGGCGACCGCCGCCACGAGAACATCATCGAGCTGAGCGAAGTGGAGGAGGTGCGCGAGCGCCTGTTCCCCGACTGGGACATGGAACTCGTGACCGGCGACCACATCCGCGAAGTGCTGCTGGATGCGCAGGACAACGCCAGCGATCCAAAGCACGCCCAAGCGCTCGGGCACCTGCTGGCTCAGCTTGACTCGGGCGAGTTGACGGGCTTGGACACCGCCTGAGCGACACGCCGCCCTACACCTTCAAGAACAACTCCCGGTCCGGCGTGAAGTTGGCGTACAGCGGCAGCAACGCGCCGCCGAGCGCGCGCGCGTCGGAACCGATGCTGCCGGCCAGAAGCAGCGGGCGTGACACACCTTCCCAGCTGTAGCGCGCGAGTGCGACCTCGGTCTCGTCGATCAGCGCGGACTGCAGTTCGCGCGCGAACGAGCCGTCGAGGATCACGCCTTCCAGGTCGAGCAAGCAAGCGGCGCAGTTGATGGCTTGCGCGATCGCCGCCGACGCTTCGGCCAACCAGCGCGAGGTGTGTTTGCGCCACGGCACTTGCAGTGCGCGCTCATCATTGGCGGCGGTCACGTCGACACCGGCGGCGCTGTAGAACTGCTCGAGGTTGAACAGCGACGCCACCGACAGCAGTTGCGCCGGCGGGTTGTCGCGCTCCGTCTTGGCCAGCCACAGCGGCAACGAGCCGATCGCACCGGCGTTGCCCGACAGGCCGGCACGCAGGTGGCCATCAAGGACGAGGCCCCCACCGATGAAGGTGTTGACGAAGACGTACAAGAAACTCTTGATGCCGCGGCCGCGGCCGGCCACGAGTTCGGCCACGCAGGCCGCGGCCGTGTCCTTGACCAGCGTCACCGGCAGCTCGGTGCGTGACGCGACTTCGGCGACGAGGTCGATGCGCTGCCACTTGTCGGCGCTGCGCGCGGGCACGCCGAGCAGTTGCTGCCAGCCGCCCATCGACAACGGCGCGGCGATGCCAACGCCCTGCACGCGCTCGCGCTGTTCGGGGGTCAACTTTCGCCGGATGTCCTTGAAGCGCTGCGAGATTTCGGCGAGCACCTCGTCGGGGTCGGCATGGCGGTAGTCGAGCGTGTAGCGCTGGCGGCGCGTGCCGGTGAAGTCCACCAGCAGCGTGTCGAGGCTGCGCCGGCCAACCTTGATGCCGATAGCGAACGCGCCGTCCGGGTTGAGCGACAGCGGCACCGACGGCTGGCCGACCTTGCCGCGCTGCGGCGCACCTTTGATGAGCAGGCCATCGTCGAGCAGGCGCTTGGCGATCATGCTCACCGTCTGCGCCGTGAGCTGCGTCTGGCGCGCGATGTCGGCCGCCGGCAAAGCGCCGTGCAGACGCACCGCTTCGAGCACGACGCGCTCGTTGTACTGGCGCACGCCGCCCTGGCTGGAGCCGCGCGGCGGCGTGTGCGCCGGTGCCTGTGTGTCGCGAGCGTTCACGCCGGGCCTATGCAAGACATTCGGCCGGAATCTTCTCTGGCGGCATCGCACCCGTCATCACCGCCACCGTGTCGCTCATGCTGATCTTCTTCGGGTTCAGCACCGCGCCGCGTTTGCCGAGACGCGCAACGTGGATGCGGTCGGCGATCTCGAACACGTGCGGCATGTTGTGCGAAATCAGGATCACCGGCAGGCCCTTGTCGCGCACGCGGCGGATCAGCTCCAGGACCATGTTGCCTTCCTTGACGCCGAGTGCGGCCGTCGGCTCGTCGAGGATGACGACGTGCTCTGCAAATGCCGCCGCGCGCGCCACGGCGACGCATTGGCGCTGGCCACCGGAGAGCGTTTCAACCGCCTGTGTCATCGAGCGGATGCCGACTTTCAGCTCCGACATGCGCTGCACGGCCAGCTCGAGCATCTTCTTCTTGTCGAGCATGCGCAGCACGTTGCCGAGAAATCCTTCGCGCCGCAGTTCTCGCCCGAGGAAGAGGTTCTCGGCGATCGTCATCGCCGGTGCGACCGCGAGGTCTTGATAGACCGTTTCGATGCCGACACGGCGCGCGTCGATCGGGCTCTTGAAGTGAATCGGCTGGCCGTCGAGTTCGATCGTGCCTTCATCGGGAATCGTCGCCCCCGACAGGCACTTGATCAGGCTCGACTTGCCGGCGCCGTTGTCGCCGATGACGGCGAGGATTTCGCCGGCACGCAGTTCGAAGTCGGCGCCGTCGAGCGCGGTGACCTGGCCGTAGCGCTTCACAAGGCCCTTGGCCTTCATCACGATCTGAGGCGAGTTCATCGCGCACCCTTTCGCGACAGTTGATCGACCGTCACCGCCAGGATGACGAGGATGCCGGTGACCAGCACCTGGTACACCGACGACACGCCCATCAGCGTCAAGCCGTTGCGCAGCACGCCGACGACGACGGCGCCGATCAACGTGCCGAGGATCACGCCGCGGCCGCCGAACAGGCTGGTGCCGCCGAGGACGACGGCGGTGATGGCGTCGAGCGCTTCGGTCTGGCCGGCGTTGGGATCGCCGACGCCGGTGCGTGCCACCGACAGCAGCGACGCGATGCCGTAGAACACGCCGGCGAGCACGTAGACGCCGAGCATGACGCGCTCCGTCGGGATGCCGACCAGCCGCGTCGCCTCCGGGCTGTTGCCGACAGCGTAGACATGACGACCGGCGCCGGTCTCTCGCAGCCAGAACCACATGCCCAGGTAGAGCAGGATCATCAGCACCACGCCGAAGGTGACGCTGGTGCCGCCGAGTGCAAAGGTGTTGCCCAGCCAGGTCATCATCGGCGGCAGGTCGGTCACCGTCTGCGCGTTCGAGTACAGCTGCGTGATCGCGAAGGCGATGTTGAAGGTGCCGAGCGTGACGATGAACGGCGGCAGTTTCAGGCGCGTCACCAGCAAGCCGTTGAGCAGGCCGAACAGCGCGGTCACGGCGATGCCGCACAGGATCGCCAGCGGTGTCGGCACGCCTAGCTCGACCGCGAACTTGGTCATGACGATGCTGCCCAGCGCCATGATCATGCCGCACGACAAGTCGATACCGGCGGTGAGGATGATCAGCGTCTGGCCGATGGCGATGACACCGACGACCGCCACCTGCTGCAGGATCAGCGACAGGTTCTCGCCGCTGAAGAAGCGCTCGGTCGTGAAGGCGAAGAAGATGCAGGCGATCAGCAGCGCAATGAAGGGCCCGAGCTGGCCCCACGGGATGCTGACCGGCGGTTTCAAGGTGGCGGTGTTCATCGGGTCTTGCTTTCAGTGGGGAGATGCGGCGGCGTACCGGGGCGGCGCTGCCCCGGTGGCTCTCTCACGAACAGGCCGTCTGGCGGGTTACTTCTTGCCCCAGCACAGCGACGTGCCGGTGGCGACGTCCTTGCTGTCGACGCCGGCCACGGCCTTGCCGGCGATCAGCGTCACGCCGGTATCGGTGTAGCCGCTGGGCTTCTTGCCGGTCTTGGCGTACTCGATGCCGGCCTCGACGCCCATCGCCGCCATCTTCAGCGGGTACTGTTGGCTGGTCGCGGCGATGACACCCTTGCCGACGTTGGCCACACCTTCGCAGCCGCCATCGACGCTGACGATGATCACGCTCTTGTCCTTGCCGGCCTTCTTCAACGCGTTGTAGGCGCCGAGCGCGGCGGGCTCATTGATCGTGTAGACCACGTTCACATCGGGCGCCTTCTGCAGGCAGTTCTCCATCCCGGTCTGGCCTTTGGCCGTGTCGCCGAAGCTGTCGGCCATGCAGGCCACCGATGCATCCTTGCCGAGGTCGTTGCTCTTCGCATCCGGCGCCGCCAGGCCCATGCCCTTCAGGAAGCCGTTATGACGTTGTGCGCCCACAGGGTGGCCGGGGAACAGATCGAGCGTCACGATCTTGGCCGGCTTGCCAGCCAGCGCGGCCTTGGCGTATTGGCCGATCAGCACGCCGGCCTTGTAGTTGTCGGTGGCGAACAGCGCATCGGTGCCTTCGGTCGGGTCGGTCGGGCTGTCGAGCGCGATCACCAGCACGCCCTTGTCGCGCGCCTTCTTGATGCTCGGGATGATGGCCTTGCTGTCGCTGGGCGTGATGAGGATGGTCTTGGCACCGGCGGCGATCATGTTCTCCATCGCCGTCACCTGGCCGGCGTTGTCGCCGTCGGTCTTGCCGGCGCCGGTGAGCAGCTTGGCGCCCTTGGCCTTGGCCGCTTCGGCGGCGCCTTCTTTCATCTTGACGAAGAAGGCGTTGGACTCGGTCTTGGTGATCAGGCCGATCACTGGCTGGCTCTGGGCCAGTGCGGGTGCGGCAGTCACCGCCGCGGCCAGGGCCAAGGTGTTCAGGGCAAAGCGCGTCATCATTGAGTGTCTCCTTCAGGGGTTGGAACGGCCGGCTCGATCGGCGCGGTGAATGAATCTTCGGCGATGTGGTTTAATAAATCAAGTTGATTGATTAATGGAAAACCCGGTGGCTGGCAACAGCCCTTGCCGGCACCCTTGCGCCTGAAGCCAAGAAAGGAAGAAAAATGATCGTGGTCTGCGGCGAAGCGCTGATGGATGTGTTCGACGCCGGCGCCACCGCCACCGGCAGCCAGCTCGATGCGCGCATCGGCGGCTCGCCCTACAACGTGGCGCTGGGCCTGGCGCGGCTGGCGCAGCCGGTGGCTTTCTGCGGCGCGTTGGGCAACGGCTTTCTCGGCGAACGCCTGATGCGCTCGCTGATCGACGAGGGCATCGACACCTCGTGCGTGCAGCGCACCGATGCGCCAACCTCGATCTGCGTCATCGGCCTCGATGCGCGCGGCGTGCCGGCCTACGACTTCTACGGCGAGCGCGGCGCCGACCGCCAGCTCGATGCGTCGGTGCTGCTGCGCGTGCCGGTGGCGGCGCGCGCCCTGCACTTCGGCTCGTACACGATGGTGGTCGAGCCGGTGGCCGCCACGCAGCGCACATTGATCGAGCGCGAGTGCCGCCGCGCCCTGATCTCCTACGACCCCAACGTGCGCCTGACCGTCGAGCCGTCGCTGCAACGCTGGCGCGACACGCTGGCGTGGATGCTGCCGCGCACGCACCTGCTGAAGGTCAGCGAAGAAGACATCGGCCTGCTCTTTCCCGGCCAGGCTCCCGACGGACTCGCAGCGTCCTGGCTGGCCCAGGGGCCGCGCCTGGTGGTCATCACCCGCGGCGGCGAAGGCTCGCTGGCGTTCGGCGCAGGCGCGTCGACGCATGCGCCGCCGGTGCCGGTGAACGTGGTCGACACCGTCGGCGCCGGCGACACCTTCCAGGCGGCGCTGCTGACCTGGCTGGCCGAGCATGGACACCTTTCGATCGACGGCGTGGCCGCACTCGACGCAGCGTCATTGGCCGACATGCTCGCCTTCGCGACACGTGCCGCGGCGATCACCTGCTCACGGCGGGGCGCGGATCTGCCGCGACGCAGCGAACTCTGCTGAGCGGTCGCTTCGTTCAGGCGACGATCACGGCCCCCTGCTCGGCCAGCAGCTCGCGCAACACCGATCGATGGCAATGCGCTTCGTTCTCGCAGTAGCAACCGAGCGAGAAGTCGCTGCGCTGCGACAGCGCGGCGAGCAGCGCCAACGCATGCCGGTTTTCCGGCGATGCCATCTCGGCGCGGTACTTGCGAATGAACGCCGCCCATTGAGCCGGCGTGCGCGCCGACTGCCCGAGCTTCATCGTCTCCACGCTCGGCGCGAGGTTGGGAAACCAGACGTCGTACCAATCCTGCGCTGCGAACTCGCTCTTCGGCACGCCGCGTGGTGGACGGCGCACGGTGCCGATGCGCAAGCCCTCGCCCGCGACACGCGGGCTGCCGAGCCGGATCACGCGCAGCGCCATGGTCGGATCGATCCGTTACTTGCCCGGGCAGTCGCAGACGTTGTAGCCGTCGTCGAAGACGACACGCCAGCGACCATCGGGCTCGAGCCGCCAGGTCGAGTAGAAGCGCGACACCACCTTGCCACTCGGCGCCGCGACCGGGCCGATCGACTGGGCGAGATCGCCCGACACTTCGACCAGGTCCGGCTGCCAGGTGAACGGCGGCGTGGCGCCGCTGTAGAAACGCTTCCAGTGTTCGCCAACGGCGGCGCGGCCGCGCAGCGGCTTGCCGCCATTGACGAACACCGCATCCTCGGCGACGAAGCCGAGGAAGGCTGCATGGTCGCGATCGACCATCGTCTTCGCAAAAGCGATCTCGGCGGCGGTGGCCTGCCGGATCAACTCCGCGCGTGGCGGCCGCGTGATCGGCGCGGCGCAACCCGCAGACAGCGCGGCAAGCCCGGAGGCGATGGCGAATCGTCGGTCCAGTCGTTTCATCGTGAACCCCGTGGACGGTGAAGGCGCTCGTGGACTATACGGCGGCGACCATTAGACTTGCGCCCCACCCGCCCCAGAGATTCACCGCATGCGCCGCCGTTCCGCCCTGCTCGCCACCGTCGCTCTGACGGCGGCATCGTCAACACAGCAAGCGTTCGCACAGGCGGTGGGCAAACCGATCCGCCTCATCGTGCCCTACCCGCCCGGCGGCCCGCTCGACGTTGCCGCCCGTGCCTTGGCCGACAAGGTCAAGGACACGCTCGGCACCGTGATCGTCGACAACCGCGCTGGGGCCGGCGGCAACATCGGTGCCGACGCGGCCGCGAAAGCAGCGCCCGATGGGACGACGATCGTCATGGGCGCGGTGGCCACGCACGCCATCAACCCGTGGCTGTACAGCAAGATGCCGTACAACGCGCTGGCCGACTTCACGCCGATCACATTGGTCGCGCAAGTGCCCAATGTGCTGGTGATGAACGCCGAGGCTGCGCAGCGCCTGAGCATCGGCAGCGTGCGCGACCTCGTCGGCTACCTGAAGAAGAACCCCGCGAAGATCAACTACGGCTCCGGCGGCAACGGCAGCGCGGGCCACCTGGCCGGCGAGCTGTTCAAGGCGCAGGCGGGCGTGTTCATGGTCCACATCCCTTACGGCGGCGGGCCGGGCGCGCAGATGGGTTTGCTGTCGGGCCAGGTCGATCTGAACTTCGACAACCTGGCTGCAGCCTCGGCCAACATCCGGAGCGGCCGGTTGAAAGCGCTCGCGGTGACGACCGCCAAGCGATCGAGCGCCATGCCCGACGTGCCGACGATGGCCGAGAGCGGCGCCGATCTCGGCTTGTCGCGCTTCGACATCCACACTTGGTTCGGCCTCTTCGGCCCGGCGAAGTTGCCGGCCGACATCACCGCGCGTTTGAACAGGGCCTTTGTCGATGCCCTGAACGCCGCTGATGTGAAAGCGCGCCTGGCGACGCTGATGGCCGAGCCGGCGCCATCGACAGCCGATGCTTTTGCGCAGTTCGTGCGCACGGAGCACGCAAAATACGAGGCTATCGTCAAGGCCAGCGGCGCCAAGGCCGACTGAGGGAGTACCGCCCGTTACGCAACTTCGTTCCACGCGCGCTCAATGATGTGAACGACATCCGGCACAGAACACATGGTGAACCATTGCAGTCCCCGTCATCGTTCGATCGCCGCGCCTTCGGCGGCGCCGCAAACATGATCCGCGCGAGCGCCTTCATGGCCATCGCCCTGGCCCGGCCGAGCACCATCGGCGCGGTCTTGCCGTCGTCGCGCCACCTCGCCGATGCGATGGCGCGCGCCGCAGCCGGAGCACAGCGCCTGATCGAACTCGGCGCCGGCACTGGCGCGATCACGGCAGCGCTTTGCGAGCAGCACCCGGATGTGCCGACCCTGGCCGTGGAAATGGAAAGCGAGCTGGCCAGCCATCTGCGCATGCGCTTTCCGCGCATCGAGGTCCGCGCCGCCGCAGCGCACGAGGTGCTGCGTGACATCAACCGCCCGGGCCACACGGCGCTGGTCTCGTCCCTGCCATTTCGATCTCTGCCCCCGCGTCTGCGCCTGCGCAGCAGCCTGGCCATCGAGCGCTTTCTGCTGACGCACCCGGCGCACCGCCTGGTGCAGTACACCTACCTGCCGCGCGTGCCGTTCGATTTGCGCCTCGGCACATCGCTGCGCTGGCGGCGGGTCGAAGCGGTCTGGCGCAACGTGCCGCCGGCGTGGGTGTGGGAGCTGAGCTCCGTTCCTGCGTAGCCTTTCACAGCGCACAAGCTTTCACAACGCACACGAACGAAAACCGGCGAAGCCGTCGTCACGCTGCGGCGCCACAAAGCGCCGCGCTTTCGGATGCGCCAGTCGACGCGGTTCGAACCAAGCGAGGCCACGTTGCACACGCAGCGATGCGTCAACGATTGCCGGCCCGCCGGGCCAGGCCCGCGCTCGGCCAGCGGTCCACTCGGGCACATCGCCCCAGGTCACGCCGCGCGACGCGCCCAGACTGGCCGCGAGTTCCCACTCGACTTCGGTCGGCAGGCGCCGGCCGGCCCAGGCACACCAGGCCTGGGCCTCGTACCAGTTGAGCATCGATGCAGCCTCGGTGGCCGGCGCGCGCACGAGTTGGCCGAAGCGCTGCAGCAGCACGCCGTGGCGCAACTGCTCGACGTCACGCGGCGTGCGGCGCGCATCGGCCTGCAGCCAGTGCGCACCCTCCTCGCTCCACCAACGCACATCGTCGTAGCCGCCATCCTCGACGAATTCGGCGAACTGCTGCCAGGTGATGGGCTGGGCGTCGATCTCGAACTCGGGCACCGGCTCTTCATGCGCCCACTGCTCGGCCGGCGGCACAAAACCGCCGCGCGGCGAACCCAGCATCCAGCGCTGCGCGGCAAACCACAGCGGCGCTCGCACCGCCCGCAGCAACCGCTCCGGCAGCAGGCGCCTGACATCGATGCGCTGCTGCTGCGCCAACGCGGCGAAGCGCTGCACAACGGCGTCCTCTTCGAACAGCGCCGCGCGGTACCAATGCAGCGCATCGTCGCTGTTGTCCGCGGCCGCCAGCAGTTCGAGCGTGACTTCCAGCGTTGCTTCGAGATAGGCCCGCAGCGCATCGGGCGGCGGGCCGGTGTCGTCGCCAGGGTGAGCCCACCAGCCATCCGCCAGCGGCTCGATCGAGGCCAGCGGCGGGCGCGTCACATCGGCGGCGGCGCCACGCGAGCGCTGCACGTTGCGCGCAATCCAGCGCTCCTGCCACCAGCCGGCGCGGCCGGCGAGCCGGCACGCACCGGGCAAGCGCTCCATCAGCGTCAGCCAGGCCAGCGTGCGGTTGCGTGCATGCATCAGCGCCAGCGACAGCAAGTCGCGGTCGGCGTTGCGCATCGCCTGCGCGTCGGTCAATGCACGGTCGATGCGTTCGGTCATGCACGCACCAGGCGCCGCGGCCGCCCCGCGAAGACAAAGCCGAGCCAACCCAGCGCGCCGACGCCGGCCATCGCCAGCACCAGCTCGCGGTAGCTCGGCAGGCCAATGAACAGCCACGCCGACGCCAGCGGCGCGAAGGCGCGCGCGAACTGCGCGATGCCCGACATGGCGCCGCCGATGCGGCCGAGCGCAGCGCGGCCGAAGTAATCGGGCAGCAGGCCGCCGCGCACCAGCGTCGACACGCCGTTGGCCATGCCGAACAGCAGCGCGAACAGCAGCAGCGCCGCCAGGCTGTGGCCGAGCGCGAACAGCACACAGCCCAGCGGCATGCCGGCCAATGTGGCCATGCCGAGGTGGCGCAGATCGAATCGGCGGCCGAGCAGCGCAAAGACCAGGCGCCCGGCGACCTGCGCCGGGCCGATGCAGACCAGCACGGTCAGCGCGTCGGCTGACGACAGTCCCTTGGCCGCCAGCGCCGGCGCCATGTGCGCCCAAAGCGCACCGGCGACGAAGGTGTAGCTGGCGAAGTTCAGCGTCAGCGCCCAGAAGGCGCGGCTGGCGAAAGCTTCGCCCAGCGTTGCGTCCTGCGCAGCGTTTGCGACGACTTGCTCGGCGTGCGGCACCGGCGCTATCGACTCGCCGGCCAGCACCCAGGCATGAACGACGGCGATGGCCACGAGCACCGCGGCGATGAACCACAGCGCGCCGCGCCATCCCCACTGCGCCTGCAACAGCGCCACCGACGGAAAGCACAGCGTGCTGGCGAAGCCGCCGACCAGCGTGATCGCGGTCACCGCATCCTTGTAGCGCCCTGGGTACAAGCGCGTGACGATGGTGAAGGCCGGTTCGTAGAGCGTCATCGCCATGGCCACGCCGAGCACGGCCCAGGCGGCGTAGAGCAGCGCAACGCTCGACGCCAGCGCCCACAGGCTGAAGCCGAGGGCGCCCAGCAGCGGACCGATGGTCATGACGACGCGGCCGTGGCCGCGGTCGATCGCCGCGCCGACGGCGAAGCTCAAGGCCGCGGCCACCGTCAGCCCGAGCGTGTAGGCGCCCATCAGCAACGGTTCGCTCCAGCCGAACTCGCGCTGCATCGGCAGCACGAAGGCGGTGAAGGCGTAGTACAGCGCGGCCCAACAGACGATCTGGCCGACCGACAGTGCAGCGATCCTCACGCGGTAGTCGGGAGCGGAAACAGCAGCGGCAGCCATTGGTGCAATCGATTATGGGTTGTCGCCGCGGTGACGCCCGGTCGTGAAACGGGCGTGCTAAAACGCCGCTTCACACGGGAACTGCACATGGACCTGAGCTTCACAGCCGAAGAAACCGCGTTCCGCGACAGCGTGCGCGAGTGGGTGGCCGCGAACCTGCCCAAGGACATCAGCCACAAGGTGCACAACGCGCTGCACCTTTCGCGCGAGGATCACCAGCGCTGGGCGAAGATCCTCGGCGCCAAAGGCTGGCTCGGCTGGGGCTGGCCGAAGGAGCACGGCGGCCCGGGCTGGAATGCGGTGCAGCGCCACTTGTTCGAAGAAGAATGCGCACTGGCCGGTGCGCCGCGGGTCGTGCCCTTCGGTCCGGTGATGGTGGCGCCGGTGATCATGGCCTTCGGCACGCCGGCACAGCAGCAGCGCTTCCTGCCCGGCATCGCCAGCGGCGAAGTCTGGTGGAGCCAGGGCTACAGCGAACCGGGCTCGGGCAGCGATCTGGCGTCGCTGAAATGCAAGGCCGAGCGCCGCGGCGATTACTACCTCGTCAACGGCCAGAAGACCTGGACCACGCTCGGCCAGTACGGCGAGTGGATCTTCTGCCTCGTGCGCACCAGCAGCGAAGGCAAGCCGCAGACCGGCATTTCCTTTCTGCTGATCGACATGAAGACGCCGGGCGTCAGCGTGCGGCCGATCACCATGCTCGACGGCAGCCAGGAGGTCAACGAGGTCTGGTTCGACAATGTCGAGGTGCCGGCAGATCAATTGATCGGCGAAGAGAACAAGGGCTGGACCTACGCCAAGCACCTGCTCTCGCACGAGCGCACCAACATCGCCGACGTCAATCGCGCCAAGCGCGAACTGGAGCGTTTGAAGCGCATCGCCAAGTCCGAAGGCCTGTGGAGCGACCTGCGCTTTCGCGACCAGATCGCACTGCTCGAAGTCGACATCGTGGCGCTCGAGATGATGGTGCTGCGCGTGCTGTCCGCCGAAAAAAGCGGCAAGCAGTCGCTCGACGTCGCCGGCCTGCTGAAGATCCGCGGCAGCGAAATCCAGCAGCGCTACACCGAGCTGATGATGCTCGCCGCCGGGCCGTTCGCGCTGCCCTTCATCCGCGAGGCGATGGAAGCCGGCTGGCAAGGCGACCATATCGGCGCGGCGCATTGCGCGCCGCTGGCATCGACCTACTTCAACTACCGCAAGACGAGCATCTACGGCGGCAGCAATGAAGTGCAGAAGAACATCGTCGCGCAAACGGTGCTGGGATCATGAACCCCCAAGCTCACATTCGTTCGCTGCCCCCGAGGGGGCGCAGGTCTCCTTTGGGGCGGCCCGGCAGGAGGCCTGAACATGGACTTCGATTTCACCGACGACCAGAACGCACTGCGCGACGCCGTCGCGCGCTGGGTCGAGAAGGACTTTGCCTTCGAGCGCCGCCGCGCCATCGCCAAACAAGGCGGCAAGACGCGCGAGGTCTATCGTGAACTTGCCGACCTCGGCCTCACGGGTCTTGCCGTCGCGCCCGAGCACGGCGGCATGGGCTTCGGCGCCATCGAAGCCATGGTGGTGATGGAAGAGCTCGGCCGTGGCCTGGTCAACGCGCCGTATGCGGCGGCCGCACTGATGACGCCGTCGCTGATCAACGATGCCGGCTGGCTGGCGCGCATCGCCGACGGCGGCGCCCTCGTCATCCTCGCACATCAAGAGCGCGGCGCGCGCTACCGCCTCGAGGCACCGGCCAGCACGGCCGTACAGCAAGGCGGCAACTGGGCGATCACGGGCAGCAAGCAGCTGGTGCCCGCGGGCGACGAGGCCGATGCCTTCGTTGTGCCGGCACGCATGGCGCCGCACGAAGCGGCGCCGGTCGGCCTGTTCGTGGTGGAGCGCGAACACTGCGAGGTGCGCGGCTACCCGACGCAGGACGGTGCGCGTGCCGCCGACGTGAGCTTGTCCGCCGCGCCGGCCACGCTGCTCAGTGCCGAAGGGCTGCCCGCGCTCGAACGCGCGACCGACATCGGCATCGCCGCCGCCTGTGCCGAAGGTGTCGGTGCGATGGACCGGCTGGTCGCGATGACCGTCGACTACATGAACACGCGCAAGCAGTTCGGCGCCACGCTGGCCAGCTTCCAGGCGCTGCGGCACCGCATGGCCGACGTGAAGATGCAGCTCGAACTGGCTCGCTCCATGAGCTACTTCGCGAGCTTGAAGATGAACGACCCACCGCCGCAGCGACGCCGCGCGCTGTCGCAGGCCAAGGTGCAGTTGGGGCAATCGATGCGCTTCGTCGGCCAGCAGTGCATTCAGCTGCACGGCGGCATCGGTGTCACCGACGAGGTCGCGGCCAGCCACTACTTCAAGCGCCTGACGATGCTGGAGCTTGCCTTCGGCGACACGCTGCATCACCTTGGTGAAGTCAGCGAGCGCATGACGGATACCGCGGGCGTGTTCGCCTGATGACGGCACGGCGGGCCGAGCGCCGGGCCGCTCCCAAGCAGGCCCGCATCCCCTCGGGGGATCGGTCAACGTACCCGTTGGACGAGGGGCAACCATGACTCAAGACACGATCACCGATGTTGCCGGCCTGTCGGTCGGCCACTTCACGCACGCCGAGCGTGCCACTGGCTGCACCGTCATCTTGTGCCCGCAAGGCGCGGTCGCTGGCGTCGACGTGCGCGGCGGCTCGCCCGGCACGCGCGAGACCGACTTGCTGCGGCCGGAGAACACCGTCGATCGTGTGCATGCGCTGCTGCTGTCCGGCGGCAGCGCCTTCGGCCTCGATGCCGCGGGCGGCGTGATGCGCTGGCTCGAAGCGCAGGGCCACGGCTTTGCGGTCGGAGCGGTGCGGGTGCCGATCGTGCCGGCGGCGGTGATCTTCGATCTGTGGCACGGCAACACGCAGATCCGTCCCGACGCCGCGGCAGGCCACGCGGCCTGCGTGGCGGCGTCGACGCACGCGCCGGCGCAAGGCAGCGTCGGTGCCGGCGCCGGGGCCACGGTGGGCAAGCTGTTCGGCATCGAGCGCGCGATGGCCGGTGGCATCGGCGCCGCGTCGGTGCGCGTTGCCGGCATCACGGTGGCGGCGCTGGTCGTGGTCAACGCCACCGGCGATGTCATCGATCCAGAGACCGGGCTGCCGATCGCTGGTGCGCGCAAGAGTGCAAGCAGCCGTCAACTTGTTCACACCACGCAGGCCTTGCTGGGCGGCGAGCTGCCGCAGCGCCTGCAAGTCGGTGCGGCCACCACCATCGGTGTTGTCGCCACCGACGCCGCGCTCGACAAGGCGCAATGCACCAAGCTGGCATCGATGGCCCACGACGGCCTGGCGCGCAGCATCTCGCCGGCTCACACGCCGTACGACGGCGACACGATGTTTGCCCTCGCCACCGGCGCCGCACCATCCGCCAACGGCAGCGGCAGCGGCCGAGCCGCCAGCACGCCGCTCGGCCTGCTCGGCGTGCTCGCGGCAGAAGTCACAGCGCGCGCCGTGCTGCACGCGGTTGAACATGCGCTGGGCCGGCCAGACTGCCCGGCTGCACGCGAGCTCGCCGGGCCTCTTTAGCGCTCGCCGGCGCCGCCGGCCGCCGGTGCGTTCGGTGACAACTCGGCCGTGACGCAGATCACGGTTGACACCGCAGAAGGCAGCACTGTGAACTGAAGCACGCGCAGATCGCACGTTGCGAAGACCTGCCCCCTGGCGAATGTTGCAAGGCGTTTCTACGATGCGTCCATTGCAAATCAATACACGCCGTAACAGCTCGTTGTCACCAACGATCTCGAGCGGCAGAGGGAGCTAAAAATGTTCGACTCGCTGACACGGTTCACGGTCCTGATTGAGCGTCGCGCCACGCCCATGCTCTGGGTGCTATCGCTGCTGCTGCTGCTGACCTCGGCGATGTTTGCAGCCCCTCGCGCCACTGCGCAGACCGGCCGCCAGGCGCATGCCGAAAAGCGCATGCACAAGATGTCGCCCGACCTGAAGGCCGGCTTGGACAGCGCGCAAGCGCCGAAGCACCGCTGGGCGCGCGAGCGTGGCGGCCGCCGCGAAGTCCAGGTGATCTTCTCCGTCGGTGACAGCGACGCCGACATGAGCGATCTGAAGCGCGACATCAAGCGCGCCGGCGGCACGATCGACGCCACGATGCCCAGCCTGCGCATGCTGACCGCGACCCTGCCCGCCCATCGGGTGGCCAAGATCGCCGAGCGCAACGACGTGCTGCATGTCGCGCCGAACCGGCCGACACAGCGCACGGCCAGCGTGCTCGAGAAATCGACCGGCGCTGTCACGTCGCCGGTTCGCACAAGCTCGACCAAGACCAGCTACAGCGGTCCGGACGGCACCGGCATCGGCATCGCGATCGTTGACTCGGGCGTGATGAAGAACCACCGCGCCTTCGACAACGGGTCCGCTGTGACGCGCGTCAAGAAGAACGTGCAGTTCCTGACCACGAACCTGGCCGACTGGACCAACGGCTACGACGATGCCACGTCGCTTCAACCGGGCAGCGCCGCGCTGGCCACCTATGAAGCCGCGATCGACAACAGCGCCAACCTCGTGCAGGACGGCTACGGCCACGGCACGCACGTGGCGTCGATCGCCGCCGGCCGGCCGAAGAGCTACGCCACAGCCCCTGACCTGACCGGTCTGGCGCCCAACGCCAACATCTACGACGTGAAGGTGCTCAACGACTACGGCTTCGGCACGCTGTCGGACACGCTCGAAGGCATCCAGTGGGTGATCTACCACGCCAAGGAATACAACATCCGCGTGATGAACCTCAGCCTGGCGATGGACTCCACCGACAGCTGGCAATACGACCCGCTGTGCGTGGCCGCACGCAGTGCCGTCGCCCAGGGCATCACGGTCGTTGTCGCCGCCGGCAACTTCGGCAAGAACCTGGCAGGGCAAGGAAGTCTTCGGCTCTGTCTCGTCGCCCGGCAACGACCCGAGCGTGATCACCGTCGGCTCGGCCAACACAAAGAACACCGCGGTGCGCAGCGACGACCTCCTCAACACCTTCAGCTCGCGCGGCCCGACCCGCGGCACACTGACCTTGGCCGACGGCCAGGTGCGCCGCGACAACCTGCTCAAGCCTGATCTGGTTGCACCCGGCAACCTGCTGGTCGGCGCCGGCGCCACACGCGCCGATGCAGCCACGCCGACCTGGAACAACCTGGGCGCCTTGTTCTACCCGGTGCTCGTCACGCCCACCGGCATCACGCAGACCTACCGTGAGACGCAGATGTACCTGTCGGGCACATCGGTGTCGGCTCCGGTCGTCTCGGGCGCGGCGGCTGTCCTGCTGCAGGTCAATCCCGGCCTGACGCCGGCCATGGTCAAGGCCCTGCTGCAGTACACGGCGCAGCCGATCGCCGGCGCGAACCTGCTGCAACAAGGCGCGGGCCTGATCAATCTGCCGGGCGCCGTGACGCTGGCCAAGGTGCTGCGCACCGATGTCAGCACGGCCATCGCCGCAGGCACGATCGCCTCGGGCAACACCCTGCTGGCCAGCGGCAAGTCGATGCCCTCTTCGCGCAGCACGACGATCGAGGGCCAGTCGTTCAACTGGTCACGCATCGTCTTCGTCGGTGGCAACCGCGTGGCCACCGGCGACGCGCTGTTCACCAAGTTCCAGCCGATCTACAACCCGCGCTTCACCTGGGCCAACAACATCGTCCTCGAGCGCTACGCCGACTACTGGGACACCACCACCAAGCAGTTCCCGATGTGGTTCTGGGAGATGCCGGCCACTGGCACCAAGCCGCTGCTGACGAACGGCGTGGTCGATGGCACCGGCCTGCTTGGCGCCAGCTCCTCGGTCGGCAAGACCGGCATGTTCACGCTGACCGGCACCCTCGCAGGCTGGTTCTCGTCGGGCAGCGGTACGACACTCGCGTCAGGTGTGGTCATCAGTGAAGGTGTCGTCATCAGTGAAGGCGTGGTCATCAGTGAAGGCGTGGTCATCAGTGAAGGCGTCGTCATCAGCGAAGGCGTCGTCATCAGCGAGGGCGTCGTCATCAGTGAAGGTGTCGTCGTCAGCGAGAGCCTGACCAAGGGCGAGTGAGTCTGCACAGCGCGCGGCGGTTCGTGAACTAGTCAGCAGGCAAACGCCACGCGCCGGGCACCTCACCCACCCCACAACGAGGCCTCATTAATAAGATGAGGCCTCGCTTTTTAACCAAAGAGGTCTGCCCGCACGCGGGATCGACGCCAGCGCCATGAGCACCGACGCTTCGACCGCCCGCAACCCCTGGCGGCGCCTGCACCAGGCGCTGATGCCGGACTACAACCGCAAGGCCACTATCTATTGGTGGGCGATGGTGGCCCTGGGCACGGTGGCGTTGGTCGCAGCGGTCTGGGAAGTGCAGCAGCTCTCCCTGGGCGTGATCGCGCAGATCGTCCTCGGCACCGCCTTTGCGGTGGCCGCCGGCTTCTTCCCGGTGCGCATTCCCGGATCGAAGAATTCGTTCGTCGCCGGTGAAGTCTTCATCTTTCTGCTGTTGCTGATCCATGGGCCGGGTGCGGCCACGGTAGCCGCGGCCGGCGAAGGTTTTGTCGGCGCGTTCCGCTCCTCCAAACGCTGGACCAGCCGCATCGCCAGCCTGGCGATGGCCGCGCTGGCGATGAGCATTGCCGGCCATGTCATGGAGTTCGGCATGGCCTGGAGCGAGGGCCGCAGCACGATTGCGCCGGGGCTGGTGCTGTTGATTGCCTGCCTGGTCGCCGTGGGCTACTTCATGCTGAACACGGTCTTCGTCTCGCTGGTCATCACCTTCAAACGCGGCGAGCGCTTCAACCTGCGCGACCACGTCACCAATTTCGGCTCGGTCGGCATCGCCTTCGGCGGCAGCGCGCTGATCGCCGCCCTGCTGCACCTGACGGTGCGCCAGTCGGGCATGAGCGTGCTCTTCGGGGCGCTGCCGGTGGTGGCGATGCTGCTGACCACCGTGCACTACTTCATGCGCCAGCAAGAGGCTCAGGAAGTCGTGCGCCGCAGCCGCATCGAAGCCGCCGAGCGCGAAGCACAGCAGGCCGCGCGCCACGTCACGGCGCTGTCGGAGAGCGAACGCCGCTTTCACAGCGCCTTCACGCACGCCTCGATCGGCATGGCCCTGGTTTCGGTCGATGGCCGCATCCTGCAGGCCAACACGGCACTGGCCGGCATCCTGGGCCATGACAACGGCCAGGTCCTGGTCGACAAGCCCTTCTCGGATCTCGTCGCGCCCGCTGACCGCGCCGCGGTCGAGCGCGACTTCGCGCGCATCGGCGTGCGCGATCTCGAAACCTTCAACGCCGAAGTGCGTTGCCTGCATGCCGGCGGCGCCGACCTGTGGGCGGCGCTGCACTGTGCCTTCTTCACCGAGTCCAGCTCGGAGGCGCCGTGCCTGATCCTGCAAGTGCAGGACATCAGCGCGCGCCGCCACGCTGAAGCGCAGTTGAATCACATTGCTTTCCACGACAGCCTGACCGGCCTGCCCAACCGCAGCCGCTTCTACGCCATGCTGTCGCAGGCCCTGGCCGCGGTGCGCGACGATGCCCAGCGCCACTTCGCGGTCATGTTCCTCGACTTCGACCGCTTCAAGCTGATCAACGACAGCATGGGCCACTCGGCCGGCGACGCGTTCCTGATCCAGGTGTCGCGCCGCATCCAGGACCATGTGCGCCCGGGCGACATGGTGGCGCGCCTGGGCGGCGACGAGTTCGCCGTGCTGCTGCACCAGGTGGCCGAAGAGAGCGCGGCCACCAACATGGCCGAGCGCTTGCAGCAGGTGTTGAAGCAGCCGATGCAGATCGGCGGCGTCAACGTCACCACCAGTGCCTCCATCGGCATCACCTTCAGCAAGCTCGGCTACGCCACACCTGAAGAAGTGGTGCGCGATGCCGACATCGCGATGTACCGCGCCAAGGCCGCCGGCAAGGCGCGCTACGCATTGTTCGACGCCGAGCTGCACACCGAAGTGGCACAGCGCATGATGATCGAGTCGGACCTGCGGCAAGCGCTGGCACGCGGCGAGTTGAGTGTGGCCTACCAGCCGCTGTTCAACATCAGCAACGGCCGTCTGCGCGGCTTCGAAGCCCTTGCGCGTTGGCATCATCTCGAGCGCGGCACCATCGAACCGGGCACGTTCATCCAGATCGCCGAAGAGTCGGGACTCATCATCGAGCTGACCGACTTCGTGCTCCTGCGCGCATGCCGTCAGATGGCTCAGTGGCATGCCATCGACCCGGCCTTGGCCGATCTGAAGCTGCAGGTCAACCTGTCCGGCAGCGACCTCGCGCACAGCGCACTTGTCCGAGCGCGTCGAACACGCACTGGCCAACAGCCACTTCAATCCGCAAGCTGCTCACCCTGGAGCTGACCGAGAACATCCTGATGGAGCGCATCGAACCGGCGGTAGCTGCGCTCGAAGCGCTGCGCAAGCTCGGCGTGTCGCTGGCCATCGACGATTTCGGCACCGGCTACTCGTCACTGGCCTACCTGTCGAGCCTGCCGATCGACAGCCTGAAGATCGACCGCTCGTTCGTGCACGGCATGCGCCGCGCCGGCTCGAAGGACGCCGAGATCGTGCGCGCCATCGTCTCGCTCGGCGCCTCGCTGGGCAAGTCAGTCGTAGCCGAAGGCATCGAGACCGTGTCGCAACTGGCGCAACTGCGCGAGCTGGGTTGCGAACATGGCCAGGGCTTCCACCTGTCGCGTCCGCTGACGGTCGAGCAGGCCGGTGCCTTGCTCGAATGCCTGCTGGCGGAGTTGAACGAAGCGCCGGTGCAAGCCGCTTTCGACACCGGACTGATGCCGCTGGTTCGTCACTGACCGCTGCACCGCGCCGGATAATGCGCGCGATGCGAGTCTTCCGCGGCCTTCGCCATCCTGGCCTCAAGCGTCCTTGTGCGCTGACGATCGGCAATTTCGATGGTGTGCATCGCGGCCACCAAGCCATGTTGGCGTTGCTGATCAACGAGGCACGGCACCGCGGCCTGCCCTCCTCCGTCTTGACCTTCGAACCGCATCCGCGCGACTTCTTCGCTGCGCGAATGGGCAAACCCGAGTCGGCACCGGCACGTGTGGCCACGTTGCGCGACAAGCTGGCCGAGCTGGAGCGCTGCGGCATCGACCAGACGGTGGTCCTGCCCTTCGACGATGCGTTGGCGGCACACACGCCGGCGGCCTTCATCGAAGACGTGCTCGTCGCCGGCTTCGGTGCGCGCTACGTCCTGGTTGGCGACGACTTCCGTTTCGGCGCCAAGCGCGCCGGCGACTACGCGATGCTCGACGCCGCTGGCGCGGTGCACGGCTTCGACGTGGCGCGCATGCAGAGCTACGAAGTCCATGGCCTGCGTGTCTCCAGCTCCGCGGTGCGCGACGCGCTGGCCGCCGGCGACATGGCGCGCGCGGCGGCCTTGCTGGGCCGGCCGTACAGCATCAGCGGCCATGTGCTGCACGGCGCCAAGCTCGGCCGCGAACTCGGCTTTCGCACGCTGAACCTGCGATTCGCGCATGCGCGGCCGGCGGCGGCGGGCATCTTCGTCGTGCGCGTGCAGGGGCTCGCCGAAACGCCGCTGCGCGGCGTGGCCAGCCTCGGCCGCAGGCCGACGGTGGACGACAGCGGCCGCGTGCTGCTGGAAACGCATGTGCTCGACTGGCCGGCTGCGCTCGGCTCCGAAGCCGGCTACGGACGGTTGATCCGCGTCGAGTTGCTGCACTGGCTGCACGAGGAGCGACGGTACGCGTCGCTCGATGCGCTGCGCGAAGGCATTGCCGCCGATACGGCCGCCGCGCAGGCGTGGTGGCAACGCCAAGCCGAGGCCGACGAACTCCCTCCCTGAGCCAGCGCGCCGGTCAGAACCTGCGGGCGATCCCGGCCGACATCGACCAGCCATTGCGTTGCAGCGTCAGCGGACTGTCCGCTGCCGAGCCGAGCAAGCGGCTTGCACCGAACGATGCAAATCCAGCCCACTGCGGATTGACTTCGATGCGCCAGGTTGCGTTGGTGTGGACATCGCGCAAACCCTCACCCGGCTTGTAGACCGGATAGCCCGAGCGCGCCGACTGCTCCGCAGTGACGCCGTACCAGGTCTGCAGGTAGCGGTCGCCTGCACCGGTCACGCCGGCACCGAGGATCACGCGTTGCTGCGCGTCGATGAGAAAGGTACGCGACACCCCGGCCTCGACGGTGTAGCCCCCACCCGCGCCGAGCAGATCGAGGCCGCTGGCCAAGGACAGCGACCAGTACGGCGCCGGCTCCCAGCGCAACCCCAGGCGCGAGCGCACGGTGTGCTTGATGTTGCCCATGCCGGCGAGCTGATCGCTCTCGCTTTCACGGCGCCCCTGGTCGTAGCGCAGCGACAGGTTGATGCGCACGCCTTCGCGGCGCAGCAACTCGGCGTCCAGGCCGCGCTCGACATCGTCCTGGCGGCGCGTGGTGAAGCCCCCGGCGCCGGTGAGCGTGAAGCGCCCATAGCGAACAAAGCCCGCCAACTGTGGCGAGAGCTGCCGATCCGACGATCCGCTGAAAGCCGGCTTGTGCGCCAACACCAAGCCCACGGCGCCTTCGAACTTCGGCGCGGCCTTTGCTGGTGCCGACGCTGAAACGGACTCGCCCGGTGGCGGCGTTGTGGCCTGCGTGGACACACTGCTCTGCGCTTTAGCCGTGCCGAGCGTCACCGTCAGCAGGGCCGCGGCACCTGCCCGATACAATCTACGCATGGTCGCTTCATTCACTTTGGTTGTCTGGCCGTGGTGGTTTGCCGCCACGCGGCGCCAGACCACGCGCGATCGAATTTAGCGCTCTGTGCTGAAGCCGGTCTGAAGCACCGCGCCGCGTGCGTTGCTTCAGGACCCGATCGTTCGACCCACCCAGCCTTCGCGCGCCGCCTTGCGCACGCCTTCTGTCATGAGCGACCCCACAGATTTCCGCACCACCCTGAACCTGCCGGACACGCCGTTTCCGATGCGCGGCGACCTGCCCAAGCGCGAGCCGGGCTGGATCGCGCAGTGGAACGAACAAGGCCTCTACCACCGCCTGCGAGACGCCCGCCATGGCGCGCCGCTGTTCGTGCTGCACGACGGCCCGCCGTATGCCAATGGCGTGCTGCACATCGGCCACGCGGTCAACAACATCCTGAAGGACATGGTCGTCAAGTCGAAGCAGCTCGCCGGCTTCGACGCGCGCTTCATCCCTGGCTGGGATTGCCATGGCCTGCCGATCGAGAACGCGATCGAGAAGGCGCACGGCCGCAACCTCTCGCGCGACGAGATGCAGGCCAAGAGCCGCGCCTACGCCACCGAGCAGATCGCGCAGCAGAAGACCGACCGGCAACGCCTGGGCGTGCTCGGCCTGTGGGAGCAGCCGTACCAGACGATGAACTTTGCCAACGAGGCGGGTGAGCTGCGGGCATTGAAGCGTGTCATCGAGCGTGGTTTTGTCTACCGCGGATTGAAACCGGTTTACTGGTGCTTCGATTGCGCCAGCTCATTGGCCGAGTTCGAGATCGAGTACGCCGACAAGAAAAGCCAGACCGTCGATGTCGGCTTTCTCTGCGCCGAGCCCGACAAGCTGGCCGCGGCCTTCGGCTTGAAGGAGATCGTCGGCGAAACCTTTGCGGTGATCTGGACCACGACCGCGTGGACGATCCCGGCCAACCAGGCGCTGAACCTGAATCCCGAGCTGGAGTACGCGCTCGTGCACACCGAGCGCGGCCAGCTCGTGCTTGCGGCCTCGCTCGTCGAGTCCTGTCTGCAGCGCTACGGCCTGCAAGGCAAGGTGGTCGCGACGACGAAGGGCGAGAAACTCGCCGGCATCCAGTTCCGCCATCCGCTGGCGCATGTCGATGCCGGCTACGACCGCTTGTCGCCGGTCTACCTGGCCGAATACGCCACCGCCGACGACGGCACCGGCATCGTTCACTCGTCGCCGGCCTACGGCGTCGATGACTTCAACTCGTGTGTGTCGCACGGCATGAAGGTCGATGAGATCCTGAATCCCGTCGGTGCACACGGCGCTTACGCCGCCGACTTCCCGCTCTTCGGCGGGCAACACATCTGGAAAGCGGTGCCTGCGATCATCGACGCGCTGCGCGACGCCGGCCGCCTGTTCGCCACCAGCACGATCACGCACAGCTACCCGCATTGCTGGCGCCACAAGACGCCGGTGATCTACCGCGCCGCGGCGCAGTGGTTCATCCGCATGGACGAAGGCGTGGGCGTCTTCACCAAGGACAAGGCGCCGCAGACGCTGCGCAACGATGGCGCTCGACGCCATCGAAGCGACCACCTTCTTCCCCGAGAACGGCAAGGCCCGCCTGCGCGACATGATCGCCAACCGCCCCGACTGGTGCATCAGCCGCCAGCGCAGCTGGGGCGTGCCGCTGCCGTTTTTCCTGCACAAGGAGTCGGGCGAACTGCATCCCGACACGATGGCCATCCTCGACCGAGCGATCGCGCTCGTGGCCGAGGGCGGCGTCGAAGCCTGGAGCCGCGCGACGCCCGAGCAGATTCTCGGTGCCGCGGACGCAGCGCACTACACCAAGAGCAACGACATCCTCGAAGTCTGGTTCGACTCGGGCTCGACCTTCTTCCACGTGCTGCGCGGCTCGCACGAAGGCCCGCCCGGCAACAGCGGCCACCACGAAGAAATCGACAGTCGCACGGGTGCTCCAGGCCCCGAAGCCGACCTCTACCTCGAAGGCCACGACCAGCACCGCGGCTGGTTCCACTCGTCGCTGCTGCTCGGCTGCGCGCTCTACGGCCGCGCGCCCTACCGCGGCCTGCTCACGCACGGCTTCACGGTCGACGGCCAGGGCCGCAAGATGAGCAAGTCGCTCGGCAACATCATCGAGATCAAGGCCGCCGCCAAGGACCCAGGCGCCGAGATCGTGCGCCTGTGGGTGGCCGCCACCGACTACGCCAACGACCCGGCGATCGACAAGACCATCCTGGCGCGTGTGGTCGACAGCTACCGCCGCATCCGCAACACGCTGCGCTTCCTGCTCGCCAACATCGCCGACTTCGACGCCGCCACAGACAGCGTGCCGACGGGTGAACTGCTCGAGATCGACCGCTGGGCCTTGTCGCGCGCCGCCGAGCTGCAAGCCGAAATCCTCGCGCACTACGAGCGCTATGAATTCCACCCGGTGGTGGCCAAGCTGCAGTTGTTCTGCAGCGAAGACCTGGGCGCGTTCTACCTCGACGTGCTGAAGGACCGGCTGTACACGACCGCGCCGAAGTCGCTGGCAAGGCGCAGCGCGCAGACGGCGCTGTCGCAGATCACGCACGCGATGCTGCGCTGGATGGCGCCGTTCCTGTCGTTCACGGCCGAAGAGGCGTGGCCGATCCTGGCGCCGGGCCAGTCGGTGTCGATCTTCACCGAAACGTTTTCGAAGTTGGACGCCTCGGATGCAGCCCTGCTTGCCAAGTGGCAACGCGTCCGTGCGATCCGCGACGAAGTCAACAAGTCGATCGAATCGGTGCGTACGGCCGGCGCTGTCGGCTCGTCGCTGCAGGCCAACGTCACTGTCAGCGCCAACGCGCAAGACCGCGCCCTGCTGGCCACGCTCGGCGACGACCTGAAGTTCGTCTTCATCACGTCGGTGGCCGATGTCATCGAAGGCGAAACACTTGCCGTGACGGTCCGGCCCTCGACGGCGACGAAGTGCGAACGCTGCTGGCATTGGCGCGACGACGTTGGCCACGACGCCAAGCACCCGGCGCTGTGCGGCCGCTGCACCAGCAACCTTTACGGCGCGGGCGAAGTCCGCACGATCGCCTGAGCATGTCGAAGGACTCCACGGGGGCGCCGAGCCTCGCGCTCTGGCTCGGCCTGGCGCTGCTGGTCATCGTGCTCGACCAGCTCACCAAGACGCTGATCCTCGGCAGCTTCCAGCTCAACGACACCCAGCCGATCACGTCGTTCTTCAACCTGGCGCGCCACCACAACACGGGCGCGGCGTTCTCCTTCCTCGCCGGCGCCTCGGGCTGGCAGCGCTGGTTCTTCATCGGCCTGGGCGTCGTGGCCACCGGCTTCATCGTCTGGATGCTGAAGAAGTACCCGGCGCAGAAACTGTTCTGCTTTGCCGTGACGATGATCATGGGCGGCGCGCTCGGCAACGTGATCGACCGTGCGCTGCACGGCTACGTGGTCGATTTCCTGCAGTTCCGCATCGCGCTGCTGGAGCCGATCTTCCGCGGCGGCTACTTTCCGACCTTCAACCTCGCCGACAGCGCGATCACGCTCGGCGCCGTGCTCTTGATCGTCGATGAAATCCTGCGCGTCAAGCGCGGCGGCTGACCACAAGCGACGCTGCTGCGAGATCTTCGAGCGCAGTGCCGACCGACTTGAACAGCGTGATGTCCTGCGGCGACAAGCGCCCGCGCACCTCGCCGCGCAGCACCTGCGCCAGCTCGCCCACCACATGCTCGCGCGTGATCACGCCGCGCTCGATCGGCTGCGTCAGATCACCGGCTTCACTGAGCGCGCCGGCATAGGTATCGACCACCACACGCGCGCGCAGGATCGTGGCGTCGTCGGCTTCGCGCATGTCGCGGCGAAAGCCGCCGACCAGATCGAGATGAGTGCCCTCGCGCAGCCAGGCCCCGCGCAGCAGCGGCGCGCGCGATGTCGTTGCACAGCTGATCAGATCGGCCTTCTCGACCGCCGCACGCAGGTCCAGCGCCACCTCGGCGTCGATGCCTTCCTCGCGCAAGGCCTCGACCACATCTTCGGCGGCATCGGCATTGCGGCCCCAGACCTCGACATGCACCAGCGCCGGCTGCAAGGCCACGTGCGCCTGTGCCATCCACGGCGCCAGGCGGCCTGTGCCGATGACGAGCAGGCGCTCGGCATCGGGCCGCGCCAGATGCTGCGCGGCCAGCGCCGATGCGGCGGCAGTGCGGCGCAGCGTCAGCGCTTCGCCGTCGATCAGCGCGACGGGTGCGCCAGTGTGCCGGTCGAGCAGCAGGTAGCTCGCCTGCACGGTGCCTGCGCCGCGTGCGGCGGCGCCTGGCATCACCGTGACCAGCTTGACGCCCAGCGCATCGGGCGACCAGGCCGGCATCAGCAGCAGCGAGCCGTCGCCGGGCAGCGCATGCGCGTGGCGCAACGGAGCCTCGGCATCGCCGGCGATGAAGGCGTCTTCGAGTGCGTCGGCAAGATCGGCCCACGGCAGCGCGGCATGGACTTCTTCGGCTGAATAGACTCGCAGCTCCATGGCATTCAGTTTAGTGATCATCGGCGGTGGCGTGATCGGCTCCGCCGTCGCCTACTTCCTCGCCCGCGAGCACGGCGTGCACGCCACCGTGCTCGAGCGCGACCCGACCTACCGCAGCGCGTCGAGCGCACTGTCGGCCAGTTCGATCCGCCAGCAGTTCTCGACGCCGCTGAACATCGCCCTCTCGCAGGCCAGCCTCGAGCTGATGTCGGCCGTGGCGCGACGAGCTGCAGTTTGTCGAAGCGGGCTACCTCTACCTGGCCACGGAAGCCGGCGCCCAGACACTCGAGACGCTCAACGCCGTGCAACGCAGCGCAGGCGCCGACATTCGCCTGCTCGACCGCGCTGCGCTGCGCGCGCGCTGGCCCTGGCTCGCCGTGGACGACATCGCGCTTGGCAGTTGGGGCGCGCGCGGCGAAGGCTGGTTCGACGGCCCGGCCCTGCACCAGCGCTTGCGGCGCGACGCGATCGGACTTGGCACGCGCTTCGTGCGCGCCGATGCGCAACGCTTCGACGTAGAAGGGTCGCGCGTGCTCGGCGTGGTGGATGCCGAGGGCCAGCGGTACGAGACCGATCAGGTGCTCATCGCCGCCGGTGCATGGAGCGCACCGCTGGCTGCCGCATTGAACGTCGCGCTGCCGGTGAGCGCGAAGAAGCGCGATGTCTTCGTGCTCGACTCGCCGGCCAAGCTCCCCGGTTGCCCGCTGATCATCGATCCATCGGGCGTGTGGATGCGTCCCGAAGGCGCCGGCTTCCTTGCCGGAGCGCCACCGCGCGGCGACGACGCCGACGACACGCCGCTCGACGCCATCGACCTCGAACAATTCGAGGCCCAGCTCTGGCCGGCGCTGGCCGCGCGCATCCCGGCCTTCGAAGCGCTGCGCGTGCGCTCGGCCTGGGCCGGCTACTACGAGATGAACACCTTCGACCACAACGGCCTGGTCGGCGCCCTGCCCGGCTGGCGCAACGCCTTCACCGCCTGCGGGTTCTCCGGGCACGGCATGCAGCACGCGCTGGCCGTGGGGCGCGGCTTGGCGTCGTTCATCACCGGCGGCAGCTGGGGTGCGATCGACTTGCAAGCGCTGTCGCCCGAGCGTGTGCAACGCAATCAAGCCGCTGCGCGAAGTCAACGTCATTTAGCGCTGGTGCCGAGCGCTTTCAGCGCGTCCGCTGCCGCACGCGCAATCGCCGGGTCGCCGCTGCCGACGAAGGGCTCGATGTCGCGCACGGCCTCTGCGGCGCCAATGTCGCCGAGCAGCCGCAACGACAGCGCCACCGCCACGCCGCGCTTCAGGTTGCCTCGCAGCAGCGGCAAAGAGCGCGTGGCCGCACGCACCAGCAGCACACCGGCAGCGGTCCGGTTCGTTTCATCGGCAGAGGCCAGCGCGTTGGCGACCACGGCGCCGGCGCGCGCCGAACCCGTGGCGCGCCAGACGCCATAGGCAGAGAAGACCGCAGCGGACTCACCCAGTTTCACAGCGCTATTTTCTGCGCCACATTGTTGTCTTTCCAGACCTGCGGTTCGTGCGACGCGCCGTGGTCGAACCAGATCGGCAGCGTGATCTCCTTGATGTCCGGGTGCCTGAAGCGCTGGCCGCCGCCATCGGCGATGACCACCAGGTCCATGTGCACCCGCACCGCGAACAGCGGCGTCTGCACGTTGGCAAAGTTCGGGAAGTACTTGTCGACGTGCACGGGGCAGCTCAGCAGCACCGCCTTGCCGATGCGCAGGCCCAGCTCCGTGGCCTTGAGCATGACGTTGGCGCCATGGCTATGGCCGATCAGATCGAGCCCCGATTCATTGCGTGACTCTACCCACTGCTTCAGCGCCGTCGCGCCGTCCAGACGCGCGCCGTCGCTCCAGCCGCCACTCCACTTGAAGAAGTCCGCCGCGCCGTACAGATCGGGCCTGAGCGCCTTGATGTGCTTGTGAAAGTCGCCGCCGGGCTGGTACCACGCGGAGTCGCTGGCCCAGGTGCCGTGAATCAGCATCGCCGTCTCGCGAGGCCGTTTCACGCGCCGCGCCGTCTTGCCGCGCGACAGAGGGCGCAGCGCCGGGTGCTCCGGGTAGAAGCGTGCGAGGCCGGTGGCGGCGACAGAGCGTTCGAGCTGGTCGGCGCTCTTCAGACCGTCCACGAGGATCTTCACGTTCAGTTGCGGCCGCGTGGTCAGGCGCATCGATGAGATCGCCGCCGCGATGCGCACCAGTTGCTTCGGATGGTCCAGACAGAGCGCGAACAGGTCCGCTGCGTTGGCGGCCACCGGCTTTGCAAACAGTTTCTCGGCACTCTCGCGGTACACGGTCTCATAGCGGTAGAAGTCGTCCGCGTCCGCGCGGCGCTGGCGCGGCGCGTAGGCGTAATTGGCCTTCAAGCGCGCCCGGCTGTCGTCGAACGGAATCGGCCCATCGACGCCGCGCAACTTGGGCACGGGGAACGCCGCTTCGGGTTCGTCGGCGACAAAGTCCTTGCGCTTCTGCGCCGCCGCACGCGCCCGCAACGGCGTGTCGCCGCCCCGGATCTGATTGCCCAGCGAGAGCAGCACGGCGGCTTGCGAAGGCGTTGTGTCTTCGCTGATCGACTTGAAAGCAGCGACGCCCTTGATGGGCTTGGCCCGGTGCGGGTAGAGCAGTGACATGCCGAACTCCTGCAACGCTGCGACACACCGCAGCTGCCGCGCAGCATACGCAGCGATGCCGCACCGCGACAGGCTCTCCCTAGATTGTCTTGGGGATGCCCACCACGGCGCGCGCGCCACATCATCGCGCCGCCCGCTGAACGATGCACAACGAAGGAGCCTGCACATGCCCCGCTACCGCGCTTCACCACGACCCATGTGCATGCAGGTGCGCCCCGGGTCACTCGCCGAGTCGCGCTACTACCTGCGCGCAGCGCTGCCCAGCGGCGTGTGGGCACGGCCGCGCGCCATCGCGCCGGGCATCGACCCGGCGCCGATCGAGGACCTGATCTTCTTCGGCGGCAAGGTGGTGCCGCAGATGGAGTTCCAGAACATCTACCTCGGCGGCGCGCCGTCGTGGAGCGACGAGGACGTGAACTCGATCGATGCCGCCACCCTGCGCGCCATGCGGCAGAAGAAACTCAACAACGTCATGGCGCAGTACTTCCCCGGCGCCCAACTCAGCTGCGACATGCGTGACTCGTTTGTGGTCGATGAAGACAAGCCCAAGCGGCTCGATCAGGCCGATGTCGAGGCCGAGTTGATCGCGCTGTACGACAGCGGCCTGCTCAAGAAGACGTCGCTCGGCAGCTGCCTGTTCAACCTGGTCCTGCCCAGCGCCACGGTGCTCAAGCTCGGCACGTCGAGTTCGATGAACGGCCTCGGCGGCTACCACGGCTCGGTGCACTTTCAGCGTGCCGGCAAACGGGTGACCTTGTACTACTCGGCCAACGCGTACTCGGAGCACCTGCCCGACGGCCGCGAAAACGGCATCGCGGTCTTCAACAAACCGTGGAAGAACGTCGTCGCCACGCTGTACCACGAACTCAACGAGTTCCGCACCGATCCCGACGTCAACGACGCCAACGCAAAAGGCGACGACGACTTTCTCGGCTGGGTGTCGCGCAGTGGGCAGGAGGTCGGCGACCAGCCGATCTTCGCGGCCGGCCAAGCCGGCGACTTCCGCCTCGTGTTCAAAGAAGTACAGGACCGGCCGCGCAAGTTGCGCTTGCCCGTGCAGTTCATGTACTCGAATGTGGCGCACGGCGCCGAGGGACCCATCGACCATCCACACGCTTAGGAGACCTTCGCATGGCATCGCCCAAGACACCGAAACCGTCACAGCCCACCAACCATGGCCGCAACACCGCCGAAGCCAACGCGGTGCGCAGCAACCTCGTCAAGCCGGGCCGCTTCGGCCTGCTGTTCCCGGAACTCGCCAGCTCGCCGTGGACCACCGGCGACCCCGCCAAGGACGAACAGGTGGCTGTCGAGTTGGGCAAGGCCATGCACGCGCCGGGGCAGAAGATCGGCGTCATTCCCGCGGGCTTCACCTACTTCGGCCAGTTCGTCGACCACGACATCACCTTCGATCCGACCAGCCTCGGCGAGAACGCGGTCGACGTCGATGACCTCACCAACTTCCGCACGCCGGCGCTCGACCTCGACAACCTCTATGGCTCGGGGCCGCGCGACCAACCGTTTCTCTACCGGCGCGACAGCAGTGGCACGGCCTCGCAGTTCCTGATCGGCCCGGTGATCCAGCCAGGCCGCCGGCGCGCCCGGCGGCACCGATCGCCAAGGTCATCGCGCAGGATGGCGCCAGCTACGACTTGCCGCGCGCCTGCGACAGCCTGTCCGAACGCACGGCGATCATCGGCGACAAGCGCAACGACGAGAACCTGATCGTCGCCCAACTGCACCGCACCTTGCTGCACTTTCACAACGCGCTGTGCCTGCACTTCCCCCAGTCGTCGTTTCACGACATGCGCAAGATGGTGATTCACCACTACCAGCGCATCCTGCTCAACCAGTTCCTGCCGCTGATCTGCGGCAAAAAGGCGGTGAAGGACGCGCTGAAGGAACTCAAGTTCTACAAGATCGGCCCCGGCGAGCTGGCCACCGAGCCCTTCATTCCACTCGAGTTCTCGGGTGCGGCCTACCGCTTCGGGCACAGCATGGTGCGCTCGAAATACCACTTCAACAAAGTCTTCGGACCGACCACGGATTTCCGCCTGGCCTTCACCTTCACCGGTGATGGCGGCTTCTTCGGCCTGCCCCGCTACCCGACCAACTGGCTGCTCGACTGGCGGCAGTTCTTCCCCGGCCTCGGCCCCAAGCCGCAGATGGCGATGTCGATCGACGCGTCCTTGTCCGATCAATTGCTGATCGGACAGGCGCAAACGCCGCTGGCCGAGATGAACCTGAAGCGAGGCTCCAAGCACTACAGGCTGCCCTCGGGCCAGGCCGTCGCAACGCGGATGGGTCTGCCCGTCCTCAGCGCGGCCAAGCTGAAGAGCGGCGTTGGCGGCGACGTGATCAAGAAGTTCAACATCGCGACGCAGACGCCGCTGTGGTTCTACCTGCTGAGAGAAGCAGAGGTCAAGACTGGCGGCAAGCACCTCGGACCGGTCGGCGCCACCATCGTCGCCGAAGTGTTCGTCGGTTTGCTGAAGGACGATCCGGAAAGCGTGCTTTCGTCGCCGTCGCCGGAGCTGCCGTCACAGGACGGCAAGTTCAAACTGGCTGACCTCTTCAAGTTCATCGAAGCGAAGAAGGGCCAGGGCAACATCCCCGCCGCCGGTGTGATCAACCCATTGGGGTGACCGCGTGCTGGACTAGCGGCCCCAGCGCAGCGCGGCGGTGTGCACCGGCGCGTCCCACAGCGCGAGCGACGCGTCGTCGATCGCGCTGACGGTGATCGAGCAGCCGGCCATCTCCAGCGAGGTGACGAAGGGGCCGGTGAGGTGCCGCACCACCTTGATGCCGGCGCCGGCCAGCACCTTGTGCGCGGCATTGACCATCAGGTAGAGCTCGAGCAGCGGCGTGCCGCCGAAGCCGTTGACGAGCAGGATGACCTCGCGGCCGGGCTTGAGCGACAGGTCCTTGAGGATGGCGCCCGTCAACTCGGCGGCGATCTCGTCGGCCGTGCCGAGCTTGACGCGGCGCCGGCCCGGCTCGCCGTGGATGCCGACGCCCATCTCCATCTCGTCGGCGCCGATCTGGAAGGTCGGCTTGCCGGCCGCGGGCACGGTGCATGAGGTCAGCGCGACACCCATCGACGCGGTGGCGCTGTTGACCGCATCGCCGAGCGTCTTCAGCGCCGCGAGCTTGTCGCCGCGCTCGGCCGCGGCGCCGACGATCTTCTCGACGATCAGCGTGCCGGCCACGCCGCGCCGGCCTGTCGTGTAGGTCGAGTTCTCGACCGCGACGTCGTCGTTGACGATCACGGTCGCGTTCTCGCGGTCGAGCATCTCGGCGGCCATCTGGAAGTTCATCATGTCGCCGCTGTAGTTCTTGACGATGAACAGCACGCCGGCGCCGCTGTCCACCGCTTGTGCCGCGGCCAGCATCTGGTTCGGCGTCGGCGAGGTGAAGACCTGGCCCGGGCACGCCGCGTCGAGCATGCCGTGGCCGACGAAGCCGGCGTGCAGCGGCTCGTGGCCCGAGCCGCCGCCGGAGATCAGCGCCACCTTGCCGGGCTTGACCTGGGCGCGACGCACGAACTGGTGTTCGGCGCCGAGCGTGACGATGTCGGCATGCGCCGCGGCGAAGCCGTCGAGGCTCTCGGTGAGCACGGCGTCGATGTGGTTGATCAGTTTTTTCATGGCAGTTCTTTCAAAGCGTGTCACACACCGCGTCGATGATCAGCGCCATCGAGCGCGAGCCGGGGTCCACATGGCCGAGCGCGCGGTCGCCGAGAAACGAAGCGCGGCCCTTGATGGCGTCCATGTGCGCGGTGGCTGCGGCACTGTCGTGCGCGCATTGGCGCACGCGCGCCACCATGTCACCGCCGCCGGACGCGAGCACCTTCTGCACCGGGTCGAGCACGTCGAGCAGCGTCTTCTGGCCGACCTCCACCTTGCCGAGTCGGCTCAGCGCGGCAATGCCCGCCGCCAGCGCGCGCGCGAGGTCGGCAGCTTGCGGCTGCGGCGGCAACTCCTTGCCGAGTGTCACCAGCAGCGTGCCGAACACCGGCCCCGACGAGCCGCCGACGGTGGACATGCAGGTCATGCCCATGGTCTTCAGCGCGTCGTTGAGCGTCATCGTCTGCAGCTCGCCGAGCTTGGCCTGGATCGCCTGCGCACCGCGCTTCATGTTCAGGCCGTGGTCGCCGTCGCCGATCGCCGCGTCGAGCGTGGTCAGCTCTTCGACGTGATCGACCAGCGTCTTCGTCGCGGCTTCGATCGTCTTTTTCAGATCCATCTTTGGGCTCCCTGGTTCAGGCCTTGATGCGCTGCCCCGCCGCGTCGAAGAACAGCGGCGCGGTGAACGCAACCGACACCGAGCGGCCGGGTTCGAGGCCGGTGGCGTCGTTGCACAGCGTGATCAGTTCATGCTCGCCTGTGTTCGTGGCCAGCGCCATGTGCACGTTGATCTGGTCACCCAGATGCTCGATGCGGCGCACCTGCGCCTTGACGTGGCCGTCGTCATGGCCGTTGGCCCAGGCCAGGCGCGTCGCATCCGGCCGCACGCCGATGGTGGCTGCAGCACTCGGCGCTTGCAGATCGCCGACAGCTGCACGCGGCAACAGGTTGATGCGCGGCGAGCCCAGGCGCGCGGCGACATAGGCGTTCACCGGCTCGCGGTAGATCTGCTGCGGCGTGCCGACCTGCACCAGTGCGCCGCGCTCGAGCACGCCGATGCGGTTGGCCAGCGTCATCGCTTCGGTCTGGTCGTGCGTGACGTAGAGCATCGTCGCGCCGAGGTCCTGCTGGATGCGCTTCAGCTCCAGCCGCAGGTCGTTGCGCAGCTTGGCGTCGAGGGACGACAGCGGCTCGTCCATCAGCGTCACCGCCGGCTCGCGCACCAGCGCGCGCCCGATCGCCACGCGCTGCATCTGGCCGCCCGAGAGTTTGGTCGCGGGGTTGGCGAGCTTGTCTTCGATGCGCAGCAGGCGCGCCACCTCGGTCACCTTGCGTTTGACCTCGTCTTCGGCGATGCGGCGCATCGGCGAGCGCAGCGGAAACGCCAGGTTGTCGAAGACGTTCAAGTGCGGGTACAGCGAGTACTGCTGGAAGACAAAGGTCACGTCGCGCAGCGCCGGCGCGGTGCGTGTGACGTCGAAGCCTCCGATGTGTACCTGACCGGCATCGGCGTGTTCCAGGCCGGCCACCAGGCGCAGCGTCGTCGTCTTGCCGGCACCACTCGGGCCGAGCAGGACGATGAACTCGCCGCTGGCGATCTCGAGGTTGAGTTCGCGCACGGCCGTGACGTCGCCGAAGCGCTTGGCAGAGGCCGCGCAGCGCCAGTTCAGCCATGAGCGGCTCCCAGCGCAGCAGCGTGACGCAGCGTGCGCGCCGCGGCCGTCGTGTCGTGCCGCGCGGTGCGAAGCGCGCGGCCGCTGGCCTGATCGAACAGCGAGACCTGCGCCGTGTCGAACGCCAGGCCGACCACGATCGCCGCGCTGCGCCGGCACGTCCACGCCGAGCTTGGCGCGCAGCGTCGTGCCTTGCGCGGTGGTGCAGGTGACGATCTGGCTGGTGCCGAGGTATTCGGTGCCGAGCACTTCGGCGCGCAGCTTCGACGCCGTCGACAGCCGCACATGCTCGGGCCGCACGCCGAACAGCAACGACGACGCGCCGGGCGTGTCTTCGCGCAGCGCCGGAATCGGCAGCAGCGCCTCGCCGATGCGCACCTGCTCGGCGCCGGCCACGTAGCCGCCCTCGGCGGGCAGGAAGTTCATCGCCGGCGAGCCGATGAAGTCGGCGACGAAGACGCTGGCCGGCCGGTCGTACACCTCCTGCGGCGGGCCGAGCTGTTCGATCACGCCCTGGTTCATGATCGCGATCGTGTCGGCCATCGCCATCGCTTCCAACTGGTCGTGCGTGACATAGACGGTGGTGGCGCGCAGCCGGTCGTGCAGCGCGCGCAGCTCCTGGCACATCAGTTCGCGGAACTCGGAGTCGAGCGCGCCGAGCGGCTCGTCCATCATGAAGGCCAGCGGATGACGCACGATCGCGCGGCCGAGCGCCACGCGCTGCCGGTCGCCGCTCGACAACCCGGACACCGGTTTGTCGAGCAGGTGCTCGATGCGCAGCACGCGCGCCGCTTCGGCCACCTTGGCCGCGATCTCGGCCCGCGGCACGCCTTGCGAGACCAGCGGAAAGGCGATGTTCTTGCGCACGTTCAGGTGCGGATAGAGCGCGAAGAGCTGGAAGACGAAGGCGATGTCGCGGGCCGAAGCGCGCTTGAAGGTCACGTCTTCGTTGCCGAGGAAGATCTGGCCCGAGGTCGGCAGCTCGAGGCCGGCGATCATGCGCAGCGTCGTCGTCTTGCCGCAGCCCGAGGGGCCGAGCAGGCAGAAGAACTCGCCGTCGCGCACGGTGAAGCTCGAGTCCTTCACCGCGACGAAGTCGGCGAAGGCCTTGTGCAGGTTCTGGACGCGGATTTCGGCCATGACTATTGGGGGAACTTGCTGACGATCGTGAACATCGCGACACCGGCCAGCGTCACGACGAACGAGTACGTGAACAGCACGAGCGCGAACGGCTGCAACATCATGAAGATGCCCAGCGCGATGACGATGCAGGCCGTCATCTCCATCGGGCCGCGGCGCAGCCAACGGGGCCAGTTCAGTTCATTTGCGCACCGCCCCGAAAGTGATGCCGCGCAGCAGGTGCTTTCGCAGCAGCACGGTGAAGACGAGGATCGGGATCAGGAACAGCATGGTCCCGGCTGCCACGGCCGGCCAGTCCTGTCCGCCCTCGCCGATGATGATCGGAATGAACGGCGGCGCGGTCTGCGCCTCGCCGCTCGTCAGCAGCACGGCGAACGCATATTCGTTCCAGGCGAAGATCAGGCAGAAGATCGCGGTGGCGACGATGCCGGTCGTAGCCTGCGGCAGCACCACCTTGCGGAAGGCCTGCAGCCGCGTGTAGCCGTCGACCATCGCCGCTTCTTCGTACTCGCGCGGAATCTCGTCGATGAAGCCTTTCAACAGCCACACCGCGAGCGAGACGTTGACCGCGCTGTAGAGCAGGATCATGCCGAGCTTGGTGTCCGACAGGCCGAGCTCGCGGTACATCAGGTAGATCGGGATCGCCACCGCGATCGGCGGCATCATGCGTGTGGACAGGATGAAGAACATCAGGTCGTCCTTGCCCGGCACCTTGAAGCGCGAGAACGCATAGGCCGCCATCACACCGAGGCCCACCGAGAGGATCGTCGAGCCCACCGCGATGATCAGCGAGTTGGCAAAGCGCGGCAGGTAGTTCGAGCGGCTGACCACCACCATGCTGTTGGCGCGCGCGCTGCGCTCGCAGGCGTTGTCGGCCGGCGGCAGGCTGGCGATGTACTCGGCGGTCTGCCGCGAGCGCGTCGTGAAGAGATTGCAGTAGCCCTCGATCGACGGCTCGAACACCACCTTCGGCGGGTAGCTGATCGAGTCCGGCGGGCTCTTGATGCTGGTGAGCAGGATCCACACCAGCGGCACCAGCGTGATCAGCGCGTAGAGCACGACCAGGGTCATCGCCACGGTCTTGGCGGTGGCGGTGGGCTCGACCACCGAGTGGGCGGTACGAGATGCCTTTCATCGATTCTTCACCGCGTTCAGTGCCTTGACGTAGATGTTGGCCAGGCCGAACACCGCCACGAACAGGATGATCGCCAGCGCCGACGAATAGCCGGTGCGCCACTTCTCGAAGGCCTCGCGCTTGAGCGTGATCGACACCACCTCGGTCGTCGAGCCCGGCCCGCCGTTGGTCAGCAGGTTCACCAGGTCGAACATCTTGAAGTTCTCGATGCCGCGGAACAGCACGGCCAGCATCACGAAGGGCAGCACCATCGGCAGCGTGATGCTCCAGAACTGGCGCCACGGCGAGGCGCGGTCGACCTCGGCCGCCTCGTAGATGTAGTCGGGGATGCTGCGCAAGCCTGCCAGGCAGATCAGCATCACGTACGGCGTCCACATCCAGGTGTCGACGATGACGATCGCCCACGGCGCCAGCTTCACCGAGCCGAGCATCTCGAAGCTCGACGGCGGGATGCCGGTGAAGAAGCTCACCACGTAGTTGAACAGGCCGATCTGCGGCTGGTACAGAAAGGCCCAGAAGTTGCCGACGACCGCAGGCGACAACATCATCGGGATCAGGATCAGCGTCGTCCAGAAACCGTGGCCGCGGAACTTGCGGTCGATGAGGTACGCCAGCGCAAAGCCGATCAGCGTCTGCAGCGTGATCGTCCAGAACAGGAAGTGCGCGGTGGCCTGCATCGGGCCCCAGATGTCGGGGTCGGTGAGGATCGACACGTAGTGGTCGATGCCGATTCCGAGCACTTCGGCGTTCGGTCGGTTGGCGCGGAAATTGGTGAACGACAGCCGAACCGTCCAGATCAACGGGAAGATGTTGATCGCCAGCAGCAAAAGCATCGTCGGCGCGATGAACAGCCAGGCGATCGCGCGGTCAGACAGGCCGCGCATGCGCTGTGCCATCGGCGCGGGCGTGGCCTGCGCGGCGCGGTGGGCGATGGAAGAGGAGTTCATTCGATATCCGAGCAAGGCCAGCCCAACGGGCTGGCCTTGTTTCGTTCTCTACATCACTTCAACTTCCCGTCTTCCTTGAACACCTTCTTCCAGTCAGCGACGAGGCCGTCGAGCGCTTCCTTCGCCGTGCCCTTGTCGGCCACCACGAAGTCATGCACACGCTTCTGCTCGGCCAGCAGCAATTGCGCGTAGCTCGGGTCGGCCCAGAAGTCCTGCACCTGATCCATCGCGGTCAGGAACTCCTGCGCGAAGGGCGCGCTCTTCGTGAAGCCCGGGTCTTTCAACACCGCGTTGTGCGCCGAGTAGCCGCCCAGTGCCCACCACTTCTTCTGCACCTCCGGCGCGGCGAACCACTTGATGTAAGCCAGCGCCTCGGCCTGGTTCGGCGAGTACTTGACGACCGAGATGCCCTGGCCGCCGAGCTGCGAGCCCTTGCCCTTGTCGCTCGGGTTGACGAAGAAGCCGATCTTCTCGCCGCCGACGTTCGGGTCCTTGTACAGGCCGGGGAAGAAGGCGAACCAGTTCATCATCATCGCCACCTGGCCGCTCTTGAACGCGTCCAGGCCCTCGCCCATGTACGAGTTGGTCAAGCCCGGCGGCGTGCAGCACTTGTAGAGCGACTTGTAGAACTCGAGGCCCTTGACCGCGTCCGGCCCGTTGACGAAGCCTTCCATCGAGTACGGCTTCTTCGGGTCCTGGTACTTGAAGCCGAACGGGTAGAGCACGTTGCTCACACCCATCGTGATGCCTTCGGAGCCGCGCTCGGTGAAGAGGTAGGTGCCGTAAACCTTCTTGCCGTCGATCTGGCGGCCGGAGAAGAACTCGGCGACCTGCTTGAACTCGGTCCAGGTCTTCGGCGCGGCCAGATCGCGGTTGTGCTTCTTCTTGAACTCGGCCTGCAGCTCGGGCTTGGAGAACCAGTCCTTGCGGTAGGTCCAGCCGAGCGCGTCGCCCATCGCCGGCAGCGCCCAGTAGTTCGGCGTGCCCTTCGGCCATTCGGCATAGCCGGTGACGGTGGCGGGCGCGAAGTCGGTGATCTTGATGCCTTCCTTGGCGAAGAAGTCGTTCAGCTTCACGTAGTGGCCGCTTTCGGCCGAGCCGCCGATCCACTGGCTGTCGCCGATGATCAGGTCGCACAGCTTGCCCTTGGAGTTCAGCTCGTTGAGCATGCGGTCGGCAAAGTTCGGCCAGGGCACGAACTCGAACTTCATCTTCACCTTGGACTTCGCGGTGAAGTCCTTCGACAGTTCCACCAGCGCGTTGGCCGGGTCCCAGGCGGCCCAGCACAGCGTGATGGTCTTGTCCTGTGCGAAGGCAGCGCTGCTGCCCAGGCTCAGTGCAGTGGCGGTGGCCAGGGCGGCAACGCCCGGCAGCTTGGTCAGCAATGATTTCATCGGTTGGCTCCTACGGTTGATCGATCACGGGCACACATCCGACCGCCGCTCTAATGCAGGTTCTCGGCCGTCAAGATTTCGATTCGCGGTTGCACCACGTTGAGGGCCCCGCGCACGTTCTCGCACAGCGCGCGCAACACGCGCGCCGCTGCCGAGATGCAGTAATGAATGTCCTGATGCAGCACATAAGCCAGGCCGTTGGCGCCGAGCAGGGCACGGTGTTCGTCGGTGAAGTCGTGCGCGACCGCGCCGACGCTGCCGGTCAGGCCCAGGCTCTCGAGCGCGCGCGCAACACCCGCGCTGCCGCAGCCGACGTTGTAGATGCCGGCGATCTTCGCGGCATCGACGCTGTCGCTGCGCAGGAAGCGCAGCAGCGCGCGGCAGGCGCCGCTGTCGCTCGCCGGCAGGTCCGGCGTGCGTTGCACCTTCAGCTTCGGAAAGCGCTCTTCGATCACCTGCGCAAAGCCGATGCGGCGCTCGATCTCGCCTGACAGGCGCGTGGCCTGCGAACTCAGCAGCAGCGTGTCACGCGCGCCGCCACCCGCCGCCATGCGGCCGAGCAGCAGCCCGGCGGTGCGGCCGGCGGCGCGGTTGTCGGCGCCGATGTGCGTCTCGCGCATCGAGCCGGCGACGTCGGAGAACAGCGTCACCACGTGCACGCCGGTGCGCACCAGCTCGTTGATCGCGAGTTTGACGGGCGGCAGGTCCGGCGCCATCACCGCCACGCCGTCGCACTCACTCAGTTGCGCCAGTTCTGCCGCAAAGGCCGCCGCATCCGTGCTGTCGATGCGGTGCGTGACCTCGGTGATGTGCTGATGCCGAAACTCGCCCGCCGCCTGCGCGATCAGGCGATCGACCAGCTCGTTGAACGGCGCCGCCTCGGCCGGCAGCACGAAGGCAAAACGAAAGTTCTCGCCGATGCGCGGACGCCCGCGCTGCGGCGGCGCGCCGAGCTCGGCCACCACCTGCAGCACGCGCTGCACCGTTTCGGCATTGACGCCGGGCCGGCGGTTGAGCACCCGGTCCACCGTTGCCGTGCCAACGCCGGCCTGGCGGGCGATGTCGGCGATGGTGGCGTTGGAGGACATCGAATCTGGCGGCCTGATGTGATCATGGTAGGTCGCCAAATAAATAAATCAATCAAACACATGTCGGGGTTTGCACGGGTGTGGACTGCGCAGGAGCCATGGACGTACGCACTTGTCTGACGACCCGTTGACAGCGACAGGTCCCGCTAGGATCAATCACTCAGCCACCAGGGGCCAACAAGCCATGACCATGGACGACCTCGTGAACAAATCTAGGTTCACGATACTGATTGGCAAGAACGGAGCGGGAAAGAGCACCTTGTTGCGCGCGCTGAATGCTGGCAATCGGCCGCACATCAAGTACGTCTCCCCTGAGCGGGGTGGAACTCTCAAATACGACCCGAACGTGGACAACAACATGTCCGTCAATGAGAACTGGCTGAAGAACACCAGGCAGACGAATAGGTTTGAGCAATTTCGCCAGCAAAGCGCAGCGCAGTTTCGGAATCTTGAAACTGCTGTGCTTCGTGAGATTGAGAAGGTGGCAGACAAACGTGCCGATCTAGCCTACACGTTTGAGGTAATTCTTGAGCAGATCAACGTACTGCTACCAGCGATCAAGATGGTTCGCAACGACAAAGGCGGCTTCTCAATTCAGACGAAGTCCGGCCAACCGCTTGATGAGGCGAACATTTCCAGCGGCGAGTCCGAACTGATCGCCTTGGCGATCGAAGTGTTGGTGTTCTCGCGACAGTTGATGCCGAACAAGACTCTCCTGTTGGACGAGCCGGATGTGCATCTACACCCAGACTTACAGCAGAGATTCACCGCGTTCGTTGAGGAAGTGGCGGTTGTTCATGACCTACGCGTCGTCATTGCAACTCACAGCACAGCGATCATTGGTGCGTTTTCGAAGACAGCCGATCTTCAGATCGTCCCGATCACCACGCGCGATCAATCTGACTTTGCTACGTTCAGTCGTTCTGGGGTGTGCGAAGAAATTCTTCCTATCTTCGGCGTCCACCCTCTTTCGACCGCTTTCAATCGGTCGCCAGTAGTGCTGGTAGAGGGAGACGATGACCGACGAGTCTTGGAACAAGTTGTTCGCTCAGGGGCGGGCAAGTTCGCGTTTGCTCCTTGCGTCGTGGGCAATGTCAATGAACTGTCGGAATGGGAAGACTGGCTGAACCGATTTCTTCCGGTTTTGTATGACATGCCAAAGGCCTACTCGCTTCGTGACCTTGATGCTGCTCAGCAGGCGGATATCAATGATCTTGACCATGTTTGCCGCATCCGGTTGAACTGCTACGCCATTGAGAACTTGCTCCTATCGGAGCAAGTACTTGAAGCCCACGGATTCGATGCCGCGTCCTTTAGACGCGCATTGCAGGCGCGCGTTGACAGCATTCCAGACCACAAGTACGCGGAGGCGTTAAGGGCGCTAGTTGCGGACTTCGAACGCCGCAGGACTTTGAACATCAAGGATGTTCGAAACATCGTTGTCGCCGAGCTTGGCAGCAACAAGCCTTGGGAAGTTCTCGTGGGTCAGTCGATCGCGGCTAACGTTGCTGCAGCCAATAGCAATCTGAACTCCGTTCAGACCTACCTTGGGCGGAAAGCAATCACAAGCCTTTTCTCCTGAAGTCGAAAACTAGCTGGAATGTCAGCTACTGACCGGTGGCGCTTGAGGACGCTCGACAGTGGCCGGGTTCACCGCGCTAGTCGTACCCACCGCCCCCCGCGAGCCGACGACTTCACCACATGACCTGCCCCCTTCAGCCGTACCAACGATAAAGCCGAAGTCCGGGTTGCAAGATTAGCTGCTCTCTTCGTTGGTGGCTGGCTGTTGAGCTGCATCGCCAGCGAGCTGGCGATGCAGCTCGGCGAACCTAGCTGGTGGTATGCGCCCGATGCTGCTGTGCGGTCTGACCTCGTTGTAGTCCTGTCGCCATGCACCGATGGCCGTGCGCGCCTGGTGCAGCGTCTGGAACCAGTGGTCGTTCAGACACTCGTCTCTGAACTTGCCGTTGAAGCTCTCGATGTAGCCGTTCTGCATCGGCCGTCCGGGCTCGATGAGGATGTGGCGTACGCCGTGACATTGCGCCCAGGCCATGAAGGCGCGGCTGGTGAACTCCGGGCCGTTGTCGGTGCGAACCGCACTCGGGTAGCCGCGGAAGATCGCCGCGCGGTCGAGCAAGCGCGTCACGTACTCGCCGCCGATGCCGTAGTCCACCGCGATGTCCACGCACTCGTGGCTGAAGTCGTCGGCCACGGTCAGGCACTTCAGGCGCCGGCCGTTGGCCAGGCTGTCGCTAACGAAGTCCATGCTCCATACGTCGTTGACAGTGCGTGCCAGGTGCAGCGGCACGCGCTCGGCTCGCTGGGCGCTTGGCCTTCTTGCGCTTGCGCACCGCCAGGTTGGCCGCGCTGTACAGCCGGTACAGGCGCTTGTGGTTGACGCCGGGGTACTCGGGGCGCAGCAGATCGTGGATGCGCCGGTAGCCGAAGCGCCGCCGCGTGTGCGCGATCTCGACGATCTTGTTGCTCAAGTCGGCTGTCATGGGGTCAACCTCAGGCGGGTGGCGGTAGCTGTCGCGGGCGAGCCCCACGAGTCGGCAGGCTCGGCGCTCGGACAGGCCATGCTCGCTGCACAGCCGCTCGATCGCTTCGCGCTTGACGCGTGGGGCTAGCGCTTTACCCCGAGAACGCTCTTGAGCGCATGCATGTCCAGGTGCGCCTCGGCCAGCAACCGCTTGAGCTTGGCGTTCTCGCCTTCGAGCTCACGCAGCCGCTTCGCATCGGGCACGTCCATGCCGCCGTACTTGGCCCGCCACTTGTAGAAGGTGGCGTCGCTGAAGCCGCCCTTGCGGCACACGTCCTTGACCGGCATGCCGGCCTCGACCTGCTTGATGAACCCGATGATCTGTTCCTCGCTGAACTTGCTCGTTCTCATGTCCGTCATTCTCCAAGTTGACGGACTTCGCTGCCTTTACGTTGGCATGGCTGAAAGGGGGCAGGTCA
>CAVTWT010000016.1:0-26708 GCA_963738425.1 uncultured beta proteobacterium | reverse complement strand
GATGCAGACTTGCGCCGCGGACAGTGGACCTATTGGGCCGGGCGCCCCAAAGCCTTGCGCACCGAACTCGGCAGCCAGACCCTCGGCCTGCTCGGCTTTGGCCATATTGCCAAAGCAATCGCGGCGCGCGCCAAGGCCTTCGGCATGCGCGTGCATGCGGCCAACCGCAGCGCGGTGACGAGCGAGCACGTCGATCGCGCGTACACCTTGTCGGACCTGCATACCTTCCTGGCCGACGTCGATGTCGTCGTCGTGACGCTGCCGCTGACCGCGCAGACTCAAGGGCTCGTCGATGGCTCGGCGTTCGCGGCGATGCGGCCGGGCGCGTGGCTCGTCAACGTCGGCCGCGGCCCGGTGGTCGCCGAGCAAGCGCTGTACGACGCCCTGCAGGCCAAGCGCCTCGGCGGCGCCGTCATCGACACCTGGTACCAATACCCGACGCCAACGCAAGCCGAGTGCGCACCGTCGAAACTCGACTTCGCATCGCTGTCCAACGTCGTGATGACGCCGCACATGTCCGGCTGGACGAGCGGCACCGTACGGCGACGGCAGCAAACGATGGCCGACAACATTTCCCGACTGGCCTCAGGGCGGCCATTGCAGAACGTGCTCAAGCCCGCTTCCCTCTAAACCCACGGAGACTGACGATGACCATTTCCCGACGTGTTCTCACCTGCGTCGCTGCGGCGGCCACCCTGGCTTGCCTGGCGCCGAGCGCCTTCGCGGCCAAGTTCAACCTGAAGCTGGGTCACGCGGTCAACACGACCGACGGCCAGCACGCCGCCGCTGTGAAGATGGCCGAACTGGTCAAGGAGCGCACTAAAGGCGACGTGGAGATCACCATTTACCCGGCCAACCAGCTGGGCAACGACGCGGCGATGATCAACGGCGCTCGCGGCGGCACGATCGACATCGTCTCCAGCGGCGCCTCCAACTACAACGGCATCGTCGCCAACACAGCAGCGATGGAGCTGCCCTTCGTGTTCCGCAGCGCGCAGCACGCCTACACCGTGCTCGATGGCTCGATCGGTACCGGCGTGCTGAACGAACTCGCGCCGCACGGCCTGAAAGGCCTGGCCTACTGGGAGAACGGCTGGCGTGCCTTCACCAACAACAAGCGCCCGGTCAAGACGCCCGATGACCTCAAGGGCCTGAAGATCCGCTCGACGCCCAACCCGTACCACATCCAGGCCTTCAAACTGCTGGGCATGAACCCGTCGCCGATGGCCATTGCAGAGCTCTACACCGCGCTCGAGGTCGGCACCTTCGATGCGCAAGAGCACCCGATCAACGTCACCTGGTCAGCCAAGTTCTACGAGGTGCAGAAGCACCTGACGATCAGCAACCACGTCTACTCGCCGCTGATCCTGGCGATGAACAAGGCCAAGTTCGACACCCTGCCGGCCGACTACCAGAAGATCGTGGTCGACGCGGCGCGCGAGGCAGCGAAGTACCAGCGCGAGCTGAACGCCGGCAACGCCGGCAAGGTCGTCGCCGAGCTGAAGAAGTCGGGCATGCAGGTGGTCGAGAACGTGGACATGGCGCCGTTCCAGAAGATCGTCTCCGAGTCGATCGCCAAGACCTTCGCCGAGAAGAACGGCCCGGCGCTGCTGCAGGCCATCGAGGCCACGAAGTAACCCGAACGAACAGGCGAGCCGCATGAAGAAACTCACCGATCTCTTCTTCCGGCTCGCCGAAGCGCTGCTGGTGCTGATGCTCTCCGCCATGGTGGTCATGGTGTTCGGCAATGTCGTGCTGCGCTACGGCTTCAACTCGGGCCTCGACTTCTCGGAAGAGCTGTCGAGGTTCTTCTTCATCTGGATCACCTTCCTCGGCGCCATCATCGCCATGCGCCAGAACGCGCACCTCGGCCTGGACACGCTGATCCGCGTGCTGCCGCGCGCCGGCAAGAAGTTCTGCTTCGGGCTGTCGAACGCGCTGATGCTCGGCTGCTGCGTCCTGATGTTCTACGGCACCTGGCGCCAGCACCACATCAACGCAACGACGATGTCGGCCGTGACCGGCATCCCGATGATCTGGGTCTATGGCGTCGGCTACCTGGCCAGCCTGGCGATGGGCGCGCTGATCGCGGGGAACCTGTTGAAGCTCGCCACCGGCCGCATCACCGACAAGGACCTGATCCAGGTCCACGACTCGGAAGAAGACGCGCTGGCGCATGTGAAGGAGGCCGCGAAATGAAAATCCGAACCTCCTTCACCGCAGAGGAACGGAGGACGCAGAGGTTCGCAGAGGCTCTCCCTTCTGATTTCCTCTGCGAACCTCTGCGCGCTCTGCGCCTCTGCGGTGAAGGAAACTGGGGTCCCATGGCATGACCATCCTCGTCTTCGTGATCTCGCTGCTCGGCGCCATGGCGCTGGGCATGCCGCTGGCGTTCTCGCTGCTGGTCTCGGGCGTGGCGCTGATGCTGCATCTGGACCAGTTCGACAGCCAGATCGTGTCGCAGAACCTGATCAGCGGCGCCGACAACTTCCCGCTGATGGCGGTGCCCTTCTTCATGCTTGCCGGCGAGCTGATGAACGCTGGCGGCATGAGCCGGCGCATCGTCAATTCGGCGATGGTCTGGGTCGGCCACTTCCGCGGCGGGCTGGGCTACGTGGCGGTGTTCGCTGCACTGGTGATGGCCAGCCTGTCGGGCTCGGCGGTGGCCGACACCGCGGCGCTCGCGGCCGTGCTGCTGCCGATGATGCGCAAGGCCGGCTACCGCATGGACCGCTCGGCCGGGCTGATTGCCGCCGGCGGCATCATCGCGCCGGTGATCCCGCCGTCGATCGGCTTCATCCTGTTCGGCGTCATCGGCGGCGTCTCGATCTCCAAGCTCTTCATGGCCGGCATCGTGCCCGGCCTCCTGATGGGTGCGGCGCTGATCGTCACCTGGTGGCTCGTCGCCCATAACGACAAGGTCGAGGTTGCGCCCAAGGTACCGATGCGCGAGCGCGTGCGCGTCACGGCCGACGCCTTCTGGAGCTACCTGCTCGCCTTCACGATCATCGGCGGCATGAAGGCCGGCATCTTCACGCCCACCGAAGCGGCGGTGGTGGCGGTGGTGTATTCGCTGCTGGTCGGCCTCTTCGTCTACCGCGAGATCAAGTTCAAGCAGCTCTACGCCATCGTGCTCGCGGCGGGCAAGACCTCGGCGATCGTGATGTTCCTCGTCGCAGCAGCGCTGGTCTCGGCCTGGCTGATCACGGTCGCCAACATCCCGGCCCAGATCGTCACGTTGATGGAACCGTTCATCGACAACAAGACGTTGTTGATGGTGATGCTGATGTTGCTGGTCGTCATCGTCGGCACCGCGCTGGACTTCGCGCCGACGGTGCTGATCCTGACGCCGGTGCTGATGCCGCTGGTGCGGCAGGCAGGGATCGATCCAGTCTATTTCGGCGTACTGTTCATCATCAACAATGCGATCGGCCTGCTGACGCCGCCGGTGGGCACGGTGCTGAATGTCGTCTGCGGCGTCGGCCGCGTGCCGATGCACGATGTGATCAAAGGCGTGTGGCCCTTCCTCGTGTCACAGTTGGTCGTGCTCGCGCTGCTGATCGCCTTCCCGGCCATCGTCATGGTGCCGCTGAAATTCCTCACGGGCTGACGCCCCCTTCCTGGACTGAACTCATGGACGCACTCGTCATTCACGCCGCCGGCGACCTCCGCGTCGAGGACGTTGCCACACCCGAGGTCGGCGCCGGCCAGTTGCGCATCCGCGTGCGCACCGGCGGCATCTGCGGCTCGGACCTGCACTACTTCCAGCATGGTGGCTTCGGCACCATACGCATCAAAGAGCCGATGGTGCTCGGCCACGAAGTCGCGGGGGTGGTCGAAGAGGTCGGCGTGGGTGTCGCCGGGCTGGCGGTCGGCGACCGCATCGCCGTCAGCCCGAGCCGCCCCTGCACCCTCTGCCGCTTCTGCCAGCTCGGCTTGCAGAACCACTGCCTGGACATGCGCTACTTCGGCAGCGCGATGCGCATGCCGCATGTGCAGGGCGCGTTCCGCAAGGAGCTGGTGATCGAAACGCACCAGGCGCACAAGCTGGTCGATGGCGTCAGCGATGCCGAAGGCGCGATGGCCGAGCCGCTGGCGGTGGCGCTGCACGCGGTCAACCGCGCCGGCCCGCTGCTCGGCCGCAAGGTGCTGGTCACCGGCTGCGGCCCGATCGGCGCGATGACCATCATCGCCGCACGCCGTGCAGGCGCCACGCACATCGTCGCCACGGATGTTGTCTCCCAGCCGCTGCGCAAGGTGGCGAAGATCGGCGCCGACGAGACCATCAACGTCGCCGAAGACGGCGCGGCGCTGTCGCGCTACGCGACTGAGAAGGGCCAGTTCGACGTTCTTTTCGAATGCAGCGGCAACGAGCGCGCGCTGCGCGCCGCGTTCGACGTGGTGCGCCCGCGCGGCATCATTGTTCAGCTCGGCCTGTCTGGCAGCGAATTGACGTTGCCGTTCAACACCGTGGTCGGCAAGGAGTTCGACCTGCGCGGCGCCTTCCGCTTCCACGAGGAGTTCGCGGTCGCCGTCGCGCTGATCAACCAAGGCCTGGTCGATCTGAAGCCGCTGGTGTCGGCCACCCTGCCCTACCGCGACGCCGGCCGCGCCTTCGCGCTGGCTGCGGATCGCACGCAGTCGATGAAAGTGCTGCTCAGCTTCGACGACTGACGGCGCCGCGCAGCGTCACTTCAACCCGGCTGCGGCCAGCGCCTTCTTCGGATGGATGAGGTTGCGCCGGCCGTCGGTCGTTCGCTCGGCCGTTGATACGATCAACTCGATCACGGCAGTCGGTGAGAGCTTCGGGTTCACCGCGAGGATCTTGCCCGCAAGGTTCGCCACCTGCGGCGACGCCATCGAGGTGCCTGACAACGCCACGCGCTCACCACCAGGCAGGAAGCTCTCGACCTGGTAGCCGTTGGCATGCGCCTTCACCGTCGGGCCGTAGCTGGTGAAGCCGACTTCGTCGCCCGCGCGATCGACCGCGCCGATCGTCAGCAGGTTGGGCAGCACGATGCCCGCAGGAATGTCTTCGACGAAGCTCGCGTCCTGGTTGCTGTTGCCCGCTGCGGTGATGAACAGCATCTCGGGCGCGCTGGCCATGGCCCGGGTCAGCGCCTTCTTGCCGATCTCGAAGTACTCGCGCGCGAGCGCCTTGCGCTCGTCCGGTGTCTTGCCGATGCCGCATTGTTCGAGGTCGCCCTCGATGGCGCCGACGCTGCCGCCCCAGCTCATGTTGACGACCCGCGCCCCATGTTTCTTGAAGAACGCCACGTAAGCCGGGTAGATGCTCGCGTCGCGCTCGGCCTGCTGCCGGCTCGGGCAGGGATCGGGCTTCAACGTGGCGCCGAACTCGATGCGGCCGACCAGCAGGCGCGCCTGCGGGTTGCCGGCCATCGCGATCCCGGCGACGTGCGTGCCGTGCTCGTAGTTGCCCATCAACAGCAGCTCTTCGATCGTCGTCTTGTACTGATCGGGTGTCAGTGATGACAGCAGCCGCTTGACCTCGGACGCCTCCGCGCTGTCGATGTTCGATTGCAGGTCGGAGAAGCCCTTGGTGCGTGCCTTCATCTGCGGCAGCCGCGCTCGCAGTTCGGCGGACACGGGGATCAGCTCACCCTTTGCAGGCCGGCTGTACTTGTCGAAGGCGATCACGGCGGGCCGGCCGCTCTTCTTGTCGCGCACCACCTGGGTTCCAAACAGCGCTGTGTCGCTGCCGCTGTCCCAAACGGCGATCACCACCGGCTTGCTGCCGGGCTTGGCCGGCAGCGTCACGTCGCGCGCCGCCCAGATGTCGGGCTTGATCACCTTGTTGGCATCGAGCCAAGCGCTGTAGGTGTCGACGAGCGTCTGTTTCAAGGGCAGCACGGAACTCAACGACAACCGAATGTTGACCAGCGCGGGCGCCAGGTCCGACGACAACGCGCCGTTCTTGTCGACCACCGGCTGCACCACCTCGCGCAGGTAGCCGATCGAGCGGCCCTCGCCCATCGTCTCGGCACCGGCCTTGGCTTCCTTGAGGCCGTTTTCCACCAGCTCGCGCGGCATCGGCGCGATGTCCTTGGCAATCGCCTGGCCAACCGCGCGCGCATAGGCTTCACCGCCAACGCCATGTGCTTTCGCCGCACTCGCCATGGCGCGCAGGCGCAGGCCCGACAGCAGCTTGTCGGCGGGCTTGTCCTGCAACGCGCGGATCTGCTCGCTGCGCTCGATGGCACGGTCGTACTGGCCGTCGAGGAAGTCGAGTGCGGCAAGCTGCCCGAGCAAGTCGCGCTGGGTCTGCTTGTCGGCGATCTCGTAGCCGGCGAGCACCGACTCCACATCCTTGCGCAATGCAGCGCCGAAGGGTGCGAAGCGTTCGCGCGAGCGCACCACGTCCTCCGCCTTGGCTTCGAGCTTGTAGGTGAAGCGCGGCAGATCGGCCGCTTTCTCGATGCGCGGCTTGGCGGCCGGGGTGGGTTGCGCAAAGGCAGGCAGCGCCAGCACAAGGGCTGCGGCCAGGGCCGGGAAAAAGCGGTTCATCGTTTCAGGTCCTCGAAGAAAGCAGTCGTGTTGGTGTCGCGACCCAGGAACTCGCGCAGCAGGGATTGCGGCGGACGCTGGCCGGCGTTGGCCAGCACGGTGTCGCGGTAGCGGCGCCCGATCACGGGGTCGAGCCGGTCGCCGAACGCCGTGCGCAGGTCCGCCGCCACCACCTCGCTCCAGAGGTAGCCGTAGTAGCCCGCTGCATAGCCGCTGGCCACGTGGCCGAAGCCGGCCGGCTGCATGCTGCCGGCCACGTGGCCGAGCGGGGTCTGGCCTTCCATGCGCGCCCACAGCGCCATCGGCTCGGGCGCGCCGGGCCCGTGCAGCGCCAGATCGAACGATGCATACAGGGCCTGGCGTGCGTAGCGGGTGCCGATGCCGAAGCGCTTCGCCGCGCGCGCCTTGGTGAGCAGCTCGGTCGGCACCGGCGGGCAGGCGGCACAGACCTCGCGCATCAGATCGAGCACGTTGCGGTCGTAGACCCAGTCTTCGAGCATCTGCGACGGCGCCTCGACAAAGTCCCGCAGCACATTGGTGCCGCCTTGCGAGGCCAGGCGCGTCCGCGACAGATTGTTGTGCACGGCATGGCCGAACTCATGCAGCAGCGTTTCACCGAAATCCTCCAGCGTCAGCCCGCGCCGATCGAGGTTGGTCACCAGCACCGCCTGCGGCACACGATTCAGGCGCGTCGAGCCGTTGCGAAAACTCCAGACGAAGGCGCCGCCCGATTTGCCCTCGCGCGGGTAGAGGTCGACGATCAGTGTGGCCAAGGGCTTGCCGCTGGCCGCATCGCTGACGGCCCAGGTCTGAACATCGGGATGCCACAGGTTCACCCCCTGCACACGCGTGTAGCGCACGCCCATCATCTTCTCGATCATGCGCATCGCCATCAGCAGGCTCTCCTGCGGCGGGAAGTGAGGCCTGAAAGCCTCCTGATCGACGGCATGGCGTGCGCGGCGGATCTGCTCGGCGTAGAAGACTGAATCCCAGCGTTCGAGCCGAACATCGGTCGCAGGCTTGCCCAGCGCCTGCGCCTTGGCGGCACGCATCTCTTCGAACTCGAGGCGCTCTCGTTCACTGACCGCCTGCTTCACATCGGTCAGGAATCGGCCTGCACGCGCTGCGTTTTGCGCCATGTTGCGCCGCAGCTTGAAGTCCGCGTAGCTCGCCGCGCCGAAGAGCTGGGCGTATTCCAATCGAAGCCGCGCCAACTCGGCCAGCAGCTTCAGGTTGGCTTCGCCGCCCTTGTTGGTGTCGGCCCGCCAGACGCGCTCGCGCACCGAGGCATCGACGGCGTTCTGCATCACAGGGAAATAGGTCGAGTCGTCCACCGTCAACAGCACGCGGCCCTGATCGTCGCGCTTGGCGCTGGCGTACAAGGACGGCGGCACACCTTTCAACTCGGCCTCGGAGAAGGCCGGCTGCACGACCTGATCACGCACGTTGCGCTCGAACTGCTGCGCCAGCTCGGTGATGCGATCCTGCAGCGCCTTGGCCTGGCGGCGCTGCACCGGCGGCAGGCTGACACCGGCGTCCTCGAAGGACTCGAGGGTGGACTTCATGAACTCGCGTTCGACCTCGTCGCGCGGCCGCACGCGGCGCGCTGCGCGGTAGAGCTTCTCGTTCTGATAGAACGTTGACGAGAAGTCCTGCCAGCGCAACTCGCAGGCCTCGGTGGCGTCACGAACGGACTTGTCCGGGTGCACGGTCGTCAAGACGTAGATCGGGCCGGAGACGTCCTCGATGTAGGCCGCGAGGTCGTCCATGGCGGCGATCCAGCGCGTGTCGGGTGCGTGGCGTTCGAGCCGGGCCACTCGCGTGCGCACGCCCGCCAGCCCCTTGTCGCACGCCGTCTGGACGTCGGCGGCGCTGCTGAAGTTCGGAAATGCCGGGCCAGGAAGTGCGCCAATGGGCGCCGCAGCGCTTGCGTCGCTCGCCAGCATGGCAACCCACAGGCCTGCGGCCAGAACCGTCGCTTGCATCGTCATGAAACCTCCGCGAGGCGGGCATTGTGCCCGTGGCCTCGCAGCAGGTTTCCAGCCGTGCGACGAACTGCGCCGCCGTGGGCTCGAACGGCGCCGGGCCCGGCCGCTCAGCCGCCGTTGACGAGGTCTTTGACCTGCTGCAGCGCCGAGGGGTCTTCGATCGTCGTCAGATCGCCGGGGTCGCGCCCTTCGCACACCGCCTGGATCGCGCGGCGCAGCAGCTTGCCGGAACGCGTCTTCGGCAGGACGGTGACGAAGCGCACACGGGACGGCCGAGCGACTGCGCCGAGCTGTCCGTCGACGACTTTCATGATCTCGCCTTCGAGCCTCAACGCATCAGCGGGCGAAGCGACGCGAGACGCGTCCTTCAGCACCACGAACGCCATCGCGACCTGGCCTTTCAACTGATCGGCGACGCCGACCACCGCCACCTCCGCCACATTCGCATGGCTCGAAATGCTCTCTTCGATCTCGCGCGTGCCCAGGCGGTGGCCGGCGACGTTGATCACGTCATCGGTGCGGCCGAGGATGAAGAAGTAGCCCTCTTCGTCGCGGATGCCCCAATCGAAGGTCGAATACACCTGCCGGCCCGGGATGCTCTCCCAGTAGGTTTTGACGAAGCGCGCGTCATCACGCCACACGGTCTGCATGCAGCCCGGCGGCAGCGGGCCTTCAATCGCGACCACGCCCTTCTGGTTTGCGCCTGTCAACTCTTCGCCGGTGTTCTCGTCGAGCAATTTCACGTCGAAGCCGTACACCGGCTTGCCTGGCGAGCCGAACTTCGAGGCTGCGCTCTCGATGCCGTTGCACAGCGACAGGATCGGCCAGCCGGTTTCGGTCTGCCAGTAGTTGTCGATGATCGGCCGGCCCAAGCCCTCGGCGATCCACTTCGCCGTGGTTTCATCCAGCGGCTCGCCGGCGAGGAACAGCGCGCGCAGCGACGACAGGTCGTATTTCTTCAGCAACGCCGGGTCGTGCTTCTTCAACACCCGCACGGCGGTCGGCGCCGAGAACATCGACGTCACCTTGAAGCGCTCGACCAGGCTCCACCAGATGCCGGCGTCGGGGCGGATCGGCAGGCCTTCGTAGAGGATCGTCGCCATGCCGGCGATCAGCGGGCCGTAGACGATGTAGCTGTGACCCACCACCCAGCCGATGTCGCTGGTGCTGAAGTAGGTCTCGCCCGGCTTGCCGAGAAAGATGTGCTTCATGCTCGCGGCCAGCGCCACCGCATAGCCGCCGGTGTCGCGCTGCACGCCCTTCGGCTTGCCGGTGGTGCCGCTGGTGTAGAGCGTGTAGCTCGGGTGCGTGGCTTCGAGCCAGGCGCACGGTACCGTGGCGTTCTGGTGCTGCTCGCGCAGCAGCGCGTAGTCGACGTCACGGTCGGCGGTGCGCGCCATCGGCGCCAGGCCCCGATCGACCAGCAGCACCTTGCCCGGCTTGTGGCTCGACAACCGGATCGCTTCGTCGAGCAGGCCCTTGTACGGAACCACCTTGCCGGCACGCGAGCCGGCATCGGCACTGACGATCACCGCCGGCTGCGCATCTTCGATGCGCGTGGCCAGGCTGACGCTGGCAAAACCACCGAAGACCACAGAGTGGATGGCGCCGATGCGCGCGCAGGCCAGCATCGCGAACACGGCCTCGGGAATCATCGGCATGTAGATCAGCACGCGGTCGCCCTGCTTGACGCCGAGCGACAGCAGCATCGACGCCATGCACTCGACCTCGCGCTGCAGTTGCGCGAAGGTGTAGATGCGTTCTTGTTCGACCTCGGTGGAGACCCAGATCAACGCATTGCGATCCGGGTGCGTGGCCGCATGCCGATCGACCGCGTTGTGGCACAGGTTGGTCTGCCCACCGACGAACCAGCGCGAGAACGGCGGGTTCGTGTTGTCGCAGACGCGATTCCAAGGCTGCTGCCAGTCGATCAGCTTGCCCTGCTCGGCCCAGAAGGCGTCGGGTTGCTCGATCGAGCGGCGGTAGAAGCTGGCGTAGTCCATCTGGAAGTCTCCTCAATCGATCCGTGTCTTCAACAAAGGCAGCACGGCCTTGAAGCGCTCGTGCCGGCAACTGCGCAGCCACTCGAACACCACCATCTCGCTGCTGACGAGGGTGGCGCCGGCCGCCTGCAGGCGCTGCATCGCCAAGGCCTGGTCGGCGGCACTGCGCGAACCGCAGGCCGGTGCCACCACCCAGACGCGCTTGCCGGCACGCAACAGGCCGAGGGCGGTTTGCATCAGGCACACATGCGCTTCGCAACCGGCGATCACCACCTCATCGTGGCCCGCGATCGCATCGAGCAGCCCATCCTCGCAGGCATCGAAGTGCATTTTCACGATCGTGCTTGCGCAGCGCTGACGGATCGCATCGAGGTTGGGGCCGAGCCCCGCCGGGTTCTGCTCGGTGCCGATGACCGGGATGTCCAGTTCGCGCGCCGCATCGGCGAGCCGCAGCGCATGCGCCACCACTTGCTCGCCACGGTCGACGAGCGGCATCAGGCGATGCTGATAGTCCACCAGCACCAGCACGCAACGCGTCGGCGAAATCAGGTCGGCAGGCAGGGGAAGCATGTCGCCTTCGTGAAGTGTCGCCATTCGCACCCGCCGTCAGCCATTGGCCTGCGAGGCGCCGGTGCGCACCACCACACGCCCACGCAGCGTGCCCTGCATCAGCGCCTCGGCCTTCGCGACGGCTTGATCGAGGCCGATCTCGGTGGTCATCGATTCGAGCAGCGTGGGATCGAGGTCGCGCGCCAGGCGTTGCCACGCTTCCTCGCGGCGCACCAGCGGCGCCATCACGCTGTCGACACCGGCCAGGGTCACACCACGCAGGATGAACGGCGCAACGCTCGACGGCAGGTCCATGCCCTGCGCCAAGCCGCAAGCCGCCACGACGCCGCCGTAACGTGTCTGCGCGCAGGCGTTGGCCAGCGTGTGCGAGCCCAGCGTGTCGATCACTGCGGCCCAGCGTTCTTTTTGCAGGGGCTTGCCGGCGGCGCCGAGCGCGGCGCGGTCGATCACCTCGGCGGCACCCAGGTGCTTCAAGTACGCGGCCTCCTGTGCCTTGCCCGTCGATGCCACGACGCGCCAGCCCAGCCGCGCCAACAACGCCACCGCCACGCTGCCGACACCGCCCGTCGCGCCGGTGACCAGCACCTCACCGTCACCCGGCTTTGCACCGTGGCGCTCGATCGCCAGCACGCACAGCATGGCGGTGTAGCCTGCGGTGCCGATCGCCATCGCCTGCCGCGCCGTGAACGCCGCGGGCAATCGCACCAAGCCATCGCCGCCGAGCACGGCGCGCTCGGCCAGACAACCCCAGCGCGTTTCACCGACGCCCCAGCCGTTGTGCACGACGCGGTCGCCGGGCTTCCACTTCGCGTGGCGGCTTTCGACCACCGTGCCGGCGCCGTCGATGCCCGGCACCATCGGCCAGGTGCGCACGACCGGGCCTTTGTTCGTCAGCGCGAGGCCGTCCTTGTAGTTGAGCGTCGAGTACTCGACGGCCACCAGCACATCGCCTTCGGCCAGCGCCGGCAAGCGCTCGTCGGCCAGCGTTTCGACACTGGCGTGAAAGCCGGCGTCATCCTTTTGCAGCCACAGTGCATTGAACATGGCGAAACTTCCTTGGCCAGTGGGATGAGTGAGTGTCGCGGCATTTGACGCCGTCGCGCTGACCCGACGCTGATGCTCCGAGTCGGAGAAACACCTAGAATTCACCTGCAATTAGTCGGATAACTCATTGTCGCAGTTGACTTTTCTACAGATGACAGCCACTCTGAGCACCATGGTCACACGTCGCACCTTGCAAGCCAGCTGCTTGGTCACGCTGCTCGGGCTGTGGGGCTGCGCCACGACGGAGAAGCCGCCCTCACCACGAACCGCGCTCGACCGCCGCACCACCGCCGAAGTGGCACCGCATCCGCAGGTGGCCGAGTTGCTCGTTTCGGCGATCGGGCTTGTTGGCGTGCCGTACCGGCTGGGCGGCAACACCATGGAAAACGGTTTCGATTGCAGCGGCTTCACGCGCCACCTGTTCCAGACGCATCTCGGCGTGACGCTGCCACGGCGCTCGCAAGACCAGGCCAGCGCCGCAGCGCTTCGTCGATGTGCCGGGCTACGAGTTGCAGCCGGGCGATCTGGTGTTCTTCAACACGCTGCAGCGCGCCAATTCGCACGTCGGCATCTACATCGGCGACGGCCGCTTCATCCATGCCCCGCGCACCGGCGCCGTCGTGCGCCTGGAGCCGATGCGCAGCAGCTACTGGCTGCAACGCTACGACGGTGCGCGCCGGCTCATGATCTGACAGCCACCCCCTGCCCCCGGCGGCTGAACGGCCTTCGGCCGTGCAGCACAATGCCCTCATGGGCGAAGCCTCTCTGCCACCCTCGCAAGGCCGCAAGTCAGCGGTGATTCCGATTGCCGAGCAGCGCCACCGCGGTTTGCTGCCGCGCGTGCCGGTGCAGGCTCGCCCGGCCAACGGCCTGCTCACCGACACGCTCGGCCGCCCGCTGCGCGACCTGCGCATCTCGGTCACCGACCGCTGCAACTTCCGCTGCAGCTACTGCATGCCCAAGGAGGTGTTCGATCGCGACTACGCCTTCCTGCCGCACAGCTCGCTGCTGAGCTTCGAAGAGATCACGCGGCTGGCGCGGGTCTTCGCATCGCATGGCGTGAAGAAGATCCGCCTGACCGGCGGCGAGCCGACGCTGCGCAAACACCTCGAAACGCTCGTCGGCATGCTGGCCGAGCTGCGCAGTGCCGACGGTGAACCGCTCGACCTGACGTTGACGACCAACGGCTCGCTGTTGACGAAGAAAGCGCAAGCGCTGGCCGATGCTGGTCTGAAGCGCATCACCGTCAGCCTCGACGCGCTCGACGATGCAATCTTCCAGCGCATGAACGACGTCGGCTTTCCGGTCGCCGATGTGCTGGCGGGCATCGATGCCGCGCTCACGGCGGGCTTGTCGCCGGTGAAGGTCAACATGGTCGTCAAGCGCGGCACCAACGACGGCGAAATCCTGCCGATGGCGCGCTGGTTCCGCGAGCACTACGGCGGCGCCGTCGTGCTGCGCTTCATCGAGTACATGGACGTCGGCGAGACCAACGGCTGGCGCATGGACCATGTGCTGCCGTCGCGCGAGTTGATCGAGCGCATCGCCAGGGTTCTATCCGCTGGAGGCGATCGGCGCACAAGCTGACGGCGAAACCGCAGAGCGCTGGCGCTACGTGGATGGCGGCGGCGAGATCGGTGTCATCTCCAGCGTCACCCAGGCCTTCTGCCGCGATTGCAACCGCGCCCGGCTGTCGACCGAAGGCCAGCTGTACCTCTGCCTGTTCGCGTCGCAGGGCCATGACTTGCGGCATCTCGTGCGAGACACCGATGTGAGCGACGAGCAGCTTGCCGGTGTGCTCGAGGAGATCTGGACTCGTCGCAGCGACCGTTATTCCGAGTTGCGCAGCGCAGGTGTTGCACCGAACTCGGAGCGCAAGGTTGAGATGCATTACATCGGTGGCTGAATGGTCAACGCACAAGACATCACCGGCCTGATCCTTGCCGGCGGACGCGGCAGCCGCATGGGCGGCGTCGACAAGGGCTTGCAAAACCACCGCGGCCTGCCGCTGGCGATGCACGCGCTGATGCGATTGCAGCCGCAGGTCGGCGCGATGCTGATCAACGCCAATCGCAACCTCGGCGCGTACGAAGCGTTCGGCGCGCCGGTGCACCCGGACTCGACGCAAGACTTTGCCGGGCCGCTGGCCGGCGTGCTGGTCGGGCTCGAGCAATGCCAGACGCCGTGGCTTGTCACCGTGCCCTGCGACACGCCAGACTTTCCAGTCGACCTGGTGGAACAACTGAGCCGCGCCGCCAGCGAACAGGCAGCCGACATCGCCTACGCCGTCACGCAGGAGGCCGACGGCCGCGAACAGGCGCATCCGGTCTTCTGCCTGCTGAGGAGTGAGCTGATGGAAAGCCTCGTTGCCTTCATGCAAGGCGGCGGCCGCAAGATCGACGCCTGGTTCGCGCAGCACAAGGCGGTCGGCGTGCGCTTTGCCGATGCGCAAGCGTTCTTCAATGCCAACACAGCGCAAGAGTTGGCGCAGCTTCAACGATGAATCCGTTGGCTGATCTGTCGGTGCGCGAGCTCCAACCCAGCGACCTCGATGCCTACAAGGCGCTGCGTGATCACGCGCTGGCGCACAACGAAGACGCGTTCACGTCCGACGCGGCTACAGAGGCGCAACGCACGGCGCAGAGCTACGCCGCGCGTCTGGGCAACGAGACCACGCGCGCCTTCACGCTCGGCGCCTTTCGCGGCGACCGGCTTGTCGGCGCAGTGACCTGCGATCACGATGCACGCATCAAGGTGCAGCACATCGGCCATGTCACCGGCATGATGGTTCACGCCGACGAGCAGGGCCGGGGCGCCGGCCGCGCTCTGATCGATGCCCTGATCGAGCGCGCGAGCGCCGACGCCGAGTTGCACCAGCTCACGCTCAACGTGACGGCCGGCAATCAAGTGGCCGAGCGCCTGTACGAGCGCAGCGGTTTCGTTCGCTACGGCACGCTGCCGCGTGCAATCCGCGTCGGCAACAAGTTCTTCGACAAGCACCACATGCTGCTGAATCTGAAATGAGCGCTGCACGGCCGTTCCGAAAGCGCTCGCTCCCCAGGGCTGCGAAGCGGCCCTGTTCAGGGCCGTGGGGGACGGCGCGCAGCGCCAAGGGGGCTCAATGACCGCGCCGACGCTCGAACAGATCGCCTCCTGCGTCGCCGGCTACGACCCGAACGCACTGCCGGTGGCGCAGGCCCAGGAGTTCATCGCCCGCCTGGTGCCGCGGCTGACGGCGATCGAAAGCATCGCCTTGCGTTCGTCTCTCGGCCGCGTGCTGGCACGCGACATCGTCTCGGCGATCGACGTGCCCGCGCACGACAACTCGGCGATGGACGGCTACGCGCTGCGAGGTGCGGATCTAGAGGCCGGCGCCGACACCGTGCTGCGCGTCGCCGGCACCGGTTTCGCCGGCCAGTCGTTCAGCGGCGCCGTGCCGGCGGGCCACTGCGTGCGCATCATGACCGGCGCGGTGATGCCTGAGGGGCTCGACACGGTCGTGCCGCAAGAGTTCACCAAGGCCGAAGACAGCGCTGTGCGCATCCCTGCCAACGTGGTGCGAGTCGGCGACAACCGCCGCTTGAGAGGCGAAGACCTCGCCCGTGGCTCATCGGCGCTGCGCGCCGGCCGCCTGCTGCGCCCCGCCGACCTCGGCCTGCTGGCCTCGCTCGGCCAGGCCGAAGTGCCGGTCTTTCGCAAGTTGCGCGTCGCCTTCTTCTCCACCGGCGACGAGCTGCGTTCGATCGGCGAGCCGCTCGACGTAGGCTGCGTCTACGACAGCAACCGCTACACGATCTGGGGCATGCTGCAACGCCTCGGCTGCGAGGTCATCGACCTCGGCGTCGTGCGCGACGACCCGGCCGCCTTGCGCGCTGCCTTCAGCGAAGCAGCGGCGAGTGCCGACGCCGTCATCACCTCCGGCGGCGTCAGCGTCGGCGAAGCCGATCACACGAAGAAGATCATGGCCGAACTCGGCGACGTGCTGTTCTGGCGCATCGCCATGCGGCCGGGTCGGCCGATGGCCATCGGAAGAATCAACAACGCCATCCTCTTCGGCCTGCCCGGCAACCCAGTGGCGGTGATGGTCACCTTCTATGCCTTCGTGCGCGAGGCGCTGCGCACCATGAGCGGTTTGGCCGGCGAGACGCAGCCGCTGCTGCGTGCCGCCTGCACCACGCCGCTGCGCAAGAAGCCCGGCCGCACCGAGTACCAGCGCGGCATCGTCACGCGCGCCGCGGACGGACGCTGGCAGGTGGCCATCACCGGCAGCCAGGGCTCGGGCATTCTGTCGAGCATGAGCGCCGCCAATGGCATGGTCGTGCTGCACCACGAGCAAGGCAATGTTGACGCCGGCGACGAAGTCGACGTGATCCCGTTCGACGGCCTGGTGTGACGTTCATGCCGACGTTCGCCCAAGCCTGGTGGCTGCTCGCCGCCGCGATCGTGTTCGAGATCGCAGGCACGGTCAGCATGCGCCTGTCCGACGGCTTCACGCGCCTGACACCGTCGGTGCTGATCTTCGTCTTCTACGCGGTCTCGTTCGCGCTCAACACCTTCGTCATCCGCACGCTCGGCCTGTCGGTCGTCTACGCCGTCTGGTCCGGCGTCGGCACTGTCGCCACCGCGGCCATCGGCTTCTGGTACTTCAAGGAACCGGCGACAGCGCTGAAGCTGGTGAGCATCGGCTTGATCGTGATCGGCGTGTTCGGGGTGCACGCGGCGTCGCGTGCGGGGTAAGCATCGATCACGCTTGGCCCGAGGGCGGTGCGGCGACCGTGCGATTTCTGGTACTCCAGCATGAGCGCGGGCGCCGCACCGCCCGTCGCCTTGCAAGCACAGCCCTACTTCGCCGGCACTGCGTCTTCGATCGCCTGCTCGGTGATCTCTCCAGGAACACGCGTCCGCGCGAACCACGTGTAGACCGTCGGCACGACGAATATCGTCAACAGCGTGCCGACGGTCATGCCACCGACGATGACCCAGCCGATCTGCTGGCGGCTCTCGGCGCCCGCGCCGGTGGCCAGCGCCAACGGCAAGGCGCCGAGCACCATCGCGCCGGTCGTCATCAGGATCGGGCGCAGGCGCAGCGTGGCGGCTTCCATCACTGCGTCGCGGACCGCCTTGCCTTGCTGCCGCAACTGGTTGCTGAACTCGACGATCAGGATGCCGTGTTTGGTGATCAGGCCGATCAGCGTCACCAGGCCGATCTGCGAATAGACGTTGAGCGTGCCGCCAGAGAGCTGCAATGCGGCCAGCGCGCCGACCATCGACAGCGGCACCGCGAGCAGGATGATGAACGGATCGACAAAACTCTCGAACTGCGCCGCCAGCACAAGAAAGATGAACAGCAGCGCCAGCACGAAGACCAGACCGAGTGCGCCCGACGAAGCGCGGAACTCGCGGCTGACGCCGTTGAGTTCGGTCGCGTAGCCGGGCTGCAAGACCTTGGCTGCGGTGGCATCCATGAAGGTCAGCGCCTCGCCCAGCGAGTAGTTGGGCGCGAGGTTGGCGGTGATCGTCACCGAGCGGCGCTGGTTGAAGTGGTTCAGCTCGCGCGCAGCCACCGACTCGCGCACCTTGACCATCGACGACAGCGGCACCATCGTGTCGTTGCGCGTGCGCACGAAGAGTTTCTCGATGTCGTCCGGCGTCGCACGGCCTGCGGCCACGGTCTGCACGATGACGTCGTACTGGTCGGAACCGCGCTTGTAACGCGTGACGTTGCGCCCGCCGAGCATGGTCTCGACCGTGCGCGCCACCTGATCCACCGCCACACCCTGGTCGGCGGCGCGATCGCGGTCGACTTCGATCAACAGCTCCGGCTTGTTCAGCCGCAGGTCGGTGTCAGGCTGAACGAAGCCCGGGTTCTTCTGCATCTCGGCGACCATGGCCTGCGTGGCCCGCTGCAGGTTTTCGTACGAGTCGTTGGTGACGACAACGAAGTTGACTGGCTGCGAGCGGAAGCCCTGGCCCAGGCTTGGCGGCGTGATCGGAAAGGCCGTCACGCCGGGCAACGCCGAGAGCTGCGGCTGCAGCGAGCGCGCCGCCTCCTGTGTGGTGCGCGTGCGTTCGCTCCAGTCCTTGGCGCGCAGGATCACCGTGCCCTGGGCCACGCTGCTGTTGCCACCACCGCCGAGGAAGACGAAGACGCGGTCGAAGTCGGGCTGCCGCATCGCGATCTCGCCAACCGCGTCGAGGTAGCGCCGCGTGTACTCCAGCGTCGAGCCTTCAGGCGCCGTGACGGGCAGCAGGATCACGCCGCGGTCCTCCATCGGCGAGAGTTCGCTCTTGGCCGTGGAGAACAGCCACCAGCTGCCGGCGGCGCTGGCCAGCATGACGACGAGCACGATCCAGCGCTGGTTGAGCACCGCGCCGAGCGCGCTGCGGTAGCCGGCCGTCATCTTCACCAGCAGGCCTTCCATCGTGCGGTCGAACCAGCCGGGGTTCGGGTTGTGGCGCAGCAGCTTGCTGCACAGCATCGGCGTCAGCGTCAACGCCACAAAGCCGGAGACGATCACGGCACCCGCCAGCGTCAACGCGAACTCGGCAAACAGGCGTCCGGTGCGACCCGGCGTGAAGGCCAGCGGCGCGAAGACGGCGGCGAGCGTCAGCGTCATCGCGACCACCGCAAACGCAATCTCTCTTGCACCCTTGATCGCGGCCTGAAACGGTGTCAGCCCTTCTTCGATGTGGCGGAAGATGTTCTCCAGCACCACGATCGCGTCATCGACGACGAGGCCGATGGCCAGCACCAGCGCCAGCAGCGTCAGTGTGTTGATGGTGAAGCCGGCCGCGGCCATCAGCGCGAAGGCGCCGATCAGGCTCACCGGAATCGTCACCAGCGGAATGATCGACGCCCGCAGCGTGCGCAGGAAGACGAAGACCACCAGCGCCACCAGCGCCACCGCTTCGGCCACGGTCGTGTAGACGGACCGGATCGAGCGGTCGATGAAGACCGAGTTGTCGTTGGCCTGGATCACCTTCAACTGCGACGGGATGTCACGCTGGATCTGCGGCATCAGGTCGCGCACGCCTTGCGAGACTTCGAGCGGGTTCGCGGTGGCGTTGCGGATGATGCCGGTGGAGATCGACGGCACGCCGTTCAGGCGCACATAGCTGCGCTCGCTGGCGGCGGACTCCTCGACCCGCGCCACGTCGCGCAGGCGCACGGTGTAGTTGCCGGCCTGCTTGACCGCGATCTCGGCGAACTGCGGCACCGTGTTCAGATCGGTGCGCGAGGTGACACTGAACTCCCGCTGCTGACTCTCGATGCGGCCGGCGGGCACCTCGAGGTTCTGTTTGCGCAACGCGTCTTCGACATCGGCCACCGTGATGCGGTAGGCCGCCAGGCGGTCCGGGTCGAGCCAGATGCGCATCGCGTACTTGCGGTCGCCGCCGACCTGCACATCGGCCACGCCGGGAATGGTTTGCAAACGCGGCTTGACGACGCGGTTGATGATGTCGGTGACCTCGAGCGGGCTCATCGTCTCGCTCGTGAAGGCCAGCCAGATCACCGGCGAGGCATCGGCTTCGACTTTCGAGACTTGCGGCTCATCGGCCGCTTCAGGCAGGCGGTTGCGCACGCGCGCCACACGGTCACGCACATCGGCCGCCGCGGCCTCCGGCGGTTTGGTGAGCTTGAAGCGCACCGTGATCTGGCTCTGCTCGGAGCGCGAGATCGAAGTCAGGATGTCGACGCCGTCGATGCCGGCAATCGAGTCTTCGAGCGGCTTGGTCACCTGCGACTCGATGACCTCGGAAGACGCGCCGACCAGCCGTGTGCTCACCGTGACCACCGGCTCGTCGATGCGCGGGTACTCGCGCACGCTCAACTGGTTGAACGAGACCAGGCCCATCAGCACGATCAGCAGCGACATCACGCTGGCCAGCACGGGGCGGCGGATGGAAAGTTCCGACAGGCGCATGACAGCGTGTTCCTAAGCAGGGGCGCCGGTGCGCGCGGTGGTGCTCCCCGCAGGCGAACTGGCGCCAGCCGGCGAACTGCGGCCTGGTGGCGGCTTGCCGATATCGATCACCTTCAGTGGCAGGGCATCGCCACGCATCACGCGCGCCTGACCCGCGGTGACGATCAGATCGCCTGGCGACAAGCCTTCGAGAATCTCCACCTTGCCCGCTTGGCGCACGCCCAGCTTGGCCTCCAGGCGTTGTGAGACGAGTGCCGGACCGGCACCGTTGCCTGAGACCGCCGGTGCCGCACCTGAGGATGCCGGCACCGCCTTGATCAGGTACTGCTTGCCGCCCTGCGGCACCAGCGCCTCCTCAGGCACCATCAGCGCGCGCTCGCGCACCGCAAAGACGATGCGCGCTTTGGCGAACATGCCCGACTTCAGCTCCGCGCCAGGCTGATCGACACGCGCCCGCACCAGCAGCGAGCGGCCGTTGGCATCGACCAGCGCATCGAGTGCTTCGACCTTGCCGGCAAACGGTTTGCCCGGCATCGCATCGAGCGCAACTTCCACGGCTTGGCCGACCTTGGTCTGGCCGACGAAGCGCTCGGGCAGGCGGAAATCGACCCACATGCGCGAACGGTCTTCGAGGCTCACCAGGTCAGCGCCATCCTTGACGTAATCGCCAAGCGCGACGCTGCGGATGCCGACGACACCGTCGAACGGCGCCATGATGGCCAGCCGCGACAGTTGCGCGCGCGCCAGCGAGACCTGCGCTTCCGCCACTTCGAGCGCCGCCGCGTTCTGATCGACTGCACTCTGGCTGACGAAGTTCTGGGCCTGCAATTCCCGGCTGCGTTGCAGGTTGGTGCGCGCGATGCTCGACTGGGCCAGCGCCTGCTTCAACTGCGCGTCCTGCAGCGTGTTGTCGAGTTGCACCAGCAACTGACCCTTGCGTACGCGGCCACCATCGGTGAAGCCGAGCTTGGTGATGCGCCCGCTGACCTCCGGCCGCACGATCACGGTCTGTACCGCGCGCAAACTGCCGACAGCTTGGGCGTCGTCTTCGATGCGCAGCACTTCGACCTTGCCGACCTCGACGGCCGCCGGACCACCACCCGTCCCGGCGGCTGCTCCGGGGCCTGCGGCACCGCCCGCGCCGCGGCCCGCCGCACTCGCACTGCCTTGCGCCATCACGCCTGCGGCCGCACCGGCTTCCTTGCGTTCGACCGTGCCGCCGCGCTGGTACCACCATGCCGCAGTACCCACCGCGACGATGCCAACCACCGCCACCACGGTGTGCAGTTTTTTCATTGCCATGAAGCGACTGTAGCCATTGCTTGCAAACCGCGAATCAGGTCGGCTACTGCCGCCGAATCACTTCTGCTCGGCCGCGCCGCGGTTGGCCAGCGCATCAGCGCGTTCGTTGCCGGGGTCACCGGCGTGGCCCTTGACCCAGCGCCAATCGATCCGGTGCAACGCGGCCAGCGCGTCCAGGCGCTGCCAGAGGTCGATGTTCTTCACCGGCTGCTTGTCCGCTGTCTTCCAGCCGCGCTGCTTCCAGTTGTGGATCCACGTCGTGATGCCTTGGCGTACGTACTGGCTGTCGGTGTAGAGCTGCACGTCGCTGTTGCGCTTGAGCGCGGCCAGTGCTTCGATCACCGCCGTCAACTCCATGCGGTTGTTGGTAGTGACTGCCTCACCGCCCCAGAGTTCCTTTTCGTGGGCGCCGGTCTTCAGCCAGGCACCCCAGCCGCCCGGTCCGGGGTTGCCCTTGCAGGCACCGTCGGTGTAGATCGTGATCGTCATCCGTCTGTACTTCGCTTTTCTTTACGTTGAATGTTCGTCACCACCGCCGGTGCGGCCACGGCTTTCGTGCGCTCGCGCTTGACGAGCCCGACCAGCCGCATGCCGCGCACACGCTTCACCGCCACGACCATGTAGACCGCACCGAAGACCGGCCACCAGCGGTCGCCGACGCGGTCCATCCACGCAAAGCGATCGAGCCAGCCCGGCGAGTCGAGCGCGGGCCGGTAGGCGCCGAAGCGCCCACCTTCGACTTCGAAGCTGAGCAGGCGCAGCCAGTCGCGCAGCCGCCAATAGCCGATGAACTCGCCCGGCCGCGGCAAGAACGAGGGGCCTTTGCCCCCGAGCAGGCGGCGCACGCGGCCCAGGCGCTGACGCAAACCCCAGAGGCTGGCGGCATTGAAGCCGAGGATCACCAGGCGCCCTTCGGGCATGAGCACACGCTCGACTTCGGCCAGCGTGCGGTGCGGGTCGCGCGCCAGCTCGAGCGTGTGCGGCAACACGACGAGATCGAGACTGCGTTCGGCGAACGGCAGCGCGTCGCCATGGGCGAACACGGCCGCAGTGCGTGGCGCGTGGCCGGTATCGAGCGCCACCCAGCGGTGCGGCATGCGGTTGGCACGCAAGCCATCGAGTTCCGGCAAGCCGATCTGCAAAGCGTGAAAACCAAAGACATCGCTGACCACGCGATCGAGCTGCGCCTGCTCCCAGGCCAGCAGGTACTGCCCCGGCGGCGTTTCGAGCCAGGCGGTCAGCGCTTCGATGCCAGGCTGGGTGTCAGACATTCGCTTGCAAAAGAGGGGTTGCGAACAGGGAAATGGCTTCCGAGGTGCGTTTCTATAATCCGGCCGCCGATGGAATTGATTGCCCTGCCTGCCTTCTCGGACAACTACATCTGGATGTTGCACGACGGCGCACGCGCGCTGGTGGTCGACCCGGGCGACGCGGTGGTCGTGCAGCAGGCGCTCGACGCGCGGCAACTCGAACTCGGCGCGATTCTAGTGACGCATCACCATGCCGACCATGTGGGCGGTGTGGATGCGCTTCGCACGAGATTGCGTGGCCCCATCTTCGGCCCGGCACGCGAGAACATTCCGAAGCCGTACACGGCGATCAACGGCGGCGACACCGTCGAAGCGCTGGGCATGCGCTTCGAAGTCTTCGATGTGCCCGGCCACACCGCGGGCCACATCGCCTATCTGCATCGGCCGGAGGCGCAGACGCTGGGCCGCCCCGAGGCGGCGCACTCCCCCTTGGGGGAACGGTGGTCGCCTAGCGACCGCCTTGGGGGCCAAGTTGAGGCGCCGCTGCTGTTCTGCGGCGACACGCTGTTCTCCGCGGGCTGCGGCCGCCTGTTCGAAGGCACCCCCGCGCAGATGCACGCCTCGCTGTCGCTGCTGGCCGCCCTGCCCGGCCCGACGCGGGTGTGCTGTACGCACGAATACACGCTGTCGAACCTGCGCTTTGCGCACGCCGTCGAGCCGGAAAACAGCACCATAGCGGCTCACACGGCATGGTGCGAGGACGAGCGCGCACAAGGCCGGCCGACGCTGCCGTCGACGATCGAGCGCGAAAGACAGATCAACCCGTTTCTGCGCTGCCAAGAAGATGCGGTTGCAGCCACCGCCGGGGCGCATGGCGCCAGCAGCAACGATCCCGTGGCCGTGTTTGCCGCCTTGCGTGAATGGAAGAACCAATTCCGATGACTTCTCTTCTGACAACACGCCGAAGCCATGCGCTGCGCAGTGCGCTGGCGTTGTTGGTCGCGGTGTTGACGTTGCCGGCGTGTGCACAAGCGCCGGTGGTCACGCTCACGCCCAAGGTGGTGCGCACCGACGATGGCACCCCTGTGGCCGACGCGGCAACCGGCGCCACAGCAGCCACGGACAGTGATGACCCAGCGACCGCCGTCGCGCCGCCGATCGACCCGGTGCGCCCCGACGCGCGCATCGACCTCGACGACCGCAGCGCGCGCATCGACCTCTGGCAGCGCATCCGCAACGGCTTTGCGATCCCCGACATCGACGACCGCTACGTCAGGCAGCGCGAAAAGTACTTCGGCGGCCAGCCCGAGTACATGGCGCGCATGACCGACCGCGGCTCGCGCTACCTGTTCCACATCGTCGAAGAAGTGCAGCGCCGCGGCCTGCCGACCGAACTTGCGCTGCTGCCCTTCATCGAGAGCGCATTCAACCCGGAAGCCATGTCGCGCGCGCGCGCCGCAGGCATGTGGCAGTTCATGCCGGCCACTGGCCGCCATTTCGACCTGAAGCAGAACGTCTTCCGCGACGACCGCCGCGACGTGCTGGCCTCGACCAATGCCGCGCTCGACTACCTGACGCAACTGCACAAGATGTTCGGCGACTGGCATCTCGCGCTGGCAGCCTACAACTGGGGCGAAGGCAACGTGCAGCGCGCGGTCCGCTCCAACCGAGCAGCCGGCCGCCCGGCCGCCTACGCCAACCTGAAGATGCCGCACGAGACGCGCGACTACGTGCCCAAGCTGCAAGCGATGAAGAACATCGTGCTGCGTCCGGCCGACTACGCGCTGACGCTGCCGGTGCTCGAAAACCATCCGTACTTCCTGGCGGTGCCGATCTCGCGTGACATCGATGTGGCCGTGGTGACGCAGCTCTCGGGCCTGCCGCTCGACCAGTTCCGGGCGCTGAACCCGCAGATGAACAAGCCGGTGATCGTGGCCGCGGGCACGCCACAGCTGCTGCTGCCGTACGACAACGCGAATGCGTTCGTCAAGGCACTGCCGCTGCACAAAGGGCCGCTGTCGAGCTGGACCGCGTGGACGGTGCCCAAGACGATGAAGGCGGCCGACGCGGCGCAGGCCGTCGGCATGGAAGAAGACGAGCTGCGCGAGGTCAATGCGATCCCGCCGCGCATGCTGGTGCAGGCCGGCTCGACGCTGCTCGTCGCGCGGAGCCGCAATCGCGACGGTGATGTCTCCGAGCGCTTGGCCGACAGCGCGATGATTTCGTTCTCGCCCGACGGTCCGGCGTTGAAGCGCGTGTCGCTGAAGGTCGGCAAGAGCGGCGACAGCGTGGCGGCACTGGCCAAGCGCTACGCGGTCAGCGCGCAGCAAGTGGCGCAATGGAACAGGCTCGCCACCAGCGCGAAGCTGGCGCCGGGCAGCACGGTGATCATGTATGTGCCCAACACCCGTGGCGCACCGACTGCCAAGACCTCGGTGCGCTCCGCCAAGGCCACGCCATCGTCGCGCGCCAAGGCCAGTGCCAAGAAGAGCGGCCGGCCAGTCAAGGTCGCAGCCGGCAGCGGCCAGACTCGCAAGCGCTGACGCGCCGACGTCAGCGCCGGTCGCTCATCGCATGGGCGATCGTCGACAGATCGACGTACTCCAACTCGCTGCCCACCGGCACACCACGCGCAAGACGCGTGACTGTCTTGCCGCGAGCACGCAGCGCTTGGGCCAACGCGTGCGCGGTGGCCTCGCCCTCGGCCGAGAAGCCGAGCGCCAGGATCACTTCCTGAACTGCACTGTCCGCTGCGCGCTCCAGCAGCTCGGCGACGCCGATGTCGCGCACGCCCACGCCGTCGATCGGCGACAGACGCCCCATCAGCACGAAGTAATAGCCACGGTAGCTGCCGGTGCGCTCCAGCGCCGCCTGATCGGCTGGCGTCTCGACGACGGCGAGCTTGCTCGGGTCACGCTGCGTGTCGGCGCAGACGTTGCACAGCGCCTGTTCGCTGAAGGTGTGGCACCGCTCGCAGTGATGCACATGCGCCACCGCGCCGCTGAGTGCCGCGGCGAGCTTCAACGCGCCGTCGCGATCGTGTTGCAGCAAGTGGAACGCCATGCGCTGCGCCGACTTGATGCCGACGCCGGGCAAACGCCGCAGCGCGTCGATCAGCGCAGAAAGGCTCGGCTCCGACACGTGATGATCAGAACGGGAACTTCATCCCCGGCGGCAAGGGCATGCCCGCGGTCAGCTTGCCCATCTTCTCGGTGCTGACCTCTTCGGCACGGCGCACGCCATCGTTGAACGCCGCGGCGACGAGGTCTTCGAGCATGTCCTTGTCGTCGGCGAGCAGGCTCGGGTCGATGGTGATGCGCTTGACGTCGTGCTTGCAGGTCATGACGACCTTGACGAGGCCGGCGCCGGAGACGCCTTCGACTTCCATCAGCGCCAGTTCGTCCTGCGCGCGCTTCATGTTGTCCTGCATTTGCTGGGCCTGCTTCATCAGGCCAGCGAGCTGTTGCTTCATCATGGGGTGGGGCTCCTGGGTTTGATCGATCCGGGGACGATGCGCGCCGACGAAAACTGGGCGAGCATCTCCTTGACCAATGGGTCGTTCTGAATGATGGCCTCGGCCTCGCGCTGGCGGCGCTCGCGCTCGGCGGTCTCGCGCTTGGCGGGACTGTCAGTGACCGAGCCGGCTTCGACCTCGAGTTGCAGCGGCGCCATGCCGAGCGCGTCGGCGAGCGCAGCCCGCAACTTCTCGACATGCGCCGGTGCGCGCAGCGATTCGCGTTCGACGCGCAAGCGCCACAGCGGTTGTGCGCCGTCGCGCTGCTCGACCAGTTGGGCCTGCATCGCCAGCTCGCGGGCCAGCGCGCTGATCGACTGACGCTGAGTGAGCATCGCCACGAGCGCGACCCAACGGTCGCCGAGCGGCGTCGGCTCCAGCGGTGCGGCCCTGGCGTAGGCGCAGGTCTCGCGACGGGCGGCGAGTCGAAGCTCCCCTCGAGCGGCGCTTCGTCGAGCCAGGCGGGCGGCTCCGGCTCTCGAGCCGACATCGCGGACGTCGGCGCGGCGGGCGCATAACTCGTTCGCGATGCGGGTTTGGCGAGCGCAGCGCTGGCCGGGGCGGGCTTTGGCGCCGGCGCAGCAACC
>CAVTWT010000015.1:0-147375 GCA_963738425.1 uncultured beta proteobacterium | reverse complement strand
TGACGATCCAGCGCCAGATCCTGGAGCTGATCGCCACGCTGCAGCAGAAGCACCGCATGAGCGTGCTCTTCATCAGCCACGACCTCGGCCTGGTGGGCGAGATCGCCGACGAGGTGCTGGTGATGCGCCACGGCATCCTGCGCGAGCAGGGGCCCGTGGCCGGCATCTTCGCGGCGCCGAAAGACGCCTACACGCAGGCCCTGCTGGCCTGCCGGCCGAGCCTGGACCGGCACCCGGCGCGGCTGACGGTGATTGACGACCACATCGCCGGCCGCCCAGCGCAAGAACACGCCAAGCCCAAAGACCCGAACGCGCCGGTCGTATTGGAAGTGAAGGGCTTGAACAAGAGCTTCTGGATCAAGGAGGGCCTGTTCGGCCGCCGTGAATTCAAAGCCGTGCAGAACGTCACGTTCCAGCTGCGCAAGGGCCACACGCTCGGCGTCGTCGGAGAATCCGGCTCGGGCAAGACGACGATGGGCCTGTCGCTGTTGCGACTGCACGAGACCAACACCGGCCCGATGTCGGGCGAGGCGATCTTCGGCGGCAAGAACCTTCTGACCTTGTCGGACAGCGAGCGCCAGCCGATGCGCCGCCGCATCCAGGTCGTGTTCCAGAACCCGTACGCGAGCCTGAACCCACGCTTCACGATCGGCCAGACGCTGTTGGAGCCGATGGAGATCCACCGCATCGGCGACACGACGGCAGCGCGCGAGGAAAAAGCACGCGTGCTGCTCGGCAAGGTCGGCCTCGATGGCAGCGCGTTCGGCAAGTACCCGCACGAGTTCTCCGGCGGCCAGCGCCAGCGCATCGCCATCGCGCGCGCGCTGACGCTGAACCCGGAGGTGCTGGTGCTCGACGAGGCCGTGTCGGCGCTCGACGTCTCGGTGCAGGCGCAGGTGCTGAATCTGCTCAAGGACCTGCAGGACGAATTTGGGCTGGCCTACGTCTTCATCAGCCACGACCTGGCGGTGGTGCGCTTCATCAGCGACGAAGTGCTGGTGATGAAGGATGGCGTCGTCGTCGAGCAGGCAAGTGCGGCACAAATCCTCGCCGCGCCGCGCGAGGCGTATACGCAGCGCTTGCTCGCGGCCATTCCACGCGGTTACGTGACAGCCCCTCGCCCGCTGTAGCGGGCACTCCCCCGAGGGGAGGCTCGGGCCGGACGCTTGGGAGCGGCCCGGCGCTGGCCCGAGCGCCGCGGCGACCACGCCGATCTGACCCTCGCGCACTCGCGTGAACACCGCCGAAGTTTGATCGCGTTGTATCGCGATGTTGTGCACCTCGCATGCTGCGTCTGTGCGCGCATTCCGCTTCGTGAACGACCTCACATCGCATGGCCTTGCCGACCATGGCATGAAAGCTGCACCTCCATCGCGTGCCCACGAGGCACCGTGCTCTCCGCGATCACAAGACCACTGAATCGAAAGACCCGCCATGCGACAGCCGACCCGACGCCCGATGCTCACGCCGCAACGCCTCCGCGCTGCAGCCGCGCGCACGCCGCGGGGGTCGTCGTCGCTGCTGCGTCTGTCGAATGGAGCGGCGCGCTTGCCATCAGGCGCCGATCTGTCGCAATGGATCGGCCGCGCCGCGCTTGCGCTGGCGGCCGACTGAGAGCCGAGGAGCACACCATGGTTCTGCACTCCCGCCCGATCGCAAAGACCGCTGCTGCCGCGATGGCCGTGGCTGCTGCGGCCGCAGCATCTGCGAACACACAAAAGCCGGCGGCCGCCAAGTCCGTCACGCCACCGCGCGTGCTGCAGTCGGCACACTCGCCGGCGCAACTTTGCTTTTTCTTCAAGCGCGGCTGAACAGAAAACCAATCACAAGCCCGCAACGTCACTCGAAGGTTTCGGACCCAAGGTTGACGTCCAAAGGGGGGCGGGCGCGGCGCTGGTGAGGAGAGCGCATCGGTGCCAACTAACGTCCCGCTCCCCGTCTTTTTTGTTCTGCGCTGGGAAGCCTGAACAAGCTCCGGACCGCTAGACTGCCGCGCACCGTTGTGCTCGGAGAACCCGCGATGAATCCACTTGTCGTCGATCGGCGCCGCCTCGTGCTTGGCGCTGCGCTGTTGCCGCTGGCATCGACCGCGCAACCCGCCTGGCCGGCTAAAGCCGTGCGCATCGTCGTGCCGTTCGCAGCTGGCGGCACCACCGACATCCTCGCCCGCGCTCTGGCGCCGGAGTTGCAGCGCGCCTTCGGGCAGCCGGTGGTCGTCGAGAACAAACCCGGCGCTGGCGGCAACAACGGCGCCGCCGACGTGGCCAAGGCCGCGCCCGACGGACATACTTTTCTGATGGGCACCGTCGGCACGCACGCGATCAATGCGTCGCTGTACTCGAAGATGCCCTACGACCACGTCAAGGACTTCGTGCCGGTGACGCTGGTGGCGGGCGTGCCCAACGTGCTGGTGATGAACCCGGTGCACGCGCAGCAGAACGGCATCGACAGCGTGCCGGCGCTGATCGAGTTCGCGCGCAAGCGCCCGGGCAAGCTGAACATGGCCAGCTCGGGCAACGGCACCTCGATCCACCTCGCCGGCGAGCTGTTCAAGACCATGACCGGCACTTTCATGCTGCACCTGCCCTACGGCGGTTCGGGCCCGGCATTGATCGACCTCATCTCCGGCAACACCGACCTGATGTTCGACAACCTGCCGTCGTCACTGCCGCACATCAAGTCGGGCCGGCTGAAGGCGCTGGCCGTGACCAGCGCCGCGCGCTCTTCCGCGTTGCCCGAGTTGCCCACGGTCGAAGAAGCCGGCGGCGCGGCGTTGAAGGGCTACGAAGCCAGCTCCTGGTTCGGCCTGCTCGCGCCGGCGGGCACGCCGATGGAGATCGTCAACCGCGTGCAGACCGAAACCGCAAAGGCCCTCGGCTCGCCGGCCATCAAGGAACGCCTGCAATCGCAAGGCGCGGTGCCCAGCGGCATGACCAGCGCCGAGTTCGTGCGCCACATCGCCGCCGAGACGGCGAAGTGGGCCAAGGTGGTGAAGGCGTCGGGCGCGAAAGTGGACTGAGATCGTGGACGCGCCTCCTTACGGCGGCGCCGGCGCTTGGCCTATGCTGAAGCGTGATGATGCAGTTGACGATCAACGGCCAGCCGGTCGAACTCGATGCCGACCCGCAGATGCCGCTGCTGTGGTTGCTGCGCGATGAACTGAACCTCACCGGCACCAAGTTCGGCTGCGGCGTGGCGGCCTGCGGCGCGTGCACGGTGCATGTCGATGGTCGCGCCGTGCGCTCGTGCGTGACGCCGGTGGGCGCAGTGCAGGGCAAGGCGGTGCGCACGATCGAGTCGCTGGGGACGGATGCTGCGCCGCACGCATTGCAGCAGGCTTGGGTCGAACACCAAGTACCTCAGTGCGGCTACTGTCAGAGTGGCATGCTGATGGCCGCGGCCGCGCTGCTGGCGGTCAATCCGGCGCCGAGCGATGCCGACATCGACACCGCCATCACCAACCTGTGCCGCTGCGGCACGTACCCGCGCGTGCGTGCCGCGATCAAGAGTGCGGCCGCAAAGATGCCACAGAAAAAGTGAAGCGCCGTTCGTTGCTGCTGAGCGGCCTGGGCATCGCCGGTGGGCTGGTCGTCGGCTGGGGCGTGCTGCCACCACGCAGCCGGCTCGGCTCGGCGGCCTTGCTTGAAGGCACGGGCGACGGCGTTGCCCTCAACGGTTGGCTGCGCATCACGCCGGAAGGCGGCGTGCAACTTGTCATGGCGCGCAGCGAAATGGGCCAGGGCGTACACACCGCGCTGGCGATGCTGGTGGCCGAAGAGCTCGACGTGCCGCTGGCCAGCGTGCAGTTGATCGAAGCCGGCCACGATGCGATCTACGGCAACGTCGCGATGTTGCTGGGCTCGCTGCCGGTGCAGCCCGAAGACAGCGAGCCCGGCGCCGAGACCCGCACGGTGCGCGCCGGCCGCTGGATCGTCAGCAAGCTGGCGCGCGAGCTCGGCATCAACGCCACCGGCGGCTCGTCGTCGATCGCCGACCTGTGGCTGCCGTTGGGCTGGGCCGCTGCCACCGCGCGCGGCCAGTTGCTCGGCGCGGCGTCGTTGCGATGGAAGTTGCCCGTCGATGAGTTGAAGGTCGAGGGTGGCGTCGTCAGCCACGACGGCGGCGAGCGCGCGCACTACGGACAGTTCGCCAAAGCGGCAGCGAAAACACCTCCGGGCAACGTGCAGATCAAACCGCGCCACGCGTGGAAGCTGATCGGTACCGCGGCGCCGCGCACCGACACCGTCGCCAAGACCAATGGCACGGCGCGCTTCGGCATCGACGTGCGGCTGCCCGGGATGTTGCATGCGGTCGTGCGGCACGCCCCGGCGCTTGGCGGCAGCCCCGGCGCGGTCAACGACGCGGCGGCGCTGGCGCTGCCAGGCGTGGAGCGCGTCGTGCGCCTGGGCTCGTATGCCGGCTCGACGGCGGCGCTGGCCGTGGTCGGCCGCACCTACTGGCATGCCAAGCGTGGCGCAGAGGCGTTGCAGGTCGATTGGCGCGAGCGGCCTGCCGGCGCGCTCGACTCGCGAGCGATCCTCACCGCGCTCGAAGCCAGCGCAAGGGGCGGCGGCGGACTGGCGTTTCACAGCCAAGGCGATCCCCGCGAGACCCTCGCCAAATCGCCGCGGGTGATCGAAGCCGTGTATCGCGCGCCCTACCTCGCGCACGCGGCGATGGAGCCGATCAACGCCACGGCGCAGGCCAAAGACGGCAAGGTCGAGGTCTGGGCGCCGACGCAGGTGCCCGGCATGGCGCGCTCTCTGGCGGCGCGCGTGGCGGGTGTGAAGAACGACGACGTCACCGTGCATGTGACCTTCCTCGGCGGTGGTTTCGGCCGCCGCCTGGACGTCGACTTCATCGGCCAGGCGGTGCGCGTCGCGATGGAAACCAACGGCCGCCCGGTGCAACTGGTGTGGCCGCGCGAAGAAGACCTGACGCACGATTTCTATCGCCCGGCCGGCGTGGCTGTGCTGCGCGCGTCGTTCGGTGCCGATGGGTATCCCGAGGCTTTGGCGGTCACCAGCGCGGGCGACGCGATCACGCCACGCTGGTTCGAGCGTGGTCTGCCGGCGCTCGCCGGGCCGATCGACCTGCCCGACAAGACGGCTGCTGAGGGCCTGTTCGACCTGCCTTATCAGATCGCGCACCAGCGCATCGCCCATGTGGCCACCCACAGCGGCGTTCCGGTCGGCTACTGGCGCTCGGTCGGTCATTCGCACAACGCGTTCTTCAGCGAAGGTTTCATCGACGAACTCGCGCACGATGCCAAGCAGGATCCGGTGGCGTTTCGCCACGCGATGCTGAAAGCGATGCCGCGTCACGCGGCGGTGTTGAAGCTCGCGGCCGACAAGGCTGGTTGGAACGACAAGCTGCCGCCGGGCAGAGCGCGCGGTGTTGCGCTGCACGAGAGCTTCGACAGCATCGTCGCCCAGGTCGTCGAAGTGTCACTGGAACAAGGCCGGCCGCGGGTGCACCGCGTCGTCTGCGCGATCGATTGCGGTACGGTGGTCAACCCCGGCATCGTTGCCCAGCAGATGGAGTCGGGCATCGTCTTCGGCCTCACCGCAGCGCTGCACGGCCGCATCGACATCGAAGCCGGCGTCGTCAAACAGCGCAATTTCCCCGACTACCCGCTGCTCGCTCTCAAGGACACGCCGCGCATCGAGACCCACATCGTGGCCAGCGAACGCCACCCGGGTGGCGTCGGCGAACCTGGCACGCCGCCGGTCGCGCCGGCCGTGGCCAATGCGCTGTTCGTGCTCACGGGCAAGCGCCTGCGCGACTTGCCGCTGACGCTCTGAGCCCGGTCAGGCCGTCTTCACCGCGACGACGCCGACGCAGTCGTACTTGATGCGCGGCGCTGCCCACGCTGTCTTCAAGAGCAGGCGCCACGAACGCGCGGACGAATTGCGCAGCGCCGGGCCGGCGCCGCCGAGGTGGTCGAAGATGCGCTGCTCGAGGGCGATGTAGTCATCGGTGAAGTAGCGGCAGTACTCGCAGAAGAACGAGCCCTCGACATTGAGTCCGGCGCGCTCGGCCGTGGCCTGAAGCGTACCCTCGGTGAAGAAGTTGATGTGCCGCGGCACGTCCATGTGCTCCCACGACAGGCCCGATTGCTTCGAGATCGCGCTATCGTTGTTCGGCACCTCGACGAACATCACGCCGCCGGGCTTGAGCAGTTGCGCCGCGTTGCGCAACGCGCTCACCGGATCCACCAGGTGTTCGAGCACCTGCTTGAACGTCACCGCATCGAAACTGGCGCGCGCCAGTTGCGCCGGCAGCGCTTCGGCCGAGCCTTCGAAGACCTGCGTGTGCTCGCCTTGCAACGAGACGCTCTTCGTGTCGCGTTCGACACCGGTCATGCGAAAGCCGCGCTCGGCCAGCCGCGCCAGCTGCGAGCCGTCGCCGCAGCCGATGTCGACGATCGTCGCCGCACGCGACAGCCGCCGCGAGACGACGTCAACCAGGGGGTCGCCACGATCGGCGCGCCACGCCAGGTGAAGGCGCAGCCGCGACAGGAACCCCGGCGCGGGGACGGCAGGTGGGCGCCCGAAGTCGCCCTGCGTGTAGTAGCCGCCGATGTCGTAGAAGCCCGCCGTCTCCTGCGGCGTTGGCCTCGGCGCGATGTACTCGAAGCCGCAGGCGCTGCAACGCTGAACGTGGCCGTGGGCGGTTGGCTGGAAAGTCTTGGCGTCGACCGGCATCGTTCTGACATGCTGGCCTTCTCCGTCGCACACTGGGCAACGCGAGGGATTCATGGACATGCCGCCATCACCTGCGCCACGCTCGCCGTCAGCTTCTTGCCATACGGCACATGCAGAAACTCGTTGGGGCCATGCGCGTTGCTCTTCGGGCCGAGCACGCCGCAGACCATCATCTGCGCCTTCGGGAATCCCTTGGCCAGCATGCTCATCAGCGGGATCGTGCCGCCCTGGCCGATGAAGCCGACCGGCGCGCCGAACTGCGCCGTCGAGGCGCTGTTCAGCGCGTCGTGCAGCCACGGTGCGATCTCGGGCGCGCTCCAGCCGGTGGCGCCCAACTGCCCGGCGCGTCCGTCCGGATGGAAGGTGACCTTGGCGTTGTAGGGCGCGTTGTCTTCGAGCAATGCTTTCAGCTTCATCGACGCGTCGTGGCCGTCGACCAGCGGCGGCAGGCGCAGGCTCAGCTTGAACGCGGTGTAGGGCCGCAGCACGTTGCCGGCGCTGGTCATTTCGGGGAAGCCATCGACGCCGGTCACCGACAGCGTCGGCTTCCAGGTGCGGTTGATGAGGGCCTGCGCCGGGTCGGTCGTCGTCGGCAGCGCAAACGCGCCGTCGGCGCCGCAGGCCCACGGAAAGCGCTTGTAGACCTCATCTTTGAGGATCGCGCCGGCGGCCTGCGCTTCCTTGAAGCGGCTCGCCGGCACGTCGCAATGAAAACTCTGCGGCAGCAGCTCGCCGGTCTTGCTGTCTTCGAGCCGGTCCAGCACCTGGCGCAGGATGCGGAACGACGACGGCACCAGGCCGCTGGCGTCACCCGAGTGCACGCCCTCGGTGAGGATCTCGACTTTCAACACGCCGCTGACCATGCCGCGCAGGCTGGTCGTCAGCCACAACTGGTCGTAGTTGCCGGCGCCGGAGTCGAGGCAGACGACGAGGCTGACGTTGCCCAGCCGGGGCTTCAGCGCCTCGAGGTAGTGCGGCAGGTCGAACGAGCCGCTTTCTTCGCAGGACTCGATCAGGCCGACGCAGCGTGGTCGCGGGATGCCCTGCGCATCGAGCGCCATGATCGCGGCCAGCGACGCATAGACCGCATAGCCGTCGTCGGCGCCGCCGCGGCCGTAGAGCTTGCCGTCTTCGTACTTCGGCGTCCACGGCCCCAGATCGTTGCGCCAGCCGTTGAACTCGGGCTGCTTGTCGAGGTGGCCGTAGAGCAGCACGGTGTCGGTCGAGTTGGCCTTCGTGGCGGGTATCTCGAACAGGATCACCGGCGTGCGGCCTTCGAGGCGAATCACTTCCAGCTTGAGCCCGGCGAGCTTCTTGCCCTCGACCCAGGCCGCGGCGTCGCGCACGACGCGGTCGACATAGCCGTTCCGGGCCCAGTCGGCGTCGAACATCGGGCTCTTCGCCGGCACCTCGATGTAACGGTGGAGCGCCGGCACGATCTCGTCGTCCCACAGGCGGTCGGTGAAGGTGGACAGCGCTTGCGTGTTCAGCGGGGGAATCATGGTGCGCGTTTTCCCGTGAAGAAGGCGCGCAGTTTAGGGCGCACCACGACTTGGAATCCGTGCGCCCTCGGCCTACCATGAACACATGCTCGCAAACCGTCTGCTCACCCTGGTGCTTGCGCTGCTGCTCGGTGCGTGCGCGACGACGGCGCCCGAGGTGCCACGGCCGCCGCCGGGCCTGTTCGAAGACGCCGCGTTCGCAGCGCCGAAGCATGTTCCGGACGCCAAGGCCGTGTTTGCGCTCAGCCTTCAGATGCGCAACTACCTCGAGCGCGACATCGCGTCGTCGATCCGCCAGCTCGGCCCGCAGCGGGCGCTGGTCGAGGCCCTGCACACCAAGGCGCAGCTGCGGCTGGAGTACGACGCCGAGCTGACGCGCAATGCCGCCGAGGCCTTCGAAGCGCGCGCCGGCAATTGCCTGTCGCTGGTGGTGATGACCGCCGCGTTGGCCCAGCACCTGCAGTTGCCGATTGCCTTCCAGGCGCTGACCGGCCATGAAACCTGGAGCCGCAGCGGCGACCTGTCGTTCGTCAATGGCCACGTCAATATCACGGTGGCCAAGCGTCTGGTCGATCGTGTTGGGGCCCACGACAGTGATGGCCAGTTGCGCATCGATTTCGGCACGTTGCCGGTGGGCCGTGGCCAGGCCCTGCACGTGGTCAGCGAGGCGACGATCCTGTCGATGTTCATGAACAACCGCGCCGCGGAGTACCTGGTGCGTGGGGCGATCGACGATGCGTATGCCCACGCGCGCGAGGCGGTGATTCAGGACCCCGGCTATGCCGGTGCCTACAACACCCTGGGTGTGATCTACCAGCGGCGCGGCCTGCCCGCCGCTGCCGAGCGGGCGTACCGCGAAGCCGTGGGCCGTGACGCCAACCACAAGGCGTCCTTGCAGAACATCGCGCGCCTGCTGCAGCAGCAGGGGCACGTGGCCGAGGCGGCGCTGTTCCAGCAGCGCCTGGCGGCGCTGGAGCGCGACCCGCCGTTTGCGCATTTCGATCAAGGCGTGGCCGCCGCCAAGGCCGGCCACTACGCTGCCGCGCGCGACCACCTGGTGCGCGAGATGAAGCGTGACCCCGACTACCACGAGTTCCATTTCTGGCTCGCGGTCTCGCTCTACGGCCAGGGCGATGTCGAGCAGGCGCGCAAGCACCTTGACCTGGCCATGCGCAACAGCATCACGTTGCGTGAGCGTTCGATCTATGCGTCCAAGCTGCGCAGCATCGAGCCTGGTGAGGCCGGTGCGTCAACGCGCCGCAACTGACGGCAGCTTCCTCAGGAAATCGATCAACGCGCTGACGACGAAGTCGCGCTCGGGTTCGTTGAAGATTTCGTGCGCCAGCCCATTGAAGCAGCGCGTTTGCACCCTGTCCTTCGGCGCCGCTGCCGCAAAGGCCGCGCTGCCGCGCGGCGAGACGCAGCGGTCGGCGCCGGCCCACAGCAGCAAGGTCGGTGTGCGCCACTGCGCGGCGCGGGCGATCACCTGGCGGCCTGCGTCGACGATGAAGCGCGCCAGCAGCGGCGTCATGCGGTTGTGCACCCGCGTGTCGTCGACGTAGTTGCGCACGATCTGCGGATCGCGGCTGATCCACTGCGGCGACAGGCCGTTGCTCATGGCCAGATGCGGCAACAGGCGCGCACCGAGCACCAGGCGAAGCCTTTGCAGGGCGTTCAGGCCTGGGTCCAGCGCCGGTGACGACAGCACGAGCGCATCAACATCGGCATCGACGCCGGCCTTGCTACCATCGGCCAGAAGACGCGCTGCGACGGCACCGCCCATGCTGTGACCGAGCAGCACCAGCGGGCGAGGCACCTGCTCCTGGTGCAAGGTGTCGAGCACCAAGGCGAGGTCGTCGAGCAGGCTGGTCGACGTCGCGATGTCGCCGCGCGCGCCTTCGGAAGCGCCGTGGCCGCGTTGGTCATAGCTGTGCACCAGCCATCCCGCTGCGGTCAGGTTGGCCGCGAGCCGCACATAGCGCTCGCAGTGCTCGCCGAGGCCGTGAACGATCAGCACCGTGCCGCGTGGCGTGCCGACCGCGGGCCAGGCCATGCGGGCGAGTTGCAGTCCGTCGGCGGTGATCACCGCCGCTCAAATTTGAAGACGGCGACGCTGGCGCGCCAGTTGGCGCCGCGGCGCACCGGCTTGCCGTCGCGCAGGCCAAAACTGTCGAGGATCGACAGGCCGTTCTTGCGCGCCAACACGTCGAAGTCGGCCAGCGTGCCGACGCGGATGTTGGGCGTGTCGTACCACTGGTAGGGCAGCACCTTGGTCACCGGCATGCGCCCACGCATCACCGCCAGACGGTTCGGCCAATGGGCGAAGTTCGGAAAACTGACGATGCCGATGCGGCCGACGCGTGCCGTCTCGACCAGCATCTTCTCGGCATTTCGCAAATGCTGCAGCGTATCGAGCTGCAGCACGACGTCGAAGCTGGCGTCGCCGAACATCGCCAGGCCCTCTTCGAGATTCAACTGCAGCACGTCGATGCCGCGTGCCATCGCCGCACGCAGGTTCGCATCGTCGATCTCGACGCCGTAGCCGCTGCAGCCCTTGTGCTTGACGAGGTGGGCCAGCAGCTCGCCGCTGCCGCAGCCGAGGTCGAGCACGCGCGCGCCGGCCGGCACCAGGTCGGCAATCACGTCCAAGTCGCGGCGTTCGCTCATCTCGTTCTCAGCCGCGCGGTGCGGCGGGCGCAGCGCAGCCGGCTGCGGCACCGAGCCCCTTCAGGTACGCGCGACGGATCGTGCCCGCGGCAATCGCCGCCGCCACCTCGCGCGAGTAGCGTTCGGCGCCTGTGAGCTTGCGCACCCAGCCGCGAAACGGGATCACGCCTTCGGCGGCATTGCGCAACGCGTCGGCTGGCGCCGCGCTCGATCAGGCTCGGGTTCGAGCCGGTGGCCGGCGTGTCGAGGTCGGCGCCGAGCGCGGCGTCGAGCGCCTGCACGTCGGCGCTGAGCGCGGCGCAGCTCTTGTCGGCCGGGGCGGCGTAGGGTGCCTTCTGCGCCGCTGAGAGCACCGGCAGGGATGTCGGCACGCACGACGTTCAGGTCCGACAGCGGCGTGGTCGCCGCGTCGCGCACGTTCTTCTCACCGCTGGCGCAAGCGGTGAGGGCGAAGGCCAGAACAGCCAGGAGCAGAGAGGGTCTCATCGTCGGTTTTCCGTCGTGAACTCGGCCGCGATGCGGTCGAAGGTGGTGGCCAGCACGCCGTGGTAACGCGCGTCGTCGAGCAAGAAGGCGTCGTGGCCGTGCGGTGCTGCGATCTCGGCGTAGCTGACGCGATGCCGGTTGGTCACCAAGGCCTTGACCAGCTCGCGCGAGCGTGCCGGCGAGAAGCGCCAGTCGGTGGTGAAACTCACCAGCAGGAACTGCGCCTTGACGTTGGCAAAGGTGCGCGCCAGGTCGCCGCCGTGCGCCGAGGCCGGGTCGAAGTAGTCGAGCGCGCGGGTGATCAGCAGATAAGTGTTGGCGTCGAAGTAGTCGCTGAACTTGTCGCCCTGGTAGCGCAGGTAGCTCTCGATCTCGAAATCGACGTCGTAGCCGAAGCTCAAGGCCCCGTTGCCGTTGCGCAGCTTGCGGCCGAACTTCGTGCCCATCACGTCGTCGCTCAGGTACGTGACGTGGCCGATCATGCGTGCGATCGTCAGGCCGCGCCGCGGCACCACGCCGTGGGCGTAGAAGTGGCCGCCGTGGAAGTCGGGGTCGGTGATGATGGCGCGGCGAGCGATCTCGTTGAAGGCGATGTTCTCCGCCGACAGGTTCGGCGCCGTGGCCACGCCGATGCAGTGGCGGATGCGGTCCGGATAGCGCAGCGTCCACGCCAGCGCCTGCATGCCGCCCAGGCTGCCGCCGAGCACGGCGGCGAGCTGCGTGATGCCCAGACGGTCGATCAGGCGCGCCTGCGCATCGACCCAGTCTTCGACGGTGATGACGGGGAAGTCCGCGCCATAGGGCTTGCCGCTGGCCGGGTTCATGTGCATCGGCCCGGTGGAGCCGAAACACGAGCCCGGGTTGTTGACGCCGATGACGAAAAAGCGCTCGGTGTCCAGCGGCTTGCCGGGGCCGACCAAGTTGTCCCACCAGCCGGTGGCACCCGCGGCGTCGACACCCGCCACATGGTGCGAGGCGTTCAGCGCATGGCAGACCAGCACTGCGTTGCTCTTGTCGGCATTGAGCGCGCCGTAGGTTTCGTAGGTGAGCTGGTAGCCGGCGAGCGTGGCACCGCTCTTCAGCGGCAGCGGCTCGCTGAAAGGCATCTGTTGCGCGGTGACTGAACCGATCGAGCCGTGCTGTGGCATGGGCCTGTTTAGCGGAATTTGATTAAGCGCCCGCAAGCTGGTGCAAATCGGCGCTGATGCAGCGCAGTATATCGAGCGCGTTGCGCCATGAAAATGCGACGAGCCTGTGCTGGCTTGGGGACGCCGACGATGAAACGCTGGATTTGCTTGCTTGCCGCCTTGACGTTGGCTGCCTGCCAACGCGCTCCCGAGCGCCTGTGGTCCGGCTACGTCGAAGGCGACTACATCTATGTGGCCTCGCCGATCGGCGGCGCGTTGACGACGCTGGCCGTCAAGCGCGGCGAGAACGTCGCCCGCGGCGCGGCGTTGTTCGCGCTCGACAGCGCCAGCGAGCGCGCAGCGCGCGAAGAGGCACAGGCGCGGGCGGCGAGCGCGCAGGCGCAGGCCGACAACACCGACAAGGGCCGCCGCAAGGAAGAGGTGGCGGTGACGCAGGCCCAGCTCGTGCAGGCGCGCGCCCAGGCGGCGCTGGCGGCGAGTGAATTGAAGCGCGCGCAGCAACTCGTCACGCAAGGCTTTGTCTCGCCGTCGCGGCTGGACGATGCACGCACGGCGGCGAATCAGTCGCAGGCCCATGTGGCTGAACTCGAAGCGGCGCTGCGCGTGGCGCGGCTGCCGGCACGTGCCGACGAACGCGCCGCGGCCGACGCGCTGTCCGACGCCGCCCGCTCGGCCCTGGCGCAATCGCAATGGCGCGAGCAGCAGAAGCAGCAGCGTGCGCCCGATGACGCCCTGGTCGCCGACACGCTGTTTCGCGTCGGCGAATGGGTCAACCCCGGTCAGCCGGTGGTGGCGCTGCTGCCGCCGGGCGCGGTGCGGGCGCGCTTCTTCGTGCCCGAAGCCGAGTTGGGAACTTTGCGTCTGGGCCAGAACGTCGAGCTGCGCTGCGACGGCTGCGGCGCGCCGATCGCTGCGCGCATCGACTTCATCGCCACCCGCGCCGAGTACACGCCGCCGGTGATCTACTCGAACTCGCAGCGCGCGCGACTGGTGTTCATGGTCGAGGCGCGGCCCGATGTGAAAGACAGTGCGCGCTTGAAGCCGGGGCAGCCGGTGGATGTGAAACCGGTGACTGGCGCGTGAGTGCAACCCTGGCCATCGACGTGCGCGGCCTGACCAAGCGCTACGACGGCCGCGCGGTCGTCGATGACGTGACGCTGCAAGTCGCGGCCGGCCGCATCTGCGGCTTCCTCGGCCCCAACGGCAGCGGCAAGACGACGACGATCCGCATGCTCTGCGGCCTGCTGACGCCCGATGCGGGAGAAGGGCAGTGCCTGGGCATGGATTTGCGGCGCGAGGCGCCGCAAATCCGCCGCGAGGTCGGCTACATGACGCAGCGCTTCGGTTTGTACGAAGACCTGTCGATCCGCGAGAACCTGGAGTTCATTGCCCGCCTGTACGAGCTGCCACAGCGCCGCGACGCGGTCGATCGCACGCTCGAACGGCTGGGCCTCACGTCGCGTCAGAAGCAACTCGCCGGCGCGCTGTCCGGCGGCTGGAAGCAGCGCCTGGCCCTGGCCGCCTGCCTGATGCACGAGCCGCGGCTGCTGCTGCTCGACGAGCCCACGGCCGGCGTCGACCCGAAAGCGCGGCGCGAGTTCTGGGACCAGATCCATGCGCTCGCCGCCGAAGGCATCACCGTGCTCGTGTCGACGCACTACATGGACGAGGCCGAGCGTTGCCACGAACTCGTGTACATCGCCTACGGCAAGCTGCTGGCGCGTGGCACGGAGCGCGAGATCGTGCGCGACGCGGCGCTCACCGTGTGGGCGGTGCAGGGCGAGGCGCTGACGCCGCTCGTCGCGCCGCTGAAGGCCGCGCCCGGTGTGCTGTCGGTGGCGGCGTTCGGCAATGCGCTGCACGTGGCGGGCCGCGATGCCGCGGCACTCGACGCGGCGATCGCGCCGTGGCGCAACACGGCCGGCTTCACGTGGCAGCGCACCGAGGCCAACCTCGAAGACGTGTTCATCAGCCTGCTTGCCGATGCGCCGGACAACTTCACGAAGGTCGCCGCATGAAGGCGTTTTCGACGCAGCGCCTGCTGGCGATTTTCATCAAGGAGTTCCAGCAGATGATGCGCGACCGGCTGACGTTCGCGATGGCGATCGGCGTGCCGATCCTGCAGCTGGTGCTGTTCGGCTACGCGATCAACACCGATCCAAAGGGCTTGCCGACGGCGGTCGTCTCGGCCGACAGCGGGCCGCTGGCACGCAGCCTGTCGGCGGCCTTGCAGAACACCGGCTACTTCAAGGTCATCCACACCGGCACCAGCGAGCGCGACGCCGAAGCGCTGATCGAAGACGGCGACGCGCAGTTCATGGTCGTGATCCCGAACGACTTCACGCAGCGCGTGCTGCGCGGCGAGAAGCCGGCGGTGCTGGTCTCGGTCGATGCCACCGACCCGTCGGCCTCGGGCAACGCGATTGCCGCGCTCGGCAACGTTGCCGGGCTGGCTCTCGCGCATGACCTGAAGGGCCCGCTGGCATCGCTCAACGCCGGTGCCGCGCCCTTCGAGCTGCGCGTGCACCGCCGCTACAACCCGGAAGGCCTGTCGCGCTACAACATCGTGCCCGGCCTGATCGGCACCATCCTGACGATGACGATGGTCATGCTGACCGGCCTGGCGATGACGCGCGAGCGCGAACGCGGCACGATGGAAAACCTGCTCGCCACGCCGGTGCGGCCGATCGAAGTCATGGTCGGCAAGATCGCGCCGTATGTCGTCATCGGCTACATCCAGCTCGGCGTCATCCTGATCGCGGCGGCGCTGCTGTTCGAGGTGCCGATGGAGGGCAGCATCGTGCTGTTGCTGGCGATGATCGGCGTCTTCATGCTCGCCAACCTCGCGGTCGGCTTCACCTTCAGCACGCTGGCCCGCAACCAGTTGCAGGCGATGCAGATGACGTTCTTCTTCTTCCTGCCGTCGATGCTGCTGTCGGGCTTCATGTTCCCGTTTCGCGGCATGCCCGAGTGGGCGCAGATCCTCGGCGAGGTCCTGCCGCTGACCCACTTCCTGCGCATCGTGCGCGGCATCATGCTGAAGGGTCACGATGCGTTGCATGTGCTGCCCGAGTTGTGGCCGCTGCTGGCGTTCCTGTTCGTGGCCGGGGCGGTGGCGTTGAAGCGGTATCGGCAGACGTTGGATTGAAAGTCGGGTAACGACAGTCGTAGCGAACAATCAAGGGATGCACATGCTCCACCACATCTCGCTGGGGGTCGTCGACATTGCGCGTGCGTCCACGTTCTACGACCAAGTCCTTGCGCCGCTCGGCTATGTTCGTGTCTGGTCGGACCTACGCCCAGGAGAGTTGGGGCAGGCGGTGGGCTACGGTTCGGCGGGCGGCGGCGACAAACTCGCACTCAAGCAGATCGTTCATACAAGGGAAGGTTCGCTCGCAGGCTTCCATGTTGCCTTTGCGGCACCGACTCGTGAGTCGGTTGCGCGCTTTCACGCGGCGGCGATTGCCGGCGGGGGAGCGGACAACGGAGGTCCTGGGTTACGAGACCAATATGGACCCAACTACTACGCGGCATTCGTCATTGACGCTGATGGCCACCACCTCGAAGCCGTGTGCAAGAGTGAGGCCTGAACCTCAGACCGACACGCCATGACCACCGCCCTGCTGATCATCGACATTCAACAGGCGCTCTGCTCCGGCGACGACGGAGCGTTCGGTATCGAGAGCGTGATCGAGAAGGTCAATGCGCTGAGCGCCAGAGCGCGTGCATGCGGATCGCCGGTCATCCTCGTTCAGCACGAAGAAGACGAAGGCCCGCTGCAGTTCGGCACCGAAGGCTGGGCGCTTGCCGGTGGCCTGCTCGCCGCCGCTGAAGACCTCCGACTCCGGAAAAGGACACCGAACTCGTTTCACGGCACCGACCTTCACCGGCTGCTGCAGGAGCGCGGCGTGTCTCACGTCGTCATCTGCGGCTTGCAGACCGAGTTCTGCGTCGACACCACCGTTCGCCAGGCGCTGCCGCTCGGCTACAACGTGACGCTCGTGGCCGATGCGCACTCCACCACCGACGGCGCACTGCGCGCGGAGCAGGTCATCGCCCACCACAACCGCACGCTGCGCTGGATGACGAGTTACGGCCCGCGAATGGAAGTCAAGCCCGCTGCCGAGGTGGCGTTCGACGACTGAACTTGGCCGAGGTCGGTGGCGCCGACTGTCAACGGTCCGCAAAACCCATTCGCGAGTCGTCGTTGCCAGCGCGGCGAGTTTGAAGCGCTGCCGGAAGGCCTTGAACTGAACCGGCAACCGGGCCTTGTTCGGTGCATCAGCCGTGCGCTCCGACGGCTACCATCGCGCGCCCAAGGAGACACCCCGATGCACGACTGGCTGACCCGACTCGACGCGCAGTTCCCCGTGCGCTACACCGCCTGGTTCCTCTGCGCGGTGCTGGCCCTGCTCACGGCTTTCACTTGGGTGGCGTTCGGCTTCGGCGGCGCCTGGGCGCTGGTGTTTCTGTTTCTGGTCGGCCTGGGCTTTCGCGACACGCGGCAGACGCGGCATTCGGTGCTGCGCAACTACCCGGTGATCGGGCACTTTCGTTTCCTGCTCGAGTTCGTCCGCCCGGAGATCCGCCAGTACTTCATCGAGAGCGACCGCGAAGCGGCGCCGTTCTCGCGGCAGCAGCGCTCTCTCGTCTATCAGCGCAGCAAGGGCCAGCAGGACAAGCGGCCGTTTGGCACGCAGCTCGACGTCGGCCAGCCGGGCTACGAGTGGATCAATCATTCGGTCGCGCCGACCGTCGTGCCGAGCGCCGACTTCCGCATCAGCGTCGGCGGCATGCAATGCACGCAGCCGTACAGCGCCAGCGTCTTCAACATCTCGGCGATGAGCTTCGGCGCGCTGTCGGCCAACGCCATCCTTGCTCTCAACGAAGGCGCCAAGCGCGGTGGCTTTGCGCACGACACCGGCGAAGGCTCGATCAGCGTGCACCACCGCGCCAAGGGTGGCGACCTGATCTGGGAAATCGGTTCAGGCTACTTCGGTTGCCGCAATGCCGATGGCACGTTCAACGCCGACAAGTTCGCCGAGAACGCGCGCGACCCGCAGGTCAAGATGATCGAGCTGAAGTTGTCGCAAGGCGCCAAGCCCGGCCATGGCGGTGTGTTGCCGGGGGCGAAGGTGACCGCGGAAATTGCTGCGGCGCGCGGTGTGCCCGAGGGCCAGGACTGCATCAGTCCGGCGCGGCACAGCGCTTTCAACACACCAGTCGAGATGCTGCAGTTCATTGCGCGTCTGCGCGAACTGTCGGGCGGCAAGCCGGTGGGCTTCAAGCTCTGCATCGGGCACCCGTGGGAATGGTTCGCGCTGGCCAAGGCGATGCTGGAAACGCAGCTGCTGCCGGACTTCATCGTCATCGACGGTGGCGAGGGCGGCACCGGCGCCGCGCCGTTGGAGTTCACCGACCATGTCGGCGCGCCGCTGCAGGAGGGCCTGCTGCTCGTGCACAACACGCTGGTCGGACTCAACCTGCGTGAGCGCGTCAAGCTCGGCGCGGCCGGCAAGGTCATCAGCTCGTTCGACATTGCGCGCCTGATGGCGCTGGGCGCCGACTGGTGCAACGCGGCGCGCGGCTTCATGTTTGCGCTCGGCTGCATCCAGGCCCAAGCCTGTCACACCGGTCACTGCCCGACGGGCGTGACGACGCAAGACCCGCAGCGCCAGAAAGCGCTGGTCGTGCAAACCAAGGCCGAGCGGGTGTCGCGTTTCCACGAGCAGACGCTCGAAGCCCTCAAGGAAATGGTGCAGGCCGCCGGCCTGAAGCACCCGAACGAGATCAGCGCGCGCCACATCGTGCGCCGCACCGGCGAGCAGGAAGTCAGGCTGCTCGTCAACCTGCTGCCTTTCGTCAAGCCGGGGTCACTGCTCGCCGCAATGCACGGCGAGGCCGATTGGCCGCACAACGTCTACCGCGTGTACTGGCCGCAGTCGAGCAGCACCACGTGGCAGCTCGTCAGCCCCTAGCTCGCTGCGCTCGCGTCCCCCGAGGGGCTGAGTGCCGCGGCTCCGAGCCCGCCTGCGCGGACTTGGACGGCGCGAAGAGGCGGCACGTCCCGCGACGCCGCGGCCTGCAAGGCAGCTGGCCGCTTGGGAGCGGCCCGGCGCAGGCCAGCAGGTGGCTCAACCCTTCGGTGGCGCCGAGTCGATGAAGCTCTGCCGCTGCGCCAGCTTGTCGGCCAGCCGCGCCAGCGACAGATGCCGCCGCCGCCAGTCGATCTGCGGGAAGCGGAAGTCGAGATAACCGAGCGCGCAGCCGACCGCGATGTCGGCGAGCGACAGATGGATGCCGGCGCAGAACGGCTTGTCGCCGAGGCCCTTGGCCATCGCCGCCAAGGCGGCGTCGATCTTGCCGAGCTGGCGGTCGATCCAGGCCTGGCTGCGTTCGGCGTCACTGCGGCCAGCCCAGGTTTGTTCCAACCGCGCCAGCAGCGCCGCGTCCATCAGGCCATCGGCCAGCGATTCCCAGGTCCGCACCTCGGCGCGCTCGCGGCCGGAACTCGGGATCAGCTTGCCCACCGGCGACAGGTTGTCGACGTACTCGACGATGACGCGCGAATCGAACACCGCTTCGCCGCCTTCCATGATCAGGCAGGGCACCTTGCCCAGCGGGTTCGAGGCGACGATGGCGTCGCTGTTCCAGACGTCCTCGAGCACGAACTGGTAGTCGAGCTTTTTTTCCGCCATCACGATGCGGACCTTGCGCACATACGGGCTGGTGACGGCGCCGATCAACTTCATACCGGTCCTGGGTGGTGGATTGTTGAAATTCATTCTAGCCAGCGACCCCTGCTCGCCGACACCCCCCAACACCCTCCATTCATTGGGTGCCGAAGATGCGGTCGCCGGCGTCGCCCAGGCCGGGCAGGATGTAGCCGTGGTCGTTCAGGCAGCGGTCGATGGCGCAGGTGGTCACCGGCACGTCGGGGTGCTGCGCGTGAAAGTGGGCGATGCCTTCCGGCGCGGCGAGCAGGCAGGCGAACTGGATCGAGCGCGGCTGCGTGGCCTTGAGACGCGTCACCGCGGCGGCGGCAGAGTGCCCCGTGGCCAGCATCGGGTCGAGCACGATGACGTCGCGCTCGGGCATGTCCTTGGGCATCTTGAAGTAGTACTCGACGGCGGCCAGCGTCTTCGGGTCTCGGTACAGGCCGATGTGGCCGACGCGGGCACCGGGGATCAGCGCCAGCATGCCCTCGACCAGCCCCAGCCCGGCGCGCAGGATCGGCACCAGCACCGTCTTCTCGCCGTCGACCATCCGGCAGCGCGTGGTTTCCAGCGGCGTTTGCACGTCGACTTCGTGCGTGCGCAGGTCGCGCGTCAGCTCGTAGGCCATCAGCAGCGCGATTTCGCGCACCAGCGAGCGAAAGCCGTTGGTGCTGCGCTCCTTGTCGCGCAGCAGCGAAAGTTTGTGCTGGATCAGCGGGTGGCTGAGTTGATGCACCGTGCTCATCGCGGTCTCCGGAAGTCCGCAAAGAGCATAAGGCCAGCGTCAGCGCATATACCTTCGGACGGCGGCGACGATGCCTTTTTCGATCAGCGCCTCGCGCGTGCCGGCCGGCTTCCAGCCCAGCGCTTCGCGCGTCGAAGCGCTGTCGTAGCGCGCGATGTGGCGGCGGCAGGCCCAGTCGTGGTAGCTCCAGCGCTTGCGGTTCGGGTGACGGATGGCGTGCTTGGCCACCTCCTTGGCGGCATCGAGCATCGCAAAGCGCCAGATCGGCGTCGGCGAGGCGCGCATGCGCGTCTGCGAATGCTCGGACACGGCGTCCACATACTCGCGCGCCGTCAGCAGCGGGTCGTCGGTGAGCAGGAAGCTGCGGCCTTCGATCTGCGGCGCGCCGTGCGCGAGCACGAGGGCCGAGGCCACGTCGTCGACCAGCACCAGCGGCAGCTTGTTGTTGCCGTCGCCCCAGTACTGCACACGGCTGTCGGAATGGAACATGCCCACGCCCCAATGCGCCGGCGGGCAGCCTTCACCAATGACGATGCCGGGGCGGAAGATCACCAGCGGCAGCTTCTTGTCGCGGTGCATCGCCATCAGCACGCTTTCGCAGACGGCTTTCGAACGCGCGTAGAGGTTGCGGCTTTCGATGCGCGAATCCAGCGGCGTCTTGCCGTCGATCACCGAGCCGTCGCGTGCCGAGTCGTACGAATCGATCGTGCCGGTGTAGATGAAGCGCCGCACGCCGGCGTCGAGCGCGCACTGCGCGACGATCCGCGTCGGCTCCACATCCTGCTCCAGGTAGTCCTGCCAGCGCTGGCCGGTGGCCTTGCCGAGGTGATAGACCACGTCGATGCCTTGCATCGCTGCGGCCACGGCCTTGGCGTCGTGAAGTGCGCCTTCGGCCACTTCGACCGGCAGCCCTTCGAGTTCATAGGCCGCGGTGGCGATGCTGCGTGACAGCACGCGCACGCCGTGCCCGGCGGCGAGCAAGGCACGCACGAGGCGCTTGCCGATGAAGCCGGTGCCGCCGATGACGAGCACGGTCGCGGCCTTCGGCGCGGCCACCGCCGGCGGTGTGGCCTTCGCAGCGGGTGACGCTGCCGCCACGCCCGCGCTTTGCATGATCTGCTCGCAGACGCCGATGACGTTGGCGCCGAAGCGTGCATCCAGGCGCGGGTCGAGCTTGCCGTCGTCGATGCCGCGGTAGAAGGCCGCCACGGCATTGCCGACGCTGTCGTAGAACGGATTGGCCTGCGAGCCTTTCTTCAGCGTGCCCGCGAACTGGCGGCGAAAGTTCGACCAGGCCTGGCGACGCATTTCGGCGCCGCTGGCGCGGCCCTGGCGCAGCGCGTCAAAGAGGCCGCTGATGACCTTCGCCTCTTCCACCAGCAGCGTGTTGCGTTCGAAGTCCATGCGCGCGCAGGCAGCGAGGCCGCGCACGCTGACGCTGCGGTCGACCTGGCCCGGCGTGGCCGAGAGCTCGAAGCTGAGGCCCGTCGGCCCCTTGCGCGCCAGCACGCTCCAGTGGCGGAAGACGCGCTGCGCGCCGGGCAGGTCGATCGGATTCGCCGCGATGGCGTGCAGCTCTTCCGGGATGCCGACGAGATCTACCATGAACGCGGCCAGGTGCGAGCCGAGTTCGAGCAGCACGTTCGGCTCGGCGCGCAGGATCCAGTTGTTGAACGGCCCGAACTGCACCAGGCCGAGTGGGTACAGCCAGCGCAGCGAGACATGGTCCAGGCGGCCGATGGTGCCGTCGCGCAAGTGCTCACGCAGCTTTTCGTAGGCCGGCATGAAGAGGAAGTTGTGGCTGACGCCCAGGCGCAAGCCTTTGGCTTCGGCCAGATCGGCCAGCGCGTGGCAGGCCGCGGCCGACGTGCCCATCGGCTTTTCGATCAGTGCATGGGCGCCGCCTTCCAGCACCTGGCGCGCCAGGTCGGTGTGCAACTGCGGCGGCACCAGCACATGCACCGCGTCGACCCCCGAGCGCAGCATGTCCTGCACCGACGTGAAGAAGCCGGGGATGCCGTGGGCCGTGGCGGCGGCTTCGGCGCGGCTTTTCGAGACGTCGCAGACCGCGGCCAGCGTCGTGTTCGGCAGCGCGCGCACGGCCTTGACATGCGCCTCGACGATGTAGCCGGCTCCCAGCAGGCCGACGCGGTGATTCTTTTGGGTCATGGTGGCGAAGGCCGGTTTGATGCGGCGGTCGTCTGACTATTTGTATTCGATGATCCGCACGCGGCCGCGCATGCGATTGAAGTGGTACTTCAGCAACCCCAGGCCGTTGGCGTACTTGCCCAGCACGGTGAAGGCGGCGTACAGCCGCGCTTCGCGCTGGTCGTCGCCGACGCTCAAGCGAAACTTCGCAATGCGCCAACCGAGTGTAAGACAGCCGGCGAGCAGCAGCAGCAGCGACAGGCCATTCGTCGCCGGCGCCAGCAGCACGAAGGCCAGCGACATCAGGCCCCAGAACCAGGTGCTGCGGCGCTCCTTCGCGCAATCGCGCAGCGGCCCGGCAGCATGCAGTTGCGCGCGCTGGCCAATGGCGTGGCCGGCGCGCACGGCGCGCCGCCACCACTGCGAGAAATGGTGCACGTTGGCGTCGTGGACGGCCATCGGGACATCGAGCTTTCGCGCCCCGTGGCCGGCCAGGCCAACACGCACACCGAATTCCGAGTCCTCGCCGGCGATGACCTCGGGCCGGAAGCCGCCGAGCGCTTCGAACACGGTTCGCCGCACCATCATGTTGCCGATCAGGTGGCCGAAGTTGGTCAGCGGGCCACTGGCCGAGCGCCATTCGAGTGCGAACAACAGGTTGTAGATCGAGGCCTGCGGGTGCTGCTCGCTCTGGTGGCCGAGGACGAGGGCGCACTTCGGGTCGGCGCGCAACGCGGCCTCGGCCGCATCGAGCCAGCCCGGCGCCATGAAGCAGTCGCCGTCGAGGAATTGCAGGTAGGCCAGCGCCGGATGTTGTTGCAGCAGCGCCTGGGCGCCTTCGTTGCGGGCGCGTGCCGCCGAAAACGGCCGCGATGGATCGAGCCGCAGCACGGCGATGCCGAGCGCCTGCACGTTGTCCGCGCTGCCGTCGCTGGAGCCGGAGTCGACATACAACAGGGGCCGCGGCTGTCGTTGCAGCTCGCGTAGCACGGCCAGCAAGCGGCTGCCTTCGTTGCGGCCGATAACGACCACGCCCGCGCTGGCGGGCGTGGTCGGTGCGGTGCTGGCGTCAACAGGCGGCATGGAGTGTGAGTAACGGTAGCAATCGATTTGCGACGGCGATTATCCGGCGCGCAGCGCGAGCGAGGGCGTCGCCCTGTGCGCATTGGGGCCAGCCGAGCCCAACTCCCCCCGGCTCGCGCGTGGCGATCGTGCGACAAGAAACGTGGGCTCGGCGTTTGAACGGGACCGCCGATGAAGTCGGCCGGTCGTGCCGGTCTCCCTACAATCCACCGCGCCATGACCGCTCCTTTTTCGCCCCTGACCGCGCTGTCGCCGCTCGACGGCCGCTACGCCACCAAGCTCGATGCGCTGCGCCCGCTGCTGTCGGAATTCGGCCTGATGCACCGCCGCGTGCAGGTCGAGGTCGAGTGGTTCATTGCGTTGTCGGATGCCGGTTTTGCCGAGTTGCCACCGCTCTCCGAGGCGGCGCGCGGCCTGTTGCGCGGCCTGGTCGTGCGCTTCGGCGAAACCGATGCGCAGGCCATCAAGGACATCGAGAAGACCACCAACCACGACGTCAAGGCGGTCGAGTACTGGTTGAAGCAACGTTTCGACAGCAGCATCGAGCTGAAAACGGCCGGCGAGTTCGTGCACTTTGCGTGCACCAGCGAAGACATCAACAACACCAGCCACGCGCTGATGCTCACCGCCGCCCGCAGCGAGGTCTTGCTGCCGGCGCTGGACGGTTTGATCGCCACGCTGACGCAGATGGCGCATGCGCAGGCGCAGCAGCCGATGCTGGCGCGCACGCACGGCCAGACGGCGAGCCCGACGACGGTCGGCAAGGAAGTGGCCAACGTCGCCGCGCGGCTGGCCCGCGCGCGGGGGGCGATCGCTGCCGTGCAGCCGCTGGCGAAGATGAACGGCGCGGTCGGCAACTACAACGCGCACCTCGCGGCGTACCCGTCGTTCGACTGGGAAGCGTTTTCACGCCGCGTCGTCGTCGAACGCCTGGGCCTGGCCTTCAACCCATACACGATCCAGATCGAGCCGCACGACTGGATGGCCGAACTGTTCGATGCCATCGCCCGCGCCAACACCATCCTCATCGACTGGTCGCGCGATGCATGGGGCTACATCTCCCTCGGCTACTTCAAGCAGAAGACGAAGGATGGCGAGATCGGCAGCTCGACGATGCCGCACAAGGTCAACCCGATCGACTTCGAGAACGCCGAAGGCAACTTCGGCCTGGCCAACGCGCTGCTGTCGCACATGGCGCACAAGCTGCCGGTGAGCCGCTGGCAGCGCGACCTCACCGACTCGACCGTGCTGCGCAACATGGGCGTGGCCTTCGGCTACACGCTGCTCGGCATCGACGGCCTGTCGCGTGGCCTGGGCAAGCTCAGCGTCAATGCCACGGCGTTGGACGCTGACCTCGACGCCGCCTGGGAAGTGCTGGCCGAGCCGATCCAGACGGTGATGCGCCGCTACGGCGCGGCCAACCCCTACGAGCGCCTGAAAGCGCTGACGCGCGGGCGCACGATCACGCGCGAAGCGATCCTCGGTTTCATCGACACGCTGACCGATGTGCCGCTGGCCGAGCGCGAGCGCCTGAAGGCGATGACGCCGGGCTCGTACACGGGTTTGGCGTCCGCGCTTGCCCGGCGCTTCAAGCCGGGCAGTGACGACCCCTCGCCCGCTGCGCGGGCTTTCCCCCCGGCCCCGTGAGGGAGCAACTGCGTGGCCCTTGGAGGCTCAGGCCGACGCTTGGGAGCGGCCCGGCGCTGGCCTGAGCCCCGCTAAGAGGCGGGCTTTCCTAGAATGCCCGCATGAACTTTCTCGATCGCCTGACGGCCGCGCAAGAGCGCCACGGTTCGCTGCTGTGTGTCGGCCTCGACCCGGAGCCGGCCAAGTTTCCGCAGGCCTGGCGCGGCGACGGGCAAAAGATCTTCGACTTCTGCGCCCGCATCGTCGACGCGACCAAGGACCTGGTCTGCGCCTTCAAGCCGCAGATCGCTTACTTCGCTGCCGAGCGCGCCGAAGACCAGTTGGAACGCCTGATGGCCTACATGCGCCGCGTCGCGCCCGATGTGCCGGTGATCCTCGATGCCAAGCGCGGCGACATCGGCGCCACGGCGGAGCAGTACGCGCGCGAAGCCTTCGTGCGCTACCAGGCCGACGCGGTCACGCTGTCGCCGTACATGGGCTTCGATTCGATCGAGCCGTACCTGAAGCACGACGGCCGCGGCTTGTTCCTGCTCTGCCGCACGTCCAATCCTGGGGGCTCGGACCTGCAATCGCTGCCGCTGGCCGCGGGCGGTTCGCTGTACGAGCATGTGGCGACCTTGGCCGCGGGCGCGTGGAGCCGCCAGACCAACGCAAAGACGCGCCTCGGCCTCGTCGTCGGTGCCACCGTGCCCGCGGAAATCGAGCGCGTGCGCCAGCTCGCGCCGACGCTGCCGCTGTTGATCCCGGGCGTCGGTGCCCAGGGCGGTGACGCGCAGGCGGCCGTCAGCGCCGGCTGGCGGCCGGGCGCGCCGATCATCGTCAACTCGTCGCGCGCCGTGCTTTACGCCAGCGCCGGCGACAACTTTGCCGACGCCGCACGCGGCGTGGCCCGGGCGACGCGCGACCAGTTGGCGGCGGCCCAGGCGGCCCCCGAGTAGCTGCGAATCATGCAATCCGTCCCGACCACCCTCGAGCAGCGTGTGGTCGCGGCCGAACAGCGCATGGTGCGCGCACTGACCCTGGTCGGCATGGCGCTGGCGGCCAGCTTGTCGCTGTCGCACCTGCTCTGGCCGGCTGCCGGCGGCGATGCTGCGCGCCTGGCCAGCGCAGCGTGCGCGGGGTTGGCGGTCGTCTATGCCGTGCTGGCCTTGTTCCCGCACTTGCTCACACTCGCCCAGACCGTGATCGTGGCCGTGCTGGGCACCTGCATCGTGGCCGCCGTGATGGCCGGCGTCGGTGGCGACGGCCTGTTGTCGCCGGGGCTGGCGTTCGTGCCGCTGCTGCTCGGCGCCGCCGCGTCGCGGCTCCGTCCGGCGCAAACCGTGGCCCTGGGGCTCGTGCACGCGGTGTTGCTGGTGGGCCTGGCGGTCGCGGTGCTGCGCGGCGCGATCGCCGCGCAGCATGGCGTGGCCGGACTGGGCCTGGCGCTGACCGCGCAAGTCGCGCTGCTGGCCGCCGGCGTGGTGGTCGGCCTGTTGACGCGAAAGACGATCGACAGCGCGATGGGCCGCGCCCGCTCGCGCGAGCAGCGTTTTGTCGGCCTGCTGTCGGTGGCGGCCGATTGGTACTGGGAGACCGACGCCCAGCTGCGCTACACCCACATTGCCCAGCACGCCGGTGGCGTGCCGGCGTTGAATTTCGACAGCCGCATCGGCAAGGCGCCGTGGGAGATCGGCGACTTTGGTTTGAGCGACGAGGCGATGGACGTGCACCGCTCCGACCTCGAACTGCGCCGCCCCTTCACCGACCTGCGCGTCTTGCAGCAGGTGGCGGGCGGCGCCAGGCGCTGCATTTCGCTCAGCGGCCGGCCGCGCTTCGACACGCGCGGCGTCTTCATCGGCTACTGGGGTGTCGGCCGCGACATCACCGACGAAGATGCTGCCGAGTCGCAGCGCCGGGCCACCGAGCTGCGCTACCGCGAACTCTTCGCACGCTCGCCGTCGCCGCTGGTGCTGCACCGCGACGGCCGCGTGCTCGACGCCAACGTCGCCGCGCTGGCCTTGTTCGGCGCCTGGGAGCAGAAGGACCTGATCGGCCAGTCGCTGCTCGGCTTCTACGACGCCGACGACGGCTCGCGCGAGCTGGCCGCGCGGCGTCTGGCGCGCCTGGAAACGGTGCCGATCGGCGAAGCCGCGCCGCCGCAGCAGTTTTCGATCCGCACCAAGGCCGGCCGGCGGCTGGCGGTGCAAGTCACCAGCGTCAAGGTCGAGGCCGAAGACGGCGTGGCGCTGCTGTCGATCTACCGCGACGAAACCGAGCGCCAGCGCGCCGAAGGAGCGCGTGCGCGCTCGGAGGCCCTGCTGTCGCACGTGGTCGCGACCAGCCCCGACATCATCACCTTGATCGACCTCTCGACCGAGCGCCACGTGATGGTCAACGACGCCTTCGCCGCGCTGTCCGGCTACACGCGCGACGAAGCCATCGGCCGCACGGCCACCGAACTCGGCCTGTGGGCCAGCCAGGAAGCCCACGACCATTTCTTCTCGGAAGTTCTGGCCCACAACGGCGTGCGCGACCGCGCCCTGGTGCTTCGCCGCCGTGGCGGCCGGGAGGTGCTGCTGCTGGTGTCGGCAGCACGCTTCGTCATGGAGGGCCGCGACTACCTGGTGCAGAACGGCCGCGACATCACGCAAAGCGAGCGCGCGCGCCTGGAACGCGAAGCCATCCTGGCCAATGCCTCGATCGGCATCGCGATGACGCGCGACCGCGTCTTCCAGCTCGCCAACCCACGCTTCGAACAGATGTTCGGTTGGCCTGCGGGTGCGCTCGTCGGTCAGGCTGGTGACGCCACCGCGGTCGATCGGGCGGCCTATGACGAGATGGGCGCGCTCTACGGGCCGCCGCTGTCTCGCGGCGAAGCCGTGGAGTTCGAGCGCACGATGAAGCGCCGCGACGGCAGCACCTTCCTCTGCCGTTTGCTGGCACGGCCGATCGACCCGACGCACCCGGCCAAGGGCGGCACGATCTGGATCGCCGAGGATGTGACCGACAAGCGCGCCGTCGAGCAGGCGCTGGCGCGCGCGCGCGACGAAGCCGAAGCGGCCAACCGCGCCAAGAGCGCGTTCCTGGCCAACACCAGCCACGAGATCCGCACGCCGTTGAACGGCCTGGTCGGCCTGGCGCGCCTGGCGCGGCAGAGCGGCCTCGACGAGACGCGACGCGGGCAGTACCTGGCGCAGATCGACGACAGCGCGCAGGCGCTGGCCGGCGTCATCAGCGACATCCTGGATCTGTCGAAGATCGAAGCCGGCAAGCTGCGCCTGGAGCAGACCGATTTCGACCTGCATGCGCTGCTCGAATCGGTCGAGCATGGATATGCGGCGTTGGCCGACGCGCATTCGTTGACGTTGACGATGCATGTCAGTGGCGCCGTGCCGCGGCGGGTGCGCGGCGACCCTGTGCGGCTGCGGCAGATCCTGTCGAACCTGATCAGCAACGCGCTCAAGTTCACCGCGGCGGGGTATGTGCGGCTGCACGTCCAATCACTGGAAGCGCCGCTGGTGCGCTTCGAAGTCGAAGACAGCGGCCCTGGCATTGCGGCCGAGGTCCAGGCGCGGCTGTTCCAGCCCTTCGTGCAGGGCGACGTGTCGACAACGCGGCGCTACGGCGGCACCGGCCTGGGCTTGTCGATCTGTCGCGAGCTGGCCGAGCTGATGGGCGGCAGCGTTGGCGTCCACAGCGAGCCGGGGCGCGGCAGCCGCTTCTGGGCCGAGCTGCCGCTGGCCGCGAGCACGCAGGAGGCGCCGTCGTCGGCGTTCGCGTTGCCGGCTGACGCCCAGCAGCGCTTGGCCGGGCTCGAACTGCTGATCGTCGAAGACAACTCGGTCAACATGATGATCGCGACGACGATCGTGCGGCAGTGGGGCGTCACCGTGGCCGAGGCCGTCAACGGCGCCGAAGCGGTGTTGGCGATCACTGAGCGCGCCGACGCCGGCCGGCCGTTCGACCTGGTGCTGATGGACGTGCAGATGCCGGTGCAAGGCGGCCACGACGCCACACGCGTGCTGCGGCGGCGCTTCGATGCGCAAGCACTGCCGATCATCGCGCTGACCGCGGCGGCGCTGACGTCCGAGCGCGACGAGGCGCTCGCAGCCGGCATGAACGACTTCCTGACCAAGCCGCTCGACGCGCAGCGCCTGCAGGACACGCTCTTGCGCTGGGTGCTGGCGAAAGCCTCGCGTGCGCCAGCCAAGCCGCCAGTACCCACATCGTGACACCAAGGTGAGCTGCGCGTGACACCATTCGCCGAACGCAACGGCTTTGCAATGAAAGAGTGATCATGGGCATGTTCGGCTTGTCGAAGACAGGGCCGGCCGACGGACCGACCGAGATCCTGTACCGCGCCTTCAGCCGCTCCGGCGGCAAGCCGCGCAGCTACGCCGGCTATGTCACGCCCGCGGAAGCGCAGCGCCTTGCGGAGCTGCAGGCAGCGCGCATCGTCGACCTGCGCACGGCCTTCGAGCGCGAGTACGTCGGCCATGTGCCGGGCACCCTGCACGTCGAGTGGCTGGCACTCGGCGCCGCAGCGCCGAACGCCGGTTTCATCGACGCGCTGCGCGCAGTGGCGCAGCCGAAGGAGACGCTGATCTTCCTGTGCCGCAGCGGCAAGCGCTCCGATGCGGCGGCCACGGCAGCGGCCGCCGCCGGTTTCGAGTGCGTGCTCAACGTCATCGGCGGCTTCGAGGGCGACCTCGACGACACGGGGCGGCGCGGCCAGCGCGGCGGCTGGCGCCACGCCGGGCTGCCCTGGGTGCAAGGCTAGCGCCGGCTCTCGCCACCGATCCGCCTCTCTGGAACCTGCTTCACGCGCCTGAGCGCGACGGCGTGTCAGGTCGAGGTGCGAGGCAGCAGCGCCCACGGCAAGCGCTGGCTGGCGGCGCGGGTGTTGCCATCGAGCGCGGCCAGCAGCGCCTGCGCGGCGGCGGCGCCGATCTCCAGCCGCGGCACCTGCACCGTGGACAGCGCGGGCTCGAGCTGGCGGCCGAGCGCGAAGTCGCCAAAGCCGAGCAGGGCCAGATCGCGCGGCACGTTCAGGCGACGCGCCTGCGCGGCCAGCAGCGCGCCGCAGGCCAGGTGGTCGTTGGCAAACGCGACCGCGGTGAATGCCGGGCGGCCTTGGCCGTCGAGCAGCAGCGGCAGGGACTCGCGGCCGGCCTGGATCGCTTCGCCGGCCAGCGGCGCGACCAGACGCTGCGCCGCCACGCGACGCCGTCGTGCTTCGGCGAGGAAGCCCTGGCCGCGCTCGTGGGCGCGGAAGTCTTCGGCGACGGCGCTGTCGAGGTACGCCAGCCGGCGGTGGCCGCGCTCGATCAGGTGCGCCGCCATGGCGCGGCCGACCTCGCCGTGGTCGAAGCCGATCTGCGTGAAGCCCGTGTCCTCGGCGTGGTGGTCCCAGATCTCGATCACCGGCGCGCCACGGTCGCGGGCCTGCTGCAGCAAGGCCAGCGCGCCGTCGCTGTGGCGGCGTCCGGTAACGACGATGGCGCTCGGGAACCAGCCCATCAGCGCGCGCAACTGCGCCTCTTCCCGCGCCGTCGAATAGTTGGTGGCGGCCAGCAGCAATTCGCAGCCCGAGCCCTGCAGCCCGTCGGCCAGACCCTGCACGGTTTCGGCAAAGATCGAGTTGGCGATGCTCGGGATCAGCGCCGCCACCATGCGCGAGTTGCCGGCCCCTGCGCTGGCCAGCGCACCGGCCTGTTTGTTCGGCACGTAGCCGGTGGCCGCCAGGGCACGCGCAATGGTGGCTGCGGTCTCGCTCGCCACGCGGTGGGGCTCGCGCAGGTAGCGCGAAACCGTGATCGCAGTGACGCCGGCCGCGGCGGCCACGTCCGCCAGCGTCGCGCGGCCATGGCTGCGTCGGGCGGCGCGGGTTTTCAGGGATGGTGAAGTTGCCATAGCTTGGCTAATGTTAGCGGTAACACAAGAAATTGCGATCCGCTCGAACCCTAGAAGCCGATGACGAAGACACTCGCTGATCTGCGCAGCCGCCGCTGGTTCGCCGCTGGCGGCATGCGTGGATTCGCGCACCGGCAGCGCCTGCAGCAGCAGGGCGTGCGCCGCGAGGACGTGATGCAGCGGCCGTGCATCGCCATCGTCAACACCTGGAGTGAACTGTCGCCTTGTCACGCGCACCTGCGCGAGCGGGCGGAGTCGGTCAAGCGCGGCGTGCTGATGGCCGGCGGCTTGCCGTTCGAGTTGCCCGCGCTGTCGCTCGGCGAGGTCATCGTCAAACCGACGTCGATGCTCTACCGCAACCTGCTGGCGATGGAAGTCGAGGAGCTGCTGCGCTCGCACCCGGTGGACGGCGTCGTGCTGCTCGCCGGCTGCGACAAGACGACGCCCGGCACGGTGATGGGGGCGATCAGCATGGGCCTGCCGACGATCTTCTGCGCGGCAGGGCCGATGTTGAACGACCGCTATCTCAAAGCCGGCCAGCCGGAGCGCAAAGTCGGTGCCGGCACGCACACGCGCCTGTTCTGGGATGAGTACCAAGCCGGCAAGGTCAGCGACGACGAATGGGTGAAGCTCGAAGCGCACATGACACGCAGCCCCGGCACCTGCAACACCATGGGCACGGCGAGCACGATGACGTCGATCGTCGAAGCGCTCGGCCTGGCGCTGCCGGGCTCGACCTCGATCCCGGCGATGGATGCCGGCCACACACGCATGGCCACGACCTGCGGCGAGCGCATCGTGCAGATGGTCTGGGACGACCTGACGCCGCGGCAGATCCTGACGCGCGGCGCCTTCATGAACGCGGTGGCCGTGCAGATGGCGCTCGGCGGTTCGACCAACGCCGCCGTGCACATCATTGCGATGGCGCGGCGTGCTGGCGTGGACCTCACGCTCGACCACCTGGACGCGATCGGCCGCGAGGTGCCGGTGCTGGCCAATCTGTTCCCGAGCGGTGACCGGCTGATGGAAGACTTCCACTACGCCGGCGGCCTGCCGGCGCTGATGTCGCGCATCACCCCACACCTGTTTCTCGACCAGCGCAACGTCAACGGCAAGACGCTGGGTGAAAACCTCGAAAGTGTGCAGGTGCTCGATGACGCGGTGATCCGGCCGCTGGCCAACCCGGTCAGCGCCAGCGGCGCACTGGCCGTGCTGCGCGGCAACCTCGCGCCCGAAGGCGCGGTGATGAAAGCCAGCGCGGCGAGTCCGAAGTTCTTCAAACACCGCGGCCGCGCCATCGTCTTCGACGACCCGGCCGCGATGAACGCCGCCTGCGCCGACATCAACCTCGACTGCGACGAGAACAGCGTGCTCGTGCTGCGCAACGCCGGCCCGGTCGGCGCGCCGGGCATGCCCGAGTGGGGCGGCCTGCCGATCCCGAAAAAGCTGCTCGACCTTGGTGTGCGCGACATGGTGCGCATCTCCGACGCGCGCATGAGCGGCACCCACTACGGCACCTGCATCCTGCACGTCAGCCCCGAGAGTGCGGTCGGCGGGCCGCTGGCGTTGGTCAAGAGCGGCGACTGGATCGAGGTCGATGTGGCAGCGCGCCGTCTGCACCTCGACGTCAGCACCGAAGAACTCGCGCGTCGCCAGTTGGCGTGGCGGCCGGCGCCCGAGCCGGCTGCACGAGGCTTCGTCAAGCTCTACCGCGCGCATGTGACGCAGGCCCATGAAGGCTGCGATTTCGACTTTCTGCAAGGCTCGGACGCCACGCCCGAGCCGGTCATCTACTGAAGGACGACACCATGAACCCCCTGAGCCAACTGCTGAAGTCTTCCGGCTCCCAGGCGCCGCTGGGCACCTGGATCATGGCCGCCAGCCCGCTGGTCACCGAGGCGATGGGGCACGCCGGCTTCCAGTGGGGCGTGATCGACATGGAGCACACGCCGCTGGACATGATGGAGGTCATCGGGTTGTTGCAGGCCGCAGGCAACACGAAGATGGTGCCGATCGTGCGCGTGCCCTGGAACGACACGGTGATGATCAAGCGTGTGCTCGATGCGGGCGCGCAGACGCTGCTGATCCCCTTCGTGCAGAACGCCGAGGAAGCCCGGCGCGCGGTGGCTGCCACACGCTATCCGCCCGAAGGCATCCGCGGCCTGGCCGGCATGAGCCGCGGCTCGAAATTCGGCACCGTGCCCGACTACGCGAAGACCGCCAACAAGACGGTCGGCGCTGTGCTGCAGCTCGAAACGCCCGCCGCGGTGGCGCAGCTCGAAGCGATCGCTGCGGTCCCCGGCGTCGATTCGCTGTTCATGGGGCCGGGCGACCTGTCAGCCGCGCTCGGCCACGCCGGCAACACCACACATCCCGCGGTCATGGCCGTGATGGCCGACGCCGCGCGCCGCTGCAAAGCGGTCGGCATGCCGGTCGGCACCGTCGGCGGTACGCCGGAACTGGTCGTGCAATACCGGGCGATGGGCTTTGACTATGTGGCCATCGCCAGCGACCTGGGCCTGCTGATGCGCGGCGCGCAGGCCGCGGTGAAGGCGCTGACCACGCCCGAGGGCGAGACGCATGTGCACACGCTGTCCGGCGGCACGCAAACCTCTTCCGGAGGCTATTGATGGACCCCCAAGCTCGCAGTTTTGCTGCTTCTCTGCCCCCCAAGGGGGCGCACGCCCTCCTAGGGGCGGCCCGTCGGAGGGCATGATGGCTGCTGTTGACTTGAAGGGTGTGATCAAGAGCTACGACGGCAAGACCAACGTCATCCACGGCATCGACCTCGACATTCGGCACGGCGAATTCGTCGTCTTCGTCGGTCCGTCGGGCTGTGGCAAGAGCACGCTGCTGCGCATGATTGCGGGCCTGGAGACGATCACTGGCGGCGAGATCCGCATCGGCGACCAGGTCGTCAACGACCTGCCGCCGCGCAGCCGCGACATCGCGATGGTCTTTCAGGACTACGCGCTGTACCCGCACAAGAATCTGTACGACAACATGGCCTTCGGCCTGCGCCTGCGTGGCACCGACGAGGCCGAAATCAAAACGCGCGTGATGGACGCGGCCAAGCTGCTGCGCATCGACCACATGCTGGAGCGCCGGCCGGGCGCACTCTCGGGCGGTCAGCGCCAGCGCGTCGCCATCGGTCGCGCGATCGTGCGCCAGCCGAAAGTATTTCTGTTCGACGAACCGCTGTCCAACCTCGACGCGCAACTGCGCGGCGAAATGCGCAGCGAGATCAAGCGCCTGCACCAGCGCCTGGGCGCGACGATCATCTACGTCACGCACGACCAGGTCGAGGCGATGACGATGGCCGACCGCATTGCCGTGCTTTCGGCCGGCCGCAAGATGCAGTACGACACGCCGGACACCATCTACAACCAGCCGGCGGCGCTGTTCGTCGCCGGCTTTACTGGCGCACCGGCGATGAACCTCGTCGATTGCACGCTCTCAGGCGTGCATGCCGACCTTGGCGCCGGCACGCAGATCGTCGTGCCAGCCGCGCTCGCGTCCCGAGCCAACGGCACCGCCAAGATCAAGTTCGGCGTGCGTCCGGAAAACCTGACGCTGTCCGCGCAGGCCAGCGACGACATCGTGCTGCCGGCCGAAGTGGCGCTGCTCGAACCGCTCGGCGCCGAAACGCTGGCCACGCTCAAGGTTGGCGCCTCGGAGATGGTCGCGCGCTGCCCGGCCTCCTTCCGCGAAGCGCCGGGCACGCGCTTGTCCGTGCACCTGAATCCGCGCCACATGCGCTTGTTCGATGCCGCCAGCGGGGCGGCGATCTGATGAATTCATTCACCAACGACAAGACCCAGGAGACATCCACCATGACCATGAAGCGTCGCACTTCCTTCACCGCGCTGGCCGCTGCCGCTCTGGCGCTCGGCCTCAGCGCGTCGGCCCACGCGCAGCAGACCACGCTGCGCGTTTTCTCCGGCGGTGCCAACCAGCGCCCCGACCTGATGCGCAAACTCTTCGACCAGTACCAGGCGAAGAATCCCGGCGTCAAGGTCGAGATCGAGACCGGCGGTGCAACGAGCGAGCTGCAGCGCCAGTACCTGAGCACGGTGCTCAACGCCAAGGACCCGGCGATCGACATCTACCTGATCGACATCGTCAACCCGGCGCAGTACTACGGCGCGGGCTGGCTCGAACCGCTCGACGCCTATGTCGGCAAACCCGCGGACGTGATGAAGCCTTACCTGCCGGTGTACGCGACGTCCAACGTGGTCGACGGCAAGATCGCCGCGATGCCCGCGTTCGCCGACGCGATGTTCATGTACTACCGCAAGGACCTGCTCGAAAAGCACGGCGTGAAGGAGCCTCAGACCTGGGACGAACTGAGCGCTGCCGCCACCAAGATCCAGAAGGCCGAGGGCAACGCCAACCTGCAGGGCCTGTCGATCCAGGGCGCCCCGATCGAAGGGGCGGTCTGCACCTTCCTGCTGCCGTACTGGGGCCAGGGCAAGGACTTCAACGACGCCAGCGGCAAGATGACGCTCGACAAGACGGCCGCGACCAAGGGACTGGCGCAATGGCTGTCGATGGTCGATGCTGGCGTCATCAAGAAGAACGTCGCCGAGGTGAAGACGCCGGACACGGTCAACGAGTTCAAGGCCGGCCAGGTGGTGTTCGCAATCAACTGGGGCTTCGCCTGGGACCGCTTCAAGGACGACGCCGATTCGCAGGTCAAGGGCAAGGTCGGTGTGATGCCGCTGCCGGCGATGGCTGGCGGCAAGAGCGCCACCTGTGTTGGCGGCTGGCAGTGGGCGGTGAGTGCGTTTTCGAAAAACAAGCAGGCCGCGGCCAACCTCGTCAAGCACTTGGCGAGCCCTGAGTCGAGCAAGTTTCTCTCGGTCGAAGGCTCGCTGCTCGCGACCTACCCCGGTGTCTACACCGACGCCGATGTGGTCAAGGCCGTGCCCTGGTTCAAGGACGCGGCCAACGTGGTGATTGCCGGCAAGAGCCGCCCGATGAGCAAGGACTACGGCCAGGTCAGCGACGTGATCCGCACGACGACCAGCGCGGTGCTGGCGCGCACCAAGACGCCGGCTGAGGGTGTGACCGAGATCGAGAGCCGCCTGGCGCGCGTGATGCGATAGCGGCGAGCTGACCATGGCCGCCAGCGTGAGCCCCTTCGACAGATGGCGTGACCCGAGCGAAAAAACGCTCGGCATCTTGCTGCTCGCGCCGGCGTTCTTGCTGCTGGCGCTGATCGTCGTCTACCCGATCGGCAAGCTGATCTGGAACAGCTTCTACGACCTGCGCCTGTCGGGTGGCGGCGGCATCAAGTTCGTCGGCTTCGAGAACTACGCGCTCGTCTTCAAGGACGCCGATTTCTGGAACGCGACGAAGAACACGGTACTGATCACGCTCATCACCGTGCCCGGCGCGCTGGTGGTGGGCCTGGGCCTGGCGATGCTGGCGAACCTGCCGTTCAAGCGCAAGTGGCCGGTGCGTCTGGCGCTGCTGCTGCCGTGGGCGCTGCCGCTGGCGTTCGCCGGTTTGATCTTCGCGTGGTTCTTCCACACCGAGTACGGCGTCGTCAACGATGTCGTGCGGCGCGTGGCGGCGCCGAGCGAACCCGCGATGTGGCTGCTGCGGCCGAACTGGGCCTTCGCGGCCATCTGCGCGACGATCATCTGGAAGACCAGCTCGTTCATGGCGCTGATCCTGCTCGCCGGGCTGCAGATGATCCCGAAGTCGCTCTACGAAGCCGCCGAGGTCGACGGCGCCAGCAAGTGGCAGCAGTTCTGGCAGATCACGATCCCGATGCTGATGCCGTCGATCATCGTCGCGCTGATCTTTCGCACCATCACGGCGCTGCAGACCTTCGACATCCCGTACACGATGACCAAGGGCGGGCCCGGCAACGCCACCGAGACGCTGGCGATGCTGATCCACAAGACGACGATCGACTACCTCGACGTCGGCTACGGCTCGACGCTGGCGGTGTGCATGTTCGTGCTGTCGATGTTCGTCACGGCGTTCTACCTGAAGCGGATCGGGAGGAACGCCTAGATGAGATCCCTGTTCGACAGCAAGAGCTTGCGCCTGATCGCCGCCGGCATCGTCGTCATCAACGGCTTCTTCCCCGCGGTCTGGATCCTGCTGACCTCGCTGAAGACCGAGACGGAGCTGGTGAGCAAGCCCATCACCTACTGGCCGCACAACCCGACATTGCAGAACTACGTGCAGGCCTTCACCGATCAGCCGCTGCTGAAGTACCTCGGCAACAGCCTGGCGGTGGCCTTGAGCGCGACGGTGTTCTCGCTGCTCGTCTCGGCGCTGGCGGCTTACGCGATCGCGCGCCTGAACCTGAAGAACCGGCAACTGATCCTGACCTGCATCGTCGCGTCCAGCATGTTCCCGCTGGTGACGCTGCTGGTGCCGATCTTCGAGACGATGCGCGCCTTCGGCCTGCTCAACAGCTACACCGCGCTGGTGCTGCCCTACATCGTGCTCAACCTGCCGGTCTGCACGCTGGTGCTGGTGAGCTTCTTCCAGAGCATCCCGAAAGATCTCGAGAACGCCGCGATGATCGACGGCTGCACGCGCATGGGCGCGCTGGTGCGTGTGGTCGTGCCCTTGGCTGCACCGGGCGTGTTCACCGCCGGCATCCTGGCCTTCGTCAATTCGTGGGACGAGTTCCTGCTCGCGCTCTCACTGAACAGCAATCCGAACTTCCGCACGTTGCCGGTCGGCATCACGCTCTACCAGGGCGAGTTCACGTTTCCGTGGCCGATCATCTCGGCCGCACTGATCGTGGCCATCGTGCCGATCGCGGTGCTGATCGCGATCTTCCAGGAGCGCGTCGTCGGCGGCCTCACGCAGGGCGGCCTCAAAGGATAAGGACATGAAGAAACTTCGCTACGGCATCATCGGCTGCGGCAGCATGGGCCGCGAGCACATCGAGAACCTGCGCGCGATGGGCGGCGCCGCGGTCACCGCCATCGCCGATCCATCGCCCCAGAGCCGCGAACAGGCGGCCGCCATCGTCGACGGCAAGGTCGAGCTCTTCGCCGACCACCGGGATCTGCTGAAGAGCGGCCTGTGCGACGCCCTCGTCGTCGCGAGCCCGAACTTCACCCACATCGAGGTCATGCGTGATGCGCTGGCGACCGACCTGCACATCCTGTGCGAGAAGCCGCTCGTCACGCGCGTGGCCGACGGCGTCGAGTTGATCGAGCGGGCGAAGAACCGCAAGGGCATCGTCTGGGTCGCCCAGGAATACCGCTACATGCCGCCGGTGGCGGAGATGATCCGCATCGCGCACGAAGGCGGCGTCGGACAACTGCATCAGGTCGCCATCCGCGAGCACCGCGAGCCGTTCTATACGAAAGTCGGCGACTGGAACCGCTTCAACGCAAACACCGGCGGAACCCTGGTCGAGAAGTGCTGCCACTACTTCAACCTGATGGACTTCATCCTCAAGGAGAAGCCCACGCGCGTGTTCGCCTCCGGCGGTCAGCGCGTCAACCACCTCGACGAGTCCTACGGCGGCAAGACGCCGGACATCCTCGACAGCGCCTTCGTCATCGTCGAGTACCCGAGCGGCGCGCGCGCCTCGCTCGACCTGTGCATGTTCGCCGAGAACTCGGTCGACAACGAGCAAGTCGTGATTGTCGGCGCCGAGGGCAAGCTCGAATCGCTGCTGCCCTCCGGCGTACTGCGCTGCGGCCGGCGCGAGGACTGGGGCAAGCGCGATGTCTGGGGCCAGCCGTCGGGCACCGCCAAGGGCATCGCGGTGCGCCAGATCCGCGACACCAACATCAAATACCTCGGCCAGCATTTCGGCGCCAGCTACATCGAGCACCAGAAGTTCGCGCACGCGGTGAGAAGCGGCTTGCCGCCGGAGATCCCGCTCGAAGAAGGCCTGCGCGCCGTGGCCACCGGCCTCGCCGCGCACAAGAGCATCGACGAGGGGCGTGTCGTTGCATTGTCCGAGGTCCTGCCGGCGGGCTGGTGATTCGACTGTGGTTAGGATGCGCGCGTCACTGGCCTTCGCGGATTCCATCGCATGAACGACAAAACCACCGCCCTCGAATTGCGCGCCGGCCCGCTGCGCCTGGCACTGCGCCCCGACCTCGGCGGCTCGATCGCGGGGCTATGGCATGGCGACACGCCGGTGCTGCGCAGCGCCCCGCCGGCCGAACTCGCCGCGCCGCGCAAATCCGGCTGCTTCCCGCTCGTGCCGTATTCCAACCGCCTGGGCTACAAGCGCTTCCGCTGGCTCGGCCGCGAGCACACCACCGCCGCCAACTTCGGTGACGACTATCCGCATTCGCTTCACGGCAGCGCCTGGACGCAGCCGTGGCGCGTGACGCAGCACGACGCCCACTCCGCCGAGCTGATGTTCACGCAGCGCACCGACGCGCACTGGCCGTTCACCTTCGACGTCATGCAGCGCTTCGAACTCAGCGACGACGCGCTGACCGTGCGCCTGCACTTCACCAACATCGACGCCCGTACGCAGCCGGTGGGCCTGGGCTGGCACCCGTATTTCCCGAAGCGCAGCCGAAGCCGCATGCATGTGGAGTGCAGCGGGCGCTGGGAGTCCGACGCCGCTACGCATCTGCCGACGCGCCGTGTGGCGCAGAACGGCATTGACGGTGAAGTTGCGCCACTTGAACTACGACCATTGCTTCGACGGCTGGCAGGGCGCGGCGCGCGTGCGCGACGAAGCGCTGTCGGTGACGCTGACCTCGTCGCTGCCGTACCTGGTGGTCTACACGCCGCCCGACAGCGACTACTTCTGCATCGAGCCGGTGAGCCATGTCAGCAATGCCATCCACATGGCCGACCCGGCGGCGCACGGTTTGGTGTCGCTCGGCGCCGCCGAGACGATGGACGCCTGGATGAAGATCGAGGTCAGTGCAGCTTGAGTTCCATTTCAGCGTTGCAGGGGGTGCCGCCGAGCCTGCTCGGCGAATCGCCGCTGTGGCACCCGGCCGAACAAGTGCTGTACTGGTGCGACATTCCCGGCCATGCACTGAATCGGTTCGACCCGCGCAGCGGCGAACACAAGACCTGGCCCTTCGATACCGATGTGGCCTGCTGCGCGCCGCTGATGGAGGGCGGCTTGCTGCTGGCGCTGCGCAGCGGCTTGGTGCGCTTTGATGCGGCCACGGGTAGAGCTGCACCGCTGCCGATCGAGCTGCCGTACGACGCCAAGACCGAACGCTTCAACGACGGCAAGGCCGATCCGCAAGGCCGCTTCTGGGTCGGCACGATCTACGAGCCGCGCGATCCGCCAAACGCAGCGCTCTACCGCTACGCCGACGGCAAGCTCGACAAGATGGCCGACAAGATCACCGTCAGCAACGGCTTGGCCTGGAGCCCCGACGCGCGCACGATGTACTGGTCCGACACCAAGGCGCACGCCGTCTATGCATTCGACTTCGAGCGTGCAGGCGGCGCCCTTTCGAACCGCCGCGTGTTCGCGCAGTTTCCGGTGAAGACGGCTGAACAGGACCTCGCCACCTACGGCGGTCGCCCCGACGGCGCTGCGATGGACAGCGACGGCCACTACTGGTGCTCGATGTTCGAAGGCGCGAGATTGCTGCGCTTTGCACCCGATGGCACGCTTGTGCGCGAGGTCAAGCTGCCGGTGCGATGCCCGACGATGCCGTGCTTCGGCGGCGCCGACTTGAAGACGCTGTACATCACCACGGCGCGCGAGAAGCGGCCAGCCGAGGAACTGGCACGCGAGCCGCTGGCGGGCTGTGTATTGCAACTGCGCGTCGACGTGCCGGGGTTGCCGGTGAACTTTGCAAGGCTGTGAGCCACCCACCATGAGCTACACGACATATCCCTCGCTGCGCGACCGCGTCGTCTTCATCTCCGGCGGCAGCTCCGGCATCGGCGCCGAACTCGTGCGCGCGTTCGCGGCGCAGGGATCCAAGGTCGCGTTCTGCGGCACCAAGCCCGACGGCGGCAAACCGTTGATCGATGAAGTGTCGCATCAGGTCACGCGGCACCTTGGTACGGCGCCTGCGATGTGCGTGACGTGGCGAGCTACCAAGCGCTGCTCGCGCGCGTGGCCAGCGAAGTCGGACCGATCCGCGTGCTGATCAACAACGCCGGCCGCGACGACCGGCACAAGATGGAAGAGGTGACGAGCGAGTTCTGGGACGACCGCATCGCGCTGAACCTGAAGCACTACTTCTTCGCCATCCAGGCCGTTGCGCCGGGCATGGAGAAAGCCGGTGGCGGCAGCGTGATCAACATGGGCTCGGTGAGCTGGATGCGCGGCCGGCCGAACCTGGTCGGCTACACGACGGCCAAGGCCGGCATCCTCGGCCTGACGCGCACGCTGGCGCGCGAACTCGGCGCGCGCAACATCCGCGTCAACGCCCTCGTGCCCGGCGCCATCGTTACCGATCGCCAGACCACGCTGCACCGTGACCCGGCGGCGGACAAGGAGTTTTTGGACGCGCAGTGTTTGAAGATCCGGCTCGATCCAGGGCATGTGGCGCGGGCAACGCTGTTCCTCGCGGCCGACGACAGCGACGGCATGACCGGGCAGCATGTGCTGGTCGATGGTGGGATTGCGCAGCAATCAGTCGTGACCTGAATCGATGACCTCTGCGCGCGCCACAGCGCTCGCAGCGCTGCCCACGAACCGCACGTTTGACCTCGCCATCATCGGCGGCGGCGCGACCGGCTGCGGTGTCGCGCTCGACGCGGCCGCGCGCGGCTTCTCGGTCGTGCTGCTCGAAGCCGAGGACTTTGCGAAGGGCACGAGTTCGCGCGCCACCAAACTCGTGCACGGCGGCGTGCGCTATCTCGCGCAGGGCAATGTGTCGCTGGTGCGCGAGGCGCTGCACGAGCGCGCGACGCTGCTGGCCAATGCGCCGCACCTGGCGCAGCCTCTGGCTTTCGTCATGCCGACGTACAAGATCTGGGAAGCGCCGTTTTATGGCGTCGGCCTGAAGATGTACGACGCGCTGGCCGGTTCGCGCGGCCTCGGCGACACCGAGTTCCTGTCGGCCGCGCGCACGCGCGAGCTCTTGCCCAATGTGCAGATGCGCGGCCTGTCAGGTGGCGTCAAGTACTGGGACGGGCAGTTCGACGATGCGCGGCTGGCGGTCGCGCTCGCGCGCACCGCGGCAAGCAAGGGCGCTGTCGTTCTCAACCATTGCCCGGTGACGTCGCTGGTGCGCGAGGGAGGCAAGGTGACCGGCGTCCACGCGCGTGACGCGATTGGCGGCACCGAACTGCGCGTCGGTGCGAAGTGCGTCGTCAATGCCACCGGCGTCTGGGTCGATGACATCCGCGACATGGACCGCGATGCCGGTGCACCCGAGAAGCCCGGCATCGTCGCGCCGAGTCAGGGCGTGCATCTGGTCGTCGATCGCTCATTCCTGCCCGGCACGCACGCGCTGCTGGTGCCGAAGACCGAAGACGGCCGCGTGCTGTTCGCGGTGCCGTGGCTCGGCAAGACGATCCTCGGCACCACCGACACGCCGCGCGACGACATCGTGCGCGAGCCCACGCCGTTCAAGGACGAGGTGGCGTTCATCCTGCGCGAGTCGGCGCGCTACTTGTCGAAGGCGCCGACGCGGCCCGACGTGCGTTCGGTGTGGGTGGGCTTGCGCCCGCTCGTCAAGCCCGGTGGCGACGATGGCGACAACACCAAGCAGTTGTCGCGCGAGCACACCGTGCTCGTCGGCCGCTCGGGCATGGTCACCGTGACCGGTGGCAAGTGGACGACGTACCGCGCGATGGCCGAGGACGTGCTCGAGCGCTGCTTCGATCGGCAATTGCTGCCGCGCCGCGCGGGTGGCGTCACGGTGAATCTGCCGCTGGTCGGTGCGTCGGCCAAGGCGCACGTCTCGATGACGGTGTCACCCGGCGAGCACGGGTACGGCAGCGAAGTCGCCGTGCTGCGCGGCTTGCCCGGTGCCGACCATTGGTTGTGGAGAGATGGCGACGGGGGCCTCTCCGAAGCGATGGTGCGCTTTGCCGTGCGGCACGAAATGGCGCAAAGCGTCGAAGACGTGTTGGCGCGCCGCTGCCGGTTGTTGTTCCTCGACGCAGCCGAAGCGCAGCGTCAGGCGGGTGCGGTGGCGATGATCCTGGCAGACGAACTCGGTGCCGGTTTCGACGCCGCGGCGTCGCAGGCGTCGTTCGAAGCGCTGGCGGCGCAGTATCAACAGTTGCCGTGATCCCCCCGTTCACCCTGAGCTTGTCGAAGGGCTTCGACAAGCTCAGCCCGAACGGGCAAGTGGGCGCGTCAGCCGTCCGAGTACTTCACCGAGCAGCCATACGGCCGCGTCACAGCCTGCGCAACAGCCTTGCCGGCGAGCACATCGCCGAGCGCGGCGTTGACGTAGTTCTTCGCCGTCTTCACATCGGCCGCATTCGCGGTGGCCTTGTCGTCGATGCCGCCGGCATACGCCAAAGTGCCCTTCGCATCGACCACGTACATGTGCGGTGTCGTGCGCGCGCCATAGGCCTTGCCGATCTTGCCGTCGCTGTCCATCAGCGTGTGCGTGGCGGCGGCCTTCTGCGACTGCATCCACGCGGCCATGTCGGCCGGCTTCTTGTAGTCGTAGTGCTCTTGTGCGGTGGAGTTGACCGCGAGCCAGACCACGCCTTGGCCGGCGGCGCCTTTCTGCGTGGCCTGCATGTTGGCGCTGTCGTAGTGCTTGCGCACATACGGGCAGCCGGGGTTGACCCACTCGAGGACGACGGTCTTGCCCTTGAAGTCGGCCAGCGACACGGCCTTGCCGCTGGTGTCGGTGACGCTGAAGGCCGGCGCCGGTTGGCCGACGACCGCGGGCGCAGCGAATGCCGTCGAGGCAGCGAGCATCAGCGTGGACAACAGACACTTCATCTTCATTGCGGGGACTCCTTGGCTCGCGGCAACGCCAGTGCGTCGCGCACGGTTGAAACGCTGAGCAGCTCGGGCAGCAGCGTCGGCTGCTGATTCGCACCCTGCCCCGGGCGGTAGATCGCATACACCGGCACGCCGTTGCGTCCGAGGCGTGACAGCTCGTTGCTGATGGTGGCGTCGCGCCGCGTCCAGTCGGCCCGCAACAATGCCACGCGCGCAGTGTCCATCTCGGCCATCAACCCTGCGTCGTTCAGGGTCGAGCGTTTGTTGACTTGGCAGGTGACGCACCATGCCGCCGTGAAGTCGACGAACACGGTGCGGCCTTCGCCGTTGAGCGCCGCCACGCGCTCGGGGCTCCAGGCTTGCCAGCGCTCGCTGCTCGCAGCGGCTGCCGGCGCGGCTTGTGCTTCGCGCCACATCGGCAGCGCCCAGGCGACAGACAGGCCGAGCAGCGCCACGCCGACCGTGCTCCACGCCGCGCGGGCGACGCGCGTGCTGTCCACGCGCCCCCAGGCCCACAGCGCAAAGGCGAGGGCCACCAGCACGGCGAGCAGCGCTGCTGCACCGTCGATGCTGGTCTGCTGGCCGAGCACCCAGACCAGCCAGACCACGGTGGCCAGCATCGGGAAGGCCATGACGGTCTTGAAGGTCGCCATCCACACCCCCGGCCGGGGCATCGCGCGCGCGACCGCGGGCCAGGCGCTCATCAGCAGGTAGGGCAAGGCCATGCCCAGGCCGAGCACGGCGAACAACAACAAGCGATTGCGCAGCCGGCAGCGTGAACGCAAAACCCAGTGCCGCGCCCATGAACGGCGCGGTGCACGGCGAGGCCACCGCGACGGCGAGCACGCCAGTGAGGAAGCTGTCGGCCAGCGGATGGCGCAAGCGGGCCGAGGCCAGCCCGCTCGGCAGCACGGTGCCGAACTCGAACAGGCCGGCGAGGTTGAGCGCAATCAACGTGAACAACACGGCGAGCACGACGACGAATCCCGGCGATTGCAGCTGGAAGCCCCAGCCGATCTGCTCGCCGCCGGCGCGCAGCGCGATCAACAACGCCGCCGAGCGCGACGAAGGACAGCACGACGCCCGCGGTGTAGGCCAGGCCGCCGCCGACCAGCGCGCGCCGGCTGTGCGCGTGGCCGGCAAAGCCGAGCACCTTGAGCGACAGGATCGGGAACACGCAGGGCATCAGGTTCAGCAGCGCGCCGCCGATGAAGGCGAACAACAGCGCCGCGCCGAAGCCGATGTCGGGCGGTGGCGGCGACACGGCCGCCGCCGGTGTGTCCAGCACGGCCGCTGGCGTGGGCGGTGTCAGTGCGGGCCACGCGCCTGCAATCGCAAAGCCGATCCGCGTGCCGGCCGCCTGCCCCGGCGCCGTCAGCACCGCATGCATCTTCGATGGGCTTTCGAAGCGCTGCGGCGAGATCGGCACGTCGGCGCGCCAGGTGCTGCCGTCCCAAGTGCCCGTGACCTTGGCCGCGTGGTCGATCACGCCGGCCGCTTCGGCGAAGAACGCCAGCTCCTTGCCCTGCAGCGCCGCGGGCAGGCCGCCGATGCTCATGCGCAACAGCTTGGCGTCGTCGACCAGCTCGGCGCTGACCTTTGCATTCGCCGCGTCTTTCGGCTGCGCTGCCCAAGCCGACGTGAACATTGCGCTGTGGGCCGCCGACGTGGCATTCACCGGCACCCGCAGCGCAAACTCGCCTTGCTGTGGGATGCAGACGTCCTTGCACACCAGCCACTGCGCCGACAGCTTCACATCGAAGGACTCGCCCTTGAAGTCGCTGGCGATGGCGATCGGCACCGGCAACAGCAGCTTGTCTTCGTAGCCGTAGTTGACCAGCGGGCCGACCGGCAGGCGCTTGGGCGTCGGCCAAGCGATGTCACCGGCGCTCGCACCGGCCGGCAACTGCCAGGCCAGCGTCGTCGGCAGGCCCGAGTCGCCGGGGTTCTTCCAGTAGGTGTGCCAGTGAGGCGCGTGCTCGATGACGAGGCCGAGCCACACCGGCTTGCCGGCCGACACGCCGTCAGGCGCATGGGCGACCAACTCCGCGCGGACTTCGTCGGTCTTGACGACGGCGGACTGCGCGTGCGCCCCCAGCGCGAAGGCGGTGGCGAAGAGGGCAACGATCCAGCGCTTCATGACCCTTCCAGTGTCACACGCGCGCCGCGCGTTGGCGAAGCATGCGCTGTCGCATCCGCCACGCCAGACTGATGCGGGAGAACAGCTTCACGCCGAAATAGCCGAGCGCCGCGCCGCCCACGGCAAACAGGGCCATGCCGAGCACCGTCGGCCAGCCCAGCGTCTGCAGCGTGCCCAGCCAGCCGTCGGCCACGGGCGCGGCGGCATCGGGCGCGATGAAGAGCGAACCCGCCTGATAGGCCAGCCACAGCCAACCGCCGATCGTGAACGGGTTGGTGATGAGGGTGACGCCGGCGGCCACGGGGATGTTGGCGCGCCACCAGACGCTGTGTGCCGCGGCCACCAGAATTTGCGCAACCGGAAGCAAGAACGCCCAGAACAAGCCGATCGCCACGCCGCGCGCAACCGATTCGGTCTTGGCGTGCCACAGGCCATGCTCGGTGAGCCGGTGCGCAATCGGCGCCAGCCACCGGTGCTCCGCGAGTTGATGCGGCTTCGGCAGCTCGCTTTTGAGGCGGGCCTGAAGCTGCTGCCAGAAACCGGGTTGTGTCATCGGCACATCATCCTGCGTTGCGCTTGCCCGAGGGAGTTCGTGGGTGTCAGGGTGCTGGGCGGTCGCCGGCCGCGGGTTCGCCCCTATAATCCCGCGGCTTTGCCGGATGCATCCGTGAACGCGTGGAAAGACGAAGACACAGATGACGGCCGCGAAGTTCCGTTCAAGGCCTTGACGCGGGAACAAGCCCGCGAATTGGCAGCAAAAGACCCGCATGCGGTGAACCCGTGGCGGGTGATCGCGGTGCAGATCGCGGTCGGGCTGGTGGTGGCGCTGATTGCAGGCGTGGCCACTGGCCGGGTGGAGGTGTTCTGGTCGGCGCTGTACGGCGCCGGCGTGGTGGTGGTGCCGGGCGCGTTGATGGCGCGTGGCATGACCAGCCCGCTGACCAGCATGTCGCCTGTCGGCAGCGCCGTCAGCTTCATGTTCTGGTTGATGGTGAAAATGGGTGTTTCGATCGCGCTGCTGATGGTGGCGTCGCGAATCGTGCAGCCTCTGGTCTGGCCGGCATTGCTGGCGGGTCTGGTGGTCTGCATCAAGGTGTACTGGGTGGCGCTGGCTTGGCGCCGCCGGGTGTGAAAACGAAGAACGACGGGTCACGAACAAGACATGGCTGCCGAAGGACACGCTCCCACCGCCGGTGAATACATCATTCACCACCTGACGCACCTGCAGAACACCAAGCAGAAAGCGGTCGTCGATTTCTCGGTGATCAACTTCGATTCGATGTTCTGGGCGGTGCTGCTCGGCGCCGTCGGCTGCTTCCTGCTCTGGCGTGCCGCCAAGAGCGCCACTTCAGGGGTGCCGGGCCGCTTCCAGGCCGCGGTGGAAATCCTGGTCGAGATGGTCGAGAGCCAGGCCAAGGGCATCGTGCACAACGCCAACAGCCGCCGCCTCGTCGCGCCGTTTGCCCTCACGGTGTTCATCTGGATCTTCCTGATGAACGCGATGGATCTGCTGCCGGTCGATCTGATTCCCTACATCTGGGAGCATGGCCTGCACAAGGCCTTCACCGACAAGAACTACATGCGCGTCGTGCCGACGGCCGACCTGTCGGTGACGATGGGCCTGTCGCTGTCGGTGCTGCTGCTGTGCCTGTTCTACAACGTCAAGATCAAGGGCGTCGGCGGTTGGGCGCACGAACTCATCAGCGCGCCGTTCGGCACCAGCAAGAACCCGCTGTTCGCGATTCCGCTGGGCATCGCCAACTTCCTGATGCAGATCATCGAGTTCGTCGCCAAGACCGTCTCGCATGGCATGCGGCTGTTCGGCAACATGTACGCCGGCGAGCTGATCTTCATGCTGATCGCATTGATGGGCGGCGCGTGGTCGCTGTCGGCCACCGGCATTGGCCTGGCCATCGGCCACATCATCGCTGGCACCGCGTGGGCCATCTTCCACATCCTGATCATCACGCTGCAAGCCTTCGTGTTCATGATGCTGACGTTGGTGTATGTCGGCCAGGCGCACGACTCTCACTAGTCTCTTTCTCTTTCTTCTTTCCTCCACAAACCAATCGACCTTAGGAGTCACAAATGGAAGTCATCAGCTTTGTTGCCATCGCCGCCGGCCTGATCATCGGTTTGGGCGCGCTCGGCGCCTGCATCGGCATCGGCATCATGGGCAGCAAGTACCTCGAGTCGGCCGCGCGCCAGCCCGAGTTGATGGGCGAGTTGCAGACCAAGATGTTCCTGCTGGCCGGCCTGATCGACGCGGCCTTCATCATCGGCGCCGGTATCGCGCTGTGGTTCGCCACCGCGAACCCGTTCCTCGGCCAGATCGCCAACCTGCCGAAGTAATTCGGTTTAAGAGGTTTGTGGCGGGGCGGTGTGCAAACGAAGCCGCCGCCCTCGAATTCACTTCCTTTCGAGGCAACCTGACGTGAGCATCAACGCAACCCTCATCGTCCAGATGATCGTCTTCGCGATCCTGGTCTGGTTCACGATGAAATTCGTATGGCCGCCGATCATGGCCGCGCTTGACGAGCGCGCAAAAAAGATCGCCGACGGCCTGTCCGCCGCCGACAAGGCCAAGGCCGATCTCGCCTCGGCCAACAAGCGCGTCGAGGACCAACTCGCCGCTGCGCGCACCGACGCGCAGAAGCGCCTGGCCGACGCCGATCGCCTGGCACAGCAGACGGTCGAAGAGGCCAAGGGCCGCGCCAACGAAGAGGCCGCCAAGATCATCGCCGCCGCGAAGGCCGAAGCCGCGCAAGAGTCGGTGAAGGCGCGCGAAGCGCTGCGCGATCAGGTCGCTGCGCTCGCCGTCAAGGGCGCCGAGCAGATCCTTCGCAAAGAGGTCAACCCGTCCGTGCACGCCGACCTGCTCGGCCGCCTGAAGACGGAACTCTGACCATGGCCGAACTCGCCACCATCGCGCGTCCCTACGCCGAGGCCTTGTTCAAGGCCGGCGTCGGCGCCGCGGAATCGGAGCAGGTGAATGCGCTGGCCGCTGTCGCGGCCGATGCGCAACTGCGCCAGTTCGCCGACAACCCGAAGGTCACGTCGCAACAGGTGTTCGACCTGATCGGCGGCGTCGTCAAGACGCCGCTGGCGCCGAAGGTGCAAACCTTCCTGCGCACCGTGATCGACAACGGCCGCACCAGCGCGCTGCCCGAGATCGCGTCGCAGTTCCACGCGCTGGTCAATGCGCAGTCGGGTGTGTCCGACGCGACCATCGAATCGGCCTACCCGATCGAGGCGGGCCAGCTCGCCGACGTCAAGGCCGCGCTCGAAAAGCGCTTCGCCCGCAAGCTCAACGCCAGCGTGGTCGTGAAGCCCGAACTGATCGGCGGCATCCGCGTGGTGGTCGGCGATGAAGTGCTCGACACCTCGGTGGCCGCCCGCCTGCAACAGATGAAGACCGCGCTCGTCGCATAACCCAACGAGCGCTTGGAGCAAAGCATGCAACTCAATCCCGCAGAAATTTCCGAACTGATCAAGAGCCGCATCCAGGGCCTTGCCGTCTCGGCGGACATCAAGAACCAGGGCACGGTCGTGTCCGTGACCGACGGCATCGTGCGCGTGCACGGCCTGTCGGACGCGATGGCCGGCGAGATGCTCGAGTTCCCGCCCAACAAGGACGGCGTGCCGACCTTCGGCCTGGCGCTGAACCTGGAGCGCGACTCGGTCGGCGCCGTGATCCTGGGCGAGTACGAGCACATCTCGGAAGGCGACACCGTCAAGTGCACCGGCAACATCCTGTCGGTGCCGGTCGGCCCCGAGCTGATCGGCCGCGTCGTCAACGCGCTCGGCGCACCGATCGACGGCAAGGGCCCGATCAACGCCAAGATGACCGACGTCATCGAGAAGGTCGCGCCGGGCGTGATCGCGCGCCAGTCGGTGAGCCAGCCGGTGCAGACGGGCCTGAAGTCGATCGACTCGATGGTGCCGATCGGCCGCGGCCAGCGCGAGCTGATCATCGGCGACCGCCAGACCGGCAAGACCGCGGTGGCGATCGACACGATCATCAACCAGAAGGGTCAGAACATGACCTGCGTCTACGTCGCGATCGGCCAGAAGGCGAGCTCGATCAAGAACGTGGTGCGCTCGCTCGAAGCCAACGGCGCGATGGAGTACACGATCGTCGTTGCGGCTTCGGCTTCGGAATCGGCGGCGATGCAGTACGTGTCGGCCTACTCGGGCTGCACGATGGGCGAGTACTTCCGCGACCGCGGGCAAGACGCGCTGATCATTTACGACGATCTGTCGAAGCAGGCCGTGGCCTACCGCCAGGTCTCGCTGCTGCTGCGCCGCCCGCCGGGCCGCGAGGCTTTCCCCGGCGACGTGTTCTATCTCCACTCGCCGTCTGCTCGAGCGCGCCGCGCGCGTCAACGCCGACTACGTCGAGAAGTTCACCAAGGGCGAGGTCAAGGGCAAGACCGGTTCGCTGACCGCGCTGCCGATCATCGAGACGCAGGCCGGCGACGTGTCCGCGTTCGTGCCGACCAACGTGATCTCGATCACCGACGGCCAGATCTTTCTGGAAACCTCGCTGTTCAACGCCGGCATCCGCCCCGCCATCAACGCCGGCATCTCGGTGTCGCGCGTCGGCGGCGCGGCGCAGACCAAGCTGATCAAGGGCCTGTCCGGCGGCATCCGGACCGACCTGGCGCAGTACCGTGAACTCGCGGCGTTCGCGCAGTTCGCGTCCGACCTCGACGCCGCCACGCGCAAGCAGCTGGATCGCGGCGCACGCGTCACCGAGCTGTTGAAGCAGGCCCAGTACTCGCCGCTGTCGATCAGCACGATGGCCGCGACGCTGTTCGCCGTCAACAAGGGCTTCATGGACGACATCGACGTCAAGAAGGTCCTGGCCTTCGAGCACGGCCTGCACCAGCACCTGAAGTCGAGCCACGCCGCGCTGATGGCCAAGCTGGAGACCGACAAGGCGATGGACAAGGACGCCGAAGCCGAGATGACGAACGCCGTCACCGCGTTCAAGAAGTCGTTCGCCTGATCACGACGCACTGAGCAAGGAGCCCGCTCATGGCAGTCGGCAAAGAAATCCGCAGCAAGATCAAATCGGTGGAGAACACCAAGAAGATCACCAAGGCCATGGAAATGGTGGCTGCGAGCAAGATGCGCAAGGCGCAGGAGCGCATGCGCCAGGCGCGGCCGTACAGCGACAAGGTGCGCAACATCGCCGCCAACCTGTCGCAGGCCAACCCCGAGTACCAGTCGCCGTACATGCGTGCGACCGGTGACGCCAAGGCCGTCGGCTTCATCGTCGTCACGACCGACAAGGGACTGTGCGGCGGCTTGAACACCAACGTCCTGCGCGCCGTGACCATCAAGATGCGCGAAGCCAAGGACGCCGGCAAGGCGATCAAGGTCGTCGCCATCGGCAACAAGGGCTTCGGCTTCATGAACCGCATCAATGCGGACGTGCTGAGCCACGCGGTGCAGCTCGGCGACAAGCCGCTGCTCGACAAGCTGATCGGCCCGGTCAAGGTCATGCTCGACCAGTTCGTCGAAGGCAAGTTGGACGCGGTGTACCTCTGCTACACGCAGTTCATCAACACGATGAAGCAGGAGCCGCAGGTGCAGACGCTGCTGCCCCTGGGCGCCGACCGCCTGTCGCAGTCGGCCGAAGAGAAAAAGGCCTACGGCTGGGACTACATCTACGAGCCCGACGCGCCGAGCGTCATCGACGAGCTGTTGAAGCGCTATCTCGAAGCGCTGGTCTACCAGGCCGTCGCCGACAACATGGCCAGCGAGCAGAGCGCGCGCATGGTGGCGATGAAGTCGGCCACCGACAACGCCGGCAGCCTGATTGCCGAGCTGAAACTCATCTACAACAAGACGCGCCAGGCGGCGATCACGAAAGAGCTTTCGGAGATCGTCGGCGGTGCCGCCGCGGTTTAAGCATCCCAGAAGGAAACACAGCAATGTCTCAAGGCAAGATCGTCCAGTGCATCGGCGCCGTGGTCGACGTCGAATTCCCGCGCGACCAGATGCCGCACATCTATGACGCGCTCAAGCTCGACGGCTCGGCGCTGACGCTCGAAGTGCAGCAGCAGTTGGGCGACGGCATCGTGCGCACCATCGCGCTCGGTTCGTCCGACGGCCTGAAGCGTGGCCTGATGGTGCGCAACACCAAGTCCGCGATCACCGTGCCGGTCGGCAAGGCCACGCTCGGCCGCATCATGGACGTGCTCGGCAGCCGATCGACGAGCGCGGCCCGGTCGATCAGACGCAAACCGCCAGCATCCACCGCAAGGCGCCGGCGTATGACGAACTGAGCCCGTCGCAGGAACTGCTCGAAACCGGCATCAAGGTCATCGACCTGATCTGCCCGTTCGCCAAGGGCGGCAAGGTCGGCCTGTTCGGCGGCGCCGGTGTCGGCAAGACCGTGAACATGATGGAGCTGATCAACAACATCGCCAAGGCGCACTGGGCCTGTCGGTGTTTGCCGGCGTCGGCGAGCGCACGCGCGAGGGCAACGACTTCTATCACGAGATGGCCGAGTCGGGCGTCGTCAAGCTCGACAACCTCGGCGAGTCGAAAGTGTCGATGGTCTACGGCCAGATGAACGAGCCGCCGGGCAACCGCCTGCGCGTCGCGTTGACCGGCCTGACGATCGCCGGAGTCGTTCCGCGACGAAGGCCGCGACGTGCTGTTCTTCGTCGACAACATCTACCGCTACACGCTGGCCGGCACGGAAGTCTCGGCGCTGCTCGGCCGCATGCCGTCGGCCGTGGGCTACCAGCCGACGCTGGCCGAAGAGATGGGCCGCCTGCAGGAGCGCATCACGTCCACCAAGGTCGGCTCGATCACGTCGATCCAGGCCGTGTACGTGCCGGCGGATGACTTGACCGACCCGAGCCCGGCCACGACCTTCGCGCACTTGGACGCCACCGTCGTGCTGTCGCGCGACATCGCCGCGCTCGGCATCTACCCGGCCGTCGATCCGCTGGACAGCAACAGCCGCCAGGTCGATCCGCACGTCGTCGGTGAAGAGCACTACAACACCACGCGCGCCGTGCAGGCCACGCTGCAGCGCTACAAGGAACTGCGCGACATCATCGCGATCCTGGGCATGGACGAGTTGAGCCCCGAAGACAAGCTGGCCGTGTCGCGCGCGCGCAAGATCCAGCGCTTCCTGTCGCAGCCGTTCCACGTCGCCGAAGTGTTCACCGGCTCGCCTGGCGTCTATGTGCCGCTGAAGGAAACCATCCGCGGCTTCAAGATGATCGTCGCCGGCGAGTGCGATCACATGCCCGAGCAGTCGTTCTACATGGTCGGCACCATCGACCAGGCCATCGAGAAGGCCAAGAAGATTCAATAAGGAAGCACGATGGCCAACACCATCCACGTCGACGTCGTCTCCGCCGAAGAAAGCATCTTCAGCGGCGAAGCGAAATTCGTCGCGCTGCCCGGCGAGATGGGCGAGCTCGGCATCTACCCGCGCCACACGCCGCTGATCACGCGCATCAAGCCCGGCGCGGTGCGCATCGAGCGCGCCGACAACGGCGAAGAGGAATTCGTCTTCGTCGCCGGCGGCATCCTCGAAGTGCAGCCGCACTCGGTGACCGTGCTCGCCGACACCGCGATCCGCGGCCACGACCTCGATGAAGCCAAGGCCCTCGAAGCCAAGAAGCTCGCCGAGCAGGCGATGCAAAACGCCAAGAGCGACATCGATTTGGCCGCAGCGACCAGCGAGTTCGCGACGATGGCGGCGCAGCTGGCGGCGATCCAGAAGCTGCGCAAGAAGTAAGGCGCGCTGGCTTCGGCCTCACCCTGAAGAAGAACAAAGGCCCCGGGCGCGTGAGCGTCGCGGGGCCTCTTCTATCTAGCGTCGCTTGCGACAGACGGACGTTCTGCTGTCGTGGCACCATCAAGCAGTGCATTCGTTCTCGCCACCGCGCCTGTCGATCGTCATGCCCGTGCTCGATGAAGCCGAGCGCATCGGTGCGGCACTGATCGCTCTGTCGTCGTTGCGTGCACAGGGCGTGCAGCTCATCGTCGTCGATGGCGGCAGCCGCGACGGCACGGTGGCGCGCTGCGAAGGCGCTGCCGACGCGGTGATCCACTCGCCGCGCGGCCGCGCGCGGCAGATGAACGCCGGCGCGCGAGCAGCCACGGGCGACACGCTGCTGTTCCTGCATGCCGACACCACGCTGCCGCCCGATGCGCTCGCGCTCGTCGGTGACGCCCTCGCGCACCACGCCTGGGGCCGCTTCGACGTGCGCATCGCCGGCCGCTCGCGCTGGCTGCCCATCGTCGCCGCGTTCATGAATGCGCGCTCGCGCCTCACCGGCATCGCCACCGGCGACCAGGCGCTGTTCATGCGCCGCGAGGCCTTCGATGCGGTCGGCGGCTTTCCGGACCAGCCGCTGATGGAAGACATCGAGATCTCCAAACGCCTGCGCCGCCACGCGGGCGCACCCGCGTGCCTGCGCGCCAAGGTGGTCACCTCGGGCCGCCGCTGGGACGAGCGCGGCGCCTGGCGCACCATCGTGCTTGATGTGGCGCCTGCGCTGGCTGTACTGGCGCGGCGTCAGCGCCGACCGCTTGGCAGCGGCCTACCGATGACGAGCCGCACGCACCTGATCGTCATGGCCAAGGCGCCCGTGCCGGGCTTCGCGAAGACGCGGCTGATCCCGGCGCTCGGCGCCGACGGTGCGGCGCAGCTCGCGGCGCGCTTGCTCGAACACACGCTGCAGCGAAGCGCGCGCTGCGTCGCTTCGATGCCGTCACGCTCGCCTGCGCACCCGACACCTCGCATGCTGCCTTCGCTGCGCAATCACAGCAGGGTGGCGTCGCACTCGTCGCACAAGGCGAGGGCGATCTCGGCGCGCGCATGCAGCGCCAGTTCGAGCGTGCGTTCGCGCAAGGCGCGGCGCGCGTCATCGTCATCGGCACCGACGCGCCCGCGCTCGACGCCGCCGTGCTGCGCCGCGCCGCCGAGGCGCTGGCCGACAGCGACGCGGTCTTCGTCCCCGCCGCCGACGGCGGCTATGCGCTGATCGGCCTGCGCCGCGTGCTGCCGGCGCTGTTCGAGGCCATGCCCTGGAGCACGAGCGCGGTGATGGCCACGACGCGCGAGCGCTTGTCGCAGGCGGCGATGCGGCATGTCGAACTGCCGGTGGTGCACGACATCGACGAGCCCGCAGATTTGACACACCTGCCTGCGGGCTGGCTGTAAGGCAGCCCTCGCGCCTGCGCCTAACGCCCATGACCCTCGCCCACGACACGCTGCTCATCGCCCTGCGCCAGGCGCTGCGCGAAGCGCGCTCGCCGCTGGCCGACGCGCCGCTGGAGCTGCTGCACGACAAGGGCCTCGCCCACCACCACGTGCGCCTGGGCGCGAGCGGCGTGCTCGCCCGCGTGCCCAAGCACAGCCAGATGGGCCTGGGCGCGGCAGACAACCTGGCCTACGAAGCCGCGTGCTACCGGCGCGCGGCCGCCAGCGGCCACGTGCCGCGCGTGCACGGCCTGCTGCCGGTGAGCGCGGCGCTGCCGCACGGCGCGCTGCTGGTCGAAGAGATCGTGGGCCGCAGCGCGCGCCTGCCCGAGGATCTGGATGCCATCGCCGACGCCTTCGCCGCGATCCACACGCTGCCGCTGCCGGCCGACGCCGCCGCGCGCGCCCCGCTGCTCGACGCCGCCGACCCGCTGGCCGCGCTGCGCGACGAGATCGAGGCCCAGGCCGCGTACCTCGACGCCGCGGCGCTGCCCCCGGCGGCGCGCGCGGCCATCGACGCCACGCGCGAGCGCTTCGCGCGCGAGTGCGAGCGTGCGGCGCGCCCGCCGAAGCGCCTGATCGCCTTCGACGGCCACCCCGGCAACTTCCTGCTGCGCCCGCGAAGATGGCCGCGCCGTGCTGGTCGATCTGGAGAAGGCGCGCTACAGCCACCCGCCGCTGGACCTGGCGCACGCCACGCTCTACACCTCCACCACCTGGGACGTGGACAGCCGCGCGGAGCTGAGCGTGGCCGAGGTCGTCGCCTTCTACGAGCGCTGGCAGCGCGCCTGCGACATCGGCCCCGCGCTGCGCCCGTGGTTCGTGCCGCTGCGCGCCGCGATGTGGCTGTGGTCCGTCACCTGGTGCGCGAAGTGGCGCGTGCTGTCACCGCGCGCCGCGCACGCCGGCGCCGACGGCGAGGACTGGTCGGCCGAACACAGCAGCGACGCGCTGGTGGCGCATGTGCGCGAGCGGGTGGACTGCTATCTGGGGGTGGGGGCGGTGGAGCGGGTGTGTGCGGAGACGGAGGAGCTGCGGCGGGAGTTTGGGTGATGGCGGCACAAGCGGTAGGTCCAGATTGCCACCGGCGACAAAGGGACGCTGAGCGCCAACCGCGGGGTGCGCTTCACTCGTGTCGCGATCGTTCGAGCGGTCGCGTCCCACGCGTGAGTTCACCCATGCGCGCTTTCGCCAAGCTGGAACAGCGACACACACTGAGTGATGTGACGCGACCTCTAATTTGAGCTCGCGTTGGCTCCTCACGCAGGTCGAGCTGCGAACTGGACTGTTGCGCCGATCCTTTGTTGTCAACCTGAGCGACGGCATAAAGCCACCGCCCTCTTGGACGCTTACTCGAGGGAGAGGCTAGGCGTCATCGCGTGTGAACGCGATACCCACCTTCGAGCATGAGGTAGCCGGGCGAATGCTCGCGGTCTAACAGGACAGGTCTTTCGCTGATCACGCTTGCGAGAGAGGCTTCACTTAAGAGAACGACGTTGGCGACAAAGAGACCCGCGATAGCCTCAAGAGCGTTGATGGCTGAGGCCATGTGAAAGCTTTCATGCCGACGATGCTTCACCTTGTTGTGTGCGGTCCACCAGCTCGGTGGCGTATCACGAGTCCACTCCTGAAATGGGAGCAATGCAAGAGAGAAGCGACTGACCCGCACTTCCTCCGCGGGCATGTTGTACTTCTTGTCAATGCAGGAGAAGTACTGACCGATCCCATCTGCTGTAGAAGCAGCATCGATGTGGTTGCAAATCACCTTGAACAGTACGTCGAGCTCCGCGCAGGAAAGAAGCAGCAGCCGGGCAAACTCAAAAGAGTAGACGTGACGCTGGGCATCGGTGAATTCGACATAGCGAAGGCACTCGGTGAACTCGCGCTCAAGTGAGAGAAAGTAGCGCCAGTGATTGAGGCCGTCCATGTTGAACCCTAGCGTCGGGTCGATGGAGGATTAGGTTCGTTTATGCGACGAGGCCACATTCTTGAACCCTCGCCGAACCCAAGCGACAGCATGACCCAAACCGAGCAAGGCAATAGTTGGTACTAGCCACACGCCCGCGGCCCAAAGTGCTGCGTCCCTTTGCCCCTGCTCTGCGTCGCGCTCGACTGCGCGCCAGTAGCTCTTTGCTGCGGCCGGCCCATCCTGGGTGTTGTCATCGACCGCCAGCAGGAAGTGATAGCCATTGGGCATAGCAACTACGACCTTCGCCTTTCTCTCGCACAGCTCTTGCGTTAAGGAGTCACCGCACTGAACCATTGCGCTTTGTGGACTCACCGCTGCAAGGAACTCCTTTCGATGCGCAGTGTTCTCCGGCGTGGGGCGCATCAGCCACGCTGCGCCCCCGACCACGCACAACCAGAGCACAGCTACCAAGAGCCAGAGGCGGTGCCAGCCGCTCATGCTTCACGAGTCGAGCGTTCGCCATGAGCCACGGCCGAAAGCTCGCGCAGCGTGCTTTTGACTGTCCGCTCGATGGGAATGCGAAGGGGCTTCCCACATTCCTGCGACGGTGTCGAGGCACCAAGATTGGTGGTGTACGAAGTCGTCAATCTGAAGGCCTGTGAAAGGGGAAGTCCGTGGAACAGATTACATGAGGCGGTGCTGTTAGTGAACCCGTGCTGGCGCGATCGTTCGCGTCGGTGACCACTAAGGCAGCTTCTTGACTTGATAGCACGCTGCGACAAAGGCCGCAATGAACTCTGCAATCTCCGGCTTCAACCGCTCGTAGCAGGCGTCAAGGCCGGTCAGTTCCTCTCCTAGCTTCCACTGAGGAAAGTTCGCGCTGAGCTCATCGCTGACCTGTCCCTGATGTTTGATCGCGTTGTTCAACAGCCGAAGTTCGTCGAACGAAGCAAATCTCGGAAGCGCCCCAATGTCGAAAGCGATGGCACCCTTCAGTGCTTTGAAGTTGTAGAGTTTGCTCGTATCGACGTTGAGATGCGTTCGTTTCACGACCCGCTTGATATGGAGTTCGGTCTGGCGGAACAGGGCAACAACAACTAGCTGTCCCGCAAGGTTGTCTACGTCACGAAGAAGCATCCATCTGTCTTCGATGTGTGAGGCGTAACCTCCCGCGTTCTCATCATCTTCGCCTTCCATCCGCTGGAGTGCCTGGGAGTCCTTCTCGAGCGCGCGCTCCTGCCGTTTCAAGGATGAGCCCACAAGATCTCGAAACTCGTCAAGATCGTCCGTATCGAAGAGCTTGTCAAAGTTCTCTAGAACCGAGAGGAAGCGGATGCTCATCGTGTTATGCCTGACGTGTTGTAGCGCACAAGGACATATGCCGACATGTAGGCATACCTTGCCGCCTTAGTGCCGGAGCTGCATAGAAGTGGATACCAGTTCTACGAATATTCTGTACGTTCCCCGGTCATGACCCGCGGACTTCGTCGTGCCGGGCTCAACGTCAGGTTCGCGGAAATGCGGATGACCGATCCCAGATCGGAAAGCAAGCGCTTCAGGGCGTCAGCGCAAATCCCGCCCGCGCCAACGTCACGAAAAAGTCCCCGAAGACCGCATCCCGCGCCACCGCATACCCCTCGCGCATCGGCGCCGCCCCCTCCCCGCGCCCGACCCAGCGCCGCTCCCCATCCAGCCCCGGCGTCGGCACCAGCGTGCTCGGCACCCACGCCGGGTTCAGCAGCCAGGCGATGTCGATCACGTCCCAGATCACCCACGAGTAGCCGGGGGCGCGCGGGTCCAGGCCGGCGAGGTCGCGCAGCGGGTTGGCGTCGCGGTACAGGCGGTGCAGCTCGGCGCCGATGGCGCCGCAGGGCTGCACGTGCCGTTCCATCTCGGGCAGCGACAGGCGCAGCTGCGCGCCGACGTGGAAGCCCGGCAGGTAGACGATCGGCACGCCGCTGTCGAACAGCACGCGCGTCGCCGCCATGTCCTGCTCCAGGTTGAGCGAGAAGTTGATGTGCGGCGCGTGCGACGGGAAGCCGCTGGTCCAGACGACGACCATGCGCTCGGCGATCTCGGGCGCGCGCAGCAGCGCGCTGGCGACGTTGGTGATGCAGCCCATCGCCGCCACGTACAGCGGCGCCGCGTCGGCCGGCGTGGCCAGCGCCGTCTCGATCAGGTGCTCCACGGCCTCGCTCGGTGGCAGCGGCGTGCGCTCGTCGGCGAGGTAGTCGGCACTGCCGCGGAACACGCGGCCGGCGTGCGGCAGGCGCATCAGCGAGTAGATGCGCACGATCTCGTCGAAGCTGCGCTCCATGCCCTCGCCCGGCGCGCAGAACACCGGCCAGTCGCGGATCGATTCCGGCGTGCGGCCCTCGCGCTGCAGCCGCGCCAGCGTCGCTGGCGTGCTGCGCCAGCAGCGCGCGGTCCCAGGCCGAGGCCTGCTGCGGTTGCGCCTGCGCCGCCAGCGCGCGCTGCCATTCGCGGCGGCGGTGCTCGAAGGAGAAGGGCGCGGCGTACACCGCCAGCACGTCCAGCCGCTCGGGCGCGAGCAGCGCCCACGCCAGCGCGAACTGGTCGTCGATCTCGTTGGCGGCGTCGGTGTCGATCACCACGCGCGGCCGGCCGTCGGCGGCGCGCGGCTCGGCCAGGCGCTCGGCGTACCAGGCGGCGGGGCGGTGCAGTGTCACGCCCCAATGCTAGTCCACTGAATCACTGAAATGGGCGGCGAGGGACGCGCGAGACGGGATGCGATGCAAGGCGCGAAGCACAGCAATGCCCACAGGCATTGCGAGCATTCGCAACGCCGCAGCGCGCCCGAATCGCGTGGACAGCGCCGATCCAATTTCAGTGATTCAGTGGACTAGGGCACAGTCTCGTAGCGCAACGCCGTGACCTCGCCGCGCCAATACACGCGCCGGCCTTCGGGTGCCAGCCACGCGACCTCGCCGCGCATCGGCACGCGCAGGCCGTCGCGTTCGGCGTAGTCCGACCAGCGGCCTTCCCACGGCGTCAGGGTGACGCTCTTGCCGACGGTGCGGCCGCGCGCCTCGGCGCGTACCGACTCGATGACGCCGCTTCTCGGATCGAAGCGGAACAGCAGCGTCGCGCTGACGGTGCCATCGTTGAGCGTCGCGGTCGCGGCGTTGTCGTCCATCGCCGTCCACCGCACACCTTGGCTCGGCAGCAGCGCGGTCGGGTACCACGCCGCTTCGGCCAGGTAGCGCATGAACTCGCCCTGCGCCACACCGCCCGGCTCGGCGCTGGTGCCGCGCAGCTCGGTCAGCGAGACCAGGCCGAGGACGGCAGGATGCAGGATGCCTTCACCGGCCACATACGCGTCGTGCACATGCACCGCGACGCCCGGCGCCATGCGGACGCGCCCGTCCCAGACGAAGCCGGGGCGGCGCATCACCGCGCGCTGCGTGGACGTGAACGGCTTCCACTGGTCGGGGCCCTCGGCAGCGAGATTGAACGTGCCGCGGTGTTCGATGTTGACGGCGGCGACCAGCGGCTGACCATCCTTCAACACCGCGCGGAAGAAGCGCTGCACCGGCGCTGGCAGGCCATCGAGCTCGCGCGCGGCGTCGTAGTGCGTGGGCGTGACGGGTTGCCGTGCCGCGTCGAGCCGCTCGATCAGCGCGCGCGTGCGGGCGTTCCAGCGCGACGTGCCGAACGCGGCGAGCGCGGCGAAGGCCACCGCCAGAGCGATGAGTACGAGCGCCGTCCATGTCATCCGGGCCATCGCCACATCACCTGCTTCGTCATCGTCCGGCCGACGCCTGGAGCAGCTTGACGATGGCCGCGCGCACCGCGTCGTCATGGCCCTACCAGCAGATGGCCGCCGCGCTCGAAGCCGATGAACTTCGCGCCGGCGATCCGGCTGGCCGTGTACTCGGCCGCGGCGTAGGTGCCGAAGCCGTCGTCGCGCGCGCTGATGATCAGCGTCGGCGCGCGGACCGCATCGAGCGCCGCGGGCCCGAGGCGCTTGCCCAGCCCGGTGTCGTCGCGCAGCCCCGTGGCGCGCGTGGACACCGGCAAGATGCCGTCGGCCATGGCGTCGACGCGCGCGCGTTCCGGTGCGCTGGCCGCCGCGACCAGCTCCGGCGGTGTGGCCAGCACGTAGCGCATGACCTGCTCGCGGGCGATGTGAAGACCGGCCCAGAACAGAAAGTCCGATCCGAGCAGGCGCATCAATATCGCGTCGCTGTCGTCCGACAGCGGCGGCGCGGAGTCGGCCACCGTGCGCGGCTTGTAGGCGATCGGCACGACGAGCACCAGCGCGCTGACACGATCCGGATGGCGAATTGCCGTCTGCAGCGCGGACGGGGCGCCCGCCGACACGCCCATCACCGCAGCCCGCGTGACGCCCAGCGCATCGAGCAGACACACATGCGCATCGGCCTGTGCTTCGGGCGAGGCATCGGCAGGCCGCGGCGTGCGCAGGTAGCCGAAGCGCGACATCGCGATGACGCGGATGCCGTGCTGCGTGAGGGCGCGCGCGAAGGCCATGCCCTGGTCGTGGCCGCCGCCGCTGCCGTGGATCATCAGCAGTGGCAGGCCTTGCCCGACCTCGGCGTATTCGATCGGGCCGCAGCGCGTGTTCGCGACCACGCTGCCCTGCGCCGCGCGCTCGGCGGCACGCGTCAGGTCGGCCGTGAAGCGCGAGCCTATGGCCCACGCCACCGCCGACAGTGCCATCGCGACCGTCAGGGCCAGACTCAGCATGCGCTTCATGGCCAGACACCCTAATGCCGCAGCGCGCGTGGCGCTTGCGGTGGCTCAATCCGCTCGTGCCGGCTCAGTCGCGCGGCGGGATGTTCAGGCCCCGCACCACCGCCGGCCGCGCGACGAAGGCCTCCAACACGCGCTGCACGTTCTTGAACTCGTCGAAGCCCACCAGATCGCCCGCACCATAGAAGCCGACGAGGTTGCGCACCCAGGGAAAGATCGCGATGTCGGCGATCGTGTACTCGTCGCCCATCACCCAGGCCCGGTTCGCGAGCCGCTGGTCGAGCACGGCGAGCAGGCGCTTCGACTCGGCCACGTAGCGGTCGCGCGGCCGCTTGTCTTCGTAGTCCTTGCCGGCGAACTTGTGGAAGAAGCCGAGCTGGCCGAACATCGGGCCGATGCCGCCCATCTGCCACATCACCCATTGCAGGGTTTCGTAGCGCGCGGCAATGTCGCTCGGCATCAGCTGGCCGGTCTTGGCCGCCAGATAGACCAGGATCGCGCCGGACTCGAACAGCGCCAGCGGCTGGCCGTTGGGGCCGTTCGGATCGACGATCGCCGGGATCTTGTTGTTCGGGTTCAGCGACAGGAACTCCGGCGTGAGCTGGTCGTTGGTGGCAAAGCTGACCAAGTGCGCCTCGTAGGGCAAGCCGGTTTCTTCGAGCGCGATCGACACCTTGACGCCGTTGGGCGTGGGCAGCGAGTAGAGCTGCAGGCGCTCGGGGTGGCGGGCTGGCCATTTCTTGGTGATCGGAAAGGCGGAGAGGTCGGTCATGGTGTCCTTGCGCAAGGCGGTGCGAAACATTCTGACCGCGCGATACTGGACACGTCGTCTGGCCACCAAGAGCCCCCATGAGTTCGTCGAGTGACTTGATCGATGCCCTGCGGAGTGCGTTTGCGGCCCACGCCGACCCGGCGCAGGCCGTGCCGATGCAGGCCTACATGAAGTCGGCGCTGCCGTTCTACGGCATCGCAGCGCCGCTGCGGCGCCGGCTCACCGCCGAGGTGGTGAAGGCCCATCCCTGCGCCGACACGGCCGCGCTCGCACGCACGATGCGCGCGTTGTGGCGCGACGCGCGCTTTCGCGAGGAGCGCTACGCGGCGGTCGAGCTGCCGCGCCTGGGGCGTGTGCATCCGAAGCTCGTCAACCTCGATCTGCTGCCGCTGGCCGAGGAGATGGTCGCCAGCGGCGCCTGGTGGGATCTCGTGGACGACCTTTCCGGCAACCTGCTGGCGCGCTTGCTGGAGCGCCATCCGGCCGAGATGAAGCCGCTGCTGCGCCGCTGGGCGGCGGGCGGCGACCTGTGGCTGCGCCGCGCGGCGATGCTGGTCCATCGCAGCGTCGACGACAAAGCGTTCGACGCCGTGCTGCTCTACGAGACGATCCTGCCATCGATCGGCAACGGCAAGTTCGCCGGCGAGTTCTTCATCCGCAAAGGCATCGGCTGGGCGCTGCGCGAGCGCTCTTACGCGGCGCCCGAGGAGGTCAAGGCCTTCTGCCAGGAGTACGCTGCGCAGCTTTCGCCACTGACCGTGCGCGAAGCGCTGAAGGTCATCGACAAAAGGAGCAAACGAGATGGCTGAGAAGAAGAACAAGTCCGGTCTGTCGAAGAAGGACTATCTGGAAAAGCTCGAGCCGCTGCAGCTCGAACTCAACCAGATGGCGCGCTGGCTGCAGGCCAGCGGCAAGCGCCTGCTGGTGATCATCGAAGGCCGCGACACTGCGGGCAAGGGCGGCGTGATCGCGTCGATCTCCGACACGCTCAATCCGCGCCAGTGCCATGTCGTCGCGCTCGGCAAGCCCAGCGACCGCGAGCGCACGCAGTGGTACTTCCAGCGCTATGTGCCCTACCTGCCGGCGGCCGGCGAGATCGCGCTGTTCGACCGCAGCTGGTACAACCGCGCCGGCGTCGAGCCGGTGATGGGTTTTTGCACGCCCGAGCAGACAGCGGCGTTTCTCAAACAGGCGCCGGCCTTCGAGAAGCTGCTCACCGACGATGGCGTGCTGCTGTTCAAGTACTGGCTCACGGTCGATCAGGCGAAACAGGAAGAGCGTTTTGCCGAGCGGCTCGAAGACCCGATGAAGCGCTGGAAGCTGTCGCCGATCGATCTGAAGGCGCGCGAGAAGTACGCGGCCTATACCAAGGCGCGCGCGACCATGCTCGAGGCCACGCACACCCGAAACGCGCCGTGGACGCTGGTCGATTTCAACGACCAGCGGCTGGGCCGCCTGAAGCTGATCCGCCATCTGCTCGACCATCTGCCGGACACGAAGGTGGCGGACGAGAAGATCGTGTTCCCGCCGCTGCCGGGCAAGCCGCTGAAGGAATCGTTCAGCGGCAAACTCAAGCCGATCTGAACGAGAGCGAGGCCCGCCGCTCAGGCGGCCGCGGCACCGAGGTCGATCCAGACGCGCCCGTCTTCGATCTTGGTTGCATAGACGCGGATCGGCTGCGTCACCGGCTCGCACATCGGCTGCCCGCTGCGCACATCGAAGCGTCCCTGGTGCAGCGGGCACTCGATCTCGTGGCCTTCGAGAAAACCTTCGCACAGGCGGCCGGTGCCGTGCGTGCAGACGTTGTCGGTGGCGAAGGGCATGCCATCGACGCAGTGCAGCGCGATATCGTGGCCCGTGGGCGTGACGGCGATCGACGCGCCTTCGAAGAGGTCGTCCTGGGTTTGTCGACGGGCCGTCATCCGGGCGCGACGCGCTGTCGCGCCCGCCGCCATTGCCGATCACCGGCAAAGCCCGCTGCGCTGAGCGCCTGCTTGGTGGCGGCGCCGCTGTCGATGGCGCGGCTGGCCTGCGCCACGCGGATGCCCTCGACATACTCGCGCGGCGTGCGGCCGACATGCGTGGCGAACAGGCGTGTCAGGTGACGCGGCGTCACATGCGCCACAGCGGCCATGGCTTCGAGCGGCCAGGGGCGCGCCGGGTCGTCGCCGACGGCGTTCTGCACGCGGTGCACCGCAGCGTGCAGGTGGTTGCGGCCGGCCAGCAGTGGCGAGAGCTGCGGGTCGTCACTGCCGCGGCGCAGGTAGATCACCATCGTCTGCGCCACCGCGGCAGCGATGGCGTCGCCGCAGGTCTGAGCGACGAGGTGCAGCGCCATGTCGATGCCGGCGCTGATGCCGGCGCTCGACACGATGGGCCCGTCTTCGACGAAGACCCGGTTGCCCAGCACCTGCGCGCTCGGCGCGATGCGCTGCAAGTCATCCAGCATCTCGTGGTGCGTGGTGCAGCGGCGTCCGGCGAGCAGGCCGGCATCGGCAGCGAGCAGCGCACCGGCGCAGACGGTGACCAGGCGCGCGTCCTGGTGCAAGCGCGGCTGCACGACCTGCGTCAGCCAGCGCCGCGTGCGCGTCCACGCGCGCGGCAGCGGTGTGGCGAGCGCACTCTCGTTGCCGCTCGGTTGGCCGAGCAGCACGATCCATGACGGGCCGCTCAACGCTGCCGGCAAGGGCTCCACGGCTGCGAGCGCGGCGCCGATCGACGTGGCGCATTGCGGCTGCGGGCCGATGAAGCGCAAACGAAATGCCGGTGCCTGGCCCCGCCGGCGCAAGCGCTGGTTGGTGATGCGAAACGCTTCGGCCGGCCCGGCGAGGTCGAGCAGCAGCGTTTCGGGCAGGATCACGAACAGGACATCGATCACGGGGCTGACGCGCGTTGCAGAGCTTCTTCGACCGTGCACAGTGTCGCAAATCGGCCTGCCAGCACGGTGGCGGTGCGCTCGCAGATCTGCGCGGCCGTCAAACGCTGGCCGCTGGGCGTGCTCATGTCGAAGGTCAGCGTCGCTTCGGTGACGTAGTCCACCGCCCAGCCTTCGTCGCTGGCATGGCGCGCCGTCGTTTCGCAGCACTGCTCCGTGCGGATGCCGGCAATGATCAAGCGGCCGATGCCCTGCTCGTGCAGCCAGATCGGCAGGCCGGTGCCGACGAGCGCGCTGTGGCGGCGCTTTTCGAAGGTGGCTGCGGCCTCGAACGGCAGCAGGCCGTCGAGCGGACGCACGTGGCCGCTGGCAGGGCTGAAATCGCCGTCGCCGATGTGCAGGATGCGCACGACCGGCACGCCGCGCGCGACGGCGCCGGCGACAAGCGTGTTGGTTCTTTCGAGGAAAGCCGGCACGTCGGCCGCGGACCAATAGGGACGGTGAACGAAGGATTGCTGAACATCGATCAGCAGCAGGGCGGTGGGGGCAGTCATGTCGCGCTCCGGTGAGTCGGGAGCGTTATCGTGCCGGCGGTCTGCGGGGCGATGTGCACGCGCACGAGACACGATGCGGACAGATCAGGACATCAACCGATCCAGGGTTTGTTGGTCAGTTCGTTGGGATTGACCGCGCCTGCGCCGGCAGGGAAGTGCTTCTCCAGCAGCGCTTCGACAGCGTCGATCGCCAGGCCCAGGCCGTCTTCGAACTTGCCGGCGCGCAGCGGCTCGCGCATGCGCTCGATGATCGCTTGCCACTCGGCATCGGCCACGCGCGCCTTGAGGCCGCGATCGGCGACGATCTCGATGGCGTGTTCGGCGAACAGCAGGTAGATCAGCACACCGTTGTTGTTCTCGGTGTCCCAGACGCGCAGCTTGCCGAACATGGCGATCGCGCGGTCGCGCACCGACAGGCGCTTCCACAAGTAGGACGTCGGCAGGCCGGCCTCGATGCACAGACGGATTTCGCCGCTGTGCAGCTTTTCGCTGTCGTGCACGCGGCCTTCGAGGCGCTTCAGCGCGCTGTCGCTCAGCACACGGCGCACGTCGGCTTCGTCGTACGAGCGGTGTTTGAGGATGCGCATCAAGCGGCCCATCACCAGTCTCCTCCCGCGCCGCCGCCGCCGAAGTCGCCACCGCCGCCGGAGCTGAAACCGCCGCCGCCACCACCGCCGCCGAAGCCGCCACCGCCCATGCCGCCCGTCCAGCCGCTGCCACCGACCCAGCCGCCGTGGTCGCGGCTGCTGGTGCGCGCGAATCGCGAGCCGAAGCCGCCGAGCAACGCCAGCACGAAGCCGATGACGCCGCCGATGCCGGCGAAGATCAGGCTCTGCGTGACGAACCAGGCGATGCCGCCGCCCGCCGCGCCGGCCGCCAAGGAGCCGAGGCCGCGGCCGAAGATGCTGCGCAGCACGGTGGCCAGGATCGGCAGCGCGACGAAGGCGAAGAGCAGCAGCTCGAGCGGTGCGATGCCAAAACCATCTGCGCCGCGCGAACGGTCCCGCGCCGTCGGCGCCGGCAGGTTCTCGCCCTTGATGCGCGAGATCAACGCATCGACACCGGCATCGATGCCGCCGGCAAAGTCGCCGGTCTTGAAGCGTGGGCTGATCGTCTCGGCGACGATCCTGCGCGCCGCCAGGTCCGGCACCGCGCCTTCGAGCGCCTTGGCCGGCGCGATCCACAGCTTGCGGTCGTTCTTGGCGACGACGACGAGCAGGCCGTCGCCGACATCGCGCCGGCCGATCTTCCACGTCTCGCCGACGCGCTGCGCGAACGAGGCGATGTCTTCCGGCTGCGTCGTCGGCACCATCAGCACGACGATCTGCGGCCCGGCCTCGGCCTCGAACGCAGCGAGCTTGCCGATCAGGTTCTGCGACTCGACAGCCGTCAGCGTGCCCGTCAGGTCGATGACGCGCTCCGACAACGGCGGCACCGCGACCAGCGGTTGGGCCGCGGCACCGAGCGCCGCCGCGGCGAGAAGCAGCAGCAGCCAGAGCTGCCGCAACATGCGCATGGCGATCTGCTTACTTTGAAGCAGGCTTCTCGAAGCTCACCGCCGGCGGCGCCGAGATCTGCGCTTCGTTGGCCACCGTGAAGCTCGGCTTGACCGCGTAGCCGAAGATCATCGCCGTCAGGTTGGTCGGGAACTGGCGCGCCAGCACGTTGTAGTCGGCCACCGTCTTGATGTACTTGTTGCGGGCGACGGTGATGCGGTTCTCGGTGCCTTCCAACTGCACGCGCAGATCCTGGAAGCCCTGGTTGGCCTTCAGGTTGGGGTAGTTCTCGGTGACGACGAGCAGGCGCGACAGCGCACTGGAGAGCTCGCCCTGCGCCGCCTGGAACTTGGCGAACGCCTCGGGGTTGTTGATCGTCTCCGGCGTGACCTGCATCGATGTCGCCTTGGCGCGCGCCTCGACCACCTTGGTCAGCGTCTCCTGCTCGAAGTTGGCCTCGCCCTTGACGGTGGCGACGATGTTCGGGATCAGGTCGGCGCGGCGCTGGTACTGGTTCAGCACCTCGGCCCACGAACCCTTGACGGTTTCGTCGAGGGACTGGAACTGGTTGTAGCCGCAGCCTGAGAGCGCGAAGGCCGCGCCGAGGGCGGCGAGCCAGGACAGAGCACGTCGGGTCACATTCATCGATGGGCCTCCATTCGTTGTTCAGGGAACCGCTGTTCAGGCGACAGCCGGGTGGCGCATGCTACCCGTGCCCGCGAGGTGGGGACAAGCACGGCCGCTTCAAGGCTTGCGCATCGACAATGTCAACACGCCCGATGACCAACCCCGCTGCCTGGAACCTGTCCCACGCCCTGGTGGCGATCGAAGCGATCGCCACCATCGCCTTCGCCTTGTCGGGGCTGATCGAAGCGGCGCGCAAGCGCCTCGACGCCGTGGGCGTGTGCGTGGTCGCGGGCCTGGCGGCCTTTGGCGGCGGCACGCTGCGCGACATCCTGCTCGACCGGCGGCCGTTCTTCTGGGTGCAGCATGCCGGCTGGCTGTGGGTGCTGCTCGCGCTGTGCATCGGCGCCATGCTGTTCATGCGCGCGCGACACCTGCAGCCGACCGAGCGCGCGATGCAGTGGCCCGACGCGCTCGGCTTGGGCCTCTTCACCGCAAGCGGCACGCAGATCGCACTCGACGCCGGCATGCCGGCGATCGTCGCCGTGCTGATGGGCATGGTGACCGCCGTCTTCGGCGGCGTGCTGCGCGACATCGTCTGCAACGAGATCCCGAGCGCCTTCCGCGACCACCGGCCGTACGCCGTCTGCTCGTTCGCCGGCGGCTGGGTGCTGGTGGGGGCGCACGCGCTGGGCGCGTCGCAGGAACTGGCGCTCGGCGCATCGATCGTCGCCGCCAGCGGCGTGCGCGCGCTGGCCTTGTGGGCCGATTGGCGGCTGCCGGCGTGGGCCGTGGACGAGCGCAGCGCAGACTAGAATCGACAGCGTTTCGAGGAGCGTTGCGACGGTGCCCTGTCACCGCCAGGCTCGAAACGTTTTCCCCCAACGGCGCTCATCGATGCCCACAGGAAGGCCAGCGTCGATGACCGAGAAAACCGCCGTACTGCCACCGCTTCGCCTCTCCGGCCTTGAGCCGATTGCCATCGGCCAAGGCTCGCTGTTCGTCAACATCGGCGAGCGCACCAATGTCACCGGCTCGAAGGCCTTCGCTCGCATGATCCTCGGCGGCGAATTCGAGCAGGCGCTCGCCGTCGCGCGGCAGCAGGTGGAAAACGGCGCCCAGATCATCGACGTCAACATGGACGAGGCGATGCTGGATTCGAAGGCGGCGATGGTGCGCTTTCTGAACCTGATGGCCGGCGAGCCCGAGATCGCGCGCGTGCCGGTGATGATCGACTCGTCGAAGTGGTCAGTGATCGAAGCCGGGCTGCAGTGCATCCAGGGCAAGGGCATCGTCAACTCGATCTCGATGAAGGAAGGCGAGGCCGAGTTCCGCCGCCAGGCGACGCTGGTGCGCCGCTACGGCGCAGCGACAGTCGTCATGGCTTTCGACGAGAAAGGGTCAGGCCGACACGTTCGAGCGCAAGACCGAGATCTGCGCGCGCGCCTACAAAATCCTCGTCGACGAGGTCGGCTTCCCGCCCGAAGACATCATCTTCGACCCGAACATCTTTGCCATCGCCACCGGCATCGAAGAGCACGACAACTACGCCGTCGATTTCATCAACGCCACGCGCTGGATCAAGCAGAACCTGCCGGGCGCGAAGGTTCAGCGGCGGCGTGTCGAACGTCAGCTTCTCGTTCCGCGGCAACGAGCCGGTGCGCGAAGCGATCCACACCGTGTTCCTGTACCACGCCATCAAGGCCGGCATGGACATGGGCATCGTCAACGCCGGCATGGTCGGTGTGTACGACGATCTCGATGCGGAGTTGAAGGAGCGCGTCGAAGACGTCGTGCTCAACCGGCGCAAGGACGCCGGCGAGCGCCTGATCGAAATCGCCGACCGCGCCAAGAGCGCCGGCAAGGACGACAGCGCGCGCCTGGCGTGGCGCGCGAACCCGGTCAACGAGCGCCTCTCGCACGCGCTGGTGCACGGCATCACCGACTTCATCACCGAAGACACCGAAGAGTCGTGGCAGGCGATTCTTGCCAAAGGCGGCCGGCCGTTGCATGTCATCGAAGGGCCGCTGATGGCCGGCATGAACGTCGTCGGTGACCTGTTCGGCCAGGGCAAGATGTTCCTGCCGCAGGTGGTGAAGTCGCGCGCGTGATGAAGCAGGCCGTCGCGCACCTGCTGCCCTACATCGAAGCCGAGAAGAAAGCGCTGGTCGATGCCGGCGGCGAAGCCAAGGCCAAGGGCAAGATCGTCATCGCCACCGTCAAGGGCGACGTGCACGACATCGGCAAGAACATCGTCACCGTCGTGCTTCAGTGCAACAACTTCGAAGTCGTCAACATGGGCGTGATGGTGCCGTGCCAGGACATCCTTGCGAAAGCGAAAGTCGAAGGCGCCGACATCATCGGCCTCTCGTGGCCTGATCACGCCGAGCCTCGAAGAGATGCAGCATGTGGCCGCCGAGATGCAGCGCGACGAGTGGTTCCGCATCAAGAAGATCCCACTCTTGATCGGCGGCGCGACGACGAGCCGCGTGCACACCGCCGTCAAGATCGCGCCGCATTACGAAGGCCCTGTCGTCTATGTGCCCGACGCGTCGCGCAGTGTCGGTGTCTGCAGTGACTTGCTGAGTGACGAACGCGCGGCGAAGTTCATCACCGACATGACGGCCGACTACGACCGCGTGCGCGAGCAGCATGCGAACAAGAAGGTGGCGAAGATCGTGCCGCTCGAACAGGCGCGCCAGAACAAGACGCCGATCGACTGGGCCGCGTACACACCGACCAAACCGAAATTCCTCGGCCGCCGCGTCTTCCGCAACTACGACCTCAACGAGATCGCGGCCTGCATCGACTGGACGCCGTTCTTCCAGACCTGGGATCTGGCCGGCAAGTTTCCGGAGATCCTGCGCGACGAGATCGTCGGCGCCGAAGCGACGCGCGTGATGTCCGACGGCAAGCGCCTCTTGCAGCGCGTGATCGAAGGCCGCTGGCTGCAGGCGCATGGCGCGATCGGCCTGTATGCCGCGCAGCAGGTCAACGACGACGACATCGCCTTCTTCGGCGACGAGTACCGCAGCAGCACGCCGCTGATGACGTGGCGCGGCCTGCGCCTGCAGACCGAGCGCCCGGTGATCGATGGCGTGCCGAGGCCGAACCGCTGCCTCGCCGACTTCGTCAGCCCGCACGACAACGACTACGCCGGCATGTTTGCCGTCAGCATCCACGGCGTCGAGAAGAAGGAAGCGCAGTTCCTCGCCGACCACGACGACTACTCGGCAATCATGTTGAAGGCCCTCGCCGATCGTTTGGCGGAAGCGTTCGCAGAGCGCCTGCATCAGCGCGTGCGCACCGAGTTCTGGGGCTACGCCGCCGACGAGTCGCTCGCCAACGCGGACCTCATCGCCGAGAAGTACCAAGGCATCCGCCCCGCGCCCGGCTACCCGGCCTGCCCCGACCACACGCCCAAGCGCGACCTGTTCCGCGTGCTCGGCGTCGGCGAGCTCGGCATGGGGCTGACCGAGAGCCTGGCGATGACGCCGGCCTCGTCTGTCAGCGGCTTCTACATTGCGCACCCGGACGCGACCTACTTCAATGTAGGACCTGTCGGAAACGACCAGCTCGACGACTGGGCGCGACGCAATGCGGTGGACACTGCAACGGCACAACGCGCGTTGGCGCCGTTGCTGAGCTGACACCACCAGGAGACCGCCATGACCCCATTCCGTTCGATCGCTCTCGCTGCCATGCTGGCCGGCGCGTCGTTGGCCCATGCGGCCGACAACAAGACCCGGCCCTCCGAGGTTCAGGGCGTCCGGCTGTCAGGGATCTGCCGCGATTGCGGCGTGGTCAGCTCGGTGCGGCAGGAAACGAAGAAGGGCAAGGGCAGCGGCGTCGGTGCCATCGGTGGCGCCGTGGCCGGCGGCGTGGTCGGCAACAAGACCACGGACAGCACCATCGGCACCATCGGCGGCGCCGCGGTCGGCGGCCTGCTCGGCAACGAGATCGAGAAACGCGTCAAGAAGGAAAAGGTCTGGGTCACGCGCGTCACGCTCAAGGACGGTCGCAGCCGCAAATACGAATCCTCGTCCAAGCCCGACGACTGGCGGGCCGGCAGCGTGGTCGAGATCGAAGACGGCAGGCTGCGCCGTCGGTAGAGCGTCGCGTCAGTCCCAAGCGGCCATTCAGGCGTAGAAGACGTCGAGCGTCGGAAACGCCGCGCTGCCGCGCAGGCAATCCCAGAGGTAGATCGCAAAGCCAGGGTCGCCGGTCCACAGCGAGTAGCGCAGTTGCCCGTGCTGCAGCGCGTCGGCCTCCATCTGCGCGATGCCGTGCATGGCAAAGGCGCGTGCACGATCCAGCCAGCGTGCGTCGCCGCTGCGCTGGAACAACTTCAGGAACGCGTAGCCGTTGCCGCCGGTGCCGTGGCAGAGGTTGGCGCCTTTGGCGAGCGGCCCTGCGGCCCACGTCGCTTCGCCGGCAGCAGTGAGCAGCGGATCCAGGGCCGCGCCGGGCATGTCGGCCAGGCAGATGACGAAGCCGGGCGCGCCGTGGCAGAACTGCATCAGCAGGCGCGGTGTTTGCCCTGCGGGCGTGTCGAGCAAGGCCCGCCAGTTGGCCATCGCCGGGTTCTCGCCCTCCCACGTGGCGGTGCGCTGCACGGTGTTGACGATGCACTGCTGCCAGTCCGACCAGGCCTGCGCATCGAGAAGGTGGCGGCCTTGGATCAGCGGCGACGCGGTGGCGACGAAGCCGTGCACTGCATCGAGGTAGGTGGATTGGCGTCCATAGAGGTCTTGCGTCCAGTAGCTGCATTGATGTTCGGCAGACCACTGCAACTGCGACCAGAGTTTGGCGGCCGTGGTCCGGAACAGCGCTGCCCAGCGCGGATCGCCGCTGCGCTGATGGAGGAACAGGGCCGCGAGCAACGTGCCCGGTGAGCCCCACATCAGCTCGCGCGCCGGGTGGTCGAGGTTGCCTTCGATCAAGGCCGCCAGCGCATCGGCACGCACCGCGCTGGGCTCGTCGCCCTGGGCCAGCATCAGGATCGGCGTGTCGCCCATCAAGTACGAAGCCTCTTCGCCAACGGCGCCGAAGGCCTTCAACGCTGCGCGGTTGCGCAGCAGCAGCGCGTCGAGCTCGCTGCCGTAGCGGCGCGACAGCGTCGCAGCGCCGGCCGACTGCAAGTACCGCAGTGCCCAGATGACGCCGCAGGCGCCGAAGTACAGACCCGTCGCGGCCTGCGTCGGGTCTTCGCCGCCATCGACATCGCGCGGGTGCAGCGGCCAGTAGCGATCGGGCGAGTAACGCGCCTCGGTGTCGCGAACGATGTGCTCGATGGCTGCGCGAACACGGGCCTCGTCCCAGGCGACCGGGTGCAGCGTTTCGTGGCGCGCTGGGTCGTAGAGCATCGTCGTCTCCGGGCAGTGGCGTTGAAGGCTATCAGTCCCTCAGCAGATTTCACTTGTAATTTGCAGCCCGGCTGCCGACATGCTCGCGCATGGGGGGCGGTGCCAAACTGCGTTGGCCTGCCATGACATCCTCCAATGACGACCTCCCCGCGCGCCACGATGACGCGCCCGCTGCCGACGACAACGCCGTGGCGTCTGCACCCGCGGTGCTGCTGCGTGGCATCGAGCCAGAGATGGCCGCGCTGTTCGACGAATGGCTGACACGCGATCGCCTGCGCGTTCTGCGCCAGGCCGATGCGGATGAGCGCCTCGGCCTGATCCTGATCGATCTGCCGTTTCCGCGTCAGGACGGCGCGCCGCGCTTGCGCCAACTCGCCCAGGCCTGGCCCGGCGTGCCGGTGCTGGTGTTGTCGTCGACCTTCCTGCCCGGTGTGGCCGCACAAGGTGACGTGGCACACCAGCTCGGCGCGGCGGCGGTGCTGGCCTCGCCGGTGGCGCGCGACACGCTGCGCGCCGCGGTGGCAAAGCTGCTGCATCGGAGCCCCTCGGCGTGAAGCTGCACCAGCGCCTGGCCGCGCTGCCGGTGGACGCCTGGCCGGGCCGGCGTTTCGTCTGGATCGGCGGCCTGTTCATCGTCGCGGTCGCCGCACTGGCCGGCTACGACATGCTTCGCACGTACCGTCAGATCATCGCCCAGACCGAGCGCGAACTCGACGTGCAGGCGCGCGTCATCGCCGAGCAGACCACGCGCAGCCTGCAGGCGGTCGATACGGTGCTGCGCCACCTCGCCGAGCAGCACCAGCGCGGAGTGCTGCAGCGCCTGACCCCGGACGAGCTGCATGCGTACCTGAAGGAGCAGGCGGTGGGCCTGGTGCAGGTCGAGGGCCTGGTGTTGTTCGGCCCCGACGGTCACGGCCTCGGTTCGTCGGTCTTCCCGCCGGCCGAGATCGTCAAGATCGACGTCACCAAGCTGCCGACGTTCTATCGCCTGCGCGAGGAGCCGCAGCTGCGCACGATGGTCGGCACGACGATGCGCTCGCTCGGCGACGGCCGTTGGGTATTCCCGATGGGGCGCCGCCTCGAAGGGCCGAATCGCGAGTTCCTCGGCACGGTGGGCGCCAGCGGGCGCGTCGAATATTTCCAGAGCTTCTACCGCGACGCCTACCCCGACCCGGGCACGCGCATTGCGCTGCTGCATCGCAACACCACGCTGATGGCACGCCATCCAGCGGCCGACGACGCCTTGGGCAAGAAATTCCCGTTGCTGACCGAGCTGATCGCCCAGGCCGCGTCGGGCATCACCGTGTCGCGCAACATCAGCCCGCTCGACGGCGTCGATCGCTTCGGCGCGGTGCGCCCGGTGCCGGATCAGCCGCTGGTGGTGGTGGTCACGCGTGACGCCGCCAGCGTGCTCGCGCCGTGGCGTGCCCAGGCCATCGGCTCGGCGTGGCGCACGCTGGCACTCGGCGCGATGGCCGCGCTGCTGATCGCGATGGTGATGCGCCAACTGGCGCGAGCGGCCGCGGCGCGAGCCTCGCTGGGCGTGTCCGAGCAGCGCTACGCGCTCGCCGCGGCCGGCTCCGACACCGGCGTCTGGGACTGGGACCTGGTGGCCCGCACGGCCTACGAGTCGCGGCGCGCGCGCGAGTTGCAAGGCCTGCCGCTCGAACCCGAAACGCAGCCGCTCGAAGCCTTGCAGGGCCTGCTCACCTACCACCCGGACGATGCGCCGCTGCGCGAGAGCGCGATGCGGGCCCACCTCGACGGCCAGACGCCGCACTACGAGGTGGAGTACCGCGTGCGCCGCGCCGACGGCCAGTACCGCTGGGTCCATGTGCGCGCGCTGTGCACGCGCGCGGCCGACGGCACGCCGCTGCGCATCGCCGGCTCGGTCACCGACATCGACGACCGCAAGCGAGCCGAGCTGGCGCTGCGAGTCAGCGAGCAGCGTTTCGCGGACGCGGTGGCCGGCTCCGACGATGGCATCTGGGAGTGGGACTACACGACGGGCATGGCTTTCGGTTCGCAGCGCGGGCGCGAAATGCTCGGCCTGCCGCCAGGCCCCGAGATGCAACCGATGGAAGACTTTGCCGCCGAGATGCGAGGCCAGCTGCACCCCGACGATGCACCGCGCCGCGACGCCGCCATCGAAGACCACCTGGCGGGGCGCGCCCCGGCCTATGTCGGCGACTTCCGCATGCGCCAGCCCGATGGCAGCTGGCGCTGGGTGCACATCCACGGCAGGTGCGTGCGCGACGCCGACGGCAAGCCCTTGCGCGTGGCAGGCTCAGCCAGCGACATCGACGACCGCAAGCGCGCCGAAGAGGCGCTGCGCGAGAGCGAGGAACGCTATGCGCTGGCGATGACCGGCTGGCGCGGCGGCCACTGGGTCTGGAACGAAGCCGACGACCGCCTGTTCGTCTCGGCTACCGCCAACGAACTGTTCGGCCTGCCCGCTGATACGCGCATGGGCTCGCGCGCCGAATTCATGGCGCGGATCACGCTGCACCCGGACGACCGCGAGCGCGTGCTGCAGCTGATCGAGGCCCATGCCCGCGGCGACGGCGCGCGCCATGACTACGAATGCCGCGTCGTGCTGCCCGATGGCAGCGTGCGCTGGATCCTCAACCGGGCGCAGCGCTTTCCGGCTCCGGATGGGCAGGGCTGGCGCGTGGCCGGCGTCATCCTCGACATCACCGAGCGCAAGCAGGCTGAAGGCGAGCGCGAGCGCCTCGAAGAGCAACTGCGCCAGGCGCAGAAGCTCGAAGCCATCGGCACGCTGGCCGGCGGCATCGCGCACGACTTCAACAACATCCTGTCGGCCATCCTCGGTTACGGTGAGCTGGCGCAGAAGGGCGCGCCCGAGGGCAGCGCACAGCGCCGCCACCTCGACGCCTCGCTGGCCGCCGGGCAGCGCGCCAAGTCGCTGGTCGAACGCATCCTCGCCTTCTCCCGCAGCGGCATGGGCGAGCGCGTGCCGGTGCATGTGCAGTCGGTGGTGGACGAGGCGCTCGACGGCATTGCGGCCACACTGCCGGCCGGCGTCAAGCTCGAACGGCAGCTCGCCGCCGGTGACAGCAGCGTGCTCGGCGATGCGACGCAGATCCACCAGGTGGTGATGAACCTGTGCGCCAACGCCGTGCAGGCCATGCGCGCTGAAGGGCGCCTCGTGGTCACGCTCGACACGCTGCGTCTGACCGCACCGCTGGCCGTGACCACGAGCACGCTGCCGGCCGGGGACTTCCTGCGCCTGTCGGTGGCCGACAGCGGCAGTGGCATCGAGCCACGCCTGCTCGAACGCATCTTCGACCCCTTCTTCACCACCAAGGAAGTCGGCGTCGGCACCGGGCTGGGCTTGTCGCTGGTGCACGGCATCGTCACCGACCTCGGCGGTGGCATCGACGTGCACAGCCGCCCCGGCGAGGGCAGCACGTTCACGATCCACCTGCCGGCGCACGGCGTGGTCAGGGCGCCGGCGAGCGACGCGGTGGCCGACGACGACACAGCGCGCGGCGACGGCCAGACCGTGCTGCTGGTGGACGATGAAGAGCCGCTGGTGCGCCTGGGCGAGGAACTGCTGGCGGGCCTGGGCTACGAGCCGGTGGGCTTCGTCTCCAGCACCGCCGCGCTCGACGCCTTGCGCGCCGAGCCGGCACGTTTCGACGCCGTGCTGTCCGACGAGTCGATGCCTGCTTTGACCGGCCGCGAACTCGCCGCCGAAGCGCGCCGCCTGCGGCCGGACCTGCCCGTCGTGTTGATGAGCGGCTATGTCAGCGCCGCGCTGCTGCAACAGGCGCGCCAGCTCGGCGTGGCCGAAGTCTTGTCCAAACCGCTGGCCGGGCGCGAGATCGCCCGCGCCCTGGCCGCGGCCTTGCGCGGCTCAACCAATCGCCACCGCAGCCCGCCATGAGCCAACTGCTTGCGTTTGCCTTGTGTGCCGTCTTCGTCGCGCTGGCGCTTTGGCATTTCTACATGGCGCTCGCGCCTTCGTCTGGAAAGGGCGGCGCGGTGCCCGTGGAGGGCGGCAAACCCCTGTTCGTGCCTTCAACCCGAGCGACGCTTGCGGTCGGCGTCGTGCTGCTCATGTTCGCGGCCCTGGTGGCCGCCACCGCCGGCGGTCTTTCCCTTCCCCTGCCGCGCGGTCTGCTCGTCGGCTTGTCGTACGCGCTCGCCGCTGGCCTTGCGGCCCGCGCCGTTGGAGAATTCCGCTATGTCGGTTTCTTCAAGCGCGTTCGCGGCAGCCGGTTCGCGCGGCTCGACACCTTCGTCTATTCGCCGCTGTGCCTCGTGCTCGCCGCCGGCGTCGCGACCGTGGCTTGGCAGCGTCACGCTTGACCGGCGATGAACGCGAACGCCTGGCCCCACATCATCGCCGTCGACGACGACCCGTCGATCCGCGCGCTGCTGTCCGACTACCTGGGCGAGAACGAACTGCGCATCACCACCGTGGCCGACGGGCGGGCGATGAACGAGGTGCTGGCGCGCGAGACGATCGACCTGGTGGTGCTCGACGTGCGACTGAAGCCCGGCGATGAAGACGGCCTGCAGATTGCACGGCGCCTGCGCGAGACGTCGCCTGGCCTGCCGATCCTGATGCTGACCGGCCGTGCCGAAGAGGCCGACCGCGTGATGGGTCTCGAGCTCGGCGCCGACGATTACCTGACCAAGCCCTTCTCCAGCCGCGAACTGCTGGCGCGCATCCGTGCGCTGTTGCGCCGCGCGCAAGCGCAGGCCAGCGTCGCCGACGCGATGACCAAGGTGCGCGCTTACCGCTTTGGCGGCTGGGAGCTGAACGTCGGCCTGCGCCGGCTGAAGAGCCCCGACGGTCGCGCCGTCGAACTGACCAACGGCGAGTTCAGCCTGCTCGCCGCGTTTCTCAGCGCGCCGCAGCGCACGCTGACGCGCGATCAGCTGCTCGAGCTCTCGCGCCTGCACAACGCCGAGGTCTACGACCGCTCGATCGACGTGCAGATCCTCCGCCTGCGGCGCAAGATCGAAGCCGATCCGGCGCAGCCCTGTTTCATCGTCACGCAGCGCGGCGCGGGTTATGTGTTCGGGGTCGCTGTCGAGGTCGTGAGGTAGGACGTCAAGCCAGCAGCTCGATCGCGGGTGACAACGCGAGGCCCTTCGTGCGCCGCGCCAGTTGACGGTCGAAGGTGGCGAACGAAGCGGCCCGCGAGCTGCGTGCCACATGCAGTGCGTCTGCAAAGTCGAGTCCGCCTTCGAAGGCATCGAGCGCTGACAGCACCGCATCGCGGTCCTCGACCGTCACGTGCTCAATGCCGGCCAGTGCGCGCATCGCCCGCACGATGTCGCGTCGCGGCAGTGTGTAGAAACCACGCAGCACCCATTCGAGTTCGAGCAAGACCGTGACGGAGACGTAAGCCCGCTCAGAGAGCGCGGCCACGGCGGCCGGACGTTGCTTGACGGCTTGGGCGTCGTCGGCATCATCGACGAAGAAGCGCGCCAGGACGTTGGTGTCGAGCGACCTCATGGCCGCGGCTTGTTGCGGCCGCGTGCCAACAGCGTCGCCGGGTCGAAGTCTTCCAGGCGCCGCGGAGCGTCGCGAGTTGGCGCCTTCAACATGCCGGCCAGGCTGGCGACGTCGGCGCGTGGCACCGCGCGCACGACGCGCAAGGTGAGTCCATCAGCCCGCTCCACGACTTCGAGCCGCGCGCCGGCACCGAGACCCAGGCGCCGACGCAACGCGGCGGGCAGCACGATCTGCCCTTTGGATGACACCAGGAGTGTGGACATTGCTTTGCTTTCAGAAAAAGCGCACAGGAGTGTAGTCTGGCTTACCAAGTAAGTCAATGCCTGAAACCCACACCGCAGTCACCAGAACGGCCCCAGGAACAGATAGAGCGTGCCTCCCGTGCCGCGGGTCGCGCCCAGGGCCAGGAAGAGCGGGCCGAAGCGAGTGTCGACGGAGGCAAATCCACTGGCGGCCTGCTTCAGGTCGCCGAATCGCAACGCCTCGTCGGGGTCATATCCCGTGCCGAGCTCGAGCGAATAGCCGACGCGCACCGCGCCGCCGAAGCCAGCGGGCATCTCGCCGATGCGTCGGGCCATCACCACCCGGCCCAGCACCACGGCGCGGCCGCCGAGCGACTCGCGCGGCGTGCCCGACAGCCGCAGGAAGCCGCCCAGGGAAAACGGCGCCAAGCCGCTGCGTGCCTTGGCCCACTCGCCATAGACGTGGCCCGCCCATTCACCGACGCGAAATGCGTTCAGACCGACGATCGACGACGTCGAACGGCTGGGTGCGGCGGAAGCGCCTTGCGAACTCTCGATCCGGCTTTGCAGCAGCATGCCCCGACTCGGCAGCGCCAGCGAGTCCAGGGTGTCGAACGCCAGTTGCGCGTAGGACGCGGTTTCATGGAAGCGGCCACTGGCAGCCGCGTCGCCTTCCGGAACCAGCGAGCGGCTGCGCCCGACCCGACGCTCCACGCCCAACTGCACATCGCCCCAGTTCGACAGTTCCCGACCCAGGGCCAGCGTCGCCGTGTTGACGCTGTAGCCCACGCGCAGGCTGCGGCGGCCCTGCGCATAGACGTCGATCGACGAAGCGCTGTACTGCAACGACGGCGCCACGTACCAACTCGAACCGGGTGCCAGCGGTTGCAGCAGCTGCGTCGCCAGAAGACGCTGCGAACCGATGCGCGCCAGGGTGCGCAACTCCGCCCCCCAGGAGTTGAGCCATGACAGGGTGTGCAGCGCGCTGACGGTGAAGCGGTTGTCGTCGGCGAAGTCGCTGACGACTTCCAGGCCGAGGCGCAAGCGGCTGCGCGCCCAGTCGGCTTCGATCGGCTTGAGGGTCACCTCGCGCTGGCCCCCGACATCGCGGGCATCGACCTCGACGCGCTCGAACTCGCCGCGGCCGAGCAGGCGCGATGCGCCCAGGTGAATCTGCGACAGCGTGACCGTGTCGCCTGCTCGCAGGCCGGTCTGCGCGGCGAGCGCTTCGGCGCCGGCATGCGCCGTGGGTCGCACCTCGACGCTGGCCAGCGGCAACGAGACGTCGCGCACGGCAGCGGAGCGCGTGCGCGCGCTCTCGAACGCCGCGTAGGTCTCGGCAGAGACGGCCAGGGCTTCGAGGCGGGGCGCCATCCTGCGGGCGGCCTGCTCGCCGGCTTCCATGGCGTGCTCGCCGCGGCTGAAATCCAGGAAGCTGAAGCCGCCGAGTTCGGGCGCGATCAGTACATCGCGCGCCTCCATCTCTTTCAAGGAGCGACGCACGTTCTGCTCGGTCAGGATGAGCATCATCTGCCGGGCCACGCCGAGCGCGCTCACCAGTTCCGACTCGCCGGACAGCGGCGTGCCGACGTTGACGGCGATGACCACATCGGCCCCCATCGCCTTGGCGACATCGACGGGCAGGTTGCGCACCAGGCCACCGTCGGCGACCAGGCGGTCGTTCAGCCGCACCGGCGCGAAGACGCCCGGCACCGCCAGCGACGCCCGGATCGACATGAACAGCGGCGTGTCGTTGAGCTCGACGGCCTCACCGGTGAGAAGGTCCGAAGCGACGCTGCGAAACGGCAACGCCAGGCGGTTGACGGGCAGGTCGCCAGTGCCGATCGGCAACAGCCGGATCAGGGCCGCTTCGAGCGAGGCATTGCCAGCCGCCGACAGCGGCAGCGACACGCCCGAAGCGTCCACACCGAACTCGATGCGCGACGGCAGCAGCAGGTCATCGGCGCGGCGGCGATAGGCCAGGTTGTCGCGCGGCGGCCGGTCCGCAACGATGTCCGACCAGGCCGTCGTGCGCACGAACTGCTCCATCTCCTCGACCGAGCGGCCGGCGGCGTAGGCACCGCCGACGACCGCGCCCATGCTGACACCGGCCACCAAGTCGATCGGCACGCGCATGTCCTTGAGGGCGCGCAGCACACCGACGTGGGCGAAGCCGCGTGCACCGCCTCCAGACAGCACGAGTGCGATCCGCGGGCGAACCGTCGGCGCCGACTCGGTCGCGGCCGAGGGTTGAGCGTTGACGGGGCAGGCGAGAAGGTGCAGCGCCAAGACACAGCAGAGGCTGGGCCTCCAGCCAACTCGGCGCGCCGCCGCAGTGCCGTCGAAATCCCCACCCTTGACGTCGCTGATCGGCTGCTCGGCGCGTGCCACGAGCGCGCCGACGCCGACGACGGCATGCAGTGCTCGGGCGAATCGCATACGCCGCGATCTTGCGGCAAGGCGCACGGCTCCACCAGAGGTGTTCTGGGGGCGCTCGATTTCAGCTGAAACCGCGCACGCTCTTCGCGCCATCGCTGCGGCATGCGGCGCGCTCTGAATGGCCTCCACGCGCGGCCGATCCCCGGCCGGCCGATCCAGGAGCGCCTTCATGACATCGCATCCACTCGCAGACAGCACATTCGACACCGACATCCTCGTCGTCGGCGCCGGCCCCACCGGCCTGGCGCTGGCCACCGCGCTGACCGCTCGCGGTGTGCGCACGACCGTCATCGACCGCCAGGCCGCAGGCGACAACACCTCGCGCGCCGCGGTCGTGCACGCACGCACGCTCGAAGTGCTGGAGCCGTTGGGCGACGTCACGCCGGCGCTGCTGGCGCGCGGCCTGACGGTGCAGCGCTTCACGATCCGCGACCGCGATCGGGTGCTGCTGCCGATCGGCTTCGAGCAGTTGCCGACGCGCTACCCGTTCACGCTGATGATCTCGCAGGCCGAGACCGAGCGCGTGCTGCTCGAGCGCCTGCAGGCCCTGGGCGGCGACGTGCTGCGCCCGCGCACGCTGCAGTCGCTGACGCAGGACGCCTCATCGGCCACCGCCACGCTCGACGACGGCAGCCGCCTGCGCGCGCGCTACGTCGTCGGCGCCGATGGCCTGCACAGCGCGGTGCGCGAGAGCGCCGGCATCGCATTCAACGGCGACCAGTACGAAGAGTCCTTCGTGCTCGCCGACGTGCGTCTGTCGGGCGGCGTGCCGCAGGAGGAGGTGATCCTGTACTTCTCGCCCGCCGGCCTGGTGGTGGTGGCGCCGCTGCCCGACGGCGTGCACCGCATCGTCGCCACCGTCGACGAAGCCCCGGAGCGGCCGAGCCTGGCGTTCGTGCAGTCGCTGCTCGACGCGCGCGGCCCCGAGCGCGAGCCGGTGCAGGTGCGCGAGGTGCTGTGGGGCTCGCGCTTTCGCGTCCACCACCGCCTGGCTGAGAGCTATCGCGCCGGCCGCGTGCTGCTGGCCGGCGACGCCGCGCATGTGCACAGCCCTGCGGGAGGACAGGGCATGAACGCCGGCATCCTCGATGCGATGCACCTTGCGGACGCGCTGGTCAAGGCACTGGCCGGCGACGCCCACGCGCTCGACGCGTACGGCCACGCGCGCCGCCCTGCTGCCGAGAAGGTTGTGGCGCTGGCGCACCGGCTGACGCGCCTGGCCACGGCGCCGGCGGCATTGCGCGGCGTGCGCAACGCGCTGCTGGCGACGCTGGCCCGGATGCAGCGCGTTCGCACGCGCCTGGCGTGGCAGCTCTCGGGCCTGGTCTACCGCTAGGCCCGGTGTCGCGGTTTCAACTGACATGGCCGGCGCCACTTCGCACACCGTGCTGAAACCGCGCCTGCCGACATTGATGGCTCACCTTCAACGCAACGAGGTCACGATGATGTTTACCCCCCTACCTGCCGCTTCGCGCCAGGCCCCCCGAGGGGGTCAAGGAAACTTGGGAGCGGCCCGGCGTTTCCTTGGGAGCCCGAAGCGCCAAGCCGCATCGCAAGACGACGAGACGACGTTTGTCGACGACCCTGATTTCGCGTCCACCACGCCGTGGTCGCTCGACGAACTCGACGGCTCGGCCGATCTCGGCTCGGTTCGCTCGGCCTGGGCCGGCAACAGCGACGGCCGCGACCAATGAACACGGGAGGACATTCGAGATGAACAGGGTGACCTGGGGCGCGCTGATGGGCGTCGCCGTTTTTTCTGCCGCCTGCGCGCCCGACAAACCCGCGGCACACGAAGACTTGCGTCCGGTCAAGAGCGCCGTCGTCGGCGAGAGCCTCGGCTCGGTGGGCGCGAGCTACTCGGGCGAGGTGCGCGCGCGCTACGAAAGCAAGCTCGGCTTCCAGACCTCAGGCCGCATCGTCGCGCGCCTGGTCGAGGTGGGCTCGCACGTCAGGCGCGGCCAGCCGCTGATGCGGCTCGACCCGGCGCAGGAAACGCTGCACGTGGTGGCCGCGGTGGCCGACGTCGACGCGGCGAAGAGCCGCGTGGCGCAGGACCGCGTGGACCTGCAGCGCACCGAGCAGCTGCTGGCGCGCCAGTTCGCGTCGCCCGCCGAGGTGGACCAGGCGCGCCTGGCGCTGGCGCAGTCGGAGTCGCAACTCAAGTCGGCGCTGGCGCAGCAATCGATCAAGGTCAACCAGCGCGGCTACACCGAACTGGTGGCCGACCGCGACGGCATCGTCACCGCGATCGGCGCCGAGGCCGGCCAGGTGGTCTCGCCCGGCCAGGCAGTGCTCACCGTGGCCGCCGACGGCGAGCGCGAGGTGGTGATCAGCATCGCCGAGTCGCGCGTGGACGAACTGCGGCGCGCCAAGTCGCTGCAGGTCTCGGCCTGGGCGCGCAAGGGCAAGGCGTATCGCGGCACGCTGCGCGAGCTGGCGCCCGACACCGACAGCGTGACGCGCACCTACTCCGCGCGCATCACCGTGCACGACGCCGACGCGCGAGAACTGATGCTGGGCATGACCGCGTCGGTGCTGGCCGCCGACATCGACGGCGAGCGCGCGATCCGCCTGCCGCTGACCGCGATCCACGACCAGGCCGGCCAGCCGGTGGTCTGGGTCGTGGACGGCGCGAGCGCGCAGGTCAAGCCGCAGCCGGTGACGCTGGGCAGCGCGCAGGACGACAGCGTGCTCGTCGCCTCGGGCCTGCAAGGCGGCGAGACGGTGGTGACGGCCGGCGTGCACCTGCTGCATGCGGGGCAGAAGGTGAAGACGGTGGGGGCGGGGCAGGCGGTGGCGACGGCGCGTTGAGCCTTCGTTGTCGATACGAGGGCCGAGGCTGTAGTCGCCTCGGCCGCCTTCTCACACTGCTGCGCCCCTCCGTTTCGCCCACTTGGCAAGGAAGGCGTCAATGCATCGGACACCGTCCTTGTACTTTCCAGATGCCGCAGCTCTGATCGTTTCCACCGTAACGGACCCCGCATCGAGCTGGGCAGCAAGTTCGTCTTCCCATCGAATAGCCCGGTTCTTCCTTGCAAACTTCGGTATCACGTCGAACGCGTCGCCTACTGGCAGCGGCTTACCACCGGGCACAAACATGTCCGCCACGTGAAATGCGCCGGTGGTCGTGACAACAGGCAGCACTCCGATGCATGCGACCAAGCGTTCATACACACTGTCCATCCCACGAAATCCTTGGAGGCGCGCCGCCTCCAGGAAGGCTTCGTCAATCTCCAAATGGTGGCTTCCGATCAAGAACAAAACGTCGGGGTACTTGGAGATATCGTCCAGCGTGGAGTAGTGTGGTTGCACGAGCATTCGCCGATAGCCGTGGGCGTAGGCGCTCTCAACGCTAGCCAGGAACGGGATTTCCTTTACAACTTCGGGCACCATCATGTCCTTGGCGGGGGTGCTGCGGTTTCGCGCTTTGATACGAGCGACGGGACCTAAAGCCTCGGTCAGGGGCAAGACGGCTGCAATCTGCTCGATGCCCCAATGCTCCTGCCAGACACACGAGCCCAGTATCAGGAAGCCATGACTGCGCTTCTGAAGACGCTGCTTCAGTAGTTCTATTGCCTTGGGAGGTAGCGCATCCGTTGGTGCACCCGCAGTGCTCACGACCGGAACGTGTGTCGGCTGCACGAAGGGCACGCGAGGCTGCAGGTTGCCATCTTCGGTGACGACGCCAGTCAGATCGAGATGGTTGTTTGCCCCTTCGGGCGATACCTGCTGCACAGCGAGTTCCACGTCCTTGAACATGAGGTCCGGCTGTGGCGTGTCGATCAATACCGCCACGCGATGCCCATCAAGCCCTGCACGAAGGCAAGCCCATTCGAGCTTTTCTGCGCTCTGCTGCCACGATCCCTGGTTGAGTTCCAGTGGTCCGACTACGAGCAGCGTGCCGCTTGGCACCCGCTGTAGACCCTTCGACGACAGGCCCCAGTCGCCAAGGTCGATGGCGCCTTCCCAGCCGCTGGCGGCCGACTCCGCATACACCAGTTCGCCATCCGTGGCCTCGTCGTACCGGTGCAGCAGCGCGTCGATAGCCTGTGGCGAACACGTCAAGTACACACCCGGTGGCGGACCTGAGGGCCAGACCTGAGGCGTTGCAACGTTTCGCTGCATGTCGGGAGGACTGAGAGCCGCGACAAGCTTGGCGGGGCTGTAGTCGACACCGTGCTTGCTCCGGAGGCGGTGTGCCAACCGTGCGGCCGTGCTGGCGGTGAGCTCGCATGCAACTACCCGACTCGGGAAGGCATTCACTTCCGGCCAATTACGCAGGCCAGGAAGTGCAGCGATTAGGTCAAGAGATTGACTGTGGCCAACGGCCACATCGTGCTGTTCAAGCAGGCCGCGAACCAGCCCTGCCAACAGCTTCAGCTGCGGGATATCCATGTTCCACTCCTCGGGCGTCAAAGCCGGTGCACGCTTTGCGGGCCGCCCGGGAGAACACGAATGGGTGGCTTGATGAATCAGTCCGTCTTCGTCATACCCCTTGCGGAGCGCGTGCGGCAGGCGACGGCAACCAGTTGCAAAGATAGCACGCTCGGCCGAGACGGCTCGGTATCGATCGTCTTCATTACGGTAGAAGCGGCCGTTCGAGCGGTCCACACCAACTTCGTCTAGAGCTGCGTCGCTGCCTGCGCGGCCGCGGCCCAATTTCAATCGAAATCCCCACGCGCTCGCGCGAAAGCGCGCGGCAACGCAGCGCAGGCGAAATGGTCGGGTCGCCAACGCACCGCCCACGCCCCATGCAACACCCGCCCTCGCCCGGTTCCACCACGACCGGCCTCAACCTGTCCGAATGGGCGCTCAAGCACCAGCCGATGGTGGTCTTCCTGCTGCTGCTGCTGTCGCTGGCCGGCGTGCTGGCGTACACGCAGCTCGGCCAGAAGGAGGACCCGGAGTTCACCATCAAGTCCATGCTGGTGCAGGCCGCGTGGCCCGGCAGCTCGGCGCAGCAGATGAGCGAGCAGGTGACCGACAAGCTGGAGAAGAAGCTGCAGGAGGTCGCCGAGATCGACACCATGGCGAGCTACGCCAAGCCGGGGCTGACGCAGATCACGATCACGCTGCGCGAGGACACGCCGCCTTCGGCCGTGCCGCAGGTCTGGTACCAGGTGCGCAAGAAGCTGGGCGACATCGCGCACACGCTGCCGCAGGGCGTGCGCGGGCCGTTCTTCAACGACGAGTTCGGTGACACCTTCGGCAATCTCTATGCCATCACCGGCGCGGGGTTCTCGTACCCGGAGCTGAAGGACGCCGCCGACGCGGCGCGCAACGAGTTCCTGCGCGTGGCCGACGTCAACAAGGTGGAGCTCACCGGCGTGCAGGACGAGAAGGTCTACATCGAGGCCAGCAACGCCAAGCTGGCGTCGCTGGGCATCGACCCGGCGCTGATCTCGTCCACGCTGGCCGCCACCAACACGGTGCAGGCCGCCGGCACGGTGCTGACGACGACAGAGCAGGTGCGCCTCGCGGTCAGCGGCGAGTTCGATTCGGTGGACGCCATCCGCAACATCGGCATCCGCGCCGGGCGAACGCAGCTTCCGTCTGGGCGACATCGCCGAGGTGAAGCGCGGCGTGGTGGAACCCGCCACGGTGAAGATGCGCTTCAACGGCCAGCCGGCCGTCGGCCTGGCGGTGAGCATGCGCAAGGGCGGCGACGTGATCCGCCTGGGCGAGCAGCTCACGGCCACGGTGGCGCGCGTGCAGGCCAACCTGCCGCTGGGTGTGGAAGTGCACGCGGTGAGCGACCAGCCGAAGGTGGTGCAGGCCTCGGTGCACGAGTTCAAGAAGAGCCTGGCCGAAGCGGTGGCCATCGTGCTGGTGGTCAGCTTCTTCTCGCTCGGCTTTCGCACCGGGCTGGTGGTGGCGCTGTCGATCCCGCTGGTGCTGGCGCTGACCTTTTTGTGCATGTACTTCCTGGGCATCGAGCTGCAGCGCATCTCGCTCGGCGCGCTGATCATCGCGCTCGGCCTGCTGGTGGACGACGCGATCATCGCGGTGGAGATGATGGCGTTGAAGCTCGAGCAGGGCTGGGACAAGTTCCGCGCCGCCACCTACGCCTACACCGCCACCGCGTTCCCGATGCTCACCGGCACGCTGATCACGGCGGCCGGCTTCCTGCCGGTGGGCTTTGCCAAGAGCGGCTCGGGCGAGTACGTGTTCTCGCTGTTCCAGGTGGTGGGCATCTCGCTGGTGCTGAGCTGGATCGTCGCGGTGGTCTTCACGCCCTACCTCGGCTTCAAGCTGCTGAAGGAACACGCACACGCCTCGCACGACGAGGACGCGGTGTATGCCAAGGGCTTCTACGCGCGCTTTCGCCGCTTCGTCGGCGGATGCCTGGTGCACCGCAAGGCGGTGATCGGCGTCACCGTGGCCGCCTTCGTCGGCTCGGTGGTGCTGTTCAAGGCCGCGGTGCCGCAGCAGTTCTTCCCCGCGTCGGACCGGCCCGAGCTGATGGTGGACCTGTGGATGCCGCAGGCCGCCACCTTCGAGGCCAGCCAGCGCGAGGTGATGGCGTTGGAGCAGAAGCTGAAGGACGACCCGGACGTGGTGGCCGTCACCAGCTACGTCGGCAGCGGCAGCCCGCGCTTCTACCTGCCGCTGGACGTGCAGACGCCCAACCTGAACCTGGGCGAGATGATGGTGATGACGAAGGGCGGCGAAGCGCGCGAGCGCGTGCTGGCCAAGGTGACGGCGATGTTCGAGAACGACTTTCCGCTCGTGCGCGGCCGCGTCAACCGGCTGGAGAACGGGCCGCCGGTCGGCTACCCGGTGCAGTTTCGCGTGCACGGTTCCGACAACAAGCAGGTGCAGGCCATCGCCGACCAGGTGAGCGCGATCCTGCGCGCCGACACGCACATCCGCCGCGTCAACCAGGACTGGGGCGAACGGCTCAAGCAGCTGAAGGTGGACGTCGACCAGGACAAGGCGCGCGCGCTGGGCATCACCTCGCGCGAGATCCAGAACGCGCTGCAGTGGTCGCTGTCGGGCAGCACCATCACGCAGTACCGCGAGGGCGACGACGGCCTGGACGTGGTGGCGCGCCTGGTGGAGCCGGAGCGCAGCGACCTCAACAACCTCAAGGACACCCGGATCTACCTGCGCAACGGCAAGTTCATCCCGGTGTCGCAGGTCGCGCGGCTGGAGCTGACGAGCGAGGACAGCGTGCTGTGGCGGCGCAACCGCGTGCCGACGCTGACCGTGCGCGCCGACGTCGAAGGCGCCGAGGCGCCGGACGTGACGCGTGCCGTGCAGCCGCAGATCGACGCGCTGGCGGCCACGCTGCCGCTGGGCTACGGCATCGAGCTCGGCGGCGCGCAGGAGTAGCAGTGCCAAGGCGCAGGCGTCGATCATGGCGGTGATGCCGATGGCCATCGTCGCGATCCTGGTGCTGCTGATGCTGCAGCTGCAGGACATGAAGAAGATGGCGCTGGTGCTGGCCACCGCGCCGCTCGGGATCATCGGCGTGGCCGCGGTGCTGGCGGCGTTTCGCATCCCGTTCGGCTTCGTCGCGATGCTCGGCGTGATCGCGCTGGCCGGCATGATCATCCGCAACTCGGTGATCCTGGTGGTGCAGATCGACCACGACCTGCGCCAACGGCGCAACGTTGTGGGACGCGATCGTCGAGTCGGCCGTGCGCCGCCTGCGGCCGATCGTGCTGACCGCGCTGGCCGCCATCCTGGCGATGGTGCCGCTGACCGGCTCGGTGTTCTGGGGCCCGATGGCCTGGGCCATCATGGGTGGGCTCGCGGTCGCCACGCTGCTGACGCTGATCTTCCTGCCTGCGCTGTACGCGACCGTGTATCGGGCGCAGCGCCCCACCACCGCATAAAGAGGACTCTGATGAACAAGCCCGTGCTCAAGGCACTGGCGGCCGCTGCCTTCGCGCTGCACGCCGCCCCCGGTTTCGCGCTCGACCTGATGGGCGCGTACACGCAGGCCGTGGCCCACGACCCGACGCTGGCCGCCGCCGGCCAGGCGTTGGCGGCCGGGCGCGAGAAGGCGGTGCAGGGCCGCTCGCTGTTGCTGCCGCAGGTGCAACTCACCACGAGCGCGACCCATCTGCGCGACAGCTCGTCGTCCAGCAACCTGCCGCCGCAACTTCAGGACGTGGTCAAGCCCAACGGCTCGGGCACGGTGCACGAGGTGGCGATCGAGCTGAAGCAACCGATCGTCAGCGCCAAGTCGCGTGCCGAGAAGAAGCAGCTCGAGCAGCAGACAGCGCTGGCTGAATTGCAGTACCGCGACGCGCAGCAGGAGCTGATGCAGCGTGTGGCGCAGGCGTACTTCAACGTCCTGCTCGCCGACGAGAGCCTGCGCGTGGTGCAGGCCGAGAAGGCGGCCGTGTCGCTGCAGCGCGACCGCGCCCAGGCGCGCTTCGACGTCGGCCGCGGCCGCATCACCGACCTGCAGGAAGCGCAGGCGCGGCTGGATGCCGTGTTGACGCGCGAAGTGCAGTCGCAGAGCATGCTCGCACTGCGCCGCTCGCAGCTCGAAGCGCTGACCGGCGCCAAGGCCGACGGCCTGGCGGCGCTGCGCCCGGCCTTCGCGCCGTCGGCGCCGCAGCCCGACGACGCGCTCTCGTGGCAGGAGCAGGCGGCGCAGGGTGCGACGCGCGTGCTGGCCAAGCAGACCGAGGTGGCGATCGCCACCTTCGAGATCGACAAGTACAAGTTCGCCGCGCGGCCGACGCTCGACCTGGTGGCCAGCACGGCCTACAAGGGCCAGTCCGGTGGCCTGTCGGAGCTGAGCTCGCCCGACGGCAAGCGCAGCAGCGTGATCGGCCTGCAGTTCAACGTGCCGCTGTATGCCGGCGGCGCGATCGTGTCCAAGGAGCGCGAGTCGATCGCCAAGCGCGGCCAGGCCGAGCAGGAGCTGGCGGCAGCCAAGCGCGACGCGCGCCTGCAAGCGCAGGACGCCTACCTGTCGGTCAAGACCGGCGTGTCGCGCATCGGCTCGCTCGAACAGTCGGTGCGCTCGGCCGCCACGGCGCTCGAAGCCACGGCGCTCGGGCGCGACCTGGGCACGCGCACCGAGCTCGACGTGCTCGACGCGCAGCAGCGCCTGTACACCGCGCAGCTCGACCTCGCGCAGGCGCGCAACGACTACCTGCTCGGCCGCGTGAAGCTGGCCGCGTCGGCCGGCGCACTGACCGAGGGCGACCTGGTCACGCTGAACAACTTCCTCGCCCGCTGAAAGGGAACCACCTCCATGGACATCGATGTCTTCTCCCGCCAACAGATGCCGCTCGTGATGCGCACGCTGCGCACTGCGCTGCGCCCCGAGGGCGTGCTCGACGCGCGCGAGCAGCCTGTTCCTCGACACCTACGCCCGCATCTGCCGCTTCGAGCGCGAGGCCGGCGACCCGCTGCCGGTGGTCGCCCGAGGCGGTGGACATCGGCCCCGATGTGCACCAGCGCAAGCGCCTGCTGCAGTTGGCGGCCGTGGCGGTGCTGCATGCGCAGCCGATGCGCGCCGACTCGATCGACTTCCTTCACGCGCTGTCCAGGCAACTCGCGGTGCACGACAGCGTGCTCGACGCGATCGACGCGGTGTACGCGGGCCGCCACTTCAAGGCGCGCCTGCTGTCGATGCGACGCGGCATGCGCGTGATGTTCAAGGAGGCCTACCTGAGCGAAGGCGTGGTGGGCGTGCTGCGCTTCGTCGGCGCGCTGGCGCTGAAGGTGGCGGTCAACAAGGACAAGTTCTGGCACTACAAGCGCCTGGGCCTGCTGCCCGAGGGCACGCTCGGCCGCGAGTACTGGAAGCACATGACCGAAGTCGGCTTCGGTTTTCCGGGCGAGCCGGCCGGCATTGCCGACTCGGTGGCGTACCACGACGTGCTGCACGTGCTGGCCGGCAACGAGACCACGCCGCACGGCGAGATCCAGCAAGGCGCCTTCCAGGCCGGCAACCGGCGCGAGGACGGCTTCTTCTTCCTGCAGATGGTGATGCTGCAGTTCCACCAGGGCGTGCAGGTCACGCCGGCCACGCGGCGGCTTCACCGGCAACTTCCATCCCGACCTGGTGCTGTGGGCGATCCACCGCGGCGCGAAGTGCAACGTCGACATGACGCACCAGTGGAACTTCTGGCCGCTGATGGCGCTGCCGATCGACGAGGCGCGCTCGACGCGTCGGGCTGCTGCCCAAGCTGTCGGCCACGCCGGCGCTGCGGGCCGTGGCATGAAGGTCGCGAGCGTCGCGCAGCGGGCGGCGTGAGCCGCCGTCGTTGCGTTCAACGTGGTCAACCGGGCCTGAACTGTCCGATCCACGCCGCCCAGTGCTCGATGCACGCCCTGATCTTCGGCAGGCGCTGGCGGGTGCTGGCGGTGACGGCGTAGATCGGCACCGGCTGCTTGTCGACGAACGCGGCAAGCACCGGCACCAAGGCTTGTTGTCGCACCAGCGGTTCGGCCGCGACGGTCGCCAGCCTGCCGATGCCCAGGCCCTGCAAGACCATCGTCGCCGCCATGCCGGTGTCGTTGCTGCGCCAATGTCCTTCAGCGTGGAACTTCAGCGGCTTGCCGTCGACGATGAAGGGCCAGTGATTGAGCTGCGTCGCGGCGCTGTTGGCGACGAGGCGGTGCCGGTGCAGATCGTCCGGGTGCATGGGCAGCCCGGCGCGGGCGATGTAGGCCGGCGCCGCATAGAGCGCTCGCCCCAGCGTGCCGATCTGTCGGGCCACCATCGTTTCCGGCAGCGCGGCCGACGTGCGGATCGCGATGTCGATGCCGTCGCGCGCCATGTCGGCCAGCCGGTCGCTGACCTCGAGCTCGACTCGCAAGCCGGGATGGCGCTGACCGAGGTCGCCCAGGCTGGGCAACAGCAGGTACTGGGCCATCACGGTGCTGGCGGCGACGCGGACCAGGCCGCTCGGCTCCTGGGCCTTGGTGGCGAACTCGCCCTCGAGCAGTTCGAGGGTGCTGCCGATCTGGTGGCAGGTGTCGAGGAAGGTCTCGCCCTCGGCTGTGAGTGCCAGGCCGTGCGTCGAGCGGTGGATCAGGCGGGCGCCGCAGCTCTTTTCGATGCGCGACAGCGCACGTGAGACCTGGCTCACCGGCACGTCGCGCTCGCGCGCCACCGCCGACAAGGTGCCGAGTGCGGCGACGCGGGCGAACAGCTTGAGATCGTCGAATCCGAGGTCGTCCATGGCGCGATGGTAGGCAAGTCGCCTTTGCACGGCACGCAAGACCCATTTGAAAAGCGCGCTGTTTCCGCCGCCGCTGCGGCTGCCTACATTGATTGCACTGACACAACGGGAACCTGCGATGAACACCTATTCCACCTACCGTGCATTGACGCCGCTGCAGTTCGCGACGGTGATGGACACCGCCAAGCAGCGCGCGACGCAAGCCCGCCGCGAAGCCATCGATGACTTCTGGAACGCGGTGCTGCGCCGCATGCGCTCGGTCTGGCGCGCGCTCGTGCACCGTGCGCAGCGTCACGGCCGGAACGCAGTGGCCACGGCGTAAGTTCAACCGTCATCCGGCGACGGAGGAAGGAAACCGCGACCTTGCGCAGCCGGCCGTGTTGCCGACGCTGCACTGATCCGTCACGATCGCGGATCGGGCACGAAGCCAGGGAACGGATCGGGCACGACGCGCCGCGGCGCGATGACGCCGCTGGCGACGAGGTTGGCATGGCTGTCGTAGCGCACCTGCACGATCTCGGCCGGCTGCGACGTGGCGCGTTCGAACGAGGTGCGGCCGATCGGCGAATGCTCGCGTTCGCCATGGCCGGTGCCGAGCTTCTCCGCGCGCGATGCGCAACCGCCGCATCGCGCTTCGCGCGCGGTGCCGTGATGCCGGTGGCGACGCAGGCGATCCCGTTGGCCGCAGCGCTGTCGTTCATGCGCCGTTCGGACTGCTGCTGCGCGGTGCCGTCGCTGCCGCCGCTGCGGCCGCTCGAGTACGGCACGGGCTCGAAGGGTCGCGGGCGCGGCGGCGGCACGCGCTCGCGGAACACCGCCACGCCAATCACACCGACGTTGTGCGGGCGGTCGGTGCGCGCGGCGTACGAATCGGGCAGGGCGGTGAAGTAGAACGCGGCGGCCTCGGCGTCACTCTTGCGCCAACCGGTGATGTCGGCGCTCTGCCAGGGCGACAGGACATAGCCGGTCTGCGCCGTGGCCGCGGTCTCGCCGCTGATGGCATTGACGCCGTCGACCGACAGCACGGCCAGCACACGCTCGCTGCTGCGATTGGTCAGCCGCACCGCATAGCGCTCGCCGGGGCGGCCGGCGACATAGGTGCTGCCGCCATGGCGGTATTCGGCCAGCATCGCGTTGCGGCCACGGTCGACGACTTGTACGTCGACGAGACGGCCCGCCGCGGCGCGCACCGGCGCGGCAACGCAGCCGCCCAAGGTGGCGGCCATGGCCATCAAGAAAAAGACTCGGCGCTCGACCATGTGGGTTCTCCTGAGTGAATTTGGAAGTTCGGACCGAGGCTGATACGGCCGAGCGCGGCCGATGGGGTTAATCGCCAGCGCCGCGATTTCATTCATGGACCGCCACCCACCTCGCGTGGCCACAGCGCGTGGCCGATGCGGCGCGCGCCCAATGGGCGGTACTGCAACGGCCCACGACTTCGCTGGGTGAACTCGACGCGCGCGCTGTGCGCTGCTGCCGCGCCTGCGTGCCGCGGCCTGATGCCGCCTTAAGACCGCGCTAAGGCGCGCGGCGGACCATGTCGGCAAAGGAGATCCGACATGGCCCTCGTCCTCATTCGATTCATCGCACCGGCCGCCTTGGCACTGGCCGCTGCACTCGCGCTGGCGCCTGCGGCGCACGCCACCACGGCCAACGAGCAGCTCGCCGGCTACAGCGCCGCGACCGGCGGTGCGCCCGCCGCGGCGCGCGGCCAGGCCCTGTTCGCCACCCGGCAGGGCCGCGAGTGGAGCTGCGCCAGCTGCCACGGCAGCGTGCCGACGCAGGGCGGCAAGCACGCCAGCACCGGCAAGCCGATCGAGCCGCTGGCGCCGGCCGCCAACGCGCAGCGCTTCACCGACGCGGCGAAGACCGAGAAGTGGTTCCGCCGCAACTGCAACGACGTGATCGGCCGCGAGTGCAGCGCCGCCGAGAAGGCCGACGTCCTGGCGTGGCTGATCACCCTCAAGCCGTGAGGAGGCAGCGCATGAACACCTCCTCGTTGCAACGCCGCGTCGGCCTCGCGCTCGGCGCCCTCGCGCTGGCGGCCGCCATCGGCCCGGCACGTGCCGATGGCGAGCGCACCGGCATGCGTGTGCCGCTGCTGCCGGCCTACAAGCAGGAGTGCGGCTCCTGCCACCTCGCCTACCCGCCGGGTCTGCTGCCGGCGGCGTCGTGGCAGCGCCTGATGGGTGACCTGCCGCATCACTTCGGCACCGACGCCTCGCTCGATGCGCCGACGCTGCGCGAGATCGACGGCTGGCTGCAGGCCCACGCCGGCCGCACGCGCGACGCCGCGGCGCCGCCGCAGGACCGCATCACGCGCGCGCCGTGGTTCGTGCGCGAGCACCGCGAGGTGAGCGCGGCGACCTGGGCGCGGCCGAGCATCCGCAGTGCCTCCCAATGCGCGGCCTGCCACACCCGCGCCGAACAAGGAATCTTCGATGAACACGACATCCGCATCCCCCGTTGAAGTCATGAACGCCGCACCGGCCACCTCAGCGGCGCCCGTGCTGGTGTGGGACGCCGCCGTGCGCGTCTTCCACTGGCTGATGGTGCTGTGCTTCGCCGGCGCCTGGATCACCGCCGAGAGCGAACGCTGGCGCCTGCTGCACGTCACGCTCGGCTACACGATGGCGGGGCTGATCGCCTTTCGCCTGCTCTGGGGCCTGGTCGGCTCGCGCCATGCGCGCTTCGCGAGTTTCGTGCGCGGGCCACGCGCGGTGGCGGCCTACCTGCGCAGCCTGTGGCGCGGCCGGCCCGAACACCACAGCGGCCACAACCCGGCCGGTGCCTGGGCCGTGCTGGGCCTGATCGGCCTGACGGCGCTGGTCGTCTTCTCGGGCTGGGCCACCTACGAGGAGGTCTGGGCGCATTGGCCCGAGGACCTGCACGAAGGGGCCGCGAACGCGCTGATGGCGTTGGTGGTCGTGCACGTGCTCGGCGTCGTCGTCTCCAGCGTCCTGCACCGCGAGAACCTGGTGCGCGCGATGGTCAGCGGGCGCAAGCAGCACGCGCCGGCCGGCGACGCGATCGCGCGCCCGTGGCGCGTCGTCGCGGCGCTGCTGCTGGCGGGCGTGCTCGCGTTCTGGGCGCTGCAGTGGCGCGCGCCGGTGGGCGCAGTGCCCGACGGTGCGCGTGCGGCCGTCCTTGATCGAGCGCAGGGCAAGGACGACGAGAACGACTGAGCATCGCCGGATGCGCATCCTGCTGGCCGAAGACGATCCGCTGCTCGGCGACGGCCTGCGGGCCGGGCTGCGGCAGCAGGGCTTCCAGGTCGACTGGGTGCGCGACGGCGCGGCCGCCGAGCGTGAGTTGCGCGCCGAGCCATACGCCGCGGCGGTGCTCGACCTTGGCCTGCCGCTGAAGGATGGCATCGACGTGCTGGCGGCGCTGCGCCGCGCCGGCATCACGCTGCCGGTTCTCGTGCTGACGGCGCGCGACGCCATCGCCGAGCGCGTGCGCGGCCTCGACATCGGCGCCGACGACTACGTCGTCAAGCCGGTCGACCTGGACGAACTGGCGGCGCGCCTGCGCGCCCTGGTGCGCCGCGCGCACGGCCAGCCGCAGGAGGTGCTGAGCGCGCGCGACGTTGTGCTCGACCCGGCGGCGCGCCGCGTCACGCTTGCGGGACAAGACGTGCTGCTGGCCGGGCGCGAGTTCGACCTGCTGCACGCGCTGCTGCTCAACGCCGGGCGCGTGATGAGCCGCGAACAGCTCGAGCAGCACCTGTACAGCTGGGGTCAGGAGGTCGAGAGCAATGCCGTCGAAGTGCATGTGCATCACCTGCGGCGCAAGCTCGGCGCGGCGCTGGTCGAGACGGTGCGCGGCGTCGGCTACGTCGTGCGGCGCGAGTCGGCCGCGGCCACCTGATGCACGCGCCGCGCTCGATCCAGGGCCGCCTGCTGGCATTGCTGCTGGGCGGCGTGGCCGTGGTGTGGCTGGGCGCGGCGCTGGCGACCTGGCGCGACGTGCGCCACGAACTCGACGAACTGCTCGACGCGCACCTGGCGCAGGCGGCGGCGCTGCTCGTCGTACAGCAGGCCGGTGAGCTCGAACACGACGATGACCGCACCGTCGAAGCGCCGTCGCTGCACAAGTACGCGCCGCGCGCCGTGTTCCAGGTTTTTCACGAGGGTCAACTCGTCCTGCGCTCGGCCGACGCGCCGCTGCAACCGCTGGCTGACGGCGGTTTGCAAGCCCGGCCCGGGCTGTCGACGGTGAGCACGCAGGGCGCGCGCTGGCGCGTCTTCGCGGCGCGCGGTGCCGACGATGACGTGCAGGTCTTCGTCGCCGAGCGCATGGACGCGCGCCAGCACATCGTGCGCGCGGCGCTGCTGGGCACGCTGTGGCCGCTGGCCCTTGCCTTGCCGCTGATCGCGCTGCTGGCGTGGGGAGCCATCGCGCACGGCCTGCGCCCGCTGCGCGTGTTGCGCCGCCAGCTCGCACAGCGGCCCGCCCACGCATTGCAGGCGCTGCAGCTCGACGGCGCACCGGCCGAGGTGGCGCCGTTGGTTGACGCGCTGAACGGCCTGTTCGCCCGCATCGACACCATGCTGCAGGCCGAACGCCGCTTCACCGCCGACGCGGCGCACGAACTGCGCACGCCGATCGCCGCCATCCGCGCGCAGGCCCAGGTCGCGCTGGCCGAGCGCGACGATGCGCGCCGTGCCCACGCGCTGCAGGCCACGCTGCAGGGCTGCGACCGTGCAGCACGACTGGTCGACCAGCTGCTCACCTTGTCGCGCCTGGAGTCGGGCGCTGCCGTGCCGATGGCACCGGTCGACCTGTGCGCGTTGGCGCGCCAGGTCGTGGCCGATCTGGCGCCGCGCGCGCTGGTGCGTCAGCAAGAACTCGAACTCGACGCGGCCGAGTCGTGCAGCGTGATGGGCGATGCCACGCTGCTGTCGATCCTGCTGCGCAACCTGGTCGACAACGCGCTGCGCTACAGCCCGCCGGGTGCGCGCATCGCCGTGACGGTCAGCGCAGACGGCGGCGTGCCGCAACTGACAGTCGAGGACAGCGGCCCCGGCCTCGACGACGCGGCCTTGCAGCGCCTGGGCCAGCGCTTCCAGCGTGGCCTCGGCCACGACGCCAGCGGCAGCGGCCTGGGCTGGTCGATCGTGCGCCGCATCGCCGATGTGCACGGCCTGCAGGTCCACGCCGAGCACTCGGCGCGCCTGGGCGGGCTGGCGGTGCGTGTGACGTCGGCTCGCTGAGAGCTCGACCGTCAACCGGCCGGCAACGCGCGCCGCCACTGCATCGCTTCGGCAATGTGCGCCGCGCCGATGCTGTCGCTGCCGGCCAAGTCGGCGATCGTGCGCGAGACCTTCAAGACGCGGTGCAGGCCGCGGCCGGTCCAGCCCAGGCGTTCGGCGGCCCGTTGCAGCAAGGCGCGTGCGGCCTCGTCGAGCGCGCAATGCGTGTCGATGCCCGCAGGCGTGAGCTCCGCGTTGGCATGGCCCTGGCGCCGCAGCGCGCGCTCGCGCGCCGCCTGCACGCGCAAGGCGATGAAGGCACTGCTCTCGCCGTCGCGTGCGCCCATCAACTCATCGGGTTTGACAGCCGGCACGTCGACCTGCAGGTCGATGCGGTCGATCAGCGGCCCCGACAGCCGCCCCTGGTAGCGCGCCACGTGATCGGGCGTGCAGCGGCAGTGCCGGCCGATCCCCGCGCTCGAGCCCAGCCAGCCACAAGGGCAGGGATTCATCGCCGCAACCAGTTGAAAACGTGCCGGGAACGAGGCCTTGCGCGCGGCGCGCGAGATCGTGATGCGACCGGTCTCCAAGGGTTCGCGCAAAGCTTCGAGCGCTGTGCGCGGCATCTCGGGGATCTCGTCGAGGAACAAGACGCCGCCGTAGGCCAGTGAAATTTCGCCGGGCCGTGGCGGTGAACCCCCGCCGACGATGGCCGGCGCGGTGGCGCTGTGGTGCGGCGCGCGAAACGGCCGCACCTTCCACTGCGCGGCGTCGAACGGGCCGGCCAGGCTCGCGATCGCCGCACTCGCCAGCGCTTCGGCGTCGCTCATCGGCGGCAGCAGGCCGGGCAGCCGCTGCGCGAGCATCGACTTTCCGGCGCCCGGTGGGCCGACCATCAGCAGGCTGTGGGCGCCGGCTGCGGCGATTTCCAGGGCGCGCTTGGCCGTCGTTTGGCCGCGCACGTCGGCGAGATCGGGCATCGTGGCGCTGTTCGCATTCGCGCGCACGCAGGTCGCGCGTGGCAACGGCACTGCTGCGTCGCCGGGTTGCAAAGCCGCCACGACGTCGAGCAAATGCCGCGCGCTGCACACCGGCACCGCTTCAGCAAGTGCAGCTTCCCGCGCGCTGGCTTCGGGCAAGACCAGCGTGCGCGAGCCGTCGCCTTGACCCAAGGCCAAGCGCCAGCGCCAACGCGCCGCGCACCGGCCGCAACTCGCCGGCCAGGCTCAACTCGCCAGCGAACTCGAAAGCCTGCAACGCGCTGGCATCGATCTGTCCATCGGCGGCGAGGATGCCAAGCGCGATCGGCAAGTCGAAGCGCCCCGAGTCTTTTGGCAGCTCGGCCGGTGCGAGGTTGACGGTGATTCGTTTGTTGGTCGGAAAGGCCAGGCCGCTTTGCAGCAGCGCGGCGCGCACGCGCTCGCGCGCTTCCTTGACTTCGGTGTCGGCCAGGCCGACGAGCGTGAAGCTCGGCAGGCCATTGGCCAGGTGCACTTCGACCTGCACCGGCGGCGCGTCCATGCCGTCGAGCGCGCGGCTCATCACCACGGCCAATGTCATTTCTCTCTCCTCGCCCTCCGGGCTTGTGGGTGCGGGCGATTCTGGCCAGCGTGCCGCGGCCCGTCGTTCCCTCTGAAGGGGGAGGCACTTGGATGGTGCGGACGCCATCAATTCCCCGTTGTGGTGCGCACAGGGCTGCGCGCTCGGCGCCGTAGCGCCCTGGCCTGGGGCGTGCGAGCGTCTCAAGGCTCGGCACGGAAGCTGCGAAAAGCAAGCAATCGTTTTTGGTCAACCTTTCATTGAAGGACGTACTCATGGCAAAGAAAACCCTCGCCGCACTGACTTTTGCGCTGGCGGCCACCGGCGGCGCGCTGCTGCCCACCGTTTCGCAGGCCCAGGTGGCCTTCAACGTCGGCGCGGTCACCGACTACCGCTATCGCGGCATCTCGCAGACGCGCGGCAAGCCGGCCCTTCAGGGCGGTGTCGACTACGCCGCTGGCCCGTTCTATGTGGGCGCGTGGGCGTCGACCATCAAGTGGATCAAGGACTTCGGCGGCGACGCGAGTGTCGAAGTCGATGTCTACGGCGGCTACAAGGGTTCGATCAGCAAGGATCTCGGCTTTGACGTTGGCGTGCTGACCTATGTCTACCCGAGCAACAAGCTCAACCCGAGCGCCAACACGACGGAAATCTATGGCGCGCTGACCTACGGGCCGGCGACGTTGAAGTACTCGCACGCGCTGACCGACACCTTTGCCAATCCCGACAGCAAGAACAGCTACTACCTTGACCTGTCGGCTGGCTTCGACCTCGGCAGCGGCTTGATGCTGACGCCGCACATCGGCTACCAGAAGATCAAGGGCCCCTTCAGCGATCCGGGCTCCTACACCGACTACGCGGTGACCGTGTCGAAGGACTTCAGCGGCCTCGTCGTCAGCGGCGCGATCGTCGGCACCGATGCCGACAAGTCGTTCTACTCGTCGCCCGTCAATGGCAAGGAGCTGGGCAAGACGACGCTCGTGCTCGGCGTCAAGTACAACTTTTAAGGGGAACAGCACCATGAAGATGGTCACTGCCATCATCAAGCCGTTCAAGCTCGACGAGGTGCGCGAAGCCCTCTCGGCCGTGGGCGTGCAAGGCATCACCGTGACCGAAGTCAAGGGCTTCGGCAGGCAGAAGGGCCACACCGAGCTGTACCGTGGCGCCGAGTACGTGGTTGATTTTCTGCCGAAGGTGCGCATCGATGCCGCCGTCGATGACGCGGTGGTCGATCGTGTCATCGAAGCGATCGAGGCCTCGGCGCGCACCGGCAAGATCGGCGACGGAAAGATCTTCGTCATGCCGATCGAGCAGGTGCTGCGCATCCGCACGGGCGAGAGCGGCAAAGACGCGCTCTGAACCACCGCACACAACAACGACGACGACCATCATGTTGAAAAACCTCTTTGCTTCTCTCGTGCTCGGTGCGGCCTTGTTCGGCCTGGCCGACACCAGCTTTGCGCAAGCCGCCTCGGCGCCTGTGGCCGAAGCGGCCTCTGCTGCCGCGGCAGCGGCACCGGCCGATGCCGCCTCGGCCGCGGCGCCGGCAGCGCTGCCCGTGCCCAACAAGGGCGACACCGCCTGGATGACCGTGGCCACCGCCCTCGTCATCCTGATGACCATCCCCGGCCTGGCGCTGTTCTACGGCGGCCTGGTGCGCAGCAAGAACATGCTGTCGGTGCTGATGCAGGTCTTCATGGTGTTCTCGCTGATCACCGTGCTCTGGGTCATCTACGGCTACTCGCTGGCGTTCACCGCGAGCAACCCGTTCTTCGGCACGCTCGACAAGCTGTTCCTGAAAGGCATCACGCCGGAGAGCGTGGCGGCCACGTTCAGCAAGGGCGTGTACCTGCCGGAGTTCAGCTTCATCGCCTTCCAGGGCACGTTCGCAGCCATCACCTGTTGCCTGATCGTCGGCGCCTTCGCCGAGCGCATCAAGTTCTCGGCGGTGCTGCTGTTCTCGGTGCTGTGGTTCACCTTCGCCTACCTGCCGATCGCGCACATGGTCTGGTACTGGGACGGCCCGGACGCGATCACGAGCGACGCCACGCTGGCCACGGTGACGGCCAACGCCGGCTTCATGTGGGCCAAGGGCGCACTCGACTTCGCCGGCGGCACCGTGGTGCACATCAATGCCGCGATCGCCGGCCTGGTCGGCGCCTACGTGATCGGCAAGCGCGTCGGCTACGGCAAGGAGTCGATGCCGCCGCACAGCCTGCCCTTGACGATGATCGGCGCCTCGCTGCTGTGGGTGGGCTGGTTCGGCTTCAACGCCGGCTCCAACCTCGAAGCCAACGGCCTGACGGCACTCGCCTTCCTCAACACCACGATCGCCACCGCCGCTGCGGCACTGGCCTGGTCGGCCGGTGAGGCGCTGATGCGCGGCAAGGCGTCGATGCTCGGCGCTGCGTCGGGTGCGGTGTCGGGGCTGGTGGCGATCACGCCGGCCTGCGGCTTCGTCGGCGTCGGCGGTGCCCTGGTCATCGGTCTGATCGCCGGCCTGCTCTGCCTGTGGGGCGTCAACGGCCTGAAGCGCCTGCTCGGCGCTGACGACTCGCTCGACGTCTTCGGCGTGCACGGCGTCGGCGGCATCACCGGCGCGCTGCTGACCGGCGTCTTTGCGGCACCGAGCCTCGGCGGCACCGGCATCTGCAACTACGTCAGCAACAAGTGCGGCGACTGGCCCGGCATCGGCACCCAGGTCTGGATCCAGGCGCAAGGCGTGTTCTGGACGATCCTGATCTCCGGCATCGTCGCCTTCATCGCCTACAAGCTGGTCGATCTGACGATCGGTCTGCGCGTGGCTGAAGAAGAAGAGCGCGAGGGCCTGGACATCAGCTCGCACGGCGAGACGGCGTACAGCAAGTAAGCGCGCACTTCATCGCAAAGGCCACCGCGAGGTGGCCTTTGCTTTTCATGTGCCGAGAAGCGACTCGAGCGCGCTGTCCGGCCGCGCCGACTGACTCGCGAGCCTGCGCTACGTCATCCGAGCCACCGAGACTGACGTCGGGACGCAGACTTGCAGCGCCTGCGTGCGACGCCGTGGTGGTGTGAGACATCGGCCTGCCTGCACACGCGCCGAGACGTTGCGGTCGGCGGCGGTGCGGCGAGTTCGGCCACCGGTGAGCTTGCAGCGCCGGCCGCCTGCCGCTCTCTCGATGCTCGAACATCTGCGTCGAGGGCGGCTCGCGTGAGTGGACCGACGTCGGCTCGGCATCGGGCCATCTTGCCGCGCATCGAAGCCTGGCGCGGCCGCGCGCACGGCGTTGCGCGAAGCTTACGGCGGCCTGCCGGCTCGGCCAGCGCGCGCGGGTGTCCATGTTGGCGGAAGCGAACACGTCGCCGCGTTCGCCGCCTTGCAAGCGGTCGCGCACCAGCCCGACGCGCCGAAGACGAAGTTCACTTTCGCGCCGCCGGGCGCGGCTTCGAAGTCGGTCCCGATCTGCGTCAGTGCGGCGCGCAATCTGCCGGCGGCGTGCACCGTCGCACGTTTGGCCTTGCTGCGGCGGCGCCGTGGCAGCACTGGCCGTCATCAGCCCGCTGCGCGCATGCCACCTCACGGCTAGCGTTGGGGAAGAACAGCTGCTCGCCCTCGATCTTGTAGGCCGCAATCGCGGCCTGGCCTTTGGGCGAGACCAGCCAGTCGACAAAGGTCTGCGCCAATTCCTTCTTGACGTGCGCGTGCTTGTCGGGGTTGACCACCATCACGCCGTACTGGTTGAACAGGCGCTTGTCGCCCTCGACGAGGATCGACAGGTCAGCGCGGTTCTTGAAGGCGAGCCAGGTGCCGCGATCGGCGAGCACATAGGCATTGCTCTGCGCGGCGAGGTTCAGCGCCGGGCCCATGCCGCAGCCGCATTCCTTGTAGCCGGCGGGTTTGGCGGCGGCGACGTCGACGTTGGCCGCTTTCCAGTAGCGCAGTTCGGCGGCGTGCGTGCCGCTCTTGTCACCGCGTGAGACGAAGCCGTGCTGCGACGCGCCGAGCTTGGTCAGTGCGCTGTTGATGTCGCTGCCCTTCAATCCCGCCGGGTCGGCCTTGGGGCCGATCAGCACGAAATCGTTGTACATGACCGGCAGGCGCTTGACGCCCCAGCCTTCGGCGACGAACTTTTCCTCGGCCACCTGGTCGTGCACGAAGACCACGTCGGCGTCGCCCCGGCGGCCCATGTCGAGTGCCTGGCCGGTGCCGACCGCGACCACGCGCGCGTCGATGCCGCTGTCCTTCTTGAATGCCGGCAGCAGGTGGCCGAACAGGCCTGACTGCTCGGTCGAGGTGGTCGAGGCGACGACGATGGATTTGTCTTGGGCGTGCGCGGTCGCCGAAGCCGCAACGAGCAGCAGGGCGAATGAGAAGCAGGCCGTGCGGCGAGCGGCTGAAAGCAGCATGATGTGGTGTCGTTGGACGGACGTTGGAGCATGGATTGTTGGCGGCTCGTCGCGAACGCGCGATATGAACGCGATGGCATAGGGCCATCGGCAGACAACAGGAGCGGGTGATGGACAGTCTCGATCTGCAAGTGCTGCGTCAGGCGCGCGACTGGAAGCGCGATGGCCACGACGTGTGGCTGGTCACCGTCATCGAAACCTGGGGCTCGGCGCCGCGTCCGCCGGGCGCGCTGCTGGCGATGCGCGGCGACGGTCTGGTGGTCGGCTCGGTCTCCGGGGGCTGCGTCGAAGACGACCTGATCGACCGCGTGCGGGCGGGCGAACGTGTGGCGACGCCCTCGCTCGTGACCTACGGTGTGACGAAGGAAGAGGCGGCGCGCTTCGGCCTGCCTTGCGGCGGCAACCTGCGCCTCGTGCAGGAGCCGCTCACCGACGTGGCCTGGATCGACGAGGTGCTGCAGCGCACGGCCGCACACCAGCTCGTGGCACGCCGTCTCGACATGACGACGGGCCGCGTCAGCATCGAGTCGGCGTCGCGCGGCGAGGCCTTCGAGTACGACGGCAAGACCCTGCGCGCGCTGTTCGGCCCGCGCTGGCGGATGCTGATCATCGGCGCCGGCCAGCTCTCGCGCGTGCTTGCGCAGATGGCGCTGGCGCTGGACTTCGAGGTCATCTGCTGCGACCCGCGCGAGGAGTACCACCTGACGTGGGACATCGCAGGCACGACGTTTTCCAAGTCGATGCCCGACGACCTGGTGATCGAACTGCAGCTCGATCCGCACAGCGCGGTGATCGCGGTGACGCACGATCCCAAGCTCGACGACATGGCCTTGCTCGAAGCCTTGAAGTCGCCGGCGTTCTACGTCGGCGCGCTCGGCTCGCGGGGCAACACCGCGAAACGTCGCGAACGCTTGGCGCTGTTCGACCTGAGCGCCGACGAGATCGACCGCCTGCACGGCCCGATCGGCCTGCACCTGGGCAGCCGCACGCCGGCCGAGATTGCGGTGTCGATCCTGGCCGAGGTCATTGCGGTGCGCAACGGCGTCGGCCTGGCGCAGAAAAAGCTGGGCAGCTTGTATCCGGTGGGGTGACCGGGGCTTGCCTTCGGCAAGGTGGGCCCCAAGTTCCTAGAATCGTCCTCCGATCCCTGCCGACAAGGCCACCCCATGGTCCCCCACCTCATCACCGCCCTCACGGGACCGATCAACGAGCTCGAAGCGCGCATGCTGGAGAGCATGCCGGCGATCGAGCGCTGGTTTCGCCTCGAATGGATGGAGCACACGCCGCCGTTCTACAGCTCGGTGGATGTGCGCAACGCCGGCTTCAAGCTGGCGCCGGTGGACACCAACCTGTTCCCCGGCGGCTGGAACAACCTGACGCCCGAGATGCTGCCGCTGGCGGTGCAGGCGGCGATGGCGGCGATCGAGAAGATCTGCCCCGAAGCGAAGAACCTGCTGCTGATTCCCGAGAAGCACACGCGCAATTCGTTCTACCTGACGAACGTGCTGCGCCTGATGCAGATCTTTCATCAGGCCGGCTTGAACGTGCGCCTGGGTTCGCTCGACCCCGAGGTCAAGGAGCCGACGGTGCTGACGCTGCCCGACGGCGAGACGCTGACCGTCGAGCCGCTGCTGCGCACGCAAGCACCGCCTGGGCACGAAGGACTTCGATCCGTGCACGATCCTGCTCAACAACGATCTGTCGGCCGGCATCCCGAAAGTGCTCGAAGATTTGCACGAGCAGTATTTGCTGCCGCCGCTGCACGCCGGCTGGGCGGTGCGGCGCAAGACCAACCACTTCCAGAGCTATGAAGAGGTGGCGAAGAAGTTTGCCAAGCTCCTGGGCATGGACCCGTGGCTGATCAACCCGATGTTCGGCCAGTGCGGTGAAGTCAACTTCGCCGAAGAGGCCGGCATCGAGTGCGTGCGCAGCAACACCGATGCGCTGCTGACCAAGATCCGCCGCAAGTACAAGGAATACGGCATCAACGAAAAGCCCTTCGTCGTCGTCAAGGCCGACAACGGCACCTACGGCATGGGCATCATGACCGTGCGCGACGCGAAGGAGCTTGGACGTCGTCAACCGCAAGACCAAGAACAAGATGAGCGTCATCAAGGACGGCCAGGAGGTGACGCAGGTCATCATCCAGGAAGGCGTGCCGACGTACGAGCGCGTCAACGACGCCGTCGCCGAGCCGGTGGTCTACATGCTCGACCGCTACGTCGTCGGCGGCTTCTACCGCGTGCATGCCGAGCGCGGCATCGACGAGAACCTGAACGCGCCGGGCGCGGCCTTCGTGCCGCTGGCGTTTGCCGAGAGCACGCAGCTGCCGAAGCCGGGCGCCAAGCCGGGTGCTTCCGCGCCGAACCGCTTCTACATGTACGGCGTGATCGGCCGGCTGGCGATGCTCGCGGCGTCGTACGAACTCGAAGCGACCGACCCGGACGCGGAGATCTACGACTAGGGCGGCTGCACCGCCAGCCGCTGCAGGAACGCCTCGCAGCGCGCCAGCTGATCGAGGCTGACGAACTCGTCGGGCTGATGCGCCTGGTCGATGAAGCCCGGGCCGCAGACCACGGTCGAGATGCCGGCGCGGTGGAACAGACCGGCTTCGGTGCCGAAGGCCACCAGCGTCGTGCGCGGCTCGCCGGCCAGGCGCTGCGCCAACTGCACCGCAGGCTCGTCCTCGCGCGCCAGAAAACTCGGCACGGCGCAGATGGTTTCGAAGCGGATGCCGGTGGCGGCATCGACCGCCTTCATCGGCTGCTCCAGACGCGCGGCCTCCTCGCGCACGCGCGCCTGCATCGCTTCGGCTTCCGTGCCCGGCAGGTTGCGGAACTCGTAGTTGAAGCTGCAGTCCTCGGGCACGATGTTGTCGGCCACGCCGCCTTGCATCACGCCGACGCAGGCGGTGGTGTAGGGCACGTCGAAGCCGTCGTAGCGCTCGGGCGCGTCGCGCCACGCATCGCCCATGCCGGCGATGTGCGCCACCAGCCGCGCGCCGGCTTCGATCGCGTTGACCGCCTTCGGGGTCAGCGACGAATGCGCCGGTTTGCCCTTGATGCAGCAGCGCCAGCGGTAGACGCCCTTGTGCGCAATCGCCGGCACCATGCCGGTGGGTTCGCCAACGATGCACAGGCGCGGCGCGAGCCCGGCGTCGCGCAGGTCGGCGATCAGGTGCGGCACGCCGAAGCAGCCCAACTCTTCGTCGAAGCTGAAGGCGTAGTGAATCGCGTGCGGCAGATCGGCGGCGAGATAACGCTCGGTCTGCGCGACGACGAGGCCGATGAAGCCCTTCATGTCGGCGCTGCCGCGGCCGTAAAGCCGCTCGCCTTCGACCTTGGCATCGAGCGGATCGCGCGTCCACGCCTGGCCATCCCACGGCACGGTGTCGGTGTGGCCGGAGAGGATCACGCCGTCGGGCTTGCCCGCGCCAATCGTGGCGAACAGGTTGGCCTTGCGCCGCGCGTCGTCGTAGGTCAGGCGGATCGGCACCTGCAGCGATCGCAAGTGATCGGCGATGCACTCGATCAGCGGCAGGTTGGACTCGCGGCTGACGGTGTTGAAGCGCACCAGGCGCTGTGCCCATTCGCGGGCCGGGGTGGAGAGCTGCATGAAAGCCGACTGTAGTCGGGCTGATATACTCTTGCCCCATTGCGGCTGTAGCTCAGCTGGATAGAGTACTTGGCTACGAACCAAGGGGTCGTGGGTTCGATTCCTGCCAGCCGCACCATCAGATGCATCGGGTCAACTCTCACAAGGAGTTGACCCGTTTTGCTTCAGGCTGCCGCCAACGCCACCTGGTTGCGGCCACTGCGCTTGGCTGCGTAGCAGGCCTCATCGGCGGCACGCAAGACTTCGGCGGCATTGGCGTGAACGCCATTCACCGCGACCAAGCCGATGCTGGCGCCAACGCTGTAGCTCTCGCCTTCCCACTGGAGTCGATAGCTGTCGACGGCGGCGCGCAGCTTTTCTGCCAGCTCGCGTGAACGGCCGATCGGGCATTTCGGCAGCAGCACCGCGAACTCGTCGCCGCCCAGGCGCGCCACCGTGTCCGAGTTGCGCAATTGCGCTTTCAGGGCGTGGGCAATGTCGCGCAACAGCGCATCGCCGGCGGCGTGGCCGCCGGTGTCGTTGACCTGCTTGAAGCGGTCGAGGTCGATGAAGAGCGCGCAGAACGGCGCCTCGGCCGCTTTGGCCGTGGCCTCGTCGAGCATCGCCTCGAAGGCGGCACGGTTGACCAGCCCGGTGAGGCGATCATGGCTGGCGGCGTAGCTCAATCGGTCGCGCTGGTCTTTCTCCTGCGTGGCATCGGCGATGACCCAGATGGTGCCGCGCGTGCGGTCGCCCGGCACGACCGCGCGGCCGCGCATGCGGGCCCAGAAGATCTGGCCGTCGCCGCGCTTGAGCGTGACTTCGCCGTCGAAGTGACCGTGCTGCATGAACGACGGCCGCGCGCGCGCCGAGAACTCGTCATAGGCCTCGTCCGAAGGATGAATCACACGCGTCGATTGGCCGACGAGCCGATCGCGCTCGATGCCGAAGGTGGTGCAGAACTGTCGGCTGACCATTTCGAAGTTGCCCTCGCGCGTCAAGGCCAGTCCGACCTCGGCGTTGTCCATCACGGCCTGCATGCCGTCTTGCTGCGCATCGCGCATCTGCAACAGCAGTTGGAAGCCGCGCGACATGGCGCCGATTTCTCCCTGCTGCTGCGGCCAGGCGTCGGCGGATGTCTCGTCGCCGCGCAACAGGCGCTCGACGCGGTCACGCAGCTGGCCAACCGGGCGCGCAACGACCCACGCCACGCCAACGGCGAAGGCGCAGGCCAGCGCGGCGGCCACCAGCGCGGCCAGCAGCGCAGTGCGCCGGGCCGCGGCCATCGGCGCCAGCGCCACGTCGCGCGGCGTCAATCGCATCAGCACCCAGTCCGACAGCGGAATGCCGACCATCGAAACCAGGTAATTTTCGTCGAGCTGTGCAGTTGCCGTCGTGTCGATCGGGCTGCCCGCGTCGCGCCAGCGCGCGACGTAGGCGCCGAGGCCAGGTTCGTCGATCGCCTGGCCGAGGATGCGCGGCGCGTTGGGATGCGCGAGGACCACGCCGGCGCGGTCCATGACGACGTCGCGCGCGCCGTCTTCGCGCGACACGGCTCCATCGGCAAAGAGGTTCGTCGATGTCAGGCGTAGCGATCCAGCAACGATGCCGATGGCGCGTCCACTCGCGTCCAAGGCGGGCACGGCGATGACGATCAACGGTTGCTTGCTGACGCGGCCCCACAGCGGCTTCGATACGACCGGCTGGTCGCCCTTCATCGCGGCCTGGAAGTAGTCACGGTCGGCGACGTTGGGCAGCTCGGCTGACAGGTGGCCCCGCTCCACGCGGGCCAGCATGACGCCGTCCGCCCTCGCGGCCAGGATGCTGTCGAAGAGCGCGCCGAGCGCCGGTTTGTCGAGCAGAAAGCCGCCGATGGCCGAGGCGTCGTCCATCTGCTCGACGCGCACCTGGCGTGCCACTGCCGTCAATGTCGCCTTCAGCGTCTCCAGCTTGCTGCCGAGCAACGCGGCGGTGCGCTCGCGTTCGCTGCGTTCGGTGTCGAGCAGTTGCCGCTGCAACTCAGCCTGCGTCACTTCGAGTACGGCGGTGCCGGCGCCGAGCGCTGCGGCCAGGCCGGTGGTCACGCAGGCCGCGACGATGCGGAACTTGATCGAGGAAAAGACAGCAGGCAGGTGCACGGCAGCCAGACAGGTCGAGTCTGAGGTCCAGCATCGTGCGCCGCTGCAGCGGTGCTGGTCCGTGAAAAAGCCGGTCGAAGCGCCGTCATATCGGTTGCGTGGGTGCACTGCGGGCCACTGCGCCGGCGAAACTGCACGCCAGCCTGGGTTGCTGCCGTCAATCGACGACAAAATCGCGTCGGAAGGAAGCTCCGTGACGACACACCTGCTCAACAACATCGTCTGGCACACCCTGACAGGCCCGCATGCGCCGTTCGCCGCCGGGCAAGGCGGCGCGCGGCGCTACGCGTCTGGGTTTTCGCCAATCCTGGGCTTCGAGCAGCCGACGCATCCGGACTTCACTGCGCTGCTGGCGCACTGCGCGCCGGGTGAGCATTTCTATGTCGAAGGCTGGCGGGGCGACGTCCCGCAGGGGTGGCGCCTCGACGCTGAACAGCCGATGCACCAGATGCTGTGGCAGGCAGCGCTGCCCGAAGCCGGCGCCCTGCCCGACGCGGTACCGCTCGGCGCAGCGCATGCGCAAGCCGCTCTCGACCTGGCCATGTTGACGCGGCCGGGGCCGTTCGGCCCGCGCACCATCCAGCTCGGCGAGTACCTCGGCTGGTTCGACGGCGCGCGCCTGGTGGCGATGGCCGGCGAGCGCATGTGTGCGGGCACGCTGCGCGAGATCAGTGGCGTCTGCACCCACCCGGATTTCCAGGGCCGAGGGTTGGCGCGGCGCTTGATGCTGGAGTTGTTGCGGCGCCAGATGCAACGCGGCGAGCAGCCGTTTCTGCACGTGATGGGCGACAACACCCACGCCCGCGCGCTGTATGCGCGCATGGGCTTTCGCGACCACCGCGAAACTGTCGTGCGTGTCGTCTCGCGGCTGTGACGGCAAACCAGCGATGAACAAGGCCTTCACCAAGGAAAGCGACAACGACGAGGACGACGACGGTTCGCCCTCGCTGCCGCCGCTGCCGGCCGGCGCCAAGAACTACATCACGCCGGTGGGCTACGCGCGCCTGCGCAGCGAGCTGTTGACGCTGCTCGACGACGAGCGGCCGAAGGTCGTCGAGATCGTGTCGTGGGCGGCGAAGAACGGCGACCGCTCGGAGAACGGCGACTACCTCTACGGCAAGAAGCGGCTGCGCGAGATCGACCGCCGCATCCGCTTCCTGACCAAGCGCCTGGACATCGCCGAGGTCGCCGACCCGGCGCTGCACCATGGCAACGACCAGATCTTCTTCGGCGCGACGGTGACCTATGCCGACGAAGAAGGCCGCGAGCGCACGATCACCATCAAGGGCATCGACGAAGCCGACAACCTGGCCGGCGAGGTGAGCTGGGTGTCGCCGATCGCGCGGGCGTTGCTCAAGGCGCGCGAAGGCGATGAGGTGACGTTGGTCACCCCGAAAGGGCTGCAGCGCATCGAGGTATTGACCGTCAGTTACCCAGAACGCTGATCGCGCAAGAGGTTCGCCAGCTCCACCGCCGACTTCACGTTCATCTTGTCAAAGACGCGCGCGCGGTGCACTTCGACCGTGCGCACGCTGATGCCCAACGCATCGGCCACGAGCTTGTTCGGTTTGCCCTCGATGACGAGCTGCATGACTTCGCGTTCGCGATCGGTCAGCTCGGCGAGCCAGCGTGCGACCTGGCCTTTCGAGCGTGCCGCTTCGAGGTGTTGGCGGCTCGAGGCCAGCGCCTGCTCGATGCGGTCGACCAGCGCGTTGTCCGAGAACGGTTTCTCGACGAAATCGAAGGCGCCGCGTTTGACCGCGGCCACGGCGGTCGGCACGTCGCCATGGCCGGTGAGAAAGATCACCGGCAGCGCCTGCATCAACCCGCGCTCGACCAGCTGGTCGAACAACGCCAGCCCACTCATGCCGGGCATGCGCACGTCGAGCAGCAGGCAGGACGGCGCTGTCGGCCACGGGTTGGCGCGCCGTGCATCGAGCAGCCCGATGAAGGCTTCGGCGCTGGCAAAGCCCTCGGACAACAAGCGGCGCGAGCGCAGCAGCCACGCCAGCGCGTCGCGCAGCACCTCTTCGTCGTCGACGAGGTAGACCATCGGCAGGCCGAGCGGTGCGTTCATGGGTGCAGGTTAAGCGCTGCGCAGCGTGAAGACAAATCTTGTCCCTGACGCGCCGGTGCTGTAGTCGAGCGCGCCGCCGTGCTGCTCGATCACCGTGCGGCACAGCGACAGGCCCAGGCCCATGCCCTCGCTGCGCGTGGTGAAGAACGGCGTGAACAGGCGCTTGGCCACTTCAGGCGCGATGCCGGGGCCGGCGTCGGCGACCGAGAATTCGATCCACTGCGCATTGACCGCGCGCACAGCCAGTCGCAGCACCCGTCGCTCGAGCGGCGACGCTTCCGACTCCATGGCCTGGATGCCGTTGCGCGTGAGGTTGAGCAGCACCTGCTCGACCATCGTGCGGTCGGCACTGACGCGCGGCGCGGGTGAAGGCACCTGCACGTCGATGCGGGTGCCGCTCTTGCGCGCTTGCAGGCTCACCAGTGGCAGCACGGCATCGATCAGCGCCGAGGCACTCACCGCTTCGCGCGCCTGCTCGCGGCGGCGCACGAAGTCATGCACGCTCTTGATCGTGCGGCCGGCGCGATCGGCCTGCTCGGCGATCTTCGCCAGGGCCTGGCGCAGCATGGCCTTGTCTTCCTCGTTCTGCGCCTGTTTGAGCATCGCGCCGTCGGCGTGGTCGGGCGCGTCGAGCAGATTCAACGATCCGCTGGCGTAGCTCGCGATCGCTGCCAGCGGCTGGTTCAGCTCGTGGCTGAGCAGCGACGCCATTTCGCCGACAGTGGCCAGGCGCGCCGTGGCCTGCAGCCGCTCCTGCTGTTGGCGTGACACCTCTTCGACGCGCCGCTGCTCCGACAGATCGACTGCAGCGCTCATCCAGCCGGTCTGCTTGCCGACGCCGTTGATCAGCGGCGCTTCGTAGATCACGACTGGAAAGCGCTCGCCGTTCTTGCGCACGAACACCGTTTCGCGGCCGGTCAGCGACTCGGGTCCGACGGTGCCGCCGAGCAGGCGCTTGCGGTATTCGTCGGCGCGCTCGGGCGGCCAATAGGGGGGCGTCGGCGCCGCCAGCAATTCGGCGGCAGGAAAGCCGACCATGCGGCAGAACGACGGATTGACGTAAGTGATCCGCCCGTCGAGTCCGCGCGCGCGCAGGCCGGTGACCAGCGAGTCTTCCATCGCCTTGCGAAAGGCCAAGGACTCGGCCAGACGCTCTTCGGCCGCGGCACGGCGTCGCGCGTCGCGCGCCAGCAGCGCGACCAGCGCCATCAGCGCAATCGACAGGCCGACGACGAGCGCGACGCTGAGGTTGGGAATCAGGTCCGGGCGGCCATGGCGGCTGTCGGCACGCAGCAGCAGGTTGGCGCCGAACAGATCGACCACGCGCTCGGCGCGGTAGAGGCCGGCGCCGCGCACCGGCCCCGCGCGGGCCAGCCGCGCGCCATCGCCTTCGACGAAGGAGAGTTCGTGGTCGCGCGAGGCGTCGGCGCTGCTCGCAACATCGAGCAGCGCGGTCAGCGAGAACGTGGCAATCACGCTGCTGCCGTCGGGCGCGCTCTGCGGCAGGCACAAGTCCATCAGCTCGACACCGGCGCCGCCGGCCAGCGGTGAGTAGTAGCTGCGCGAGAACGCCGGTGTGCCGCCGCGGCGGGCCTCGGCGCAGGCGGTCTGTGCGTCCAGACTTTGCTCGCCGCGCGAGATCGCTTCGAACAAGCCACTCATGTGCGGCGCTTGCACAGCGTCGACGACCGCAAACGCCGCGTCGCGGCGCTCCAGGCGGGCCAGTTCGCGCCGCTCGCGCAGCAGCTCGGCCGCGTCGCCGCGCCACTGGGCGGCCCCGCGTTCGCCCCAGATCAACAGCTGCAACCCTTGCAGGCTGCGTGACATCGACTGCCGCGTTTCGTCGGCGACTGCGCTCGCGGCCGCGTCGGCACGGTCCTGCACGCGGGCTGCCTCGTACTGCAAGACCAGAAAGATCAGCAACGCCTGCGCCACAGCGAGCAGGCCGATCAGCAGACCCCACAACAGCACGCGGCGCCAGCGTCGGCGAGGGGTGCCAGCGCTGGGCGGGAGAGGGGCGGCAGCGTTGGTCACTACACCAGTATTGCGCAGCGCCTTGTCAGGGCTGTACGCGGTTTTGCGCATCAACCCGGACGCCGCAGCGGCTCGTTCGCTCGTACCATGCGAAACCCTTTGCCCAAGCCTGACCACCACCATGTCCAGCAGCTACGAAGAAAAGCGCGCCGAACTGAAGCGCGATGCGCTCGCGTACCACGAGTTCCCGACGCCGGGCAAGGTGGCGATTGCGGCCACCAAGCCGCTGTCGAACCAGCGCGATCTGGCGCTCGCCTACTCGCCCGGCGTGGCCGCGGCCTGCGAAGAGATCGTTGCCGACGAGCGCAACGCCTACCGCTACACCGCGCGTGGCAACCTCGTCGCAGTGGTCACCAACGGCACGGCGGTGCTGGGCCTGGGCAACATCGGGCCGCTGGCCGCCAAGCCGGTGATGGAAGGCAAGGGCGTGCTGTTCAAGAAGTTCGCCGGCATCGATGTCTTCGACATCGAGATCGCCGAGAACAACCTCGACAAGCTGGTCGACATCATCGCCTCGCTGGAGCCGACCTTTGGCGGCATCAACCTGGAAGACATCAAGGCGCCGGATTGCTTTTATGTCGAGCGCAAGCTGCGCGAGCGCATGAAGATTCCGGTCTTCCACGACGACCAGCACGGCACGGCGATCGTCGTCGGCGCGGCGCTGCTCAACGGCATCGCGGTGGCCGGCAAGGACATCAAGAAGATCAAGCTCGTCACCTCGGGCGCCGGCGCGGCAGCACTCGCCTGTCTGGGCCTGCTGGTCAAGCTCGGCGTGCCACGCGAGAACATCTGGGTGACCGATCTGGCCGGCCTGGTCTGGCAGGGCCGCACCGAGTTGATGGACCCGGACAAACAGGAGTTTGCGCAGGTCACAGACCAACGTTCGCTGGCCGAGGCGATTGCGGGCGCCGATGTGTTCCTCGGCCTGTCCGCCGCCGGCGTGTTGAAGCCCGCGATGGTGAAGTCGATGGCCGCGCGGCCGATCATCTTTGCCCTGGCCAACCCGACGCCGGAGATCATGCCGGAGGAGATCAAGGCGGTGCGCGACGATGCGCTGATCGCCACCGGCCGCACCGACTACCCGAACCAGGTCAACAACGTCCTGTGCTTCCCCTACATCTTTCGCGGTGCGCTGGACAGCGGCGCAACGACGATCACCGACGCGATGGAAGTGGCGGCCGTGCACGCGATCGCTGAACTGGCGCGCGCCGAGCAGAGCGAAGTCGTTGCCGCGGCCTATGCCGGCGAGACGCTGGCCTTCGGCCCCGAGTACCTGATCCCCAAGCCGTTCGATCCCCGGCTGATGATGAAGATCGCACCGGCCGTGGCCCAGGCGGCGGCCGACTCCGGCGTCGCCCAGCGCGCGATCGCCGACATGGACGCCTACCGCGAGAAACTGCAGGGCTTCGTCTATGCCTCGGGCAACACGATGAAGCCGATCTTCACGATGGCCAAACGCGCCGCGAACAAGCGCGTGGCCTATGCCGAAGGTGAAGAAGAGCGCATCCTTCGGGCAGCGCAGGTCGTGGTCGACGAAGGCATCGCGCGACCGACGTTGATCGGCCGCCCGGCAGTGATGGCGCAGCGCATCGAGCGCTTCGGCTTGCGGCTCAAGGAGGGCGCGGACTACGACGTCGTCAACGTCGAGAACGACCACCGCTACCGCGATTTCTGGCAGACCTACCACCGCATGACCGAGCGCAAGGGTGTCACGGTGCCGATCGCCAAGATCGAGATGCGCCGCCGGCTGAGCCTGATCGGCGCCATGCTGCTGCACAAGGGCGAGGTCGATGGCCTGCTCTGCGGCACCTGGGGCACGACGCATGCGCACCTGCACTACATCGACCAGGTCATCGGCAAGCGCCCAGGGGGCGCGGCCAGCACGCCGCAGGAGGTGCCGGTGTATGCCTGCATGAACGGCCTGATGCTGCCGGGCCGGCAGGTGTTTCTGGTCGATACCCATGTCAACGCCGACCCGACCGCCGAGGAGCTGGCCGAGATCACCGCGTTGGCGGCCGAGGAAATGCGCCGATTTGGCGTCGAGCCCAAAGTGGCACTGTTGTCGCATTCCAATTTCGGCTCGTCGGATCAGCCGAGCGCGGTCAAGATGCGCCGCGCGCTGGCGCTGCTGCGGGAGCAGGCGCCCTGGCTGGAGGTCGACGGCGAGATGCACGGCGACGTGGCACTGGACGGCAAGGCGCGCGCCGCCGTCATGCCCAACACGACGCTGACCGGCGACGCCAACCTGCTGGTGCTGCCGAACATCGACGCCGCCAACATTGCCTACAACCTGCTGAAGACAGCGGCTGGCGGCGGCATTGCGATCGGTCCGGTGCTGCTCGGCGCGGCAAAGCCGGTGCATGTATTGACCCCGTCCACGACCGTGCGCCGCATCGTCAACATGACTGCCTTGACGGTCGCCGACGCCAACGCTGCGCGTTAGAAGTCGCCTCAAAGAACGCTATCGTGGAGAGTGGGCACACACAATTAGGCTAGAGGATGTGCCCCAATTTTGGGCACACGGCTTGAGGTTTTTTGCCGGCTCCCGTATCATGACGGATTGATTAATTCGGGTTAACCCGTGTCATCCGCAGCCCGCCACCACCACGCAAGCAGTGCTCGAAAGTTTGGGCTTGCTTTGCTGCTGGGCGCTGCTGTTTGGACCGGCACGACGTTGGCACGGGGTGTGTCGGCCGACACGGATACCGTCGCCCTGGAGCAGCTGCCGGAGCAGGCGCGCCAGACGGAGCGGCTGATCCGCAGCGGCGGCCCATTCCCTTACGCCAAGGACGGCACCGTCTTTGGCAACCGGGAGCGGCTGCTCCCGCGCGAGAAGCGTGGCCACTACCGCGAGTACACGGTCAAGACGCCGGGCTCGCGCGACCGTGGCGCCCGGCGCATCGTCTGTGGCGGCGCCAAGCCGGCTGCGCCCGAGGCCTGTTACTACACCGCCGATCACTACGCGAGCTTCAAACGCATCGTGAAGTGAAGGGCCAGCAGAGTGAGTTTGATTTTGGGTTTTCTTTTTGACCTTGGAGGAACGTGACCATGCAATTGCAGACCGTCCGTCCGAACATCGTGCAGTCGATCCGCGCCTATACGGTGGCGGAATTGATGGAGGCCGCGCAGCAGGCGGGCCAGCACTTCTTGTACGCGAACGTGGCCAACGCTCAATCGAAGCAGGAGGTGCTCGACAGCATTGCCGAAGCCTTCACCTTCCCGGTGCACTTCGGCAAGAACCTCGATGCGCTGTTCGACTGCATGACCGATCTGGTCAACCGCAGCGGCCAGCAGCCGGGCTTCGTCGTCGTCCTCGAGCAGTTGCCCGACAACGCGCGCTTCGACCGCGAGACGCGCGAGCAACTGCTCGACGTGTTCCGCGACGCGGCTGATTTCTGGGCGGAGCGAAAGATACCGTTCAGATGTTTTTATTCTTTTCGGTAGCCCGCTCCCAAGAAATCGGGTCATGGGAGCGGGCGGCAGAGGTGGCCCCCACGAGCAACACCAGCAACGAAGCCGGTGTGACAAAGAAAGTGTCGAAGGCGGCGGCAGCCGCCGCTTCGGCGAATGCAAGCTTCGGCATGAACATGCCGTTGATGAGCAGCGCGTTCGATACGTCGATGTGGTTGAACGCCGCTTAGGCGGACTCGCGACAACCAACAAAGGGCGACTTCGGTCGCCCTTTGTCATTGCTAGCAGGCTGTTGAAATTCGCGCGCGCAAATGCTGATTTGCGAACGAACGATTGTTGATAACTTGCCCGGCGTTGCAACGACGGGGGCAGGGACGATGCGCGGATCGGATGGGATGCAAGAGGCGCTGTTCACCGTGGCCAAGCTGGATGACTTCGTCCCGGCCGATCACCCGCTGCGTGCGATCCGCAGTCTGGTCAACGAGGCGCTGGCGGGACTGAACAGCTTGTTCAACACGATCTACGCCGACAGCGGCCGGGCGTCGATTGCGCCGGAGAAGCTGCTGCGGGCGATGCTTATCCAAGTGTTCTTCTCGGTGCGCAGCGAGCGGCAGTTGATGGAGCAGATTCGCTACAACCTGCTGTACCGCTGGTTCGTCGGGCTGGCCATCGACGATGAGGTCTGGGACCACTCCGTGTTCTCCAAAAACCGCGACCGACTGCTCGAACACGCCGTGGTGGAGCGCTTCTTCACCGAGGTGATGCAACTGGCCGAGCAGCGCAAGCTGCTGAGCAAGGAGCACTTCTCGGTCGAACGGCACGCTCATCCAGGCGTGGGCCAGCCACAAGAGCTTCGTGCCCAAGGACGGCGGCGGCGGTGCCGGCGGCGGCGGCGCGGGCGGCGGGCGCAACAGCTTGGCTGACTGGAAAGGCAAGCCGCGTAGCAACGACACGCACGCCAGCAAGACCGATCCCGATGCGAGGCTGTTCCGCAAGGGCAAGAGCCAAGCGGCGATCCTGGGCTACCAAGGCCATGTGCTGATGGACAACCGCTCGGGCTTGGTGGTCAGCGCGGTGGTCACGCACGCTGACGGGCGCGGCGAACGCGCGGCGGCGCTGGCGATGCTGGATGTCTTGCCCGGCAAAGGGCCGAAGACGCTGGGGGCGGACAAGGGCTACGACACGCGCGACTTCATCGCCGGATGTCGCGAGCGCGGCGTCACGCCGCACGTGGCGAGCAACGTGACGCATCAGGGCGGCAGCGCGATCGACGGACGAACAACACGCCATGACAGCTACAAGGTGAGCCAGGTCGTGCGCAAACGCATCGAAGAGCACTTCGGCTGGGGCAAGACGATCGGACGCATCAGACAGACGGTGTACCGCGGCCTCAAGCGCGTCAACCAGCACTTCAAGCTGACGATGACTGCGAGCAACATCGTTCGAATGGCTCGAATACCGACCGCGGTAGCACAAGGGGCGATGCGATGAGCCGCCACGAGGCCGCCTGCAAAGCCGTCCAACCATCCAAGCAGCCGCACAGCTCCCGACGCTGCGTCGGGGAGACCCACGGTGGCGTGGCTTGTCTGCGCTTGCATCGGCTGCATCGGTCAGTTCGGCACTGCGAAATTCAACAGCCTGCTAGGGCCTGTTAACGCTATCGGAGGGCTCGCGCCGGGCCGCCGCAGGGCACAGGGCTAGGCGCGAACGAGGCCGCGTGCTTTCAGCACGCAACGAGTGAGCAACAACGCCCTGTGCCCTGCGGCGGCCCGGCCCTTCGGGTGATCTCACCAAACAGCCGTCGGCGGCGTTGCAAATCCTCGCCATAGCAGCGGCTATGGCTGCGGTTTGCGCCTTGCTGGCGGCTGTTTGGTGAGTCACGCGAGTCCTCCGATAGCGTTAACAGGCCCTAGCCCAGGCTGGCCTTCAGATAGTGCGCGCCGGGGATCGGGTTGAAGTAGTACGGCGCGATCTCCTCAAAGCCCAGGCTGGCGTACAGGCCGCGGGCGGCTTCCATGTCGTCGAGCGTGTCGAGCAGCAGGTTCGAATAGCCGGCTTGCACGCCACGGTCCATCAGCGCTTGCGTCAGCAAGCGGCCGAGGCCGAATCGGCGAAACGCCGGGCGCACGTAGAGGCGCTTCATCTCGCAGGCATTCGGGTGGTCGACATCGGTCAAGGGCCGCAACGCGCCGCACCCGGCGACCTCGCCATCCACGGTGGCGAGCAGCAGCGCGCCGCGTGGCATGGCGTACTCGCCGGGAAGGTCGGCGAGTTCGGCGTCGAAGTTCTGGAAGCACAGGTCCACGCCGAGCTGCGCCGCGTACTCACGGAAGATGTGGCGCGTGGCGTCGAGCAACGCTGGCGTGGCCGGCGTCAGCAGCTCGATCGCAGGCGAGTCGGTCACTGGACCACCCTCCGCGCTGCGCGCGCCGGGGCCGAGCGCCTTGGAGCGGCCATGCGCGCTCATGCGCCCAGGCGAGCGATCCACCAGGACAGACTCAGCGCCAACCCGATCAGCACGGCAGCCACCACCCGCTGTGCCACACCGTCGGCCGACGCCGGCGTGCCCGGCGCCAGGTGCTTGTCGCCATGCCACATCGGCGCGATCAGGTTGCGCTGCTTCTTGAACAGGTAGAACAGCACCGCGGCGATGTGCAGCACGACCATCGTGATGATCAGGTACTGGCCCACCGCTTTGTGCCAACCCGTCGCCTTGAGCGCCAGCGCCGTGGCGACAAAGCGGTTCAGCGGCCCGGTGGTGGCGATCTCGTCGTCGGCGACGAGGCCGGTGGCCACCTGCACGATCAGCACCAGGAGCAAGGCAAACACCGACAGGGCGCCGAGCGGGCTGTGGCCGACGTCGAAGCGGCCGTTGGGGCCTGTGTCTCCGCGCAGGTAAGCGGCGACGCTGGACGGTGGGTAGAGGAACGACGCGAAGCGCGACCAGTGTCCGCCGACAAAGCCCCAGACCACACGAAACGCCAGCAGCGCCAACGCCAGCAGTCCCAGGCGGATGTGCCACGTCATTGCGTTGCCGCCGATCTTGGCGGTGACCACCGAGGCGATCACAGTGGCGGCCAGCAGCCAGTGGAAAACGCGAGTGGGCAGATCCCACACGCGCACCGGGCGCGCCGCCGGGTCGTTGTCGTCGTTCATGCGTCCGATCACAGCCGAGGACGGCGAACGATAACCGCTCGCCGCAGGCGTTGCCAAGCGCAGCACTCGGGCTTACCCCAGGACTTGCAAGGCTGCGGCGTCGCGCTGCGTAAACTGATCGCGCGTGTCGAGTCCAGCGCGCGATCCACTCCCACCCGCCCTGGAGGAATCAGCATGCAGTCGTTTCCGAAGTTTCGTCCGAGCCTGGCCATCGCGGCCGTCGCCTTCCTCGCGGCTCTGCCCGCGTCCGCGCAGTTCCAGAGGCCCGAGCAAGCCATCAAGTACCGCCAAAGCGTGATGGCGATCCAGGGCGCACACATGGGGCGCATTGGCGCCATGACGGCCGGTCGAGTGCCTTTTGATGCTGCTGCCGCGCAGGCCAATGCCGACCTGGTCTTCACGCTCTCCAAGCTGCCGTTCACCGCTTTCGGTGAAGGTACCGACAAGGCCGCGCCCACGCGCGCCAAGCCTGAAATCTGGACCAACCGCGCCGACTTCGATGCCAAGGCCAAGACCTACCAGGACGAAGCGGCCAAACTGCAGGCCGCGGCCAAGACCGGCAACCTGGACCAGATCAAGACCGCGTTTAGCGCGCTGGGCGATACCTGCAAGGGCTGCCACGACAAGTACCAGAAGGAGCAGTAGGCAGCGCGCCCTCAGCCGGCGAAGCCGAGCACGACACGACGGGTCATCGCCGACTTCTTCTCGATCTTGGTGACGACGACGTTGCCGATCTCGCGCGTGTTGCTCACGTGCGTGCCGCCGCAGGGTTGCAGATCGACGCCTTCGATCTCCAGCACGCGCACACGGCCCAAACCGCGCGGCGGCTGCACGCTCATGCTGCGCACGAGGCCTGGGTTGGCGTCGAGTTCGGCTTCGCTGATCCAGCGGTGGCGTACGGGGTGCGCTTCGGCGACCAGGCGGGCGATCCCGGCGCTCAGAGCCTCTTTGTCGAGCGGCTCGCTCATGTGGAAGTCCAGCCGCGCGTAGCTGGCGGTGATTGAGCAGCCGTCCACCGGGTGCGGCACCAGCGCGCACAGCAGGTGCGTCGTTGTGTGAAATCGCCGGTGCGCGCTGCGGCGGTCGACATCGATCTGAGCCGTAACGGCATCGCCAACGGCGACCAGCGCGTCCGGCGCGAGCACATGCAGCACACCGCCTGGATGTTCTTTGCTCTTGCGCGTGTCGGTGACGATCAACTCGCGGCCATCCGCCAGTCGCAGCACGCCGGTGTCCCCGGCCTGCCCGCCGCCCAGCGGATAGAAGACCGTGCGGTCGAGGACCAAGCCACCCTCGCTGAGGGCGATCACACGCGCTTCGCATTGCGTCAGCGTGGCATCGTCGCGGAACAGTTCTTCGGTCATCACGACATCACCCCGCCAACTTCATGTCCGCCCCTCGTCCGATGAGTACATCGGACGGTCCCCCGAGGGGACCGCTGCTTGCTTGGGGCGGCCCGGCGCGGTGCAGCTCAACACACCCGCGAACACATCGCGATCGACGTTGCCGCCGCACAGCGTCACGCCGATGCGCTTGCCTTGCCAGCGCTGGCGCTGCTGCATCGCGGCCGCCAGCGACGCCGCCCCCGCGCCCTCGGCGACGTTGTGCGTGGCCGTGTAGAGCAGGCGCATCGCCGCAGCCACTTCGGCGTCGGTGACCGCCACTACGTCGTCGGCTTCGCGGCGGATGACGTCGAGCGCCTCCGCATCCGGCACGCGGCAGGCCATGCCGTCGGCGAGTTGCGTCGTTGTCGGCGCCTCGACCACGCGGCCGGCGCGAAACGAATCGAGGTAGGCCGTCGCATGCGCCGAGACCACACCGACGATGCGCGTGGGCACCCCGGTGAGGGCGCGCGCCGTCGCGCAGGCGCTGATGCCCGAGCCCATGCCGATGGGCACGAAGACGACGTCGGGCTGCACGGCGCGAAAGAACTCGACCCAGTAGGTCGCCACGCCGAGCACCAGGTCCGCGTGATACGACGGCACGAAGTGCAGCGCGCGCTGTGTGGCCAGCGCCGCCGCGTGCTCGCGTGAGGCTTGGAAGTCAGTGCCGTGCTCGATCAGCTCCGCACCGAGCGCGCGCATCGCTGCGTTCTTCTCGACCGAGTTGCCGTGCGGCACGACGATGACTGCCGACAAGCCGTGACGCTGCGCCGCAAATCCAATCGACTGGCCGTGGTTGCCGCGCGTGGCGCTGATCACGCCGCGCACCTGCGGCTCGCGCTCGCGCAAGGCCTTCATGTAGACCAGCCCACCGCGCACCTTGAAGGCGCCCAGCGGCGTGTGGTTCTCGTGCTTGACCCAGACCTCGGCGCCGAGCGCCTCGGCCAGCAGCGGCCAAGCGTATTGCGGCGTCGCCGGCATCGCGGCATAGACCGTGCGCTGCACGGCGTCGAATTCGGCGGCGGTGGGGGCTTGCATGTTCAGGAGGAGGCCAAGGTGATCGTGCCACGCGGCGTGTCCAGTTGCACTTCGAGCGCGGGGCCAGTGTCATCGGCGAAGGTCGCCTGGGCCATGTTCAGTGCGGCGCGCGGCACGCCGCGCAGAACGAGCGAACGCAGGCTCACGCCCGACGCGGGCATCGATGTCGCCGGATGGTGCTCGCCCCACTCGATCATCGTCGGCAGCGCGCCGCCGCACAACACAGCACCGTCGTCGCGCACAGCGATGCGCCAACGGAGCAGCCCCGACGGCGTGTCGCGCGACGCGGCGAGCGCGCGACCGCCATCGAAACCCGCGTCACGCGATGCGGCGAGGGCGGCATCGAGTGCGGCCGTGCGCGCCACGAAGGTCACCAACCGCGGCCCGCTCGATAGATCCAGCGTGTCGAGCCCGAACCAGCGCGCACGACCGGGCGGCGGCGCGTCGGGGTCGATGGCGATGATTTCGAAATAGGCGTTGGGAAAGGCGTCGCTGGCAATGCTGAACAAGCGGTTGTGCGTGCTCATCAGCGGGTGATCGCCGCCGGGACCGGGCGTGATGCCGAGCGTGGCCTCGCACCACTGCACGCCTTCGGCCAGTGTGCGCGCGGCGACGACGAGATGATCGAGTTGTGCGGTCAAAGCAGAACCGATCCTTCGATCACGGTCACGCTGTGCCCGCCGATCCAGATGTCGAGCCCGTCCTGCTGCACGAAAACGCGGCCGTCGCGGCCCATCGCCGTGCCCTGCGCCGCGATGTAGTTCGGCGGCGCCAAGCCGTCGCCGATCAGCCATTGCGCCAGCGCGGCGTTCAAGCTGCCGGTGACCGGGTCTTCGGCGATGCCGTTGTTGCCGGTGAAGAAGGCGCGCACTTCAAACTGCGCATCGTGCCGCGCGGCTTGCGGAGCGACGACACCGACTTCCCATCCTGCCAGCACCGCGCTGTCGGCCTTCAGCGCCAGCACCTGCTCGGCAGAGCGCAGCATCACGCCGCGCCACGGCGGGCCGTTCTGGCACCACGCATGAGCGACGATGTCGGCACGCGCCACGCCCAGACCGCGCGCGATGCGCTGCACGTCGGCTTCGTCCAACGGGCCGCTCTTGATCCGTGGCGGTGCCGCGAACGCGAGCCGTTCGCCGTCGCGACGGATGCGCACCCGACCGACGCCGCATTCCTGCACGATGAGCTCGGCCTTCGGCTTGCCGCCCGCTTGCAGCCAGGCATGGCAGCTGCCGAGCGTCGGGTGGCCTGCAAACGGCAGCTCGCGGCCGGGGCAGAAGATGCGCACGGCGTAGTCGGCGTCGGCGTGCGTCGGTGGCAACAGAAACGTCGCCTCCGACAGGTTGGTCCAGTCGGTGAAGCGCTGCATCGCCGCGGCGTCGAGGCTACTGCCGTCCAACACCACCGCCAGCGGGTTGCCTTTGAGCGGCGTGTCGGTGAAGACGTCGACCTGCTTGAACGCGCGTTTCATGCCGCGCTCTTCAACACCCGCGCCAGCGCGGCCACGCCGGCTTCGATCTTCTCTGGCGGCGATGTCACAAACGACAGGCGCAGCGTGTTCTTGCGCGGCGCGCTGGCATAAAACGCCGCGCCGGGGACGTAGGCCATGCCCGCGTCCACCGCCTTGGGCAGCAGCGCGACAGCGTCGATGTGCACCGGCAACTCGAGCCAGAAGAACATGCCGCCCACCGGCGTGTGCCACTGCGCGATACCGCTCAGGTGTCTGGCCAGCGAGGCCTGCATCGCATCGCGGTGCAACTTGTAGCGCGCGCGGATCGCCGGCACATGCGTGTCGAGGAAACCGTTGCGAATCACCTCGTGGACGACACGCTGGTTGAAGATCGGCGTGTGCAGGTCGGCGGCTTGTTTGGCCTGCAGCAGCTTCGGGTACAGCGCTGCGGGCGAAACGATGTAGCCCAGGCGCAAGCCCGGCGCGAGCACCTTGGAAAAGGAGCCGAGGTAGAGCACGCCTTGCGGCCAGCGCGAGGCCAGCGAGGGCGGCGGCGGCGCGTCGAACCACAGATCGCCATACGGGTTGTCTTCGAGCAGCGGCAAGCCTTTGGCTTGCGCGGCCGCCACCACTGCAGCGCGGCGCGCTTCGGTGTACACATGCCCGGTGGGGTTCTGGAAGTTCGGCAGCAGGTACGCAAAGCGCGCACCGCTCGCCGCGGCAGCCAAGGCGTCAGGCAACGGGCCTTCGTGGTCCGAGTCCACGGCGACGATGTTCGGCTCGTAGGGCGTGAAGGCTTGCAGCGCGCCGAGGTACGTCGGTGTCTCGACGAGCACGCGCGCGTCGGTGTCGATCAGCACCTTGGCGGCGAGGTCGAGCCCTTGCTGCGAGCCGGTGGTGATCAGCACCTGCTCGGGCGACACGGTCATCCCTTGCTGCTGGTGCAAGTGTGCCGCGACCCATTCGCGCAGCGGCGCATAGCCTTCGCTCGCCGCGTACTGCAAGGCCTCGCGTGGCGCATCGCGCAGCACCTTCGTGCACGCCTCGCGCATCGCTTCGACAGGAAACGTGTCGGCCGACGGCAAGCCGCCGGCCAGCGAGACGATGCCGGGCTTTTCGGTGACCTTCAGGATCTCGCGAATGATCGACGGGTTCATGCGCTCGGCGCGGCGCGCCAGCGTGAAGGGTGTTTGAGCGCTCATGTTGGTTCTCCTCGAAATGAAGACACACGCATCGGCATGCGCTTGCCGACAAAGACGACGGCCACCACCGCCAGCGCAAAGAGCAAGGTCGTGGCTTCGAGTTTCTCGCCGAGCAGCGGCACGGCTGCCAGCAGCGCCAGAAAGGGCTGAAGCAACTGCACCTGACTGACGCGCATCACGCCGCCGAGCACCAGCCCGCGGTACCAGGCGAAGAAGCCGAGCCACATCGAAAACAGCGTCACGTAGGCGAAGCCGCCCCATGACGCGGCGCGCACGGCTGCCGCGTTGTCGGGCCAGGTGGCGAGCATCGCCGGCAGCGTCAGCGGCAGTGACAGGACGAGCACCCAGCAGATCACCTGCTCGGCTGGAACTTGCGCGGAGACACGCGCCCCGGCCACGTAGCCGATCGACGCACTGGCCACCGACAGCAGCAGCAAGCCGTCGGCCGCGCTCATCCGCCCCTGGCCTTGCAGCGCCGCAAAGGCGATGACGAGCGCGCAACCGATGATCGCGCAGACCCAGAAGCCGGTCGATGCACGCTGCCGCAGCGCCAGCGCTGCCGCGACCGCGGTGCCCAACGGCAACACGCCAGTGATCACGGCCGCATGCATCGCATCGACATGGCGCAGCGCGAGCGCCAGAAACAGCGGAAAACCGACGACGGTGCCTATGGCGCAGACGGCGAGCGCACCCCAGTGCTGGCGCGCCGGTCGCGCCGCGCCGACCCAGCGCAAGTAGACGATCGACAGCAAACCGGCCAGCGCCGCGCGGCCCGCGGTGACAAATGCCGGCGGCAGTTGCGGTGCGCTCGCGTCGCCAACGGCCAGCCGCGTCATCGGCAGCGTCAGCGCAAAGATCGCAACGCCGAGCAAGCCCAGCCCGTAGCCGCGCGAGGTGTCGGTGGTCACCGCGTCCCTCCGTGCTGCGCACTGCGGTGCGAGCCCCTTCGGAGCGGCCGGGCGGGGCTCATGACGCCAGCACCCACAGCGCGGTGGCGGCGAGCACAGCCGCCATCACGCGGTTGAACCACGTCAGGCGGTCGCCGTGCGCCAGCCAGCGCCGCAGCGCGGCGCCGACCGCGGCGTAGGTCAGGTTGCTGGTGAAGGCGTAGGCGGCCATGATCGGCAGCACCCAGGCCAGCCGCGTCGCGACCTGACCTTCGACGGCGATCCAGGTGCCGGCGATGGTCAGCGCGTTGATCCAGGCCTTGACGTTGACGAACTGCAGCGCCACACCGCGCGCGAAGCCGACGTCGAGCGCTGCGTCGCGCGCGCTGCCGCCCTGCGCACGCGCCGGCTGGGCCAGCTTCCACGCCAGCCAGAGCATGTAGGCCGCGCCGCCGATGCGGATGGCCACACTGACCGCCGGCACCGCGTGCACCAGCGTGCCCAGCCCGGTGGCGCTGGCCGCCAGCAACAGGCACCAGCCGAACGGCACCGCAAGTACAAAAGGCATCGCGTGCGCCAAGCCGTGGTTGGCGCCCATCGCCGCCGACAGCGTGGTGTTCGGTCCGGGCGTGAACGCCATCGCCGTGGTGTAGGCGAGCAAGGCAGCGAGTTCGGTGGCCGGCATGTCAGTGCCGCCCGGCCGCCCGAAGGCATTGACGCCACGCCCCCTTCGGGCCCTGGGGCAGCGAGCATCGCGAGCGTGGGGGCCAGTTCATTCTCGAAGTCTAGGCGCGGGCGCCAGTACATCGTCAGTACACTTGAGGCGAAGCTGCTGCGCGCTGTACTGCTGACGATGCCCACACACCCGAACCTTCCACTTTTCGAGCGAGGCGCGCTGGCGTCGCTGCCGGAGCAACTCGCGCAGTGGCTGGCGGCGCAGATCCACTCGCGAACGTTGTCGGCCGGCTCGCGCCTGCCGTCGGTGCGCGAGGCGGCGCGGCGGCACGGCCTGTCGCCCTCGACCATCGTTTCGGCCTACGACCAGCTGCAGGCGCAGGGCCTGGTCGAAGCACGCGCGCAGCGCGGCTATTTCGTACGCGACGTTGCCGTGCGAGGCGCCGCATCGCAGACCGCTCCCGCCGCCCGCCGCGCGCCGCCGCTCGATGCCGCGGCGATGGTGCGCAGCATGTTCGAGCACCAGGGCGACAAGGCGGCGTCGCCCGGCATCGGCACCTTGCCCGCCGACTGGCTCGACCTGCCGCTGCTGCACAGCGCGATGCGCCGCGCGCTTGCCGACGACAGCAGCGAACACAGCAGCCTGCGCTACGGCGAGCCTGCCGGTGACGCACGCCTGCGCAGCGCGCTCACGCACCGCTTGGCGGACCTCGGCATTGCCTGCCATCCGTCGCAGATCGTCACCACCGCGGGCGCGACGGCGGGGCTCGACCTGATCGCGCAATTGCTGCTCGCGCCCGGCGACAGCGTGCTCGTCGACGAGCCGGGCTGGCCGGTGGAGTTTGCGCGGCTGGCGCTGATGGGGGTGACCTGCATCCCCGTGCCACGTGCGCACGACGGGCCCGATCGCGCCGCGATGCGCCGCATCCTGGAGAGCCCGCCGGCAGGCCACAAACCGCGCGCCTACGTCACGGTCTCGGTGCTGCACAACCCCACCGGCAGCTCGATCACGCTGGCTGCCGCGCACGAGGTGCTGAAAATCGCTGAAGCGCACGACCTGACGATCGTCGAGGACGACAGCTATGCATGGCTGGCCAGCCGAGAAGCGCCGCGGCTGTGCGCGCTCGACCAGTTGCAGCGCACGGTCTATGTCTGCGGCTTCGCGAAGATCCTCACGCCGGCCTGGCGCGTCGGCTTCCTGGCCGCGGCACCCGCGCTGGTCGAGCGCGCGATCGATCGCAAACTGCTGACCACGCTCGGCGCACCGGGCTTGGCCGAGCGCGCGTTGGCGATCGCGCTCGAACAGGGTGCGTTGCGCCGCCACGCCGAGCGCATCACACAGCGCCTGGCCGCGGCGCGCACGCGCACGGTGCGCCTGGCCCACGAGGCGGGCTTCCGCTTTGCCACACCGCCGCAAGGCCTGTTCGGCTGGGTCGACACCGGTGTCGACACCGAGCGTCTGGCCGCCCGCTTGCACGGCGACGGCTGGCTGCTCACGCCGGGCAGCCTGTTCCATGTGACCCCGCAGCGCTCGACGCTGATGCGCGTCAACTTTGCCGTGGCTCAGGAGGCTCGGCTGTGGCGGGTGTTGCGCGAGGCCCGCGACCAGCTCGGCAGGGCGCCACGGGGGGCGGCGGCCGACAACCCGTCTTTACCCACCCCCGCTCTTGTGGGGGGTCTGGCAAGTCGCAACCGCGCGTAACATAAGGGTACAAATTTGCTCTTGCGCTTGGCTCAGCTGTCGTCGTGACCTTCGAATCCACCCTGCCGCTCGGAGAACCGGAACTGATGCGGGTCAGCGCTTTCGAGCGCTACCTCGACGAGTTGCGGCGCGAAAGCGGCGATGCGTCACTGACGCGCCTGTCGTCGCTCAATCCGTCGCTGATGCAGGACCTGCTGCGCTTCGAGCAGGACGGCCGCCGCACCGAAGTGCTCGAAGTCATCGCCGCCTGTGTGCGCCACGCGCGCCCGCTGGCGATCTATCTGCAATGCGGGTTGCGCGTCGTGCCGCTGACGCTGTTTCCGAACGAGCGCCTGGTGCATTGCCCGCTGCACATGCATGAATTTCTGGCGCAGCGCCTGTCGGACATGACGGTGCTGCGCGTCGAGCCGGCGATGCTGCGCCCACCCGGCGATCCGGAAGAAGCCCTCGTCGGTGAGCCGCACCTGTACCAGCCCTTGGGACCGGTGGCTTGGGAGCTGGCGATGCGCGGCTCGCGCGAGCAACTGCTGCCCGAGATCGGCGGCCCCGCGGCCTACCGCGTGGCGCTCGGCACCAACCTTCGCGACGTCATCCTCACCGGCGTCGTGCAAGCCGCTGTGAACCGCTTGCACCGCGAGAGCGCGAACTTGCGCGAGATGGCCGAGTGGCCTGGGCTGAACCGGGCACGAGCGATGCGGCTGCTGAACGCGCTGTATCTGCAAGGTGGCTTGATCGTCAGCCGCACACATCCAGTGGCAAGCAACGAAAGCTGGTTCGGCAGCACGACCAGAAGTTGAGTCTCTCGCCGGGGCGGGCGCTCAACGTGGTGCCGGCTCCTTGCCGCCGCACTGTTCCAACCACTCCATGAGCGGCGCGACCGACGCTTCGCTGAGCAGCGCGCCCTCCTTGTTTTGCCGCAATGCGCGCTCGACCTTGTCGTAGCTCTGCCGGCACTTCAACGGCAGGCCCGCGAACTCGGGACTCGAGCGCAGCTTGAGGATCTCTGCGGTGAGCTGTTGTTCGTCAGCCGGCACCGCTGGGGCGGTGGCGGCCGGCGGCGGTGCATTCCAGCAGTTGCCCGGTGCGTCGCCGACAGCCACCCAGAAGCGGCCCGTGGTTTGGGCCAGGCTGTCGTGGCGACGCGGAGCGGTCGTCCAACTGCTGCTGTCCTGGTAGCTGACCATGCGCCAGCCGCTGCCCAGCGCGCGCTCGCAGGCTTGTGTGCCGCTCTGCTGTGACGCCAGGCTGTCGCCGCGCAGGGCCGGGCTGGCGCCGAGCAGCAGACCTTCGCTCGCCGGTGGGGCTTTGACGCGGCCGGTGGTGGCATCGACCACTGCCGGCGTGCGCGCGCGGCGGTCGGGCGTCTTGATGCAGAGCACCGGCAGCACGCGGCTGCACGCGGTGTCGCCGCGCTCGGCGTCACAGCCACCGTCGCGCGGCCGGTCTTGTGGCGCGGGCCGTGCCAGGCAACTCGCGCTGACCGTGTCGCCCGACTGGGCTTCCAGGCCAAAGGTCATGCCGTGGCGTGGACTCAGGTAGCCGCCGGCACCCGCGTCGCGACGGGCGGCACCGGTGGTTGCGGCCGTTTCAGTCGGGCAGGGCCGGTCGCTGAACGACTTCTTGCCGTCGGCGCCGACGCACGTGTAGGTGGCCGCGCCAGCGCTGGCCCACAACGCCGCAGCCCCCGCCAGGAGCGCGCCGCGCAAGGCGTGCTCGGGTGCCCGGCGTGCTCGGCCGTCCAGACGCGGCGTTTCGGCGTTGCCGCCAGGCGAGGCAGTGGGCATGCGCTGATCATCGTCAACTCGCTCGCCGGGCGTCAAGCGAGTTCGAGCGGCCCGGCCGTCTCACGACGCCCAGCGCCCGCGCCGGACTACCGCGAACCGAGGTGCTCCCAGCGCTCCAGCGCCGCCGTCAGCTCATCCTCGACCTGCGCCGTGCGCGCATGCAGCGACGCCGCGCGCTGCGGATCGTCGATGTACAGCGACGGCTGGGCCATGGCCGCGGCGATCTGCTTCTGCTCCGCCTCCAGCGCTTCGATGCGCGCCGGCAGCGCATCGAGTTCGCGCTGTTCCTTGTAGCTGAGCTTGCGCGGCTTGACCGATGTCGCCGTCGCCGTCGCCCGCGACGTGACCGGCGCAGCGCTCGGCGCGATCACCCGCGCGCGCGCGCGCTGCGTCAACCAGTCGGTGATGCCGCCTTCGTACTCACGCCACAGCCCTGGCTTGCCGCCGAACTCCGGGTCGCCCTCCCAGGCAACGACGCTCGTCACCACGTTGTCGACGAAGCGCCGGTCGTGGCTGACCAGAAACGCCGTGCCGCTGTAGTCGGCGAGCAGCGCTTCGAGCAGTTCGAGGGTTTCGATGTCGAGGTCGTTCGTCGGCTCGTCGAGCACGATGACGTTGGCCGGCAGTGCGAACAGGCGCGCCAGCAAGAGGCGGTTGCGCTCGCCGCCGGAGAGCGTGCGCACCGGAGAGTTCGCGCGCTCGGGGGAGAACAGGAAGTCGGTGAGGTAGCTCATGATGTGCTTCTTCGCACCGCCGATTTCGACCCACTCGCTGCCCGGGCTGATCGTGTCGGCCAGCGTCGCGTCGAGCGACAAGCCTTCGCGCAACTGGTCGAAATAGGCGACTTGCAGATTGCTGCCACGGCGAATGCCGCCGCGCGTCGGCTCCAGTTCGCCGAGTATCAACTTCAGCAGCGTCGTCTTGCCGGCACCGTTGGGGCCGACGAGGCCGACCTTGTCGCCGCGCAGGAAGGTCGCCGAGAAGTGGTCGATCAGCGTCCGATCGCCATAGCTCATGGAGACGTCATCCAACTCGGCGACGATCTTGCCCGTCGGCAAGCCCGTCGCGAGTTCGAGCTTGACCTGGCCAACGCGGTCGCGCCGCGCCATCCGCGTGGCCCGCAGTTTTTCCAGCCGCGCGATGCGGCCGACGCTGCGCGTGCGCCGCGCTTCGACGCCTTTGCGCACCCACACTTCTTCGGCGGCGAGCAGCTTGTCGGCGCGCGCGTTGGCCAGCGCTTCGCTCTCCAGCTCGCGCGCCTTGGTGGCTTCGTAGGCGGCGTAGTTGCCGGGGTACGAGCGCAGCACGCCGCGGTCGAGCTCGATGATGCGCGTCGCCGTCGCGTCGATGAAGGCGCGGTCGTGCGAGATCAGCACCGTGGCGTGGGTCGACTCGTTGAGCAGCCCTTGCAGCCACGCGATGGCATCGAGGTCGAGGTGGTTGGTCGGCTCGTCGAGCAGCAGCACGTCCGGCTGCGCCACCAGCGCCTGCGCCAGCGCAACGCGCTTCTTCGTGCCGCCCGACAGCGTGCCGACGAGGGCCGAGCCGTCCAAGTGCAGGCGCTGCAGCGTTTCATCGACACGCTGCTCCCAGGTCCAACCGCCGAGCGCTTCGAGTCGGGTCTGCATCGCGTCGAGGTCGTCGTCCGGCGCGTGCGCCTCGAAACGATCGCGCAGCGCGCGCGCTTCGGCCACCCCTTCGGCGACGACATCGAACACCGAATGCGCGGCGTCGAACAGCGGCTCCTGCGGCACATAAATGCGGCGTGTGCCCTGCTGCGCCTGCAACTGGCCGTCATCGGCACGTTCCAGCCCGGCCAGGATCTTCAGCAGTGAGGACTTGCCCGCGCCGTTGCGCCCGATCAGCGCCACGCGCTCGCCGTCGTCGAGCGAAAAGGCCGCGCCGTCGAGCAGCGGCACATGGCCATAGGCGAGGTGGGCATTGGTGAGGGTGAGCAACGGCATGAGGGCATTGTCGTTGCGCTTGTCAATCCCCCGCGTTTGAGTCGCCGGGCTGCCCCGCAGCGTGCGCGCGCCCTGGAATCACAGCACGCGTCGATAGAATCGATCGCATCCTTTCACTGGCATTTCATGAGCGCGGTAGTCTGCAGCGACGTCAACAATTCGTGCCTCGAGCTGAAGAGCGCGGCGCTGACGTTGATGGCCGTGGTGCTGCGGACGACCGATCTCGAGCTGCTGGCCAGAGAGCTGACGCAGCGCGCCGACGCGATGCCCGGCCTGTTCGACGACGAGCCGGTGGTCGTCGATCTGTCTCTCGTCTGCGAAGTCGACGCGGCGCCGGACTTCGATGCCCTGGTCGTGCTGCTGCTGCACCACGGCATGCGGCCGGTCGCGGCGCGTGGCGGCAATGCGCGGCAGATGGCGGCGGCCCTCGCTTCCGGGTTGCTCGAAGCGCCCGAGGGTGCACGGCCTCCGCTGAGGGAAGCGCCAGCGCCCGAGATCGTCGAACGCATTGTCGAAGTGACAGTCGAACGGACCGTCGAAGTGCAGCTGCCCCCGTTGCCGCCCCTGGTCATCGACAAGCCCTTGCGCTCCGGACAGCAGGTCTATGCCCAGGGCCGCGACCTGATCGTGCTGGCGCTGGTGAGCTTCGGCGCCGAAGTGATCGCCGACGGCCACATCCACATCTACGCGCCGCTGCGCGGCCGGGCCCATGCCGGCAAGAGCGGCAACACCGAGGCCCGCATCTTCTGCCACTGCATGGAGGCGCAGGTGCTGGCGATCGCCGGCGTCTTTCGCACCACCGACGTGCCGCTGCCCGACGGCGTTGTCGGCCACGCGGCGATGGTGCGGCTCGACGGCGAGCAGCTCGCCGTCGAGCGCCTCGGTTGAACCCACACAAAACGCAAGAGGGAACTGTTCTGATGGCCACCAAGATCATCGTCGTCACGTCGGGCAAGGGCGGCGTCGGCAAGACCACCACCAGCGCCAGCTTCGCCTCGGGCCTGGCGCTGCGCGGCCACAAGACGGCGGTCATCGACTTCGACGTCGGCCTGCGCAACCTCGACCTGATCATGGGCTGCGAGCGCCGCGTGGTCTATGACCTCATCAACGTCATCCACGACGAGGCCAAGCTGACCCAGGCGCTGATCAAGGACAAGCACACCGACAACCTGGTCGTGCTCGCCGCCTCGCAGACGCGCGACAAGGAAGCGCTGACCAAAGAAGGCGTCAAGCGCGTGCTCGATGAGCTGACCGAGATGGGCATGGAGTACATCATCTGCGACTCGCCGGCCGGCATCGAAACCGGCGCGCTGCTGGCGATGCACTATGCCGACGAGGCCATCGTCGTCACCAACCCCGAGGTCTCGTCGGTGCGCGACTCCGACCGCATCCTCGGCATGCTGGCCTCGAAGACGCAGCGCGCCATCGACGGCAAGGAAGGCGTGCGCGAGCACCTGCTGATCACGCGCTACGACCCGGCGCGCGTGTCGAGCGGGCAGATGCTGTCGGTCGACGACATCCAGGACATCCTGCGCATCCCGCTGATCGGCGTCGTGCCGGAATCGGAGACGGTGCTCAACGCGTCGAACCAGGGCGTGCCGGCGATCCACATGAAAAACAGTGCGGTCGCCGAGGCCTACAAGGACGTGGTGCGCCGCTTCCTCGGCGAAAGCCGCGAGATGCGCTTCTTGCAGCAGACGCGGCCGACGTTCTTTCAGCGCCTGTTCGCGAAGGCGTCGGTGTGATGTCCTGGCTCTCCCTCCTCTTCGGGCAGAAGAAGAAGTCGGCCAAGCTCGCCAAGCAGCGCCTGCAGATCGTGCTCGCGCACGAGCGCAGCGCGCGCGGCCTGCCCGAGTACCTGCCGACGCTGCAGCGCGAGCTGCAACTCGTGGTGGCCAAGTACGTCAACGTGCAGCCGCGCGAGGTCAGCGTGCGCATCGGCCACCCGCGGCACGCACCCGAAGGGCTCGAGGTGCGAATCGAGTTGCCGCAGGCCGCGCACGCCTGAGTTCAGCGCTCAGTTCGACGCGCGCCGGCCGAGTGACACCGCATAGGCACCGGCACGCGCCGCCAGCACCGGGTCGGCGCTAGCCGCCAGGCCGGCCGGCAGCACCACCGGCAGGAAGGTCTCGCGGTCGCAGGCCTGGTCGGTGATGCGCTCGATGGCGATCCGTCCCATGTTGACCTCAGCCCGATCGGCCGGCCAAGGCTCGGTCGGGTCGGTGAGTTGGTCGGCGGGCAGCGCCAGTTGCGCGATCACGTTGAACGCCACCGGCCCCTTGCCGACGCGCTCGGCGAACTCGGCGCGCAGGAAGTCAGCGCCCTTGGCCTTGGCCTCGTCGTCGCTCAGGCCGACGCGGCCCGCCACCGGCTCGAAGCGCCAGCGCAGCGGCTGCGTCTTGGCGGCGGCGTTGGTGGCGATGAAGGCGTTGGTGCTCCAGTACGGCACCGTGCCGAAGCTCGCCGGCACCGGCTGGCCGGCCAAGTAGGCACCCTGCTTGGTGGTCGCCGGGTTGGCTTTCGAGAACGCCGCGATGGCCTCGGCATTCATGCGGCCGGTCGCCGGGTCGGGCGCGCGCACCTTCATGAACTCGACGAACTGCGCCGGCGTCTGCGCGAAGAAATGCGGCGCCGAGACAAAGACCCAGTCGAGCCGCTCGCTGCCGTCGCTGACGCGCACCGCGATGCCGCGCACCGACTTCGCGTTGTCGGGCGCTTTCGGGTTGCCGCCACCGACCGAGAAGCGACCGATCAGCGGCGAGCGCTTGCCGGGCTGGAACATGGCTGCGCGCGTCACGGCCGCGGCACCCGCAGACGCCTCGAACTGGCCCGAGAAGCAAAAGCCCTTGGCATGCGAGGCGCGCACCTTCTGGTTGCCAAAGACGCCGTTGAGCGCATCGACCAGATCGGCCGGTGGTGTGACGGCGGCGGTGGCGGCCATGGGCTTGGCCATTGCGGGGCCTGGCGATGCCGTGGCGCTGGGCGGGTTGGTGCTGGCGCACCCAGCGGCCGTGCCGACGAGCGTGACAGCGAGCAGGCGGCGGGTCGGGCCAGAGAATTTTCCGTGCATGGGTACTCCTGAGAAGACGGAAGCCAGTGGGTTTGCAGTCCGGTAGATCGGAAGCTGCCGCCCGCCGCCATGCGCATCGCAGCGCGGTGGTGGCGGCCAAGAGCACCGATCGCCCTATAGTCGCCATGCCCACCGGCTTCTTACACCCCGGGCTATTTGATTTCGCGCACACTGCGCGCCTCGCACGCCGATTCAGTGCTTTTGGAGACTGACGATGAAAAACTTCTTGTGGACGGTGGCCATGTCCATCGGCTTGGCCTTCACGATGGCACCGATCGATGCCGAAGCCAAACGCCTGGGCGGTGGCAAGTCGTCGGGCATGCAGCGCAGTGCGCCGGACAAGCCTGCGCAAAGCACACCGGCAACACCGAACAACGCGGCCACGCCCGCAGCGGCGCCTGCAACGGCCGGCGCTGCCGCCGCCGCGGCGCCGAAGCGCTCGTGGATGGGCCCGATCGCTGGCCTGGCCGCGGGCCTTGGCCTGGCCGCACTGTTCAGCCACCTCGGCATGGGCGAGGGCTTGGCCAACTTTGTGATGATGGCCTTGCTGGCCGTGGCGGCGTTCTTCGTCATCCGCCTTTTGATGCGGCGATTTGCCGGCGGCGGCACGCAACGCCCTTCGATGGCGATGGCTGGCGCGGGTGCTGGCGCCGGCGTGGCTGCCGGTGCGGCCCGCGCCGCCGACGAGCTTCGTCGATGAACGCCCGGGCATGCAGCGCAACGCTGCCCCGTCAGTGACCATCGGCTCCGCGCTGACGCCGCCGCTGGCGGTGCCGGGCCTGGCCACCGCAGCCGCAGCGCCGACGCTGCCGGCCAACTTTGATGGCGAAGGCTTCGAGCGCCTGGCCAAGATGTTGTTCATCCGCCTGCAAGCGGCCAACGACAAGGCCGACCTGAACGACCTGCGCAACTTCACCACGCCCGAACTTTTTGCCGCGCTGCGCATGGACCTGCATGACCGTGGCGACAACGCGCAGCAGCACACCGACGTCGTCAAGGTCGATGCGCAGTTGATTGACTTCGCGCAAGAAGCCGAACAGCAGATCGTCAGCGTGCGCTTCACCGGCCAGGTGAAGGAAGAAGCCAACGCCGAGGCCACGCCGTTCGACGAGGTCTGGCACGTCGTCAAGCCGCTCGACGACAGCCGCAGCTGGGCGATCGCGGGGATTCAGCAGCGGCAGTAGCGCGGGCGGGCTACCCGCCCGATCGCTTGGCGGCGATGCCCTCGGCCTGCAGCAAGGTGATCACGCGCTCGGCGTGATCACCTTGCACTTCGACCACCCCGTCCTTGACGGTGCCGCCCGTGCCGCAAGCGCTGCGCAAGCGCTTGCCCAGGCTCACGAGCGCATCAGCGTCGAGCGCCAGACCGCGCACGAGCGTCACGGTCTTGCCGCCACGTCCTTTGCTCTCGCGGCTGACGCGCACGACGCCGTCGCCGACTGCCGCGCGCGGTTGTTTGCCGCAAACGCACGCCGCCAGCGGCTGACGACACGCCGGGCACATGCGCCCGCTGTCGGTGGAGTAGACGAGCCCGCCTTGCGTTGGCTTGCGCATGCCGAACCCCGTCAGCCGAAGACCTGGCGCAGCGCGCGCCCGAACGCCGCGGCATCGGTCAACAACACGAACACCACGCCGGCCAACGCGCCCGACAGGTGCGCGTCATGGTTGATGCGCCCACGCGCCGGTTGACGTGAGGCGTAGAACGTGAAGCCCAGGTAGAGCAGCGCAAACAGCGGCGCCGGAATCGGCAGCGGAATCGGAAAGATGATGATCGACTGCGACGGCGTGTAGACGATCGACGCGAACAACACCGCCAGGATGGCTCCCGACGCACCCAGGCTCGCGTAGTCGGGCTGCTGACGGTGGGCCAGCCAGGTGCCGGCCGCACTGACCAGCAAACCGAACGCATACAGCGCCACGAACGTGCCGGTGCCGATCACGCGCTCCAGAGAAAATCCGAAGGCCCAGAACGTGAAGGCGTTGAACAGCAGGTGCGGCAGGTCGGCATGCAGGAAGCCGCTCGTGATGACGGTGACCCACTGCTGGCGCCGCAGCAGCCAGTAGGGGCGCAGCAGGTGGCGGTCGAGGATCTGCGGCGCGGCGTAGAGCGCGGCGAGGCTGGCGACGAGCATCAGCGCGAGGATCGCGGCGGCGGCCGGGGCGCCTTGGGTGAGGGTGAGCAGCGCTTGCATGTCAGTCGCAGTATCCATGCGTCGTGACGTGCCTGTTCTTCACGGCATGCCGAACACCACCAACCGATTGTTCGCCGGCAGCGTCACCACCTCTTGCAGCGCCAGACCTTGCGCAGCGGCCTCGCGCTCGACGGCCGACAGCGAGCGCAGACCCCACTGCGGGTTGCGCGCTTTCAGGTCGGCGTCGAAGGCTTCGTTGCTCGGCGCGGTCGGCTCGCCGTCGATCCGAAACGGCCCGTAGAGCAACAGCAGCCCGCCGGCGGCGAGATGGCTGGCGGCGCCCTTCATCAGCGCCGGGCAGGTGGACCACGGCGAGATGTGCAGCATGTTGGCGCAGTACACGGCGCCGTAGTGCGCGCGCTCGATAGGCCAAGGGGGCGTCAGCACGTCGAGTCGCATCGCCGGCAACACGTTGGCCAGGTCGCGGCAGCGCTGATCAATGGCATGCAGCGCCGCGGCGTCGGCAGCATCCGTGGGTTGCCACGTCCAGCCGGGGCAGGCGCCCGCAAAGTGCTGTGCGTGCTGGCCGGTGCCGGAAGCGATCTCGAGCACGCTGCAAGCCGTTGGCAGCCGCTGCCGCAGCGCTTGCAGGATCGGCTCCTTGTTGCGGTCGGCGGCCGGGCTGAAGGGCAGGTCTGGCGCTCATGCTTCCACGGCCTCGATGACCAGGCGGCGTCGCATCGCGCCTTGCACCCGCGTCAGCGCGCGCACGCGCAGCGCGGCGCCGACGGCCAACTCGATGCGAAAGTGGTAGTCGAGGCTGTCGGTCTGGCCTGGGTTGCTGGTGGCGATCTGCCGCGACCACTCGCGGCGTCCGTTGACCTCGACGGTCATCGCATGCCAGGCAGTGCTGCCTTCGCTCGGGCACGAGACAACGAAGCGCACGTCGATGTGAAACCGGCGCGCGCGAGCGAGCGTGGGCGGAATGTGCAGCGTGGCCACGTCGGCGTCACCGACATCGACCTGCCACTGTTCAACAGCCGGGTTTGCCATCGCTGGCCGCGAGCACGGCGGCGTGATGCCGCAAATGGTCTTCCACCATCGTCGCGATGAAGTAGTAGCCGTGGTCATAGCCCGCATGCCGGCGCAGTGTCAGCGGCTGGCCGACGGCGGCGCACGCGGCCTCGAAAGCCTCAGGCAGCAACTGCTGCTCGGCGAGAAACTTGTCCGACAAGCCCTGGTCGATCAGGATGCCTTGCGGGTAGGGCGCGCTGCGCTGCGTGCGCATCAACTCGCTGGCGTCGTGTGCAGACCACGTGTTGCGGTCATCGCCGAGGTAGCCGCTGAACGCCTTCTGTCCCCACGCGCACTGCGTCGGCGCGCAGATCGGCGCCAGCGCCGACACGCTCGCAAACACGCCGGGGTGGCGCAGCGCCAGCGTGAGAGCACCGTGGCCGCCCATCGAGTGGCCGAAGATCCCGGTGCGCTCGCGCTGCACCGGCGCGTGCTGCCAGACCTGCGGCAGCAACTCGCGCAGCAGATAGCTTTCCATGCGCCAGTGGCGAGCCCACGGTTCGCGCGTGGCGTCGAGATAGAAGCCAGCGCCGACGCCGAAGTCCCAGCTGTCGGCCTCGCCGGGCAGGTTCGCGCCGCGCGGGCTGGTGTCGGGCATCAGAAGGGCCAGACCCAGTTCGGCGGCCACACGCTGCGCGCCGGCTTTCATCGTGAAGGTTTCTTCGGTGCAGGTCAGGCCGGCGAGGTAGGCGAGCAGCGGCACGCGCTGGCCCTGCAGCGCCTGCGGCGGCAGGTAGAGCGCAAAGCGCATCGGCAGGCCGATCTCGGCCGAGGCGTGGCGATGGAAGCGCTGCACGCCGCCGAACGAGCCGTGCTCGCTCAGGAGTTCCCAATGTGTCGCGTTCAAAACACCACCACCGAGCGGATCGACTCGCCACGCTCCATCAGCGCAAATCCTTCGTTGATGTCTTCGAGCTTCAACCGGTGCGTGATCAGCGGGTCGATCGTGAGCTTGCCGTCCATGACCCAATCGACGATGCGCGGCACGTCGGTGCGGCCGCGCGCGCCGCCGAAGGCCGAGCCTTCCCACTTGCGGCCGGTCACCAGCTGGAACGGCCGCGTGCTGATCTCGGCGCCGGCCGGCGCCACGCCGATGATGATGCTGCGCCCCCAGCCCTTGTGCGTGCACTCCAGCGCCTGGCGCATGACCTGCGTGTTGCCGATGCACTCGAAGCTGTAGTCGGCGCCGCCGTCGGTGAGCTGCACGATGTGGTCCACCACATTGCCCACGTCCTTCGGGTTGATGAAGTGCGTCATGCCGAAGCGCCGCGCCATCGCCTCGCGCTTCGGGTTCAGATCGACGCCGATGATCTTGTCGGCGCCGACCATCTTCGCGCCCTGGATCACGTTCAGGCCGATGCCGCCGAGGCCGAACACGACCACGTTCGCACCCGCCTCGACCTTGGCCGTGAACAACACCGCGCCGACGCCGGTGGTGACGCCGCAGCCGATGTAGCAGACGGTGTCGAACGGCGCGTCCTCGCGGATCTTCGCCAGCGCGATGCCGGGCACGACGATGTGGTTGGCAAACGTGCTCGTGCCCATGTAGTGCAGGATCGGTTTGCCATCGATCGAGAAGCGCGACGTGCCATCTGGCATCAGCCCTTTGCCTTGCGTGGCGCGGATCGACTGGCACAAATTCGTCTTGCGCGACAGGCAGAACTTGCACTGCCGGCACTCCGGCGTGTAGAGCGGGATCACATGGTCGCCGGGCTTCAGCCACGGCACACCGGCACCCACTTCGAGCACCACACCCGCGCCCTCGTGGCCGAGGATCGCCGGGAACAGGCCTTCCGGGTCGGCGCCGCTGAGCGTGAACTGGTCGGTGTGGCAGATGCCGGTGGCCTTGATCTCGACCAGCACCTCGCCCTCGCGCGGGCCTTGCAGGTCGACGGTTTCGATGGTCAGCGGGGCGCCGGCTTTCCAGGCAACGGCGGCTCGGGTCTTCATGGGTGAACTCCAGTGGGGGATGAGCCGATTGTGGGTGAGGTCCGGGCAAGCCCCGTTGCCGGGGCCGCCCTTGCCGTGCACGCTCGGGTCCCCTCCCCAACCACAACACGCAGGAGACCCGCCGCCATGACCCGCTCCCTCAACAAGCGCCAGTTCCTCTCTGGCAGTGCCGCGCTGGCGGCCACCATCGCCAGCCCGACGCTGCTGCGCGCGCAGACCACCGCGGTGCGCTGGGGCGAGTCGCTCGCCACCAACCACCCGCAGGTGCAGATGGCCGAGCGCGTGGCCAAGGAGGTCAAGGAGAAGAGCGGCGGCCGCATCGACGTGCAGGTCTTCGCCAACAGCCAGCTCGGCTCGGGCAAGGAGATGATCGAGTCCACCTCCAGCGGCGCACTGCAGATGACGACCGACGGCGCCGGCGCGCTCGGCGCGTTCTTGCCGCAGCTGTCGGTGATCGAGGCGCCCTACCTGTGGCGCGACGCCGCGCACATGGCCAAGGCCGCCGGCACGCCGCTGTTCGCCAAGCTGAACGACGACCTGGTGAGCAAGCGCGGCATGCGCATGTTGAACATCACCTACTACGGCAAGCGGCATCTCACCACCGGCAGCAAGGCGGTGAAGACGCCCGCCGACATGGCCGGCTTCAAGCTGCGCGTGCCGCCGGTGGACACCTTCCGTGCCATGGCCGAGGCCTGGGGCGCGCGTGCAACGCCGATCGCCTTCGGCGAGCTCTACCTCGCGCTCAGTCAGGGCGCGGTCGATGGCCAGGAGAACCCGCTGCCGACGATCCAGAGCGGCAAGTTCTTCGAGGTGCAGAAGCACTTGATCCTCACCGAGCACATCATCACGCCGCGCATGGTGATCGTGAACGAGGCCTTCTGGAAGGGCTTGAAGCCCGCCGACCGTGACCTGATGAGCGCCGCATTGGCCAGCGCTGCGGTGTGGCAGGACAAGGAACTGTTGGCGCAGGAGGCCACGCTCGTCGGCACCTTCAAGGCCGCCGGCATGAACGTCTTCGAGCCCGACGTCGCTGCGTGGCGCAAGCCGGTGCTCGACAAGGTGCCGGCGATGTTCGAGGAGAAGTGGGGCAAGGGCACCTTCGACTCGCTGCTCAAGCTTTGACCTTGATGCTCTCCTGGCTCGACCGGCTGCTGAAGGTGGCGGCCGGCGTGATCGTCGTCGTGCTGCTCGGCACGGTGACGGCCGGCATCGTCTCGCGCGCCCTCAACCACCCTCTCGCCTGGACCGACGAGGCCAGCGGCTACCTGATGGTGTGGCTGTCGTGCCTGGGCTGGATGCTGGCCACGCGCCACAGCGCGCACATCCGCATCCGTGTCTTCCAGGACCTGCTGCCGCGCACGCCGTGGCGCGCGACTGAAGTCGTGATCCTGCTCGCGGTGGCGCTGCTCGGCGGCGTGGTGGCGTTCTACAGCGTGCACCTGATCCGCACCAATGCCGACATCGAGTCGCTATCGCTGCCGATCTCTGCGGCGTGGCTGTACGTGCCGCTGCTGCCGGCCGGTGTGGTCACGGTGTTGCAGGCGCTGGCCGACCTGCGGCGCGTGCTGCAGGGCCGCAGCGATCCGCACGCGGAGGCCGCTGTTTGACGGGCCTGACGAGGAACGGGCCGTGACGGGCCTCATCAGCAAGCTCGCTGGCGCCTGGCTTGTCGCCATCCTCGGCGGCATGCCGCTGTGGGTGTCGATGGGCCTGGCCGCGCTCGCCTTCATCTGGCTCGCCGGCATGCCGATCACCGTGCTGCCGCAGAAGATGGCCGGCTCGATGAACTCGTTTCCGATCGTCGCCGCGCCGCTGTTCATCCTGATGGGCAACATCCTCGGCGCGGCCAAGATCACCGACCGCATCGTCGTCTTCGCCAGCGCGCTGATCGGCTGGGTGCGCGGCGGTTACGCGCACGCCAGCATCCTCACCAGCATGATCTTCGCCGGCATGGTCGGCTCGGCGGTGGCCGACGCGGCCGGCTCGGGCGCGATCGAGATCCGCGCGATGAAGAAGGCCGGCTACAAGCCGGAAACCGCGGCTGCCATCACCGCCGCCGCCGCCACCATCGGCCCGATCATCCCGCCGTCGCTGCCGATGGTGATCTACGGCGTGATGGCCGACGTGTCGATCGGCAAGCTGTTCATGGGCGGCGTGATCCCAGGCGTGCTGATGGGCCTGTCGCTGATGGTGATGGTCGGCTTCGTCGCACGGCGCGAAGGCATGGCACGACAGAAGTTCGCCGGCTTCAAGGCCATCGGCAAGGCTTTCCTCCATTGCTTCTTCGCCGTGATGACGCCGGTGGTGATCCTCGGCGGCATGTTCAGCGGCTGGTTCACGCCCACCGAGGCCGCCGCGGTGGCCTGCCTGTACGCGCTGTTCCTCGGCTTCGTCGTCTACCGCACGCTGCAGTGGCAGCAGCTCGGGCCGATCCTGGTCGACACCGCCATCACCACCGGCGTGGTGATGGTGCTGGTGATGAGCGCCGCGGCGCTCGGCTGGTGCATCAGCATCTCGCGCGTGCCGCAGACGCTGACGCCGCTGATCCTCGGCGCCATCGCCAGCCCGCTCGTCTTCCTGCTGCTGGTCAACGTCATGCTGCTGATCATCGGCTGCTTCATGGAAGCGCTGGCCGCGATGCTGATCCTGATCCCGATCCTCGCGCCGGCGGCGGCCAGCTACGGCATCGACCCGGTGCAGTTCGGCGTCATCGTCGTCCTCAACCTGATCATCGGCACCATCACGCCGCCGATGGGCGTGGTGCTGTTCGTCGTCACGCGCATCGCCGAGATCCGCTTCGAGGTCATGGCGCGCGCCATCCTGCCGTGGCTGATCCCGCTGCTGGTGGTGCTGGCAGCGATCACGCTGTGGCCGCCGCTGACGCTGTGGTTGCCCACCGCAATGAAGGGCTGATGCACGCGCGCCACTCGCCGATCGGCTGGATCGAGGCGGCCGTCTGTGTCACGGCCATCGGCGCGTTGAGCCTGACCTACGCGGTCGGCCACACCTGGGGGGCCCATCCGGTCGCGTTCATCCTCTACGCCATGCTGTCGTCGGCGACCGCCCTGGTCCTGATGAGCGGCCTCGGGCCGGACGCGATGGCGATCGTGCGGCATCCGATGAGCTGGCTCGTCGGCCTGTCGATCATCCTGATCGAGGTCTTCTACTTCCTGACGTTGACGTACGTGCCGCCGGCGCACGGCAATCTGGTGCTGCGCATCGGCATCCCGCTGGCCCTGCTGGCCGGGTGGGCCTTGTTCCGCCGTCGCCCGACCGCGCTCGGCGCTTTGGCGGCAATCGTGATCGTTGCTGCAACCGGCTTCGTCGTCGGCGTGACCGCCGCCGAGGTGCGCTGGCCGATGGCCGCAGCCGGTCTGCTGGCCGCCGATCTTCATGGTGATGCGCGGCTTCGCCAGCGAATTCCATCCGTGGAACCGCGCCGCGAAGACCGTGCACGACAAGCTGCGCGTGACGGGCCTGGTCGTGCTGGTGACGTCGTTCCTGGGCCTGACCCTGGCCGCGCTGGCCGCAGCCGCGGGCGCGCTGTCGATCATTCCGCAACTGGCGTTCGTGCCGACGCTGACGCAGATGAAGCATCTGCCGACCCTGCTGCTCGGCTGCGTGGTCGGCGGCGCCATCCTGACGCTGATGTTCTATTTCAACTTCTCGGCGGTGGTGAAGATCACCACAGAGAACCTGACCGCAATGATGGCCTTCTCGCCGATCACGGCCTGGGCCTTTCAGGAGCTCGGTGTCAGTCTGGGTCTGATTGCGGCGCGGCGCCCCGAACCGCGCTTGATCGCTGCGATGGCGGTGATGATTGCGTCGGTGCTGGTCATGTTCTGGGCCGGCCGGCGTCGCGCGTCGCAAGCTGTCACTCCCCTGCCGTGATTGATTTCGCTGCTGGTGTGCTGGCAGCGATCACGCTGTGGCCGCCGCGGACGTTGTGGCGGCCGACGGCGATGTGACGACCTGGGGCTGTCGTTCGCGCGGGAGACAGGCAGTGCGGGCCGCTGGTGTCTGGTAGGGCTACGAAGCGGACATCGAGCTCGATGTAGCGAGCGTCTCAGAACGACCCAAGGCTGCCATTCGCATGTTTCGGGAGCAGACATCCGCGGTGCTACGAATGCGAGTTCCTGTTCGAGCCCCGATCGGCTCCCTGCAGTTGGCAAACCAGAGAACTGGTCTATCAAATTCTGACTGTAGCCCCGCCTCTAACCTAGTTAGAGGCAAATGCCGTGGGACTCGTCGTGGAGTGCTTGCAGTGTGCCGTTCCAGAGGCCTTGAGCTTCCATCTGAGCCTTAAGCAAAGAATAGTCGGAGTGCGCATGCAGAACTGTTGCAGCGGTCGCTGCGTATGGAACAGACGGGAGGCTTTCCAGAAGTACCCCCTCGACACTTTCGACTAGTTTTCTGAGCCGTAGATTGCTCGGCATCTCAAGGTAGACGGATAGCCGACCCAGCGCACTATCGATATTCTTTTGTACTTGTTCACCTATCTCAAAACGCACCGCTACCGCTCGACTGTGGTGATTTAGACCCAGGACCGTACTGCTCGTCTCGCCTTTTGGAGTACGCGCCCGAAAACGGTATGCTGCAAACGAAAAGTGCGCGCTCGGAGAATCCTCGAAAGGATTCACAATTGGCTCCTTCTTGACGTCGTGAATGCCTTTTGTAATGTTGCAGCGCTTGCAGGAGGGCAGTAGATTATTCCAATCTATAACTTCGTCAGGGTATTTATCTTTATAGGCGAAATGTTCAACTTCGAGATACTTTCCCTCAGTAGTAATTTCACATTCACAATAAGCGCATTTTCCATGACTCAAAACGAGTAGAAGCTCCTTGATCCGCCCGTCGTTCCAAACGGCTTCCCCCGTGGCTTTAAACAAGTCTGTGAGACGTTTGGATTCGATTGGATTGAGAAAAAGTGGAGCAACGGTCCGTTTCAATTTAATCAACTTTGACCCCAATATCCGCCAACTGGAGACGCGCAATCTTCCGCATTACATTTGTTGGATGAAGCAGTTCATCCAGCTGCGTATAGATCGCTAGTGCCTCCTGCTGATTCTCAGCATCGACGGCAAGCCCGAATTTCTCCATCAAGGAATTAAACAAGTTCGTGCGTGTATCTGTCATTCCCATGACCTCTTGCAAGACCTCTTCTACCGTCCACCCCTTGAATCCGTAGTGGGACGCGGGAAGATCTCGTCTCGCGACCTCGTTGTCTTGTCTTTCTAAAGCGATGATACTGCTGGGATCGGCGTTCTGAATTATGTGTGGGCTGTGAGTCGTCGTTATAAACTGTAGCAAGGGAAAGATGCTGAGAAGCACGCCTACGATACGAGATTGCCACTCTGGGTGAAGATGGAGTTCCAATTCGTCGACTAGAACAACGCCTCTGAATTTAGATACTTCAGTGTTTGGAAATCTATATTCGATTTCCTTCATGATTCCGAACATGATTGAGAGACACGATTTAAATCCTGAAGACAGGTACTCGTAATACAACTCTCCAGTCGGAGTTCGAACCATAATTTCATTCGTTGTAGCGTTAACCTTGAGAAAGGAAAAATCTGGGTTTAGTTGTGAAAAGCATTTTTTGGCAGTCTCAAAGTTAGCCATTTGTGCTGGTGACAAGGCATCCGGATGAGCAGAATATAGGTAGCGATTGACAAACCAATTCTTGGAATCCTGAAGCTGAATACCGGACTGTGCTTCACCGTATAGTATGTGATCTGGCTTTTCCGTATCTCTGGATACCGAAGGTAGAGCCTGGTACGCAAACGTTCGGGTCGTCTTTAGAGAGAGAATATACTTCGATAGCTGATGCTTGCCACTAATTTGGTTCGCTGCGTTTGGCTCGAATCCATTAATCGAGATTTGTACTGTCTCCGACGTAGCGGGCTCGCGTGCAAACGTCGCGCTCACTTCCCCACCCAATGACGCGACATGCCGTTTCAGAATTTGGCTTTGTCCGTGCGAAAACAAGTGGGCAACGCATTCGAGAATGGTTGTCTTACCGATGCCGTTCGGTCCGCAGATGATGTTCATGTGTTCGTTGAATGAAACAGCCAGCTGTTTGATTCCACCAACACCCGAAATAGTAATATTGGAAACTATCATTATCGATTTTAAATGCTCAGAACGCGTAATGCGTGCATGCATTCCTCGTCTGGGTTACACGCGGGCCTACGGAGAAATGCGCCGATCGTACTGGCGCGATCCTATTTTGACCAATCTGCTCGCCCTCTTCGCTAGAGCGGCGGCTTGATGGTCGTGCTGGCTAAGACCGCTCCTGGCCGGTTGCAGCCATTCGCTCGGGAGTGCCGAACATCTCCTATGCGGTACTCGCCGACGCCGAAGCCGCGCAACCTGCCAGACCGCGGGCGAGACGGTGCCGGGAATCTTCAGTAGTCGCAATCTTCGTTGCGTACCCGAAGCAGCGCCTTGCCGCGCGCGGATGACACGGCAAGCCGAGCGCGCGCGGCGAACAGGCCCGAACACACTTCGGCGTCGCGAGGGCAGTGAGCTCGCGCCTTGAGGGTCGCCCGAACACCGTCGCTGCCCTCGAAGCGAAACACCTGCGTGCCCGATTTCCCCTGCGCAACGCAGTCCACTGTGCATTGCTCTTGCGTCACCTTGAGTGTGATCGTCTTGCCATCGACGTTCATCGTGCCGCGCTCTGCGCTCCAGTACAGCACGAGCCGGCCGCCCGCCGGGGGCTCGCCGATGGTGCGAAAGGCACAACCCACCAGAGGGTCCGCCGGTTCGGCAATCGCATCGATGCGCGGTGCGGCGATGGCCGCGCCGGCACACAGCGTTGCCAGCACCAGCAGCACGTATCTTGCAGATCGTCGCGCAGACGCGGCTGAAGTCGTGCGCATGCAGCTCAT
>CAVTWT010000014.1:0-92437 GCA_963738425.1 uncultured beta proteobacterium | reverse complement strand
TAGGTGAGATTGCGAGGGCGCAGCGGGCGCGGGCTCAGTAGTTGCGCGCGACCAGCTCGAACGCGGGCTGCACGATGCTCAGTGAGACGCGGGCGCGCGGGCCGAGCGCACCTGTCGTCGTGGTCTCGTAGCATTCATTGGAGACACCGAGCAGCGGCGAACCCGACGCCGCAAGCAGGCTCGTCTTGAAGCAGAAGAACACGATCGCGCCTTCGGTTTCGAGCGACCAGTCGTGCTGGCGCAAGCCGTTCCAGGCGCGGGTCTGCGGGCAGTCGATGAGATCGCGCACGGTCGCCAGCGGTCCAGACTGACCGGGTTGCGCTTCGTCCGGTGGCAGTGAGCTGCTGATCGCCGCGCCGCACTGGCCGGTGTCGTCCTGGTCGCCGAGCAGGGTCGGCGGGCTGCCGGTGAAGTACAGGGTGATCGCCGCACTGCCCTGCGAGGCACCGTCGACCGTGACGGAGGTGAGCTGCGTGGTGCGCTGTGCCGTGTCGCCGGAAACTGGAAACGCGGCGTCGGACCCGGGCGTGAAGGTGGATGACAGCCGCCACGTCCGGCCATCGCTGCCCACGCCGCTGGTCGTCCAGGTGCTGGGCTGGGTCAGCAGCGCTGCCCACGCCTGGCTCACGGCGTAGCGCTCGCCGTTGGCGCTGCCATCTCCGCCGCCACCGCCGCAGGCCGCGAGCAGCAAAGGCGCGAGTCGGCACCAGGGTCGGAACATGGGCAACCGCATTTCGTCGGCTCTTCGGCGTGTGGGTGGCGCGATTGTCCGGATTCATCAGCCTCGCACATCGCTGGAAACCCAACGTCGCTGTGGCGGCGGTGGTTGAGCGCGAAGTCTTCGAAGAGACCGACTGCGTCTCCACGCCGACGCATTTGCAGGGCATCCCTACGGCGCCCTCGCCGACGGTCATCCTGCGCCCACCCGTGCCGCAGGGACTCCAAACAGGGCTGCAGCTCAACCACCTTGTCGGGGGGATCCGGCCGTGGCGTTGGGCGCCGTCGATCTTCATAATCCGACCGCAGCAGCCGGATATGAGCTGCGGAGGGCGCATGGCACCGAACGTACAACTGGTGTTCCGGGGGGAGGTGATCGACGGCTTCGCGGCCGACGAAGTACGGCGTGCGCTGGCGCTGGCGCTCAAGCTCGACGAAGCCCGCGTCGCCCAGCTGTTCACGGGCACACGCACCGTGCTCAAGCGCTCGGTCGAGCCGGCGCTGGCGCGCCGCTATGTCGACAAGCTGGCGGGGCTCGGCGCCAAGGTGCATCTGGAGCCCAGCGACGCGCCGCCGACGACGGGTTTTGCGCCCCTGCCAGAACTGCCCGAGGTGCCCGAGTCGACGGCGCCACCGCCACCGCCCTGGGGCACGCCGCCGCGGCCGACTCGGCCGGCCCCCCTGTCACCCTTGATGCCACCGCTGGCGCCAGCGCCCATTCCGGCGGCCCGCGACACCACCTCGGGCGCCGCCTTGGCGCTCGAGCCCGCCGAAGAGGTCACCTGCCCGAATTGCGGCGAGCGGCAGACCAAGCGCCTGCTGTGCCGCAACTGCTCGACCAACATTGAGATGGCACTGGCCAACCGCGACGACGAGCTGGCTCAGGCGCGCGCGGCGCGGCAGGAGGCGATGAACGCACGGCACGCCCATCGCAGTGCCGGCGTTGGCAGCGGCGGCAGCAACGACGCCGGCATCTTTGGCCTCACCTTCGACGGGCGCATGGGCCGCTTGAAGTACGCCACCGCCAACCTGGTGATGCTGGCTCTGCTCTACATCCCGGTCATCATGGCGCTGCAGCGGCCGACGCTCGGGCGGTTGGCGCTGCTGGCCGTCGCGGCGCTGGTGCTCACGCTCTTTGGCATGCGCTTGGCCGTGCTGCGTTGCCACGACTGCGACAAGTCCGGCTGGTGGAGCATCCTGCTGTGGCTGCCCACTGTGAACTTCATCGTCACGCTGGTGCTGTCTTTCGCGCCCGGCACCGACGGCAGCAACGACTACGGCGAACCGCCGGCGCTGGCCAGCTGGCCAGCGTTCGGTGCTGCTGCGCTGTGCACCTCGTTGCTGTTCGCGCTCAGCTTCTCGACCCTGATGACAGTTTTCGAGCGCATGGCCGACGACGACGGCGACGAGGACGCCGCCGTCCAGTTTCAGTACGACCCGCGCGCCGCCACCCTGCCCGGCAGCCAAGCTCAGGCGGGCTTCAACGAGTCTTATTTGCCGGCCCGCAACAACAAGGCCTTCGCGGTCTCGCAGGCCGGCGCCTGGGGCTGGGTCGACGGCCGCAACTCAGCCAACGACGCCATGCGCGGCGCGCTGCAGGAGTGCGAGGCGCGGCGCCCGGCGTACACCGGGCCGTGCGTGCTCGTCAACGTCAACGGCCAATGGGCAACGAGTCAATGACCGGCGCCGGTGCGCGCTGGAGGCCCAACGTCACGGTGGCCGCCGTGGTCGAGCGCGACGGGCGCTACCTGCTGGTCGAAGAACGTGCGGCCGATGGCAGCTTGGTGCTCAACAACCCGGCTGGCCACCTCGACGAGGGCGAGACGCTGCTGCAAGCCGTCGTGCGCGAAGTGCTTGAAGAGACCGCTTGCGTCTTCACGCCGACGCATTTGCAGGGCATTCATCTGGCGCCTTCGGCGACGGACAACGGCGTGACCTACCTGCGCTTCGCCTTCGCCGGCCATGTCGGCGAGCCACTGGCGGGCCGCGCGCTCGACGACGGCATCGTGCGCACGCTGTGGCTGACGCCCGAAGAGATCGCGGCCGAGCGCACGCGGCATCGCAGCGCGCTGCTGATGCGCTGCATCGAGGACCATCGCGCCGGGCGGCGCTTTCCGCTCGATCTGTTGCAGGCCGATGCATCGGATTTCCCCGGGCTCGGATAATCGAGCGGTCATGAAGCAACGTGTCGTCGTGGGCCTGTCCGGCGGGGTCGATTCCGCGGTCAGCGCCTGGCTGCTCAAGCAACAGGGATACGACGTCATCGGGCTGTTCATGAAGAACTGGGAAGACGATGACGACAGCGACTACTGCTCGTCGAACATCGACTTCGTCGATGCCGCCGCAGTGGCCGATGTGCTCGGCATCGAGATCGAGCATGTGAATTTCGCCGCCGAGTACAAGGACCGCGTGTTCGCCGAGTTCCTGCGCGAATACCAGGCTGGCCGCACGCCGAACCCCGACGTGTTGTGCAACGCCGAAATCAAATTCAAGGCCTTTCTCGATCACGCGATGCGGCTGGGTGCGCAGAAGATCGCCACCGGGCACTACGCGCGAGTGCGTGAATCTGACGGGTGCTTCGAGTTGCTCAAAGGGCTCGATCCGGCCAAGGACCAGAGCTACTTCCTGCACCGCCTGAACCAACAGCAACTGTCACGCACGCTGTTCCCGGTCGGCGAGCTGAAGAAGAGCGAGGTGCGCCGCCTCGCCGCCGAAATCGGGTTGCCGAATGCGAAGAAGAAGGACTCGACCGGCATCTGCTTCATCGGCGAGCGGCCGTTCCGCGAATTCCTGAACCGCTATTTGAGCCATGCGCCGGGGCCGATCGAAGACGAGCGCGGAAAAAAACTGGGTCAGCACTTGGGCCTGTCGTTCTACACGCTCGGCCAACGCCAGGGTCTGGGCATCGGCGGTGTAAAGCAGGCCCCCAAGACCGCGGGTACGCGGTCTGCCCCCCAAGGGGGCGCGTCCGCCTTGGGGCGGCCCGGCGGCGGACAGGCCATGGCGACGCCGAGTGGCTACCACGCGCCGTGGTTCGTGGCCCGCAAGGAGTTGACGCGCAATGCACTGGTCGTCGTGCAGGGGCATGAGCACCCGGCCCTGCAGTACAGCGCGCTGACGGCCGACGATCTGAGTTGGACTGCCGGTGGGCCACCGGCCGCCGGCCGCTACGCCGCCAAGACGCGCTACCGCCAGGCCGATGCCGCGTGCTCGCTCTCGCTGCAGGACGGCGCATTCGCACTGGCCTTCGACGAGGCGCAGTGGGCCGTCACGCCAGGCCAGAGCGCGGTGCTGTACGACGGCGAGGTCTGCCTCGGCGGTGGTGTGATCGCTTCGGCGACGCTGGCCGAGCGACGCCAGCGCGCGCAGGCCGCGGCATGACGACAGCAGCCTACAGCCAGGGCTTCGCGCCGTTCTATGACCTGTGGAGCGGCGATGTCGGCCGCGCCGACGAGCAGCTGGCCTTCGTGCAGCGCCAGGTGAAGGCCGGTGCCTCGGTGCTTGACGTCGGCGCGGGCACCGGCACGCTGGCGCTGACTCTGGCCAGCGCCGGCTATCGCGTCACCGCGCTCGAGCCCGACCCGGAGATGTACGGCCAGCTGCTGGCACGCTTGGGCGCGCGGCGCGATCTCGAACACGCGCTGACGCCGCTGCCGCGTGGCGCCGGCTTCGCGCTCGGCAACACCTTCAATGCCGTGGTCTGCTGGGCAGTCTTTCACCTTGTCAACGCCCGCGAGCGCCACACGCTGGTGGAGCATGCCGCACAGCACCTGGCGAGTGGCGGCTGTCTGCTGCTCGACGTGGCGGTGGACGGCAGCGAGCGCAGCGATCAGCCGCGCTCGCTGACAGCGGAGCGCCGCTTTGGCGACACGCTGCTGCGCAAGTACGTGACGATGCGCCGCATGGGCACCGGCCGGTGGCTGACGACGTGGGAGCTGGTCACGCTGCGCGGCGAGACCGTGATCGACACCTGCACGCGCGTCTTCGACTGGCAGCCGATGTTGCCGGCCGAGGCCGAGGCGATGCTGGTCCAGCACGGCCTGGTGATCGAGCAGCGTTACGCCGACGAGAGCGCGGCGCCGTTCGTGCTGGGCACAAGCCGCTCGCTGCTGCTGGTGGCACGCAAGCGCTGAACGCGCGCGTCGCGTTCAGGCCAGCACGCGGTCGAGGACGTGAATGACGCCATTGCTGGCGAAGAAATCAACGTCGGTCATATCGACCACCTTGGACGCGCTGTCGGTGGCCAAATTCCTGTTGCGCGGCCGCGCTCAAGGGGCCGCGGCGGGCAGCACGGGCAGCAGCACCTTGTCGATGACGTGCACGACGCCGTTGCTGGCAATGATGTCGACGACGGTGATGCGGGCGTCGGTGGCGGTGGTGTCGTCGATCACCGGCGGGCTGCCGGCGTTGATCGTGATCGTCTGGCCGGCCAGCAGCGTGGCCGCCGGCGTACCGAAGGCAATCTCTGACGACAGGACGCGCGAGCCGAGCACGTGATAGCGCAGCGCGGCCTCGATCTGGTTGGGGGCCAGCGTCTGCAGCACCGGGGCTGCGGCGACGAATGCTTCGTTGACCGGCGCGAACAGCGTGTAGGACGCGCTGGTGTCGTTGAGCGCCGCCGTCAGCGCCGGGTTGACGTTGCTTACCAGTCCCTGGAAACGCTCGGGATTGCTCTGCACGGTTTGCAGCACCGTCAGCAAGCCTGGCGGCATCAGCACGCGGTCGATGACGTGGAAGACGCCGTTGTCATTGGGCACATCGGTCAGGCCGACGATGCCGATGCGGCCGATCGAGTCGGTGAGGCGGATGCCGCTGGTCGTGTTCAGCGCCAGCGCCAGCGTGGTCGCGCCCTGAACCAGCGAGGTGTTCTGGCTGGGGCCGCCGGCCAGCAGGTCAGGCCCCGTGAGGCGGCCAGGCAGCACGTGGTAGAGCAGGATGCTTTCCAGCGTCGACGCCGGCAGGGCGTTCGACCATTCGCCGAAATCGACGAGAAGCCCAGTTGATTGGCCAGCAGGCCGAAGGCATCGTTGGTCGGCGCCAGCAGCGTGACGTTGGCGTTGGCGGCGCTGAGCTCATCGACCAGCCCGGCCTTGGTCGCGGCCAGCACGAGGCCCGAGAAGGTGCCGCGCGTGGCCACTTCGACCATCGTGCCGGGCGTCTGGTCGTCGCCGCTGTCGGTGCCACCGCAGGCGCTGATCAGGGCGCCAGCGACGGTCGCTGCGGCCAATTTCAAGAACATGCGTTTCATTGCGGGTCTCCTGCGTGGTGGTGCTGCGCTGGCGCAAAGGATGGGTGGACCTGTGAAGGTGGGGCGCTGCACATCGGGCTCACAGTATCGCCTGATCGGCGGGAGCGGCTTGCCTGGTGCTGGCAAGTGCTTGCAACGGCAAAGAGGCCCCGCGGGCTGACAGCACGCGGGGCCTCGCAGGGGGCGGCGCTCAGTGAGCTTCAGGGCGCGAGCGAAGGGATCAGCACCTTGTCGATGACATGGATCACGCCGTTGCTGGCGCGCACGTCCACCGCCGCGATCGTGGCCGGCGTGGCCGTGGTGTCGGTGATGGTGGCGATCACCGGTGCCGTGCCGGCAATGATGGTGATGTTCTGGCCCGCGACCGTCGCTACCGGCGTGCCGAACACAGGGCCCAGCTCTGAGGAGAGAACCTCGTCAGCAAGCACGTGATAGGTCAACACGGTGGTGAGTTGCGGGATCGTCAGGCCGGTCGGCGCTGCCGCAAACGCGGTGTTTGTCGGCGCGAACACCGTGAACGGACCCGCACCGCTGAGTGTGCCCGCCAGGTTGGCGCTGACGACGGCGCCAACCAGCGATGAAAACGCCCCCGGGTTGGCCTGCGCCATCTGGACGACGTTGAGCACCCCTGGCGGCACCAGAACCTTATCGACGACATGGACGATGCCGTTGGTGGCCGGCTGGTTCGGCGTGGTCACGGTGGCTTGTGTCAGCACCGCGTCGCCTACGCGCACGCCGCTGGAGGCGTCGATGGCCACTGTCGCCGGGCTGCCGCCGAAGCTATAAAGCGTGGGTTGGGTGGCGTTGCCGGAGGACAGCTGCGACGCGTTCAGACGCGTCGGCAACACGTGATAGGTCAGGATGCTGGCCAGCGCGTTGGCCGGCAGCGCGGTCACCATCGCCGCGCCGTCGGCAAAACCGAGCTGCGTGGCCAGCGTATCAAACGCGGCATTGGTCGGCGCGAACACGGTCAGGCGGGCGCTGGAGTCACTCAAGGCGCCGACGAGTCCCGCTTTGTCGGCTGCCGCGACCAGCGAGCTGAGTCCGGCGCTGGTGGCCAGTTGCGCGATGTTGCTCGTCGGCTCATCGTCATGGTCACTACCTCCGCAAGCGCTCACTAGCGCTATGACGCTTGACAGAACAGCAAACTTCAAAAATGAACGCTTCATGTTGGGCTCTCCGTTACAGCTTGCGGTGCCGCTCGCTGATCGAACGACTACCGACGGCGAAACTGCCGAGCCCAGAATGTATACCAGTCAGTTCATATTGAAACTACAAAGTGCAACTGAGGCTTGGGGTCATCAATTCAAGCGCCGGTCAGAACGGAATGTCGTCGTCCATGTCGTCGAAGCCGGTCGACGATTTCTGCGGCGCCGGCCTGGCACCGCCGCCAGCCGCCGGCCGCGCGGCCGGTGCACCACCGCCGCCACCACGCGATTCGCCGTCGCCCATGCCTTCGCGGCTGCCCAGCAGCTGCATTTCGGTGGCCACGACCTCGGTGGCGTACTTCTCGACGCCGTCCTTGTCCGTGTACTTGCGTGTTTTCAACCGGCCCTCGACATAGACCGAGCGGCCCTTGCGCAGGTACTCGCCGGCGATTTCGGCCAGGCGGTCACGGAAGACGACACGATGCCACTCGGTCTCTTCCTGTTTCTCGCCACTGGTCTTGTCTTTCCACTGGCGCGAGGTGGCGATGGTGACGTTGCAGATCGTGCCGCCGTCGGGGAAGACGCGAGTTTCGGGATCGCGGCCGAGGTTGCCGACGAGGATGACTTTGTTGACCGAGGCCATGGGGCGCTCCTGAGGATGAGGCGCAAATGATAGTGGGGCGGCTGAGCCGAGGACTACGGGCTGCCGATCAGGGCCCGCCTTCCCTCTGCCCCACGGCCTCGTTGCGGCGCTCGCACACGCTCATCGCGTCTGCGCGGCCTTGGCGCGCATCACGTACTGCTGATAGGCCGGCAAGGCGATGGCGGCAACGATGCCGAGCACGAACAACAGCACGGGCACCGCAACCACCCACGCCATGCCGCGGGGATTGGGCGGCGGCGGCGCGCCGAAACGATTGCGTCCCGGCGTGCCGGCAATGAACCAGAAGATCAGGCCGACCAAGGGGATCAGCACCAGCAGCGCGGCCCAACCCGTCCAGTCCATGTCGTGGCAGCGCTGGATCGTCAACAGCGCGACGAAGACCGCGTAGGCGATATAGGCCACGCCGAGAAGAACATAGAGCACGGACTCGGAGCCCGTCGCCGCGCCCAGAAGCCCGGCGGCGAAGGCCACCGGCATGATCGCAAACGAGCCGAGGATCGACCACGCGATGTAGCGCAGGCGCCCGATGCGGCCTGCGGCCGACCAGAGCTTGATCGGCTGCGTCTGGCTGTCGCTGCGGATGTCTTGCACGCGCGCCGTCGGCGGCGCGTACGGATTGCTGGTTCCCAGTTCGGCCATCTCGTGCTCCCCCCTCATTGGCAAACCGCTTGTCGTGCCGTAAAGCCTACACCGGGCCAGCGACAATCCGCACCGTGACTGACCCGAGTGCCTCGCCCCTGCTGTCGATCCTGCGCGAAGTTTTCGGCTACGACGAGTTTCGCGGCCTGCAAGCCGACATCATCGAGCACGTCGTCGAGGGTGGCGACGCGCTGGTGCTGATGCCCACCGGCGGCGGCAAGAGCCTGACCTACCAGGTGCCGGCGATCGCGCGCCATCGCGCCGGCCGCGGTGTCGCCCTCGTCGTCAGCCCGTTGATCGCGCTGATGCAGGACCAGGTCGGCGCGCTCGAAGAAGTCGGCGTGCATGCGTCGTTCCTCAACAGCACCCTCGACAGCGGCGACGCGCGCGACATCGAGCGCGAGCTGTTGTCGGGCCGGCTGGTGCTGCTCTATGCCGCGCCCGAGCGCATCCTGACGCCACGTTTTCTGGCGATGCTCGACTCGCTGCACGAGCGCGGCCTGTTCTCGCTGGTGGCGATCGACGAAGCGCATTGCGTCAGCCAATGGGGCCACGATTTCCGCGAGGAGTACCTCGGCCTGACCGTCTTCGCCGAACGTTATGCCGGCGTGCCGCGCATGGCGCTCACCGCGACCGCCGACGACATCACCCGCGCCGACATCGTGGCGCGCTTGTCGCTCGGCAACGCACGCACCTTCATCGAGAGTTTCGACCGGCCCAACATCCGCTACACCATCGTCGAGAAGGACGAGCCCAAGCGCCAGTTGCTGCGCCTGCTGCAGGACGAACATGAAGGCGAGGCCGGCATCGTCTATTGCGGCACGCGCAAGAAGGTCGAAGAAACCGCGGCGTGGCTGAGCGCTGAAGGCATCACCGCGCTGCCGTACCACGCCGGCCTCGACGCCAGCGTGCGCGAGAAGCACCAGAACCGCTTCCTGCGCGAAGACGGCTTGGTGATGGTGGCGACGATCGCCTTCGGCATGGGCATCGACAAACCCGACGTGCGCTTCGTCGCCCACCTCGACCTGCCGAAAAACATCGAGGCCTACTACCAGGAGACCGGCCGCGCCGGCCGCGACGGGCAACCCGCGCAAGCCTGGATGGCCTATGGCCTGCAAGACGTCGTCAACCAGCGCCGCATGATCGACGAGAGCAGCGGCGGCGAAGAGTTCAAGCGCGTGCAGCGCGGCAAGCTCGAAGCGCTGCTGGCGTTGTGCGAGGCGAGCGATTGCCGGCGCGTGCGCTTGTTGAGCTACTTCGGCGAGCCCAGCACAGCGTGTGGCAACTGCGACAGTTGCCTGTCACCGCCCGGCACCTGGGACGGCACCGAGGCCGCGCGCAAGCTGCTGTCGTGCATCTACCGCATCAGACAGTCGAGCGGCATCGGCTACGGCGCCGGCCATTTGCTCGACGTGCTGCGCGGCAAGGTGACGGACAAGGTCCAGCAACATCACCACGACCGGCTGTCGACCTTCGGCATCGGATCGGACCTCGACGACGCGCGCTGGCGCGGCGTGCTGCGCCAGCTCGTCGCGCTCGGCCACGTCGTCACCGAGGGCGAATACAACACGCTGGCGCTGACCGACAGCGCGCGCACCGTCTTGAAGGGTGAAGTGCCGATCGTGCTGCGCGTGCCGCGTGAGGCGCCGCCACGGAGTCGGTCGCGCCGCGACGCGAAGCCCGGCAAGCCGAGCGGCGCCGGTCTCGCCGCAACGCTCGACGCCGACGCGCAAACGCGCTTCGCCGCGCTCAGGACATGGCGCGCCGACATCGCTCGCGAACACAACCTGCCCGCCTACGTCGTCTTCCACGACGCCACGCTGGCGACGATGGCGCAGCAGCAACCGGCGACGCTTGACGAACTCTCCACGATCAGCGGCGTGGGTGCAAAGAAGCTGGAGGCCTATGGGCGCGACATCTTGCGCGTGTTGGCCTCAGGCGCCGCCTGAGTTCGTCTCGCTACTTGGTTTCTGACTCACCATCGCCGCGAGCGACTGCGCCATGCCTGTCAGGCCTTCGTTCGACAGCCCCGCGTCCTTCATGATCGCGTCCACCAGCGGCTTGGCCACTTGGTAGCGAAGCGCAGAGTTCACGACCTGCTCTGGAAGCGTGGCCGCTGATTGGGTGCCTTCGCCAGCCCCGCCACCAGCGGGCATGCCGTTGACCTCGAACACGCGAATCGAATCGATTTTCTCAATCGGCTTGACAGCCTGCTGAATGATCAAAGGCAGCTGCTGCAACAGCAGTGTTCTCACTTGCAGATCGATCTGAGCCGCCGACAGAGTGTTCAGTGCTTCGTTGATTGCGCGCTTGCCCTCGGCTTCGGCCATCGCCGCCGCCTTGGCCGCTTCGGCTGCCAGACGTACCGCCTCGGCCTTGTCGCGTGCCGCATCCTTCTCTGCTGTCGCTGCCACCTTCACAGCGATCGCTTGCTGCTGCGCGGACTTCTCGGCCTCGATCAGCTCGATCTGCTTCTCGCGCTCCGCCACGGCCACTTCACGCGAGGTCTTCACGCCTTCCTCGGCCTTCACCGCTTCGGAGCGCGCCAAGTTTGCTGCCGCGTCGGCCTCGGACTGCTCGCGCGACTTGTTGGCCACCGCGATCTGGGTTTCCTGATTCGCAATCTCGATCTGCTTGCGCTGCTCGGCTTGCTTGACTTGTGTTTGGCGGTCACTCTCAATCTGGCGCGTTTGCACGGCCATGTTCTTGTCGATCTCGCTTTCCTTGACTTGGCGCTCGGCTTCGATGCGTTTCTGGTTGACCGCGCGCTCCGCCTCGATGCGCGACTCTTCGGCTTCGCGATGGCGCTCGGCCTCTCGTTGCGCGATCAATGCCGTCTGCTCGGCCTTGGCTGTGGCGATCTCCCGCTGCTGAGACAGTGAAGCGAACTCCTGTTGCTTATCCACCTCCAGCTTCTGGCGTGAAGCTTCCAGGTTCTTGGTTCGTACCTGGACCTCGGTATCCTGCTCGATGTCATTGCGCTGCTTGCGGCGTGACTGCGTTTCCTGCGTCAATTGCGTCAAGCCCTCGGCGTCGAAGGCATTGTCCGGGTTGAAGAACTTCTTGTCGGTCTGGTCCAGGCTGGTCAGCGACACACTTTCCAACTCCAGGCCATTCTTTTCAAGGTCTTCAGCCACCGCGTTCTGCACAGCCTGCACGAACTCGCGCCGCTTGTCCTGCAACTCCTGCATGCTCATCGTCGCGGCAGTGGCGCGCAACGAGTCAACGAATTTGTCTTCGACCAAGGCCTTCAACGCTTCGGGGGCGAGGGTCCGCTGGCCCAGCGTTTGAGCTGCTGTACTGACCGATTCGGCGGTCTGCTTCACGCGTACGAAGAACCCCGCCACCACGTCCACCCGCATACGGTCGCGCGTGATCAAGCTCTCGGCCGCGCGCCGTTCGACTTCGAGCTTGAGTGTGTTCATGTTCACCGCGATGATTTCGTGGAAGACGGGCAGCACGATCGCACCGCCGTCCATGATCACTTTTTGTCCGCCCAGGCCAGTACGCACAAAGGCGGTTTCCTTGCTCGCGCGCTTGTAAAGGCGCGCGAAGACCAAGCCGATGATGAGCAGACCCAGCAGGCCGGCGCCACCGAGGATGCCGATTTCGATGAGGCTTTGCATGACGTTCGTTCCCCCTCCGTTGATTTACTTGAGCAGATCTGGATGCGGGTTGTGGATGCCGCGATAGCTGGCGCCGACACGTTTGACGATCAGCACCGCCGTGCCTTCGGCGAACTCCTCGCCATTGACATCGGGCTCCACCCGCAGGTAGTGCGCGCGGCCCAGGTGGTCGCGGACCTTGACTTCGGCGGCACTGCCGCGTCGTGCGATGCCTTGCGTGACCATCCCGGCGCGGCCGATCAGCGCTTCTTCGCCGACGGCGCTGGTTTCGTCGCGCGGGATGATGTAGGCCAGAAGAGCACCGACTCCACGGACGGTGGTCAGGCCCATCAGCACCGCCGGCAGGCTGGCCAGCCACATCGGCAGGTAGCTCCCGAGCACACCGCGCGCAATGAGTTGCACCGCGTAGCCGCACAAGGCAAAACCTAGCAGGAACAGGATCAGCAGCACCAGCATCGGCACTTTGCCGACATGCAACCAGCCGAGCGCGCCTTCCACGCCGTCGGCATCCAGTTCCGGCACCAGGTTGTCAAGCCACTGGCTCGGGCTCATCGCTGTGAATAGGCCCACGCCTTCTATCACTGCCAGCCCGAGCATCAACGCCAGCGCCGCGCCAAAGGGCACCGTCTCTGGCGCGTTGAACAGATTGCTGCTCATTCCTGACGCGATTTGAACTGTGCCAAGCGCTCCTCGACCTTGTTCGATCGCACCATGTCGTCCAACTCTTTCAGCCGCGCACCTTGTTCGAGGTTCGCGCTCTGCGCTGCGCTGGTCAATCCGGTTTGGCGCTGGTACACGCGATCGAAGGCCGCGCTGGCGTTGTCAGCCTTGGCCTGCACATTGCCGGCTCCTGCAGCGCTGGTGACGGGGCTCTCGGCGCGCGCGCGGCTTGTGCGGTAGGCGGCGATGGCGTCTTCCATATCGCGCTTCTTGCCCTGCAAAGCATCGGCATAGCCCTTCAACTCAGCCTCTTCCTTGGCCAGATCGCCGAGCGTGCCTTCGAGCACCGGGAGTTGCGCCTCGATATCCAGCTGCCGGGCCACGGCCGCACGAGCCAAGTCTTCACGTTGTTGCACCAAGGCCTGCTCGACATTCACTGACAGCTCGGTGTGGCGGCGGTTCAGGTCGGCATGCTGTTGCTGCGCCAAGTGGCGATTGGCGGCCGCGCGGCCCAGCTCCTGGCGTACCTCATCGGCCACCTTGTCGAGTTCGCGCACAGCCTGCTGCATCATGGCTTCGGGTGCTTGGTCTTCCAACTTGTCCAACAGCGCATGCACGCCGCCGGCTATCACGCGCCCGACGCGCGCACGCAAGGTTTCAACCATGTTGGCCTCCTTCAGCCGTGGTGGGAATCAGTTGGGCCATCTCGGCCAGATTCGAACAATGTTTGCGCACGACTTTGGGATCGTAAGCTGCGGCGTTTGGTGTAACGGCTTGGCGCAACAGCGCCTCGGCCATGGCGGTAGCGCGGCGCACCAGCTGATCCTCGATGGCCTGAGCCTCTCGCTTGGTTTGCGGGTGTGCCGACAGCACGGTCGCGGCCATCGCGCCAGTGTGTTCGACCAGGCTGGCCATCACTTCGGAATGAATGTTGGAATCGCGTTCGGTGGCAGCAAGGTCTTGCCGCAGTCTCGCGCCCAGATCGCGGAACCATGACAGCGCATTCACATAGTCCATGCTGCCTTCATGCTGCCGCCTCAGTTGGGCGAGCAAGACGCGCAGCTTGTCGCTGCTCGTGACCGCGCCTTCGACCTCCAACGCCGCGAACCATGCGTACAGGTCGGCCGGAATACGACCGGACAACATCTCCATCGCCATCGGGGACTTGTTCATGACACGCGCTCAATAGGTCGTCGATTGAATTCAATCGTATACGAATGAATGCGATCGTCAACACCCTGGTTGGGATGTCGGGAAACTACTGAACTGTTACAGCCACCTCTTGGCTGTCCGCCCTCTGCCCCGCATCGTCCACCGCGCGGGCAAAGTAGCGGACTTCACTGCTAGCCCCAGCCGGCAGCGCGGTTTCGACGGCATACGGCGCGCTGCTGTCGCGGCCGATGAGCACGTCGCCGCCAGCATCGACGCGGAAGAACAGGACCTCGCGGACCACGTAGTCGTCGCTGGCCGCGGCCACCAGGCCGATGAGTTCACCCGGCGCGGCCGTTGACGGCGCGGCGGCCAAGCTGACGCTGGGCGGGTCGTCGTCGGGGCCGATGCCGATCGAGAGGCCGACGCCGCAGGCCGCCAAGCCGGGGCCTGCAAGCGCTGCAAACAGGGCATGCCAAGCTTTCATGGCCGCACCTGATTAGCGAGCAACCTCAGCAGTCCGCAGCCAAAGCTCTGGCGACGGCGGTGCGGCAAGGAGGCTGGCGAGCAGGCTGTTGAGGATAGTTGTCATGTCGAAGCGGCGGTTGAAGCGGAACTGGAACTCGGCGAGGTAGCGGTGAGCGTACTTGGCGAAGTTGAAGGCGTGGTAGGTGCCGTTGATGGCGTTCTTCAGGTTACCCAGCAGGGTGTTGACGGCCCTGAACTGCGCCAGCTTGACGCAAGCGGCCCTGCCATGCACGTTGGGACGCACCAAGGTGCGCTCGTGCCGGATGCCGCGCTGCGTGACAGCCATGAAGCAGCGCAGCCCATCGGAGACAACCACGGTGGAAGCACCCAGGTGAGCGTCGGCGAATTCGACCATGGCCTGGCTGGTGGGCGGCTGCGGCTGCAGGCAGGTGTACACCGGATGGCCGGCAGCGGTGGTTTGCACGGCCGCCACGAAGGGCACCTTGTTGTCGGCGCCGCGGCCGGTGCTGCCGCCGCTGAACTCGCCGCCGAGGTAGGCGTCGTCGATCTCCACGCGGCCGTCCAGCCGCCGGTCCTGCTCGGCCAGGCGCATGGCCTCCAGAATCTTGTGCTTCATCAGCCAGGCGCTGCGGTAGCTCACGCCGAGCTGGCGCCGCAGCTCCAACGCCGAGACGTTGTTCTTGGACTGGCTGAGCAACTGCAGGGCCAGGAACCAGCGCAACAGCGGCAGCTTGCTGGCCTCGAAGATGGTGCCGCTGATCAGGCTGGTCTGGTGCTGGCAACAGCCGCACTGCCAGTAGGCCAGCCCAGCGCGCTCGTAGCTGGTGCGCGCCGCGCCGCCACAGCCCGGGCAGACAAACCCGTTCGGCCAGCGCGCCGCCGCCAGCGCCTGGCGGCACTTCGCTTCGGTTCCATAGCGTTCGAAGAACTCAGGCATCGAAAGGCCAGCTTGAAACTGCACTCGGTTCATCTTCCTGGCACGCCTCCAGGTCGGATGCGGCCATCCTCGGTCTCAATAGGCTCGCCACGTGAGCCTGCTGAGGTTGCTCGCTAATCAGGTGGCCGCATGATGGCCCTGCCGCGTTCAGACTTCAATGCGCCCGCGCAAGCTGGCGTAACCCCGTTTGCGGGGCTCGGGCGTACAAGCCCGGACGACCGACACTTTTTGCCGCCATGACCGAGAGCGCCCCCGCCGATGACGACGACGCCCTGATGCGTGCCTTCGCGCAAGGCGACGCACGCGCCTTCGAGCGCCTGTACGCGCGCCACCACGGCGCGTTGTACCGTTTCGTGCGCCGCGTGCTCGGACGCGAGGCCGGCACGCAGTGCGACGAGGTGTTTCAGGACACGTGGCTGCGTGTCGTGAATGCACGCGAGCGGTGGTCGCCGCAGGGCGCGACGTTTCGCACATGGCTGTTCACGCTGGCCCATCACCGCGCGATCGATGTGCTGCGCAGGAGCGGTCGCGAGATCAGCAGCAGTGGTGGCGATGACGACGGCGAGCGCGAGCCTTGGCAGCCGGCCGCGGCCCACGAAGCGTGGCGTGAGTGGCCCGCCGCGGCGTCGAGTGTCGAAGACCAGACGTTCTGGCGTTCGGCTGGACAACGCCTGCTCGACTGTCTGGACACGCTGCCGGCCGCACAGCGCAGCGTCTTCCTGCTGCATCATGAAGACGGCCTGGGCCTGGATGAACTGGCGCGCTCGCTCGAAGTGGGTTTCGAAACGGCGAAGAGCCGCCTGCGCTATGCGATGAGCAAGCTGCGCACCTGCATGGGCGCGTTCTTGCCGGCGGGACAGGGGTCTTCTGCATGAACGAGTCCAAAGACGATCCGCGCGATGCGCATCTGCTCGCCGCGCTGCGCCACGCGCCCGACCGCGATGCGACGCCGCCGCGCGAAGTCAGCGAGCGCATCCTGGCCGCGGCGAGAGCCGCTGCGGCGTCCACGCGTGTGGCCGTGCCGCCTGCTCGTGAGGCGCGTGCGCCGTGGTGGCAGCGCCTGTCCGCGTGGCTGACGCAGCCGCAAGTGGCCGCATCGTTCGGCACGCTGATCGTGGCTTCGCTCGTCGGCGTGATGTGGAGCACGCGCGAGCCGCCGGTTGCGGAGTTCACGCCGTCTTCGCCGGCAGCCGCTGACCGTGTCGAGCCACCCTCGGCCGCCGAGGCGCCCGTTGCTGCACCGCCGGCCAAGGTGATGGAGCCTGACGCGAATGCCGTGGCCACGGCTCCCGCGGCCCCCGCCCGGCCCGAGGCTGCGGCAGCGCCGCGTCCGAAACGAGCGGCGGCCCAGGATGCCGCGGCGCGCGACCCACTGCGCTCGCGCACAGCAGCCGAGTCAGCGGCCGCGTCGGCCGGTTCCAAAGCAACGCCTTCGGCGATGCTGCCCCCACCGCCGGCGGCGGAGACGCCAGCCCCGCCGGCCGCAGAGGCCACGGCACCTGTGGCCTCGGCAGCGTCGGCGGAGCGCCGATCGGCGCCAGCAAATGATCTGCTGGCGCTGGAGCGGCGTCGAGAAGCCGCGCCGCGCGCCGACTCGGCAGCTGCGGTGGGCATGGCGTTGTCTGGCAAAGCGAATGCCGCAGCGGACCCGCTGGCGCGTTGGGGTGCAGTGCTCGGCGTCGAGGCGCCGGACAACGTGCGCTGGCGCATCAGGGATCGACGTGACGAGCTGGCCACCGCGCATGGCGCGGCGCAGGTGCTGTGGTGGTCGGCGTTGCGGCGCGCCACGGCCGGCCAGTGGCAAACGCAGGCCAGAACGCCGTCGCCGCGACCGACGTGGTTGGCCTTCGACCTGTCGGGCTCGCCCGCGGGCTCGATCGACCTTGTCGGCGATGCTGTGATCTTCTGTCCGGCTGACGCTGGGACCTGCTGGAGGGCACCCATCACGCCTGCCCAACGCGAAGCCTGGACCGCCGTAGTGGCGCACTGGTAGCGCTCTGTCGATAATGCCCGGTTTGACCTCACGGGACCGGCCATGCCGCCAGACGCTCCGATGCTCCGTGTCCGCGGAGCAAGAACCCACAACCTCAAGAACATCGACCTCGACATCCCGAAGCACGCGCTGGTCGTGATCACCGGGTTGTCGGGGTCGGGCAAATCGAGCCTGGCCTTCGACACGCTGTATGCGGAAGGTCAGCGGCGCTATGTCGAAAGCCTGTCGGCTTACGCGCGCCAGTTCCTGCAGTTGATGGACAAGCCCGATGTCGATGTCATCGAGGGCCTCTCTCCTGCGATCAGCATCGAACAGAAGGCGACCTCGCACAACCCGCGCTCGACCGTCGGCACGATCACCGAGATCCACGACTACCTGCGCCTGCTCTACGCCCGCGCCGGCACGCCCTACTGCCCGGATCACGACCTGCCGCTGGCCGCGCAGAGCGTGGCGCAGATGGTCGATGCCGTGCTGGCGCTGCCCGAGGACACCAAGCTCGCGGTGCTGGCGCCTGCGGTGCGCGACCGCAAGGGCGAGTTCGCAGACTTGCTGGCGGCGATGCAGGCCCAGGGCTATGTGCGCTTTCGCGTCGATGGCGCGGTGGTCGAAGCCGACGCGTTGCCGGTGCTGAAGAAGACCGAGAAGCACGACATCGACGTGGTGATCGATCGCGTGCGCACCAAGCCCGATCTGCAACAGCGCCTCGCCGAAAGTTTCGAAGCCGCGATGCGCATTGCCGACGGCCGCGCGATTGCGCTCGAACTCGACACCGGCAAGGAACACCTGTTCTCCAGCAAGTTTGGGTGTCCGGTCTGTAGCTACTCGCTGCCCGAACTCGAGCCGCGCCTGTTCTCGTTCAACTCGCCGGTCGGCGCCTGCCCGAGCTGCGACGGCCTCGGCCAGGTCACGGTGTTCGATGCCGAACGCGTCGTCGCCTTCCCGACGCTGAGCCTGGCCAGCGGCGCCGTCAAAGGCTGGGACAAGCGCAACAGCTACAGCTTCGGCTTGCTGGAATCCGTGGGCAAGCACTACGGCTTTGACCTCGACACGCCGTTCGAGCAGTTGCCGAAGGACCATCAGCAAACGCTGCTGCACGGCAGTGGCAAGACCGAAATCGCCTTCATCTATTCGGCCGAAGGCGCCGGCGGCAAGCGGCGCGCGATCAAGCGCTGGCATCCGTGGGAAGGGATCCTGCCGAACTTCGAACGCCGCTGGCGCGAGACCGACTCGGCCGCGGTGCGTGAAGACCTGGCACGTTTGCAATCGGCCAAGCCCTGCCCGGCCTGCGCCGGCACGAGGCTGCGGCGCGAAGCGCGGCATGTCTTCCTGCAAGGCAGTGATGCCGCGCTGCGCGGCCTGGCGATCTTCGAAGCCGAGCATCTGACGCTGGCGCAATGCCAGGCGCATTTCGATGCCCTGCGCCTCGTCGGCAACAAGGCCGACATCGGCGAGAAGGTGATGCGCGAGATTCGCTCGCGGCTGAAGTTCCTCAACGACGTCGGCCTGTCGTACCTGAGCCTGGAGCGCAGCGCCGACACGCTGTCGGGCGGCGAGGCGCAGCGCATTCGGCTGGCATCGCAGATCGGCTCGGGCCTCACGGGCGTGATGTACGTGCTCGACGAGCCGAGCATCGGCCTGCACCAGCGCGACAACGAGCGCCTGATCGGCACGCTGCGCCACCTGCGCGACATCGGCAACAGCGTGCTCGTGGTGGAGCACGACGAAGACATGATCCGCGCAGCAGAGCACGTGATCGACCTCGGCCCCGGCGCCGGCGTGCACGGCGGGCGCGTGATGGCGCAGGGCACCCCCGATGAAGTGGCGGCCAATGCCGACTCGCTGACCGGGCGCTACCTCGGTGGTGTGCTGCGCATCCCGCTGCCGAAGATGCGAACGACGCTCGCCGCCAGCACCGATCCGCAAGTGCTGACGATCAGCGGCGCGCGTGGCAACAACCTGAAGAACGTGACGGTCGAGATCCCGGTCGGCCTGTTCACCTGCGTCAGCGGCGTCTCCGGCTCGGGCAAGAGCACGCTGGTCAACGACACGCTGTACGCGGCCGTGGCGAAGAAGCTCTACCAGAGCCACGCCGAGCCGGCGCTGCACGACAGCATCGACGGGCTCGATGCGTTCGACAAGGTGATTAACGTCGACCAGAGCCCCATCGGCCGCACGCCGCGCAGCAACCCGGCCACCTACACCGGCCTGTTCACCCCGATACGCGAACTGTTTGCCGAAGTGCCAGCGGCACGCGAACGCGGCTACGGACCCGGGCGTTTTTCGTTCAACGTGGCGGGTGGCCGCTGCGAAGCCTGCCAGGGCGACGGTGTCATCAAAGTCGAGATGCACTTCCTGCCCGACGTCTACGTGCCCTGCGACACCTGCCACGGCAGCCGCTACAACCGCGAGACGCTGGAGATCCTCTACAAGGGCAAGCACATCACCGAGGTCTTGAAGCTGACCGTCGAAGACGCGCATGCGTTCTTCTCCGCCGTGCCGAATATCGCGCGCAAGCTGCAGACGCTGCTCGATGTCGGCCTGGGCTACATCACGCTCGGCCAGAGCGCGACTACGCTGTCCGGCGGCGAAGCGCAGCGCGTGAAACTCGCGCTCGAACTGAGCAAGAGGGACACCGGCCGCACGCTCTACATCCTCGACGAGCCGACCACCGGCTTGCACTTCGCCGATATCGAACTGCTGCTCAAGGTGTTGCACCAGTTGCGCGACGCTGGCAACACGATCGTCGTCATCGAGCACAACCTCGACGTCATCAAGACGGCGGACTGGGTGATCGATATGGGCCCCGAAGGCGGCGGCGGCGGCGGCGAAGTGGTCGTGGCCGGCACGCCGGAGCAGGTGGCCGCGCACGCAAAAAGTCACACCGCGCGGTTCCTGTCGCCGCTGCTGGCGCGCAGCAGCTGAGGCCGCCGCTCGGGCCAGCGCCGGGCCGCTCCCAAGCGTTCGGCCCGAGCCTCCCTGGGGGGAGTGCCCGCGGCAGCGGGCGAGGGGCTGTCAACTCGGGCCAGCGCCGGGCCGCTCCCAAGCGTTCGGCCCGAGCCTCCCCTGGGGGGAGTGCCCGCGGCAGCGGGCGAGGGGCTGTCAAATCGGGCCAGCGCCGGGCCGCTCCCAAGCGTTCGGCCCGAGCCTCCCCTGCGGGGAGTGCCCGCGGCAGCGGGCGAGGGGCTTCATTACGACACATGCGGAAACCCTCTCGGGGGCGCAAGCGTGAATTGCATCGTTCTTCTTGGCGAGGCTTCGTTTCGACAATCGGCGCATGCCGTTCACACCCCTGCCCCGCACACGCCGCCAACGCTGGCGCGTCGCTCGGGGTGGCCGCCTTGCTGCTCGGCGCAGCGACGGTGGGCCAGACGGACATCGGCACGCTCGAGCCCTGCCTCGACGAGCGGCAGATGCAGCGCGCGGTCGAGCAGCTCAATGCCCTGCGGCACCAGCCTGCGCCCTGCGCGGCCCTCGGCGCTGCGGTGCAACGCCTGTCGTGGGAGTCCAGGCTCGCCGCCAGTGCGCAAGAGCAGGCGGCGGACCTGGCGGTGCAGGATCGCCTGTCGCATGTCGACTCGCGCAATCGCGGCTTGGGCGCGCGCCTGCGCAGCGTCGGCTACGCCGCTGCGGGCGCCGGTGAGAACCTTGCCGCCGGGCAGCCGGGCATCGACGACGCGCTACAGGCTTGGCTCGCCAGCCCTTCGCATTGCGCCAACCTGATGCAGCCCGAGTACCGCGACGTCGGCCTGGCCTGCGTGCAGCGCCGCGGCTCGCGCTACGAGCGTTTCTGGGTCGCGCACTTCGGCGTGCCGGCGACAACGCTGCGTCGCTGACGCCGCACGAGGAAGCCGAGCAGCGCCAGACCACTGAGCAGGCTGGCCCAGGTGGCGGGCTCCGGAACCGGCGTCACCGGCGGCGTTCCTGGGTCCACGGCACCGCCGCCCCCTCCACCACCACCGCCGCCAGGATCGGGTATCACGATCACGGGCGTGCCGCCCCCAGGAATCAGCACCGGTCCGCCGCCGCCCGGGACGAAGAGCACCGGCGGGAATGCCAGATCACCGGGGTCGAAGGCATCGCTGCTGCCGTCACTTGGCGTCGTGGCCAAGCCCGCGGGCGGAGCGCCGGCGCCGATGGGCGTTTCGCCGACCGGACCGAACAGCGGCACCGCCGCACCGGCCACGGCCTCGGAGAACGATGAGGTCAGGGGCTCGGGTGGCGACTGCGGCGCTCCAGCACCCGCAGCGCTGTCGCGGCCGGCACTTGCCATCTCCGGCGCGGGCGGCACGCCAGGCGGGGGCTTGAGCACGTCGCTGGCCACCAGGTCTGGCTTGCGATCGATGCGGCTGACGTTGCGGCACACCGTGGGCACGAGGAGGCAGTGCTCGCCCTCGCAATAGACCAGACCGCGCTCGTGGGTCTGGGCCGTCCACTTGCTGCGCGTGACCGTGCGGCAGACGCGGCCGTTGCCGAAGTGCATGTCGCGGATGGCGCTCGCGTACTCGAACTTGCCCTTGATCGAATCGCGGCGGATGTCGACCATGTCGTCGTACTCGCGGGCCTGCATGCGCGCTTTCAGGCGCGCGCGCACGGGTGTCGGGATGTCGCTGTAGCGGTCGACCGCGGCCACCACGTCGCCGGTGAAGGCATTGCGCCCAGGCCGGTCCCAACTGCACTGGGCCAACGTGTCGTTGCGAGGCGCGCGTGCCGCCGCACCGTGTGCGACGGGCGGCAATGCCGCGCCGAGGCACAACAGGCAGAACAGCAGGCGGGACAACAGGGCCATGAGGGTGGGCATCCTAGCGGACAGGGCGTGACATTCTTCACGCCCGCTGATTTTGTTCTGCGCGGCCGGGCGCAGGTGTGTCGCCCCCCCTGTTGCAGGGCGCTCAGCCGGGGCGGGAATCCACGGTGCGGCGTCGGCGTGGCCAATCGGCTACCGTGCGCGCATTGCAAGCCAGCCCAGGAGCATGCCGATGGCCACCGACGTCCAGTACTACTTCGCCCCGCAGTCGCCGTGGACCTACCTCGGCCACCTGCGCTTCTGGGACGTGGCGCGCAAGCACGGCGCGCGCATCGAGGTCCTGCCGGTCGATCTGGGCGGCAAGGTCTTTCCGGTGTCGGGCGGCCTGCCGCTGGGCAAGCGTGCGCCGCAGCGGCAGGCCTACCGGCTGGTCGAGATGAAGCGCTTTTCGGAGCATCTGCACGCGCCGCTGAATGTCACGCCGAAGTTTTTCCCGGTGGCGGGTGACGATGCCGCCAAGCTGATCATCGCCGTCGCCCAGCACGACGGCGCCGATGCGGCGATGCACATCACCGATGCCGTGCTGCGCGCGGTCTGGGTTGAGGAGCGCAACATCGCTGACGAGGCGACGCTGGCCGCGCTGCTCAGGGAGCGCGAGCTGCCGTCGCGGCGGCTCGAGGATGCGCACTCGCAGGCGGTGGCGGAGCGCTACGAAGCCAACACACAGCGCGCGATCGAGGCCGGCGTCTTCGGCGCGCCGAGCTATGTCGTCGGCGGCGAGATCTTCTGGGGCCAGGATCGGCTCGATTTCCTGGATCGGGCGCTGTCGAAGCCATGATTTCGCGACGGCACTTGCTCGGCGCAGCGGCGCTCGGCGTTGCGCTGCCGCTGCGTGCCGCGGCGCGCTACGACGGCCCGCTGTTCGATGCGCACCTGCACTACAACGACGAAGCTCAAGGGCCGCATCCGCTGGCCGACGTGCTGGGGCGCATGCAGCGCAGCGGCGTGCGCGCCATCGTGGCCAACAGCCGTCCCAACGACGGCACCAAGGCGCTGGCGGCGGCGCAGGGTGCGACGCGCGCGGCTGGCGTCACCGTCGTGCCCTTCGTTCGTCTGTACCGCAATCGCGCCGACTACAGCAGCTGGTTCGGCGACGATTCGATCTACCAGATGGTGTTGCGCGAGCTGGACGCCGGCACGCCCGCCGGGCCTTTCCGCGGCCTCGGCGAGTTCCACCTCTACGACAGCGCCAACGCCGATGGTGCTGTGGCCGCCAGGCTGATGAAGCTGGCGCGCGAGCGCGGCCTGGCGGTGCTCGCGCATTGCGACGAGGTGGCGATCGAGAAGCTGATGGCGCACGCGCCCGGCGCCAAACTGATCTGGGCGCACACCGGCATCGGCGGTACGCCGGTGGGGCGTGTGCGCGAGCTGATGCGCCAACATCCATCGCTGCTGGGCGAACTGTCGTACCGGCCGGGCCTGGCTCAGAACGGCACGCTGGCCGCCGAGTGGCGCGACACCTTCAGCGCCCTGCCCGAGCGCTTCCTGATCGGCTCGGACACCTGGATCAACCAGCGCTGGCAGTACTACGAGGCGCAGATGGACGAGTACAGGGCATGGCTCGGTGGTTTGCCGGCGCCGATTGCGCGGCGCATCGGCTGGAGCAATGGTGCCGCCCTCTTCGGCGTACCCGCGCCGGCATGAAAAAAGCCGGCGCGAGGCCGGCTTTCCAGGATCGCGAACGACCGTCTTACTTCAGGTGGCCGTTGATCAACTTGGTCATTTCGAACATCGATGCTTGCGCCTTCTTGAAGATTTCCTTCAGCTTGGCGTCGGCATTGATCATCCGGCGATTGACCGCGTCTTGCAGCTTGTTCTTCTTGATGTACTCCCAGACCTTCTTGGTCACTTCGGTGCGCGGCAGCGGCTTGTCGCCGATGATCGCGGCCAGAGCGGCCGAAGGCGTCATCGCCTTCATGAAGGCGGCGTTCGGAGCACGCTTCTTGGCCGGCGCCTTGGGAGCCTTGGGGGCCTTGGCCTTCTTGGCCGGAGCGGCCTTCTTCGCCGGGGCCTTCTTGGCCGGAGCGGCCTTCTTCGCCGGGGCCTTCTTCGCAGCGACCTTCTTCACCGGCGGCTTCTTCGCCGCAGCCTTTTTGGCCGGGGCCTTTTTGGCGGGAGCTTTCTTCGCCGCCTTTTTCGCAGTTGCCATTTCGATTCACTCCATCAAAGTGTTGTTGATGTGCCGGGGTCCGGTGACAGCCACATGAGCTGTCTTACTCATCAACCACCGTGCGGCGCGAATGGTAATGCGTGTTCAGAGCGAAGCAAAGCGGTTTCCCCTCTGAAAAACCACTTTCTTCCCTCTGTAGCGCTGCTTTTGTCGCTCTATGGCGTCACTGCGCGCGCTCTTGCAGTGTGCTCAGTGCACTGCGAGAGCGCTATGCAGACGTCTTGCGCTCGATCTTCGGCGCGGTCTTCAGGCTCCAGATCATCGTGATGGCGAGGATGGAGACGACCACGCCGAGCGAGATCAGCACCGGGATCTTGATCACGTCGATGAGCAGCATCTTCGTGCCGATGAAGACCAGGATCACCGCCAGCCCATAGGAGAGAAGATGGAACTTGGCCGCCACGGCCGCGAGCAGGAAGTACATCGCCCGCAGGCCGAGGATGGCAAAGATATTGGACGTGAGGACGATGAACGGGTCGGTCGTGATGGCGAAGATCGCCGGGATGGAGTCGACGGCGAAGATGATGTCGGTCAGCCCGACCAGCGCGATCACCAGCAGCAGTGGCGTCGCCACCTTCTTGCCGTTTTCCACGGTGAAGAAATTTTCGCCGTCGAAGCTTTTCGATACCGGCAGCACGCGGCGCAGCAGCTTCAACGCCGGGTTGCTCTCCAGATCGGGCTCCTGGCCTGCGGCCCACCACATCTTGATGCCCGTCAGCAGCAGGAAGGCGCCGAAGACGTAGAGCACCCAGTGGAACTCGGCGATCAGCCACGAGCCGACGAGGATCATCACCGTGCGCAAGCACGATGGCGCCGACGATGCCGATCATCAGCACCCGCTTCTGGAATTCAGGCGGCACCGCGAAGTAGGTGAAGATCATCAGGAAGACAAAGATGTTGTCCACTGCCAGGCTCTTCTCGATCAGGTAGCCGGTAAGGAACTCCATGCTCTTCTCATTGGCGACCGCACTGCCATGGTCCTGGTGAACCGCCCACCAGAACAGCGCGTTGAAGGCCAGCGACAGCACCACCCAGACGATCGACCAGTTCAGCGCCTCCTTGACCGAGACGCTGTGCGCGCCCTGCTTCCTCAGCACGACAAAGTCGATGAACAGGGCAACGAGAACCGAGACGACAAAGAAGATCCACAGCCAGGCCGGCGCAATCGTGTCCATGGGACGCTCCTGAAAAGATGGGAGGAAGACGAAGCGCCGAAAGGTCTTGCAAGGAAAAGCCAGGGGCTGTCCTGCGGGCCCGGGCCGCGTGGCGTGAACCGCGCTGCCGTACTGACGGGGTCCGCGGCGCCGCATTGCACGGCGCGAGCTACTCCCCTCTCGACGGCGCGGATTGTCGGCAAATGCAAATAGCCTCACCCGGCCGCCGGTCTTGGTACGTACCATGCCTTCATGAGAGCGGCCCTTATTGCTTGTGCGGCCATCGCGGCCGGCGGCTGCGCCGCGGCGCCGCAACTGACCCCGGTGCCCGCAGCGCCTCCCCTGTCCTCATCGAGCCCGGCGGCCCTGCCGGTGAACATCGGCATGCCTGACGAGGCCCGGGCGCTCCTGCCTGCGTTGCGCGAAGACGCCGCGCGCCGCAGCGGCGTCAGTGCAGCCCAGCTGCAGGTCGTCTCGGTCGAAGACGTGACCTGGGCGGATGGTGCGCTCGGCTGCGCGCAGCCGGGGCAGGTGTACACGATGGCGCTCGTGCCCGGCTGGCGGATCGTCCTGGCGGCGCCCAGCGGCCCGCCGCAGCACTATCACGCCAGCCGCCGTGGCAACTGGGTGTGGTGCCCGCGCGAGCGCGCGCAGCCGCCTGCGCGGACCGATCCGCGCAGGTGACTCACCATGAAAAACGCCTCGCGAGGCGAGGCGTTCGAGTGAGCGATCGATCGACCTAAGGATCGACGCGCACGATGGTCGGATTGGGCAGGCCGGCCGGGCCGCCGTACACCACCGAGCCGAGGTACTTGGTACCAGCGGACAGGCCGCTGGTCGCGATGCCGATGGCGCTCGTCAGTCCTGTCGACGCGGTGGTCGGCGCCGTGACGGTCATGTTGCCGGCCGCCGTCGAGCCAAGCGCCCAGCTGAACAGCTTGAAGTTCGCCGCGCCCGTCGGCACCGCAAAACCGACCACGCGCACGGTGTACGTGCCTGCGGCCGGGTTCAGCAGGTTGACTGCCTCGGCTGTCGTGGCGCCGCCGCTGCTGCCCACCAAGGCACCGTTCAGATAGACCTCGAGGTCGAGGTCACTCGGCTGGCTGACTTCGCTGTCGAAGGTCGCGAAGCGCGCATAGGTCATCCCGGCGGGCACCACCACCGGAATGTCGACGACCCCACCGGTTGCAACGGCGCCGTTGGCAACCGTGGCCGGCACGAGCCCACGAGCCGTGGCCGAGAACGCACCGGAGAAGCCGAAGGTCACGTTGTACGAGCCGCTGACCTCCGCAGGCGCCGCGAGCGCAACGGGCCGCACGACCATCGGCACGCGCACGGTGTGGCCCGCGCCGTCGGCGAGTCGCAACTGGCCGCCCGCGTAGGCATTGAGCGCTGCCGTGGTGCGAGTGAACGAGACCGTGAACGACTTGGTCTCACCTACCGCCAAGGACAGCGATGACGGCGACACCGCGACGGTGAATCCCGCCATGCCGTTGACGGACGCCGCGTAAGTCGCTGGGTTGGTGCCGACGTTGGTGACGCGGCGCGTGACCGTCTGCACCCCCGCCATGTCACCGATCGCGATCGACGCCACATTCAGGTTGCTCGCATCGATCGGTGTGACCCCCGTGCAGCCGCCGCCCGGCTGCACGCCGCAGATGAAGGCGAGCCAATCGGCGAAGTTCGAGTCGAACACGAGGCCGGGGTCGGTGGCGCGGCTCGGGTTCACGTGCCCGGCGCCTTGGCGGAAGATCAGCCCCGGGATGGTCTCCGCGGCCGGCGGCGTGCCACCGTCGAGCACGTCGGTGCCGGTCGTCATCAGCGCCGACTTGATCGCCATTGGCGACCAGCCTGGACGCAGCTCTTTGAACAAAGCCGCCAGCCCAGCCACGTGCGGGCTGGACATGGAGGTACCGCTCAACAGGTCGAACAACCGGCCGGTGGTGACTGGCGAGACGCCGGCCAGGATGTCCTGCCCGGGCGCGATCAGATCGGGCTTGAGCAGATCGCCGCTAGCCCCACGCAGCGGACCGCGCGACGAGAACGAGGCCGTGAACGGCGCCGCGGTCGCGAAGTCCACGACCGCTGCGTTGATCGTCGCTGTAGCGCCGGCCGTGGCCGCATAGGCCTTGACCGCGGCGCGAACCGTGTCGGCCAAGTGCACTGTCGGCACCGAGTGGAAGTCCGAGACCAGGCTGTTCGCACTCGGGTTCAGCAGCACCATGCCGAGACCACCGGCTTCTCGCACCGCAAGGCTCTTGTCGACGCGATCGTTGACGCCGCGGTCACAGACCACGATCTTGCCCGCCACCAGGGCCGGGTCGAGCGCTGCCGCACCGCCGTTCCAGCTGGCGCTGAAGCACAGCGACACCGCCGTCGCGCTCGCACCGGGCAGGCCGGCGGCGATCGAGTCGATCAGCGGCTTGTTGGCCACCGTCGTCGCCGCAGAGGAAGCTCCGGTGTAGGAGGCGCCATTGCCCATCACGACCGTTGCCAGCAGGCTGCGGTTGTGGGTGCCGGCCGCCACTGTCGTCAGCCACGGGCTCGGGTGAGCGACAGTCGCTGTCGTCGGGCCTGCGTTGCCCGCCGACGCGGCGACGAAGACACCGGCATCGGCTGCAAAGAGGAAGGCGATCTCGACCGGGTCGCGGAAGTTGGTGCTGGTGCCGCTGATCGAGAAGTTGATGACGTCCACGCCGTCGGCCACGGCTTGATCGATCGCAGCGACGCTGTCGGAGCCGGCGCAACCGCCGCCCGTGGCTGCGTCGGCCCAGCACACCTTGTAGGCGGCGATGCGTGCGCGTGGCGCGATGCCACTGATCTTGCCGAGCACGGCCGCCGGGCCGGTGACCTGGACGTTGGCATTGCCACCCGCGGTGGTCGCGGTGTGGGTGCCGTGGCCGTCCCAGTCGCGCGGCGAGTTGAATTCGAACGGGAACAGCGTGTCGATGCCCGCGTTGCCGCCGAAGCCGGCGTTGTAGTAGCGCGCGCCGATCAGCTTCTGGTTGCAGTCGGTGCCCGTGAAGGCCTCGCCGGGCTGGCACTTGCCGTTCCACCCAGGGATCTGCTGGTAGCCCAGCTTGCCGTCCTTGGTGCCGTTGCCGTTTTCGCCGGTGCGGTCCGACAGGCTCGGGTGCTCGGGCCATGCGCCCGAGTCGACGATGCCGATGATGACGTTCTCGCCGGTGGCCTTGGTGGCCCAGAAACCTTCCGTGCCGGTCAGGCCGAGGAAGGTCGGCGTGCTGGCGGTGTCCATCTGGCGGATCTCGTCCTTGCTCACGGCCAGCACGCCCGGCGTCAACGCCAGCTTCATGGCCTGCGCATCGGTCAACTCGGCAGCGAAGCCGTTGAACACGTAGCCGTAGTTGTAGAGCTTCTTGCCGCCGCCGACGCCGCTCAGCAAGCTGTCCTGGCGCGCCGCCAGATAGCCCATGTAGCGGTAGACCTGCGGGTCGTTCGGATTGATCTTCTGGCCCTTGCGCGGCTTGGTCGCTGCGTAGCCCGAGATGCCGCCTGCATACGCGGCGACCGGCTGTTCGGCCAACTGCACGATGTAGGCAGTGTTTCTCGGCGGCGCCTTGCCGTCACTGGCAGCGACGGCCGTCACCGGCAACACGGACATGCCGGCGGCTGCAATGAGCATGCCGCACAGGCTCGATTTCAACGTCATATTGGTTGACCTCATGGATGGACCTCGATTGATCGCATGGCATGCAGGAACTCTTGGCTCCCGATGTCGCTGCGGTCGCGTCTCTTTCGGAAAGAGACGGGCATGTTCATCGCGCCGGCGACACAAGGTCAATGGGGGGAACGCGGCGCAAGCTGCCGTTCAACAGGCGCCCGAGGGTTTGTCCGCCCGTGTGCGCTGCGCCGCAAACGCCGGTGCTATCCTGACCTCACCATGCTCAAACTCGTCGTTCGCTGGCTCTTGCTGGCCGCCGCCCTGCTGCTGGTGGCCTACCTCTACCCTGGCGTCACCGTGTCGAGCTTCGGCGCGGCCATGATCGCGGCGCTGGTGCTCGGTTTGCTCAACACCATCGTGCGGCCGCTGCTGGTGCTGCTGACGCTGCCGGTGACGCTGATCACGCTCGGGCTGTTCCTGTTCGTCATCAACGCGCTGATGTTCTGGGCCGCGGCGGGCGTGCTGGCCGGATTCAACGTCACCGGCTTCGCCGCGGCGCTGATCGGCTCGTTGATCTACAGCCTGTGCGGCATGGTGATCGATGTTGCGGTGGAGCGCATCTTTTCGCGCGACGCCACCGCCTGAGCTCCAGCGTGCGCTGATCCGGCGTCAGCGCTAGCGGTCCGGGTTCTTTTCGCCGCGCGCTTCGGCGAGTTGCGTCCGACGCTGTGCCGTCAAGTCGCGCAGCCGCGCGTCGATGATCGAGACCTCGATGAAGTCCGGCGCACTGCCGCCGCCGCTGCGCGCCTGACGTTGCGCGGCGCGCAGGCGGTCGATGGCGCCGACGAGGTCGCCGCGTGCCGCCGCTGCTTCACCGTCGGCGCGCATCGAGCGCAGCTTCAGGCCCAGCAAGTCGGCGCCTTGCGCCAACAGCGACCAGGCCGTGGCATCGATCTTGTGTTCGGCAACCCAGGTCTGCAGCGCTTCGGTGCTGTTGCGCAGCGACGCGTTGGCCGCGCCTGCGCCGCCTGCACGGGCCGCATCGATGGCCGCCTGCGCGCGCAGCAGCATCAGCGGCCGCGCTGCCGGGCCGGCGCCGCCAGGCGAGCGCTGCGCTTCGAACCAGGCCAGCGCGCGCGGCGCCTGACCACTGGCCTGCCAGACCTGGGCCTGTAAGGCGCCGAGCGCGAAAGTGGCATGCGCGTTGTCGCCGTCCGCGAGGGGAGTTTTCGGCATCGACGACAGGGCCGCGTCGAGTGTGCTCTGGGCTCGCGCCATGTCGCGCAGCTCGAGTGACGCCAATGCGCTGGCGTACAACGCCGCCACCCTTTCGCCACCACTGAGCGCGGCGGCATCGGCCGCCTGCCAGCGCCGCAACGATTGCACGGCCGGGTCCATCAGCACGCGGGCACGCGCCTGCATCAACTGGTGGTCCAGCGTCGGCCGCAGTGGGGCACGCGCGGCGCTGGCCGGCGCGGCATCCACGCGCGCTCGCGCTTCGCCGATGCGATCGACCGTGAGTGGGTGCGAGCGCAGGTACGGGAAGGAGCCACTGTCGGTGAGGCGGTAGGCGTTCTCGAGGCGCTCGAACATGGCCGTCATGCCCTGCGGCGCAAAGCCCGCGCCCTGGTGCACACCCCAGCCGATGCGATCGGCCTCGCGCTCCATGTCGCGTGAGAAATTGAGCTGGCCTTGCGCTACCGCGGCCTGGCTGCCGACGATCACGGCCTGCGTGGCATCGACGCTGCTGGCGCGGCTGGCGGCCAGCACGCCGAGCAGCATCGCCGCCATGCCGACCAGCGATTGCCGGCTCGAGCTGGCGATGCCGCGCGCGATGTGGCGCTGCGTGACGTGCGACAGCTCGTGCGCCAGCACCGACGCCAGCTCGTCGCGCGTGGCGGTGGCGGCCATCAGGCCCAGGTGCACGCCGACGTAGCCGCCCGGCAGCGCAAAGGCATTGATGGAGCGGTCGCGAACCAGAAAGGCCTCCCAAGCGAACGCCGATTCGAGGTCGGCGCTGATGTTGCCGCGGGCGCGCGCCGCAGCCACCAACGGCAGCCACATCGACTGCAGGTGGTCGAGCAGCAGCGGGTCGTCGAGGTAGGCCGGGTCGCGCCGCACCTCGGCCATGATCTGTTCACCCAGGCGGCGCTCGGTGCCGACCGGGAAGTCGTCGCCGGCCGACTCGCCGAGCGAGGGCAGGCGAACGTCGCCGGTGTCGCTGCGCGTGGACGGCTGCGCCAGCAGGGGCGGCGTGGGCAGGGCGGCAGCCAGCGCTGCCGCCAGCAACAGGCGAGAGGGGAGTTTGTGTTTCATGCGCGTGGCTATCATGCACCTGACAGGTTTCTGCAACGTAAACGCGCATGACATCGCCGACGGTGGAAAACCCACTCACACACTTCGACGCCCAGGGCCAGGCGCACATGGTCGATGTGGGCGCCAAGGCCTCGACGCACCGCGTGGCCGTGGCCAGCGGCAGCATCCGCATGCAGAGCGCTACGCTGGCGTTGATCGCGCAAGGCAGCGCCAAGAAGGGCGACGTGATCGGCGTGGCCCGCGTTGCTGCCATCCAGGGCGCCAAGCGCACGCCGGAGTTGATCCCGCTGTGTCATCCGATCGCGCTGACGCGGGTGGCCGTCGAGTTCGAGCTCGACGCGTCGCTGCCCGGGGTGCGCTGCACGGCGACCACGGAGACCGTCGGCACCACCGGCGTTGAGATGGAAGCGCTGACCGCGGTGCAGGTCGGCCTGCTGACGATCTACGACATGTGCAAGGCCGCGGACCGCGGCATGGTGATCGGCGAGGTGCGGCTGCTGGAAAAGCGCGGCGGCAAGTCCGGCGAGTGGCAGGCGTAAGCGGACAGTCGCCTGCCTGAACGCACGTGGCCCGTCAATGGATTGTCAGAACGATGGTGCGCCACGCTTCTCGTGCCGCGGTTGAGACATGGCCCGCTTTTCCAGTACGAGAATGCTGTCGTAGAAGTGCATGCCGTGGACGCTGCGAGTGAACGCATCTACCGCAAAGTCGGGTTCCTGCGAGTGCCAGGCGTGAAGTTGGTCCACCAAGCGCTTCGCGTATTCCACGAAGGTGCCTCGCTTTTGCAGGCCGCCTTGATACCCGAGGCGGTAGCTGGTCAGCATGTCCTCCGTGATGTAGACGCCGTTCGGAGCCACGTGCGGGAAGATCTCCTCAAAAGTATGGATCTGCTGCGGCATCGTGTGACCACCATCGTCCAGGACGGCGTCGAATGACTTGAACTCCTCGACAAGTTCCCTGAGGAACAATCGACCCTCCTGATCGCCAATTCGCACCTTGATTCGGCTCTCCTCAAGCGACTTGCAACGGGGATCAATGTTGACGCCAATGATGGTGGCGCCGGGTCCGAAGTAGTTCTTCCACATTTGAAGTGAGCCGCCTTGCGAAACGCCAAACTCCAGAAAGACGATGTCCTTCCCCGCTAGGTGCCCAAGGTGGTGGTGATAAACCGCGAAGTAATGGATCCACTTGTGAATCAACCGATGACCGTCGCTGGCGAAGAAGCGATAAAGGGGGTTGTCTTGCAGGTCGTGGTTGATCATGTGGGTCACCTGTGGAGGTTGTGGCGGAGCTGGTGGAACACTAGTGGCGAGCGGCAAGGGCAACGCAGGATGTGACTCTCGCTCAGCGGAAGTCACGCCACGTATAGGCGCGCTCCGGAGGTTGGCACTGGAACGGCGTGTCCGTCACCGCAGAGTCATCGCAAGGCGCGAAGAATTCCTTCGAGTTCGGGTTGCGAAACTCGCGCAGCCTCGCCGCGATGTGGCGCGCACGTTCGACGTTGCCCTGCGCCGCCAAGCCGCGCGCCCAGGCGATCATCAGCCGCGTGTCGAGCAGGAAGTGCGGCGCACGCTCGAACGCCCCCGGCAGCGCGGCCGGCGCCTTCGATGGTGGTGACCAGCGCGTAGTCGGCATGGTGGGCGAAGAACCAACTGTGGCGGCCTTCGATGATGCGATCGGCCAGCGTGGCCGTGCTGTCGATCGGCGGCGCAAAGATGGCCACGACGCGGCTGTAGTCCCACACCATGGCCACCGCGGCCACGACCATCGCAGCCCCGGACGCCAGCAGCCAGCGCCCGCGATCGGGCGGCGCATGCGCCGCCGCCGCACCCTGCGGCCGCCCGAGGCACAGCCCCCACGCAAACGCCGTGGGCAGCAGGAAGTAGGCGTACCACAGCGGGTACTCGAGCTGGCTGTGCAGCGCCATCAGCAGCACCATGACGAAGGCCGCGCGGCGCGCCGCGCCGGCCGGCCCTTGCACGGCAGCGCTGCGCCGAAAGGCCTGCCACAGCCCCCAAACGAGCAGCGCGCCAGCACCACAGCCAGCGGCACGCCCAGCTCCACCGCCAGATGAAGCGGCAGGTTGTGCGTGTGGTCGAAGAACTGCGGGTTGCGATCGGGAAATGGCGTCAGCGTCCAGGCGAAATTGAACTCGCCGAAGCCGACGCCGAGCCACGGATTGCGCGCGATCAAGACCAGCGTGTCGCGCCAGATCGACCAGCGGCCGCTCGAGTAGTCCTGGCTTTCGCCGAGCCGGGTCGCGCCACCGAGCGCACCCGTATTGAGCAGCGACGACAGCCAGCCGAGCAGCAGCCAGCTGCCTAGGCAGATCAGCGGCGATGCGAGCAGCAGCACGCGCGAGGGGCGCGACAGCCGGCGGTCAAGCAGACCCCCAGGCAAGCAGGACGGTGACGCCCAACAGTCCGGTGCGAGAACCGGAGAGCACGACGCCGAAGAGCACGAGCGCGAACAGTGCACAGAGTGTGATCCTGGCCGCGACATGGCGGCGCAGCGTCTGCGCCTCGACCAACGGCACGGCGGCCACTGCCGACCACAACAGCAGCGTGCTCAAGTGGTTGGGTTGGCGCAGGTTGCCCACTGCACGGCCGGGGATGCCGGCGCGGGCGATCCAGGTGCCATCGACCCAGCTCGGCGCGAACACCTGCATCAACCCGATCCATAGGCTGCACAAGCCGGCCGCCGCCAGCGCGGCCATGAAGCCCAGGCGCAGCGCGGGCGAGTCGGGCGCCGCGGCACCGGCCAGCAGGACGCCTGCCGTGATCAGCAGCATGCCTAGGGCGGACAGTGAGAGGGCCAACGGGAGTTGGCCGACCAGGCCGGACAGTGCAACGCACGTGCCGATGATCGCGAGGGCTGTTGCCGGCGCCCACGCGTCGAGCAACGCCGTGCGCAGCGGCAGTGACGCATTGCGCGCCGCGAATGCCGCCATGGACACCGCCAGACCCCATCCACCGATGGCTGCGGCCTGATTCAGCGCAGTGGGAGACGGCGGCTGGTTGAGCGCAAGGAGCGTGGGCAGGCCAACGGCAATGCAGAAGCCGCCCACCAGGGCAATCGATGTGGTGGGCGCTGAGGCGGAAACAGGCAAGTGCTAGAACCCGTCTACTGGCGCATAGCCGACGATTCGGCCGTCGCGCAGATCGACGAGCGCAGTCCAGTCCGTCGTGCGGGCGAGCATGGGCAAGTATCCGAGGCTGGTGGTGTCCAGGTTTTCAGTTGCGGCCTTGAGCTGTGCGGCCTGCATTGGATACTGCGCGAGCAACTTCGAGAAAGGCTTGGCCGCCTTGGCCCGTGCGGGCAGCACCTCCGCGCTCGGCAACCAGAACTCCGGTCTCATGCCCACATCCTTCCCTTCAATAGCCTGTGAAAACGCCGATTCGTACTCTGAAGCAGTGGGACGCCTGGCGGCAACTTCCAGCATGCCGAACAACGGGACGCTGCTGAGACCTTCCGGTGCGGCGTTCCAATTGGCCTCGCGCAGGTCCATCGCACGGACCACGCGCAGCCGGTCGCCTTCGAGCGCCAGCACTGCCGGCCGCACGATATAGATAGTGTGAAGTCCGTACGCCAAGCCCCCGAGTTGGATCAGGACAATCGCACTCAGGTCGCGGACCAGTTCACTGCGTGGCTTTTTGAGATTGAAGACGGCGAACGTAAGAAGCGGCCCAAGGACCACGTCCACGACAATCACGATCGTAAAAAGCTCCCGGCCGCCAGAGATCTCTCGAAACGGTGTCGGAAACCAAATCAAGAACACCAAGGCTGCCAAGGTTGCAGCTACAAGGACGCTCAAACCCAGGTGAGCAAAACTTGCGGTGAACCGAGCCTTTAATGGTGACATGATGAGAGGAGTTGCAGCGTGCAATTGATCGGGTCAAGTGTGCCTCACGCCCCATCCGACCAGTGGCGGTGAAGCAATGACGGCGGCTGGTAAAGGAGTGACGGAGCTCACGAGAATGAAATGGGATTGATCGGAAACGCTCTGCGCAGCCTCAGGAAGAGTGCCGGCGCCGCGTCCAAGCGATACACACCGGCCCAGGTGCGCGAAATGATCTCCCAAGGCAAGCTGATTGAAGCATCCGCCGCGGTGAAGGTCCTGGCTGAAGACATCGCGAACCGGGAGGTGCAGGCCCTGTGTCTACAGGGCGAGATTGCATTCCATGAGCGGCGCGACGAAGAGGCGCTCGAGTTTTTCAAGGCGGCGGCGGCGCAAGCGCCTGGACTCAGTGAAGCGCACTACGGCCTCTCCCTGGTATTGCACGCGAAAGGCGAACTGGATTCGGCGTTGCGACACGCGCAGTTTGCTGCCAATAACGGGACGCACGCGGCCCTGTATGCGCAGCTCGGCTTGTGCCATGTCGAAATGAAGAACTACGTGCAGGCCGACAATGCACTTTCGCGTGCCACACGGCTAGATCCGTCGGACAAGTACGCGTGGAATAACCTCGGCATTGCGCTTCATGCGCTCGGCTACTTGCCGCGAGCGCGGGCAGCTTTCGAACGCGCCGTCGCGTTGGACCCCCAGTTCCAGCAAGCGAAGGAGCATGCTCATCTGCTGTCGGACTCCTCGGCACCAAGCGACGACGAAGTTGCCAAGCCTGTAAGGGCAGAGGCCGACGAGTTGCCGATCTGCGAAGCGTTGAAGCGTGTGCGCGATCTGGCTCAGCGTCAGGAGCTGACTGCTGCCTTGGACGGCTGCGAGTCTTTGCTGGCCGAAAGGCCTGACGATGTGGCAGTCGCCGTCGAGATGTACGAGCTGTACCGCGCCACCGGAGATGCACAGAGCGGCATCGACGTCCTCGAAGCCTTTCGCGCTCGGCACCCAGGAGACGTGCAGATCATCGCTCGCCTGGGTCGCGCCCTAGTGCAAGCACAAGAGTTCAAGCTCGCCAAGCCGCTGGTGGCGGAAGCGCTGGAACGCCGGCCCGACGACGTGCCGCTGCTTCTGGCAATGGCCGCAATACGTGACGTGCAGAAGCGCTTCGCCGATGCCGGCGCCCTTCTAGAGCGCGCCTATAAGTTACAACCGAGCATCCGGATCAAAGGGCTGCTGGCGGACGCTTGGATCAGCCAATGCCGATACGCCGAAGCGCTGGCCTTGAGCGACGAGATCATCGCCGAGGACTCGTCCGACTGAGCTGCAGTTGAGGGGCCTGCGCATCCATGCGCTAACCTATCTGGGCCGGCATGACGAGGCGTTGCCGTTGCTCGACGCGGCCGTGGACTTGCACCCTGAACGAACCCGCGCGGCGGTTTCCTCGCGCGACGATCCACCTACTGAACGAGCGTTTCGCCGAGGGCTGGGACGACTATGCCTTCAGGCACCTCGCTTCGGTGGCGCACTGTCAGGATGCTGCCCTTTTCCGCTCTGGCGTGGCCAGCCGCTGGCCGGCAAGACCATCCTCGTGCTTGCCGAGCAAGGGCTGGGCGACCAAGTCATGTTTGCATCCTGCTTGCCGGATTTGCTGACGCTCGGCCCGGCACGGACCATCGTCGAAGTCGTCGATCGCGTCGCGCCGACGATCGAACGGTCCTTCCCTATGTGCGAGGTCATCGCGACGAAGCAGGACAACGCCTTTGCCTGGGTCACCGAGCTCGGCGCGGTGGACTACTTCGTGGCGATGGGGGACCTGCCGCGCTATGTCCGGCGCGAGCGCAGCCGCCTTTCCGCAGCATCGCGGCTACCTTCGGCATCCGCCGAACGGGTCGCGCATTGGCAGAACGAACTGGCGGTCCTGGGCCGGCGGCCGAAGATCGGCATCTCCTGGCGCGGTGGCACCGAGGTCACGCGCCAGGGGCTTGCGAACGATGGCAATCAACGATTCGTGCCCATTGGCCAGGCGTGCAACGCCGACCTGGTGTGCCTGCAGTACGGCGACGTTCGGCAGCAGATCTAGCCGCTGCTGCAGCCGCCGGGTCTGAAGGCGCACTACTGGCCCGAGGCGATCAAAGACCTGGACGAATTTTGCGGCGCTCATTTCCGCGCTCGATCTGGTGATCACCGTTTGTAACACGACGGTGCATTACGCGGGCGCTTTGGGTCGTCCGGTATGGGTGATGGCGCCTCACGTTCCCGAGTGGCGCTACGGACTGCACTTTGAGAGCATGCCCTGGTATCCGAGTTCACGCGTGTTTCGCCAGCCGCATGCAGGCGACTGGCCTGCAGTGGTTCAGCGCATAAGCCAAGAAATGTCGTCTTGGGCTACGGCGGGAGGGTCATCACGCGCCGACGCGTCGTGACTCGTGTCACGTAGTGTCAATCGAATTTGACGCGGATTGTCAGTCCCCGGGCGGCCCGGCGCTTGCTGCCATCACGGCGGTCTTCCACAAACCACCCAGGACGTCAACAAATGAAGAGATCCATGCAACGCGGCTTCACGCTCATCGAATTGATGATCGTGGTGGCCATCATCGGCATCCTGGCGGCGATCGCGCTGCCGGCCTACCAGGACTACACCATCCGCTCGCGCGTGTCGGAACTGATCCTCGGCGCGTCGGCCGCCCGCACGTCGATCACCGAGGGCTGCCAGCTCAACGCCGGCTGCGCCGGCTCTGGCGATCCTCAGCATCGAGCCGACTCGGCTGATCCTCAGCGGTTCGACGACCGCCGCCGGCCAGATCAACGTCAATGGCACGGCGTTCGCTCGGCACCACAGGGATTTCGCTCAACCTGACGCCGAGCTGGAACGGGACGACGGCGGAATGGAGCTGCACCGGCACGCCGTTGAAGTACATGCCTTCGAGCTGCCGCGGCACCTGATCGCGTCACCTATGTATGAAACAAGAGGCGCTGCGGCGCCTCTTTTCGCTTCCCGCCTGGGCTTCGCGCGACTGCATGCTATGGTGCAAGGCAGGCGCGCACTTTGTCACTAACGCGCTGGCCCGCCCTTTGCAGTAAGTCGGTTCCACACCCTTCAACTTTCGCAAAGGAGAGAGAACACCATGAAGAGATCCATGCAACGCGGCTTCACGCTCATCGAATTGATGATCGTGGTGGCCATCATCGGCATCCTGGCGGCGATCGCACTGCCCGCCTACCAGGACTACACCATCCGCTCGCGCGTGTCGGAACTGATCCTCGGCGCGTCGGCCGCCCGCACGTCGATCACCGAGGGCTGCCAGCTCAACGCCGGCTGCGCCGCTCTGGCGATCCTCAGCATCGAGCCGACTCGGCTGATCCGCAGCGGTTCGACGACCGCCGCCGGCCAGATCAACGTCAATGGCACGGCGTTCGCTCGGCACCACCGGGATTTCGCTCAACCTGACGCCGAGCTGGAACGGGACGACGGCGGAATGGAGCTGCACCGGCACGCCGTTGAAGTACATGCCGTCGAGCTGCCGCGGTACCTGATCGCGGCATCTCTGCATGAAACAAGAGGCGCCGCGGCGCCTCTTGTCATTTCTTGACGATGCTGGGCTTTGACGGTCGTCCGCTGTTCATCGCTTGGCGTAAGCTCGGCACGGCGTCCAACACGCCCGCATCCGCTATGAATATCTTGACCAACTGGTTCAGTCGCGCCCCCGTCAAGGACTTCGCAAGGAGTCTCGCAGACGACATCGCCATGCGCTACCCGCCGGCCCTCGAACAGGAGGCCGGCAAACGCCCCTCGGTCAATCGATTGACGCGCATCGTCGAGGACGTCTGTCGCAAGGCGCTCGAGTTTCAATCCGAGCACAAGTTGGGCGTGGTCGGCAAGGCCACGCTCGGCAATGAGTTTCGGTGGCAACTGACGTCGCTCGGGTATCAGAAGGACTTCGTTGACATGGCGACCGAAGCGGTCGTCGTCCACCTTAGCCGCGGTGGGATGCCTCCGCCCCAGGACAAGTAGGCTTGCTGCCGGAGAGCTTCCTCAACTCGGGGGCTCTGACCGGGACGCTGCAAGTTCGCGCAAATGCGCCGCAACGCAGTCCAGTTCTGTCTCCCACTGCATTGCGGCTTCTTGTCTGAACAAGCGAGCTCGGGGCAACCACGGCGTGGTTGCCCCGTCGCGTTGATAGACCCAGTCCGCTGATACGGGCACCAACACCCAAACGTCCTTTTCGATGGCGTTGCACAGACGGACGAGCGCAGTCGCGACACTGATGACGACATCCAGGGTCGATACAAGCGCCGCAGTTTCAGCGTAGTCGCCCAAAGCCTCAGGCCAGTGATGAAGTCGTCGCCCGGTACGGCGCTCGGTGGCTGCGATCTCGTGTAGGCAATCGTGGTACTGCAGGCTGACGAAGTGAATGCCAGGCATTGCGAGGAGACGATCGCACTTCGCCAGGTCAATTGACCTCAGGCGCGCGCCGCTCAGCGATGACCCGCCTTGCCAAGACAGACCGACCTTCAGTCCGGGGCCGAGTCGTTCCACCTGCTCGCGCCAGTGACGCTGTCGCAGCGGTGTCGGGCGCAGCAATGGCCGGGGCGGTGCGAAGCAGTCCCATGATGGCCAGACAAGGCCAGGCAGACTGCCCATCGAGATTTGAAACTCGAAACGCCGCCGTGAAAGCTGGCCGTCGTCGGCCCCCGCCGCGACAACCTCCACGCCGGCAAACGAGTCCGCGAAGAGCTGCTTCAGCTTGGGCGCACAGCGCAATGTGACCTGCGCGCCGCGCTCGACCAACGATGGAATGCACGAAGCAAATGTCAGTTGCTCGCCAAGGCCCTGCTCGTCGATGACGAGTATCCGCCTGCCGGCCAAGGTGTCGCCAGACCAGAGAGGCACGCCCTTGAGCCGCCTGGGTGAACCCAGCCGTGCCCAACGCTGTTCATAGTCCGGCCAACCGTGGGTCAGCTCGCCGCGCCGCAAGCGCTCGATACCGCGAAGGAAGATGGCATCAGCCGCGTTCGGCGCCGCGCGCAGGTACCTGTCCAACGCCGCCTCAGCTTGACTGCGCTTACCCTGATCATCGAGGGCGCTTACGAGGTTGCGCAATGCCTCCGTGTTGTCAGGCTCCAGCGCCAGCGCATGCTCGAAGGCGGATTGTCCCGCTGCGGCATCACCGAGGCCCGCCAGTGCAATACCGCGGTTGATCCACGCTGCGACCAACTGCGGCGCAAGGTCCAGTGCGAGTTCAATGAGCGCCAACGCTCCGTTGAGATCCCCGACACGCAGCATGTTGACAGCCAACTCATTGGCCGCGCGCGGGTCGATGGGCCCCCCTCTATCGCTGCTGACGGCCCTCTGCCACCAGGCGCGAGCACCGTCACGATCGCCACAGTCGGCGTGAACGCAGCCCCACTCATAAAGCAGCCGCGGTGGAATCTGGGCGTCCAGTCCCACGCGGCGCAAGTGGCTGAGTGCCTCGACACGGTCTCCGCTCGAAATCAGTCGGTGGGCGTCGGCCAGCGCCTTTTCTGCTTCCATGGGTTGCGCTTGCGTTCAGGCAGTTCGTCCAACGGCGCTACGTAGAGCGTCGCATCTACTTCGCCGGCTTCTCAGCAACCACGCGCATGTCTCGAGGCTCACGAAGCTTGTACTGGGCGGGCTGTTGTCGCGGGTTTTCCAGGCCAACCGAAGCCATCAGCAACGCGAGACTTTCCGGCGTGTAGCCCCAACGATGCACCATGAGTGGATCCTTCCACCTGGGGTCTCCATAAAAGACCCACATGGTGCGCTGGCCATCGAGATCCCCTCGGGACCCCGCGACCGGATTGGCCAGGAAGGTCTCGCAAGCGCTGCGAAGATTCGGGCATTCGAGAACCATGCGCCCACCCGGACGCAATACGCGCACCCATTCGCGGAGTACGGCTTCCACTTCCCAACGCCAAAAGTGCTCGACGACGTGCACAGCCATGATCTCGTCAGCGTAGTCGTCGGGGAAGGGGGTCAATTGGTGCAGGTCGCAGATGACGTCGGGCCTCATGCCGGCGCGCGCCTCGACCACATCGACGTTGATGAAGCCTGGCAGTATCTTGTCTCCGCACCCGAGATTCAGGCGAACCGGCTCGCGCACGCGCTCTGCGTCTGGGGTGATTGATCCACCAGCCGACGGCGAGGCGCCTGACCGTGCGCTCCGCTCGTCGGCGCCCGTCACCGCTCTCGCAGCCGATACCGTCTCCAGCCACCTTCGTGCAATGACCTCAGGGGCGGCCAAACTTGCCACCGCCGCTTGCCCTCGCTTGATCCTCTCAACTACGGCATCAGGACGATTCACGTGCTGCAGTACGGCTTCAACGGGGTCTTCTGCCAAGTCGACGAAGTCTTCGAAAGGTCGATATGACGGCAACGGCGAAGCGATCACGTGGCGCCCAGCATGGATGGCGTCTACAACTCGGTTGCTTGTCTTGACTGCTTTACGGCTGTCGGCAGGATCGCTCGGGACAAGAACAATGTGCGCTCCGGCAACGACGCTCGACTGAGTCTCCTCTGACCAATCGAAGAATTCGATCTGCGCTGCTGCGCCGTGCCTTGCGTTGAACTCGTTCACGAACCGATCCACGCCGTCGTGGCGACGGGTGACGACACCAAGCCACCACGGCTGACGCGAGGCCAATGGAATGAGAGACTGGACCCAACGCTGCAAAGGCGGAAAGTTCGACACGTCGCCGTACCAAGCAAAACGCAAGCGGTGCTTGCGCGCGCTGGTGAGTGCCGATCTCATCAGCTTCTCGGCCAATCCCAGTTGCCGGAACGCCTGCGGCTGCCCCAACTCCGATCCCACGGGGTCGCCGATCACAATGACGGGCGCCCCAGTTTGCGCTGTCACGCGTTGCGCCATCTCCTCAGTGCCGGACGTGCAAACGGAGGCCGCGGCAGCAAGGGCACGCCACGTGCTTCCAAGTTGGTCATCCGAGAAGTGGTCATCGCAGAAGTCTGCAATCACCAGCTGACCTGCATTTTTCCACCGTGTCACTCTTGCCAAGAGGGCTTGACCCTCCATGGTTGTCCGCGCGGCGGACTCGAATGGAAGGAACTTGGCCACAACCACCACATCTTCCGAGCCCAGTGATGGCAGGTTCAGCTGACTCCAGGCGGGCACGTCAACGACGTCTGCGTCATAGCCGAGCCTGCGCAGTTCCAGTGCGGGGATGATGGCCCGATACCGGTTCGAGGCCAGACTCGAGCGGAACCCAGATGCCGCATTGCCGCTGATTCCTCGTCCAAGCCAGATTAGCTTCATGTGCTTCGTGCGGTCATCCGCTCAAGAATACCGCAGGGCGCGGCTGCCTCTGCTCGACAGAGCTACTCCTCAGACTCAAGCGCTTCGTTCAGCCGTCTTAGATCGACGCGCAGGTCCGAATCGATGGAGCGCTGCCCGGTCACTGCCTGTACAGGCGTGCACTCCACGATCTTCGCAGCGTGACCACAGGCCTGAGCCAGGGCCTTGAAGTAAAGATCACCTCGGCCCTGTGCGACATGACGGCTATACAACATGGTCAGTCGCGCACCAGGCGGCGCGAAAAGCATATTTGTCATCGCCGCTCCTGCCGCTCCCGCGATGTGCGTGGCGCCCGCAAAGAGGGTGATCTGCTCGTTGACGGTCAGCCTCTCAGGCGCGATGCATTCGTATCCGTGCTTGGCAAACGCTGCTGCGACGTCTTCCTCATTGAGCAGACGGCGCCGCGCCGTCCCTGCCCTGGTCAGGTACAGCTTACGCGCGCCAAGCCCCCCGCGGTTCGCCGCCAATCTCCGCCGATACCAGTCCGGCAACAAGGGATCAAACCAATCACCGCCGGCGCCAAGCCGTGAAGGAAATGCGATCTGCTCAAACAATATTGGCAAGTCATCAGGCACGGCTAACAAGCGGTCGTCGCCATAGCCGAGCAGGTTGAGCAGTTCGCGTTGGTGCGGTGCCATGCGCTCGGGGACGATGATCCGGAGATCGTCCACCGAGCCCAGCGACTCCGCGACCGCGAGCGCGCCCACGTACTCGATGACATCGTGGTAGTAGGCTCCGCTCCCGCCAACAAGCAGAGCAGGCCCAGTGACGCGTCCCACATGCTGGGGAACGCGGACGAATGCGCGCCGGTCATCGGTCAAGAGCAGCGGACTATCCCCATCCTCACTCTTGAGCTTGATCCGGCTTGCGGCGATGCCCGAGATCAGGACGCGATGATTGTCGAGGGTCGGCAACCACTGAAATTTCGGATGGATGACAGCGTCTCGCAACTCGGCCAGTTGTGGGCGGCGGCCAGGCACACCGCCCTCGGAGATCGCGTGCAGCGCAGCGCCAGACCGTTTGCACCAGCGAAGCAGGGTAAGCCACTCTGCTTCTACATCCTTGTAGCCTTCAGGGCAGGGGCTGGCGGCGGTGAGGACAGACAGCGCTTCTCCGCGGAGCGTCGGGAAAGAAAACAGCGCCTGGGCCGCCTCTGTCAAGACCGCCGGATCCGCATCTGGAAGGCTCTTCAGCCGACTTGCTGCGGCACGCACTTCCGCAATGGGGGGGCGAGGCGCCCGGGCCGTCGCCTTGGAGATCGTGACGATCAGGTTGGCGAGCAATGTTGGTGAACTGTCCTTGGAGGAGTAGGCCAGCCGCCGTCGATATTGAATTGCCTCCTGATGCTGGCCACGCAACTGCAACAGTTCGGCCATGAAGTGGGCCACCTTAGGGTCCGCTGGATCGATGCCCTCGGCCTGCAACAGCAACTCTCGAGCCTCGTCGTAGTTTCCTTGAATGGCGCGGATGCGGGACAACAAGGTGAGCGTACGCACGAATCGCGCTGAGTCGGCGTGCGGGCTCAACAGCGCATCGGCAGACTCGATATCGCCTTGCGAGAGATGCTGTGTCGCCGTGTTGACGGCCTGCTGCTCACGTTCACGCAGCGCAGTGAGCGTGGCTGCGTCGAGCACAACAGGCTTGGCCGGCTGCTGAGGAACCGGCTCGCTCAGCTGCACCATCAGCTTGTTCTGACGCGCCATCAATCGATCCAACACCTTCTTCATGTCGGCGTGCGCTCCTGCGCGGGGGTTTCGTTTTGTGCGGCCTGGACAAACTGGCGATGGTCCCGGTGATAGTTGACTTCGTCGAAGACCTCGGACGCGAGGACCATGCAGACCGAGCCCGACGAGAAGTTGTCCAAATCACGCCAGATCATCGAGGGGATGTACAGACCGATATATGACCGGTTGAGATGGAAGCGGCGCTTGCCGCCGCGCCCGTCATCGAGCGTGGCGTCGAAGCTACCCGACATGGCAATCATCAGCTGGTGCAGCTCCTTGTGCGCGTGGCCAGCCCGGGTGGCGCCGCCCGGCACGTCGTACAGGTAGTACACGCGGCGGATCTCGAACGGCATGTGACGGCCACCCTCGATGAAGGTGAGATTGCCCCGGGGGTCGGAGATCTTGGGCAACTCGATGAGTCGGCAATCGTCAATGCTGCGCTTCATCTGCGGTCTCGCCAAACGTCCATCGGTAGAACTCGTGCACGACGCCGCCGGCGCCGAACTCCGTCTTGAATCGGTACAGCCCTTCGTTCAGGACGCGGCCCTGCTCCACGTTGCTGATGCCGAAATCGAACCATCGCGCCCCGCGGGCAAGCGCTTGCTCGATGCACTGCTCGAACAACAGGTCCAGCGCCGACATTTCGTGGCCGTGCGGACTGGCAGCAATGTACTGGGCGTGCGCGACGCCCGGCGTGTGAAACAGCACGACGCCTGCCACGATGGTGTCGTTTGCCCAGGCCGTGTGCAAGGTGATGGCCTGCGGAAAGCGCTGCAACAGCGCGGCCATCTCTTGCGCGGAGTGTGTCGGCACGGCGCCATGCTTGCGGGCCAGGTTGTCGCCCAGCACGCCCCACAGTGCCAGCAGGTGCTCGGCCCCCTGGGCGAGCCGCAGGCCCGCCTGACGGGCCCGCCGCAAGCTCCGACTGCGGCGCGACGACATGGGCAGTCGGTGCTGGAGGTTGACGCTGGCGGACAGGTCACAACGCGTGCGCGTGGCCCCGAGGCGGAACAGGGCATAGAGGTCGTCCTGGGCGGGGGCGCGGTGGTAGATGTGCGGTACGGCCTTGTACACCAGGGCCCGGCGCCCGTCGTCGGTCCACAGCCGGGCCGCGCCCTGCAGCGCCTCCAGGACGGCCGGGCCTTGCAGTTCGCCGGCATGGAGGACACCGCCGTAGGTCAGTCCGGGGTGAGAAACCACCATGCTGGCATCGGCCGGGTCCAGCGCCGCGGGTAGCGCTCCGAGCAGCCGGCCTGCGGTGGATTCGAAGACGACGGACCGGTCGGTGAAGCGTTCGCCGTGGTGCGCCATGTAGGCCCGCGAGTGCAGGAAGGTGCCCGTGCAGGCGCGCCCGCACAGTTCGTCCCAGGCGGGAGCGTCGTTCGTTTCGAACCAGCGCGCCCGCATCACACCTGCACGCGCTGCGCGACGCCGAAGCCGGTGCCGCCGAAGTCGTTGCCGTTGTACAGCAGCCAGGTCTGACCGGCGGCCTGGATAGGGGCGCCGTACTCGATGGTGTCCCGATCCCAGACGTCGGGACCGGCACTCAGGTTCAGTTCGGCGTCGCGTCGATCCCACTGCAGGCCGTCCGACGACACGGCGAACCCCAGCCGGTAGTGCGGTGCGTGACGGTGGCGCACCGAGTAGTGCATTTGCCAGCCGCCGGTGGCGCCGCACTCCACGAACGGGCGGCCAAAGCCATGTTCGTCCGGGTCCGTCAGGGGCAGCACCACGCGACCGCTGGCGGGCCAGTGGACGCCGTCGGACGACTCGATGTGGCGCAGGTCGTAGATGGGCATGGGCTTGCCGCCGATGTCCTCCCACCGCCCGCCGGCCACGTACCACATGCGAAAGCGCCCCGCCTCCTCGACGACCCACGCGCCGCCCCGTATGTGCAACTCGTTTGTCGAGCGCTCCAGCACCGGCACCTCGCTCACGCGCTGGAACGAGGCGCCGTCGTCCGTGCTGACGGCCAAGCCGGTGAGCAGGCGGTAGCGGATGTGATGGCACAACTCGAAGCCGACGTAGTACAGGAACAGCCGGCCGTCCGGCCGTGGTAGCACGCAGGTGGGGAACACGCCGTTGTCGTCGAAGGCGCCGGCGCGGCCGATGTCGAGCGCTGGCTCCCGGCCGACGGCCACCACTCGGCGCGGGTCGTCCGGGTCCAGGCTTACCCAGCCGACGCGGCCGACGCCCTGCGCGTCGCGACACTGTAGGAACACGCGTAGCGTGCCGTCGCGCAGGCGCACGGGCGTCGGGCAGGTCGCGTGCGTACGGGCCCACGCGCTACCACCGTCTGGGCGCCAGACCATGCCGTGCTTGACCCACCGCATCATGGACCGACGCGGAAGAAGCGGGGCGCCGACACGCGAGCCGGCGGGGCTTGCTCGGCCTTGAACAGGGCGCCGTCGGGCGTGTCCTTCATGACGACGGTGTTGGGCCCCAGCCAGTTGTCGCGACCCACGACGACGTTGTTGGCGATCGTCGAGTTGACGCCCAGGAAGCTGTTCTCACCGATGGTGCAGTAACCCGACACCACGGCGTGCGACGAGACGAAGCAGTTGTCGTGGATGACCGAATGGTGCCCGATGTGGTTGCCGCTCCACAGCACCACGTTGTTGCCCACGCGCACGAAGGGTTGCAGTGTGTTGTCCTCGAACACGAAGCAATGTTCGCCCAGCACAACGTTGCGCCAGACGAAGGCGCGGGGGCTGACGTAGGAGGCCAGCGCGTAGCCTTGCGCCTTGGCCGCGGCGGCAAGCCTGCCACGCAGCCGGTTGAGCTGGGTGTAGGTCACCGCCACGTGCACATGGTGCGACGCGGCATCGAAGTGCTGCGCAAGCGCTTCGAACGGCACCACCGGGAGGCCATCAAGGGAGGGTTGCTTCAGGAAGGCCTGCTCGACGGCGAAGGCCACCACCTCGTACTCAGTGTCGACATCAAAGTACTCGCGCGCGATCTGTGCAAAGGCAGAGTCGCCGACGATGACGAGGGGGCGGCTCATCAATGCGCTGTCAAGGCCGGCACAGCAAAATGTCCTCGCGCCGGTTGGCCATCGGCAGATCGGGCGCCTGGGGCAACCAATAGGCGTCGAACCCTTGCGCGCGAACCCGCATGATCAGGCCCAGCAGGACGGCGTCGTCGATCTTCCCGTGCTCGACAGCACGAAAGTTGACGGAAGGGACGTCCTCGGTATGCATGAACTCCTGATGAAAACGCACACCGTTCGGCGAGGCGAAGAACCGTTTGCGCTTGGAGACGTTCGGGACGTCACCGATCAGCATGCGGCCGCCTGGCGCCAGCAGCTCAAGCGAGCGGTCGATGAACGCCCACCAGTTGGCCTCGATGAAGAGGTAGTGAGCGACGCTGTAGCAGAGGATCGCGTCAAATCGGCCCGCCCATGCGTCGAGTGCGGGGCGGCAGTCCGGATAGAAGCCTTCGACCTTGACCACTCCGGGTCCGTTCGGTAGCTGCCGCAACATTTCCGACGAGTTGACGAGCACCAGTTCATGACCTCGTGCCTGGCATTCATCAATCATCATCCGCGGCAGTCCGGCGCAACCTGGACCGATGTCAAGGATGTGACGGGATTGCTGGGTAAGCGCAGGCAGCTTGCTCCGGATGTCGTCGTGGATGCGCTGCTCAAACGCTTGGCGATAGCCATCGGGGAATCCAATCCGCTCATGAGCGCTGAGGCTGGAGTCCACAGCTCGGCGCCGGAAGTCTTCGTAGGTCAGGTCCTCAAATCCGGCCAGCAGACCTTTGGAAGGCTCGTTCACGATGGCAGTTTCATCTGCGGCGCTCTATTGTGAGCGCGCTGGCTCGCGCTGGTCAACGCGCAACAGGCTCTACCTTTCGCGCTGCCACGCCTGCGCGTGTTCGCAGTCGCGATACTCGTCGAAGTACGGCCCGCCCAGCGTGTAGTGCACGTTCGCCGCGTCCGCCATCGGCGCGCTGTAGCCCACCAGATGATTCCAGGCCGCCGGCAGCGCGCCGATCAGCTCATCGTCGCCCAGCCACTTGAACTGGTGCAGCTGCAACCCGCTGGCCGTGTTCACGAACTCCGGCGTCAGCGCCCTGCACTTGGCGTTGTTGAACAGCATCACGCTGCTCCAGTTCTTCTTGTTGTACGGCGTCTGCGGCTGGTCAAGGAACTTCACCGCTTCCTTGGGCTGGTGGTCGTGCTTGACGCACATCACCGCGTAGCGTTCGTCGCGCAGCGCCCAGAGCTCGGCGATGTCGCGGCGCACGAGCATGTCGCAGTCCATGAACATCGACCAGCCTTCGTAGCCGCTCAGGTACGGCGTGAGAAAGCGCGAGAAGCTGAAGTCGGTGGATTGCAGGGCTTCACGTGGGCGCGTGAACACACCTTTGAGGTTGTTCAACGCCAGCGGCGTGAAGGCCACGGGCACCGATGCGCGCGCCAGGATGCTGTGCGTGAGCACGTGCCAAGCCACGGTTTCGCGTTCGTCGAAGCCGATGAAGATGCGGATCACGCCTTGCTCGCTTTCTTGTCCGGTTCGGGCGCGGGGAACTCGCCGAAGAGCTGGGCAAAGAACTTGTCGCGCCACACCGCCAGGGCGATCGCCAGATCGATCAGCACGAAGCTGGCCAGCAGCAACTCGGGCCACAGCGCCCAGTCGTCCGACAGCCACAGCAGCCGCGCGGTCCAGGCCAGGTTCAAAAGGGCGGTCAGCGTGACGATGATGCGGCCGTTGCGCCACAGCACACGCGCCCAGCGGCCGCCGGTGGGCACGCGCTGTGCACCGGCGATCATCAGCAGCACGATCGGCAGTTGCATCGCCAGCCAGGCCCAGGGAATGCCATCGTGGCCCAGCAGCAGCACCGACTCCTTGGACCTCCTGGCGCTGACCGTCACCACCAGCACCAGAAGCCAGTAGCGCGCCAGCACCGCGAGGCCCAGCCACAGCGGCCCGGGCACGCGCAATACGCCGTGGTTCGTGACGTCGAGGTAGGCGCTGTCTTGCACGGCGGCGATGATAGGACAGGGGGTATGCCTTGCAGACTCGGGCGTCTGGCCCGATGGCTGCTAAAGCGTGAAGACTTGCCCGCTGTGCAGCGCGCTGGCGCTGTGGCGCATCGTCTGGCTTTCGATCTGGCTCATCACCGCTTCGACCTCGCCCGGCTTGATGTGCGTGATGTGCACCTGGACCTCGCCGTCGAGCTGGGCCAGCTCGCGGGACAGCGTGGTCGGGCAGAGGTGCGAGCTGATGCGGGCGAGTTGCTGTTCGTCGTCGCTGAACGCGGTTTCGATCACCAGGTGGGCGATGCGCATGCCGGTCAGGCGCCGCCACAGCGCCGGGTTGGGGCCGGTGTCGCCGGTGAAGACCCAGGCCGCGCTGTCCTTGCCTTCCGGGCTGATGGCAAAGCCCACCGCCGGCACCGTGTGCTCGGCCGGCAGGACTTCGATGCGCCGGCCGCCGAACGGCAGGGTCTGGCCGATCGAAAACGGTTCGAACTTCAGCAGCGGATGCTCAGGGCTCGGCAGGCGGGTGAAGTCGGGCCAGATGAAGCCGTTGAAGATGTGGGCGCGCAGCACCTCGGCGGTCTGCGCCAGCGCGTGCACGCGGATTGGCCCGCGGCGGCTGTGCTGACGCGACAGGCGCCGCCGGGCCACGCTGTCGGCCAACAGGCCGATGCCCAGCACGTGGTCGAGGTGCGAGTGCGTGACCAGGATGTGGTCGATGCCCGTCATCTCGTCGAGCGTGAGGTCGCCAACGCCGGTGCCGGCGTCGATCAGCACGTCGTCGTCGAGCAAAAAGGAGGTGGTGCGGTCGCCGGCGGCGATGGAGCCGGAGCAACCGAGCACGCGGATCTTCATGCGTCCGCCCGGCCGCCGAAGGGCACGGCGCCCCCCTGGGGGGCAGCGAACGGAGTGAGCTTGGGGGCCTCATTCGCCGATTTTCCTGTGCGGGGAGCACCCGCTGCCGCTAACCCTACTGTCAGCGTGACCTACTGCACGCCAACCGAGGCGGAGAAATCAGATCTGGATGAACTGCATCTGCGTGCCGGCGAGTTCGATCACATCGCCGTTGCGCAGTTGCGCCGAATCGCCGGCCAGTTGCGAGCCGTTGACGGTGGGCTTGGTGGCGCCTTCGACGTGCGCCAGCACATAACCCCCGGGCCGTTTGGTGATCGAGGCCACCTGCACGCCCGGTTTGCCGACGGTGGTGACGACCTTGGTCAGCGGCACCTCGCGGCCCGCGGCGGCACCGTTGAGCACCTTGATGGCTGCGCTGCCCGGCGAATTGGCCAAGCCGCCGAAGCCCGAGTTGCTGCTCGCCGGCATCGTGTGCGCAAAGGTCGGGCGGTCCGCCGAATTGACCGTCGCGCCGCCTGGGCCGACCATCGTGCCCGGCTTCATGATCATCGTCTTTTCGTAGTCGACACCGTCTTCGACCAGGTACTTGATCTTGTACTTGCCGATCTCGACCGTGTCGTTGTGCGCCAGCAGCTGCTTCTTGACGGCCTTGCCGTTGATGTAGGTGCCGTTGGTGCTGTTCAGGTCTTCGATGAAGACATCGGCGCCGACCATCTGCAGCACGGCGTGCTCGCCACTGACCGCCAGGTTGTCGATGACGATGTCGTTGTAAGGCCGCCGGCCGAGCGTGGTCTTGTCTTTGGTGACCTGCACTTCCTTGATCACCACACCGTCGAGCGACACCACGAGCTTGCCCATCTTGTAGCCTTTGTCTGCCCCTGAAGGGACGTTGTTGTCAGCGCCGGAAGGGCGCCCACCAGGACTTGGTGGCCGCAGCCGGGCTGCCTGGCGCGCGCGCCAGAATGACCGCAATATTATCCTTGCCGCCGGCATCGTTGGCCGCAGCGATCAGCGCCGCGCCCATCTCGTCGAGCGAATCGTAGCCCTGCAGCAACTGCGACAGCGTTTCGTCGTCGAGCATGTCCGACAGGCCGTCGGAGCACAAGAGGATCAAGTCGCCTGGGTGCACTTCGTGCTGGTGAATCTCGAGCAGCACGGTGTCTTCCACACCGACGGCGCGCGTGACCAGATTCTTGTTGGCCGAAAAGCTCGCCTGCTCGGGCGTGATCAGGCCGGCGTCGATCTGCTCCTGCAGCAACGAATGGTCGCGCGTCAGTTGCATCAGACGGCCGCCGCGCAGACGGTAGCCTCGCGAGTCGCCGACATGGCCGATCAGCACGCGCGTGCCACGAAACGCCAGCACCACCAGCGTCGTGCCCATGCCCGAGTACTGCGGGTTGGCATTGGCGGCATTGAAGATCGCACGGTTGGCGTTGTCGACGCAGATGTCCATCGCGCGCCGCACTTCAGGGTCGGTGGCCGAGTCGCCGACCTCGCTCAACCAGCGCCCGAGTTCGGTCTGGATGAACGAAGTCGCCATGCCGCTGGCGACTTCGCCCGCGTTGTAGCCCCCCATGCCGTCGGCCAGGATCGCCAAGGCGTTGTGAGCATCAACGGCGACCGAGTCTTCGTTGTTGGTGCGAGCCCGGCCCGTGTCGGTGGCGCCGAAGAACTCGATGGGCATGTGGGTCTGCGACACAGGTGTCAGTTGCAGCAGCGCCGCCGCAGGGCGCAAAGGCAGATCAGTGGGTAGTGCAGCATTGTGCCTCGGCTCGCCACCGTGTCTGCAGCGCACCGCTTCGGCGCACAGACCGTTCAGGGCGGGTTCGTGGCGTTTTCCGCGGACATAAGCCACTGCCATGTCCGACGCGCTGCGGCGGCCCAGGCATCGCCGTCGCTGGGGCGCTGTGAGGGCTGCTTGGCCAGCAGCGGGCCCAGCAGCGCGTCGAGCTGTGCGGCCGCTGGGGGCGTCAAGTCCGCACGCAGTGTGGCCAGCGGCGCCGGTGGCGATTGCGCCACCGCGCGCAGCAGCGCACCCATCGACGCCGCTTCGAACGGCGGCCGGCCCGCGAGCAGTTCGTAGGTCAGCACGCCGAGTGCGTAGAGGTCGCTGCGCGCGTCGGGCGGCTGCCCGGCCAGCAGCTCGGGCGCCATGTACACCGGCGAGCCCATGAGCACGCCGCTGCGCGAGGCTTGTGCGTCCGGCGCCCGGGCCAGGCCAAAGTCGGTCAGCACCGCGCGCCGCGACGCCAGGTCGAACAGCGCGTTCGACGGCTTGACGTCACGATGCAGAACGCCCTGGCGGTGGGCGTGCGCCAGCGCGGCGGCGAGTTGGGCGGCAATGTCGAGCACCAAGGGCTCGGGCAGGCGGTGCTCGGCGCTTGCGTACCGCGCCAGGGTGTCGCCGGCCAGCAGCTCCATGACGATGAAGGAAAGGCCGTCTTGCGAGCCGCCGCTGAAGACGCGCACGATGCCCGGGTGCTCGAGGCGAGCCGCCTGTTGCGATTCCTGCAGGAATCGCTGCTGCGCCGTCTCGTTGTCGGCGCCTGTGCTGGGGCTCCACACCTTGACGGCGCGCGGCGAATGCGTGGTGCTGTCCAGGCCGCCATAGACCACGGCCGTGGCGCCGCGCCCGATGGGCCGCGACAGCACCACGCCCCCCAGCACTGTCCCGGCAGGCAAGGCATCGGCGCGCAACGGCGCCGATGCGGCGGCTGACGATCGGCGAGCGGTCCAGCGAGCGAAGGGGTTCATGCGGCACCGAGCGTGCCACAGCCGGACGGTCGCGGGTTCAGGGGCTGCTCGCAGCGCGCGCCGCGCGTCGCGAGGCCGCCCACTTGCCCCAGGCCAGCACGAGCAGCGCGCCCGCGATGCCGGCGCCATAGCGCACGGCGGCCGTCACCTCCGGCGGCAGACTGGGCTTGTCCGCTGGCACGGTCGGCATGTAGCCGATGATGGCCGGGTCGGTCACTGCCATCGTGCCGGCGATCCAGCCGAGCAGCATGCCGCCAATGGTGATGATGATCGGGAAGCGGTCCATCAGCTTGATCACCAGCTGGCTGCCCCAGACGATGATCGGGATGCTGACCAAGAGGCCGAAGATCACCAACGGCATCTTGTGATCGCCGCCAGCGCCTTCGGCAGCGCCCGCGATGGCGATCACGTTGTCGACGCTCATCACCAGGTCGGCCACGATCACCGTCTTCACGGCGGCCCACAGCTTGTCGCTGGCTTCGATGTTGCCGTGGCCGTCTTCGTCTTCGGGCAGCAGCAGCTTGATGCCGATCCACAGCAACAGGATGGCGCCGACGATCTTCAGATACGGAATCGCCAGCAGCGTCAGTGCAAAGAAGATCAGGATGACGCGCAGCAGGATCGCACCCGCCGTGCCCCACAAGATGCCCTGCGTGCGCAGCTTGGGCGGCAGCTTGCGGCAGGCCAGCGCGATCACCACCGCGTTGTCGCCACCCAGCAGGATGTCGATCATGATGATCTGGCCGACGGCGATCCAGAAGTCGGCATGCATGAACTGATCCATCGTCGAGCGGAGTCCGGGGGTGGCAAAGGATCAAGTGTAGGCAGCGCTGAGGCGATGCCCACCGTAAAACTACTCAGCGCGCACAACGTCCGCGTTGACCGCGGTCAAGCGCGCCGCGCGGCGAATCAGAGCAGCGCTTTGAGCAGCTTGGCCATCTCGCTCGGATTGCGGGTGATCGTGAACCCGCACTCTTCCATGATGGCGAGCTTGGCGTCCGCGGTGTCGGCGCCGCCGGAAATCAGCGCACCGGCATGGCCCATGCGCTTGCCGGCCGGCGCGGTGACGCCGGCAATGAAGCCGACGATGGGCTTTTTCATGTTCGCCTTGCACCAGCGCGCCGCGTCGGCTTCGTCGGGGCCGCCGATCTCGCCGATCATGATCACGGCGTCGGTGTTCGGATCGTCGTTGAACAGCTGCATCACGTCGATGTGCTTCAGGCCGTTGATCGGGTCGCCGCCGATGCCGACCGCGCTCGATTGGCCAAGGCCGATTTCAGTGAGCTGAGCCACCGCTTCATAGGTCAGCGTGCCTGAGCGGCTGACAACACCGATGCGGCCCTTGCGATGGATGTGGCCCGGCATGATGCCGATCTTGATTTCTTCCGGCGTGATCAGCCCGGGGCAGTTGGGGCCGAGCAGCAGCGTCTTCTTGCCGCCCGCCGCTTCCTTGGCCTTCATGCGGTTGCGCACTTCGAGCATGTCCTTGACCGGGATGCCTTCGGTGATGCAGATCGCAAGATCCAGGTCGGCCTCGACCGCTTCCCAGATCGCCGCCGCGGCGCCGGCCGGTGGCACGTAGATCACGCTGACGGTTGCGCCGGTGGCGGCCTTGGCGTCCTTGACGCTGGCGTGGATCGGGATGCCTTCGAAATCTTCGCCGGCCTTCTTCGGGTTGACGCCGGCGACGAAGCAGTTCTTGCCGTTGGCGTAGTCGCGGCAGCCCCGGGTGTGGAACTGGCCGGTCTTGCCGGTGATGCCTTGGGTGATGACCTTGGTGTTCTTGTCGATCAGGATGCTCATGTCGTTGTCTCCCTCACTTCACCGCAGCGACGATCTTCGTCGCCGCTTCGGCCATCGTGTCGGCGCTGATGATCGGCAGGCCGGACTCCTTCAACATCTTCTTGCCCAGGTCTTCGTTGGTGCCTTTCATGCGCACGACCAACGGCACGGAGAGGTTGACCGCCTTGCACGCCGCGATCACGCCCTCGGCGATGGTGTCGCACTTCATGATGCCGCCGAAGATGTTGACCAGGATGCCCTTGACGTTCTTGTTCTTGAGCATGATCTTGAAGGCTTCGGTGACCTTCTCGGCCGTGGCGCCGCCGCCGACGTCGAGAAAGTTTGCCGGCTCGCCGCCGAACAGCTTGATCGTGTCCATCGTCGCCATCGCCAGGCCGGCGCCGTTGACCAGGCAGCCGATGTTGCCGTCGAGGCTGATGTAGGACAGGTCGAACTTGCTGGCCTCGACTTCGGCCGGATCTTCTTCATCGAGGTCGCGGTAGGCGACGATCTCGGGGTGGCGGAAGAGGGCGTTCGAGTCGAAGTTGAACTTCGCGTCGAGGGCCTTGATGTTGCCGTTGCCTTCCAGGATCAGCGGATTGATCTCGGCCAGGCTGGCGTCGGTGCCCATGTAGCAGGCGTAGAGCTTTTTCAGCACATCGACGGCCTGCGCCTTGCTGGCGGCCGGCACGCCGATGCCGTCAGCGAGCTGGCCGGCCTGCGCGTCGGTCAGGCCGGTGGCGGGATCGACGAAAACCTTGATGATCTTCTCCGGCGTGGCGTGCGCCACCTCTTCGATGTCCATGCCGCCTTCGCTGCTGGCCATCATCGCCACCTTCTGCGTCGCGCGGTCGGTCAGCGCGGCAACGTAGTACTCCTTCTTGATGTCGGCGCCTTCTTCGATCAGCAGGCGGCGCACCTTCTGGCCTGTGGGGCCGGTCTGGTGCGTCTTCAACTGCATGCCGAGGATCTGGCCCGACAGGGTTTCGACCTCGGCCATCGAGCGTGCGAGCTTGACGCCGCCGCCCTTGCCACGGCCGCCGGCATGGATCTGGGCCTTGACGACCCAGACGCTGCCGCCGAGTTTTTGCGCCGCTTCGTTGGCTTCTCGCACCGAGAAGGCCGGGTATCCGCGCGGGACAGGCACGCCGAACTGGCGCAGGACTTCCTTGCCTTGGTATTCGTGGATCTTCATGGGGTGTGGCGGGGCCAGGGGAGCGCCGCGGAGGTCAGGCGGTTTGGGGGCGCGGTGAATTTAGCATGGTGCGCTGCACCAAGACTGACGCGAGACTGGCGCGGATCAGTCTTCGTCGCCGCCTTTGACGACGCGGCGGATGACGTCGCTGGCAAAGCCGCGGCCGGCGAGGAAGCGCATTTGCTTGGCGCGCAGCGCCGCATCTGCGACTGGCTCGGCGCCAAAACGACGTGCCCACAGGGCCTGGGCACGCGCGAATTCGCTGGCGCGCAGGCGCTCTGCCGTGTCGGCGTCGAGTGACGTGCCGTGCTGATTCAGCTCGTGGGCGATGCGGCGCTGGCCGAAGCGGGCCGCGCGGGCGTGGACGCGCGACTCGACGAAGCGCGCCTCACTCAGGTAGCGGTGCTCGGTGAGCCAGTCGAGCAGCGCATCAACTTCGGCCGAACGCTCTGCCGGCTTCGCTTCGGCCGCAGCCGCTTCGTCGCGCAGCCGCGCTGCGCGCGTCAGCTTGCGTCGCAACTCGATGCGGCTGTGCTCGCGCTGCGACAACCATTGCAACGCGCGGCCTTTCAGCGACAGGGGCGGCCGGGCCGCCACCTCTAGGCCCCTCAGGCCTTGTCTTTGCCGCCCGCGGCCACGGCGGCAGCGATCAGCGGAATGCCCATCGACTCGCGCACCTTGTTCTCGATCTCGACCGCCACGTCGGCGTTCTCACGCAGGAACTCGCGCGCGTTGTCCTTGCCCTGGCCGATCTTTTCGCCGTTGTAGGCGTACCAGGAGCCGGACTTTTCGAGGATGTGAGCGTTGACACCCATGTCGATGATCTCGCCCTCGCGGCTGATGCCTTCACCGTAGAGGATGTCGAACTCGGCGGTCTTGAACGGCGGGCTGACCTTGTTCTTGACGACCTTGACCTTGGTCTCGCTGCCGATGACCTCTTCGCCCTTCTTGATGCTGCCGGTGCGGCGGATGTCGAGGCGCACCGAGGCGTAGAACTTGAGCGCGTTGCCGCCGGTGGTGGTTTCGGGGTTGCCGAACATGACACCGATCTTCATGCGGATCTGGTTGATGAAGATGACCATGGTGTTGGTCTTCTTGATGTTGGCGGTGAGCTTGCGCAGGGCCTGGCTCATCAGCCGGGCCTGCAAGCCGGGCAGGCTGTCGCCCATTTCGCCTTCGAGTTCGGCCTTGGGCGTGAGCGCGGCCACCGAGTCGACGACGATCAGGTCGATCGAGCCCGAACGCACCAGCGCATCGACGATTTCCAGCGCCTGCTCGCCGGTGTCGGGCTGGGAGATCAGCAGTTCTTGCAAATTGACGCCGAGCTTTTGCGCGTACTGCGCATCGAGCGCGTGCTCGGCATCGATGAAGGCGCAGGTGCCGGCCACCTTTTGCATCTGGGCGATGACCTGCAGCGTCAGCGTCGTCTTGCCGCTGGACTCCGGACCGTAGATCTCGATCACGCGACCGCGCGGCAGGCCGCCGATGCCCAGCGCGATGTCCAGGCCGAGCGAGCCGGTGGACACCGACTCGATGGCATCGACCACCTCGCCGTCGCCCAGGCGCATGATCGAGCCCTTGCCGAATTGCTTTTCAATCTGCGCCAGCGCCGCTTGCAGGGCCTTGGCTTTTTCGGTGTTGAGGGCTTTGACGGGGGCGTCCATGCGGGGGTCTCCGGTGAGTGAGAGAGCGGTTTCAGGGGTGCGGCGCATTGTCCGCGATAGCTGGATATTCGTACAGCTTTTGTTTTCCGTCAAGCTAGAAAAAACTGGGGCTCCCTAGAATTTGCGGGAGCGAAGGAGACCTTCATGAGAGTGCTCGTTGCCGAAGACGATCAGGTGCTGGCCGACGGCCTGTTGCGCTCGCTGCGCGCTGCCGGCTATGCGGCCGACCATGTGGCCTCAGGCAGTGAGGCTGAAGCCGCGCTGGCCTCGCACGAGTTCGATCTGGTCATCCTCGATCTGGGGCTGCCCAAGGTGCACGGCCTGGAGGTGTTGCGCAAGTTCCGCGCACGAGGCTCGTCCACGCCTGTGCTGATTCTGACCGCGGCCGACAGCGTCGATCAGCGCGTCAAGGGCCTGGACCTCGGCGCCGACGACTACATGGCCAAGCCGTTTTCGCTGCAGGAGCTCGAAGCGCGTGTGCGTGCGCTGATGCGGCGCGGACTCGGCACGGCGAGCAGCGTGTTGAAACATGGCCCGCTGACCTTCGACGCCACCGGCCGGGTCTGCTACATCAACGAGCAGATGATCGATCTGTCGGCACGCGAGATCTCGCTGCTCGAAGTGCTGCTGCAGCGGGCTGGCCGCCTGGTCAGCAAGGACCAACTCGTCGAGCGCCTGTGCGAGTGGGGCGAAGAGGTCAGCAACAACGCCATCGAGGTCTACGTCCATCGCCTGCGCAAGAAGATCGAGCAGGGGCCGATCCGCATCGCCACGGTGCGCGGCCTGGGCTACTGCCTCGAAAAGATCGCGTCGTGACGGCCGCAATGACAGCCCCTCGCTCGCTTCGCTCGCGCTCCCCCGCGGGGCCGATTGCCGCGGCTCCGAGTTCGCCTGCGCGGGCTTGGACAGCACGAGGAGCCGTTGCGTCTCGCAACGGCGCGGCCTGCAAGGCGCTCAGGCCGACGCTTGGGAGCGGCCCGGCGCTGGCCTGAATTCAATGACGACCCCTGGCTTGCTGCGCTCGCTTTCCCCCAAGGGGAAGGTCAGGCCGACGCTTGGGAGCGGCCCGGCGCTGGCCTGACCTGAGTGCCCGAGAAGAGCTCGCCCAGCGCAAAGCCGCAGCGCTCGCTGTTCGGCGACATCCTCGACTGGCTGCTGGTGCCGCTGTTGCTGCTGTGGCCGCTGTCGGTGGTCATCATCTGGGTGTCAGCGCAAGCCATTGCCAACCGGCCGTTCGACCGCGAACTGGCGGAAACGGCGCGCACGCTGGCGCTGCGGGTCATCGTGCCGCCGGCCGCGGCGCCGCGCGCACAGGTCAACCTGCCCGAAGTCTCGGTTGCGATCCTGCGCGGCGAGGCTTCGGACAACTTCTACTTTCAGATTCTGGGCACGCGCGGTGAGCGCTTGGCTGGTGATCGCGTCCTGCCGGTGCCCGATGAACCACCGAACGCCGACGGCGAGGTGCGGCTGCGCGACGACGAGCTCGACGGTCGTGCAGTGCGGGTGGCCTATCTGTGGTTGCCAACGGCCGTGCGGTCGCCTGGCGATCTGAAGCCGCCACTGGTGCAAGTTGCCGAAACGCTGGACAAGCGCTCGCAGCTGGCCACCGAGATCGCGCGCGGCGTCATGCTGTCGCAGTTCGCCATCCTGCCGTTGGCAGTGGTGCTGATCTGGTTTGCCCTGTCGCGCGGCCTGCGGCCGCTCGACGAGCTGCAGCGGCGCATCCGCCGGCGCGCGATCGGCGACCTGTCACCGATCGACGAGAGCGCAGCGCCGGAGGAGGTGAGTCCGCTGGTGGCGGCGATCAACGACTTGCTGGCGCGCCTGGACCGGTCGATCGGCGTGCAGAAGCATTTCCTCGCCGACGCCGCGCATCAGCTGAAGACGCCGCTGGCGGGCTTGCGCATGCAGGCCGAGCTGGCGCAGCGCGAAGCCGAAGGGGGCGACGGCAAGGCCGTCAAACGCTCGCTGCAGCAGATCGCGCGCTCGTCGCAGCAGGCGGCGCACATGGTCAACCAGCTGCTGGCCATGGCGCGCGCCGAGGACGCGAAAGAAGCGCGGCGTGTGACGCCGTTCAACCTGGCGGCGCTGGCCACCGAGGCCGTGCAGGACTTCGTGCCGCGCGCACTGGCCAAGGGCATCGACCTGGGCTTCGAAGGCCCGGGTGCCAAAGATGCGGCGGCGCCGCGCGTTGTCGGTGAGGCGGTGCTGGTGCGCGAGCTGATCCGCAACCTGGTTGACAACGCCGTGCAATACACGCCGGGCGGCGGCACGGTGACGGTTCGACTGCTGCCCGACCCGTACGGCCAGGTGGCGGTGCTGCAGGTCGAAGACAACGGCCCCGGCATCCCGGAGTCCGAGCGCGGACTCGTCTTCCAGCCGTTCTACCGTGCGCTCGGCACCGAGGTCGATGGCTCGGGGCTTGGCTTGGCGATCGTGCGCGAAATTGCCGAGCGGCATGGCGGCAAGGTCGACATCGAAGCGACGAACCCCCGCGCCGTGTCGCCAGGGACGCGGTTCACGGTGCGGCTGCCGACCGCGCCGAAGAGCCCATCGTCAAACTGACTGGAGCCTCCCTCTCGGAGGGAGGCTGGAGGGAGCTGTCGGACCTGCTGGAGCCCCCGCTCGGAGGGGGCTCGGGGGAGCCGTGTGTTCGCGGCATGGCCGAAGGCTGATGCAGAGCCTTCAGCTCTGCATCAGCCTGCGGCTGCGCGCGATCGACATCAACATGCCGATCGCCAAGCCCATCGTCACCATGGCCGTGCCGCCGTAACTCACGAACGGCAACGGGATGCCGACGACGGGCAGGATGCCGCTGACCATGCCCATGTTGACGAACACGTAGGTGAAGATCGACAGCGTGATCGAGCCGGCGAGCAGGCGTGTGAACAGGGTCGGCGCCTCGGCGGCGATGAACAGGCCGCGGAAGATCAGGAAGGTGAACGCCAGCAGCAGGCCGATCGTGCCGACCAGGCCGAACTCTTCGGAGAAGGCGGCGAAGATGAAGTCGGTGGTGCGCTCGGGAATGAATTCGAGGTGTGTCTGCGTGCCCTGCATGAAGCCCTTGCCGGTGACGCCGCCGGAGCCGATGGCGATCATGCCCTGCAGGATGTGAAAGCCCTTGCCCAGCGGGTCCTTGGCCGGGTCGAGCAGCGTGCACACACGCTGCTGCTGGTACGACTTGAGCAGCGGCCAGTCGACGCCGGGCTGGCAGATGGTGGGCTCGGAGACGATCAGCGCGACGATCGCGGCAACGGCGGCCAGCATCACCGGCACGATCAACTTCCACGACAAGCCGGCGAAGAACAGCACGTACAGCCCCGCCGACAGGATCAGGATCGCGGTGCCGAGGTCGGGTTGCTTGGCCACCAGTCCGAACGGCACCAGCAGGATCACCGCGGCCACCACCCACTCGGCCGTGCGCATGCGGCCCTCGCAGGTCTGGAACCACCAGGCCAGCATCAGCGGCGTGGCGAGCTTCAGGATTTCGCTCGGCTGGATCACCGTCACGCCGATGTTGAGCCAGCGTGTTGCGCCCTTCTTGCTGATGCCGAACAGCGCCGTCGCGATCAGCAAGGCCACGCCGAACAGGTAGATCGGCACGGCCAGTGCCATCAGGCGCTGCGGCGGCACCTGCGACACAACCCACAGGATGGCAAACGCGATCAGCATGTTGCGTCCGTGGTCGACGAAGCGCGTGCCATGGTCGAAGCCGGCCGAGTACATCGTCATCAGGCCGAAGGCGGCGAGCAGCAGCACCGCAAACGACAGCAGGCCGTCGAAGCCGAACAGCACCGGCTTGATGCGCTGCCACAGCGAAGGCTGCTCGAAAACGGCGCTCATGGCTTCGTGACCAGAGCCACCGGCCCCGGTGCCGTTGTCACGGACTGGGCGAAGCCGCCGCCTTGCAGGCCAGGCAAGCAGCACATCCTTTGCGTCGCGCTGCTTGCCGATCGGCGCGGTCGATTTGCCGATCTGCGTGGCCGCCATGTCTTCCTCGCTCGGCCACAGGCCGGAAATCCAGTAGTCGAAGACGCGGCGCGCAATCGGCGCTGCGGCCTCGGAGCCGAAGCCGGCGTTCTCGACGACCACCGCCAAGGCCATCGTGGGTTCGTCGAGCGGCGCGAAGGCCATGTACAGCGAATGGTCGCGCTGGTACTCGTCGATCTTGGAGGCGTTGTACTTCTCGTTGGCCTTGATGCCGATGGCCTGTGCGGTGCCGGTCTTGCCGCCGGTCTTGTAGGGCGCGCTGGCGAAGGAGCGCACGGAGGTGCCTTCCTGCGTCACACCGTGCAGCGCGCGCTTGATCAGCGCCACATGTTCCGGGTCGTAAGGCAAAGGCGCCAGGGCCTGCGCGTCAGGGCTGCTCTTGGTGCGCTTGACCGCGGCTTCGATCTCCCGCACCAGCCGCGGCTCGAAGCGCTTGCCGCCGGCCACGATGGTGGCCGTGGCGCTGGCCAGTTGCAGCATCGTGAAGTTGTTGTAGCCCTGGCCAATGCCCAGCGAGATGGTTTCGCCGGCGTACCAGCGCTGCTGCTCGGCCTTCTTGTAGGCCTTCTTCTTCCACGCGGTCGAAGGCAGCAGGCCGGTGACTTCGCCGTCGAGGTCGATGCCGGTCTTGCGGCCGAAACCCATCGGCGACAACTGCTCGTGCATCAGATCGACGCCCATCTCGTTGGCCAGCGAGTAGTAATAGACGTTGCTCGACTTGACGATCGACTTGTACATGTCCACCGGGCCCAGGCCATGGTCGCCGTGGCTGCGGAAAGTGTGGTTGCCGAAGACGAAGCTGCCGCCGTCATGAATCACCGTGCCAGGCGCCCGCTTGCCCGAGTTCAGCGCCGCCATCGCCATGAAGGGCTTGAAGGTCGAGCCCGGCGGGTAGGTGCCGCGCAACGCACGATTGAGCAGCGGCTTGTCGATGCTTTCGTTCAACTCACGCCAGTTGTCGACGTCGATGCCATCGACGAACAGGTTGGGATCGAACGTGGGCTTGCTGACGAAGGCCAGCACCTCGCCGTTGCGCGGATCGATCGCCACCAGCGCACCGCGCCGCTCGCCGAACATCTGCTCGACCAGGGCCTGCAGCTTGATGTCGATCGACAGGTAAACCTGGTCACCCGGCGTCGCCGCCTTGTGGTCCAGGCGCCTCACGGCGCGGCCACCGGCACTGGTTTCGACTTCTTCGACGCCGGTCACGCCATGCAGTTGCTGCTCGTAGCGTTGCTCGATGCCGAGCTTGCCGATGTACTCGGTGCCGCGGTAGTTGGCTTGCAGCTCGTCTTCCCAGTCTTCGATGGCTTCTTTCTCGGCCGTGTTGATGCGGCCGATGTAGCCGAGCAGATGCGCGCCGGTCTCGCCGAGCGGGTAGTTGCGGAACAGCCGCGCCTTGACATCGACGCCGGGGAAGCGGAAGCGCTGGGCGACGAAGCGCGCCACCTCGTCGTCGGTGAGCTTGGTGCGGATCGGCAGCGACTCGAAGTTCTTGCTGTCGGCTTGCTGGCGCTTGAAGCGGCGGCGGTCGCGGGGCGTGATCTCGACCAATTCGGCCAAGGCGTCGATCGTCGCTTCCAGCGGCTGCGCCAGCCGCGAGGGCATGATCTCCAGCGTGTAGGCCGAGTAGTTGTTCGCCAGCACGAGGCCATTGCGATCGACGATCAGGCCGCGGTTGGGCACCACCGGCACGACCGCGATGCGGTTGTTCTCGGCCTGCGTTGACAGGTCGTCGTGGCGGATGACCTGGAGAAACACCAGCCGCGCCGCCAGCAGGCCGAAGCAGACCAGGACGAACAACGCCGCGGCCACCAGGCGGCCCCGGAAGCCGCCCAGTTCGCGTTCGACGTCTCTGAGCTCGGTCACAAGGGTCGATTTTCGTCGGGATCAGGGGCTCGGCGCTGCGGTGCGAGGAAGATGAAGGACACGACCGGCCAAAGTACCGCTTCGAAGCAGGGCGCGATGAAGTAGCTCCAGCCCGGGAACAGGTCACCGGCGAGCATGCGCACGACCAGCGACACCAGGTGCGCGGCGATGAACAGCGGCAACACCTGCGCCGCCTGCTGGAACACCGGGAACCAGAGCAGCCGCCGGTGCAGCGCGATCGCGACGAAGGCGAGCAGCGTGTACGCCAGCGCATGCTGGCCGAGGATCGAGCCCTGGTGCACGTCCATCAGCAGGCCGAAAAAGAACGACACGCCGACGCCGACGCGGCGCGGCTGGTGGATCACCCAGAACGCCAGCGTCAGGGCCAGCATGTCCGGCAGCCACGGGCTGCGGCCGAGCGGCAGCATGTTGAAGGCCAGCGCCAGCAGCAGCGTGATGACGATGAAGAGGGGATTGGCGGGAAGCAGGAGCTGGTCCCCGCGCGGCATGATGCTCATGACGCCGCCTTCACTTCTTCCTTCCGCTTCACGGGCGCCGACGCGGGCTCGGGCACCGGCGGCGGCGGCAACTGGTTCTTCAGCGGCTCCAGCACCAGCACGTGGCGCACGCGATCGACGGAGGCCAGCGGGGCCAGTTCGACGCGCGTGAAGCCGCCATCGGCCTGCTTCTCCACCAGCTTGACCTTGGCCACCGGCAGGCCGGGTGGGTAGATGCCGTCGACGCCGGAGGTGTGCAGCACATCGCCGACCTGCACGTCGGTGTTGGCCGAGACGAAGCGCAGCTCGAGCGCGCTGCCTTGCGCCACGCCGCCGAACGCCGCAGCACGCAGTTGCGTGCGCGTGTTGAGCAGCGGGATCGCCGCGTCGCGGTCGGTCAGCAGCGTCACCTCCGAGGTCAGCGGATAGACGCGGGTCACCTGGCCGATGACGCCGCCTTCTGTGATCACCGGCGAGCCCGGTACGAGGCCTTGCGCGAGCCCGCGGTCGATGTAGAACTTGCGCGAGAACGGGTCGGCCGCTTCGTACATCACTTCGGCGGCGACGGACTTCACCGTCAGCGCAGGCTTGAGTTCGAGCAGGCCGCGCAGTTGCCGGTTTTCATTGGCCAGTCGCTCCGCCGACTGCGCTTGTTCGGCCTGCTGCACGAGCTGCTTGCGCGCCGCGTCTTCGGCCGCCAGCGCCTTGGTAAGGCCCTGCAGGTAGTCGTTGCCGCCGAGGGCCAGATCGATCGGCACCAGCAGCGAGCGCTGCACCGGCGCCAGCCCCGCGGCAATGCCCGCGCGCAGCGGCGCGACGACCGTGAAGCGCGTGTCGGCGACCATCATGAACACCGACAACGCGGTGAAGAAGATCAGTTTGGTGAGCGCCGAGTAGCCCTGGCGAAAAAAGGGCGGTGGCGTGCGGTCGATGGTGCCGAGCTGCAACTTCGGCCTCGTTCGTTCAGTGGTTCAGCAGGCGGCGGATCATTCCGACGTGAAGATCGAGCCCAGGCGCTCCATGCGCTCCAGCGCCATGCCGCAACCGCGCACGACGCAGGTCAGCGGGTCTTCGGCCACCAGCACTGGCAGGCCGGTCTCTTCGGCCAGCAGGCGGTCGAGGTCGCGCAGCAGCGCGCCGCCACCGGTGAGCATCATGCCGCGCTCGGCGATGTCGGCGCCCAGTTCGGGCGGCGTCTGCTCGAGCGCGTTCTTGACGCTGACGAGACGATCTGGTTCAGCGGGTCGGTCAGCGCTTCGAGGATCTCGTTCGAGGAAATCGTGAAGCTGCGCGGCACGCCTTCGCTGAGGTTGCGGCCCTTGACTTCCATCTCGCGCACTTCGCTGCCGGGGAAGGCCGAGCCGATTTCCTTCTTGATCGCTTCGGCCGTCGGGTCGCCGATCAACATGCCGTAGTTGCGGCGGATGTAGTTGATGATGGCCTCGTCGAACTTGTCGCCGCCGACGCGCACGCTGCCCTTGTAGACCGTGCCGCCCAGCGAGATGACGCCGACTTCGGTCGTGCCGCCGCCGATGTCGACCACCATCGAGCCGCTGGCTTCGGCCACCGGCAGGCCGGCGCCGATCGCGGCGGCCATCGGCTCTTCGATCAGATAAACCTCGGAGGCGCCGGCGCCGAACGCCGATTCACGAATGGCGCGGCGCTCGACCTGGGTCGAGCCGCAGGGCACGCAGATGATGATGCGCGGGCTCGGCTTGAACAGCGAGCGCGGGTGAACCATCTTGATGAACTGCTTCAACATCTGCTCGGTGACGGTGAAGTCGGCGATCACGCCGTCCTTCATCGGCCGGATGGCTTCGATGTTGCCCGGCACCTTGCCCAGCATCGCCTTGGCTTCGGCGCCGACGGCCTGGATCGTCTTCTTGCCGTTGGGTCCGCCCTCGTGGCGGATGGCGACGACGGACGGCTCGTCGAGCACGATGCCCTTGCCGCGCACGTAGATCAGCGTGTTGGCCGTGCCGAGGTCGATGGCCAGGTCGGTGGAAACGTAGCGGCGCAGGAAAGCGAACATGGTCGAGCCGGTAGTGCGGCTTTGCGTTCCGGCCAGAAATCGCCGTTGCGCAAGCGCTTTTTTGCAAGAAAACCCCCCGCTCGCAGAGGCAACGGAGGGTTCCAATTTGGGGCGCGATAATACCCCAAGGCCCCTCGAACATAGCCGCAACTGGCGCTGCCGAAACGCCCAAAATCCACGGCCCGGCCTGCAGTTGCATCCGCTTTCGAATCCATCCCTCGAAGTTTTCACCGCCCACCATGCCCCTCGCCCCGGACGACGTCCGCCGCATCGCCCACCTGGCCCGGCTCGAACTGCAACCTGCCGAGGAGCAGGCCATGCTGCAGCAGCTCAACGGCTTTTTTGCCATCGTCGAGCAGATGAGCGCGGTCGAAACCTCCGGGGTCGAGCCGCTGTACACGCCGTTGGCGGCGGTGCAGACGGCAGCGCTGCGCTTGCGCGAGGACGTGGTGACCGAGAGTGATCAGCGCGCAGCAAATCAGGTGAGCGCGCCGGCCGTCGAAGATGGGCTGTACCTCGTGCCGAAGGTGATCGAGTGACCCGGCGCACGGCCGCCCGAAGCCGGGTCACGCCCCCTCGGGGGGCCGACGCCATTGGCGTCATGGGGGTCAGATGACGGCGTTGCATGAGTTGGGCGTGGCTGCGCTCGGCCGCGCGCTGGCGGCGCGCGAGTTCAGCAGCGTTGAGGTGGTGACGCATCTTCTGGCACGCATCGAGGCGCAGAAGGCGCTCGGGGCGTTCCTGCATGTCGATGGCGAACGTGCCCTCGACGGTGCGCGCGCGCTGGACGAACGTCGCGCCAAGGGCGAGACCCTCGGCGCGTTGGCCGGTGTGCCGATCGCGCACAAGGACATCTTCGTCACCCGTGGCCAACCGACGACGGCGGGCTCGAAGATGCTTGCCGGCTACCAGAGCCCTTTTGACGCCACGGTGGTCGCGCGCCTGGGGAGCGGTGAGCCGGGCGGACGCCCGGGGGCCGGCGCGGTCAGCCTGGGCAAGCTCAACTGCGACGAGTTCGCAATGGGCTCTTCCAACGAGAACTCGGCCTTCGGCGTCGTGCGCAACCCATGGAACACCGAGCGCGTGCCGGGCGGTTCTTCCGGCGGCTCGGCGGCGGCGGTGGCGGCGCGCCTGCTGCCGGCAGCGACGGGCACCGACACGGGCGGCTCGATCCGCCAGCCGGCCAGCTTTGCCGGCATCACCGGCATCAAGCCGACCTACGGCGTGTGTTCGCGCTGGGGCATGGTGGCGTTCGCGTCGAGCCTCGACCAGGCCGGGCCGCTGGCGCGCTCGGCCGAAGACTGCGCGCTGCTGCTCTCGGCGATGAGCGGTTTCGACGAGCGCGACTCGACGAGTGCCGAACGCCCGCCGCAGGACTTTCATGCGCAGATGCTGCAGGGGCGGGTGGGCGCAAGTACTGCCAAACCGCTCGCCGGTCTGCGCATCGGCCTGCCGCAGGAGTTCTTCCCGACGGCGCTGTCGGGCGATGTCAACAGCACGGTGCGCAGCGCCTTGCGCGAGTTCGAGAAGCTCGGTGCAACGCTGGTGGACGTGAGCCTGCCACGCACCGAACTTTCGATCCCCGTCTACTACATCATCGCGCCGGCCGAAGCGAGCTCGAATCTGTCGCGGTTCGACGGTGTTCGCTACGGGCACCGCGCGACGCAGTACGCCGACCTGATGGACCTCTACAAGAAGTCGCGCGCCCAGGGCTTCGGCGCCGAGGTCAAGCGCCGCATCATGATCGGCACCTACGTGCTCTCGCACGGCTACTACGACGCCTACTACCTGCAGGCGCAGAAGCTGCGCCGCATGATCGCCGACGACTTCCAGCAATGCTTCCAGCAATGCGATGTCATCGCCGGGCCGGTCGCGCCCACCGTGGCCTGGAAGATCGGCGCGCAGGATGATGACCCGGTGGCCGCGTACCTGGCCGACATCTTCACGCTGCCGGCCAGTCTGGCCGGACTGCCCGGCATGAGCGTGCCCGCGGGCTTTGGCGAGGGCGGCATGCCGGTAGGCCTGCAGTTGATCGGCAACTACTTCGCTGAAGGGCAGTTGCTGCACGCAGCGCATGCGTTCCAGCAGGCGACGGACTTTCACGCACTGGCGCCGCGGGGGTTCGAATGATCGCTGACGGGCCGCTCCCAAGGCGATCGCTCCCCGCTGGGGGGACCGGCGCGCAGCGCCGTTGGGGGCTCACATGACCGGCCAGCTCATCCGCGGCTATGAGGTCGTCATTGGCCTCGAGACGCACACGCAGCTCTCGACCGCCAGCAAGATCTTCAGCGGCTCGTCCACCGCCTTCGGCGCGGCGCCGAACACGCAGGCCAGCGCGGTCGATCTGGCACTGCCCGGTGCGCTGCCGGTGATGAACAAGGGCGCCGTCGAGCGCGCGATCCGCTTCGGTCTGGCGGTCGGCGCGAAGATCGCACCGCTGTCGATCTTCGCGCGCAAGAATTATTTCTACCCCGATCTGCCCAAGGGCTACCAGATCAGCCAGTACGAGATTCCGGTGGTGCAGGGCGGCACGGTAGACATCGTCGTCGGCACCGCAAAGAAAACCGTTCACCTGACGCGCGCGCATCTCGAAGAAGACGCCGGCAAGAGCCTGCACGAGGACTACCAGGGCCAGAGTGGCATCGACCTGAATCGCGCCGGCACGCCGCTGCTGGAGATCGTCTCCGAGCCCGACATGCGCTCTTCCGCCGAAGCCGTGGCCTATGCCAAGGCCCTGCACACGCTGGTCGTCTGGCTCGGCATCTGCGACGGCAACATGCAGGAAGGCAGCTTCCGCTGCGACGCCAACGTCTCGGTGCGCAAACCCGGCATGCCGTTTGGCACGCGGCGCGAGATCAAGAACCTGAACAGCTTCAAGTTCATGCAGCAGGCGATCGACTTCGAAGTGCAGTGGCAGATCGACCGCGTCGAAGACGGCCTGAAGATCGAGCAGGCGACCGTGCTGTTCGACCCCGGTACCGGCGAGACACGCGCGATGCGCAGCAAGGAAGACGCGCAGGACTACCGCTACTTCCCCGACCCTGACTTGCCGCCGCTGATGATTGCGCCGGAGTGGGTGGAGCGCGTGAGGGCCGCGATGCCCGAGCTGCCCGGCGCGATGGCCGCGCGCTTCGAGCGCGACGATGGCCTGTCCGCGTACGACGCAGCGATGATGGCGCAGAGCCTGCCGTTTGCGCGCTACTACGAGGCGGCGCGCGATGCCTGCAAGCAACCGAAGCTGGTGGCGAACTGGCTGATGGGGGAGATCAGCAAGCGGCTCAATGGCGAGGAACGCCAGATTGATGCTGCTCCCGTGAGCGCAGGCGCGCTGGCCACGCTGATTGGCCGCATCGCTGACGGTACCGTGAGCAACAACGGCGCGCGCCAGGTGTTCGATGCGCTGTGGCACGGTGACAGCACTGACGTCGATGCGCTGATTGCTTCGAAGGGCCTGAAGCAGCTGAACGACAGCGGCGCCCTCGAGAAAATCGTCGACGACGTCCTCGCCGCCAACGCCAAGTCCGTCGAAGAGTTCCGCGCCGGCAAAGACAAAGCCTTCAATGCCCTCGTCGGCCAAGTCATGAAGGCGTCCAAAGGCCAAGCCAACCCGGCCCAGGCCAGCGAGCTGCTGAAACGGAAACTCGGCGCCGGCTGACTGCTCGGCGCCTCGCGTTGCGCTAGTTCGTGCCGCGCGCGGTGGTGTTGACCACCGACACTGCACCGGTTTGCTTGGCCTTGGCGCTGTTGGCATCGCTGGGCATCAGCAGCGACCCCGGCAGTGCACCGGCCCACAGCTTCTTCAAGTGGGCGAGCTCCACGTCGTACAGCTTCGAGGCGCGTTCCAATTCGGCCTTCTGCTGCGCCAGCAATTCCTTCTGCGCCGCTGTGGCGGCGTCGTTGGCGTCGAGCTGCCCCTTGAGCTTGCCCGGGATGGACTTGCCCTTGTAGAACTCGGACTCGTCCATCAGCGGCTTGCGTTCGCGCTCCAGGTCGGCCAGCCGGGCTTCTGATTGCGTGATCGCGAACTGGGTGACCTCCAGCGCCTGCTCGCGCGCCTTCTGGTGCGCGGCCACATTGGGGAAGCGCTGCACCAGGTTCCTGTCGCGGCGCACGGCCTCGGACTTGGCTTCCCGCTCAGCGGCGGCCTTGCGGTCCCGCGCTTCTTTCTCGGCGCGCTCGTCTGCGGTCAGCGAGGGCGGCACGATGCGCAGCAGGGTGCCGTCACGAGACAGCACGCGCTGTTCGCGGTCCATGCACTCGCCGATCAGTCGATCGGATGTGAGCACACGTCCGGCCGCGTTGACGCAGGTGAACACCAGGTTGTTCGACGCAGTGTTGGCTTGAGCGCAGGTCAGCCCGCTCAGGCCCAGCAGTGCGCAGCCGATCAGGCGGTGTGGGGAGTGGCGGCGGTCAGTCATGGCAGTGAGCACGTTAGCGCGGATTGAAACCGATGACAGCTCGGCAAGGGGTTAAACGCCGTAACGGGCCCGGTAGGCTGACACGGATTGGCGATGCGGGGCAAGTGCGGCGTCAGATGTAACGCTCAGATAGTGCAACAGGTCGGCCAGCGTCGCAACGGCACAAACTTTCAGGCCGAGTTGCGCCGTGATGTACTGCACTGCCGAGAACGGTAGATCAACCCCGCCTTCCGCGCTCTTCTCCTGGCGGTCCAGCGCAATGGCCACGCCGACAGGGGTGGCCTTGGCGCTGCTGATCATCGCGATCGACTCGCGCACCGAGGTGCCGGCCGAGACCACGTCGTCAATGATGACCACCCGCCCGGCCAGCGGCGCGCCGACCAGCGTGCCGCCTTCGCCGTGGTCCTTGGCCTCCTTGCGGTTGTAGGCAAACGGCACGTTGCGGCCCAGCCGCGCCAGCTCGATGGCCACCGCCGCGGCCAGCGTGATGCCCTTGTAGGCCGGGCCGAACAGCATGTCGAACTCGAGGCCCGAAGCCAGCAACCGCCGCGCGTAGAAGCCGGCCACGCGGCCGAGCTTGGCGCCGTCGTCGAAGCCGCCGGCATTGAAAAAGTAGGGTGACAATCGCCCGGCCTTGGTCTTGAACTCGCCGAAGCTCAGCACGCCGGCACCCACCGCGAACTGCACGAACTCTTGCGCGAGCGCGTCCGACTGCTGCTCTGCCATCACAACTCCTTCGACTTGAAAGCACGTTGCATGTTCCGTCTCGTCACGCTCAACCTGAACGGCATCCGCTCCGCGGCAGACAAGGGCTTCGTGCAGTGGGCTGAGCAAGCGGGCGCCGATTGTATTGGCGTGCAGGAGGTCAAAGCCCAGGCCGACACGGTGGACGGCCGCTTCGACACCCTCGGCGATCTGCACGGCCACTTCCACTACGCGCAGAAGAAGGGCTACTCCGGCGTCGGCCTGTATGCCAAGAAAGCGCCGAGCGACGTCAAGATCGGCTTCGGCTCCAAGGAGTTCGACGACGAGGGCCGCTGGATCGAAACCCGCTTCGACACGGCGAAGAAGAAGTTCAGCGTCATCAGCTGCTACTTCCCGAGCGGCTCGTCGGGGCCGGAGCGCCAGGAAGCCAAGTTCCGCTTCCTGGCCAAGATGTACCCGCACCTGGTCAAGTTGAAGGCCGAGCGCGAGTTCGTGTTGATGGGCGACGTCAACATCGCGCACCACGAGATCGACCTGAAGAACTGGAAGAGCAACCAGAAGAACAGCGGCTTCCTGCCCGAAGAGCGCGCCTGGCTGACCAAGCTGTTCGACAAGGCGGGCCTGGTGGACGTGTTCCGCACGCTCAACCAGAAGCCGGAGCAATACACGTGGTGGAGCCAGCGCGGCCAGGCGAAAGCCAAGAACGTCGGCTGGCGGCTGGACTATCACATCGCAACGCCGGCGATTGCGGCCACCGTCAAGCGCGAGGAGATCTACCTCGCGCAGCGCTTTTCGGACCACGCACCGGTGGTGATGGACTACGACTTCAAGCTGTAGCGAAGTCACGACCCCTCGGCCGCTTCGCGGCCACTCCCCCAAGGGGAGGCTCAGGCCGGACGCTTGGGAGCGGCCCGGCGCTGGCCTGAGTGTGAATAAGTCACAAACGGCAGTGGTCAGATTCACCGCCTGCCAAGCGCACTGACGCCTACCTTTCTCCCCATGCGCTGAGCGGTTCAGCGCGAGCCGAGGAGGAAGTGCCATGTTCGATTCGATCGCGACGACAAGCCCAACAGGCCCTGCAAAGACTCGACCGGCCCCGCGGCAGCGACCCACTGGTTCGCGCGCATGCTCGACGAAATCGACTACGGCATGCTGCTCGTGGCCGATGACCGCGTGGTTTTGCATGCCAACCACGTCGCCCGCGCCGAGCTCGACGCACGAGCATCCGCTGCAACTGCTGGGCGCCGAGCTGCGTGTGCGCCGCCCGCAGGACGTGGCGCCGCTGCGCGAAGCGCTGGTGGCCGCAAGGGAGCGGCGCCTGCGGCGGCTGCTCAGCATTGGCCAGGCGCCACATGCGGTGTCGGTGGCCATCGTGCCGCTGCCTGCGGCCGACGGCGACGAGGCACTGACGCTGCTCGTCTTCGGCAAGCGCCGCATGTGCGAGGCCTTGTCGGCGCATTGGTTCGGGCGTGAGCATGGCCTGACGCCAGCCGAGTCGCGTGTGCTGGCGGCGCTGTGCGAGGGCGAGCCGCCGATGAAGATCGCCGTCGCGCAAGGCGTGGCCATCTCCACCGTGCGCTCGCAGATCGGCGCCATCCGCGCCAAGACCGGCGCGCCCAACATCCGCGCGCTGGTGCGTCAGATCGCGGTGCTGCCGCCGCTTGTGGGGGCGCTGCGCGGCGGTGCGCTGCATTGACCCGACCGCGATTCGATACGATCGCGTGCGCGCCGGGCTGCTAGCCGCCCGGCGCGCGCACGATGCCGCCAACAAAAAAAGCAGACCCCCTCGACATCAACTCCGTTCTCCCGCCGCCGTTGCGCGCCCTGGCCGCGCGCGGCACGCCACGCAGTTATCGCAAAGGCACTCTGATCATTGAAGAAGGCACGCAGGGCGACACGCTGTATCTGTTGCTCGCCGGGCAAGTGAAGGCCTTCTCGAGCGACGAGCGCGGGCGCGAGGTGGTTTACGGCGTGTACGGCGCCGGTGACTACTTCGGCGAGATGAGCCTGGACGGCGGGCCGCGCTCGGCCAGCGTCATCGCCGACAGCGCGTGCACCTGCGCCGTGCTGACGCGGCAGACGCTTCGCGAGCACATCAAGGCGGAGCCTGAGTTCGCGTTCGAGTTGTTCGGAGCGGGTAATTCGGCGGGCGCGGCTGGCCACCCAAAGCACGCGGAACATGGCTCTCATGGACGTCTACGGACGGCTGGCGCAATTGCTGGCGACCCTTTCGGTGCCTTTGCCCGATCAGAGTCGGCTGATCGACCCGCGGCCCCGACATGCAGACCTCGCCGCGCGGGTCGGTTGCTCGCGCGAGATGGTCAGCCGCCTACTCAAAGACCTGGAGCGGGGCGGTTTTCTCAGCCTTGCCAGCGACGGCAGCATGCGGCTGGCGTCGAAGCTGCCCGCGCGTTGGTAGGCGTCAGGGCATCGGTTTCAAACGGCCGCGCCCGCGGCGGTAGACCGGATCAGGGTAGGCGATGCCGTCTGGGTGGGGGCGAACAGGGTTCAGGTCGTCTTCGTCCGGGCAGGGCAACGGCCGGTCGCCGGCGTTGATGCACTGGCGGCCGAGCGCAGCCGAGGCCACACTCGTGCCGTCCAGGTAGACCGGCTGCACGCTGCGGGTGCCGGCGGCCAAGATGCCGACACCCGGGCGCTCTTCGCAGGGGGCGCAGACATCCGGGCCTGACCACTCGCCCTTGCGGCCCGGGCCTGAAGCGCTGTATCTCGCCAACGACTGCCTGGGATCGAGTGCGCTGCCGCCCACGGAGCGCAGCGAGTACCCCCCGGCCACCTTCGGCCCCAGTCCATGCGCAAAGCTGTTGAGTGACATCTGGCGTTCGATCGGGAACGTCGCCGCGTGGGCCATGCCGCGCGCCGGGCTGTGGCCTTCGCTGAGGAACCGCGCCTGTCCTCGCGCACGACCCGAGCCAAAGGCGCTGTCGTCGCGTTCGATCCACGCATCGACGACACACGCGTACCCGCCTCGGTTGCGCACGCGGAGCCGCCAATCGCCGTGAGGCGCCAGCCTCCTCTGCGCCTTGTTCGGCTGGGTTGGCGCGATCGCCAGCAGAGCCATGTGCTTCTTGCCGCCCCCGGCGGTCGGACGTTCGAGGTGAACCAGCGCCGCGACGGGAAGCTGGCCGGTGTTTCCCCACTGCAGGCCTTGGCCGAGTGCGACCGGGCCGGACCGAGTGCCGTCCGGGGCGATGACTTCGAACTCGAGCACCGCGCGGCCCGGGGTGGCGTCGGCAGTGGGGGCGTACCAGAGCTCGATGAAGGTGTCGGTCGGGTCCCCGGGCAGCACCCTGAAATTCATTTCGTGCCACCTGCCGTCTCGTGTGGCGCGCAGCCGGGCATGCGTTGAGGAGTCGTAGCCATTGCCGGCTGGCAGGGTCAGCGCCTTGACGTGCGGATTCCGATTGAGGAAGTGGTCAACAGCCTCTTCCAGCAAGCTCGTGCCGTCGTGAGGGCCGGCCAATGCGCCGTAGCTGAGGTTGACCACCACCTCGTTGGGCGCCTTCACCACGCTGGCCACGAACGCAAGGGCCTCGAGAACGTTGCAGTTCATCGATGCGCCCGAGGTGTCTGCCACCGCCGCACGCGGTAGCTGAACGAAGAGGATGGGGGCCTTTGCGGCAGCGTCGTTGGGCTCTCCGTAGCGGTAGCGGCTCGAGGCGAGGGGGTTTGGTGCACCGGCCATGACATCCAGGATGTGCGTGCCATGAGTGGCCGGCGTGCGCATTTGGCGCTCCCAAGCACGGGCCAGCTCGGGATTCTTCCGGGCGTTGCGCAAGTGATCGCGCATGAGTCGGTACGCACGCCCCTCATCGAGCACCTTGCCTGTGACCGCGGGCTTCAGGAACCATTTCTGGAGGTTTTGCGCCGTGTACCCCAGGGTATTGGGGTCGATCGGATCTTTGTCTTCTTGAAACCAGAGGCGCTCGATGCGCGAGGCGGGCCACGACACCTTCGGATCGACTAGGAAGGCCTCATGGGCGAACGCGCAGCCGTCGTCGATCACGGCCGCGTACAGCCGTTTCGCGGCCCCCTTCAAGCCGGGCTGACTCTTGGACACCGAGCCGGTGAGCAGCTGTGAGTAGAGCGCGGCATTGTTCGGTGCCTTGGTCGGCAGCCCGAGTTCGAACCGACGGACGAATGACTGGCCTAACGGGGACAGGAGCGTGCGGAGGAAGGCAATCGGGACGGTTATGGTGCCGAAGCGCGGGCCGAGCAGAACGGGCACCCAGGGCACCGCCAGGCCCAAGGCCTTCACCTTCTGGCCCAACGACTTAGCCGACAGCCCCGAGACAAGCTCAAACGCGATCGGGACCGAAGCGTTGGCCGCGACCATGCCCGAGCGAACCATGGCAGCTTGAAGCCCCGTGAAGCGAGTGATGTCTGCCCACACCAAGTAAGGGTCGAGGCAGAGACCAAGTTTCGCTGACCATTGGATGTTCAGCGACTGGGACACGAGCGATGACCAGTTCATGCGTGTCCGATCAGAAGCCCATGTCGCGCCACTCTGCCCGCGCGCGCTTCCAGAGTTCCTCCATGAAGGGCGAGGGTGTCACGGTGAGCTGGCCCTTGGGTGCCGGCGCGAAAGCCGACCCGCGTAGCGCCAGTCCGTCTACGAAATCATCTTCCGCTTTGAAGGAGTTGCCGTCCACGGACCACCCAATGTCGATCATGCCGTTGTCCCCTGCGGTCTGACCGCAGCGAGCAAGGAAGTACGCAGCCAGGAACTCGCCCAGCACATAACCCGACGCGCCGTCAACGGCAAAGTGAAGACCGGCCACGACGCGGTTCTCGGTGATGCGGATCGTCAATGCCTCGAACTGCTCCAGCCAGTCGTTGTGCGGGTGAAGACCTACCGACATGACTTGGTTGCCGAGTGCCGCGAACAGCCTGGCCACCATGACCGCCTCGACCGCATGCCCTCCGGGAAAGGCGCCATACGGCGGCGTCAGCACGATCGGCTGTAGCGTCGGGTCGTACTCGGCGGGGCGGGGGCATGCCAAGGCATGCTTGAAGCGCTGAGTGACGAGCATGGCGAACTGCAAGGCGCACAAGCCCAGCTCGATCGTGCTGCGGGATCTCTTCGGGATGAAGGTTGGCGACTGCGGACCAGAAGGCCCACTGAGGGGCAACCTGGGTCAGGATCTCGGGCAGCCGTTCTTCGCGCAACTCGGCCCAGCTGCGCACTCGCTCCAGCGCACCCTCGAATAGCTTTCGCGTCGGGCGTTCCAGTGTGATGCCCGCCTTGCCGTCGATCGACATGGTGGCCGATTGGCCGCTGGTATTGAACGTCAGGCCAGGAAGCAACTCGAGGTGAGAGAGATAGAAACGTGTGTTGGCGTCCCACAGCGCGGCATGCTCCGGTCGGTCCAACTGCGGCAAGTCCTTGACCCTGACGCTCTTGTCCCCCATCCATTGGAAGGCGCGCGGACTCCCGAACGGTGCTGTGAGGGTCGCTGGTGCGAGGTCGCGTCGCGACCGGATCAGCGCGGTGGCCAGTAGCGGATTGCTTGACCAGCCGGAGTAACCGGGAAAGCCGTTGGTGCCATTGGTGCCGTTAGTGCCGTTGGTCCCATTGGTGCCGTTGGTGCCATTGGTCCCGTTCGTTCCGTTGGTACCGTTGGACCCGCTCAGGGTGCTCATCGGGCCAGCCAGCGTCATGGTGCAGCTCCTTGACTTAAGTGGAATGAAAGTACGTGGGCGCCTTAGTCGGGCACCCCAGCCTCGGCCAGCGCGCGGCAGAAGGCGTCGGCATGGGCGGACTCGCGCCCGGGGTATCGCTGACGGAAGGCTCCCACGGTGAAGCCTGGGTCGATGCCCATCAACTCACCGACCGATGCACGCGCCTCGTCAAGGCGGCCAGACAGCACCTGTGCGATGGCGAGCGTGCGATGCGTTGAACGTGTGCGAGCGGTTCTGCCTGAGCGAGCGTTGCGCCAGGCCAATGGCCATGTCGTGCTCGCCGGCGACGAGGAAAGCAGTTGCGCTGAGCGAGTCGTAGTAGTACTTCAGCGGATCGAGCGGCGACAGGCGCTGGGCGGTCAGCGCCGCTTTTGACGCGGCACCACCGTCGTCCTGCCACGCGGCAAGCGTCGCCGAATACAACCACGCCAATGATTCATTGGGGTTGGCAGCCAACGCGGACTCGTAGGCGTGACGCGCCGAGGTCATGTCCTTGTTGATGTAGCTGTGGATCAGGCCGTTGATCGCCCAGGCCAGCGAGTTCGCCGGATCGGTGTCGAGCGCGCGCTGCACGTGAGCCAGCGCCTGCCGCGCGTCGTCGCGCACGTTCGTCGTCCAGCCCTGAGCTGCGCGTATGCCGTACCACTTGCCCATCCATGCGCCGCGGCAGCGACTCGGCGGGATTGCGGTCGATGAGGTGGTCGAGCATTGCGCGTGCCCTGTTCGAAGTCCGCACGCGAGTTGCGATGCATCAGGTGCACGGCGGCCATCAGCAGCGTGTAGGCCTCCTGTGTCGGCATCGCGCGTCGTCCCGCGCGGGCGACCTCCTCGCACATAACCGCACGCGCGCACTCCACCGCGAGCTGCATCACGAACTCGCTGTCCCCGGCGAACAGCTCGGCGACGGAACCATGAAGCGTTTCAGCCCAAAGCACTTTGCCGTCGCGGGCATCGGCGAGTTCGGCGCGCATGTGCAGCAGATCACCCGCCACGGTGTAGGAGCCGCTGAGCACATAGACGGCACCCAGGTGCGTGCCGATTTGGCGCACGTCGAGGTCACGGTCCTTGAAGTTGCGCGTCGACAAGCGCGAAATCACGCGCACATGTGGCGCCTTCGAAACCGCCGCGATGACCTCGTCGGCGATGACCTCGCCGAGCACGTCGCCAGCACCGCCGTCGTACACGCGCGGCGGCACGACAGCCAATCGCGGGCAGCCAATCGACGCCCTGCGAGACCGCGTGACTGGTAGGCGCACCCGGGCTCACGGGGCCGACGCGGAAGGCGCGCACCGGCTGGGCCAAGTGTTTAACGAAACAGTCACCCAAGTCTTCGATTTGAGCATCGACGCCGGGCGCCAGTTCGTCCGTCACGTCTGCAGTGACGATGATCTCGCCCGGCAGGGCGAGTGTGGCCAAGCGCGCTGCCACATTGACCCCACTTCCGTAGATGTCGGCGGCGTCGATCACCACCTCGCTGAGGTGAATGCCCAGCCGAAGACTGAACCTGTCCACAGCAGCTGTTCCGCTCTGGATCGCAAGCGCCGCAGCCACTGCCGGCGGTGCGCGCTCGAACTCCAACAACATCCCATCCCCCAGACTCTTCACCATCCGCCCTCCATGCTTGGGCAAGACCTCGGTGCGCACCTCGTGCACGAAGCGCCGCCAGCGGTCGATGAACCCGGCTTCGTCTTCCTGCATCAGCCGCACCGACTCGACCACGTCCACCACCACGATGGCGCGGCGGGCCCGGGTCAGTTCGGGCAGCGGCCACGGATCGGTCGGTGGTGGTCGCTGACATGGTGGGGATGTTTCTTGTTGTTGTGCATCCTCATTCTGGTGGACGCTCGGGCGGGCATGCAAGGTCGCTTGGGCAGTGCGCAAACCCTGCTCGCCGACGAATGAAGGCGTGGCCTCGCCACGGCGTCCTCAAGCCAAACGATGCGCCGCCGCGCGCGCCCTCCTACAACCGCATCCGGCACATGGGGTGCTTGGCCTTAGGAGGGCAGATCATGGCAATTGAAAACTCTTGCGCTCGGTACTTCGTACTGAGCTGCGGTCGCGGCGGCAGCCGCAGTGGTGATGGCGGGCTGCTTCGGCGGCGGGTCGGACGATGACGACGACGCTGGACCGACGACCCGCCTGGAGGGCACCGTGGCGGTGGGCGCTGCGGTGCCGGGCGCCACAGTAACCGTCAAGGACGCCGACGCCGCTACTGCGGATGTGACCGGCAGCGCCGACGCCTCCGGCGCCTACGCGCTGGACGTGTCGGGGCTCGTGCCGCCCTTGCTGGTCACCGCCGTGGGCACGCTCAACGGCGACCCCGTCAGCATCGCCGCCGTGGTGCCGGCACTGACCGCCGCTGCCGACAACACGGCGAACGTGACGACGCTGACCAACGCCGTGGCCGCCCTTGTTGCTCCGGGGGGCGACCTCAACGCTTTGAACTCGACCGCAGCGATCGCCGCCGTCAACCCGACGACCGTGGCCAACGCGTCGACGCTGCTGGTCAATACGCTGAAATCCAACCCGGTGTTTGCGACGCTGCTCGGCACCGACTTCAACCCGTTGACGACGCCGTTCGTCGCCAACGGCACCGGCATCGACTCGGTGGTGGACCAGGTCGAGGTGGCCGTCAGCACCACGGGCGTGGCCATCACCAACCTGACTGCGCCGAGCACGGAAACCGGCCAGCCTGCGGCAGTGACGCTCACGCCCAGCCAGGTCAGCAACCCGTCGGCTGCACCGACGTTGCCGCCGAGTGCGCCGAGCACGGATCTGCCAACGCCGGCCGAAATGGCCGCGCTGGCAAAGAAGTACGAAGACTGCCTTGCATTGCCGCTGGAGCAACGCGTCACGCTGACGCGACAAGCAGGTGACCGCCGTCTCGCCACGTGCAGCTTCGGCCCGGCGCAGTGAAGTCGGACGGGGGCGGCTGGGTCGAGCGTGTGGGCATGGGCCTGCGCTACTCGACGCTGACCGGAGCCAGGGCCGGCGCACCGACCATCGCCTTGGTGCTGGCAGCGCCGAACAACAGCGGCACCACGTTCCAGCACCCGAACTGCAACACGCAGATCTGCGTGATCATGACCATCCCGATGACGTCGATCTCGAGCAAACCGTTCACCTCGACGTGGATGGTGGAAAGATCGGCGGCCAGTGGAACTTCGTCGGCAACCAGTTGCCGTACGCGATCGGCGTGTCGCACCGCTTGAACCGCAAGACCGCGATCAACACCGCGCTGGCGGCCGCCAATCCGACCAACTACTTCCTGCAGGACCGCACCGAGGCGGCCATCCAGCTGGACTTCGACCCCTACCGCAGCGGCGCCGCCAACACCGCCAACATCCGTGCCGTGGTCTGGAAGGGCCCAGGCCTGCCGGCCAGCGGCGTGGTCTCGCACCGCTCGCAACGCTGTGGCACGTCCGACCGCTTTTCCATCACCAACCAGGAGGGGTTGCTGATCGTCAACAACTCTGCGGCGATCCAGTTCTGGAACAACAACGGCGGCGCCGAGTTCATTGTTGATGCCGCCACGCATGCCGGGGGCGCCGCGGCCCTGCCCACGCCGACCACCGGCTGGTCCCACCAATGCAGCGCCGACCAACCAGGAGTACCGGGCTGCACCGTTCACCGGCAGTGTGCCCGCGTGGTCGAACTACACCGCCGAGATCTACTACTTCACCAATACGGGCACGACGCCGGACGAAGTGATCCCGTTGCGCAACGGCACGCCGTTCGAGCCCGCTGCGGCCGGGGCGAGCAAGAACTGGGCGACTCTGTCCAGCGCGGCCATCGATCAGTACCTGAAGCCCACCGGCAGCGGCGCTGGCTCACTCACCAGCTTCGCTCAGACCGTCAACTGGACCAACCCGAGCGACGGCTATGTCGGCTCTGCCTACATGTTCTCGCAGAACCGCATGTCGGCCAACAACGGCGAGGCCGAGACGGCCAACTACTTCAAGCGCAGGACGATGTCGTTCCAGATGGCCGCCTTCGGTGACAGCAGCGCCAGCGGCTATGAGTGGGGCAGTGACCCGGCGTCGGGCACGGCGTTGTCGACGTTCACGTCGAGTTCGGGCACCAACCCCAATCCGCGCTGCACCGGTGACGAGGTGGTGCCTCTGGATGCCGACAACACGAACCGCTCGTACCGAGAGATCGGCCTGGTGTCGCGCGGCCCGGACCGCAAGCTCTACCAGGCGCAGTACTTCTGGAGCTACTGACACGCTGTAACTGAGTGGACAGATCAAACGGCCGCGAGCGCCTTGCGTCTCGCGGCCGTTGTTTCGTCGACAACGCTACTTCTTCGCGCCCGCCTCCGTCTTTGCCGGCGGCCCGAACTTGCGATCCGGCTTCGCCGCTCTGGCATAGATCGGCCCCACTTTCCCCAGCTTGCCTTCGATGTCCTTGATGCGCGTCGCACCCGCCGGGTGGGTGGACATGAACTGCGGCGGCGCGCCCTTGTTCGCCGAGATCATCTTCTGCCACAGCGTCACGCCGGCAGCGGGGTCAAAGCCGGCGCGGGCGGCGAGGTCCATGCCGACGATGTCGGCTTCGCTTTCGTCTTCGCGGCTGAACTTGAGCGTCAGGATCTGCGCGCCCATGTTCAGCGCCGCGTCGCCGAGATTGCCCAGGCCGAGCAGCGCCGACAGCGCACCGGCGCCGATGCGTGTGGCCGCCGTCTTGCCCATGCGCTCGCGCGCGTGTTCGCGCAGCGCGTGCGCCATCTCGTGGCCCATGATCGTGGCCACCTCGTCGTCGCTGAGCTGCAGCTGCGACAGGATGCCGAAGTAGAAGGCGATCTTGCCGCCGGGCATGCAGAACGCGTTGAGGTCCTTGCTGCCGAGCAGGTTGACTTCCCACTTCCATTGCTTGGCGCGCTCGTTCCAACCGGTGGTGGATGGGATCAGGCGCTGCGCGATGTAGCGCAACCGTTCCACCTGCGGGTGGCTGGCGGGCGCCAACGCGCGTTGCTGCTGCGCCTGCTGAAGCATCTGCGCGTACTGCTTCTGTGCGGCAGCTTCCACCTGTTCTGCCGAGACGAGCTTGGTGAACTTGCTTTCCTTGCCGACGTCGCGCTTCACGCCTTCGTCGGCCGCGCTTTGTTGTTGCTGTTGCGCCCACACCGGCGCGGCGGCGCTGGCCAACAAGGCGGTGAACAAGCGGCGCGAGCGCAGCAGGTGCATCGGGCACGAACACGACATGCCGTGCGCTGCGTTCAACGTGGCATCGGTGCGGAACAAACAAACATCACTAACCGCCATGGTCACGAATCCTCTGCAGACACCGTCGAAGGATTGTGGTCGAGCGCGCGCACGCTTGCCCGCAGCCACCAGAGCAGCACCAACGCCGGCACGGCGGCGACGGTGGACACGATGAAAAACGTCGGCCAGCCGATGCTCTCGGCCAGCACCCCCGCCAGCGGCCCCACCCAGACGCGGCCGATCGACGCAAACGCCGACAGCAGCGCGAACTGCGTGGCGGTGAAGCGCTGGTTGGTCAGGCTCATCAGGAAGGCGACGAAGGCGGCCGTGCCCATGCCGCCGGTGAGGTTTTCCACCGCCACGGCCATCAACAGCGCGCCATCCACCGGCGTCGGCGCCGCGAGTTGCACGAAGCCCCAATCGAAGGCCGGAATGGTCAGCGCGCCCATCGTGCCCTTGCCGCCGACGGCGAGCCACCAGAACGCCAGGTTGGACAGCAGTTGCAGCACGCCGAACAGCATCAGCGATCGCCACAGGCCGAGCTTGAACATCAGCGCGCCGCCGATCAGCGCACCGGCAATCGTCAGCCACAAGCCGAGCACCTTGTTGACCACGCCGACTTCGGCCGGCGAATACGCCATCGCCTTCAGCAGAAACGGCGTCATCAGCGAGCCGGCGAAGGCGTCGCCGAGTTTGTAGAGCACGATCAGGATCAGGAACGCCGCCGCGCCCTGGGTGCTGAAGTAGTTCGACAGGCCCGACAGCAGCGTTTCGAACTTGGCGCGCCGCGCGGCAAAAGCCGCCAGCGGCAGCGTGATCGCGATGCCGACCAGCAGCGCCGCCAGATCGGCCCAGCGGCCTTGCAGGCTTGCGCTCAGCGTGCTGCCTTGCCAGAACGGCTTCATCAGCGAATGCATCGCCGGAGCGACGAGCCGGTCGGTGACGAGGTAGCCCACCGCCACGGCGGCGATCACGGCGACGAAGCCGATCAGGTCGTTGCGCGGCACGCTCTGCGGCGCCGCGGCCACCTTCAGCCTCGGCAGCAACGTCGCCGACAACACCGCCGCGCCGACCATCAGCCAGGCCATGAAGCGGTACACGTCGGGCCAGCTCCAGCCGCCGCCTTGCTGCGCGTCGGTCCAGATCAGCGCGATGCCGCCCGACAGGATCATCGCCATGCGGTAGCCGGCGATGTTCAGCGACGCGCCGATGCCACGCTCGGCAGCGGGCAGCATGTCGGTGCGGTAGGCGTCGATCACCACGTCCTGCGATGCGGAGATGAAGGCCACAGCGACGGCCATCAACGCGAAGGCCTGCGTTGCGCCTTTCGGCGACACGCCGGCCAGCACGAACAACGCGCCGGCCAATGCGAGTTGAGTCAGCACCAGCCAGCCGCGCCGCCGGCCGAGCCACGGCAGGTCGAAGCGGTCCATCAGCGGCGCCCACAGGAACTTGAAGGTGTAGGGCAGGCCGACGAGCGACAGAAAGCCGATGGTGGCCACATCGAGCCCTTCCATCGACAGCCAGGCCTGCATCGCCTGACCAGTGAGGGCGAGCGGCAGCCCCGACGCAAAGCCGAGCACGACGACGACGACGGCGCGGTGCCAGGCGGCGAAGCGGTGCGGCCTGGCCACAGCGGCGGTGTCGGTCAAGGGCATCGCGGCATTCTAGGGAGCACACAATGCGCAGCGATGCAAACACTGCACACACAACGCCTCACGCTCGCGCCGCTGGTGGTGGCGCATGCCGACGCGCTGTTTCCGATCCTTGCCGATCCGCGCCAGCTCGAGTACCTCGACGAAGGCGCGCCCGCATCACTCGAAGCCTTGCGCGAGCGCTACCGCAAACTCGAATCGCGCCGCTCGGGCGATGGCCGCGAGCATTGGCTGAACTGGGCGCTGCTGCTGCGCGACGTTGAGGACAGCGCCATCGGCTTCGTGCAGGCCACGGTGCAGGAAGACCACCGCGCCTGGGTGGCCTACGAAGTGGCGCATGCGCGGTGGGGCCAGGGCATCGCCACCGAAGCCACGCGCGCGATGGTCGAGCACCTGATCGCGCACTACGCGGTCACGCAACTCATGGCGACGGTGGACCAGCGCAATCAGCGCTCATGGCGCTTACTCGAGCGGCTGGGATTTGCGCGCGCTGACGCAAAGCGGGCCGCGGCGATGGATATTCAGGCCGGCGACTGGCTCTACCTTCGCTAGTTTGCTGACGAGCATCTGGACCAAGAACAATGGAGCTTTGATCGTGAGCCGCCGCCGCAGGAAAGTCAGTACCCTAGCAAGAACTCGCTGATCTGGCTGCGCGGTGATGGTCGTTGGCTTGGTGATGACTGTGGCGAGCCTGTTTCTTGGCAACACGCTGCTCGGTGGCGTGGCCAAGACGCTCCTCCTCTTGGGCCTGCTGTTTCTGCCTTCGGTGGTGGCTTGTTGTGGTTTTCGCGCGGTCGCGATCATGGACAGAGCGACCCAAAGCGCCGTGCCGCTTACACGGCCACCGCAAGGCCGTTTTCCGCCAAGAGACGATGTCGTGGACCGCACTGTCACGGAACTGTTGCGTGAGAGTGCGCGAAGCCCCGCCGGCGCGGGCAACAAGGGCTGACGCGCTGGAGCGCCGATGTCTTTGCGGCCATCGAGTGGCGGCGGTTCGAGGCCGTGGTCGAGCGGCTGTTCCAGCAGGCCGGTTTCGAGACCAAGTCGCAATCGCACGGCGCCGACATGGGCGTGGATGTGTGGCTGTATTCGCGCCATCAGCCCGGTCAGCCGGTCGGCGTGGTGCAGTGCAAGCACTGGAGCGGCAAGCGTGTCGGCGTTGACAAGATTCGTGAGTTGCGCGGCGTGATGGCAGCGCACTCAGTGGCTCGCGGGCAGTTCGCCACCACGTCGAGCTTCACACCGGACGCCATCGAGTTTGCCAAGGCCAATGGCATCAACCTGCTCGACGTGGATCGCTTGTGCGCTGGTTGCAGACGCAGCGAGACGCAACAGGCTGAACTATTGGCTGTGGCGCTTGAAGGTGACTACTGGCGTCCCACCTGCGTGAATTGCGGCATCAAGCTCGTCGAGCGCCCGGCAAAGAGTGGCGGCAAGGCTTTTTGGGGATGCTCCAACTATCGTTCGCGCCGCTGCAAGACCACGATGCCGATGAAGGTGCTTGATCGAAGCCTTTGAGTTGCCGCGCCTTGCAGATCTATCGCGATGGTGCAGATGCACGGGTGCCGCCGGCGCAATCCCCTGCCGATAAATCGCCTGCGCCAACGCCAGCAGCCGCTCCTTCGGCAGCGGCCCGACCAGCGCATAACCGGCGCCGGCCTCGACCCAATAGAACGTACCGAGGTTGCCTTGCTGCAAATAGCGGAAGGCCGTCGGCGCATCGGCGTCGGGTTTGCGCAGGTAGACCGTGACGCGCTCCTTGGTCTGCGCGTTCTCGTACATCAGCTGCGCGCTCTTGCCCGTGGCGTCGGGCAGCAGGCGGCCGCCCATCAGCTCGAAGCCTTCGTCGCGCAGGTCGAACAACTTGACCGGGATGTCGATGCGCCGCGTCAGCCAGCGAGACAGATGTTCCTCCTGTGCGCGCACTTCCACCGGGTGCCGCGGCTCGGGCACGAAGACGCTGTGCGCATAGGCGGCGCGCTGCACCCAGCCCGCGGGCGTGCCGGCTTGTGTGGCCGCCACCAGAGGCCGCTGCCATTGCCACGTCAACACCGAGCCCACGATGCCGCCGCCGACGAGCAACCCGGCGGCGACGGCCGCTTGCAACCAGCGGCCGCTCCAGCGCTTGCCGTTGGCCACGGTGTCGGCCAGGCGGGTCGGAATGTCTTCGCTGCGCACCGGGTCGAACCGCGCCCGCAGCGCATCGCGGTCGGCCGACCACAGGCGCACTTTGGCGGCGGCCTGTTCGTCGTGGCGCAAGTGCGCTTCGATGCGCTCGCGCTCTTCGGCGCTGCCTTCACCGTCGAGCCAGGCGGACAGTTCGCTGTCGCTGAAGTCGGTGCGCTGGTTCATCGTCAGACCACCCGCCGCAGTTCGGGCTTCAGATGCGTCGCCGGCCGCGCGCTGCCGTCGAGAAATGCCCGCAGCACGGCGCGGGCGCGGCTGACGCGCGACATCACCGTGCCCTCGGGCACATGCAGTACCTCGGCCGCTTCGGCATAGCTGAGCTGCTCGACGATGACCAGCATCAGCGCGCTGCGCTGGTCGGGCACGAGGCGCGCCAGGGCGGCGCTCAGATCCAGCTGCAAGCCGATGTCGGGCTCGTGGCGGCGGTCACGGTCGAGCGTGTCGGTCACGCGCTCGGGCGAGACGATGTCGAGGTGCTTGTCGCGGCGCAGGCCATCGAGGTAGGCGTTGTGCGCAATCGCCAGCAGCCAGAGCACGAGATCGCGTTTCGGATCGAACTGGCGCCAGTGGTTGAGCGCGCGTTCGAGCGTGGACTGCACCAGGTCGTCCGCCGTGGCGCCGTCGAACACCAGCGAGCGCGCGTAGCGGCGCAGCCGCGGGATGGCGACGAGCAGTTGCTGGCGGAAGGCGGGTGGAGCGGTCACTGGAATACCTTCGCGCTACGCGCTTCGGTGCGAGCGCCTTCGGGCGGTCAGGCGGCGCTCATGCTACGGGAGTCTCTGGGCTTACGTGCGGCGCGGCCCGATCATTCCGCCGGCACGTCGACAAAGCGCCAGACGTCGCGCATGAACGGGTGGCGCCAGAAATGGCGTGTGCCGGGCTGCACCAGATCGACCCGGATGCGGTGCGCATGCACCTTGAACGGCATGTAGGCCACCAGCAGGTCCTTGGCCTGGCGCATCACCGCTTCGCGCTCGGCGCCTTCGGCCATCGCGAGCTGCTTCTCGAACAGGCGGTCGAAGGCCGGCAGGTTGAAGCGCGGGTCGTTGGCTTCGCTGGCGTTGGGGCCGTAGGCGATGCCGAGGAAGAAGCTGCCGTCGGGCGAGCCGGCGCTCCAGGCATAGCCCCACATCATCAGCGTGCCGGCGCGGCTGCGCTTCAACAGCTCCGACCAGGTGGCGACCTCGAACTCGATCTTCAGGCCCACCGCGTCCAGGCTGCGCTTCCACAGCTCGTTTTCCTTGCGCGAGCGCTGGTCGCTCATCGTCGCCAGCTTCAGCACCAGCGGCTGGCCATCGGGCTGCTCGCGCCAGCCGTCGCCGTTGCGATCGACATAGCCGAAGGTGTCGAGCAGCGCCTTGGCGCGCGCCGGGTCGTACTCGCTCATCGCGCTCTTGTAGTCGGCGTCGTAGCCGCTGGTGAAGGGCGCGATCGTCGATTGCGCCGGGATGCGCCAGGCCGCCGAGCACATGGCGGATGTAGGCGTTGCCGTCGAAGGCCAGCCCGATCGCGCGGCGCAGCGCCACCTTGTCTGGCGTGTAGCCGCCGACCAGCGGGTGCTCCATGTAGAAGAAGGTCATGCCCATGTCGGGGCGCAGCATCTTCTGCAGCCGCACGCCCTTCTTGGCCAGGAAGGGTGCGAGCTCGCCGTTCGGCGCGGCCACGCTGGCCATCGAGCCGGGCACTTCCAGCCACGCATAGGTGCCGTTGACGAAGGTCAGCCAGCGCGGCTGGTCTTCTTCCACCACATCGATCACGACCTCGTCGACCAGCGGCAGGGTCTTGCCCTTGAGCGCGCGCGGCGATCTCCTGCGCCAGCGGCTCGTCGGCCGGCGCGCCCACGTACTGCACGCCGCGAAAGCCGGGCGAGCGTTCGAGCACGATGCGCGAGGCGCGGCGCCAGCTCTTCAGGCGGAACGCCCCTGTGCCCACCGGGTGCGCGCCGATTTCGTCGCCATAACGCTCGACGACCTCGCGCGCCACCGCGCCGCAGTACACCGGATCGGCCAGCGTGTAGATGAAGCGCGGGTTCGGCACGCCGAGCGTGATGCGGTAGGTGTACTTGTCGATCACGCGAACGCCGTCGACCGGCGCCTCGTAGTCGAACGGCGTGCGCGCCTTGACCGCGCGGTCGCGCAGCTCCGACAAACCCGGCAGCTTCAGCTGCTCGAAGTTGTAGAGGTCGCTCGAGTTGTACTTCGGGTCGTAGAAGCGCTTCAGGCTGTAGACGTAGTCGGCTGCGGTCAGCTCGCGCGCGCTTGCCGTTGAAAGCTGGGTCATCGGCAAACAGGATGCCGGGCTGGATGCGGATCGTGAACACCTTGCCGTCGGCCGAGACCTCGGGCATCGCCGCGGCCGTGGCCAGAGCCAGGCGCGCCGGCCGGGCCAGGTAGTCGTAGGTCAGCGGCGCTTCGAAGATGTGCGCCAGGATCTCGCTGGTGCGCAGGTCACTGTTGGTCTGCACCGTGTCGAGCGTGGTTTCCGGCGTCGGGATCGGCAGGCGCAAGGTCTTGCGGCCGATGCGGGACGGCGATTGCGCCAGCGCGGCGGCCGGCGCGATGCCGGCGGCGGCAAGGAGGTCGCGCCGCTTCATGGCATGGGCTCAGTGCGCCGGCTTCTTCGACATGTCCACATCGACCATGTGCATCCATTCCTGCCAGAACAGCGGGCGCCTGAAACCCACGACCCACGGGTGCCAGAGGTCGGTGGACTTGCGATGGCCGAGCGCCTTGTACGGCATGTAGGCCACGCCGATCTGCTGCGCTTCGCGGAACAGCGCCTTGCGCTCGGGCCCGTCGGGCAGCGCCGAGAGCTGCTTGTAGATCTCGTTCATGCGCGCATTGTTGAAGCGCGCCTGGTTCTGGCCGCCGATCTGCGTGCCGTCGAAGCGCTGCAGCGAGCCCTGGCCGTCGGGGTCGGCGGCCGAGCCGGCCAGCGACCAGACCTGCAACTTGCCGGCGCGGGACTGCTTCAGGCTCTCGGCGAACTTCTGCACGCTGAACACGGTGCGGATGCCGATGGCGTCCATGTTCTTCTTCCACAGCGTGTCGAACTCGCGGTAGATCTGCTCGGGCAACGTCGAGCGCGTGATCAACAGCGGCTTGCCGTCGGGCAGCTCGCGATAACCGTCGCCATCGACATCCTTGTAGCCGAACAGGTCGAGCAGCGCCTTGGCGCGCGCCGGGTCGTGGTCGCCCATCTCGCTCTTGAATGTCGGGTCGTAGCCGTAGGTGTGCGGCACCAGGATCGACTGCGCCGGAATCGCCTGGCCGCGGCGGATGGTGGTGATCTCGCGCTCGACGTCGTAGGCCAGGCCGATCGCGCGGCGCAGCGCCACCTTCTCCGGCGTGTAGCCGCCGACCGTCGGATCGTCCATGTTGAAGTACACATAGCCGACATCGGAGTTGACCTGCTGGCGGCCGACGATGCCGCGCTTGGCCAGGTTGGGCGCGACCTTGCCGTTGGGCATGGCCTGGTTGACGAACTCGCCCGGCACCGAGCCGGTGGACGTGCCCAGGATGTCCACCTGCGCGTTGAGGAACGACAGCCAGAACGGCTGGCTCTCGGGAATGATGGAGATGCGCACCTCATCGACCATCGGGATCTTGCGGCCCTTCATGCGCGCCAGGATCTCCTGGCCCAGCGCGTCATCGGCGGCGGGCCGCTCGTCATAGGGCGTGTCGCGGTAGTCGGGGTTGCGTTCGAGCACGATCAGCGAGCTGCGCCGCCACTGCTTCAACCTGAACGGCCCCGTGCCGACCGGGTGCTCGTCGATCTTGTCGCCGTAGAACTCGACCACCTCGCGCGCCTGCGCGCCGGTGAGGTCGGAGCCGGTGAGGATGCCGGTGATCAGCCGCGGCCGCGGGTCTTTCAGCTTGTACTGGATGGTGTAGCGGTCGAGCGCCTGCAGGCCTTCGATCGGCGCGTCGTAGTCGAACGGCTTCTTGCCGTCGAGCGCGGCCTTGCGCTGCTCGGCCAGGCCGAGCAGCGCGTAGGTCTCGATCCAGCTCCACAGCGGGCTCCTGTTGGCCGGGTCGGCGATGCGCTGGAAGGTGTAGATGAAGTCCTGCGCCGTGACCTCGCGCTTCTTGCCTTTGAAGACCGGGTCGTCCTGGAAGTAGATGCCCGGCTTGATCTTCACCGTCCAGGTGCGGAAGTCGGCCGAAGGCACCGGCATGCCGTCGGCGATCAGCGGCTTGGGCGTGGCCGGCCGCGCCAGGTGGTCGTAGGTGTAGAGCGCTTCGAAGATGTGCGCGGTGATGGCGCGCGAATAGAGGTCGCTGATCTTGGCCGGATCGATCGTCGTTTCGGCGCTGGCGAAGGCGACGTTGAGCACCTTCCTCGCATCGCCGTTCCTGGCCGCCGGCTGCTGCGCAGGCGTTGGCAGTCACCAGCACGGCACCGAGCACGAGCGCGCTCGCAGCGTTCAGAAAGCGGGTCTTCATCGTGATCCTCATTGCGGCGGCGGCATGTCGATGTCCACATACCGCCACCAGTCGCGCATGAACGGGTGGCGCTTGTAGCCGACGAGTTGCGGATGCAGCAGGTCGGTGGCGATGCGGTGCGCGCTGACCTTGTACGGCATGTAGACGATGGCCAGTTGTTTGGCGTCGCGCATCAGCGCCTCGCGCTCGGGCCCGTCGGGCATCACGGCCATGCGCTCGTACAGCGCGTTGAACGCCGGCAGGTCGAAGCGCGCGTGGTTGGCCTGGCCCTTGTTCGGGCCGTAGAGCAGATCGAGGAAGTACTGGCCGTCGGGGTTGGTGCGCGCCCCAGGCCACGCCCCACATCATCAGCTTGCCGGCGCGGCTTTGCTTCAACTGCTCGGGCCACTTGGCGATGCGGAATTCGATCTTCACGTTGATCGCGTTCATCGCCTTCTGCCACAGATCCTGCTGCGTGCGCGAGAGCTGGTCGGGCTGCGACGAATACTCCAGCAGCAGCGGCGCGCCGTCGGGCTGGTCGCGCCAGCCGTCGCCGTTCTTGTCGACATAGCCGTACAGGTCGAGCAGCGCCTTGGCGCGCGCAGCGTCGTACTGGCTCATCTCGGTCTTCAGCTTCGGGTCGTAGCCCGAGAGCAGCGGCGGGATGATGCTCTGCGCCGGAATCGCCTGGCCGCGGCGCAGCACGGCGATCTCGCGCTCGTTGTCGTAGGCCAGCGCGATCGCGCGGCGCAACGCCACGCGCTCGGGCGTGTAGCCGCCGACCACCGGATGCTCCATGCCGAAGTACACCAGCGTCGAATCGACCAGCGGCACGCGCTCCATGCGCAAGCCCTGCTTGACGAGGTTGGGCGCGAGTTTGTTGTTGGGTATGGCGATGGTGGCGAATTCGTTGGGCAGGCGCTCGATCATGTCGTGATCGCCGTTCAGGAAGGCCAGCCAGCGCGGCTGCGTTTCTTCGATGATGCTCACTTCGACGCGATCGACCAGCGGCACGCGTTTGTTGGCGAGCTTGCCGGCAATCGCCTGCGCACTCGGATCGCCGGCCGCGGCTTGCTCGTCGTAGGGGTCGTCGCGGTAGTTCGGGTTGCGCTCGAGGATGATCTTGGCGCTGCGCCGCCACTCGGCCAGGCGGAACGGCCCGGTGCCCACCGGATGCTCCATCTCCTTGCCAACGTAGGCCTCCATCACCTCGCGCGCCACCGCGCCCAGGATCGCGCCCTCGGCAAAGGCGTAGAAGAAGCGTGGCGACGGTTGCGCCAGACGCACTTCGAAGCTGTAGCGGTCGAGCGTGCGCAGGCCTTCGACCTCGGTGTCGTACGGGAACGGCGCCTTGTCGGCAATCGCCTTCTTGCGCAACTCCGACAGACCGATGATCTTGGCGTTCTCCAACTGGAACAGGTTGGGGCTCTTGAATCGGGGGTCGTAGTGGCGCTTGACGCTGTAGACGTAGTCGGCCGCGGTCAGCTCCCGCTTCTGCCCTTTGAAGACCGGGTCATCGGCGAAGTAGATGCCAGGCCGGATGCGGAAGACGAAGCGTTTGCCGTCGTCGGTGATCTCCGGCAGCGCGACGGCCGTCTGCGGCTTGACTTGGGTCGGCCGCGCCAGGTAGTCGTAGGTCAGCGGCGCTTCGAAGATGTTGGCGGCCACGGTGCGCGAGTACAGATCGGAAATCTGCGCCGGGTCGAAGCCGGTCTCGGCGATGGGAAATGCGTAGCGGAGCACCTTCTTCGGTGCTTGCGCGGCAGCGCTGCCACACGACAGCGCGAGGCTCGTGGCCAGCGCCAGCAGCAGGGACGTTTTCATGGCTCTTGGGTGCGAGCAGGGGAAGCGTGCAGTCTATCGAGACGCCAAACCCTAGAACGGCACGGGCAAATGCGGGTGAACCCGCGCCCGGCCGCGCCCTACACTCGCGCGTCTTTTGCAGGCCTCACAAGGGGCTGAATCAACATGGCGGCCTATCTGATCCGGCGCCTGTGGCAAATGGTGCCGACCTTGTTCGGCGCCGTGCTGCTGGTGTTCTTTCTCTTCAAATATTTCGGCAGCGATCCGGCCGAGATCCTGGGCGGCTTGAACGCCACGCCCGAGCAGATCGCGGCGATCCAGCAAACGCTCGGCCTCGACAAGCCGTGGTGGACGCAGCTCGGCATCTACCTGAAGAACATCGCCACCTTCGATTGGGGCAAGAGCTGGGCCACCAACGAATCGGTGGCCAACCTGTTCAAGTCGCGCCTGCCGGCGACGCTGACGGTGATGATCCCGATCCTCCTGCTCG
>CAVTWT010000013.1:0-14748 GCA_963738425.1 uncultured beta proteobacterium | reverse complement strand
ATCGGCACCACCAGCAGGAAGAGACCTACGTACAGCGGCAGGCTGGCCAGCACGATCAGCGTCAGCGGCACGCTGTAGAGGAACATCACGGCGATGAAGACCACCGAGAACAGCAGGTCGAGCACGAGGGTGAGCGCGTTGCCCGTGAGGAAGGCGCGGATGTTCTCGAGCTCGCGAACACGCGCCACCGAGTCGCCGACGCGCCGCGCCTGGAAGTAGGCCAGCGGCAGCGCCAGCAGGTGGCGGAACAGGCGTGCGCCGAGTTCGACGTCGATGCGGCTGGTGGTGTGGCTGAAGACGTAGGTGCGCAGCGCGCTGAGCACGCTCTCGAAGACGACGACGATGAGCAGGCCGATGACGAGCACGTCGAGCGTGGTCATGCCGCGGTGGACCAGCACCTTGTCCATGACCGCCTGGAAGAACAGCGGGCTGACCAGCGCGAAGAGCTGCAGGAACAGACTGACGAGCAGCGCTTCGCCGAAGAGCTTGCGGTGCTTGACCAGCGCAGGCACGAACCAGCTGAAGTCGAACTTGGCGAGGTCGCCGGCGAGTGAGGCACGGCTGGTGACGAGGATCAGCTCGCCGCTCCATTGCGCAGCGAAGACCTCCAGCGGCTCGATGGTCGGGCGGCTGCCTTCGGCGCTGGGGTCGTGGATAAGGACACGCTGGTTGTCGCATTGGGCGAGCACGACCCAGCGGCCGTCGGCCAGGCGCGCCAGGGCGGGCAGCGGGACGAGGTTCAGGCGCTCGGCCGTCGAGGTGCTGCGCTTGGCCTTGAGGCCGAGGTGCTTGGCGGCGAGCAGGATGTCGTCGGCGTTAAGTGCATTGCTGGCCGATTTGCCGAGAGCGTGTCGCAACGAGGCCGGCTCGGCGGCAACGTGGTGCAGCCGCGCGATCAGGCACAGCGCAGGCAGCGGATCCTTCAGCGCTTGGCTGCTCTCGTTGCTGCCACTGCCGGGCAGGCACACCAACTCATCCGCAGCTTGAACAGCCGCGCTTGCGCTACTCGACAACTCCGCCTCCCGATCCCAACGTGCACGCTTCCAATTGAAGTGTGCCGGACGGCGGTGGGAACTTGGCACCCATTCGCGGGGGGTCATTGGTAGGTCTTACGAGAGGGGTTTCCCGAGGGCGTTAGGGCAGACCCTTGCTTAGGTCAGCGTGCGAGCAGGCGAAGCCCAGGCCACACGCGCAAAGTCGAAGTCTGGACCCAGTCCTCCACAAACTTCGCATGCAGGATCTGGCGTCCCGTCGTCGCACGCGCTGCTAGGCGCACTGACAAGTCGAGCGTCCGCTATCGCATCGGCGAGCGTCGCGTTGTGGCCGAAAGTGAACGGCCGCCAAAGTCAGCTTTGTTGCGATGATTGAGGCGCCGAAATCGTCGGTAGCCATGGTCCGGATTGCGCCTATCGTTGGTGGACAAGCAGCCAACCTCCGCATCGATCGAATTTCAACGCCGACCTCGCGCGGCTCAGCGACGGCCCGCCGCGGTGCCAGGACTTCGCGCAAGAAAACGGCCTCGAATCCAGCATCGGTTGCCTGCTGATCGTCGCCTAGAGTTTCGATCACAAGACCTCACCACCATGGCAATGCAGCACAACAACGCCCTGCCCTCGATGCCCCACCGGCGATGCGCCGCGGGTGCTCGCGCGCCTGCCCACGGTCCTCAAGATCACCGGCCTGGGTCGCTCGACGATCTACCGCTGGATCGCCGACGGCTCGTTCCCGGCGCCGGTACGTCTCGGTCCACGCGCCGTCGCCTGGCGCTGGTCGGACCTGGATCGCTGGACGCAGTCTCGCGACACCACGCATCACTGACCGCGCGCACGCACGCCGAGTCCAGGGCGGGCGCAGCCCGGCGCCAGCGCACCCTTGACGCGGCGCGCGGCGCAGCCACGCTCAGGCTCGCGGGCAGGCGGCTGTTCAGCCCCCTGCCCGGCGAGCCCGTCCGGCGGCGAGGACACCCTCGTTCGGTCTGACCTACCGCTCCATCTCCGGCCCGCGGCGCTGCAGCGGTGAAGGCACCACCGGTGATCGGCTCATGCCCGGCAGCTCACGCTGCCGTTCGCGCTCGCGAACGATCGCCTGCACGGCCGGCAGGCGCTCCAGGTAGTCGTAGATCGACTTCGCCAGTTTGCGATCCGACGAGTCCGGCGACGCGGCCAGCGCTCGCGTGATCTCCACCCAGGCCTGCAGGGCATGCTTGCGAGTGCCGCGCGGCAACGGCTCGGCTTTGGCCGGACGCCGCGCTCGCGGCTGCGCTGTCTTGCGTTCCCAGACCCGCTCGTTGCGATGCCGCGTGCCGCGCGTGATCTGCGACGAGGCCTCGGCCTCGATGCCCCAGCCGCGCAGCCGCTCGGCGAACGTCTCGCGCCAGCGGCGCAGGTCTTCCTTGCGCGGGTTCAGGCGCTTGCCGTCGCGGCCCTCGGCACGCACGGCGAGGTGCACATGCGGGTTGGCCTGATGCGTGTGCAGCACCATCACGTAGCGGTGGTTCGCCAACTCGGCCTTGGCGAACTCGCGCGCGGCCTGCAGGACGAACTCCGGTCGGGTGCCCGCCGGCATCGACAGCATGATGTTGAAGGCCTCGCGACGATCGCTGACCTCCGGGATGCGCGAGCCACCGAGGCGCCACTGATCGACGACGGCGTGCAGCGCTTCCTTGCCGTCGCGTGTCACGCCGCGGTCGTCTTCGAACGGCAGCCGGCCGCCCTTGGCGATGTAGCGCAGGTGCGCGGCGATGGCGCCCATGCCGCGGCCGCCGCCGGTGACCTTGACCATCACCTGCGGCGCACGCCGGACTACGGTGGCGTGGATGCGCTGGCGCAGCGCCTGGGCGCGTTGGTGCAGTGGCGAGCCAGTCAGGGCTGGCGTGCGGGACTTTGTCGAACGGTTTGACGGGTAGAACAGCCGGTCGCCCCATTGGACGAGGACGCCGTCGAGCGTGTTGGGCGGGGTCATCGCGATCTCCTTGCCTGTGAGTGCGCCATGAACTTCGATGCCAGGTCGAGGTGGTCTCGGATGTCCGCGTCGACCGTCTCGATGCGGTGGCGGTATTTCTCGACCTCGGCTGAATCACCGCTTCGCAACAACCGCATGAAGGCGTTGAGGTCGGCCGACAGGGCGGCCAACTGGTCGCTCGAGGCCAGCAGCGCGGCGCGATCGGCGGCACGTTCGGCCGCAGGCCGCGGCAGCGGGCTGCCGTTGACCAGCCTGGCCACGTACTCGCCGTACGACAGGCCGAGGCCGACGGCGTTGACGATCAGCGCATCGGCATGCGGCTGCGGCAGGCGCAGCGTCAGCTTGGCAGTAGAGAAGCTTGGGGTCGGACTGTCCGACCCCAGCGGCTCGGCGGCGGGTTCGCTCGCAGCAATGGTGGACAGGAGGGCTTGGCGCGCGAGGTGAGCGACGGTGATCCGCGCGCTGCGCCGCCGCCGACCGCACGGCATCGCCGATGCCGCGCAGGTCGATGATCACGCGGTCACGCGACGCACTCACCATGGTCGTCACCGCGCCCGCACGTCGGCGTGGTGTCCATTCGCTGGCGGCCAGCCTATCCTGCCATCCATACTTTTTCGAGCTTCTTCATCTCCACTCTCGATTGGAGCTGCGGCTGAGTCGTCGAGGGGTCGGACAGTCCGACCCCTCACGCCAACCGACTGACGAGACTCGCCAGGCGCTGCTTCAGCGGTTGAAGGTCAGCGTCCGCGACGCGAGGTCCGGCCTTCGCGACCTGGTCGAGCGCGCGTTCGAGTCAGCGCGCAGGCCGAGTCGGCGCGGGCAAGGACAGTCAGTTGCGGCTCTTGTTTGTCGCAGTCTCGGCAACGGTGAGGCGGCCTCCGCACGAACCGCGTTGACCGCGCCTCGGGTGATCTCGCCTTCACCGCCAAGAAGCGCCCTCACCCGCTCCGGCTGCTCGTGGTGCAGCTTCTTCAGTTCGTAGAGCGTCCGCGGCGACGTGCAGCGACCCGCCTGCATCACGTCGTTCAACTCGGGTGGCAGGTCCAGCAACGCGAGGTGATGTGCGATGGTCGTCTGGTCGATGCCCAGACACTTGGCGATCGTTGCGTTCGAATCGCCCGCATCCGCCTGCCGGCGAATCAGCCGCGCCAGGTCCATCGGCGTCAGGCCATGCCGCTTCTGGTTCTCGGCGGCCTGCGCATAGGGATCGGCCGGCGCGTCACTGACCACGACCGGGACTTCGCTCAGACCGGCAAGCTTCGCTGCACGGCAGCGCTTCGCGCCGTGGTGGATGCGTCGGTGCCCCGTCGCTTCGGCCGGACCCACGACGAGCGGCTGCAAGATGCCGTGCTGGCGGATGCTGTCGGCCAGCTCGTCGATCTCGGCCTGCGGAAACTCGGTACGCGGATTGTTCGGGTCTTCGGACAAACAGTCCAGCGGCACGAGCAGCGGATGGCCGGTGATCGCTGGGCCTTGATCGGCTACGGCCGCTGTGCAGTGGAGCGCCGCTGCTGATCGCTCGCGCCGCCGACCGTCGAGCGCTGAGGGCTCGCGCAGTAGTTCAGGCTCAGCGTCGAGAAGCTCGAGCTGATCGGCCTTCGGTTTGCTCCACGGCAGTCGCATCGGGCGATCGTGCCGCGCTCGCTTCTCCTGCGGAAGAGTCCTTGCGCATCGCGCTCCCGCCCCGTCGAAGTCTCGTGCAATCTCGGGGCATGCCAGGCGCGCCCAAGAGGCGCGGCGACGCGTCACGCATCGTTGCAACCTCGTTCTCGGGTCGACTGTCATCGGAGTTCGGCGCGCCAAGTGATAGCGCCGGTACCATCATTCAGCACATGCCAACCGTCGTCATCGAGACCAACGTGCTTGTCACTGCCCTGTTGCGCGGTGGCGGCAGCGCACGTGCTTTGCTGCGAGCCTGCTTGCGCGGCCAGTACCAGCCGGTTCTCGGCCCGGCGCTGCTTGCCGAGCACGTGGATGGTCTCGGGCGCGCAGGTCTGTGTACGGACTCGGTGTTGTCCGTCAATGAACGGGGCGAGGTCTTCGACGGCCTGCTCAATCTTTGTCGCTGGGTCGAGTTGTTCTACGCCTGGCGGCCCAACCTGCCCGATGAGGCCGACAACCATCTCATCGACCTGGGTGTCGCCGCACAGGCCGAAGCCATCGTGACGCGCAATCTTCGCGACGTGACGCGCGGCGAACTCAAGTTCCCTTCACTGCGGGTGCTGACACCCGAACAATGCCTGGAGGTGTTTCCATGTCCACGTTGACGATCCGTTTGCCCGACGACAAGCACGAGCGCCTGAAGGCCCTGGCGAAGTCCAACTCCATCAGCATCAACAAGCTGATGGACGAGCTGGCCACGGTGGCGCTCGCCAACTACGACGCCCGCGTGCGCTTCGAGACGCGCGCGGCGCGCGGCAATCCCAAACGGGCGCTATCCTTGCTCGACAAGCTTGACCGAGCAGGCTGAGTGTTGCTTGGTGCACTCGCACCTGCGAGCGAATGCAGGAACTTTTGCAGGAACTCATGTAGCGAGGATGCGTGGAAGTGTGGCTGCGACTGCCTTTGCGCGGCGTTTTCGATCCTCCTCGTCCCACCAATCCACTCCAGCGGCCCGGCAGTGAAGACATGAGCATGACGCCGCGCCCTGCAGCGCCGGTCGAAGTCGGGCGCGGGTTGCTGCTGCTGGGTGTGTTCCACATCCACGCGCTGTACGCGGCGCTTGATCACCTCGGCAACGGCGAGCTCGCGCGCCAGGCTCAATGGCAGATCAAGGCACTGGCGCCGCATGTCGCGCTCTACTTTTCGCTGGCAGGCATGACCAGCCGGTCTCTGGCGGACAAGGCTTGGCCCCTCGTGGTTCAGCGTTCGCTGCTGCTGCTGCTCGTGGCGCTGTTCTCACACACCCTGGGCGTGCTGATCCTGCAAGCGCTATCGACCCCCAGGAAGTCCGCCTTGGACCTCGTCGTCGAGATCGCGCGGCCGGTTGTCGAGGGCACCGGCTATTCGACCTTCGTCGCCTGGTTTTTCGTCGTGCTGGCCGTCACCCGCCTGTTCGCCTTCGCGCTGGCCAAGGGCTGGCAGTCCGCCATTGCGGCGCTGGCGTGCGCAGCGACATTCGTGGTGGCGGGCCGCTGGTTCGGGCTTCCTGACAACCTCTACGAGTGGCGCAACTGGCCCGCGGCGCTCGTGCTGTTCTGGTTGGGCACACGCATCGCGCCGGCGTGGCGGGTGCCTCACGCCGTGGGCGTGCTGTCGGTGATTGCGGGTCTGGCCCTGCCGCTGATCAACCGCCCGACGCTGTGGCGAGACGGTGTGTGCCTGGCCTGTGACACCAGCTTCGTGGCCCAGCCGATGGTCGGCGGCTACGGCTTCATGCCGATGTACTTTCTGCAGGAAGGCATTGCTGTCATCGGCCTGCTGTGGCTGTCGCAGCGCGCCGCCACGTTGTCCGTGGGCCGCTTCCTGGCCTATGTCGGCCGGCGCTCGATGCCGCTGTTGCTGCTGCACGGCTGGTTGATCTTGTTGTTGTATGGCCTGATCCCTTACGTGGTTCCGCGTCATGGAGGCGCGTGGCTGTTCGTCGCGATCTTCGCCGTCAACTCGGCACTTCACCTGTTGCTCTACCGCTTGCTGCAGTGGCCGCTGGACAGGTTCATCGCGCTCTGCTCGGCGGCGAGCCACCGCCTGACGATGCCGCTGCGCGCTGTGCTGCGTGGCGGCCATCGCCGCAGCGCGATGGAACCGCGTCGCTGAGCTCAACTGCCTATCATTGATGTCATGTCAGACCTTGCACACTTCCAACGCCTCGGCACGACCTTCCTGCCCAGCCATCTCGGCATCGAGATCCTCGAAGTCAACGCCGAGCGCGTGCGCGCGTCGCTCGAAGTGATGCAAAACCTGCTTGCACCCAACGGCTTCCTGCACGCTGGCACGGTAGTAACGCTGGCCGACACCTGCGCAGGCTACGGCTGCATCAAGACCTTGCCTCAAGGCGCAAGCGGCTTCACGACCATCGAGCTCAAGTCCAACCACCTCGGCACGGCACGAGACGGCGTCATCGAGTGCATTGCCACGCCTGCACACATCGGACGCACGACACAGGTCTGGGATGCCACCGTCACGCACCGTGAGTCGGGAAAGACGATCGCCCTCTTCCGCTGCACGCAGATGGTGCTGTACCCGAAGTAGCCGCGTTGAGCGCTACTTCACCGTGACGGTGATGCGCTCGCTGAGGACGACCGGATGGTGCGGGATGTGGTTGTGGTCGGCCAGCAGCAACTGCAACGTGTGCGTTCCGGGCTTCAACTCGATGCGCACCTCGGTCTGGCCGCCACCGAAGTGCCGAATGTTGTCAGTCATCGGCAGCGCGTTGTTGACATCGACTTCGGCGACATCGATCAACAGGTGGTGATGACCGGTGTTCTCCTTCTCGACGCCGGCCGGCGCAACGCCCACGCCCCGCAGCCCGAACTGCACCAGCACCGGGCTGGTGACGTTGTCGCCGTCCTTCAAATTCAAGAAGTAGACGGCCGCGCCCGCAGCCGAAGCGACCTTCCTGTAGCCGCCGCCAAGCGTCGGCGTGCTCGCACTCATGCGCACCGCGGCGGTGGCTGCCGGTGCGGCGGGCTGCTGCAAAGACTGCTGTGCACACGCACCCAGGATGGCGGCCGCCGCGGCGGCCGCCCAAGTCGACTTCAACAACATCGTGGTCTCCCGGTGCCGAAAATGGGGAAGGCAGCGCGCTCGCCAGCACCTGCTCGCGCTTGCCGTGGCGATTCTGCATGCGACGCGTGCGGGTTGCACTGTCTCACGGCGGCAACCCGAGTTCAGCTGCGCGCGCGACGACGCGGTCGCGGCCGGCGAGAAAGCGCGTGTCGGTGGCAATCCAGTAGCCTTTGATCGTGCTGCGGCGGAACTCAGGATGGCGCGTCATCGCCTCCTGCATCGTGCGCGCGCCTTCGTCGTGCCGCCCCTGCTCGGCCAGTGCCACAGCCAGCAACACGAAGTACATCGGCACGCGCGGGTTACCCGTCGTCGAGGCGCGCAGCGTCTGCTCGGCCTCGGCATAGCGGCCCAGCTGCAACAGGTTGAACCCCATCAAACCCTGCCACGTTGGCACGCGCGAGTCGCGCGGGCTGATGCCAATCGCCCGCTGACAGGCGCCGATGGCCTCCTCGAAGCGCGCCAGGCGCAGCAGCCCGCCGCAGCGGTGGTGGTAGGCCGTTGGCTCGTTCGGATGGTGACTCACCAGGTGGTCGGCGATCGCCACCAGCCCCGACCAGTCGTGGCGCGTGTAGGCCATGCTGGCGTGCGCCAGCCGGGTCATCAACAGGTCGGGCGCGATCAGGTCGAGTTGGGTCAGCGCCTGCTTCGCACGGGCCACGTCGCGCGTCGGGTCATCGCTCCACATCCAGAGCACGAGGTTGACGTTGGACAGCGTCACGCCGGCCAGCCCGCGGCGCGACGCTGGATCGAGCGCCACGGCCTGCTCGAACAGTTGTCGTGCGCGTTCCCAGTTCTCGCGCGAAACGCCGCGCAGCAGCTCGGCCATGCCCTGCATTGCCAAGTCATCGGCCAGCGCCTCCTGTGGTTGCAGCCCACGGCGCGCGCTCGTGGCGGCCACCGCATCGCCCCACTCGACGATCAGGGTGCGGGCGATGCCGCCCGCCACATCGCCGATCAGCGCGCCGATGTCGGTGCGCGGCACATCGCGCAGCTCCGACCAGACCGTGCGGCCCGAGGCGGTTTCGATGAGCGATACCGACAACCGCACCTGGTCGCCGTCGCGCCGTGCGTGGCCCATGACGATGTGCGCCACGCCCAACTCACGCCCCACAACGCGTGGGTCGGCGTCCTTGCCCTTGTAGGCCGCAGTGCTACCACGCCCGATGACCGTGGTAGCTGGCCAACCGCTCACCAGCGCCGTCAGATCGCTGGTCACGCCGGCGGCGAACCAGTCCTCGGCGCCACCGTCGCTCTCGAACGGCAGGATGGCGAGCGAGCGCGGCATGGCCGGCACAAGGCCACCGGTGCGCGCCGCCATCCAGCCGGCTGCGAACACGGCCAGCACAAGACAGGCCACACCGACCCAGGAGGCGAAGCGCAGGCGTGGCGTGGCGTGCGGGGATGCCATCGCGGCGGTCGCCGTCGTCGGCGCCGACGCGGCGGCGACGATCGGCGGCTCGCCGCCGACGAGCAGGTAGCCGCGCCGCGGCACCGTGCGCACGCGCTCGTGCCTGGCGTCACCGAGCACGCGGCGGATGTCACCCACCGCCTGCACCAGCGAATCCTCGGTCACGACGACCTCGCCCCACACGCGGCGCATCAGCTCGTCCTTGCCGACCACCTGGCCGGCCTGCTCGCCCAGCACCAACAACACCTTGAGCGCCTGGGCACGCAGTTCGGTCGGATGGCCGGCGGCGTCGAGCAACTCGCCACGTGCCAAATCGAGGGCGAAACCGGGCCAGGCCAGCTGCTGGGCGTGGCGCAGATCGGCATCGGGTTCGCGTTGCATCGATTTCGCTCTGATTTCGGCGTGATTTCGGGACTTCGCGCGCCGTGTCGACGATCTTGCGTTCATCGGTGGGCACAACGCAAGCCGAGCAACCTGGAGCCATCCCCCATGAATCGAAACTTTGCCGTTTCCCTGGTTGCGCTGGCACTGGTCACAGCGCCGGCGTGGTCGCAACAACCGCAACAGACCCCTGCGCCGCAACGCTTCCTGATCGAGCGCGACATGCCGGGCGCCAGCAAGACCAGCGCCGAGGAATTCCGCAATGGCGCAGCCAAGTCCAACGCCGTGTTGCGCGACCTCGGTCCCGACATCCAGTGGGTCCACAGCTATGTGGCCGGCGACAAGGTCTATTGCGTCTATCAGGCCACCAGCGAGTCGCTGATCCGCGAGCACGCCGCGAAGTCGGGCTTCCCGGCGACCCGGATCACGCCGATCACGGCCGTGCTCGACCCGACAACGGCCAACCGCGGGCGCTGACCATGAAGCGCCGCACCGCCCTGACTGTTGTCGCTTCATCTTGCTGCAGCCTCGTTCTGGCGCAGGCCGCGCCGGGCGACGCTGCCTTGCGCGAGGCGATGGCACGTTACGAGCGCGCCTGGAACGATCGCGACGTGGCCGCGTGGACGGTGCTGACCACCGCCGACCTGCACTACCACGAGACCTATCTGCACACCGATCCCGAGCGTCAGATGATCACGCGTGAACGGTCGCGGCGCGCCTTCGAGAGTGCGATCGCCGGATTCGACTTCAAGTGGCAGCCGCTGCGCATCCACTACAAACCCGGCGGCAGCGCCACCGCGGTGATGCATGTCGTGCAATACGCGTTGCCCCGCACGGGCGATAAATATGCCGCCGTTTACGAAACCAACCCTGCGATCGCGCGCTGGCGCATCGATGAAGGCCGCTGGAAGCTCTACGAGTACGTCACGTACAAGCCGATGGCCGCGGAGATCGTTCGCGCGGAGGGCTTGTAGCGCCGTTCACGATGCATCGCCTGGCGCGTCCAATGCGGTCCACCTCGAGCGCAGCGCGCGGGGCTCGAGCGTGAAGCAAAACCAGTTGCCGCCGCCGCTGGCGGGCTGGTCCCAGCAACGCGCGATCGGCGCGCCGGCGAGATGGCACTGCAGCAGCGCACCCACGGCGCCGTGCGAGACGATGGCGACCAGCCCGCCGACGGTGTGAGCATGCGCGATGCGTTCAACGGCAGCGACGATGCGCCGCTGTGCATCGACCGCGCGCTCCCAGCCGCGCACCGAAGCCTGCGGCTCGGCGAAAAACGCGTCGGCGGTGCGCTCGAATTCGGCTGGCGGCAGGTAGCCGGTCGCCGAGCGGTCGTTCTCACCCAGGTCCTCGTGCGTGGCGTATCCCAGGCCGAGGTGTGCGGCGAGGATGGCGGCGCCGTCGATCGCCTTCTGCTCGGTGGAGCAGTGCACGGCCGTCACGTCGCGAACCCAGGCTTGACTCAGACCGGTACGCATGCGTTCAATGCCGCGCTCGGACAACGGCCAACGGACCACCGGCTGCGCAGGGTCGATCCGTACGTCCGGGTGGGTGATGAAGATGCAGCCGCTCGCGGTCACGCGGACGCCATCGCCGCCGCGGCACGCACCTCCACCCGCACCTGCTCGGTCAGCTCGGCCTTGAGTTCGGCAAACGCTGGCGTCGTCTTCACCGAGTAGTGGCGCGGGTGCGGGATGTCGACGCGGCGGTCGAGCTTGATGCGCCCGGGGCGCGCGCTCATCACGACCACGCGGTTGCCCATGAACACCGCCTCGTCGATGTCGTGGGTGACGAACAGCACCGTCTTGCGCTCCTGCTCCCAGATGCCGAGCAGCAGCTCCTGCATCAGCTCGCGCGTCTGGTGGTCGAGCGCGCCGAAGGGCTCGTCCATCAGCAACATGCGCGGGCCGTTGGCGAGCGCACGCGCAATCGCCACGCGCTGCTGCATGCCGCCCGAAAGCTGCTTCGGGTAGTGGTGCTCGAAGCCGCGCAGCCCCACCTTGTTCAGGAACGCATCGGCGATCTCGAGCTGCTGCGGGCGCGGCAGGCCGCGCTCGACGAGGCCGAAGCAGACGTTGTCGCGCACCGTCAACCAGGGAAAGAGCGTGTAGCTCTGGAACACGACGCCGCGGTCGGCGCCGGGGCCTTCGATGCGCTGGCCGTCGAGCAGCACTTCGCCGCCGGTCTGGCGATCGAGGCCGGCGACGATGCGCAGCAGCGTGCTCTTGCCGCAGCCGCTGGGCCCGAGGATGGTGATGAAGTCGTTCTCGGCGACGTCCAGGTCGGTGGCCTGCAGCGCCAGCGTCTTGTCGAAGCGGCGCTCGACGCCGCGCACGGTCAGAATGGGTTTGCTGCTCATGATGTTCAACGCCCAAGTTGCGCCCAAGGGAACAACTTGCGGTTGGCCCACTTGAACAGGAAGTCGCTCACCAACCCGATCAGGCCGATGACGATGATGCCGAAGATGATCTGGTCGGTGGCCAGCAGCGCCTGGCTGTCGGTGATCATGTGGCCGATGCCGCTCGATGCGCCGATCAGCTCGGCGACGATGACATAAGTCCAGGCCCAGCCCAGCACCATGCGCAGCGTCTCGGCGATCTCGGGCGCGGCGCCGGGAATCAGCACCCGCTTGATCAGGCTCGGATCGCTGCTGCCCAGCGTGTACGCCGCCTCCACGAGATCGCGCCGCGTGTTGCCCACCGTCACCGCGATCATCAGCACCAGCTGGAAGAAGCTGCCGATGAAGATCACCGCGAGCTTCTGCGCTTCGCCGATGCCGGCCCACAGGATCAGCAGCGGAATGAAGGCGCTCGCCGGCAGGTAGCGCGCAAAGCTGACGAAGGGCTCGAAGAAGGCTTCGATCGGCTTGTACGCGCCCATCATCACGCCCAGCGGCAGCGCGATCGCGGCGGCGATCAGGAAGCCGCCGACGACCCGCCACACCGTCATGCCGATGTCCTTGAGGAAGCCCTGATTGACGATCAGATCCCAGCCGCTGGCCAGCATCTGCAGCGGGTTGGCGAGGAAGGTCTTGGGCACCAGACCACCGAAAGTCACCACGGCCCAGACGGCGAAGAAGAGCACGAAGAAGGCGATGCCAAGCATCGTGCGCGTGCCCGGCGCCACCGCCGTGAGCGGCTTCATACCGAGAAAGCCGCCGCTGCGGCGCGCGGGCGCGGTGGCCGCGCTCACCGCGGCCGGACCTGCACTGACGGTGGTGCTCATGTCGCCCCCAAGACGCTGCGCGTCGTCCCCCAAGGGGGAACGAGCACTTTCGGAACGGCCGTGCAGTGCTCATGTTGCCCCCAAGACGCTGCGCGTCGTCCCCCCAAGGGGAACGAGCACTTTCGGAACGGCCGTGCAGTGCTCATGGCGAGCCTCCTTACTTGATGAAGCGCGTGTCGGCGAGCTTGGTCAGGTCGGGGATCTGCTTGATGATCCCGGCCTCGAGCAACAGGTCGGCCGCTTCCTTGCTGAACGCGGCGTGCTCGCCGGCAAAGAACTTCTGGTTCGCGGCCTTGTCTTGCCAGCGCAGGAATTTCGCGCTGCCCTCGAAGGCCTCGGCGCTCTGCTTGACGTCGGCACCCATGATCTCGAAGCTCTTCTTCGGCTCCTTCTGGATCATCTCCAGCGCCTCGAAGTAGCCGTTGGCCAAGCCCTGCGCCGCCTTCGGGTTGTCGGCCAGGAACTTCGGCGTGCAGCCGAAGGTGTCCATGATCATCGGGTAGTCGAGCGTGGTCGCGATGATCTTGCCGGCCTCGGGCTTGGCGCGCACCGCGCTGAGGAAGGGCTCGTAGGTCATGCCGCCGTCGATGTCGGTGTTGCCGGCGATCATCGCGTTGGCCGCGGCCTGCGGCGACAGGTTCACCACCTTCACGTCCTTCATCGACAGGCCGTTCTTCTTCAGCATCCAGGCGAGCGTGAAGTAGGTGGCGGTGCCGGGCGCATCGGCGGCCATCGTCTTGCCCTTCAGGTCCTTGATCGAGCCGATGGCCGGCTTGACCACCATGCCGTCGGCGCCGTAGCTCTTGTCGAGCTGGAAGATCTGCGTCGTCGCCACGCCGGCGGCGTTCCAGGCGATCCAGGTCTCGACCGTGGTCGCCGCACATTGCACGTCGCCCGAAGCGATGGCGAGGTGGCGATCTTTCTGCGGGATCTTCTTGATCGTCACGTCCAGGCCCTGCTTCTTGAACAGGCCGGCTTCCTTGGCCAGGGTCAGCGGCGCAAAGCCGGTCCAGCCCGAGATGGCGACGGTGACCTTGGTTTCCTGGGCCTGCGCCGCGAAAGCGACAAGGGCGGCGGCGATGGCAATGAGGCTCTTCTTCACGGGGTTTCTCCTGGGTGGGTTGAAATTCAGGCCGGGATCCACAGCGCCGGCAGGTCGGGCAAGGTGTGCAAGAGGCGCGCCAGGCGGCCGTTGGTGACGAGGGCGGTGGCGCGTTCGATCTCGGGCGCCATATAGCGGTCGCGCTCGATGCTCGGGCAGTGCTGGCGCAGCAGCGCGTGCGCAGCCTCGATCGGCGCCGAACTCGTCAGCGGGCGCAGAAACTCGATGCCCTGCGCCGCAGCCAGCAACTCGATGCCCAGGATGTGCGCCGTGTTGGCAATCATCGGCTGCAGGCGGCGCGCGGCGAACGTGGCCATCGAAACATGGTCTTCCTGGTTCGCGCTCGTCGGCAGCGAATCGACGCTCGCTGGATGCGCCATCGACTTGTTCTCGCTGGCCAGTGCCGCCGCCGTCACATGCGCGATCATGAAGCCGCTGTTCAGACCCGCATCGGCCGTCAGGAACGGCGGCAGGCCCGACACACCGGCGTCGATCAGCATCGCGATGCGCCGCTCGGCGATCGCGCCGACCTCGGCGATCGCGACCGCCATCGCGTCGCAGGCCAGCGCGACGGGCTCGGCGTGGAAGTTACCGCCAGAGATCATGGCCCCATCGTCGGGAAAGACCAGCGGGTTGTCGGTCACCGCATTCGCTTCGCGCACGAGCACGAGTGCTGCGTGGCGCAACTGATCGAGACACGCACCCACGACTTGCGGCTGGCAGCGCAAGCTGTACGGATCCTGCACGCGGTCGTCGCCCTCGCGGTGCGAAGCGCGGATCGCCGAGCCTTCGAGCAGCTTGCGGTAGTAGCGCGCGACGTCGATCTGCCCCGGCTGCCCGCGCAGCGCATGGATGCGCGGATCGAACGGCCCGTCGCTACCGCGCGCGGCATCGACCGTCAGCGCGCCGACGACGATTGCCGCTTCGAGCACCGGCTCGAACG
>CAVTWT010000012.1:0-228285 GCA_963738425.1 uncultured beta proteobacterium | reverse complement strand
CGTCAAGCTCGCCAACCTCGCCAGCGCCAAGGGCCGCTGGCACGAGTTGCTGGATCGCTTTCACGGCCGGTCGGCGCTCGGCGCCAGGACCATTCCGATCGCCACGAACGAACACCGCGCTCGCGTCTGACGGCCGATGATCGGTGCGCCTCGGGTCGAGGTGCCACAAGCGGTACGAGGCGGCTCGGCAGGAACCTAGCGCCGCCTGGCGACCTTCCACTTGTCCCAATCGGCCTTGCTGATGAAGTGAAACGAATCCTCGATGTAGGACCTGGGCTGGATGGGCGAGGCCTGACCGAACATCTCGATCCGGCCGATGTTGGCAGGATTGGTCTCGTAGCTGGGCATGACGCGCGCAGCCAGCGCCGAGGCGTAGCCGAAATTGAAGCCGTCAGGCGCGGCGCGCAGCGTCGCTTGCGAGCGCAGTCGTTGGCCGGTGGGATTGGAGGCAGTGCAGACGGCCCCGAACCTGGGTTGGCGGGGTCCGGCGGCGTCGTCGATCGCCTTACGATAGGCCAGCATCGCTTCCGGCTCGCTCATCCCCTCGCCGGCGACCTGCAGCCCCAGGTACTGAGGCAGGAAGTTGCCGGCTGAATCCGGAACGCGTTGGGTCAATCTCTTGATCAGGACGCCGCCAGCCCCCTTGGAGAATCGGGCCTCGATCTCTGAAGCCAATGCTGCCAATTCGGAATCGTCACGGTTCTGCGCCAACTTGTCGTAAGCAAATGCGGCAAGCTTGTTCAATGCCTCGGGCAGATTGTTCCAGTTGTACGCGCCGAGCGGGCCGGGGCGGGCGGCACGCTGATTTGCCTTGGCCATGGCAAGGGACTGCCGTTCCTGCTGTTGTGCCTGCTGGCGCTGGAAGCGTGGGTTGGATTGGTACACCTTGGCAAGCGGCATGGCGGCACACTGGGTTGAGAACGCGTCAGGAATCGTAAACAAGCACCCCGCACGTCGCAAGCCCGGTAGTGCAAGCGCACCCCCTGGGTCGAGGCTCTCGTGCCAACGCCGACCGCGCCGTCGCAGGCGTCATGCCGCGTCGCGACCCACCGTCCTCATGTCATTGACCAACGCCGCCACATCCAGCGTCGCCACGCTGTAGATCTCCCGCACCCACAGCTGCGGGTCGATCAGGAAGACCTTGAGCAGATGGTTCAGCGTGCGCGTCGGCTTGCCGCGGGCATCGGTCTCGACGCTCACGTCCTGGCCCAGGCCTTCCAACAGCGGCAGCAGCCTGGGCACTGACGCGGTCGTCAGAAAACGCCAGCGCACGCGCGCCGGATCGGCCTGGCCGTGGCCGTACAGGCGCATCTGCTCAGGCGTGTCGTTGGTCGGGTCGAAGCTCAGGCTGATGAGTTGCGATTGCGCTGACAGTGCGGTGTCTTTCAGCAGCGCGTCGCGGGTGGCGACCATGATGCGGTAGGCCAGCGGGCAGCCCACCGGATCGCGGCAATAGGTGTACATGAAGCCGAGCACGCTGATGCGGCCGCGCAGCGCCTGGTGCAGGCGCACCGCGCGGCCGTTGCTCTGCAGCACCTCGCCATCGGGGCAGCGCTGGATGCGCGGCAGCGTGTAGCTGCCGGGCGCCGGCAGCCGCTGCGCATCGACGCGCGGGCCGCCGGGCGCGGGGGCAGCGTCGCCTGCGGCATCGGCCAGCAGTGGCGACAGCGCCAGCGCACAAGCGGCGCGGCGCGACACGCTCATTTCATTGCCAACTGATCGCGCGCCACCTGCGCCATCGACTTTCCGCTGCCCTTCGCACTGAACTTCATGTGGTGCGCGCGGCCGAGTTTCTCTTTTGCGAAATCGACTTCGAAGGCCTGTTTCAGTTCCTTGCCGTCCCACGCAAACGCGCGCAGGAACTGTTCGTTGTCGGCGCCGCCCTTGTCCCATTTGTCGAGCAGGCTCGACGTGACGTAGACGCGCTTGCCGTCCCAGCTTTGCGAAATCATGTTGACCTGTTTGCCGGTCTGCTTGGCGTAGGTTTCCTTCGGCGCTTCGGGGTTGGTCAGGTCGAAGTAGCGCGTCATGCCATCCATGAAGGTGTTGACCCACAGGCCCTTGCCGTCGGCAGCGATGCTGATGTCCACCGGCAGCGGAATCTTCGCCGGGTCGCCGATCGTGCCGACTTCCTTGGCGGCGTACTTGCCGTCGGCGCCGGGTTTCACCAGCCAGAGTTTCGATGTCAGCGCCGCCGCGGTGATGGCCCAGTTGTCGCCTTCCTTCAACGACCAGCGGATCTCCAGCGGCGCACCCGGCACCGAGAACACCTGCTGCGGCTTCATCGCCTTCAGGTCCCACAGCACCATCGTGTTGCCGAAGTTCTTCATCGCGTCGGCGTCCTTGATCAGCTCGCCGAGCGGTCGCATGTAGTTCTTGTAGCCGGTGAAGCTCGACGTCAGCATCGCGTTCTTGCCTGGGTTGATGGCGATGTCGTAGCCGTAGCCGTCTCCCTTCACGCCGCCGACATCGCCCGTCGGCATGTCGTGCTTGGCGATCAGCTTGCCGCTGTTGTTGTAGGTGGCCAGGCCGGTCGCGCCGCTCTTGTCCTTGGCGTTCGACAAGCCGGCGATCAGCATGCGGCCCGGCAGCGCGTAGAAGGTGTGCGGGCCGACATAGCCGCTTTGCTTGGCAAAGTCGATCGTCTTCAGCAGGCGCGGCCTGGCCGGGTTGTTGCCGACATCGAAGATGTGGATGCGGCTGTCTTCCAGGCCACCGGCCCAGAGATAACGCCGGTCGTCGGTGAAGCCCATGTGGTGCGCTTCGCCGCGCGGCTTGCCGGCCACCGACACTTTGCTGACCACCTTGCCATAGGTCTTCGACTTCGGGTTGGCATCGATCGTCACCAGCTTGTCACGGCCATCGCCCATGCCGGCCACGCCGAGTGTCCAGACATGCACATAGTCTTCCTGGCCCTTGATCAGCTTGGCCAGGTAGGGCGAGTTGCAGGTTTCGTCGGCGCGGGCGGCGCCGGCGGCGACGAGTGCAGCCGCGACGAGCATCGACAGGCGGAGTTTCATGGACCGTCTCCTGGAGGGGTTCGAGAGGCGCACTGGAGCACTTTCGCTGATCGCGCGCAAGCCCTAGCGGTGTAGTCTTGTGCATGGGCTATGCCTCCACCGTCGGCGCGCAGCGCTATCTGTTCGCCGACCTGCGCGACTTGATGGCCAAGGCCACGCCCGAGCGCTCGGGCGATCAGCTCGCGGGCATTGCCGCGGGCAGCGCCGCCGAGCGCGTGGCGGCGCGCGCAGCGCTGGCCGATCTGCCGTTGGCGGCGTTGCTGCAGCAGCCGCTGGTGCCGTATGAAACTGATGCCGTGACTCGCCTGATCGTCGACACGCACGACGCTGCGGCCTTCGCGCCGGTGGCGCATCTCACGGTGGGCGCGTTTCGCGACTGGCTGTTGTCCGACGCAGCGAGCACCGACGTGTTGCGCGCACTCGCCCCCGGCCTCACGCCCGAGATGGTGGCTGCGGTGTGCAAGCTGATGCGCAACCAGGACCTGATGGCGGTGGCGCGCAAGTGCAGCGTCGTCACGCGCTTTCGCAACACGCTCGGCCTGCCGGGGCACTTGGCAGTGCGGCTGCAACCGAATCATCCGAGCGACAGCCCGGCGGGCATCCTGGCATCGACGCTCGACGGCTTGATGTACGGCGCGGGCGACGCGGTGATCGGCGTCAACCCGGCATCCGACAGCGTGAGCGATCTGGTGCGCCTGCTGCACTTGTTCGATGAGTTGATTTCGCGCCACGCGATCCCGACGCAGGCCTGCGTGCTGACGCACGTGACCAACACGCTGCAGGCGATCGCGCAAGGCGCGCCGGTGGATCTGGTGTTCCAGTCGATCGCCGGCACCGAGGCCGCCAACCGCAGCCTTCGGCATCGACATTGCGCTGCTCGACGAAGCGCATGCCGCGGCGTTGTCGCAACGCCGCGGCACGCTCGGCGACAACGTCATGTACTTCGAGACCGGCCAGGGCAGCGCGCTCTCAGCCAACGCGCACCACGGCGTCGACCAGCAGACGCTGGAGGCGCGCGCCTATGCGGTGGCGCGGCGCTACCGGCCGCTGCTGGTCAACACGGTGGTCGGCTTCATCGGCCCGGAGTATTTGTACGACGGCAAGCAGATCGTGCGCGCCGGGCTCGAAGACCACTTCTGCGGCAAGCTGCTCGGCCTGCCGATGGGCTGCGACATCTGCTACACCAACCATGCCGAAGCCGACAGCGACGACATGGACAACCTGCTCGTGCTGCTGGCCGCAGCCGGCGTCAACTTCGTCATGGGCGTGCCCGGCGCAGACGACGTGATGCTGAACTACCAGAGCACCTCGTTCCACGACGCGCTGTTCGTGCGCCGCCTGCTCGGCCTGAAGCGCGCGCCGGAGTTCGAGGCCTGGCTGCAGCGCATGGGCATCACCGACGCGGCCGGCGAGGTGTTGCCGCCGCCAGCGCGGCCGGCACTGGCAGAGGCCATGACACGTCTGCTCGAAGGCAAGACGCCATGAGCGCCGCCGGGCCGCTCCCAAGGCGCTCGCTCCCCCTCGGGGGGACCGGCGCGCAGCGCCGTAGGGGGCTCACGTGAGCGCGCTGCCGGTGCCGCCCGATCCCTGGGCCGATCTGCGGCGGCACACGCCGGCGCGCATCGGTCTCGGCCGCAGCGGCGTCGCGCTGCCCACCGCCGAGGTGCTGCGCCTGGCCGCCGCGCATGCGCAGGCGCGCGATGCGGTGCATGTGGCGCTGGATGTGGCGACGCTCGAATCACAGCTGCACAGCGACGGTTGGCGCTGCTTGAACGTGAGCAGCCGCGCCGCGAGCCGCGACGAGTACCTGCGCCGGCCCGACCTCGGGCGGCGCTTGTCGCCGGCCGATGCAACGCGATTGCAAGACCTTGCGGCCGGCGACGTGGACCTGGCGATCGTCATTGGCGACGGCCTGTCTGCCGTTGCCGTGCAGCGCCACGCGCCGCCGCTGCTCGCGGCCTTGCGCGCCGCGCTCGGCAACACGCTGACGCTGTCACCGCTGGTCATCGCCACGCAAGGGCGCGTGGCGCTGGCCGACGAGATCGGCGCGCTGCTCCACGCCCGCGCCGCGCTGATCCTGCTCGGTGAGCGGCCCGGCCTCAGTTCGCCCGACAGCCTGGGCGCCTATCTCACCCACGCACCGGCGGTGGGCCGCACCGACGCCGAGCGCAATTGCGTGAGCAACATCCGCCCTGAAGGTTTGCCTTCCGATCGCGCCGCGCAGCGGATTGCGTGGCTGCTGCGCGAGGCGTTGCGCCGACGGATCAGCGGCGTCGCATTGAAGGACGACAGCGCAACCGAGTTGCTCAGCTAGATCAGCGTCGGCCCGGCGTCGGCCACGAGCAGTGCCTCGCCCATGCGCGCGCGGAACAGCAGCTCGTCTGTGGCGCGCAGCCGCCGGCAGACCTCACGGCCGATATTCATCTGGATCAGCGCAAACTGTTCCATGTCGCGTTCGGCCAGGCGGTGCAGCGCCGTGATGGCGATCTCGATGGCGCGGCAGTCTTCGACGACGCGCACCGACGCGCTGCGCGGAAAGAAGTCCATCAGCGCCATCTCGCCGAAGCAGTCGCCGGCGTGCAGCTGGTGCAGCGGCCAGTCGCTGCCTTCCCAGCGCTTGTGCACCTCGACCGCGCCCTCTTCGATCACGTACATGCACTGCGCGGCGTCGCCCTCGCGGAAGTAGTACTGGCCCCGAGCGTGAGACACGGTCGGCGCGCCTTCGAGCAAGAGGTCCAGTGCATCGTCGCGCAGCGCGCCGAAGATCGGCATCGCTTGCAGCAAGGCGAGGCGCCCTGGGGCCATCGGCTACGGCTGCGGCGGCTGGCCAAGCGAACGCCGTGGATCCGGCTCCGCCGGTCCACTGGCGTTGCCCCCTTGAGGGGGAGCGGCGAAGCCGCTTCGGGGGTGGGTTGTCTTCTCGGCCACCGGTGCGCCCTTGCCTTTCCACGCCGTGAAGCCGCCGTCGATGTGCGCCACCTTGTCCAGACCCATGTCCTGCAGTGTCTTCGTGGCCAGCGCCGAGCGCCAGCCGGCAGCGCAGAACAGAACGAACTGCTTCTTCTCGCCGAACAGCGGCTTGTGATACGGGCTCTCGGGATCGACCCAGAACTCGAGCATGCCGCGCGGCGCGTGGAAGGCGCCGGGGACGATGCCCTCGCGCTCGAGTTCGCGCACATCACGGATGTCAACGAACTGCACGTCGTCGCGGCCGTGCAGTTCCTGCGCTTCTTCGACGCTGTAGGTGGTGATGACGCTCATCGCGTCATCGACCATCGACTTGACGGTTCTCTTCATCACATCACCTCTACATCACGGTATGTGAATAGTCGGCCTGGCCCGACAGCCAGGCTTCGAGCTGCTGGCGGCGGTCGTTGCCCCAGAAAGGCTCGCCATCGACGATGAAGAAGGGTGCGCCGAAAACGCCGTTAGCGATCGCCGCATCGTTCTCGCGCTTCAAGCGGTCTTTCCACAACGGGTTGGTGTACGCAGCTTCGGCCGCCGCATCGTCGATGCCGGACTCCTTGAGCAGAGCGCGCAGCGCCGCCGAGTCGCTCAGATCGACATCGCGCGTGAAGAATGCGCGCAGGCCGGCATGTGCCCAGGCCACCGCCTGCTCGGGCGACGCCGTGTCGTGCAGCCACCAGAAGATGCGCGCGGCGTTCTGCGTCGGGATCGGAAACTTGCTCGGCATCTCGAACGGCACGCTTGCAAAGCGCGCCGAGCGCGCAAAGTCGCGCAGCGAATACTCGCGCTTCAACGGGTACGACACGGGGCTCTTCAACTCCGCAGCCTGGAACGTGGCGCCGAGCAGGATGGCATGCCAGTGCACCGCCCGGTTGTGGCGCGCGGCCACGGCCTGCACCCATTCGCTGGCGATGTAGGAGTACGGCGACGAGAAGTCGAAGTAGAAGTCGATGGGGGGTCTCATATGGCGATGAAGCCTACACCGAGCGAGGCATTTGTCCAGCGACCGCCGTGGATCGGGCTCTGCCCGGCCACTGGCGGTGCCCCCTTGAGGGGGAGGCGCCGAAGGCGCTTCGGGGGTGGGCCTATTTGCGCCAGAACGAGCCGGTGAACAGGACCAGGATCGAAAAAAGCTCCAGCCGGCCGAGCAGCATCGTCACCGTGCAGACCCAGGTCTGGAAGTCCGTGAGGCCCTGGTAGTTGTTGGCCGGGCCGACCTGGCCCAAACCGGGCCCGGTGTTGTTGATCGAGGCGATGACGGCGGTGAACGCGCTCACCACATCCAGCCCCGAGAACAGCAGCAGCATCGTCGCGCCAACCATCACCGCGCCGTAGATCAGCATGAAGGCCAGCACCGACTGCAGCACGTTGGCATCGACGGCAGCGCCCCCCAGCGTCACCGGCACCACGGCGCGCGGGTGCACGATGCGCTTCAACTCGCGGCGCGCACCCTTGACCAGCAGCAGCGCACGGACCATCTTGATGCCACCACCGGTGGAGCCGGCGCAGGTGGCAAAGCAGCACAGGAACAACATCAGCACCGGCGCGAAGACCGGCCACTGCGCATAGTCCACCGACGCAAAGCCGGTGGTGGTGGCGATCGAGACGACATTGAACGCCGCGTGGCGCAGCGACTCGAGGAACGCCGGGTAGACGCCGTGCACGGTGAGAAAGACGGCAATGCCGAGCACCGAAGCCGCCATCGTCAGAAAGAACATGCGCGTTTCGACATCACGCAACACGCCCCACAGGCTGCGCCGCTTCCAGGCGACGAAGTAGAGCGCGAAGTTGACACCCGCGATGAGCATGAAGGTGATCGCCACCGCCTCGATCGCCGGCGAGTTGAACTGCCCGTAGCTGGCGTCGTACGACGAGAAGCCGCCCAAACCCATCGTCGAGCACATGTGCATGAAGGCATCAGCCCAACCCATGCCGGCGACGCGGTAGGCGAAGAAGCACGCCAGCGCGATCGCGAAATAGACCACCCACAGCCCGCGTGCGGTTTCGGCGATGCGCGGTGTCAGCTTCTGGTCCTTCATCGGCCCCGGCGTTTCGGCCTTGAACAACTGCGAGCCGCCAACGCCGAGCAGCGGCAGGATGGCCACGGCGAGCACGAGAATGCCCATGCCGCCGATCAGCACCATGAAGCAGCGCCAGACGTTGATCGACAGCGGCAGCTTCTCCAGCCCGGTGAGCACGGTGGAGCCGGTGGTAGTGAGGCCCGACACCGCTTCGAAGTAGGCGTCGGTGAACGACAGACCGGGCAGATGAAACAGCAGCGGCAGTGCGCCGAACGCCGGCAGCACGCTCCACACCAGACTGACCAGCAGGAAGCCGTCGCGCGGCTGCAGCTCGCGCTTGAAGCGCTTGCACGACAGGAACAGCGCCAGGCCGCAGCCGAAGGTGACGAGGATGGCGCCGTCGTAGGCGTAGAGCGCCGCGTCGCCGCTGAAGAAGGCGAATGCCAGCGGCACCAGCATCGTTGCCGCGAACACCATCAGGATGCCGCCGAGGATGGCGAGCACGGGCAGAACGCTTTGCATGTCTCAGGCCTGCGCAGGGCCGCTCCCAAGCGGCCTGAGCACCCCCCTGGGCCACGCAGGGGCCCCTACGGTGCCAGGGGGTCGCGAACGACGTGAGCTGGGGGTCAACATGTCGCGATCTAGCCGAGGAAGGTGGCCGAGACCTGGAACAGCTTCTCCACGTCCCGCACCTGCTTCTTGCTCGGCATGAAGACGATCACGCGGTCACCGGTCTGCACCACGGTGTCGTGGTGCGCGATGATGACTTCGGGCTGCGAGTCGCCGCGCTTGTCGCCGAGCGCCAGCGAGTCTTCGTCGCCGGGCACCGGCAGGCCGCGCACGATGGCGCCGATCTGCACGCCGCGCGGCAGCGCCACCTCCTCGATGCGCCGGCCGGCCATGCGGCACGAGCCCTTGTCGCCGCGCACGATCGCTTCCAGCGCTTCGGCCGCGCCGCGTCGCAGCGAGTGCACAGCCTCGACGTCGCCGCGCCGCACGTACGCGAGCAGCTCGCCGATGACGGCGTGCGACGGCGACAGCGCAATGTCGATCGTCGTGCCCTGCACCAGATCCGCGTAGGCCTTGCGGTTGATCAGCGCCAGCACGCGCCGCGCGCCCATGCGCTTGGCCAGCAGGCAGGCCATGATGTTGTCTTCGTCGTCGCTGGTCAGGGCGAGGAAGAGGTCCATGTCCTGCACGTTCTCATCGGCCATCAGCTCTTCGTCGGTCGAATCGCCATGCAGGATCAGCACGTCGGCGGGCAGCTGCGTGGCCAGGTAGTCGCAGCGCGCGCGGTTCATCTCCAGGATCTTCATCTGCACCTCGCCGCGCAACTGACGCGCCAGGCGCAGGCCGACCTTGCCGCCGCCGGCGATCATGATGCGCTTGACCGGCCGGTCCATCTTGCGCAGCGCACCGAGCACATGGCGCAGCTTGTCGGTGGCCGCGAGCACGAAGACCTCGTCGCCGGGCTCGATGCGCGTCGTGCCCGTCAGCTCGGTGATCGGCTTGTCCTGACGGTAGATGGCGACGATGCGCATCTGCGCACCCGGGACGAGCTGCGGGATCTCGGTCAGCGCATGCTGCACCATCGGTCCGCCCGCCACCGCGCGCACCGCCACCAGGCTCAGCAGCCCTTCGCCGAACTCCAGCACCTGCAGCGCTTCGGGGTACTCGATCAGCTTGCGCAGCGTGCGCGTCACCGAGTCTTCCGGGCAGATCACCTGATCGACCGCAAAGCCGTCGCGCGAGGTCGTCAGCGCCGCGTCGTCCTGGAATTCCGGGCTGCGGATGCGCGCGATCGTCGTCGGCACGTTGAACATCTGGTGCGCCACCTTGCAGGCGACGAGGTTGGTCTCGTCCAGAGGCGCACAGGCAATGAACAAGTCGGCGTCTTCGATACCGGCTTCCTTGAGCACCGAGGGCTGGATGCCGTTGCCGGCGACGCCTTTCAGGTCGAGCCGGTCCTGCAAGGTTGCCAGGCGCGCCGGATCGGTGTCGATGATCGTGATGTCATTGGCCTCCGAGGCCAGGCTCTCGGCAACACTTTCGCCGACACGGCCGGCACCGAGAATGAGGATGTTCATGCGGCGCGCAGTTTAAGGTCACCGACGCCATGCCCACCCCTGCCGAACCTCGCTCCACGGTCCCCCGGGGCTTTGCCTGCCCGTCCTGCGGCGCGGCGATGGCCTTCGACCCGGCGCGCTCGGCGCTGGCCTGCGCCGCCTGTGGCCACGCGCGCGTGTTGCCGGCGCCAGGCGCCGACGCGCAAGCCGAGGCGCTGCGCGAGCAGGACTACCTCGATGCGCTGCGCCGCCTGGCCGCGCGCGAGCCGAGCCTCGAAGCGCGTGTGGTCGATTGCCCGGCGTGCGGTGCGCAGACCCGCTTCGAAGGCCATGTCGTCGGCGACGCCTGCGCGTTCTGCGCCTCGCCGCTGCTGGTCGAGCAGGCCCATGTCGAACGGCTGATCCGTGCGCAGGCGGTGCTGCCGTTTGCGCTCGACAAGGCGGCAGCGCAAGCCGTGTTTGCGAAGTGGGTCGGCAGCCGATGGTTCGCGCCGAATGCGCTCAAGGCCACGGTGCGCCAGGCCGACGGCGTGAAGGGCATCTACCTGCCATGGTGGACCTACGACGCCGACACCGTCACCACCTACCGCGGCGAGCGTGGCATGCAGCGCCGCGTGCCGGAAAACCGCCCGAACGCGACGGCGCAGGGCGGCGCGGCGACGACGCGCATCGTCACCGACTGGTCGCCCGCAGTCGGTGCGGTGCCGGTGGCCTTCGACGACATCCTCGTCGCCGGCTCGCCATCGATCGCGCCGCATCTGGCGCGCGTGCTCGACCGCTGGGACCTGTCTCGCCTGCGGCCGCCGGCCGACGAGGTGCTGGCGGGTTTCAGCGTCGAGGTCTACCGCACCGGCCTCGAAGCCGGCTTCGGGCAAGCGCGCGCGCGCATGGAGCCGGCCATCGACGCCGCGATCCGGCGCGACATCGGCGGCGACGCGCAGCGCATCCACGCCCAGCAGAGCGTGATCGACGACATCCGCTTCAAGCACCTGCTGATGCCGGTGTGGATCGGCTCGTACCGTTTCGGCGGCAAGCCGTACCAGATCGTCGTCAACGGGCAATCGGGCGAGGTCGAAGGCGACCGGCCATGGTCGGCGTGGAAGATCGGTCTGGCGGTGGCACTGGCAGCGATCGTGCTGCTGGTGTTGATGCAGTTTCAGCAGGGCTGAAGCGCCGCCCGCCGGCGGCGAGCCATGAGGCCGAGCGACAGCAGGCCGGCGGCCATCAAGGCGGTCGTCGCCGGTTCGGGCACGGGCGCCGACAGCGGCAGCAGGAACGGCGACAAGGACAACTCCATCGACCAGCCTGCCGACGCGTCGGCCGGGTAGCTCATCTGGACGAACATCTGCAAGCTGCCGGTGATGTCGTCGGGCACGTCGTTGAAGCCCAGCATCAGCGGTGCGAAAGCTGTGCCTTCGACGCTGACCATCGGTGGGAAGGGGCAGATGCGGTAGCAATCGGTGCGCTGCACGTACAGCGCGCCGACTTCATGCGTGACGGGGATCATCTTGAAGCCGAACTTGTCGCCCTGGACTGCCGTGGGATGCGGCAGCAACAAACCGTCGTCGGTGTAGTGGTAGTCCACCGTGGCACGCAGGAACGCTGTTTCTCCCGCCGTCACCGTCGCCGCGAAGGACAGCGTGTCGCAGTCGCTGAGAAAGGTCTGCCCCGCCGCGTTGGTTTTGCCGCAGCTGATGTCCGAGATGCTGCTCTCGAACGTGACCATCGCGTGGGCCGGCATCGACGCTGCCACGGCGACCGCGACGCCTGCAAGCCAGTGGCGCATCCGCATCTGCATGCTTCTACTTCCTTCGCAGACAGGCTAGCGCGGACTGCGGTGCCCCGGCTTGAGGGTGCTCAAGGGCCGGCGATCAAGCCTTTCGGGGCATGCGAAACGGCAACATCGCCTGGACGACCGGCGACACCAGCCGCGGCACGTCGAGCGTTTCGTGCACGGCCTGCACGCGCTGGCCGGTGCTGGCCTGCATCTCGATCAGAGAGCGTGCGTAGAACGGCGTGTCTTCGAGCGTGCGCAGCACACGCGGCCGTTCGGCGGCGCGAGCCTGGCGGTCGACGCGCCACAGCGCGCTCGGCGCCATCGGCTGTCGCGGCGAGGCCTCGAACGCATGGCTCGAGCCGTCGGGCGCAAAGCGCTGCGCAACCAGGCGCGACGCGCCGCTGCGTTTGACGTCGCGCGGCTGCACGTCGTAGATCACGGCGGTGCTGCCATCGGGCTCGGCCGTGCGCAGCCAGTCCCAGCGCGTGAAGCCGCGCTCGATCGGCTCGTCGCCTTCGTTGCTGTCGAAGTAAGCCTGGCCCTGCCAGCGCAACGCTGGCGCTTGCAGATCGACCTCGATGCGCGCGCACGGCGCGATCGGGCCCCAGCGGTGCAGGCTGCGCGCATCGAGCGCCGCGTGAAACGTTGTCAACGCGCGCGGGTGCAGGCGCAGCACGCCGCGCACGGCGCGCGGCAGTGGCGCGCTGCGCTCGTCGAGCGTGATCTCCAGCGCATCGCCCTGCCACTGCAGCCGGCTCGGGCCGACGGCGAAACGGCCGCGATCGCGCTGCACGTGCCGCTGTCCGCGCTCGGTCATCGTCCAGCGCCTGGCGCCAGGGCTGTAGAGGCAGACATTGATCGCGCAGTGGTCTTCGGCCGGCGTATGCGGGTCACGCGCAAGGGCGCGGCGGTAGTACGGCGAGAAGACGCTACCGATGAAAGCGATGACGGTCAGGGCGTGGCGGCCGTCGTCGCTGATCGCATCGACGTACCACCAGCGATACGCACCCGGCGCGAGCGGCTGATCGAATCGAGGTGCGCCAGCAGTGTCGCGGCCGCCAAGCGGCCCGACATCGCCGCCATCGGCACGCCCGGCCCCGGGTGCGCGCTGCCCCCCGCCAGGTACAGCCCCGGCAGCGCCGTGGCCGCGCCCGGCCGCTTGAACAGCGCCATCCAGCCGTGCGTCGCCGGCCCGTAGAGCGCGCCACCCGAGCCCGGGTAGAGATGATTGAAGTCCGCCGGGGTGCGCCGCAGCACCTGCGTGCGGCTCGTCAGTTCGAGCTGCAGACCGCACTGCTGCAGCAGCGCGAGGCTGCGGTGTTCGCATGGTTCGATCTCCGAGGCGTCGAAAGCGTTGTTGTCACCATCCGCGGGGGCGTTGACGAGGGCGAGCAGGCGTTCGCGGCCGGCGGGCGGCGCGTCATCGTGCAATCGGTCATGCGCGCAGACATAGACCGTGCCCTGGCGCGGTAGGCGGCGCCGTTTGAAGACGTCGTCGAATTCACCGGCGTAGTCGTCGTCGAAGAAGACGTTGTGGCGCGTCAGCGGGAAGCCTTCGGCGCGCGCATGGATAGCCCAGGTCACGGCCGACAGCGAGCGCTCGGTGTTCTGCAGCGGCGCGCGGGTGACGCCGGCCACCTCGTCGCCGAGCAGACCCATCGCCAGTGCGTTGCTGTCGCCGTTGAAGACCACCGAGTCGGCGGCGAGGCGCTCGCCGCTGCGCAGTTGCACCGCACTGGCGCGGCCCTGCGCCGTGACGATGCGCTGCGCGGCGGCGCCGTAGCGCAGGGTGACACCGCGCGATGCGGCGAGATCGGCCAGCCGCTGCGCCAGGCGGGCCATGCCACCGTCGATCGACCAGACGCCCTCCAGCTCGACATGCGCGACCAGCATCAGCGTCGCCGGCGCGGCCCACGGCGAAGCGCCGCAGTAGGTGGCGTAGCGCGCGAACAGCTGGCGCAGGCGCGGGTCGTGAAAGTGGCGGCCGAGCGTTTGCCACATCGACGCGAACGGGCCGAGACCGGCCAGCGCCTTGATGCCGCCAGGCCCCAGGTCAGCGCCCATCTGCATCAGGCTCGGCCGGCTGGAGCGGATGTGCGGACCTTCGAGGCGGCGGTAGATGGCTTTCGCTTCTGCACAGAAGGCGACGAAGCGCCTGGCCTCGGCCGGCGACGCAAAGCGCGCGATGGCGTCAGCGCTTCGATGGATGTCGGCATGCAGGTCGAGCTGCTGGTCATGGCCGCGCCAAGCGTGGCGCGCCAGCACCGACAGCGGCGTCAATGTGACCAGTTCGTTGAGCGAGGCGCCAACCTCGGCCAGGATTTCGTCGAACACCCAGCGCATCGTGAACACCGTCGGCCCGGCGTCGATGGCCACGCCATCGACCTGCACCGCGCGCATCTTGCCGCCCGGTGCATCGCCGGCTTCGACCAGCGTCACGTCGAGGCCGCGCGCGGCGAGCAGCAGCGACGAAACCAGGCCGCCGATGCCGGCGCCGATGACAACCACCTTGTGCGCTTCAGCCATAGCGCTTGCCGTGCCACTCACCGACGATCTCGATCGGCGCAAAGCGCACGAACATCGACTCGCTGAACCAGCCCTGCTGGTGAGCGCCCTGGATCGCCGCGAGGTGCGCACCGCTGCGCGCATAGGCTTCCATCGACTGCGCGTTGTCCCACAAACTGAACGTCGCTTGTCGCAGCAGCGGCGCTTCGCCCAGACCGACCGCAAGGCGGCAGCCTTTGGCGCGCGCGATGCCGTCGTGCGTGGCCGGCGCGTGGCGCCAGAAGCGCGCGGCGTGGCGCAGACGGATCGAGGCGCGCGTGAGCGCAGCCATTGGCAGATCAGACTGCGCGGGTGCGGTCACCGCCAACGATGCGCCGCCCCAACTGCCGCGGCACGACGTCGCGCGCAGCAAGGCGCACAGCGACTCGCGCGAGTGACGGCGGTAGGCGCGCATCAGCGGTGCTTGCGCAGCAAATGACCGCGCACTGTCTTCGTCGTCGAAGAAGCACATCAGGCCCTGGTGGTCGAACCCCGGCGCGAGGCCGAAGCCGCCGCCGCGTCCGCTGCCGAGCACACGCGCGAAGCGCAGACCCGGCACGGGGCCCAGCGCACGCTCACCGAGGACGAGCCGCGACAGGCCCCAAGGCACGGCGCGCGAATGAAACCGGGTCAGCAGCAACAGCGCCACGGTGGGCAAAGTGGCTTGCGTCCCCTGCGAGATGCCGCCTGGTTCCGCAATGTTCTCGACTGACACCGCCGATGTCAGAGTCCGGCGCAGCAGCATGTCCGCACTCCAGAGGCTTCGCGTCAGCCCAACGGCACGAGATGCACTGCCCTCCAAGCGACCGCCGCGGAACTGGCTTTGCCAGGCCGCTGGCGGTGCCCCCTTGAGGGGGAAGCGGCGAAGCCGCTCCGGGGGTGGGTCATTTCACGGTGACTTCAACTCGCCGCGCGAACGGGTCTTCGCCCTTGATGTTGGCTTCGGTCTGCTGCGGCTTGTCGAGCGTGATGCGCTTTTCGGCCACACCGCCAGCCATGAGCGCATCGCGGATCTTGAAGGCGCGTTGCTTGGCGAGTTGCTGGTTGGCCGCCAGCTTGCCGGTGGCCGAGTGGTAGCCGGAGATCGTCGCCGTGCTGTCGGGCTGCGCGTTCAGCGCGGCCAGGAGCTTGTCGATCTTCTTGACTTCGTCGCCTTTCAACAGCGGCGAGTTGACCGGGAAGTACACGATCTCCTTGAGCGGCTGCGCCGACGCGGCCACCACTGCAGCACCCACTGCGGCCGGAGCCGCCACCGGCGCTGCCGGCGCCTGCAGTGCCGTCGTCATCAGCCCGGGCCAGTCCTTGGCCATCGCCAGACCGCCAAGCGGTTTGTTGGCGCCCTGGTGGCAGGTGGCGCAATTGACCTTGGCCACATCACCCGTTGGCCCCAAGCGGTTCGCAGGAAAGGTCTTCGTCAACGGCTCCAGGTAGGCGTTGTTCAGATCGCGCGCCATGCGGATGCCGTGGTACGCGGTGACACGCTGCGCCGGTCCGTTCCAGCTCTGGAACGACTGCGTGTTGTGGCAGAAGGTGCAGTTCACACCGAGCGAGTTGCTCATGTGGTTCATGAGGCTGTAGGTGAACTCGGCCTGCTTGGTCGACATGCGGCTGTCGCCGGGCAAGGCCGTCGTTGTCTGCACGCGGATCGGCTCTTCGCCCTTGAGGTACGGTGTGAACGGGTCGTATGGCAGCGAGGCCAATGCGATCGACGGCTCGGCCTTGTTCTGGCCGGCGTCGTCGCCCAGGCCGGAGCCCGCGCGATTGTTCTTCGGCTCGACCGCGGCGAAGTGGACGTTCGACGGCACGGGTTTGCCGCGGTGGCAGGTGTAGCAGGTGACGCCGGTGCCGCCGACGTGTTTGGCCCAATCGACATTCGAGATGCCGGTTCATCTCGATCATGCGCCGCGCCACGACCTTGGTGTAGAGCGAATCGTCGGCCAGGTTGGCACTGTGGCAATACGTGCAGCCCTGCTCGGGCGCGACCCATTGCGTGATGGCGAGCATGTGGCGCGTGAACTCGCCGACGGAGAGATCGCCGAGCACCTTGACGTTCTGGTACACGTCCTTGGCTTTCGGGCCGTCGTTGCCGCCGGGCGGCGGCAGGTCGGGCACCGCCGGCTGCGCCGCTTGTTTGTGCAGCGGCGAGCCGGGGGTTGTCGATCTGCACCATGCCGCTGCCGCGCGGGCCGTTCTGCGTGCTCTGCATTGGCGGACGCTCACAACCGGCGAGCAGCGCCAAACCGAGCAACGAGGCAATGAACAGACTCGATTTCATGGCTTGGCTCCTTGAATGAGCGTCGCCGGATCGATCACCGCTGGCATCACCGACGCATAGGGTGTCGCAAACCCATGCTTGACGGCCCACAGGTACCAGTTGTCGACGACGGTGCCGGTGAGCAGGATGCCGATGCCGCCGGTGAGTGGCACCAGCACGGCAAACCACCAGGCCCAGCGGTGGATCGACTCCATCGTCGCGTTGAAGCCCATCGTCCAACGCCAGAACAAGGCGGCGCGTTCGCTGGCCGTGCCGCGGTAGAGGATCTGGTCGATCTCGCGGTCACCGCCGTAGCGGCTCACAGCAAGGATCGTCGCGCCGTGCATCGCGAACAGCAGCGCCGAGCCGTAGAGGAAGGCGATCGACAGCGCGTGGAACGGGTTGTAGAACAGGTTGCCGTAGCGCAGCGAGAACGCCGCCGTCCAGTCGAGGTGCGGGAAGATGCCGAAGGGCACCGACTCGCCCCAGGTGCCCATCAGCACCGGCCGGATCAGGCCGAGCACGAGGAACAGCCAGATCGCCGCGGCGAAGGCCCAGGCCACGTGCGTGCCCATGCCCAACTGCCTGGAGCGGCGGTAGGTGCGCACCCACCACAGCAGGATCGACAGCGTGAGGAAGAGGCCGGCGATCTGCCACCAGCCGCCCTGGTTCATCGGTGCCAGTTTCAGGCCGTTGCCCGGTGCCGGCGGTTCGAGTGCGAGCCAGGGCAGTTGGCGCACGAACTCGATCGGGCTCCAGTTGACCGAGGCCAGCATGTTGAGGCCCATGATGTTGATCGACAGCACGCCGAGGAAGATCGAGGCAATGCCGAGGCCGCCGAGATAGACGGGCCCGATCTGCGCATTGCCCAGACGTCCGGCAGGTGCCACGAGCCACGGCGTCCCACTGCGCGGGCTGTTGCCACCGCCGGCCGGCAGGTCGATGCCCATTTGCGCCGGCCCGACGGCCTGCACGCGCGTGAAGAGGTTCTGGTATTGAGCCATTGTTCTTCGCTCCTATTTCCAGATGGGCAGCGCCAGCCACCAGTTCCACCACTCGGGCCAGCCGCGTGTCCAGAACGGTCCGCTGATGACGATGCAGACGGCGCTGAAGAACACCGCCGCCAGTGCCAGGAACAAGCCAAGGCGGTGGATGCCGAGCGTGCCGACCGAGTAGCCGATCAGGTCACGGAAGAAGGTGTCTTCGTGGTCCGGCGACTTCACCGCTTCACCGTGGCCGGGGTTGGTGGCCGACAGGATCAACCCGCCGTGCAGCGACAGCGCCAGCGCGGTCGTGAAGAAGAAGGTGATGGCCAGCATGTGCGCCGGGTTGTAGTGAAAGTGCAGGTACTGGTAGCCGACGTTGGACACCCAGTCGAGGTGGCTGAAGATGCCGTACGGAAAGCCGTGGCCCCAGGCACCGAGCAGCACCGGGCGGATCACGACCAGCGTGAAGTAGGCAAAGATCGCCATGCCGAAGGCAAACGGCACATGCAGTCCCATGCCCAGCTTGCGTGCGATCTCGATTTCTCTGAGCATCCAGCTGCCGAAGGCGCCGAGCGCACAGACGGTGATGACCTGCCAGAGACCACCTTCCTTGAGCGGAGCGAGCCCCAGGCCGTACTTCAGGTCCGGCGGCGCGATGTTGATCTGCCACAGGTTCCACGTCGGCCCGAGGGCCGCGCCGTAGAGGATCATGGTGACGCCGATGAAGGTGAAGAAGATCGTCGTCACGCCGAAGAAGCCGACGTAGAACGGTCCCACCCAGAAGTCGAACAGATCGCCGCCGACCAGCGTGCCGCCACGCACACGGTACTTGCGCTCGAAACTCAGCATGGCCATGACCAGGTCCTCATGTATTCGGGAGGGCAGACGAAGCGTTGTCTTCAATCACTCTCGGACCTCGCCCCGTCTTCCTCGTTTGCATTGACTGCCTTCGAATTACTTCTTGGGCATCGCTGCGTTCTGCTTCAACGTCTGGTTGGCATTCGGGCCATCCAGCCAGTTGAAGGTCGGCGTGGACAGCAGGACCAGATGGATCACCACTGCCACTCCGAACAGGAAGATCCCCTGCGCGACCATTGCGCGCATGCGGATCGAACAACTTCCAAACTCGCCACATAACGTGACCTCCTATTGAAGATGAGACATGAAGGTGTACACAGCCGCCTTCACGCCGCCGGTGACCGACTTGACGCTTTCGGCACCGGGCAACCAGGACCGCCACTGCATGCCAAGCGTCTGGCCGACGCACGCGATGGCCAGAAACACCACGAAGGCCGAGCAAAGATCAGGAAGAAGGTCTTGCCGTCTTCCTTGGTCATTGCCGCTGCCGGCATGGCGTGTTGTTTTGCATGGATGTTCATGACAGTCCTCATTTCTTCATCTGCGTGCGGTTGCTAAAGCCAGGGCCGCCAGATCCAGACCAGGATGTGGGCCACCACGGCGATTGCCGTGAAACCCACGAACCCTTGGGTCCAGTACTGGTGGAATTCCTGGGCCTCTTCGTCCGTCAAGCCCGAGATCGAGCCTCTACGTTCAGCCATGTGAACCACTCCTTTTCGTGAATCGGCCTTGCGGCCTTTCTTGCGCACAACCCGCGCAATATGGGCAGCCGCGGCGGGAGGCCGCGACGTCTCTGCGCAGTGGCGTGATGACGTTCATGTCGTCGTCGCCTCCTGCTTGATTCCTGCGATGCGCGCCATCAGCTCGCGCGTGATGCGCTCGGCGCCGGCGACGCGCGCGGCGGACTCGGCGCGATCGCGCAGACGTTTGGCCACCGAGATCTGCACCAGCACCGGCTCGCGCTGAACCGCATCGGCGAGCAGCGATTCCGCATCGGCATCCCACGGCAGCGGTGCTTCGTTGGACTTGGCGAGCGTCGCTTCGACCTTGTCCATCTCGGTGCCGAGCGGCAGGATGTGGAACAGCGCATCGAACAGCGCGTTGCAGAACTCCTGCACCAGGTACGTGGCGCCGGCGTAGCCCATGAACGGCGTGCCGGTGGCGCGGCGGATCACGGCGCCGGGGAACGAGGCCGGGATGTAGGTCGGCTGCGGGCCGTGGCCGGCGCTGCCCTTCTCCGCCAGGTACATGCGCTCGTTGTAGGAGCCGAACATCACCAGCGGCGCCTGTTCGTGGCAGAGCTTGCGCACGGCGTCGTTGTCGGTCTTCGCACCGGGCTTGCGCGGAATCGCGAACTTGCACGGCAGGCCGAGTTCGTCTTCGAGGAAGTGGCGGATGCCGCGCGTGTAGGTTTCGTTGGCGACGACGGCAAAGCTCGCCGTGCCGAAGAAGTCTTGCGTCACCGAACGCCACAGGTCCCAGATCGGCTTGATCGTGGTGTGCTTCTCGCGCTCGATGAAGGGCTCGGGGTCGAGGCCGGTCAGCTTGCCGAGTTCGCGCAGGAAGGCCGTCGTGCTGTGCAGGCCGATCGGCGCTTGCAGGTACGGCCGGTCGAGTGCTTCGCACAGGCTGCGGCCGAACTCGCGGTAGAGGCAGATGTTGACGTCGGCTTCGACCAGGCGCGACACGTCCATCAAGTGCGCTGCCGAGCGGGAACACCATGTTGACGTCGCAGCCGATGCCTTGCACCAGGCGGCGGATCTCGGCCAGATCGCTCGGGCCGTTGAACATGCCGTAGCTCGGGCCGATGATGTTGATCGCGCGGCTTCTCGCCTTCTTTGCGAACACGAGCCGGCACCTTGCGCAGACCGTACTGCTGCCACAGCCAGAAGATCGCGCGGTTCGCGGTCTGCCACTGGTCTTCGTCGATCGTGCGCGGCAGGAAGCGCTGGATCGCCGTGCCTTCGGGCGTGACGCCGCCGCCGATCATCTCGGCGATCGAGCCGGTGACGACCACGCTCGGCAGGTCCGGGTCGAGCGCGGCGTGCGCGCGGCGCATCGCGCCTTCGGTGCCTTCTCTTCCGAGCTGCTCTTCGGCAAGACCCGTGACGACGATCGGCAATTCGTGCGGCGGCAGTGCGTCGGTGTAGTGCAGCACGCTCGTCACCGGCAGGTTCTCGCAGCCGACCGGGCCGTCGATCACCACCTGCAGGCCCTTGATCGCGGTGAAGACGTACACCGCGCCCCAGTAGCCTCCCGCACGATCGTGGTCCAGGACGAGCATCAGATCATCTCTTCCGCTTTGCGCTTCTTCGCCGCCTTCTCGAGTTGCCGGCGCGTGTCGGCGCGGAACTCGGGGCGAAGTTGCGGGGTGTCTTCCCAGACGCCGGCGCGGTCGCCTTTGCCGGTGTCGCCGAAGAATTCACTCATCGCAGTCGAAGCGCGCCTGGTTGCCGAGCGCGGCGTTGATCACTTGCGCCAGCGAGCCGGCGCCCGCCGGGCCCATCAACGGCCGCGCGGAGATCAGGTTCGTGAAGTACAGCGACGGCGTGTTGGCCTGCTTGGCGGCCTGCACCACCGGCGTCGTGCCGATCACGAGTTGCGGCTGGTACTCGCGCATCGCGGCCAGGTCTTGTTCGAGCGAGGCGCGGTACTGCACCTGCACGCCCTTGGCTTCGAGCCACTGGCAATCGGCTGCGCTCCATGGCGTCTTCGGGCAGGCGGTGCCGACGTAGCGCAGGTCAGCGCCGGACTCGATCAGCAAACGCGCGACCAGCAGCTCCGAGCCTTCGTAGCCCGACAGCGTGATGCGGCCCTTGATCGGCGTGCGCGCGAGCGCGGCCTGGATGGCCGGCAGCACACGCTGCTTGGCCTCGCCGATCAGCGCCGCTTCGACATTCGCCGCGCGCCCGATCGCTTCCAGCCAATCCGCCGTGCCATCGACACCGACCGGCGCGGAGCCGACGATCGGCCGGCCCGCGGCTTCGAACTCGCGGATGCTCGCCGTGTAGAACGGATGGATCGCGGCGACCACGCGGCCGTCGAGCGCCGAATACAGCTCGCGCCATTCGCGCGTCGGCACGACAGGGCCGGCGGCCAGGCCCATCGGCGCCAGCATCATGCCGATGCCGACCGGATCGGCCGGGAACATCTCGCCGAGCAGCGTCACGGTCGGCTTGTCGGCGACGCGGTTCTTCGGCGCGGCCACCGGGCCGGCTTCGGCCTCGGCGCGCGCGTACTTCAACATCGCGCCGGCCAGAACGTCTTTCGCTTCGGCATGCGTCGGCACGCCGAAGCCCGGCACGTCGATGCCGATGATGCGCACGCCGTTGATTTCCTTGGGCAGCAGTTGCAGCGGCACGCCGCTGGCGGTCGGCACGCACAGGTTGATGATGACGATGGCGTCGTAGTTCTGCGGGTCGGCCTGCGCGTAGACCGCTTCGCGGATGTCTTCGAACAGCTTGCCGGTCACCAGCGTCTCGCTGTTGAACGGCACGTAACCGACGCTGCGGCGCGCGCCGTAGAAGTGGCTCGTGAACGTCAGGCCGTAGACGCAGCAGGCCGAGCCCGACAGGATCGTCATCGTGCGGCGCATGCGCAGGCCGACGCGCAGCGAACCGAAGGCCGGGCACATGCTCTGCGGCTGGTCGTGCGGGCCCTTGGCTTCGACCGGGTAGTCGCGGGCGTATTGCTGCAAGGTCTCGCTCTTGCCTGCGGCGGCCGCGGCCGCACGCATCTGTTCCTTGCCGCTGTGGCAAGCCGCACCTTCGGCGGCGATGGGGATGATGCGGTCCGGCGCGTTCATGTCAATGCCGCCGGGCCGCCCCAAGGCGTTGACGCTCCCCTTGGGGGACGCGAGCGAAGCGAGCTAGGGGCTGACATTTCATGCGGCGTCGTAGATCACTTCGAGCGTCGGCTTGATGATTTCGCTCTTGCCGACCATGTCGAACAGCGTCGCCGGTTCCATCTTGAAATCGCGGCCCGTGACTTCGGCCGAGAACAGGCCGAGCAACTGGTCCTGCGTCTGCGGCTTCGGGCGCACCGGCGGCGCTTCGGCGACGTTGGTGGCCAGCGTCTCGAACAGCGACGCCCACTGCGTGCCGGGCTTGCCGATGATTTCGTAGCTGGCGCTCTTGCGGCGGATGTCTTCGTGCGCCGGAATCGCCGCCAGCACCGGGATGCCGGCGCGCTCGGCAAAGGCCTGCGCCTCGCCGGTGCCGTCGTCCTTGTTGATGACGACGCCCGCCACGCCGACGTTGCCGCCGAGCTTGCGGAAGTACTCGACCGCAGAGCAGACGTTGTTGGCGACGTAGAGCGACTGCAGGTCGTTGCTGGCGACGACGATGACCTTCTGGCACATGTCGCGCGCGATCGGCAGGCCGAAGCCGCCGCAGACCACGTCGCCCAGGAAGTCGAGCAGCACGAAGTCGAAGCCCCAGTCGTGGAAGCCGAGTTTCTCGAGCGTCTCGAAGCCGTGGATGATGCCGCGCCCGCCGCAGCCGCGGCCGACCTCGGGGCCGCCGAGTTCCATCGCATAGACGCCGTCGCGCTTGAAGCAGACGTCGCCGATCTGCACCGGGTCGCCGGCGAGCTTTTTCTTCGAGCTGGTTTCGATGATCGTCGGGCAGGCCTTGCCGCCGAACAGCAGGCTGGTCGTGTCGCTCTTCGGATCGCAGCCGATCAGCAGCACCTTCTTGCCCTGCTGCGCCATCATGTAGGACAGGTTGGCGAGAGTGAAACTCTTGCCGATGCCGCCCTTGCCGTAGATGGCGATGATCTGCGTCGTCTTCGCGGCCGGCGACGTCATGTGCACCGGATCGGGCTCGATCGCCGCCTCGGCGCGCAACTGCTCGCGCTGGATGAACTGCACCGTGGACGTGGTGGTCATGCGTTGCCCCTCCAGTCGAGAACCATCTTCAAACACGCCGTGTCGCCGAAGGCGGTGCGGTACGCGCGCTCGGCATCGGTGGCTTCGTTCGTGGTGGGTGATCAGCCCGTCGAGCGGCAGGAATCCGCTCTCGGCGAGTTCGCGCACGGCCAGCATGTCGGCCGGCTTCCATTCAGCCGCGGCGCGGATCTGCGCCTCGCGCATGAAGGCCGGCGGGAACGAGAACGACAGCGGCTGGCTGTAGAAGCCGGCGAGCACGACTTCGCCACCGGGGGCCAGGCGCGAGATCAGGCGGTCGAGGATCGTCGCGATCGCCGCTCACGTCGTAGATCGAGTTGTAGTTCTTGCGCTCGTCTTCGTCGGGATGGATGACGCGATAGCCGTCGGCGCCGCCGCGGCGCTCGGTGCAGGTTTCCCACACCGTCGGCGCCGGGTAGTCGGCCAGCACCGTCATGCGCGCCAGCAGGCGGCCGAGTACGCCGTGGCCGACGATCAGGTCCGGCGGCACGATCGGATCGCGCTTGCCACCGCCGGCGACGGCGTGGTAGGCGGTGGCGGCGAGCGCCAGCAGCACGGCGCTTTCGCCGAGGTCTTCGCTGATCGAGATCGCGCGTGCACCGGGCACGACGAGCCGCGAGGCCGAGGCGCCGAACAGGCCGCGCACGTCGCCGAAGCAGCGCGCGCCGGGCACGAAGACGCGCTCGCCGATCTGATGCCCTGAAGTCGGACCGGCTTCACGCACGCGGCCGACCGATTCGTAGCCGGGCACCAAGCGGGTAGCCCATGCCGGGGAAGACCGGCATGGCGCCGGTGTAGAGCAGCTTTTCGGTGCCGGTGGAAATGCCGCTCCACTCGACATCGACGATCACGTCGTCGTCGTGCGGTTCGGCCAGATCGAGGTCGTGCAGGCCGAGCTGCTCGGGCTTTTCGAGCACGACCGCGCGGGTGCTGTTGTGCAGGTTCATGAACGCACCTCCAGGCGCTCGCGGGGTGCGCGAGGGCCAGTGACGGGATGTAGAACAACCATGCTGCGTCTGCTTTCGTTGGATGTCACTCTATGCTTACTGTTTTGTGTGTCAAGCAGCATTTACACCTGAGGTCGAAATCTGGCCGCAGCCCCGTTTCGGCCCCGTGCTCAGACGGCCTTGGCGAGCAGCAAACCGGCTTGCAGCGGCAGCGCGGTGGGCCGCTGGCGCACTTGGCCGAAACCAGCCTGGGCCACCAGTGCCGTCAGATCGGCCGCGCTGCGTGAGCGCCCACTGCCCATGGCGAGCAGGTACATGCCGAAGTAGGCCGCGCCCATCGGCTCGGCTCCTGCCGCGCCAGCCATCGGCTCGGCGAGCAGCAGCGTGCCTCCTGCCGGCAACGCTCGGCGCGCGGCGCGCAGGATCGCCAGCGCGGGTTCGTCGTCATGGTCGTAGATGACGCGCACGAGCGAAACGATGTCCGCGCCCGCAGGCAACGCGTCGCGGTGGAAGTCACCGCCGAAGGCCTGTGCGCGGTCGGCCAGGCCGAGGCGCGCAAAGCGCGTGCGCGCCGCGTCGGCCACGGCCGGCAGATCGAACACCATGGCCTGCAAGCGCGGCGAACGTTCCAACGCGGCCGCAGCGAACACACCCTCGCCGCCACCCAGGTCGAGCAGCTTCTTGTGGTGGCGGCCGATCGGATAGGCGTCGAGCACCTGGCCGGCGACCAGCGGCTGCGAGGCTGACATCAGCGCCGAGTACGGTGCCGTGCGCGCATCGGGCAATGCACCGGGTGCGCGATCGCTCGTGTGGCCGCCTGCATAGGCCCAGTACTGTGCCAACTCGCCCGTGCCGCGGCCGCTGCGCAACAGCGCGAGCGGGTCGGCCAGATCGGCATAGAGCGCGCGGTGGTGCTCGACCATCGCGATCACGGCGTGATTGCCGACCATCGCCGCGCCGAGCGGGCCGAGGCCGTAGCGTGTGCGCTGATGTTCATCGACACCACGCGCTTGGGTCAGGCCCAATGACGCTGCGGCTTCGAGCAGGCGCTCGGCCGACAGCAGCGGCAGCTTCGATTGCGCCGCCAGCTCGTCGGCGGTCAGCGGCGACTCCGCCAGGCGATCGAACAACTTCAACTCGACGCAGGCGAACAGCCACTGCGAATAGACAAAGCCGGCGACCAGATCGAACAGCTCCCGCGCCCGTTGCCGCGCAATCGGCCGCGTGCCGGCAAAGCGGCTCGCCGCCTCACGAAAGCGTGGACTCGTCAGCAGGCGGTCGCGCTGCGCGAACCAGCGCTCGCGCAACGTTGCGTTGGCAAGCGTCACGAGAAATCTCCTTCACCGCAGAGTTGCGGAGGACGCCGAGGGCCGCAGAGGATCGCCAACTGAACTCCTCTGCGGACCTCTGCGCTCTCTGCGCCTCTGCGGTGAATGAAACTCATGCCACCGCCTGCGCTCGCACGGTCGGCGGCAACAAGCGCTCGGCCTCGGCACTCAGCAGTGCCCGCAGCGCCCTCGCCCCCGGGCCGTCAGGCACCGATTGCCCCGCGTGATCGACCAGTTGCTCGAAGTGCGCCAATGCCCCCGCCAGACCGAACTCGTGCACTGCACTCGGCCGGCCGAGCGTGCGGTCCTTCTGCGCTGGTTTGCCGAGCGTGTCTTCGTCGCAGGCCGCATCGCGGATGTCATCGGCGACTTGATAGGCCTCGCCGAGCCATTCGCCGAAGCCGCGCCAGACGTTCGGGTCGCCGCCAGCAGCGAGCGCACCCAGCTCGGTGGCCGCAGCAAACAAAGAGCCGGTTTTGGCGCGGTGGTAGTCGGGCAGCGCAGCCCAGTCTTCGCATTCCCAGGCTTGGCCGGCGACGATGCCGTTGGGCATGCCGACACGCTGGGAGAGCACGGCGAGCAGGCGTGGCAAGCGCAGTGGATTGCGCACGGCGGCCAGGGCCAGGGTTTCAAACGCCATGACGATCAACGCGTCACCGGCCAGCACGGCACAGCGCTCACCGTAGGCCACGTGCACCGAAGCGCGTCCGCGGCGCGTCGCCGCATCGTCGAAGCAAGGCAGGTCGTCATGCACGAGCGAGGCGCAATGCATCAGCTCGATGGCCGCGCCCGCGGCATCGGCGAGCGCCGGGTCGCTGTCGCCGCACGCGGCTGACACCGCCAGGCACAGGTGCGGCCGGATGCGCGCACCGCCGGGCCAGACCGCATGGCGTATCGCCGCGGCGAGACGGGGCGGCGCGCCGCGCGCTTCGCCGCGCGCCACGGCGCCTTGGAGTGCCTGATCGATCCGAGCCTTGGCCTGCTGCATCGTGCGCCCCTGTTCCTGGGTCGTGCTCCACGCGGAGCGGTGTGGCGCAAACTGGCGTCAATCCAGCTTGTCACAGTACTGTGTAATTCAGTATAGACACCAGACCGAAACAGCGTCAACCTCGGTTCACCCTGGGGCGCGTCCCGTTTCAGGCGCTGACCCGCCGCCACGCCGGCCACAGCGGCTCCAGCACCGCTACCGCGTCTTCCTCGTGCGCGAGGTGGCCCAGTCGCGGCAGCACGATGCAGCGCGACGACGCATCGCCGATCGACTTCTGAACGCGCTGCGAGTGCGACGCCGGCAAGGTTCGGTCTTGTTCGCCGGCAATCAGCAACAGCGGTGCTTGCCAGGCGGGCAGCGCATCGGCCAGCGGCTGCAAATCCCATGAGGCCATCAGCCGCAACGCGCCCGCAGCATGCGCAGCCTGCGCCATCAGGTGTGCGTAGCAGCGCTCACCTTCGCTGTCGATGCGCGAGCCGGTGCCTTCGAGCAGCCGCCGCGCGCTGCTCGGCAGGCGCGCCCAGGCCGCAAAGGCCGGTGCCACGAGCGGATTGACCGTGAGCACGCGCGCCAGCGGCAGGAACAGGCGGCCGACCGGGCCTTGCAGCGGCAGGATGGCGCCGTTGATCGAGACGGTGAGCCGAGGCGCCACCAGGCCGTCCAGCAGCATGCGCATCGCGATCGCCGCGCCGGCAGAGTGGCCGACGACCAGCGTCGGTCGCAGCTTCAAGGTCGTGAGCAGTTCGCTTACCGCCTGCGCCACCGCCGGCAGCGTCAGCGCTTGTCGCGGCGGCGTGCGCGTGAACGCGTGGCCCGGCAGGTCGGGCGCAACGACGTGGAAGTGCGGCGCCAGCAGCGGCGCCACATGACGCCAGGTGTGAGTGGCCGCGCCGGTGCCGTGCAGCAGCAAGGCCACCGGCGCATCTTTGTCCTTGTGCAACCACTGCTGCACATGCCAACGCATCGCACCAGTGTCGCAATGGCTGCTGCGCGCAGCATGCGGCCACCACGGTGGCACCTCGCCCAGCGGCTCAGGCACGGCTGCGCTCTTGCCTCACGGCTTGCGAGAGCGCCTGGGCCTGGGCTTGAGGCAGCGCAATGCAGCGCGCACCGAGTGCGCTGGCGATCGCCAGCGACGCAGCGCTTGGCTGCGGCGAGGTGTCGATCAACAGCGCTGCGGTGGCCGTGCTGCTGAAAGCGCGAGCGGCGCCAAGGGCATCGCGCGCGGCGGCTTCACGGCCGGGCGTGCCGTCGCGCGCGATGTTGGCGCGGCCGTCGGTGAGCAGCACGACCAGCGGCGTCGCGCCGCCGCGCCGCACCGCGCTGGCCAGGGCGTGCACGGCGTCGATGCCCGCCGCCAGCGGCGTGCCGCCGCCGCCGGGCAGGCCGGCGAGCTGGCGCTTGGCGCGCACGAGCGAGCGCGTCGGCGCGAGCAACACCTGCGCGCCGGCGCCGCGAAATCCGATCACGGCCACGCGGTCGCGGCGCGCATAACAGTCGGCGAGCAGCAGTTCGACGGCGCCTTTGGCTTCGGCCAGACGGTGCAGCGCTTGCGAGCCGGAGGCGTCGATGGCGAAGATCGTCGTCGTCGCGCGGCGCTGCACGCGGCGTTGCACGCGCAGATCGTCACGGCTGACATGCACGCGCGTGTCGCCCGGAGCGGCGCGCCGAACCTTCTGCCAAGGCGCGGCTGCGCGCAGCGTTTCGATCAGCGCCAGCCTGGCCCCACCGCGCGGCTCGCCGCGCAACGCGCCGATGACACGACCGCGCTGACGCGAGGCGGCGTTCTGACCCATGCGGCCAGCGTCGCCGCGGCGTGGGCCGGGCGTGCGGCCAGCAGCCAGCAGCGCGAGCAGGCCCGGTGGGATCGCGGCTTGCGCGGCAGCGATCACGCGGTCGTCGAGCGGTCGGTCGATGTCTGCCTGCTGCGGCTCTTCGTTGTCCTGCGACGCTTCCCCGCTGGCCTCGGGCGGCGCGGGTTCGGGCACCGGCTCGTCGCTGGCCTGCGGCGAGCGTGTGGCCCGTGGCGCCAGCACCAAGCGCGCGGCCAAGCCGGCGTCATCGGCTTGCACGTCGCTGCGGCCGGCCAGCGCAGCCGCGATGCGCGCCACGCACAGCGCCTGCCAGCTCGCGCGCGCCGACGACACGCCGAGCGCGGCGGCGGCGGCAACGAGCGCTTCGATCAACTCATCGCTGGCGCGCACGTCGCGCCAGCACTCACGCGCTCGCAAGACGCGGGCGGAATCGACATCGACCGAAGACGCCGCGGGCTCGACGCACAGCGCCAACCGATCCAGCAGCGCCGGCGGCGGCCTCTCGTCGTCGGCCGCGCCTTCGTCGAGCGCGACCACTGCGATGCGCGCCCCGTCATCCAGCGCAGCGCTTAAGCGTGCCGCCAGCGCCCCACCCATGCGCTCGGCCATCGCTGCGACGACGATGCCACCTTCGGCCTGCGCAAGCAGTCCGCGCTCGGCCACCGGCTTGCCGGCCGCGAGCGTGGCCGCGAGATCGAGGCCGCCGAGCAGCGCGTCGTCGCGGATGTGCACCGGCAGACGGCGCCACGGCATCGCGGCCGGCAGCAGCAAGCGCAACGCTTCGAGCCACGCGTCACGCTCGGTGCCGGCACCGCAGCGCAGGCGCACGCCGCCGAGCGCGTGCGGCGCGACGGCAAAGACCTCCAGCGCTGCAGTCGCGTCGCTCAAAAAATTCAGCCTGGAAACTGTTCGGCGACAACACGCCCCACGCGCACCGAGGCGTCGCTGTCGTCGAGCGGGTTGCGGCGCAGGCGGTGCCGCAATGCGGGCGCGGCCAGGCGCTTCAGGTGCGCGTCGGTTACCGCCTTCGCGCCTTCGTGCGCAGCCAGCGCGCGCGCGGCGCGGACGAGAGTGAGTTCGCCGCGCAGGCCGTCGGTGCCGAGGGCCATGCACAGCTTGGCCGCGCGTTCGAGCATGGCGTCGGGCACGGCGACCGCATTCAACTTCTTGCGCGCCGCGACAATTCTCTTGCGTGCCTCGTCCTGTGCGCCTTGCCACAGCTCGGCAAAGGCCTGCGGGTCACGCTCGTAGGCATCGCGCCGCTTGATCACCTCGACGCGCGTGGCGATGTCTTCCGGCGTGCGCACTTCCACTGCCAGGCCGAAGCGGTCGAGCAGTTGCGGTCGCAACTCACCTTCTTCCGGGTTGCCGCTGCCGACGAGCACGAAGCGCGCCGGGTGGCGCACCGACAAGCCTTCGCGCTCGACGACGTTTTCACCCGACGCGGCAACGTCGATCAGCAGATCGACCAGGTGGTCTTCGAGCAGATTGACTTCATCGACATACAGGAAGCCGCGGTTGGCGCGCGCCAGCAGGCCGGGCTCGAAGGCCTTGACGCCTTGTGACAGCGCACGTTCGAGATCGAGCGCGCCGACGACGCGGTCTTCGGTGGCGCCGAGCGGCAGATCGACCACCGGCACCGGCGCCAGCCTCGACTTCGGTGCGCTCTTGCTGCTGCCCAGACGCGCAAGGCAGTCGCTGCACCACGCGCCGCGCGCCTCAGGGTCGCAGCCGTAGCGGCAGCCGTCGATGACGCGCATCGGCGGCAGCAACGCCGCCAGCGCACGCACCGCGGTCGACTTGCCGGTGCCGCGGTCGCCAAACGCGAGCACGCCACCGATGCCCGGATCGACCGCGCACACGGTGAGGGCGAGCTTCAACTCGTCTTGGGCAACGATAGCGGTGAACGGAAACGCAATCCGGCTCATCAGTGACTCTCTGTTTTGAGTTTTCTTCGCATGCGGCGAACCAGGCTGAACATGATCACGGCGACGACGGGGATCGACACGCCGACGATCACATCGGGCTCGATGCGTGCGCCGGCGCCCTTCGCGGCCTTGGCCAGGTAGCCGATCAGCCCGGCGACGTAGTAGACGATGGCCGCGATCGACAGCCCTTCGACCGTCTGCTGCAGGCGCAGCTGCAACTTCGCGCGGCGGTCCATCGAAGCCAGCAGCGCCTGGTTCTGCTGTTCGCGGGCGATGCCGACGCGCGTGGCCAGCAGCGCGCTGGCCTGGCCAATGCGATCGGCCAGGTCCGTCAGCCGCTGTGCAACGTTGGCACAAGTCGCGGCTGCAGGCGCCAAGCGACGGCTCATGAACTCGTCGATCGTCTGCAGCCCCGGCAGCCGCGACTCGCGCAGCTCGGCGATGCGCTGGCGCACCAGGCCGTGATAGGCCTCGCAGGCACCGAAGCGGAACTGGCTGGCAGCGATGCCCGATTCGACTTCGGCAGCCAGGCGCATCAGTTCGTGCAGCAGCGCTTCGTCGCGGCTGCCGTCGCTCGTCGTGTCGCGCGCCATCTGATCGGTGAAGGTGGCCAGCGCGCTTTCGATGGCGACGATGCGCGGCCCCTGGCGCCGCGCAATCGGCAGCGCCAGCAATGCGAGCACACGGTAGGCCTCGACCTCGAACAGGCGTTGCAGCATGCGGCCGGTCTGCGCGAGCGTGAGCTTGCGGTTGATCAGCCAGAGACGGCTGCAGCCGTCGTCGTGCAGGCGAAAGTCGGTGTAGAGCGTGCCTGCACCTTCGGCGATGTCGGCGCCGACGACCATGTGGCCGCCGAAGCGGCGGGCCAGCGCCTCGGCGTCCGGCGCCGTGGGCAAACCCGGCCGGGCCGCCGTGACCTCGGCATGCACGGCCGCCACCGTGCGGCCCGGCACCGCAGCCAACCAGCCGGCCGGCAGCTGCTGTGCCGCAGGCGCGTCGAAGGGCGCGTCTGCCAAACCCTCGACGCTGAAGGTGTAGCCAGAAAACTCGCCGTGGCGTTCCCATTTCAGGCGCAGCGCGCCGGCCGCAGCGCCCAGGCGGGTGCGGAAATGCGAGGCCTCCACCGACGGGCCGGCCACGTCGTAGCGCGAGCACAACGATTGCAGGTGCCGCAACTCCTGCTCGCGCGCCTCGCTGTCGATGAGCACCGCGACGTAGCTCACGCGCGCGGGCGTGCTCAACAACTCCGGTGGCCGCGCATGGACCTCGTCGGCCAGAGCAATGCGTTGCGGATGATCGGGCGGAAAGGTGGACACGGGGAGCGCTGTAAGTGAAGATCGCGCCGCGTCAAAAAGAGGCGCGCACAAGTATGTCATCGCGGGTCGACAGCCCCGCGTTGTTGCCTACTGCTTTTCCAACTGACAGGAGACGGTTCATGAGTTGTTCCAACACGTCCTCGTCGTCACGCCGCGTGTTCATCGCGCGCGTGGTGGCCGGCGGCACCGCCATCATCGCGATCGGCGCGCAGGCGCAAGGCGCGCCGATGGTCGATGAGAAAGACGCGCAGGCCAGCGCCCTCGGCTATGTGGCCGACACCACCAAGGCGGACGCAAAAAAGTACCCCAAGCATGTCAACGAGCAGAAGTGCAGCGGCTGCCAGCTCTACACCGGCAAGGCCAGCGACAAGGCCGGCCCATGCTCGCTGTTCGCGGGCAAGCAGGTCGCAGCCGCGGGCTGGTGCAGTGCCTGGGTGAAGAAACCCGGGTAGATAGGCCACCCCGAAGCGGCTTCGCCGCCTCCCCTCAAGGGGCAACGCCAGTGGCCGGGCAAAGCCCGTTCCACGGCGTCCGCTTGGAAAGGCTCGTCGCTCGTTGGGGCGCGGGCTTGTCAAGTCTTCTTCTTGCGTGACGCCGCTCGGCGGTTAATGCCGAGCGACTTCTTCAGCGCTTCCTTGCTGCCTGCGCGCTTCAACGCGCGGGCGAGGAAGTGGCGTTCGGCGAGGCGCCGCGCATCGCGCAACAAGCCCGGCAATTCGTCATGGCCGATGCGTTCGACCAGGCGGCCCAGAGCGCGCACGAGTTCGCTGTCGTCGAGCGCGCTGGCGTCCTTGCCCAGGCCGAGACTGTCTCGCTCGCTGCGGGTCATCAGCGCGGGCACATCGGCAGGGCTGGGCAAGCGCTGCTGCGCATTCCAGTAGCTGCGCTCCAAGGCCTCCTGCGCGGCGACGAAACGCTGTTGCAACGCCGCCTGCGCGCGCAGGTCGTGGCCGACAGCGAGCATCGGGCCGGTCTCGCCGAGCCGCGCGGCGCTGTAAGCCACCGGCACCGGTCCGCCGAGGGCGTCCGGGTGGTTGATCTCGCGCCGCCGCGCATGGCCGGTGGCGGCCACATCGGCGAGCATCTGCTCGATCTTGTCGCGCGAGTCGGGGCTCGCCGTCTGCGCCCAGTCGCAACCGATCCACGACGTCGGCGCAATCGGGTGCGTGTCGTGTTGTGCGAGTTTGGCGATGCGACCGTCAGCATCGATGACGAGCGCGATGTCGCAAGCCAGCGCCACGAAGGTGTCGGCGAGTTCCGGTGCCCACGCCGCCAGCACCTGCAGGTCGGCGGGATGCGGCTCGCCTACTGCGGTGCTTGACGTGGCCAGCGTTGCCATAGATCCCAACCATGCGCCAAGCCGGCCACCGACAGTGGCAGCGCGATCCAGAACCAGCCGGCACCGTCGTGCGCGAAACGCCAGGCGATCAGCAGGCCCAGGCCCGCGACCAGCGTCGGCAGCGGCAACAGGTGGCCGCGTCGCAAGACGAGCCCCAGCACCAGCGCTTCGAGGACGAGCACGGCGATCACCAGATCGATCGCGTGGCCGCTGTCGAAAAGTGCCGTCATCCTGTCCATCATGCGAACGGCCCATTCATGCGCACCACGGCCTGGTTGAGCGACGCGGCGAAAGCAACCCACATCAGGTAAGGCACCAGCAGCAGCGCCGCGATCGCGTCATCGCGGCGCGCAAGGAGGATCAGCAGGCCGATCGACAACCACAGCACGCCCACTTCGGCCAGCGCCCAATCGGGCCGCCGGGCCTTGAAGAAGAGCCAGCTCCACAAGACATTGAGTGCGCCATTGGCCGCCAGCGCGCCCAGCCACTGCAGGCGATGGTGTGGCAACGCCGCTTCGCAGCCACACGCGCACGGCGGCAATGGCCGTGAGCAGGTAGATCACCGACCACGCCGGACCGAAGGCGGCATCCGGCGGCTGCCACCACGGCTGCTTCAAGCTGCGGTACCACGGCCCGAGGTCGGTGGCCAAGCCGCCCAGGCCCGCCACCGCGATCACGCCCACAGCCGCCCACAGCGACGCCACGGCCACGCGGCCACGCGTCGCAGGCGGCATCGGCGAGGGCGGCTGGGTTGTCATCGCGGCACCGTCACGCCACCTTCGCGATGCCGAGCAGGTGCGCCATGTCCTTGAAGAAGATGCGCACATGCGCCATCGGACGTTTGCGCACCAGGCGCTTGTGCATGTACGAGTCGAAGGTCAGCTGCTGCACGTCCTTGTCGCGGCAGATGTCGACGAAGCGCTCGCGGCGCTTGTCGCTGCTGTACCAGAAGCGCTGCATGATGCCGAGCACCCAGAAGACGCGGCCATGCTCTTTCAGGAACTGCTTGCGCGCCTGTGCCAGGTGCTTGGCATTGCCGGTGGCGAGGAACTTCATCGCCGCCTGTGCAGCCATGCGCGCGCTGGCCATCGCGTAGTAGATGCCTTCGCCGCTGGCCGGCGCGACGACGCCGGCAGCGTCACCGACGAGCACCACGTCGCGGCCGTTGTCCCAGCGCGGCAGCGGCTTCATCGGCAGCGGCGCGCCTTCGCGGCGCACGGTCTGCGCATTGGCCATGCCGCAGTCCTGGCGCAGCGCGGCAGTGGCGTGGCGCAGCGAGAACCCCTTGTCGGCGCTGCCGGTGCCGATCGACAGCGTGTCGCCATGCGGGAACACCCAGCCGTAGAAGTCCGGCGACAGCGAACCGCGGTAGATGACGTCGCAGCGCGAGCCGTCGTAGCCGGCGGGCGGCGACTCGGGCTTGCGCACGATCTCGTGGTACGCGAAGACGAACTTGCCCTTGTCCCAGCCGTCGATCTCGGCGCGAGCGACGCCGCTCTTGGCGCCATCGGCACCGATGATGCAGCGCGCGCGGGCATGAGAGTGCACGGGCGGCGCGGCCTCCTCGCCTTCGCTGTGCCAATGAACCACCGCCGTGCCATCGTCGTCGCGCTCGATCTTCTCGAAGCGGCCGGTCTGGCGCAGCACGCCGGCCTCCGCCGCGCGCTCGCGCAGCCACTCGTCGAAATGCTCGCGGTCGACCATGCCGACGAAGCCGCCTTCGATGGCGATGTCGACCTTCTTGTCGGCCGGCGACACCATGCGCGCGCTCGTCGCCCGCGCCACCAGCATGTGCGGTGGAATGTCGAAGTCGGCGATCAGGCGCGGCGGGATCGCGCCGCCGCAAGGCTTGATGCGGCCCGCGCGGTCGAGCAGCAGCACGCTGTGCCCGGCCTTGGCAAGATCGTGCGCCGCGGTGGCGCCGGCGGGGCCGCCGCCGACGACGACGACGTCGAAAGTAGGAGTGTCGGCCCCTCGTCCGACGGGTACGTCGGACGATCCCCCGAGGGGATGCGGGCCGGCTTGGGAGCGGCCCGGCGCTCGGCCCGGTTGCGGATTGCTCATGATGCCAACCCCTCGCTCGACGAGTACGCCGATCGATCCCCCGAGGGGATTGAGCGGCCTCGCTTGGGAGCGGCCCGGCGCTCGGCCCACAAGATCAGCGCTGTCGCGTTACTCATGATCGTTCCTCGATGGTTTGTGGGGCGCCGGCCAGTACCGGCAGTGCGTCGGTACCGGTGATGCCGGACGGGACGGAGATGCGTCGCGCGAGCAGCGCAGATGCGATGAAGAGCAGGGCCTCTGCAGCGAAGACCGTCGCGTAGGCCGGGCCGGGGGCGTCGATGATCCAGCGCGCGACATCGCTGAGTGCGGTGCCGATCAGGCCGCCGCCGGCAAAGCCGATCGCCTGCGCCGCGCCCCACAAGCCCATGCGCGTGCCTTCGCGGCCGCCGCGGCCCATGCCAGACCCGCCGGCAAGCGCCATCATCGAGCCGATGGCCGCAATCGAGAACGCACCGTTGGCCACGCCCATCGCGAAGACGTTGGCGCGCAGCGGCCAGTGCGCAGTGACGGTGCTGCCGCCAAAGCCGGCAAAGGCCAGGCCGCCGAGCGCGATGCACGACGCGACGCAGCCCCACACCGTCCACACGCGCAGCGAGCCGAAGCCGACGCCGAACAAGCGCCGGCCGGCGAGCGCGGCGAGCAGCATGCCGGCCAGCGTGCCACCGTGCTGCACGCCGGAGAGTTGCGTCGACTCACCGGGCGTGTAGGCGAACATCACACCGGCAAACGGCTCGAGGATCAGGTCCTGCGCGCTGTAGGCCAGCATCGAAACGAAGACGAAGATCGTGAAGCGGCGTGCGTCGGGCTCGCGCCAGACTTCGGCGAGCGCGGCGCGGAACTTCGTCGCCGTCATCGCATTGCTGGCGGCAACAACGGCACGCGAATGACCTTCGAGCCGCCACAGCGCCAGCATCGCCACCGTCACTGCGATCAACGACACCGCGCCCGACACCGCCATCAGCCGCTCGGGCGAGTACGGGTCGAGGAACTGGCCCGCCGTGCCTGCGGTGACGGCAAAGCCGACGATCATCATCACCCACACCAGCGCCGCGGCGCCGCCGCGGCGCGGTGCATCGACGCGCTTGGCCAGCAGTGTGAGCAGCGACGTGCCGGCAGCGCTGACGCCCAGGCCGACGAGCATGAAGGCGAACACCGCGAGCGCCAGGCCGGCGCCGCGCGAAGCGCTGCCCATCCATGTCGTGGCCACCGCGCCGAGAAAGCCGCCCGCGGCCAGCACGACCATGCCGCCGATGATCCACGGCGTGCGGCGCGCGCCGACATCGGAGCCGAAACCCATGCGCGGCCGCGAGATCTGCACCGCGTAGTGCAGCGCGACAAGCAGGCCAGGAAGTAGCGCCGGCAACGCCATCTCGACGACCATGACGCGGTTCAGCGTCGAGGTTGTCAGCACGACGACCGCACCGAGCATCGCTTGCACGAGGCCCAACCGCGCGATGCCGAACCATGACAGGCCGGTCATGTCGAGCCGCTCCACACGCACGCAGTGCAAACGCCGAGACCAGCATGCCGAGCACGAACAGCGGCACGCCGAAGCCGCTGTACCAGAGCGCGCGTTCGACCGGCGCGGCGAGGAAGCGACGCATCATCAGCAGCTGCACGGCGAGCAAGGCGCCGACGCCGGCCGCGTGCAGCGGCTGTCCCCAATCAACCAACAGCGCAATCACCGCCACCTGCGGCAGCGCCATCGCCCAGCACGCCACCTGCGCCGCGCGCTGCGACCCGAGACGCACCGGCAGCGAGCCGATGCCCATGCGCGTGTCGCCGCCGATCGATTTGAAATCGTTGAGCGTCATGATGCCGTGTGCGCCCGCGCTGTAGAGCGCCGCCAGGAGCAGCGAGCGCAGGCTCGGCGCGCTGCCGGCCATGACGGCGGCGCCGGTGATCCAGGCCAGGCCCTCATAACAAAGCCCGCAGGCGGCGTTGCCCCACCAGCCGTTTTGCTTCAGCCGCAGCGGCGGCGCGCTGTAGGCCCAGGCCAGAACGAGGCCAACAGTGGCGGCGGCGAGCACCCAAGGTCCGAGGGCCCAGGCGGCGGCCAGCGACAACAGCGTCCATGCGATCGCCACGTACAAGCCCCAGCGCCCCGGCATGCGGCCCGAGGGGATGGGCCTGTGCGGTTCATTGATGGCGTCGACCTCGCGATCGAACCAGTCGTTGACGGCCTGGCTGGTCGCACAGACCAGCGGCCCGGCCAGCAGCACGCCAGCAGCCACCAGCCACCAGCGACCGTCAAGCGAAGCCCCCGAGGCCACCGCACCGCAGGCAAAGGCCCACATCGGCGGAAACCAGGTGATCGGCTTGAGCAGTTCGGCGACCGCCGAAACCTTGGGGAGCGCAGGCGACAGCATCAGCGCATGTTGCGCCTGACACTCCTATACGTCAATCTGGATTTACACCTTGGCATGTCAACCCAGGCGTCAGTTCCGGCATCCAGTCAGTGCACGTCGGCGTCGCCCTGATCCAACCCCCCCATGCCGAAGCGGCGCAGCTTGACGTACAGGCTTTGTCGAGACAGGCCCAGCAGTTGTGCCGCCATGGCGCGGTTGTCCTTCGTCATCGTCAGCGCCGTTTCGATCGACAGGCGCTCGATCAGGTCACTGGTCTCGGCGACGATCTGCTTCAGCGGCACGCGGCCGACAAGCTCGGTGAGCTGGGCCACCGAAGCCGGCACCTTGGTCGGCAGCGCCTGCTCGCTGGGCGCGAGACGACGGCCGACATCCCGCACCGCAAACGCAAAGGCTGCGGCGCCCGCGACAGTGGGGCCTGCGGCCGCAGCAAGCGCCGAGGCGGCGATTTCGACCTCGGTGACCAGGCCGAGTGCGCCGCGCAGCTCGGTGCTGAACAGGCCGGCCGCGCCGCTGTCACGCAGGTTGGCCAGCAGCACCGACATCTCGACGCCGGTGCGGCCGAGCCAGCGGTCCAGCGACTCGCCGCGGGCCTGTTCCTCGCTCGATAACTGCGCCAGGCGGGCGAAAGCCGGATTGACGGCGACAACTCGGCCCGCACTGTCGGTGAAGGCCAGCGCATCGGCAGCATGGCGCACGAAGGCGGATTCAAAACCGGAAGTGGACAACGCTTGCCTGGCGTTGGCGGACGCACCCACCTTGCCGCGCCGGGGCTCGGCGGGCGCCAGCGGCGCCAGGCGCACGAGCAGAAACGAGGCCTGCTCCTGACGAAACGACGCCAGCGACACCGCCACGCCGAGCTGAGTCGCCGCCAGTTCGGTCAACAGCCGTTCGTGTTTGCCGAGGCTGCGTGCTGCGGCCACCGCCGCGGCCAGCGGGTCGCCGGCCTGCGCTGCGAACAGCGACGCCAGTGGCGCGCCAACAATCTTGGGCGTTTTGGCGGCGCCGCCCGCCAGCAGCAGGAGCGCCGCCGGGTTCGCCTCGACGATGCGCAGCGTGGCGCCATCGGCGATCAGCACCGCCTCGGCCGACACCTGGAACAGGTTGCGGTAGCGGGTGTCGGCTTCGCGAAAGCGCCAGTAGTCGCGCTCCATGGTTTGCTGCGCGTCGACCAGGCGCCGCTGCAACGTGACGTTGTCGCGCAGGTCGCGACCCAAGGCCACGACGCGGGTGGTGGCTCGTGATCCGCGCACGCCAGACGCCGCGCCGGACAAGCGCACGGCGGTGTAGATCATCGGCAAGTCCGGACCAGCGGCTGCCGGATGGTTGACTTGGCGCGGCACCGTTGTCTGGTCTGAGAGCGCGCGCGCCAGCAGGTCGGCCACCTTGTCGTGGCAGTCGATCGTTACCGTCTCTGCCCACGGCTTGCCGACCCAGGCGCGCTTGGCAGTCTTTTGCAGCTCGCGGTCGTGCGCGCGAACGTCGAGAACGATGCCCTCGGCATCGAGCACGAGCGCCATGTCGCAAGCTGAGTCGATCAGACGCTGCGCTTGCGTGGCCTCAAGCTCGCGTGGCAACAGCAGCGCGTCATCAGGCGTGGTCTTTGCACCCCGGCTCATGTGGCACGGGGCAGGCAGTGTTGAGAAAAGCTGTCGGTACGGCGGTGACGGCGGCGGGAATGCGTGCAGGCAGAGCGGCGTGGGCTGGCCACCGGATTCATCGGTCGATTCCTCGTGTGTCCTGTGACGAGACCGAGCTCAGCGCTCAAGGCAGGTCAGCGGCGTACGAGGTGTGTTGCGAGAAGATCCTCCGCCAACTTCGGCGCCTGACCACCATCGTGCCCCGACGCGTCTGCCCCAACCGACTGGGCCCACGCGGGTTGCAGCACAAACAACGGCCCTCCCACCAGCACGACCACCGAACGGTTGCGCGTGACCTTGCGCACCTGGGCGATTCGCTCTTTCAACCAGTCTACCCGCGTTTCACTACCGATCGAAAACCCAACCGCGTCGAACCACTCGCGCGAAACCTGAGCCGAGGGGTCGGGCACCGCACCGCCGACACCGCCGAGCACTTCCCAGCCGGCGCGGCGGAAAAACTCGGCCACCATCGACAAGCCGAAGCTGTGCTGCTCTTCCGGGTGCTGCGCCAGCAAGATGCGCCGCCCGTTGGCAGGGTGCTCGACCTCGGTGCCGAAGGCCGGGCTCCATTCGCGCAGCAGGCGCTGCAAACGGCCCAGGCAGATCGTGACGGTGGAAAAGTCGCAGCGGTCAGCCACCCACAATTCGCCGAGGTGGCGCGCGGCCGGTGAGAACAGCTCGAGAAAAATCGCCTCGACGCTGAAGCCGCGACGGTGGATGGCGCTGACGGTGGCGGCCAGTTCGGCGTCGGTGCCGTTGCGCAGCAGTGCGACGAAACCTTCGATCTCGCGTGACTCGAGGCGCATGGCCACGACACGTGAGGCCAGAGCGTCCTTGGCGTGGGCACCGACCAGTCGTGGGATGACCTCGGTCTCGAGCGCCAGGGCGAGCTTGGACAGCCGCGCCTTAGCATCCGAGCGCTCGGCCAACGCCGTTGGCCATGCCGAGCCGACGGAGCTGGACGCCGAGGACCAGGCGGAAGGCAGGGGCTCGCACTCCTGGCTGGACTGCTGCGAGTGGTCCCTCGATGAACCGGACGACATGAACTGCGTCTCCTGTTCCTCATCCCCGGCCGGCTTGAACTGCCAGCGTGAGACGGGCGTTATGTACTTCAACGCGCGCCGCGAGTCCGATGAATGCTGCCCGTGGGCGGCCTGCACTTTCTCGAAAACGGCGCTCATGGGTTGTACTCCTCGAAGGCGGGTGTGTCTTGGGCGCAGAGACGGGGTTTTCCCGCGCGTGGCGCGATGCGCACGGTCATGCCGCACTGCGGCAATGTCTTGGACATCAGGGCAACCCGGCATTGCATCTGCGCTTCCTTGCTTCGAACCCGCTTTGCACAACACTTGTCGTGCATGGGGTTGGACCGAACGACATGAATGATCGAAAGCAGTCGCCAATCTGTCAAGTCTTGTTTACGTCCATCTCGATTGACACATTGCCCGGCGCGCTCTAGTCTGCAGGCCAGAGAGCAAGGAGTTCGCTGCTTTATGGTTTCGCTGCAGGTCCCATCGTCGACCGCTCGCCCGGCAGGACGCGTGCCGCTGTATTCGGCGCAAGAGCGGCTGCGGCGTGATGCAACGCCGTGGACGCTGGTGCAGGGCGTGCTGGCCCCCGTGCAGTTCATCGCTTGCGCGGTCAGTGTCGGCTTGGTGCTGCGCTACCTCGCGACCGGCGACGGCTTGTTCGCGGCCAGCGTGTCGTTCGTCGTCAAGACCGCACTGCTCTACCTGATCATGGTCACCGGCAGCGTCTGGGAGAAGGTCGTCTTCGGCCGCTGGCTGTTTGCGCCGGCTTTCTTCTGGGAAGACGTGGTTTCGATGCTGGTGCTGGCGCTGCACACGGCCTGCCTGATCGCCATGCTGACCGGCTGGCTCGATGCGCGTGCGCAGATGCTGCTGGCGCTGGCGGCCTACACCACGTATGTGATCAACGCAGCGCAGTTCCTGCTGAAGCTGCGCGCGGCGCGGCTTGGTGGAGTGGCCGCATGACGCCGGTCATTCCTTTGGTGGCCGAGCGCAGCGAGGGTTGCGCGGCGCCCGCCGTGATCAAGCAACGCGGCCAGCGTGAGGTGTTCTGCGGCCTGACTGGCATCGTCTGGCTGCACCGCAAGATCCAGGACGCGTTTTTCCTCGTCGTCGGCTCGCGCACCTGCGCGCATCTGATCCAGTCGGCGGCCGGTGTGATGATCTTTGCCGAGCCGCGATTTGCCACGGCGATCATCGACGAGCGCGACCTTGCCGGTCTTGCCGACGCCAACACCGAACTCGACCGCGTGGTGACCCAGCTGCTGGCGCGCCGGCCCGACATCCGCATGCTGTTCCTCGTAGGCTCATGCCCGTCGGAGGTCATCAAGCTCGACCTGTCACGCGCAGCGGCGCGGCTGTCGCAGACGTTTTCGCCGCAGGTGCGCATCCTCAACTACTCGGGCAGCGGCATCGAGACCACGTTCACGCAGGGTGAGGATGCCTGCCTGGCGTCGCTGGTGCCGCAGTTGCCATCCACCGACGACCGCAACCTGCTCATCGTCGGCGCGCTGGCCGATGTGGTCGAAGACCAGTTCCGCCGCCTGTTCGATGAACTCGGCATCGGCCCGGTGCACTTCCTGCCGCCGCGCAAGTCGAGCGAGCTGCCGCCGGTCGGCCCGAACACGAAGCTGCTGATCGCGCAACCCTTTCTTGCCGACACGCTGCGCACGCTCGAAGCGCGTGGCGCCGAGCGCCTGTCCGCGCCGTTCCCGCTCGGCGCCGAAGGCACTACCGAGTGGCTGCGCGCGGCGTGGAATGCCTGGGGCCGTCAGCAGAGCGAGCCGACGAAGTTTGCCAACGTCGTCGGCCCGAAGCGCGAACGCGCGGCGCGCGCTCTTGCTCGGCAGCGCCTCGAACTGCAAGGCAAGCGCATCTTCTTCTTTCCCGACTCGCAGCTCGAAGTGCCGCTCGCGCGATTCCTGTCGCGCGAACTCGGCATGGTGCTGGTCGAAGTCGGCAGCCCCTACCTGCACGCCAAGCTGCTCGACCGTGAACTCGCGCTGCTCCCCGAAGGAACGCAGTTGAGTGAAGGGCAGGACGTGGAGCGCCAACTCGACCGTTGCCGCGCCGCCAAGCCCGACATCGTCGTCTGCGGCCTCGGCCTGGCGAACCCGCTCGAAGCCGAAGGCATGACGACCAAGTGGTCGATCGAACTCGTCTTCTCGCCGGTGCACGGCTTCGAGCAGGCGAGCGACCTCGCTGGCCTCTTCACGCGGCCGCTCGACCGGCGCAACAGGCTGGTGGCCTGACATGCAGTTGACCCTCTGGACCTACGAAGGCCCGACACATGTCGGTGCGATGCGCATCGCCACCGCGATGAAGGGCGTGCACTACGTGCTGCACGCGCCGCAGGGCGACACCTACGCCGATCTGCTGTTCACGATGATCGAGCGCCGCAACCAGCGCCCGCCGGTCACGTACACGACCTTCCAGGCGCGTGACTTGGGCGGTGATACCGCGGAGCTCTTCAAGACCGCGGCCCGCGAAGCCTACGAGCGCTTCCAGCCGCAGGCGATGCTGGTCGGTGCGTCATGCACCGCCGAGCTGATCCAGGATGATCCCGGTGGCCTGGCGCTAGCGCTTGACTTGCCGGTGCCGGTGATCCCGCTCGAGCTGCCTTCTTATCAGCGCAAGGAGAACTGGGCCGCGGCGGAAACGTTCTACCGGCTCGTGCGCACGATGTGCCCAGCGCGCCCCTCGCCGCGGGTGCGCGGTGACAAGGCACGCTGCAACATCCTCGGCCCCACCGCGCTCGGCTTTCGCCATCGCGATGACCTGCGCGAGATCCGTTCGCTGATCGAACAGCTCGGCATCGAGATCAACGTCGTCGCGCCGCTCGACGCCACGCCGGCCGATCTGGCCCGGCTGGCCGACGCCGACTTCAACGTCGTGCTCTATCCGGAAACCGCCACCACAGCGGCGACGTGGCTGACGCGCACACACGGGCAGCCGGCGACCAAGGTCATTCCGATCGGCGTCGGCGCCACGCGCGAGTTCATCGCCGAAGTCTGCGCGCTGGCCGGCATCGAGACGCCACAAATAGACGAAGGCAGAGCCACCTGGTACTCGCGCTCGGTCGATTCGACCTACCTCACCGGCAAGCGCGTCTTCATCTTCGGCGACGCCACGCACGCCGTGGCCGCTGCCCGCGTGGCCTCGCGCGAGCTCGGCTTCACGGTCGTCGGCCTGGGCACCTACAGCCGGGAGTTCGCACGCGAGGTTCGGGAGGCCGCCAAGCTCTACAACGTCGAGCCGCTGATCAGCGACGACTACCTCGAGATCGAAGCCAAGGTCGCCGAAGCGCAGCCCGAACTCGTGCTCGGCACGCAGATGGAGCGCCACATCGCCAAGCGCCTGGGCATCCCCTGCGCCGTGATCTCGGCGCCCGTGCACGTGCAGGACTTCCCTGCGCGCTACTCACCGCAGATGGGTTTCGAAGGCGCCAACGTGCTCTTCGACACCTGGGTGCATCCGCTGATGATGGGCCTGGAAGAGCACCTGCTGCACATGTTCCGCGATGACTTCGAGTTCCATGGCGATGCGGCAGCGTCGCATCTGGGGCACGGCCACACGCCCGCCACCGCCGTTCGCACTGAGCCCGTCGAAGTGCCCGCGCAGGCTTCGACAAGCTCAGCCCGAACGGATGCGGTTGCAGTCACGGCCGAACAGATCATCGCCAGCTGGGCTCCCGATGCCGAGCGCGAGCTCTCCAAGATTCCGTTTTTCGTGCGCGGTAAGGCACGACGAAACACCGAGCGCTACGCCACCGAAAAAGGTGTCGCAACGATCACTGTGGAAACGCTGTATGACGCCAAAGCGCACTTCAGCCGCTGAGACCACGCCGCTGCGGCTGGTCATCCTGTCGATGGACACCCATCTGGCGAGCGCCACCGCGCGCGCGCGCGCGGTGCTGTCGCGCGAGATGCCCGGCCTCACGCTGTCGCTGCACGCCGCCTCCGAGTTCGCCGGTCACCCCGCGGCGCTGGCGCGCTGCAAGGCCGACATCGCCGCAGCCGACATCGTCGTCGCCGGCATGCTCTTCCTCGAAGACCATTTCCTGCCGATCCTGGAGGACCTGCGCGCGCGCCGCGAGCACTGCGACGCGATGATCTGCCTGATGTCGGCCAGCGAAGTCGTCAAGCTGACGCGCCTCGGCCACTTCGACATGGGCAAGCCGGCCAGCGGCCCGATGGCGCTGCTGAAGAAGTTGCGCGGCAACAAGGACAAGGCGTCCACCGGCGGCGCCGCGCAGATGAAGATGCTGCGCCGCATCCCGCAGATGCTGCGCTTCATCCCCGGCACGGCGCAGGACGTGCGCGCCTATTTCCTGACGCTGCAGTACTGGCTCGGCGGCTCCGACGAGAACATGGTCAACCTCGTGCGCCATGTCGTCGACCGTGGCGCCGACGGCCCGCGCCGCGTGCTGCGCGGTCTGTTCAAGGCCGCCGCACCGGTTGAGTACCCCGAGGTCGGCGTCTATCACCCGCGCCTGGCCGGCCGGCTGGGCAGCGATGTCGCTGCATTGCCGCTGCCGCCGCGACGCAGACGTGCAAAGGCACGGTCGGCATCCTGCTGTTGCGCTCGTACCTGCTGTCCAACAACGCCAAGCACTATGACGGCGTCATCGCTGCACTCGAAGCGCGTGGCCTGCGCGTGGTGCCGGCCTTCGCGGCCGGGCTCGACGCGCGCCCGGCCATCGACAAGTACTTCATGCACGACGGCCGTGTGACCGTCGATGCCGTGGTCTCGCTGACCGGCTTCTCGCTCGTCGGCGGCCCGGCCTACAACGACGCCAAGGCGGCCGAAGACGTGCTCGCCCAACTCGACGTGCCCTACGTCGCCGCGCACCCGGTCGAGTTCCAGACGCTCGACCAGTGGGGTGCTTCAGAGCGCGGCCTGCTGCCAGTCGAGAGCACGATCATGGTCGCCATCCCCGAACTCGACGGCGCGACCGGCCCGATCGTCTTCGGCGGCCGCCCCGGCGCGCCTGGCGTCACCTGCACCGGCTGCCACCACGCCTGCACCTTCACCGCCGAGCAGCAGGCGCAGGACATGCACAGCTGCCCCGAGCGCGCGCAGATGCTGGCTGCGCGCGTCGGCAAGCTTGTGGCGTTGCGGCGCGGCCAGCGCGCCGATCGCAAGGTGGCGATCGTCATCTTCAATTTCCCGCCGAACGCCGGCAACGTCGGCACCGCCGCCTACCTGTCGGTGTTCGAGTCGCTGTTCAACACGCTCGCCGGCATGAAGGCGCAGGGCTACAGCGTCGAGGTACCAGAGAGCGTCGATGCGCTGCGCGAGAGCCTTCTCAAAGGCAACGCCGAGCGCTATGGCGCGGATGCCAACGTGCACACGTTGATCGCGACAGACGACCATGTCAGACGCGAGCGCTGGCTGAAGGAGATCGAAGCGCAGTGGGGCCCGGCGCCGGGCCGTCAGCTCAGCAACGGCCGCGGCGTGTTCGTGCTTGGCAAGCAGTTCGGCAATGTGCTGGTCGGCGTGCAACCCTCGTTCGGCTACGAGGGCGACCCGATGCGCCTGCTGTTCGAAAAAGGCCTGACGCCGACGCATGCGTTCTCGGCCTTCTACCGCTACCTGCGCGAAGACTTCGCCGCCGACGCGGTGCTGCATTTCGGTACCCACGGCGCGCTCGAATTCATGCCCGGCAAACAGAGCGGCATGAGCGGTGCCTGCTGGCCCGACCGCCTGATCGACGACCTGCCGAACATCTATCTCTACGCCGCCAACAACCCGTCGGAAGGTGCGATCGCCAAGCGCCGCAGCGGCGCCACGCTGATCAGCTACCTGACGCCGCCGGTGGCGCAGTCGGGCCTGTACAAGGGCCTGAACGACCTGAAAGCGTCGATCGACCGCTGGCGCGGCATGCACCCACAGGCGGCCGAGCGCGCCGAAATGGCGGCACTGCTGCAGGCGCAGGCCGTCGTCTTGAACCTCGCCGACGCCGAGCCAGTGTGGGATGCATCGGCCCGAGGCGATGCCGACGCGCGCGTGGCCACGCTGGCCGCGCAGATGCTGGAACTCGAATACACGCTGATCCCTTGCGGCCTGCATGTGGCCGGCCGCCCGCCGAGTGCGGCCGAGCGCATCGACATGCTGTTGTCGATGGCCGAGGCTTCGCACGGCCGCCAACTCGAACGCAACGCGGTCGAAGCGCTGGTGGCGGGTCACAGCGCCGCGCAGGCGCTCGACATCGGCGGCGGCTCACAAGACAGCGACTCGCTGGCGCTGATGCAGGAACTGGCCGACGCGAACCACCTGCTCGCCGAAGACAACGAAGTGCCGGCGATGCTGCGTGCGCTGGACGGCCGCTACATCCGCCCGTCCCCGGGCGGCGACATCCTGCGCACGCCGGCCGTGCTGCCGACCGGGCGCAACCTGCACGGCTTCGATCCGTTCCGCATCCCGAGCGCGTTCGCGGTCAAGGACGGCGCCAAGCAGGCGCAGTTGCTGCTCGACCGCCACGCCGCCGACGGCCACGCGTTGCCCGAATCGATCGCGATGGTGCTCTGGGGCAGCGACAACCTGAAGAACGAAGGTGCGCCGATCGCCCAAGCGCTGGCCCTGATGGGCGCGCTGCCGCGCTTCGACAGCTACGGCCGCATTGCGGGGGCGACGCTGATCCCGCTGGCCGAACTCGGCCGGCCGCGGGTCGATGTCGTGATCACGCTCTCGGGCATCTTCCGCGACCTGATGCCGCTGCAGATCAAGCTGCTCGCCGAAGCCGCGTTCCTCGCCGCGTCGGCCGAAGAGCCGCTCGAACAAAACTGGATTCGCAAGCACGCACTGGCCTACCAGCAGGAGCATGGCTGCACGCTCGAGATCGCGGCGCTGCGCGTTTACGGCAATGCCGAAGGCGCGTACGGCTCCAACGTCAACAACCTGGTCGAAAGCAGCCAGTGGACCGACGAGGGCGAGCTGGCCGAGACCTACACCCGGCGCAAGGGCTTCGCCTACGGCCGCGGCGGCCGCGCGGTGCAGCAGACCGCACTGTTGCAGAGCGTGCTCGCCAACGTGCAACTGACCTACCAGAACCTCGACTCGGTCGAACTCGGCGTGACCACGGTGGACAACTACTTCGACACGCTCGGCGGCATCACGCAGGCGGTCAAGGTCGCCAAGGGTGGCGCCACACCGCCGGTCTACATCGGCGACCAGACGCAGGGTGACGGCGCCGTGCGCTCGCTGCGCGAGCAGGTGGCGCTCGAAGCGCGCACGCGCGTGCTCAATCCAAAGTCGTACGAGGCGATGCTCGAACACGGCTACGAAGGGGTGCGCCAGATCGAAACGCACATCACCAACACGATGGGCTGGTCGGCCACCACCGGCCAGGTGCAGCCCTGGGTCTATCAGCAACTGACAGAGACGTTCATGTTGGACCCGGCCATGCGCGAGCGCCTGGCGAAGCTGAACCCGACCGCATCCGCGCGTGTGGCAAATCGTTTGCTCGAAGCGTCGTCGCGCCAGTACTGGCAGCCCGACGCACAAACCTTGGCCGCGCTGCAAAGCGCCGGCGAAGAACTCGAAGACCGGCTCGAAGGCGTATTCACAGACAAGGCAGTAGCGTGATGGAACAAGCCACTATTTCTCCCGACGAGATCCGTCGCGGCCCGCGTCCTTCGAACCCCAAGCTCGATGGCGAAGGCAGCGTGCAGGTGCAGCTCGACCCGAACGTCAAGATCGGCACTGCCAAGGTGTTTGCGATCTACGGCAAGGGCGGCATCGGCAAGAGCACCACCTCGTCAAACCTGTCGGCCGCCTTCTCGAAGATGGGCAAGCGCGTCTTGCAGATCGGCTGCGACCCGAAGCACGACAGCACCTTCACGCTGACGAAGAAGATGCTGCCGACCGTGATCGACGTGCTGGAATCGGTCGACTTCCACCCGGAAGAACTGCGCGTCGAAGACTTCGTCTTCCCCGGCTACAACGGCGTCATGTGCGTCGAGGCCGGCGGCCCGCCGGCCGGCACCGGCTGCGGCGGCTACGTCGTCGGCCAGACGGTCAAGCTGCTCAAGGAACACCACCTGCTCGAAGACACCGACGTGGTGATCTTCGACGTGCTCGGCGATGTGGTCTGCGGCGGTTTCGCCGCGCCCTTGCAGCACGCCGACCGTGCACTGATCGTCACCGCCAACGACTTCGATTCGATCTTCGCGATGAACCGCATCGTGCAGGCCATCGGCGCCAAGGCGAAGAACTACAACGTGCGCCTCGGTGGCGTGATCGCCAACCGCAGCAAGGACACCGACCAGATCGACAAGTACAACAACAAGATCGGCCTCAAGCTCGCGGCGCACTTTCCCGACCTCGACGTGATCCGCCGCAGCCGCTTGAAAAAGTCGACGCTGTTCGAGATGGAGCCGTCGCCCGAACTCGAAGCGGTGCAGAAGGAGTACATGCGCCTGGCCGCCGCGCTGTGGCTCGGCAGCGAGCCGTTGAATGCGGTGCCGATGAAGGACCGCGACATCTTCGACCTGCTCGGCTTCGATTGAGGCACGACGATGGCTCTGCTGACCTACCAAGACCGCCGCGGCAAGATCGAAGCCTATTTCGATCGCACTGCGGTGCAAGCCTGGGCGCGCCTGACCTCCGACGCGCCACTGGGCCGCATCCGCAGCAGCGTGCGCGCCGGCCGTGACCGCATGCGCGAGACGCTGCTCGGCTGGTTGCCAGCTGACCTGCACGGCGTGCGCATCCTCGATGCCGGTTGTGGCACGGGCGCACTGGCCGTCGAAGCGGCGCGGCGGGGCGCCAATGTGCTGGCGATCGACCTGTCGCCGACGCTGGTCGGCCTCGCGCGCGAGCGCCTGCCGACTGATTTGCCCGGCTCGATCGACTTCCGCTCCGGCGACATGCTCGACGCCGCGCTCGGCGAGTTCGACTATGTCGTCGGCATGGACTCGCTGATCCACTACGAAACCGCCGACGCGGTGCGCGTGCTCGCCGGCCTGGCCGAGCGCACGCGGCGCGCCGTGCTCTTCACCTACGCGCCGAGCAATCCCGCGCTGATGGCCTTTCGCGCCGTCGGCCGCCTGTTCCCGCGCAGCGACCGCGCGCCGTGGATCGAGCCCGTCGCAGAAAAGTCTCTGTATCGCCAGATCGCCGCCGAACCGCGCCTGCAAGGTTTTGCACCTGCGCGCACGCTGCGCATCTCGAGCGGCTTCTACACGTCGCAGGCGTTGGAGTTGACGCGGGCCGAGCGCCGGGCCGCTCCCAAGCCGGCCGGCGTCCCCTTGGGGGACCGGACAGCGTACCCGCGGGACGAGGGGTCGTCAGAGTGAGCTTCATCATCACGCGCCGCGGCCTGATGCCCAGTCTCGACTGGAAGCGCATCCCCGAGCGCTGGCTGCCGTTTGCCGATGCGGCGTCGGCCGATCTGCCGCTGTCGCGCCTGCTGCGGCTGGCGCTGTTCCAAGTCTCGGTCGGCATGGCCACGGCGCTGATGGTCGGCACCTTGAACCGCGTGATGATCGTCGAGCTCGGTGTCGGCGCCTGGCTGGTGGCACTGATGGTGGCGCTGCCTCTGGTGGCGGCACCGTTCCGCGCGCTGATCGGTTTCAAGTCCGATCAGCACCGCAGTTTTCTCGGCTGGAAGCGCGTGCCCTTTGTCTGGTTCGGCACGCTGGCGATGTTCGGCGGCCTGGCGATCATGCCGTTTGCGTTGATCCTGCTCAGCGGCGAGAACCCGGTACAGCTGTGGGCCGGTCACGCCGCCGCCGCGCTGGCCTTCGTGCTGGCCGGCGCCGGCTTGCAAACGACGCAGACCGCGGGCCTGGCACTTGCCACCGACCTGGCACCCGAAGCGGCGCGCCCACGCGTCGTCGCACTGTTGTACGTGATGCTGCTCGTCGGCATGGTCGGCGCGAGCCTCGCCTTCGGTGTGCTGCTTGCCGACTACTCGCACACGCGCCTCGTGCAAGTGGTGCAAGGCACGGCGGTGGCGAGCGTGCTGCTCAATGCCATCGCCATGTGGAAGCAGGAACCGCGCAACAGCCTGCGCGCCAAGACAGCGCCGGCCAAAGAGAGTTTTGCCATGCACTGGCAGCGCTTTGCCTCGCAGCCCCAGGTCAAGCGCTTCCTCGTCGCCGTCGGCCTCGGCACCGCAGCCTTCAACATGCAGGACGTGATCCTCGAGCCCTATGGCGGCGAGATCATGAAGCTCGGCGTCGGCGCGACAACTCAGCTCACTGCGCTGATGGCCGGCGGCGCGCTGCTCGCCTTCGCGCTCGCGGCGCGCACGCTGGCACGCGGCGGCGACCCGCAACGTGTGGCCGCAGTCGGCGTGCTGTTCGGCCTGGCAGGCTTTTCGGCCGTGATCTTTGCAGAGCCGGTCGATGCGCCGAACCTGTTCCGCATCGGCGCTTCATTGATCGGACTCGGCGGCGGCTTCTTCGCCGTCGGCACGCTGAGCGCCGCGATGGGCCTCGAAGGCCACGGCATGAATGGACTCGTGCTCGGTGCCTGGGGTGCCGTGCAAGCCACCTGCGCCGGCGTCGCCATTGCCCTTGGTGGCGCCCTGCGCGATGTGGTCTCTCACGCCGCCGCAGCGGGCTGGCTCGGCGAAGCCCTGCAGTCCCCGGCCACCGGTTATGCCGCCGTCTATCACCTCGAACTCTTCCTGTTGTTTGCCACGCTGATCGCACTCGGGCCGCTCGTGCGCCGCGGATCAGCCACCCGGCAGACAACGTCTTCACCCCGTTTCGGCCTCGCCGAACTTCCTGGCTAAACACAAAGGAGCCAACCATGGGCACCGGAGCCATCACCTCGACCATCGACGTCGCACAGATCGTGCTGTACCTGTTCTGGATCTTCTTCTTCGGCCTCATCTATTACCTGATCCGCGAGGGCCATCGCGAGGGCTACCCGATGGACCACGACGGCCCGTCGCCGATCGAAGGCTGGCCGCGCGCGCCCGCACCCAAGACCTACCTGCTCGACAACGGCCAGGAGATCCAGATCCCGCGTGAAGAGGAACCCGCTCAGCCGCTCAACGCCGAACGCACCTACCGGGCCGCGGGGTCGCCGATCGAGCCAGTGGGTGATCCGCTGACCGCCGGCGTCGGGCCGGGCTCGTGGTCGGCCTTGCGCCCTGACCACGCCGACCTCGACCACCACGGCGAGCCGAAGATCGTGCCGCTGTCGATGGCACCCGAGTTCGGCGTCAGCCAACACGACACCGACCCGCGTGGTCTGCCACTGTTCGACGCCAAGGGCGACCAGGCCGGCACGATCCGCGACCTCTGGATCGACCGTGGCGAGATGAACTTCCGCTACCTCGAAGCCGAAGTCTCGACGCCATCCGCGGGCCTGCGGCGCGTGCTGGTGCCGATGCCCTTTGCCAGCGTCGCTCGCAACGGCGTCACAGTCCACGCGCTGTATGCAGAGCAGTTTGCCGGCGTGCCCGCCACGCGCGCCACCGACCGCGTGACGCTGCTCGAAGAAGAGCGCATCACCGCGTACTACGGCGCCGGCACGCTCTACGCCGATCCGGGCCGAGCCGAGCCGATGGTTTAGGAGACGAGCCATGAAGCCACACACTGCGGGCCGCGCGCCGGGCCGCTCTCAAGAAGGCCCGCCTCCCCTCGGGGGATCGGCCGGTGGTCCCGCCGGCCGAGGGGTCGTCATCTCACGTGAACACGAATTCGAAGCCCAGTACGGCTTGCCCGAAAAACTGCCCAACGGTGAACGCATCCTCTGGCAAGGTGCACCGGACTGGATGGTGCTCGCGCGCCGCGTCTTCCACGTCAACAAGGTCGCGGTCTACTTCGCGCTGATGCTGGCCTGGCGCTTTGCGAGCACGCTGTCCGACACGCAAAGCGTTACTGCCGCGTTCGGATCACTGACCTGGCTGGTGCCCTTCTTCGCGCTCGGCCTCGGGCTGCTGCTCGTGATGGGTTGGTGGAGCGCCCGCAGCACCGCCTACACGCTGACCGACAAGCGCATCGTCATGCGCATCGGCATCGTGCTCACCGTCACCTACAACCTGCCGCTGTCGCGCATCGAGAGCGCCGACCTGCACAAGGCTGGTGGCGGCTGCCAGGACATTGCGCTGACGCTCGAGCCCGACACGCGCATCGCCTGGCTGCACCTGTGGCCGCATGTGCGGCCGTGGCGCTTCGCGCACACGCAGCCGATGCTGCGCGCCTTGCCGGATGCGCAGGCCGTGGCGGCGATGCTGGCCAGCGCGTGGAGCCAAGTCAACGGCGAACCTGCTGCATCCAGGCCTGCCGCGCCACCTGCAGCGCGGCAGCAGCCGGCGTCTCAGGCGAACGGCGTGCGCCCGACCCTCGTCGCGCAGTGAGAGAGACCACGATGCAAGCCGCCGCCACGCCCGCCGTCATTCCGCGCCTGGCGTTGATCGTGGCCGGCGCGGTGGTGGCCCTGACCTTCGCCGGCGTCGCTGCGGTGCGCTGGTCGGGTTTCGACGCCCGCCAGCAGGACGCGCAAGCGATTGCGCAACGCGCGCTGCATTTCCAAGACCGACCTGACGGCGGCATCGCCATCGTCGATGCCGCCAGCGGCGCGACGATCGACACCGTGCACGGCGAACTGGGTTTCCTGCGCGGCACACTGCGCGCCGTCGTGCGCGAACGCCGGCAGCGCGGCCTGGTCAGCAGTGCTGCGCTGCAGTTGATTGCCCGCGCCGACGGCCGCCTGACGCTCACCGACCCAGCCACCGGCTCGCGCATCGATCTCGAATCTTTCGGCCCGACCAATGCCGCGGTCTTCGCGCGCTGGTTGCCCCGCGCTCCCAAGGAGTAAAGCCATGACTGCCCAAGCCATCGAAACACGCGACGACGTGATGCGCGCCGCGAAAAGCGAAACGCTGATCAGCCCGCGCTTCTACACCACCGACTTCGCGGCCATGAACCGCCTCGACATGAACCCGGTGCGCAAGGAATGGGATGCCATGCTCGCCGAGTACGAGGGCGACAACAACCACGATCACTTCCAGCGCGACGCCACGTTCAAGGACGAGATCAAGCAGCTCACGCCCGAGCTGCAGCAGGAGTTCCTCGACTTCCTCGTCAGCTCGATCACCAGCGAGTACTCGGGCTGCGTGCTCTACAACGAGATCCGCAAGAACGTTGACAACCCGGACATCAAGCAGTTGATGACCTACCTGACGCGCGACGAATCGCGGCACGCCAACTTCATCAACGCCTCGCTGCGCGACTACGGCTTGGGCGTCGACCTGGCCAACCTGAAGGCGACCAAGAAGTACACCTACTTCAAGCCCAAGTACATCTTCTACGCGACCTATCTGTCCGAGAAGATCGGCTACGCGCGCTACATCGCGATCTTCCGCCAGCTCGAGCGCCATCCCGAGAAGCGCTTCCATCCGATCTTCAAATGGTTCGAGCGTTGGTGCAACGACGAGTTCCGCCACGGTGAATCGTTCGCGCTGATGATGCGCGCCCAGCCGCACCTGCTGCGTGGCGCCAACCTCCTGTGGGTGCGCTTCTTCCTGCTGGCCGTGTACGCGACGATGTTCGTGCGCGACCACACGCGGCCGATGTTGCACGTGGCGATGGGAATCGACCCCGATCAGTACGACTACACGGTGTTCGACATCACGACCGAAATCAGCAAGCAGGTCTTCCCGATTTCCTTGGACACCAACAACGAGAAATTCCGCGCCGGCCTGCGCCGCCTGCTCGAAGCCAGCGACGGCATCACGCGCGCCAAGGCGCAGGGCGGTGTGATGGGCCTCGCCAAGCGCGCCGGCTGGGCGCTGGTCGGCGTGACGACGTTCGCCAAGCTCTACCTTCACCCCGTGCATCGGCATGATCTGCCGGTGCAGATGCGCATGGCGCCGGCCTGGTAGCACGGCCGTCAAGGTGCTCATGGACTACGCGCTGCCCCCGCTGTTCGCCATCGCCATCTGGTGGCTCGGCACCGGCGTCGTCATGCTGCTCGACGGCATGCCGCGCAGCACCTTCCGCTGGAGTCTGGCCATCTCGACGGCCATCGCGCTCGGCTCGCTGGTCTGCATCGCCAGGAGCGCACACAACACCAGCGTGGCGGGAGCCTATGCGGCCTTCAGCTGCGCGGTGCTGGTCTGGGGCTGGCACGAGCTGGCTTTTCTCACCGGCTGGCTCACCGGCCCGCGCAAGGACGCGTGCAGCGAGCCACTGCACGGCCCGACGCGCTTCAGCGAAGCGGTGCAGGTGATCCTCTGGCATGAGCTGGCCCTCATCAGCATGGGCATCGCCATCGCGGCGCTGACCTGGGGCGGCGCCAACCAGGTCGCCACGTGGACCTTCGCGCTGCTGTGGGTGATGCGCCTGTCGGCCAAGTTCAACCTCTTCCTCGGCGTTCGCAACCGCGGCGAAGAGTTCCTGCCGCCGCACCTGCTGTACCTGGCCAGCTACTTCCGCCGCCGCAAGATCAATGCGCTGCTGCCGCTGTCGGTACTTGCCGGCACCGTCGTTGCCGTAGCGATGATCACGTCGGCCATCGATGCCAGCGGCACCGCACGCACCGGCCTGCTGCTCGTGGCCTCGATGCTCGTACTGGCACTGATCGAACATGTCTTGCTGGTCACCCCGCTGCCACCCACGTTGTTGTGGCGCTGGGCCATGCGAACCGCAGCGCCCACTCCATGAAACCTGACAGTCCTGAACTCTTGTTGGCGCGCGATGGTGCGCCGACCGCGATCGTCATCGGCGCCGGCTTCGGCGGTTTGGCGGCTGCGGTGCGCCTGGCCTGCAAGGGCTGGCGTGTGCAGGTCCTGGAGAAACTCGACGCTCCCGGCGGACGCGCCTATGTGCACCGTGAAGCCGGCTACACCTTCGACGCCGGTCCGACCATCGTCACGGTGCCGCAGCTGTTCGAAGAGCTGTGGGCGCTGGCCGGCCGCAAGCTGGCCGACGACGTGACCTTGAAGCCGCTCGATCCGTTCTACCGCATCCGCTTCGACGACGGCACCTGGTTCGACTACAACGGCGACCCCGATCACATGCGCGCCGAAGTGGCGCGTTTTTGCCCCGCCGACCTGCCGGGCTACGAGGGCTTCATGGCCGAGGCCGAGCGCTGCTACCGCATCGGCTTCGAAGAACTCGGCGCGACGGCCTTCGATTCGGTGCGCGATCTCGTCGCTGCCGTGCCGGCGCTCGTGCGCATGCGCTCATGGCGCTCGATCCGTGGCATGGTCAACAGCCACTTCCGCGACCCGAAGCTGCGCATCGTCTTCTCCTTCCATCCGCTGCTGATCGGTGGCAACCCGTCGGCTGTGACCTGCACCTACAGCCTGATCAACATGCTCGAGCGCCGCTTCGGCGTGCACTGGGCGATGGGTGGCACCGGTGCATTGGTCACCGGCCTGGTCAAGCTGCTGGCGCAACTTGGTGTGAGCGTGCGTTGCAACACGCAGGTGCAGCGCATCGTCACGACGAACGGCCGCGCCAGCGGCGTCGAGTTGGCCGACGGCGAGCGCCTGCCCGCCGACATCGTCGTCAGCAACGCCGACACCGCGTGGACCTACCGCAACCTCGTCGCGCCCGAGCACCGCAAGGTCTGGAGCGATCGCAAGCTCGACCGCGCGCGCTACTCGATGAGCCTGTTCGTCTGGTACTTCGGCACCAACCGCCAGTACCACGACGTGCCGCACCACACGATGGTGCTCGGCCCGCGCTATGAAGGCCTGCTCAAGGACATCTTCAAGCGCCACCACCTGGCGGATGACTTCAGCCTCTACCTGCACCGGCCGACGGCGAGCGACTCGTCGATGGCGCCGCCCGGCTGCGATGCGTTCTATGCGCTGTCCCCCGTGCCGCACTTGGACAGCGGCACCGATTGGCGCACGCAAGCCGCGTCCTACCGCCAGGCCATCGAGCGCCGCCTGGAAAGCACGCTGCTGCCGGGCCTGGGCAAGCACATCACGGTGTCGCGCGTGATGACACCGCTGGACTTTCAGGACCGCCTGCTGTCGTACAAAGGCGCGGCGTTTGGCTTGGAGCCCCTGCTGCTGCAAAGCGCGTGGTTCCGGCCGCACAACCGCAGCGAAGACGTGCCGGGTTTGTTCATGGTCGGCGCGGGCACGCATCCGGGCGCCGGCATCCCCGGCGTGCTGATGTCGGCCAAGGCGCTGGAGTCGGTGTTGCCGCCGCTGTCTTCGTTCGCACGAGCACGCACATGAATCCTGTCGATGTCCAGGCATGCAAAGCGCTGATGCGCGACGGCTCGAAGTCGTTCTACCTGTCGTCACTCGCCCTGCCGCAGCGCGTGCGCCTGCCCGCGACCGCGCTCTACGCGTTCTGCCGTGTCGCCGACGATGCCATCGACAACAGCGCCGAGCCCGGCCGCGCGCTGGCCGATCTGCAGGCGCGGCTCGACGCGGTCTACGCCGGCACGCCCCGCGCGCAGGTGGCCGACCGCGCGCTGGCCGCCGTCGTCAGCGACGCGCGCCTGCCGCGCGTGCTGATCGACGCGCTGCTCGAAGGTTTTGCCTGGGACGCCCAGGGCCGCCGCTACGAAACCATCGCCGATCTGCACGACTACGCCGCCCGCGTGGCCGGCACGGTCGGCGCGATGATGGCGCTGGTGATGGAGTCGCGTGACAGGCAATCGCTGGCCCGGGCCTGCGAGCTCGGCGTGGCGATGCAGTTGACCAACATCGCGCGCGACGTGGGCGAGGACGCGCGCAACGGCCGTCTGTACCTGCCGCTGGCGTGGATGCGCGAGGCCGGGCTCGACCCCGAGGCCTGGCTGGCTGCGCCGCAGTTCGATCAACGCCTGGCCAGCGTGATCTCGCGCCTGCTTGCCGAGGCCGATCGGCTCTACGCACGCGGCGAGTGCGGCGTCGGCGGCCTGCCGCGCGATTGCCGCCCGGCGATCCAGGCGGCGCGCCTGGTCTATGCCGAGATCGGCCACGCACTCGAAGCTTCGGGGCTCGACTCGGTGCATCGCCGCACGGTCGTCGGCGGTGGCCGCAAGCTCGTGTTGTTGATGCGCGCCTGCGGCGCGGTGCTGCGCTCGCCCGGGCACCCGATCGCGGCCGGCGCAGCGAGCGAACCCCTGCCCGCAGTGAGCTTCCTCGTCGAAGCCGCCGTCAGCGGCGAGCTGCCGGCGCGCACGTTCTACCAGCGCACGCTGCGCGTGATCGATCTGTTCGAGCGCCAGGGCCAGCGCTTGCGGGGGACAGCCACGGCATGAGTGACCTGCCCGTGATCGTCATCGAAGTCGTGCTTGTCTTCGGCGGCGTGTTGGCTTTCGGCTGGTGGCAGCTGCGTGATCTGGCGCGCGAGCGCAAGAAGCGCGAAGACGCAAAGCGAGACAGGAGTTCGACATGATCGTTCACGACAACAACCTGCACACGCTGCGCTCGTTCGGCGTGGCGCTGAACCTGGCCGCCACGCTCGTCGTCGCCTGGTACAGCTACGGGTTCGGCCAGCAGTTGGGTGGGCCATTCATCGGTGTCGTGGCCGCTGTCAACGGCGCCGCGATGAGCTCGCTGTTGATCAGCGGGCTGCTCGATTGGCTGACGACCGTGGCGCGCCGGTAGGCGCCTGCTAGCGCACGTTCTTGCGGACCTTGCCCTTGTTGTAAGCCGCGAACTGGCGAACCAGCCAGAACACGAAGACGATGGTCCAGATGATGAAGATGATGTGGTGAACCTTCAAGGCGAACTCCATTGGTGCCGGTGGGTGTGAATATCAGGTGCGGTTGAAGACCGCGCATCACTGCGCAACAACGCTGTCATCGCAACGATAGTGGCCAGCAGCAGCACGATCTCGAGGCCATAGACAAAAGCATAGCCGGTGGCCGGTGTGGCCAGAGCCTCCCCGAACACGCCGCGAGATGCCAAGGACTGCACCGCATCGCGGCCGAGGCCGCCCAGCGCTACGCCAGCCCCCGCCGCAGTGGCCTGGACTGCGCCCCACGCGCCGAGTGCCAGGCCCACTTGCTCCTTTGGCGCACGGTTCATCGTCAGCGTCAGCGTGCCGTGGCCGAACAGGCCGGCACCGAGGCCGATGAAGAAGACACCGATGGCAAACAACGTCACCGACGGCATGACCGTGGTGGCGATCACCGTGCCGAATGCCGGCACGCCGATCGCAGCGCCGATCAAGGCCATGCGTGCCGGATCGCAGGCGCGTGACAGTACCGCCGAGGCGATGCAGAACCCGGCGAGCGTACCGGCGGCAAGCGTCGCGGTGAGCCAGGTCGTCGCCCCGACCCCCATGCCGAGCACCTGGCCGCCGAAGGGTTCGAGCAGCACGTCCTGCATGCCGAAGGCCAAGGCGCCCAAGGCAATGGCGATGAGGCGGCGCCGCGTGCCATCACCGGCGATGTAGCCGCACCAGGCCCGTGAGAAATCAGGTCGCGGCTGCGCAGCTGGCGGGCGCACGCTGCGGGAGGCGCGTCTCCTGCTTCCACAACGCTATCGTGTTGAGCACCATCGTCGCCAGCGCCGCGCCTTGCAGCACCTGCACCAGGCGGCCGGGGCTGAAGTCGTGCAGCAGCGCACCGAAAATGAAAGCGCTGGCCATCATTCCGGCCAGCAACATCACGTACATCAGGCCGACGACACGCGGCTGCGACTCTTCGCTCGCCAGGTCCGTGGCCAACGCCAGGCCCGCAGTCTGCGTGGTGTGCAGGCCGGCGCCGACCAACAGAAAAGTGAAGCCGGCGCCGAGCTGGCCGATCCACGCCGGCCATTGCTGCGCCTGCCCGCCACCGGACAAGACCAGCAACGCAAACGGCATCACCGCGAAACCCCCGAACTGGATCAGCGTGCCCATCCAGATGAACGGCACGCGCCGCCAGCCGAGGGCGCTGCGATGCGTGTCCGAGCGAAAACCGATCAGCGCCCGCAACGGTGCATAGAGAACCGGCAGCGCCACCATCACCGCCACCAGCGATGCGGGCACGTTCAGCTCGACGATCATGACGCGGTTGAGCGTGCCGACGAGCAGCACCAGCGCCATGCCCACCGAGACCTGGAACAGCGACAGGCGCAGCAAGCGCGACAGCGGCAAGTCCGGCGTTGCCGCATCGGCGAACGGCAGGAAGCGCGGCCCGAGCTGCGCCCAGCGCGCCACCAGGCTGCGCGTGACACCGCGTGCGGGACTGCGTGGTTGGGTGCTCAAGGCGTGCCCCGTGGCGGGCACGGACAAGCTCACGCACGAACCGGAAGCGAGGCCTTCCGATGCGCGCGCAAACCGGCCTGCGCCGCGCTGATGGCTATTGCTTCGGCGCCGCCGCGACGAGCGTCGTGGGTGGCGCCGCCGCGGTCGTGGCCGGCGCCTCGAGCGCTGCCGACTTGCCCGTGCCGCCGACGTAGTAGTTCTTCAGCCATGGCGCTGTGTTGAGCAGCGTCAGGTGCACGGCGAACGAGCTGATCGCCACCGCACTGAGGAACAGCGGGATGCCGACCGACGGCTTGACCACGCACCAGATTTTTCCGTAGATCATGTTGTGCCCTCCGTGCCTACTTCAGCCACGGTGAATAGATGTAGGCAAACAGATGCGCGAGCACGGCGATGAAGCCGAAGATCTGTGTGCCTTGGATCAAGTGGCGGTGGATCTCTTCCGACTCTGCTTCGGTCAATCCGGTGGGCCACACCTTGTTGGGGTCTGATGTTCTGTCTGCCATGTGCCCTCCTCATGGGGAGTTCAAATCGTGCGCAACCCGCACGCGGGTACCTAGAGCTGGCGCCACCCGGCACCGGCTGTGTGTAATTTCTACCTTACACACCAATATGTCAATGCGAAATTACGCCGACGGCATCGCGCGGCTTACGCCGCTGGCTGCGTTCCACGGAAAAGCCTGCCTGGCAGGCGTTCCCGGCCAGCAGACGCAACAAGCAGCGCCGTGACATGGGTTAATTGCACAGATAGAATCTTCGCTTGCATTGCGAGGACAACTTGGCCACTCCCCGTCCCGATACTGCAACCGACGACGCTCTGCTGGAGGCTTTGGCGCGGGTACTCGAACCGGCGGCCCGCCTGGCGGTGGCGAAGGGATTGCCTTTCACGACCTCGCAGGAGTTGCTGCGTCGCGCCTATGTTTTGGCGGCGCGGCGCGCCAACAGCGCCTCGGGCCGATCGACGGTCAGCCGCGTCGCCGCGGCGACGGGCCTGACCCGGCGCGAGGTGACCCGCCTGTTCGAAGAAGTGCCATTGACCACCGCCCAAAAGCCATCGGCTGCAACGCAGATCTTCACGGCTTGGCTCGGCAACGCCAAGCTGCGCGATCGGCGCGGTCGACCCAAGCCGCTCCCTCGCCAGGGTCCAGCACCGAGCTTCGACGCGCTGGCCCAATCGATCACGCGAGACATGCACTCGCGCACGCTGCTCGAGGAGCTGTGCCGCCTGGGCCTGGTGCGGCACGACAGTGAAACCGACCTGGTGCACCTGCAACAAGAGGCTTTTGTGCCGCGTGACGACGAGGCACGCATGCTCGCCTTTCTCGGCCACAACGTCGGCGACCACTTGGCCGCCAGCGTCGCCAACGTGCTGCAAGACGAGCGGCGTCACTTTGAGCAGGCGGTCTTTGCCGACGAACTGAGCGACGCCTCGATCGACATCGCCAAGAAGTTGATCAACGCGCAGTGGCGCGCACTGATGGCGGCGCTCGTGCCGGAGCTCGAAGCGCTGGTCGAGGCCGACCGACAGGCCGCCAGCGCCGGCCGCAAGCCACAACGGGCCGATCGGCGTTTGCGCGTCGGCCTATATGCCTACGAAGAACGCATCGGCGGCGACAAGGACAAGGGGAAATGAAATGAAAAGACTGCCGCCCGTCGAGGGCTTTCGCCGACGTGACTTGGTGCTGGCCGCGCTCGCCCTGCTGGGCGGCTGCGGCGGTGTCGACAGCGGCGGCACCGGCACCGGCTCGGCGCCGACTCTGGCCTACGGACCGATCAGCGGTTTCGGCTCGATCATCGTCGGCGGCGTGCGCTACGACGAATCGAATGCCGACATCGAAGGCGACGACGGCACGGTCGTGGCCCGTTCGGGCCTGCGTCTGGGCATGCAAGCCGAAGTGATGGCATCGGCAATCACGTCGTCAGCCACCAACCTGCCGTCGGCCGTGGCGTCGAGCGTGAGGCTGCGCAGCGAGATCGCCGGCCCGGTCGAGGCCATCAACCTCACCGGAAGCGAGCTGACCGTGCTCGGCCAGCGCGTCATGGTCGTCGCTTCGACGGCGTTCGACGACACGCTCGCCAGCGGATTGGCGGCGCTCTCGGTAGGCGAAGTGGTCGAGGTGTATGCGGGGCTGGACCGCGCGGCCAACCGCTATGTGGCCAGCCGCATCGACCGGCGCGTGGCAGGCGCAGGCTTCAAGCTGCGCGGCGTGGTCGGCAGCCTGTCGCTGGCAGCCCGAACGCTGACGATCGGCGCGGCGGTGATCGACTGGAGCGCCGTCGCACCCGCCGATCCGGCGCGCGATCTGGCTGCCGGCAACGCGCTGCGCATCACGCTGTCGAACACCGCCTCCGCGGGCATCTGGCGCGCCACTGCGTTGGAGCGCAGCGTCACGATGCTCGCCGATCGCGAGCGCGTCGAAATCGAGGGGCGCATCACGGCATTGACGTCGACGGCACGCTTCGAGGTCAACGGCTTCATGGTCGACGCCAGCAATGCTGCCTTCCCGGATGGCACGGCGGCCCTGGTGCTCGGCGCCAAGGTCGAGGTCAAGGGCAGCGCGCGCGCCGGCGTGCTGGTGGCCGAACGCGTCGAGATCGAGGATGACGACGCCGCCGGCGAGGTCGAACTGCACGGCAGCATCGAAGCGGCCGATGTGGCGGCCCAGCAATTCGTGGTGCGAGGCGTGCGCGTCGTGTGGAGCGCAGCAACCCAATTCGACAGCAGCACGGCCGCCGACATCGTCGTCGGGCGCCAGGTCGAGGTCCACGGGGTGTTGTCGGCTGACGGCACGTACGTCGAAGCCAGCGAGATCCACGTCGAGCGCTAGGAACCGCCAGCGCCTTTCGAAGCGCTCCCCGCTGCGACACAAGTTGCAACGGGGCGGCCGCCACAGCGGTCAGAATTGACATGTGCAATTAACACATGTCTCATAGCATGCAGCGTCATTCACCCCCAGCCGGGTCGACGCTTGCCAACGCGTCACTCTTTGACACCTGTTGCGCAAGCGTGAGAAATCCCCGTCCATCCGACAAATCTGCGCGTCCTTCAGGTAGGACTAAGGCAGCTTGCTTACAACGCCAGCCGCACCACAGAAAGCAAGAGCGGGCTTCGCAGCCGCGAACGCAGACATGCTGACCTCTGACACGCTCGACATCGCCCCGGCCCACACGCCAACGGCGCGACCTGCGCCCGCGCCTGCCGCGGCAGGCACGAGACCCTCGACGGATCACCGGTCGCGTCCTCCGTCGTCACAAGAAGTGAAGGCCGCAACACCGGCCGCCGCGCCACAGCCGACGCAGCAGCGCGCCGATCATCCGGGGCGGGGCGACCTCCTGCTGTATGCGATGTTGGCCCTGCTCGTGGCGCGCGGCTTGGCAGATCGCCCAAATGAAGCTGTTCAAGCCCAGCGACGATCTGAGCTACTGGATCGCGGTGGCCGGGGGCTCGATGATGCTGACGTTGTTCAGCTACCCGCTGCGCAAGTACGTGCGCTTCATGCAGGGCCTGGGCAAGGTCAAGTGGTGGTTCTGGGTCCACCTGTTCCTCGGCATTGCAGGACCCTGGCTGATCCTCGTGCACTCGTCTTTCCAGATCGGCTCGCTGAACGCCGGTGTGGCGCTCTACAGCATGGGCATCGTGGTGGCCAGCGGGGTCATCGGCCGTTTCATCTTCACGCGTATCAATCGAGGCCTGAACGGCGAAAGGATGTCGCTGACCGAACTGCGCGAACGCGCCGGCCTGGTCGAGAGCGACGCACGCTCCCGCCTGCACTTCGCCCCGCTGGTCGAGGCGCGCCTGCTGGCCTTCGAGGAGCGCGAACTGCATGCCGAGCCCGATTGGATGACGCATCTGCGCCAGGTCGCGTGGCTGCCGCTGCAGCAGTGGATCGCGTACCGCCACTGCGTCGCCGAGGTGCGGCTGCGGCTGCGTCATCTGGCCATCGGCTTGAAGTGGAGCGACGACGAGGTGCACCAGCGAGAGCGCCGTGCGCGCAAGCTGATCGATCGCTACCTGGATGCCGTCGTGCGCGTCGCGCAGTACACCGCCTATCAGCGTCTGTTCGCGCTCTGGCACCTGGCGCACCTGCCCTTCGTCTACCTGCTGGTCATCAGTGCCGTGGTGCACGTGATCGCCGTTCACGCCTATTGAGGGTTGGATTGACGCCGTGGCCCCAACTCCTGCGACTCGTGGCTCCGATGGGCGATCCTGATCGCGGTAGTGGGCGCAGGCGCGCCGCGCACTGGCACAGACGATCGAGTCGGTGATCCGCCCCGGCGACGTGATCCAGGGTCATGCCAAGTGGGAAGAGGAATGCTCGAAGTGCCACGTTCGTTTCGACCGCGCGGCGCAGGACCGGCTGTGCATGGACTGCCACAAGGAGGTGGGACAGGACATGCGTGAGCGCACCGGCTACCACGGGCGGCTCAAGCCGCAGCAGTGCCGCAGCTGCCACACCGACCACAAGGGCCGTGCGGCGCGCATCGTCGAACTCGACAAGCAGAAGTTCGATCATGCGCAGACCGACTACCTGCTGCGCGGCAAGCACGCCAAGGTCGAATGCGAGAAGTGCCACGAACCGAAGAAGAAGTACTGGCAAGCCGCCATCGGACTGCAACGCCTGCCACCGCAAGGACGACGTGCACAAGGGTTCGCTGGGCGCGAAGTGTGCCGACTGCCACACCGAGAACGACTGGAAGGAAGCGAAGTTCGACCACGACAAGACGCGCTTCGCGCTCAAGGACAAGCACGCCGACGCCAAGTGCGGCGACTGCCACAAGAAGGGCGCCGACTACAAGGAGGCGCCGCGCACCTGCATCGGCTGCCACAGACGAGACGACGACGGCGCCAAGGGTCACAAGGGCCTGTATGGCGAGCGCTGCGACAGCTGCCATGGCGCCAAAGCCTGGAAGCCCTCGACCTTCCACCACGACAGCGACACCAAGTACGCGCTGCGCGGCAAGCACCGCAGCACCAAGTGCGGCGACTGCCACACCGGGCACCTCTACAAGGACAAGGTCGGCACGGCGTGCATCGACTGCCACAGACGAGACGACGACAGCGCCAAGGGTCACAAGGGCAGCCTCGGCCGCGATTGCGCCGCCTGCCACACCGAGGGTGGATGGAAGGAAAAGGCCAAGTTCGACCACGACAAGACCAGGTTCGCGCTGCTGGGCAAGCACATCGACACCAAGTGCGACGCCTGCCACAAGAGCACGAACTACAAGGAGGCGCCGAAGGATTGCATCGGCTGCCACAAGAAGGACGACAAGCACGAGGCCACGCTGGGCACGAAGTGCGAGTCGTGCCACATCGAGCGCGACTGGAAAACCACCACCACGCGCTTCGACCATGACAAGACCAAGTTCAAGCTGCGCAACGCGCACGCCGCCAAGACGCTGCAGTGCAAGGCCTGCCACAGTGACCTGAAGCACTACCGCGACACGCCGACGGACTGCTACGCCTGCCACAAGAAGGACGACAAGCACGAAGGCCAGCTCGGCTTGAAGTGCGAGAGTTGCCACGGTGACCGCGACTGGAAAGTCAGCGACTTCGATCACCGCAAGACGCGCTTCCCGCTGGTCGGCAAACATGTGCCCGTCAAGTGCGCCGACTGCCACGTCACGCCGCGCTACAAGGACGCGGCGCGCGACTGCTACGCCTGCCACAAGAAGGAAGACAAGCACAAGCTGAAGTTCGGTGTGGCCTGCGAGAGCTGCCACAACGCGCGCGCCTGGGGCCTCTGGGACTACGACCACACGCGCCGCGCGAAGTACGCGCTCGACGGCGCTCACGCCAAACTGGCTTGCGAGACCTGCCATACGCGGCCGGCGCCGTCCGGAAAAGCGGCGGCCGAAATGGGCAACACCTGCATCGCCTGCCATCGCCGCGACGACACGCACGACGGCGCTTTCGGCCCGGTCTGCGAGCAATGCCATGTCACTGACCACTGGAAGCGCATCCGCAACCGCGTAGGAGCGGGCGCGGAGCGCACGAACGGCTGGGCCCGCGTGTTCGCAGAGGCCGGCCGACTGATCCGCGGCAGCGAACCAAGGCAGGCCCCATGACAACAGCAGACCGGCTCCGCAATGTGACTCGGCGCGCCCGCTGGATGCTGGCGCCGCTGCTCTGGCTGTGCATGGTGCTGCTGGCGCCGCCCGCGCTGGCGCAGGGCCTGAATCAGAAAGACTTCGACCACCTCAAGACCGGCTTCGCCCTGAGCGGCAAGCATGTCGACATCCGCTGCGAGTCCTGCCACCAGAACGGTGTGCTCAAGGGCACACCGCGCGACTGCGCGTCCTGCCACCTCTCCGGCAAACGCTTCTCGCGCGGCAACGTCGTCATGCCGCAGCAGCACTTTCCGACGCAGCAGGCGTGCGAGACCTGCCACACCACCAAGACATTCGTCGGCGCCAAGTTCAACCATGCCGGCGTCGCACCGGGCTCGTGCCAGAGCTGCCACAACGGTACGCAGACGGCAGGCAAGCCAGCCAACCACATCCTGACCAGCGCATCGTGCGACAGCTGCCATCGCACCACGGCGTGGAGCCCCGCAGCTTCCTTCGACCACAGCGGCGTCGTCGCCGGGACCTGCACCAGCTGCCACGGCGCGGGCCGCGCCACCGGCAAGTCGGCGACGCACATGCCGACCAACGCCGGCCAGTCGTGCGACGACTGCCACAAGAGCTTCAGCGTCTGGCGGCCCACGGCCTGGAACCACACGCAGATGGTCACCACCAGCCAGTGCGCGAGCTGTCACAGCGGCGGCTACCCGCCAGCCGACGGCCGCCCCGCCAACCACGTGCCCTATGCGTCGGTCGGCGCGATGGCGGCTGCCAACTGCGATGCCTGCCACAAGGGCAGCTTCAGCTCGTGGGCCAATGGCCGCGTCCACGCCAACTTCGGCGTCACTGGCAGTTGCGCCAGCTGCCACAGCGGCGCCTTCCTGAACGCCGTCGGCAAGCCCAACACCACCATTCACAACGGCGTCACCAACTGCGAGTCGTGCCACAACACCAGCGCCTGGGCAGGCGCCAAGGTCGACCACAGCACGTTCACCGCAGCGACCAATTGCCTGTCGTGCCACAACGGCAGCACGGCCGGCAAGGTCAAGCCGGCGAGCCACATCCCGCACGGCGCCACCGCCTGCATGAGCTGCCACAACGTCAGCCCGGCGCAGTGGACGCCAACGAAGTGGAACCACACGCAGACGGCCGTGACCGGCGCCTGCGCGAGCTGCCACAGCGGCGGCTACCCGCCGGCCGACGGCAGGCCGGGCAACCACATCCCGTACCAATCGGTGGCCGTGGCGGCGTCAGCCAATTGCGATGCTTGCCACAAGGGCAGCACGACGACCTGGGCCAACGGCAGATTCCACGGCAACTACGCCGTCAGCACCGGCTGCGCCAGTTGCCACACCGGCGCATTCCTCAGCGCCACCGGCAAACCCAACAACGCCACCCACGCCAGCGTCACGGGCAATTGCGAGAGCTGCCACAAGAGCACCAGCACCTGGGGCGGCGCTTCGGTGGACCACAGCACCTTCACGCTGGCCACCAACTGCCTGTCGTGCCACAACGGCAGCACGGCCGGCAAGGTCAAGCCGGGCAACCACATTCCGCACGGCGCCACGGCCTGCCTGAGCTGCCACAACGTCAGCCCGGCGCAGTGGACACCGACCAAGTGGAACCACACGCAGACGGTGGTGACGGCGGCCTGCGCGAGCTGCCACAGTGGCGGCTACCCGCCGGCCGATGGCCGGCCCGGCAACCACATCCCGTACCAGTCCGTGGCGCAGACTGCCGCCGCCAACTGCGACGCCTGCCACAAAGGCAGCTTCACGACCTGGGCCAACGGCCGGCTGCATGCCAACTACTCGATCAGCACTGGCTGCGCCAGTTGCCACAGCGGCGCATTCCTCAGCGCCACCGGCAAACCCAACAACGCCACCCACGCCAGCGTCACCGGCAACTGCGAGAGCTGCCACAAGAGCACCAGCACCTGGGGCGGCGCCAGGGTCGATCACAGCAGTTTCACGGCGGCGACCAACTGCCTGAGTTGCCACAACGGCAGCACCGCGGGTCAAGTCAAACCCAGCAACCACATCCCGCACGGCACCACGGCCTGCCTGAGCTGCCACAACGTCAGCCCGGCGCAGTGGACACCGACCAAGTGGAACCACACGCAGTCTGTCGTCACGGGCGCGTGCGCGAGCTGCCACACAGGGGGCTACCCGCCCGCCGACGGTCGCCCGACCAACCACATTCCCTATCAGACCGTCGCCATCACCGCCGCCGCCAACTGCGACGCCTGCCACAAGGGCAGCTTCACCACCTGGACCAACGGCCGGCTGCATGCCAACTACTCGATCAGCACCGGCTGCTTCAGCTGCCACAGCGGCGCCTACCTCAACGCCGTCGGCAAGCCCAACACCGCCACGCACGCCACCGTGACCGGCAACTGCGAGAGCTGCCACAAGAGCACGGCGAGCTGGTCGACCGTGACGTTCGCGCACTCGGCCGCCAATGCCGTCGGCACCGGCACCTGCGACACCTGCCACAACGGCACGACCGCCAAAGGCAAACTGGCTTCGCACATCCCGGTGACGACCGGCCCGACCAAATGCGATTCGTGCCACCGGTCGCAAGCGAGCTTCACGGCCTCGGTGACGATGAACCACAGCGTCGTGGCGGCATCGACCTGCAAGTCATGCCACAACGGCAGCTATGTGTCGCAGGGCACGCAAGGCGCCTTGGCCAAGCCGACGAACCACATCCCCGAGGTGCAACTCCTCAACGGCGCTGCGATGGACTGCAAGGCGTGTCACACCAGCACGACGAGCTGGGGCTCGATGACCATGAACCACAACGCCAGCCTGGGCAACGGCGCGGGCTGGTGCAAGGCCTGCCACCAGAGCGGCACCAGCTTCCTTGGCAGCATGGAAAAGAAGTCGCTGACGCACGAGAGATCGACCGGCGTCACTGATTGCTCGCAATCAGGTTGCCATCGGCCGCTCGGCACTCGAGGCACACCGTACAGAAGCTGGTAGCCCCGACCGTCCTCTCGCGCCATCACAAGAAGCCACCACCCAAGCGCCATGAAACAAGTCCTCCGCACCACGATTTCCGCTGCCGTTCTGGTGGCCGCCTGCGCCAGCGCATCCGCGCAGACGATCGATCAGTTCGACGTCCGTCGCGAAGGCAACAACGCGGTGCTGCAGCTGCGCTTCGCCACCGAGATCCAGTTTCAACGCTCGTTTGCCACCGGCTCCGGCGATCTGACGCTGATCTTCTACTCGCTGGTGACGACCACCAATGCCGAGCTGCGGGCTGCTCAGGACATGGCGCTGGGCAGCGCCCAGGGTCTACCCCGGCTGACGCTGGCCGACGAATCCGACCGCGGCCCACGCAGCCGCAAGCTGGTGCTACGCACGATGGACCGCTCGCGCGTCAGCGTGCGCGCCGGCCAGGGTAATCGCAGCATCGAGATCATTTTCCTGGGCGCCGGCGGCGGCGTGGCGGCTGCGCAAGCCGCACCGGTGCGCCGTTCGGCGGCGCCCACCGCGCCGGTTGCCCCCGCCCCCACGGAGATCACGCCAGCGACATTGCCGCCGAGCGAACGCCGCTTCGTCATCGTGCTGCAGTCGTCCACCAATGCCAGCACCGCGCTGCCGGCCGTGGTGCCGCGCAGCCTGCAGAACTACGACGTCTTCACCAGCGAGCGCGTCGTCGACGGCCAGCGGCGCTACGAAGTCCTGCTCGGCCACTTCGCCAGCCGCACCCAGGCCGAGGCCGTGCTGCGACAGCTCAGTGGATTCCCGCTGGCTTCGATCATCGCCAGCGCCGCGATTGAACAGGGCGCCGGCGGCACCGTTGCAACAGCACCCGTGGCGCCACCACCGGTTGCACCCTCTGCCGCAGTTCCTGGGGCGGCCCCCGCTCCCGCACCTTCACCGGTGCCTGCACCCACTGCACCGCCGCCGCCCGCGCCTGCCACCGCCGCCGCCGCACCACCGATCCTGACGGCGGCCGAGATCGACGCCCAGTCCGATGCGCTGTTGTCGACGGCGCAATCGGCCATGTCGCAGCAGAATTTCGTCGCCGCCACGGCAGCGTTGAACGAGCTGCTCAACCTGCCGCCCAACCGCAACACACGCGCCGCGCAGGAGCTGGCCGGTGTGGCAAGAGCGCGTGCGGGAGACGTCGCACGAGCGCGCATCGAGTTCGAAACCTACCTGCAGCTCTATCCGCAAGGCGACGGCAGCGACCGCGTCAAACGCGAACTCGCCGCGCTGCCGGCCCCTGCCCCCAAAGTCGCGCAGGACGAAAAACGCCCTGCCGTCGAAACCACCGTCACCGGCTCGGCCTCGATGTCGTACTTCGGCGGCAACGGCCAGATCCGCAGCCAAGACTTCAAGGACTCGCCGGTGGCCGGCTTGCCGCAGGTGGCCGGCGATCCGCTGTTCTCGGCCGACAAGGCCAACCAGCTGTTCAACGACGTCGACCTGACATGGCGCCGCCGCGACGCCGACAGCGACTTGCGCTTCGTCTTCCGCGATGCCTACACCACCGACCTCGAGCGCAGCGACAAGAGCAAGAACCGCCTGTCGGCGCTGTACGTGGACTACAAGTCGCTGTCGGGTGGATACGGCGTGCGCCTGGGCCGCCAGTCGCCGACCGGCGGCGGCGTGATGGGGCGCTTCGACGGCGTGTCGGCGAACGTGCTGCTGCGCCCCAAGCTCAAGCTCGCCGCGGTGGCCGGCGTGCCGACCGACAAGTTCTTCGAGTCCAAGCGCCGCTTCTATGGCGCCTCGCTCGACGCCGATGCGCTGCTGCCCAATTTCGGCGGCGCCGTGTACGTGATCCAGCAGACCATCGACAGCGAGATCGACCGCCGCGCCGTCGGCCTGGACATGCGCTACTTCAAGGACGGCGCGTCCGTCTTCTCGCAGTTCGACTACGACACGCTGATCAAGGGCTTGAACATCGCCACCGTGCAGGGCACCCTGGTCATGGACGACATGACGGTGCTCAACGCGCTCTACGACCGGCGCGTCTTGTCGATGCTGGCGTTGGGCAATGCGCTGACCTTCGAAGACCCGGCCAACCCGGGCGTGCTGTTCACGCGCATCGGCGACAAGCTGGCGACGACCACCCTGCTCGCGCTGCGCGACCAGATCAAGCGCACCACGCCCTTCATCACGCAGGCGCAACTGGGCATCACGCGGCCGCTGAACAAGACCTGGCAGGTCGGCGCCAGCGCGCAACTCACCAACACGGGCGCCATTCCCGCGGTGCCGGAAGTCGTCGGCTTCGAGAACGGCCGGCCGGCCACCGGCAACATCTACAGCGTCAGCGCCCAGCTGATCGGGTTGAACCTGTACTCGCAGCGTGACACGCATGTCTTCTCGACCACCGGCATCACCAGTCCGCAGTTGAAGGGCTTTCTCTTGTCGTACAACAACTCGTCGATCGCCGCCGACGTCTGGCAGCTCGAACCGTCGTTACAGTACTACCGCGACCGGACGCCGCAGGGCAGTACCAACGAGCGCTGGACACCGGGACTGCGCGTCACCTACCGGGGCTGGGAGCGTTGGGCGCTGGAATCGAGCCTGACTTATGAACTGGGCAAATCCCTGCGCGTCGCGGCGGACCCGACCGATCCGACATTGACCGTCACGACCAAAGAATCTTCCAACCGTGCCAACTACTCTCTCGGTGCCCGCTACTCGTTCTGACACCGGGGGTTTGCCCACACTGGCTGCTGTCGACCTGGCCTGCCGCCGCGGCAACCGGCGCTTGTTCGCGGGCGTCAACTTCCATGTCGGCGGCGGCCAGGCGATGTGGCTGCGCGGGCGCAATGGGCGCGGCAAGACCAGCCTGCTGCGCCTGGCCGCCGGGCTGGCGTTGCCGGAGTCGGGGCGCATCACCTGGGGCGGTGTGCCGGTTCGGGACGCGGCGATGGCGCAGCGCCTGGTCTACGTCGCGCATGCCAGCGCGCTGAAGGACGATCTGAGCGTCACCGAATCGCTGCGTTTTCTGGCGCAGCTGCATGGGCGCGATGACAGCATCGCGGCGCTGCACGCGGCCCTCGATCGTGTCGGCATGGCCTCGCGGCGCGACGCGCTGGTGCGCACGCTGTCGCAAGGCCAACGCCGCCGCGCCACGCTGGCGCGGCTGGCCTTGGAGCGCGAAGCGTCGATCTGGATCCTCGACGAGCCGTACGACGCGCTCGACAGCGATGGCATCGACAGCATCAACACCCTGCTCAACGAACATCTTGCACGCGGCGGCAGCGTGCTGCTGACGAGCCATCAGGCGGCGGGGTCATCGGCGCCGCCGATGACGGTGTTCGACCTCGACGCGTTCGCCTGAGCGCCACGGCATGGCCAGCCCCATCCTCGCCATCTACAGCCGCGACGTGCGCGTGGCCTTGCGGCGGCGCGTCGAAGCGCTGCTGCCGGTGGTTTTTTTCGTCGTCGCGATCAGCCTGTTTCCGCTTGGCGTCGGCCCCGAGCCGCAGATGCTGCGCCAGATCGCCGCCGGCATCGTCTGGGTCTGCGCGCTGCTGGCGTCGATGCTGTCGGTGGCCAACCTGTACGCCGGCGACTACACCGACGGGTCGCTCGAGCAGATGATGCTGTCGGGCCACTCCGGCAGCCTCGTCGCCGCCGCCAAGGCTGCCGCGCACTGGACAGTGACCGGCGCGCCGCTGGTCCTGGTGGCGCCGCTGATCGGCCTGCTGCTCGGCATGAGCGTTGACTCGCTCGCCGCCCTCGTTGCCTCGTTGCTGCTCGGCACGCCGATCCTGTCGCTGCTGGGTGGCCTGGGTGCCGCGCTCACGCTCGGTCTGCGCAGCGCGGGTGTGCTGTTGATCCTGCTGATCGTGCCGCTGTCGATTCCGGCGCTGATCTTCGGCGCCGGCGCGGTCAGCGCGATCGATTCCGGCCTGTCGGCGCAGGGGCATTTTTCGCTGCTCGGCGCGCTGCTGATCTTCACCGTACTGTGCGCGCCGGTGGCGACATCGTTCGCACTGCGCATCGCACTGGAGTGATTCCCGCATGAAGGCACCGATGACCTGGTTGACTTTTTCCGCACCGCCGCGCTTTTTCGCGCTCGCAGCAGCGGTCAATCCATGGCTGTGGGCGCTGGCCATCGCACTCAGCCTCGCCGGCCTCTACATCGGCTTCTTCGTCGCCCCGACCGACGCCACGCAAGGCGAGGCCTACCGCATCATCTTCATTCACGTGCCCGCGGCCTGGATGTCGATGATCCTGTACCTCGCCATGGCGTTCTGGGCAGCGGTCGGCTGGATGCTCAACGCCCGCATGGCCTCGACCCTGGCGCGCGCGATTGCACCCACCGGCGCGATGTTCACCTTCATCGCCCTGTGGACCGGCGCCTTCTGGGGCAAGCCCACGTGGGGGACCTGGTGGGTCTGGGACGCGCGCCTGACTTCGGAACTTATCCTGCTCTTTTTGTATCTTGGTTTTATCGCGCTGGTGACATCGATCGACGATCTGACTCGCGGCGACAAGGCCGGCGCACTGCTGGCCATCGTCGGCTCGATCAATGTGCCGATCATTTACTTCTCGGTGCGCTGGTGGAATACCCTGCACCAGGGCGCCACGGTCAGCCTGACCAGCGCACCGAAAATGGCGCAGACCATGCTGCTGGCGATGCTGATCATGACCGTGGCTTTCTGGGCTTATGCCTTCGCCACGGTGTTCACCCGGGCGCAGGCGCTGGCCCTGGAACGCGACGCCGACGCCGACTGGGCACGAAAGGAAATGTCATGAACTGGGGAAGTTTGACGGAGTTCATGGCCATGAAGGGCTATGGCCTGTACGTTTGGGGCTCCTACGGGGTCACCGCGGCGCTGATGCTGGCAGAACCCTGGCTGGTGCGCCGCCACCTGCGGCGCGCGCGCCGCAGTACAACGCACTTGGAGCACTGAATGAAACCGCGTCATAAACGTCTGGCCGTCATCGGCGGCATCGTTGCCAGCGTGGCCGTGGCCGCGGGCCTGGTGCTCAACGCCTTCCAGAGCAACCTGGTGTTCTTCTTCTCGCCGTCGCAGGTGGTCGCCAAGGAAGCACCCGCTGCCAAGACGTTCCGCCTCGGCGGCCTGGTGAAAGAAGGCAGCGTCAAGCGCAACGGCACCGAAGTCGAGTTCGCCGTCACCGACACCGCGCAGACGATCAGCGTGCGCTACACCGGCATCCTTCCCGACCTGTTCAAGGAGGGCAAAGGTGTCGTCGCGCAAGGCCAGTTGCACAGCGATGGCGTCTTCGTGGCGCGTGAGGTGCTGGCCAAGCATGACGAGAACTACATGCCGCCGGAAGCCGCTGAAGCCTTGAAGCGCGCGGCACAAACCAACGAGAAGATCGCCAACACCGTCTCTCCGGGGGCCGCGCGGTGATCCCCGAACTCGGCCAACTCGCGCTGATCCTGGCACTGGCCGTGGGGCTGGTGCAGGGCAGCCTGCCGATCATCGGCGCCGCGCGTGGGCGCAGCGACTGGATGGCGCTGGCACGGCCTGCGGCGCAGACGCAGTTTCTGCTCGTCGGCATGGCCTTCATCTGTTTGACGGTCTCGTTCGTCCAGAACGATTTCTCCGTGCTCTACGTCGCCTCGAACAGCAACTCGGCGCTGCCGCTGCAATTTCGCATCGCCGCGGTGTGGGGCGGCCATGAAGGCTCGCTGCTGCTGTGGATCTTGATGCTCAGCACCTGGACGCTGGCCGTGGCCGCCTTCAGCCGCCACCTGCCGCTGCCGGTGATCGCACGCATCCTCGCCGTGCTGGGACTCGTCAGCGTCGGCTTCCTGCTCTTCACGCTGATCACCTCGAACCCGTTCGAGCGTTTGCTGCCGGCCGCCGCCGACGGGCGCGACCTGAACCCGCTGCTGCAGGACCCGGGCATGATCATCCACCCGCCGATGCTCTACATGGGCTATGTCGGCTTCTCGGTGGCGTTTGCGTTTGCGATCGCGGCTCTGATCGGCGGCAACCTCGACTCGACCTGGGCGCGCTGGACGCGGCCCTGGACCACCGCCGCGTGGATGTTCCTCACCATCGGCATTGCGCTGGGCAGCTGGTGGGCTTACTACGAACTCGGCTGGGGCGGCTGGTGGTTCTGGGACCCGGTGGAGAACGCGTCGTTCATGCCGTGGCTGGTCGGCACGGCGTTGATTCACTCGCTGGCCGTCACCGAAAAACGCGGCGCATTCAAATCGTGGACCGTATTGCTGGCGATCATGGCGTTCTCGCTGTCATTGCTGGGCACCTTCCTCGTCCGCTCGGGCGTGCTGTCGTCAGTGCACGCCTTCGCCACCGATCCCGCGCGTGGCCTGTTCATTCTCGCCTTCCTCGTCGTCGTCATCGGTGGCTCGCTGGCGCTGTACGCGTGGCGTGCGCCGCAGGTCGGCTTGGGCGCACGCTTCGAGATGGTGTCGCGCGAAACCATGCTGCTCGGCAACAACGTCATGCTCGTGGTGGCGATGGGCACCGTGCTGCTCGGCACGCTCTACCCGTTGGCGCTCGATGCCCTGGGCATGGGCAAGATTTCTGTCGGCCCGCCGTACTTCGATGCCGTGTTCGTGCCGATCATGACGCCGCTGGTGTTCCTGATGGGCATCGGTCCGCTGGCGCGCTGGAAAGCCGCCGAACTGCCGAGCCTGGCCAAGCGCCTGCGCTGGGCCGCCGTGCTGACCGTCGTCGCCGCGCTGCTCACGGGCTGGCTGGCCGGCCGCATCTCCGCGATGGCCACGCTGGGTTTCCTGATGGCCTGGTGGATCGTCTTCGCCGTCGCCACCGACCTCATCGAGCGCGTGCGCCCGGCGAGCGTCGCCGCGTCGAACCTGTGGGCGCGCTTGAAACTCGTGCCGCGCACCATGTGGGGCATGTGGCTGGCGCATGTCGGCGTGGCCGCGTTCGCCTTCGGCGTCAGCATGGTCAACACCTACGGCATCGAGCGCGACGTGAAGATGGAACTGAACGACACGGTCGAAGTCGCCGGCTACGTCTTCACCTACCGCGGCGTGCGCGACCACCAGGGCCCGAACTACCAGGCCGTGCAAGGCCTCGTCGAAGTCACGCGCGACGGCAAACCGGTGGCGACGATGCGCCCGGAAAAGCGCATCTACCGCGTGCAGCAGAACCCGATGACCGAGGCCGCGATCGACACCGGCTTCACGCGCGATCTGTACGTCTCGCTCGGCGAGCCCGTGGGCAACAGCGCCTGGGTCGTGCGTGTGTACTTCAAGCCCTTCATCGATTGGATCTGGGGCGGCTGCGTGTTGATGGCCCTGGGCGGCGGCTTGGCCGCGACCGACCGTCGCTACCGCGCCACCAGCCGCGAGCGTGAGCGCATCGACCTGTCCGGCGCCACCCTCGCACCATGAAGGGCCTGCGCTTCATCATTCCGCTGGCGGTGTTCGGCGTGCTGGTGGCTTTTCTGGCGGTGGGCCTGAAGCTCAACCCGCGCGAAGTCCCGTCGCCACTGATCGGCAAGCCTGCGCCTGCCTTCGCGTTGACGCACCTCGGCGACGCCGGCAAGACTCTCGGCCGCGACGACATGCTGGGCAAGGTGTGGTTGCTCAACGTCTGGGCCTCGTGGTGCACGCCGTGCCTCGACGAGCACCCACACATGGTCGCCCTGGCGCGCACAAAGCAAGTGACGATGATCGGCCTGAACTACAAAGACACGCGGCCGAACGCCACGCAGTGGCTGGCGCGACATGGCAACCCGTACGAAGCCTCGCTGTTCGACGGCGATGGCCGCATCGGCATCGACTTCGGCGTCTATGGCGTGCCCGAGACCTTCGTCATCGACAAGGCGGGCGTGATCCGCTTCAAGCATGTCGGCCCGGTGACGCCGGAGGTCATCCAGAAGCGCATCGTGCCCCTGATCAAGGAACTCAATGCGTGACTTCGCCCCCCCCCGAAGCGGCTTCGCCGCTCCCCCCCAGGGGGGCGCCGCTGGCCGACCGGCAAAGCCGGATCGGCGGCGGCTGCTTGGTTGGTGCGGCTTGCTGTTGAGCTGCGCCTTGTGGTGGCTCAGCCCGGTGATGGCGAAGGAAGCCGCACCGGTGGCGACCGACCCGGCGCTCGAAGCGCGCGTGGTCGCCATCACCGCCGAGCTGCGCTGCCTGGTGTGCCAGAACCAGACCATCGCCGACTCGACCTCCGGCCTCGCCGACGATCTGCGCAACCAGGTGCGCGAGCAATTGCGCAAGGGCGCGAGCGACGCGCAGGTGCTCTCGTTCATGACCGACCGCTACGGCGATTTCGTGCTCTACCGGCCGCCTTTGAAGAGCAGCACGGTACTGCTGTGGGCAGGCCCCGCGGCCTTCCTTGCCATTGGCCTCGGTGCACTCGTGCTGGTGTTGCGGCGGCGCTCGAAACTCGCGCCCGATCGGTTCGAGCCCGATGCCGACGAAGGCACCTCACCGGCTGAAGGAGATCCCGCACGATGACTCTTTTCGTGGCGATCGGCGCGCTGCTGGCGCTGCTGACCTTGGCGCTGCTGACGCGGCCGCTGTGGCGGCGTGGAGGCGCTGTGACCGTCGATACGGCAGCGGTCGCGGCACTGCGCCGACAACTCGAACAACTCACTGCCTTGAAGCAATCAGGTGCGCTTGGTGAGGCGCAATACAACGAAGCCCGGCAGGCGCTCGAACGGCGCATCGTCGATGCCGTGGTCAACAGCCCGGCCCCCGCCGCCCCGGTTCCGCCCGCAGCCACCAAACCCATGCTTGCCGGCGTGGCGGCGTTTGTCTGCGCGATCGCGGTGGCAGGCTACGCGTGGCTCGGCACACCGCAGGCCTTGACCGGCGAGCTGGCGGCAGCAGCTGCAGCGCCGGCCGGCAACAGCCACACGATCACCGCCGAGCAGATCGAAGGCATGATCGGCAAGCTCGAAGCGCGGCTGCAGGACAACCCGCAGGACGCCGAAGGCTGGGGCATGCTCGGACGCTCACATGCGGTGCTTGGCCGTCACGCGCTGGCGGTGCCTGCCTTCAAGAAAGCCGTCGCCTTGCGCGGCGATGACGCTGTGCTGCTGGCCGACTATGCCGACGCGCTGGCCGTGGCCAATGGCCGGCGCCTCGACGGCGAGCCGATGAGCCTGGTCGAGCGGGCGCTCAAGATCGACCCGACCAACCTCAAGGCGCTGTACCTGGCCGGCACCCATGCCTTCAACCAGCAGGACTACAAACTGGCTCTGCAGCACTGGGAGAAGATGGCTCAGTTGGCACCGAACAACGAGATGGCGCAGCAAATTCAAGGGGGTATCGACGAGGCGCGCAAGCTCGCCGGCGGTGCGGCGGTCGGCGCCGCCGCTGCGCTCGCAACCGCAGCGGCACCCAAGCCAGCCGCTGCGCCGACGGCGGGTGCTTCGATCAGCGGCACGGTGACGCTCGCGCCTGCGCTGCTGGCAAAGGCGCGACCCGACGACACTTTGTTTGTCTTCGCGCGCGCCGCCGAAGGTCCTCGCATGCCGCTGGCGATCGTGCGCAAGCAGGTCAAGGATCTGCCGCTGAACTTCACGCTCGACGACAGCATGGCCATGACGCCGGCGGCCAAACTGTCATCGGCCCCACAGGTCGTGGTCGGCGCGCGCATCAGCGCGCGTGGCGATGCCACGCCGCAGCCCGGTGACCTGCAGGGCTTCTCGGCACCGGTGGCGCCGGGTGCTACCGGGCTGCAGATCCAGATCGCCGACGTCGTCGCCACGCCCTGAGCGCTGCCTTCGCTCGGGCATCGCATGCAGTACCTCGTTGTCTACGCGATCGCGCTCGGCGTGGTCTGGTGGCTCTATGTGCGCCGGCAGCGACGCATCGGCCGCGAACATGCGCAGCAGTTGCAGCAGTCGTACGAAGCGGGCCTCGCCGAGCCACCGTCGCTGCACCCGGTGATCGATCCGCTGCGCTGCCTCGGCTCGAGCTCCTGTGTCACAGCTTGCCCCGAGGGCGCGATCGGCCTCGTCGGCGGCAAGGCGGTACTGGTCAACGCCGCGTCCTGCATCGGTCATGGTGCATGCTTCGCCGCCTGCCCGATCGATGCGATCAAGCTCGTCTTCGGCACCGAAACGCGCGGCATCGACATCCCGACCCTGACACCGGAGTTCGAGACGAACGTGCCGGGCCTGTTCATCGCCGGCGAACTCGGTGGCATGGGCCTGATCCGCAAGGCGGCCGAGCAAGGGCGCCAGGCCATCGACGTGATCAGGAAGCGCGCGCGGGGCGCGCACGAGTACGACGTCGTGATCGTCGGCTGCGGACCGGCCGGGCTGTCGGCAGGGTTGTCGGCCATCGAGCACAAGCTGAGCTACAAGCTGATCGAACAAGAGGATTCGCTCGGCGGCGCGGTCTTTCACTACCCGCGCAACAAGATCGCGATGACGGCGCCGGTCAAGCTGGCGCTCGTTGGCACCGTGCGCTTCGGTGAGGTGCAGAAAGAAAAGCTGCTCGAGTTCTGGCAAGGCGTGGTCGCCAAGACCGGACTGCAGATCGGATTTCGGGAGTGCATGCAAGGCATCGACCGCGCCGGCGACGGTTTCGTCGTTTGCACCGATCGCCACCGCTACCACGCGCGCAGCGTGCTGCTCGCGCTCGGCCGGCGTGGCACGCCGCGCAAGCTCGACGTGCCGGGCGAGGAATCGCCGAAGGTGGTCTACCGCCTGATCGACCCGGCGCAATATGACGGCCAGGCCGTGCTCGTCGTCGGCGGTGGCGACAGTGCGCTCGAAGCGGCCATCGCGCTGGCCGAGCAGCCCGGCACCGAGGTCACGCTGTCCTACCGCAGTGCCGCCTTCTCTCGCGTCAAGCAGAAAAACCGCTTCGCACTGGAGCAGGCGCAACGCGGCAGGCGCCTGCGCGTCGAACTCGAATCGACGGTCGAGTCCATCGACAGTGATGCGGTCCGTCTGAAGACGACGGCGGGCACAACGGCGCTGCGCAACGATGCCGTCATCGTTTGCGCCGGCGGTCAGTTGCCAACGCCGTTGCTGCAGCAGATCGGCATCGAGTTCGATACCAAGCACGGCACGGCATGACTTGAAAGTTCAGGCCCGAGCGCCATAGGGCTGCTTCGGCCCGCGCCCCGTGATGCGCTCGACCAGCTGCTCCAGACGGCGCCAGAAGCTCACCTCTTCGAGCAGTGGGTTCAAGAAGTTGGTGACCACGCAGTAGTGCGAGTCCCTGGCGCCGCCATGGTGCTTACCGTGGTGGCGCGGGCTCTGCAGCAGGTGCGCGCGTTGCAGCCACGTGACGAGAAGCGGGTTCTCGCGCGGGTTGCGGTGCGCCCACTTGTGCATCTGGTTGGCGTTGACCGAGAGCACGACGAACAGCAGCACGGCTGCACTCAAGTGGCCGAGCGCATGCGCCAGCGCCAGGATCACGGCACCGATCAGCAGCAGGTCCCACGAGCTTTGCCACCAAGTGCGCTTCAGAAAATCCCGCGGCCGGCGGTGATGCACTTCGTTGTCGCGCGCGATCAGGTTGATGACGCGCAGCTTGCGCCTCGGCTTGAAGCGCGCATAGGTGTCTTCGGCCCAATGGACCACACCCGATACCAGGTCAGCCAGCAGAACGGAGCCGGCGATCGCACCGAGGCTCGAACTCAAGACAACAACGCTCATGGCGTCAAAGACTCACGGGTCGCACCTCCACATGAAGGTGACGCCATCGTGGCCAGACGCTCTCGGGCTGTCCATTGGCCGGTGCGAGGTATCCGCGGGCGGTACCTCGCGGCCGAAGCGGCGCGCCGCCAGGGATGTCTTGGTGGATGTAGTTGGTTTCCAGGAGGGCGTTCCTTGTATCGCCTGGACTAGACTGCCAGCGATCCATCACGGGGAGCACATTGAATGAACCAGGGCAATCGACCGGCCATGACGCGAGCGCTGCGCATGTTGACCGTGGCTGCTGCCACGGCGGTGTTGGCGGCCTGCGGCACCACGCCGTCAGCACCGCGCTTTCAGGGCGAAACGCCGGCGTCCATGCTGTGGGTCGGCAACAGCTTCTTCTATTTCAACAACAGCATGCATGGCCACCTGGGCGGCTTGCTCAATGCATCCGGCGTGCGCGGCATCCGGCAGACGTCGGTAACGATCAGCGGCGCGGGCCTGGATTGGCACGACGTGGCGTCGCACTTCAAGCCGGGGACGGGAATGTTGCGCTACAGCTTCACGCCCACCAACGACGTGGCCTTCAACACCTTCGAGCGCGCCTACGACGTCGTCTTGATGATGGATTGCAGCCAATGCCCGATCCACCCGAAGCTGCAGCAGGCTTTTCATGACACCGCCGCAAAACACGCCGTTGCCGTGCGCAACGCGGGCGCCGAGCCGGCTTTGTTCCTGAGCTGGGCCTATCAGGACCAGCCGCAGATGACCGGTGAGTTGGCGGCCGAGTATGTCAAGGCAGGCCGCGCCAACAACATGCGCGTGGTGCCGGCCGGGCCGGCCTTCGCGGCGTCGATTGCAAAGCGTCCCGAGCTCAACCTGTACGCGCCCGACAAGCGTCACCCGAGTCTGGCCGGCACTTACCTGGGGGCGGCGGTGGTGATGGCGACCCTGTTTAAGAAGTCGCCAGTGGGCAACACCTACACGGCGGGTCTACCGGCCGATGTGGCCCAGCACCTGCAGGCGGTCGCTTGGGAGACCGTGCAGTCCTTCAAGCAGTAGTCGGACGTCGCCGACTCAACGCTCGTACACGAAGCCGTCAGCAGGCGGTTGAATCTGCGCCAGGGTGGCGTTGGCCACGATACCGTCGGCCAGGACGATGACGCTGCCAGCGGCCGTGACCGTCGCCGTAGCGGCGAAGGTGGGCTTTGCGGCCTTGACGTTTGCGGCCACCGACTGTGCCTTTGGTGCAGTCGCCGGAGCCTTGCTGGCCGCCGTCGTGGCCGCGCGGCGCGGCTGCGCAAAAGATTGGGCGAACGCGTGCGTCGCCATCAGCGCACAACACGAGATCAGCGACAACTTGACGAGGCAACGTTTCACAGGAACTCCCGACGGCAGGCGACATGACCCAGCGCATGACGATGCTAGGCGGAGCGCTTTCGCCATGACGGCGGCCATGAGTCGCGGTCGGCTGCGTGCCCAGAAAGTGCCGTGTCGAAATTGGCACCTTGAGTCGGTTCGTGCTTCGATAGCAATCTCAGGCCAGTGAGCTGTTGCCCGGCATTGCTGGCGACGCGGCAGCGACACCAACAAAAGCAAACGGCCTGGACAAATGTCCAAGCCGCGAATTTGATTGGTGGCCTGGGGCGGAATCGAACCACCGACACGCGGATTTTCAATCCGCTGCTCTACCAACTGAGCTACCAGGCCGTTGAAGGAGGAGAAGTATACCGGCGGGGTCAGCCGCCTCCACCGCGCTTGTTGCGCGTCAGGTCCACCCCGAGCTGCTTCAGCTTGCGGTAGAGGTGCGTGCGCTCCAGGCCGGTCTTCTCGGCGACGCGTGTCATCGAACCGTTTTCCTTGGCGAGGTGGAACTCGAAATAGCTTTTCTCGAAAGCATCGCGGGCTTCGCGCAGCGGGCGGTCGAGTTCGAAGTTCTGTTGGCTCTGCGGGCCGGTGGGCAATGCAGCCATTTGCAGTGCCGCCACGCTGTCGCTGAGCGTCGAGTAGCCGAAGTCGCCATTGCCGCCACCGAGTTGTTGCGGCGGGCTGCGCATGGCGCCGAGCAGGCCACCATGCATCAGCGGCGCGCTGGCCAGCGAGGGCGCGGTGGACAGGGATGGCGTCGTGCCGGTGCGAGCCGCCGGCGCAGATGGTTTGGCCAGCGCCTGATCGACCGCTCGCAGCAACTTCTGCAGCGTGATCGGTTTCTCGAGGAACGCCATCGCGCCGAACTTGGTGGCCTCGACGGCGGTGTCGATGGTGCCGTGGCCGCTCATCATCACCACCGGCATCGTCAGCAGGCCGCTCGCGCCCCATTCCTTCAACAGGCTGATGCCGTCGACATCGGGCATCCAGATGTCGAGCAGCACGAGGTCGGGGCGCAGGCGCTCACGCACGGCGCGCGCCTGCGCGGCGTTCTCGGCCATCTCGATGGCATGGCCTTCGTCGGTCAGGATTTCCGACAGCAGCGCGCGGATGCCGACTTCGTCGTCAACGACAAGGATCGTGGCCATGTCAGCGTGGATCGGCGGGAGCGAGGCGAGCGGGTGCGTTTTTCATGTCAGTGACGCGGTCTTCGGGGCGTCCGCAGGGAGGGCGAATGATAACGACACCCGCGCCCCCCTCACCGGAGCACCTTCCTCGGCCACCAGATTGCCCGCGCGCAGCCGTGCGCCATGCTCGTCGGCGATCTTCTTCACCACCGCCAGGCCGAGGCCGGTGCCCTTGCTCTTGGTCGTCACATAGGGCTCGAAGGCGCGCTTCAAGACCTTGTCGGAGAAGCCTGGGCCGTTGTCCTGCACGGCCAGTCTTACGGCGCGCGTGTCACCCTTGTCGCCGCGGACCAGTTCGGTGCTGACCTGCACGCGGCCGTCGGGCCGCTCGGCAACAGCGTCGAGCGCGTTCTGTACCAGGTTGTGGACCACCTGGCGCAACTGCGCCGGATCGCCCTGGATCAGCGGCAGGCCCGGCGCGCACGCAGCGACCAGGCGCCCGCGGTCGGCGGCATCGCCGTACAGCGCGAGCACCTGTGTCACCAGGACATTCAAGTCCAGCGATGTGAGTTGCGCCGCGGGCAGCCGCGCGTAGTCGCGAAACTCGTTGACCAGGCGCTTCATCGCGTCGACCTGGGCAACGATCGTCGCCACCGAGCGATGGAGCAGCCCGGCGTCGTCGCCGGCCAACTTGGGCTCGAGCTTCATCTGCAGGCGCTCGGCCGAAAGCTGGATCGGCGTCAGCGGGTTCTTGATCTCGTGCGCCAGGCGCCGCGCCACTTCGCTCCACGCCGCCTGGCGCTGCGCGGAGACGACTTCGGTGATGTCGTCGAAGACCAGCAGCCTCGCATCGGCCGGCAACGTGGCACCGCGGATCAACAGGGAGAGCGTCTCGGCATCGGTGGCGCGACTGGTGGCGCTCGAGCCCGGCGTCGGCAGGTCGAACGCATCCTGCCAATGGTCGCGCTCGCCGGCTTCGGGGCTGGCGGTGTGTAGATCGAAGCGCTGCCAGACCGCATGGGCGAAGTCTTCGAGGCCTGGCACCTCTTTCAGTTCGCGGCCACGAAACGCCGACAGCGGCGCCTTCAGGATGCGCGTGGCACCCGGGTTCACCGTCTCGATGCGGCGCTGCGAGTCGAACACGATCACGCCGGCCGTGAGGCTGTCGAGGATGGTCTGCAAGTGCGTGCGTGCGCTTTCCAACTGCGCCACGCCGCGCTGCACTTCGACGCGCGCATGGCCGAGCTGCTCGGTCATGTCGGCGAAGCTGCGCGTCAGGCCGCCGATCTCGTCGCGCGACGTGCTCACCGGCTTGGCCGTGAGGTCGCCGGCCGCAACCTGCTTCACGCCCTCGGCCAACAGCAGCAGCGGCCGCGCCAGTTGTGTGCCGAGCACCGCCGCCAGCAGCACCGCGCCGAACACGGCGAGCACCAGCGCGAGTGTGAGCGTGCCGAGGTACATGCGGCGCAGGCCGTCGCGCGCCAGCGCCCGCTGCTGGTACTCGCGGTAGGCGCTTTGCACGGCCAGCGCATTGCTCGCCACGGCCGGCGGGATCGGCTGCACGACGAGCAGGAAGCGGTCTTCGCTGCCGAAGGCAAGGTCGGTGGCCGGCAGGCGCGCGATCGCTCGCACGCGCGCGCGCTGCACCGCATTGGCCACGTTCTCGTCGTCGAGGCCTTCGATCTGGCTGACCACACGCTGGCTGCGCGCCTGGCGCAGCAGCGCCGTGCTCGGCCTTTCGGGGGCGATGTTGGGCGCGATCACTGCGCCGCTGCCGGTGGCGGTGAGCAAGGTCTGCCCGCTGCCGCCGACCAGCACCACCTCCTGCGCCGACAGCTGTTCGCGCAGGCGCTCCAGCGCCAAGGGTGTGGTCGCGCCGCGTGTTTCGGCCAGGCGGTCGGCGGCGGTGCGCGTCTTGCTGCCGAGGTCAGTGACCAGGGTATCGAGCGTGCCGCGGCCGAGGTCGATGCCGGCGTCGAGCGCGTTCTGCACGCGCGCGTCGAACCAGACCTCGATGCTGCGCGACACGAACTGCACGCTGACGGTGTAGATCAGCACGCCCGGCAGCACACCGACCAGCGCGAAGATGCCGGCGAGTTTGATCAGCAGCAGGCTGCCGAACTTGCCCTGCCGCGTGCGGATGGCCAGCCGCAGCGCCGCCAGCAGGATCACCAGCACCAGCAGCGCCGCCACGGCGATGTTCAACCACAGCAGGGCTTCGATGTGGCGCTCGACGAAGGTGCCGCGCTCGCCGGTCAGCGAGAGCACGAACAGCAGCACCAGACCGACGCCGACGAAGGCCACGGCCGCGACCAGCCAGCTCCAACGCACCGACGTCTTGCGGCTCATCAGGAAACCTTCGCGCGTCGCGCCACGGTATTCGCCTTGGGAGCGGCCCGGCGGCTCATGGTGGAACCGCAGGCGCGGCCGCCGCTTCGACCTTCATCGTGCGCTCGACGCCGATCGCCCAGTCGTTGCCGCCACCGACGCCGGTGACGCCGATCTGCAGCGGCCGCGGCAGTTGCGAGGTGTCGAGCACCCACTCGAATTCCACGTAGTGCTTGCCATCGGCCTCGGCCAGCGCGGCGTCGGCGATGCGCCAGCCGGTGCTGCGCGTGAACATCGCCATCGCTTCGGCGAGCGTGGCGTGGCTTTGCCCGAGGCCGCCCTGGCTGACGCGCCAGGTCGAGGTCAGCGGCTGAAAGGTCAGCCGCCACTCGCGGCGCACGCGCGCGACGCGCTCGTCGCGCCAGTACCAGCGCGGCTTCCACAGGGTGGCCGTGGCCAGGAAGTAGAGCGGCACGCCGCGCCGGGCGGCCTCTTCGACCGGCGATGGCAGCACGACGCGCAGTTGGTAGTCGAGCGACACGGCATCGGCGCTGCGCGTGGCCGCGAAGCCGACCACCTCAACCGGCGGCGCCGGCTGTTGAGCCCGCGCCGGCAAGAGCGCCAACAGCAGCAGTGCCGCAATCCACAGGCGCAGGCCACCCCACAGGCCGCGCTGCGCGCGGGGCCTGTGAAGCTGGCGGTCCGCAGCGGCGCAAGGCATGGCTCGATTCAGCGGTGGTGGGGCTCTTTGTGCAACAGGGCGTAGAAAAAACCGTCGGCGGACGGCATCGACCCTGTCGATCCATTGTCGGGCAGGGGCAGCAGGTGGCCCGGCGACGCCGGGTCGAGCCGGGCCTTGTGCGGGCCGAGCCGTTGCAAAAAAGCGTCGATCTGCGCTTGGCCTTCGGCTTTGAAGACCGAGCAGGTGGCGTAGAGCAACCGCCCGCCGGGGGCGAGCAGCGGCCACAGCGCGTCGAGCAGCTCGGCTTGCAGCCGCGCCAGCGTGGCGATGTCTTGCGGCCGGCGCAGCCAGCGGATGTCCGGATGGCGGCGCACGATGCCTGAGGCGCTGCACGGCGCGTCGAGCAGGATGGCGTCGAACGGGCGGCCGTCCCACCAACTGTCGGGTCGGCGCGCGTCGGCAGCGCGCAGCGTCGCTTTCAAGTGCAGGCGGTCGAGCGTGTCTTGCACGCGGGTCAGGCGCTGCGCGTCCGAGTCGAGGGCGAGCACGTCGAGATCGGCGAGCTCGAGCAGGTGCGCGGTCTTGCCGCCGGGGGCCGCGCAGGCGTCGAGCACGCGCGAGCCTGCCGGCAATCCGGCACCGATCAGCAACGGCGCGGCGCGCTTGCGCTGCAGCGTCCTGCACCGAGACCTCGCCGTCGGCAAAGCCGGGCAGCTCGTGCACCGGCAGCGGCGCTTCCAGCACCAGCGTCTGCTCGCCGATCACTTGCCCGGCCACGCGCTGTGCATAGGCAGCGGCGGTCGTGCGCCGCGCATTGATGCGCAGCGTCATCGGCGGATGGCGGTTGGCCTCGGCCAGCAGGGCCTGCCACTGCGCCGGCCAGTCCTGCTTCAAGCGATCGATCCACCACGGTGGGTGGTTGAACGCACCGGCCGGTGTGCGCTCGGCCGCGGCCACCAGGGCCTCGCGTTCGCGCAGGAAGCGGCGCAGCACGGCGTTGATGAAGCCGGCCGCAGCGGGGGTGCGCTGGCGCGCGGCGTGCACGGCCTGGTCGACCAGGGTGTGATCGGCGTACAAAGGTGTCTCGCGTGGCCACAGCAGCGCGATCGCCGTCAACAGCAAGGCCGAGACCTCGCGCGGCGGCGCCTTCGGCGCCACGAGCGCCTGCACCGCCTGCGCGCCGCCGAGCCGGCGCAGCGCCTCGAACGACAAGGCCTGCGTGCCCGGCCGCGCGGGCGCGGGCACGGTGGTCAGCAGATCGGTCAACGAGCGGCCGGCCAGCACGCCCTGCACCATATCGGCGGCGTGGGCAAGGAGCTGTGAGAGGGCGAGCGATGGGGTCAAGCGCGACAGTCTAAGCAGACGCCGCGCCAAGGCGTGCAGAATGGCCCATCCACCCCTTTCACCCTGGTCAAGGACGAAGTCATGCCCCCAACCAGCATGCCGATTTTTCGCGACGAACAAGAGCTGACGAAGCTGTCGGCTTCGGAACGCATCCGCTACCGGCTCGTCGGCGCGGATTGCCGCTTCCATGCCAACGACAACATCTCGGCCTACGTCAAGGAAGGCGAGTTGGACGAGTTGAAGGCCGAGGTGCAGGCCAAGATGCAGGAGGTGCTGTCGTCCCTGGTCATCGACACGACCAGCGACCACAACACCAACGACACCGCCAAGCGCGTCGCCAAGATGTTCATCGACGAGGTCTTTGCCGGCCGCTATCGGCCGATGCCGTCGGTGACCGAATTTCCGAACGCCTCGCGCCTGAACGAGCTGATGATCGTCGGCCCGGTGAAGGTGCGCAGCGCCTGCTCGCACCACCTGTGCCCGATCCTCGGCCGGGTCTGGATCGGCATCATGCCGAACGAACATTCGAACCTGATCGGCCTGTCGAAGTACGCGCGCATCTGCGACTGGATCATGAGCCGGCCGCAGATCCAGGAAGAAGCGGTGACGATGCTCGCAGACGAATTGCAGACCCGCGTCAAGCCCGACGGCCTGGCCATCGTCATGGAGGCCGACCATTTCTGCATGCATTGGCGCGGCGTCAAGGACGACGAGTCGATGATGACCAACTCGGTGATGCGCGGCGCGTTCCTGAAGGACGCCAACCTGCGGCGCGAGTTCTTGTCGCTGTTGTCCAAGAAGAACGGAAACTGATATGGACCCCCACGCTCGCGTTCGCTCACTGCCCCCCAAGGGGGCGCATGCCCACCTTGGGGCGGCCCTACGGAGGGCATGACCATGCTCGTCCGCCTCATGTACGCCAGCCGCGCGGTGCCCGCGGTCGATCAGGAAGAGCTGATCGCGATCCTGAAGAAGAGCAAGGTCAACAATGCCAAGAGCGGCGTCACCGGCGCACTCTGCTTTTCAGAAGGCGTGTTCATCCAGGTGCTCGAAGGCGGGCGCACGGCGGTGAGCAGGCTCTACAACCGCATCGCCAGCGACGCCCGCCACACCGACGTCGTGCTGCTGAACTTCGACGAGATCGACGAGCGGCGCTTCTCAGGCTGGTCGATGGGCCAGGTCAACATGCAGCGCCTGAACCCGGCCCTGCTGCTGAAGTACTCCGAGTGCGCCAAGCTCGACCCGTATGCGGTCAGCGGCAAGGTGTCGATGGCGCTGTTCGAAGAGATGGTGGCGACGGCGGCGATCATGGGGCAGGGTTGATCAGCCACCCCCGAAGCGGCTTCGCCGCTTCCCCCTCGGGGCACCGCCAGCGGCCTGGCGAAGCCAGTCCGCGGCAGTCGCTGGCAATTCAACTCGGTTCAGCCAACGCATCCGCCCAGATCGTGCGCGCCCAGTTCCACGCGTAGTTGCCTTCCTGCTCGTTGGGCGCGCTGCTGACGCCACCCGAACCGGCCACCGTCTTGAAGGTCTTTTCCGCCGCCACGTACTCGTGCACGCTGGCGACGTGGATGACGTTCTTGGCGTCGGTGAAGCTGTAGCAGGTGTTGGTCAGCATCGGCGCGGCGTTGACCTCCCAGCCCGAGAGTTCGGCGACGATGGCCGCGGCTGCCACCTTGGCGTGGCTGTTGGCCATGTGGCCGCTCTTGGGCATGGCCGGGGCGATCTGGATCGAGTCGCCGAGGACGTGGATGTCCTTGGCCGCCGTGCTCTCGAAGTTGAGGTAGTTGACGTTGCACCAGCGTGCGTTCGAGTTCGCCAGTCCCGTCTGCACGGCGATGGCGCCGGCGCGCATGGCGGGCAGCACGTTGAGCACGTCGGCCTTGACGTCGTCCTGGACTTCGAACTTGACGGTGTTCGTGCGCGCATCGACCGCGGTGGCGTTGTGCTGGCCCCGGAACTCGACCATGCCCGGGTACTGCTCGGCCCAGACCTTCTTGAACAGCGGGCCTTTGCTCGTCACGTCGGGGTTGGCGTCGAGGATCAGCACCTTGCTCTTCGGCTTGGCGGCCTTGAAATAGCTCGCCACCTGGCAGGCGCGCTCGTACGGCCCCGGCGGGCAGCGGTACGGCGCCACGGGAATGGTGATCGCGTAGGTGCCGCCGTCGGGCATGGCTTCGAGCTGCTTGCGCAGCGCCACCGTTTCGGGCCCGGCCTTCCAGGCTTGCAGGATGCGGCCTTCGCCTTGCGCAGCGCGCAGGCCTTGCACGCTGTCGAACATCAGATCGACGCCGGGCGAGAGGACGAGCTTGTCGTACGCGATCGTCGGACCCGAAGCCAGTACCGCGACCTTCTTCACCGGGTCGATCGACGCCACCATGTCCTTGACCACGCGCACGCCATGCTTGCTGGCCAGCGTGTCGTAGCGCGTCGTCACGTCGGCGATCGTCCTGCTGCCGCCGATGACGAGGTTGCTGATCGGGCAGGAGACGAAGGCGTCGCTCGGCTCGACGAGCACGACATCGATCTTCTGCTCGGAGAACAGGCGCACGTACTTGGCTGCCGTGGCGCCGCCGTAGCCGCCGCCGACGACGAGCACGCGCGCCTTGGCCGGCACGCCGCTGCCGCCGGTGCTGGCGCAGCCCGCCAGCGTGGTCACGCCGAGCGCGCCCGCGCCGAGCAGCCATTCACGTCGATGCAATGTCATGGCTCGCCCCTTCACTTCTTCTGCGCCGCGTAGTACGCGGCGATGGATTCGATCTGCGCATCGCTGTAGCCCTTGGACAGCTGGTGCATCACGGTGGCCGGCCGCGTGCCGGCCTTGAAGGCTTTCATCTGCTCGATGAGGTAGCTGGCCGGCATGCCGGCGAGGCCGGGCACGGCGGCGTTGGACACGGCCTGGCCTTGCGTGCCGTGGCAGTTGGCGCAGGTGGCGGCCAGTGACTTCTGCTGCAGGGCTTTGGCGTCCTGCGCGGCGGCGGGCGACAGGCCCGCAGCGAACAGTATTCCCACCATCAGCGCGGCCCGCAGCGGCCGCATCATGAACAGGGTTCGCACGTCTTTTCTCCTCACTGGGGAATGGACCCCGCTATCGATCCACAGCGACATACTGATCCGCCAGTTCCGGCGGCATCGGAGAGTCCAGCAGCACGCAGGATAAGCGCAACGCGTCGGCGGCGCCCGGGTGCAGCAACGGCCCGTCGGTGAGCGCGCGCGCGGCGTCGAACCAGCTGCGCACCAGCATCGGCCGCAGCAGCCACGGCATGGCTTGCAGCGCGCGCAGGGCGCGCAACGCAGCGTCGATGTCGTAGCCCTGGCGGGCCGGCACGTCGGCGTGGTCGATCCACGGTGCGGTGACATGGTCGTACCAGTTCTGGCTGACCGAGTCGTAGCCGGTCGGGTCGAAGTTGATTTCGGGCGTGGGCACGAGCGTCGACAGGAAGCCGCAATAGACGCAGATCGCATGCACCTGCTGGCGGTCGAGCGTTTCGAACTCCGTGGGCGCGGCGGCCGGCGGCGCCACCGCGCTGCCGGCCAGCAGGTGGCGCAGCGCGATCCAGCGCAGCTGGTCCATCGACGACACCAGGCCATCGGCCGTGAGCAGGCTGCGCGCCGCACCGATCAGCTCGTGGCGCTGCGCCACTGGGCGGGGCGCGAGCAGGCGCGCGAAGTGCTCGAACCAGGGCAGGCGCTGCGAAGGCCAGAGCTTGGATACATCGTCGAACAGCGGCACCGCGCCGGGCAGATCGGCGACCAGGGTGCGCCACAACCGCAATTCGAGCTCGCTCTCGGGCGTGAGCGTCAACGCCAGCACGGCGGCGCGCCAGGCCCGCGGGTCATCGAGCGCTCTCAGGCGCTGCGTGCGCTCGCGCTCCTGGGGGTCGCCGCGAAGGGGGTCGCTGATGCGCACATGCACCAGGTTGACCGCTTGCGGCAAGGTCCGGGGCGACATCAAGGACATGCCCCATTGCAGCACAAGCGCCGCGTCAGGGGTACTGCGATTGACGCCAGCGCGCATGCCCGAGCGCGCGCAGCGTGCACGCCGGGCAGCGGCCGCAGCCGTACCCCCAATCGTGGCGCGTGCCGCGCTCGCCGAGGTAGCAGGTGTGGGTGTGCTCTTCGATCAAAGCCACCAAGGCGTCGCCGCCGAGCGAGCGCGCCAGGGCCCAGGTGGCGGCCTTGTCGAGAAACATCAGCGGCGTTTCGATCGCCAGCGGCACGTCGAGGCCGAGCGACAGGGCCTTCTGCATCGCCTTGACCGTGTTGTCGCGGCAGTCGGGGTAGCCCGAGTAGTCGGTCTGGCACATGCCACCCACCAGCACCGCGGCGCCGCCGCGGTAGGCCAGCGCCGCCGCGGCGGTCAGGAACAGCAGGTTGCGCGCGGGCACGAAGGTGTTGGGCAGGCCACTGGCTTCAAGCTCGATCGCGCGCGTGCTGGTCAGCGCCGAATCGCCGAGCGACTTCAGCACCGACAGGTCGATCAGGTGGTCCTGGCCGAGGCGCTGCGCCCACTGGGGAAAGGCCACGCGCAGTTCGCGCAGCACGGCCAGGCGGCAGTCGAGCTCGATGCGGTGGCGTTGGCCATAGTCGAAGGCGACGGTGTCGACGCGCTCGTAGCGTTCGACCTGTGAAAGGGCCCACGCCAGGCAGGTGGTCGAGTCCTGGCCACCCGAAAAGAGCACGAGCGCGTGGCGCTCGTTCATTTGCCAGGTTTGGCCGGCGTCAATGCGTACTGCGGCGCCTTGGCGTGCGCGGCCTCGCCGCCGTAGAACTTGCCCTCGGGGTAGTACTCGGCCGCCATCTGCACCTTGCTCGCCGTGGCCGGGCCGCTGACATGGTCGATGTAGGCCAGCGCCATGTCGGTGCCCGCCGAGACGCCGGCGGCCGTCCACACCGGGCCATCGACGACGTAGCGCTCTTCGACCACCTGCACGTCGCCGAGCTGGCGCAGGCGCTTCAGCGACGCCCAGTGCGTGGTCGCGCGGCGGCCGAGCAGCAGGCCGGCGCGGTGCAGGATGAAGGCACCCGTGCAGACCGACATCACGCACTGCGTGTGCTGCTCGACCTGGTGCTTGACGAAGGTCAGCAGCGACTGGTTGTCGACCTGCTCGCGCGTGCCCTGCCCGCCGGGCACCAGCAGCACGTCCAGCGGCGGGCAGTCCTCGAAGCTGTACTCGGGCACGACGGTCAGGCCCTTGGCGCAGCGCAGGGGTTCGGTGCTCTGGCCGACGAGGTGTGTGCGCACGCTGCTGCCGATCAGGCCCCACATGCCGAACATTTCCCAGGGGCCGATGAAGTCGAGTTCTTCGACGGCGGGGAAGACGAGGACGCCGATTTTCATGCTCGGGCCAGCGCCGGGCCGCTCCCAAGCGTAGGCACGAGCCTTCCCGCGGGGCGTGCGAGCATCGCGAGTGAGGGGCTGTCATGATCAGTCAGGTCCTCACTTCGCCCTGGCCGAGCACGACCCACTTCAACGAAGTCAGGCCCTCCAAACCCACCGGCCCACGCGCATGGAACTTGTCGGTCGAGATGCCGATCTCGGCGCCGAGGCCGAACTCGAAGCCGTCGGCAAAACGCGTGCTGGCGTTGACCATCACGCTGGCCGAATCGACTTCGCGCACGAAGCGCATCGCGTTGGGCGTGGTTCGAGGTCAGGATGGCGTCGGTGTGGTGCGAGCCGTAGCGGTCGATGTGGTCCATCGCCTCGTCGAGCGATCCGACGACCTTGATGCTGATGATCTGGCGCGAGGTATTCCTCGGACCAGTCGGCTTCAGTCGCATCGACCAGCTTCGCCTTGGCGATCTTCGACAGCAGCGCTTTGGCCTCGGCATCACAGCGCATCTCCACGCCCTTGGCGGCAAAGACCGCGCCGATGCGCGGCAGAAACGCCGCCGCCTGCGCGCGATGCACGAGCAGCGACTCGGCGGCATTGCAAGGGCTGTACTTCTGCGTCTTCGCGTTGTCGGTGACGGCAAGTGCCATCTCGAGATCGACCTCGGCATCGACATAGACGTGGCAATTGCCGTCCAGGTGCTTGATCACAGGCACCTTGGCCTCGCGGCTGATGCGCTCGATCAGGCCCTTGCCACCGCGCGGGATGATCACGTCCACGTACTCGGGCATCGCGATCAGCTTGCCGACCGCTTCGCGGTCCGTCGTCTCGACGAGTTGCACGCCCTCGGCCGGCAGGCCGGCCTCGACGAGCGCTGCCTGCACCTCGCGCGCCAGAGCCAGGTTCGATTGCAGCGCCTCCGAGCCACCACGCAGGATCACCGCGTTGCCACTCTTGATGGCCAGTGACGCGGCCTCGATCGTCACGTTCGGCCGGCTCTCGTAGATCATGCCGAAGACGCCCAGCGGCACACGCATGCGGCCGACGTGGATGCCACTCGGCCGGCGCTTCATCTCGACGATCTCGCCGACCGGGTCGGGCATCGCAGCCAGTTGCTCACAGCCGAGCGCGACCGTGTCGAGCGTCTGCGCCGAGAGCTTCAACCGATCGACCATCGGCGTTGCCAAGCCGGCGGCCTGCGCCGCCGCCACGTCTTTCGCATTGGCCGCCTGCAGCGCAGCGCTGTTCGCGCGCAGCCGGCGCGCCAGCGCCCGCAGCGCGGCGTCCTTGGCCGCTGTCGGCGCCGCCGCCATCGCGCGCGATGCGGCACGCGCGGCCACGCCGACGTGGGCCATGTAGGCAGCGATGTCGTTCGGGTTCATTCGTTGATTTTCACTCAGGCGCACGCACTCTGCCCGCGGACCAAGCGACCGCCGCGGATCTGGCTCCGCCAGGCCGCTGGCGGTGCCCCCTTGAGGGGGAGCGGCAAAGCCGCTTCGGGGGTGGGTCATTCCATCAGGGAAAGAGGGCCAGCACGGCGAGCCACAAAGCCGCCGTTGCGACAAAGGCCACAGTCGAGGCGACGATGGCCGCCGTGGCCTCGGCTTCGAGCGTGGCGTAACGCTGCGCGAACAGCAACGCGTTGCTGCCCACCGGCAGCGCGGCGGCCATGACCAGCACTGCGAGCGGGACGCCCGACAGTCCGAAGCCCCAATGCGCCACCACCAGCACCGCGACCGGCAGCACGAAGAGCTTGCCGACCGTGGCCGCCAGCGCGCCGCGCATATGCCCCTTGACGCCGTACTGCGACAGCGACACGCCGATCAGCACCAGGCACAGCGGCACCACGGCCGTGCCCAGCGTGGCCAGCAATTCATCGAGCACCGCCGGCAAGCGCAGGCCGGTGAAGTTCCAGACCAGACCGGCCAGCACCGGCAGCACCACCGGATGGATCAGCGTGTTTCGCGCCGTCGTCGCCAGCGTCTGGCCGAGCGAGGGCCGCGCGCCGCCGCGGCCGGCCTCGCGCGCCAGGTCCAGCTCGACCAACACCGTCAGCAGCGTCAGGATGATCAGCGCGTGCAGGCTGATCAGCGGGATGTGGATCGCCAGGCCCGCCTCGCCGAACAGCGCCGCCGAAAACGGGATGCCGAGCTGCACCGTGTTGCCGAAGGCGACCGCGATCGCGCGCACGGTCGGCACGGCCGGCGTGGCCGGGCCGCGGACCTTTTGCCAGCCGTACACCGCGAGCATCACCGCCACCACCGGCACGAAGAAAGCGGCGATCGTGCGCCAAGGCATCGTCGCGAAGTCCAGGCGCGCGGTGGTGCGGAACAGCAGCGCCGGAATGAAGACATAGAACGCGACGTTGGACAGCACGCGCGCCGCGTCGCTGCCCGGCGTACCGATGACGAGCCAGCGCATGCGGCCGGCCAGGTAGCCGATCGCGGCGGTGACCAGCACCGCGAGCAGCTTGATCGCGATCGCGGCGGTCACGCGCTTTTCTTCGTCGCCTTCTTCGCAGCCGCTTTCTTCGCCGGCGCCTTCTTGGCGGCCGGTGGCGGCGCGTCGTCGGCGGCCTTTGACGGCCGTGTCCACTTTCGCTTTGGCCGCACCGGCTTCGGCGGAAACTTCGACGCCCGCGGCTCGAACTCGAAACTCACCTTGCCTTCCTTCTTGTCGTAGGCCAGATAGGCCTTGAACTTGCGCCGCGTCTTGTTGGAAACAAAATTCTCCAGCAGCGAGGTCTTGCCGGTTTCGAGCAGCTTGCTCACCTCCTCGCGCGCCACCGGCTGCTGCAGGATGATCTTGCCGGTCTTGAAGTCGCAGGTGATGTGCGCGCCGACCGAGTGCTCGCAGACATAGTTCGTGCCGTGTTCGTAGACATGGCCCTTGCACTTCGGGCAGGCGCCGAGCGAGGTCTGCTCGGAGAAGTCCACCGGCGTGCCGTCGGCCTTGTCCTTGTCGGCGTCGCCGAAATCGAACTCGAGCTTCCAGTTCTTGATCTCGTCGTCGTAGGCGAGCTTCAACTCGGCCGTGAACGGCCAGCCGGCCTTGGAGCGGAAGCCTTCGAGCGGGCCGACCTTCTTGTCGCGGATGAAGGCTTCGACCTCGGCGATCTCGAAGGCGCGGCCGGCCGGGATCTTGGTGATCGAGAACTCGCACTTTTCGCAGGCATAGCGGCGGTAGTTCTCCTTGACCGTGCCGCCGCAGTTCGGGCACGGCACGGCCAGCGTCGCGTAGTCGCCCGGGATCGTGTCGCGGTCGTACTCCTTGGCCTTCTTGACGATGCGCTCGGCCATCTTCGCGATCTCGGCCATGAAGGCGTCGCGCTTCAGGCGGCCGTGCTCCATCTCGGCGAGCTTGAATTCCCAGTCGCCGGTCAGCTCGGGCTTGGTCAGGTCTTCGATGTCGAGGCCGCGCAGCAGCGTCATCAACTGGAACGCTTTCGCCGTCGGGATCAGCTCGCGGCCTTCGCGCAGCATGTACTTCTCGTTGATCAGGCCCTCGATCGTTTGCGCGCGCGTGGCCGGCGTGCCCAGGCCCTTTCTCGCGCATCGCTTCGCGCAGCTCATCGTCGTCGATCAGTTTGCCCGCGCCTTCCATCGCCGAGAGCAGCGTCGCTTCGGTGTAGCGCGCGGGTGGTTTGGTCTTCAGCGCGAGCACATCGACATCCGCCGCCTTGACCTTCTCGCCCTGGCGCCACGGCGACGAGGTTGGCGTCGTCTTCCTGCGCCTCCTTGCCGTACACCGCCAGCCAGCCCGGGTTGACGAGCACCTTGCCGTTGGTCTGGAAGTTGTAGTCCGTGCCAGCCGCTTTCACCGTCGAGATGCGCGTCGTCACCATGAACTCGGCGCTCGGGTAGAACACGGCGATGAAACGCTTGACGACCATGTCGTAGAGCTTGGCTTCGATCTCGGTCAATGCCTTCGGCGCCTGCAGCGTCGGGATGATCGCGAAGTGGTCCGAGACTTTGCTGTTGTCGAAGACACGCTTGGCGGGCTTGACATAGCCTTCCTTGACCGCCTTCTTCGCATGCGCCGACAGCGCGCGCAGCGGGCCCGGCAGGTCTTCGGTGGACAGCATCTTCATCGTGTCCTTGGCGACTTGCAGGTAGTCCTCCGGCAGCGCGCGCGAGTCCGTCCGCGGGTAGGTCAGCACCTTGTGCTTTTCGTACAGCGCCTGCGCCAGTTGCAGCGTCGTCTTCGCCGAGAAGCCGAAGCGCGAGTTGGCTTCGCGTTGCAGCGTCGTCAGGTCGTAGAGCAGCCCGCTGGCCTGTGTGCTCGGCTTGGCTTCATCAACCACTGACGCCGGCTGGCCGATGCACGCCGCCTTGATGGCTTCGGCGGTCTTCGCATCCCACAGCCGATCGGCGCGCGTGTCCGCATCGTCGCCCTTCTTGTACTTCGGATCGAACCACTTGCCTTCATAGCTGCCGGCCGCGGCCAGGAACGTGCCCTTCACTTCCCAGTACGGGCGCGACACATGCTTGCGGATCTTCTCTTCGCGCTCGACGACGATCGACAGCGTCGGCGTCTGCACGCGGCCGACGGTGGTGAGGAAGAAGCCGCCGTCGCGCGAGTTGAAGGCCGTCATCGCGCGCGTGCCGTTGATGCCGACCAGCCAGTCGGCCTCGCTTCGGCTGCGCGCCGCATCGGCCAGGCCGAGCATCTGCTTGTCGGCGCGCAGTTGGTCGAAGCCGTCGCGGATCGCTTGCGGCGTCATGCTCTGCAGCCACAGGCGCTGGATCGGCTTGTTGAGCTTGGCCTTGGCCGAGTCCGCGTACTGCACGATCAGGCGGAAGATCAGCTCGCCCTCGCGCCCCGCGTCGCAGGCGTTGATCAGGTGGCTCACGTCCTTGCGCTTGACCAGCTTGACGACGGCGTTCAGCCGCGTCTTGCCGCGCTCGATCGGCGCCAGGTCGAAGTGCGGCGGCACGACGGGCAGGTGGGCGAAGCTCCACTTGCCGCGCTTGACGTCGTACTCCTCCGGCGCCTGGATTTCGACCAGGTGGCCGACCGCCGAGGTGACGACGTAGCGCTCGTTCTCGAAGTGATCGGCATGCTTGTCGAACTTGCCGGCCGTGGGCGTCAGCGCGCGCACGATGTCCTGAGCGACGCTGGGCTTCTCGGCAATGATCAGTGTTTTTTCGGTCATATCTACAATCCGCTCCTTCGCGCGCACGCACACACGCGCGCGCCCACATGAATTCAATGTACCGAATGAAGACGCACAAGCAAGCAGCAAACAAAAGCAACGGCAAGAAACCGGATGCCGCCGGCAAACGCATCCAGGTCCGCCGCTCGGGCGTGCATGGCAAGGGCGTCTATGCGCTGCAGAAGCTGAGCAAGGGCGAGACGCTCATCGAGTACGTCGGCGAGCGCATCACCTGGAAGCAGGCCCTGAAGCGCCACCCCAGCAACCCGGACGATCCGAACCACACCTTCTTCTTCCACCTCGACGACAAGAATGTCATCGATGCCGGCGTCGGCGGCAACGCGGCGCGCTGGATCAACCACGCCTGCAAACCGAACTGCGAAGCCGACGAAGAAGACGGCCGCGTCTTCATCAAGGCCTTGCGCAAGATCGAGCCGGGCGAAGAGCTGTTCTACGACTACGGCCTGACGATCGACGACCGCTACACGAAGAAGTTGAAGCGCGAGTACGCTTGCCACTGCGGCGCCAAACGCTGCCGGGGAACGATGCTGGCCCCCAAGCGCTGAGGCCGCCCGCGAACGACGAGACTGTGATCCTGACCCCGCCCGACGCCCTGGCTTCGTCGCACCTGCAGTGGCAGGCCGACGCACTGTGGCAGCAGCTCGAGCCCCACCTGCCGGGGCTTTCCGTCGAGGTGCTGGCGCGCGCCGAGTCGACCAACAGCCTGCTGCTTGACCGCGCACGCCTGGGCGGCGGACGCCACGACGCGCCGGTGAGCACGCCCGGTGAGCTCGACGCCATCCGCCGCCGCGGCCTGGGCACCGAAGGCGCGGGCGGTCCTTTCGGACGCCGCACCGGCGACACACAACCCTGCCTCCTGGTCGCCGAGCACCAGACGCTCGGCCGCGGCCGCCAGGGCCGCAGCTGGCAGTCGGCCGCCGGCGCGTCGCTGACCTTCTCGATCGGCCTGCCGCTGGCGCCACGCGATTGGTGTGGCCTGTCGCTGGCCATCGGCGTGGCCCTGGCCGACGCGCTCGACGCGCCCGAACCGGGGCGCACGGCACCGCGCATCGGCCTCAAATGGCCGAACGACCTGTGGCTGTATGAAGGCCCCGGCCGAGGCCGCAAGCTGGGCGGCGTGCTGATCGAAACCGTCGCTGTCGGCCAGCGGCGCATGGTCGTGGTCGGCATCGGCCTGAACGTGCTGGCACTGCGCGAGCCGAGCGCGCTGGGCTCTCTGTCGAGTGGCTTTGCCAGCCTGTGCGAGATTGACGCTCAGGTCACCGCGCCGTCGGTGCTGCACCGCGTCGCGCTGCCCTTGGTGCGCGCGATCCGGCAATTCGAACGCGAAGGCTTTGCCGGCTTTGCCAGCGCCTACGCCCGGCGCGATCTGCTGCGCGGGCAGCCGGTGCGCGTGCTCGGCCTGCGCGGTGAAAGCCTGGTCGAAGGGGTGGCCGAGGCCATCGCCGGCAATGGCGCCCTGCGCGTGCGCGACGGCGCCGGGACCACGCACGACATTTCCAGCGGCGAAGTCAGCGTTCGCCTGCCCGGGTCCGCGGCGGCCGCTTGATGCCATGAGCCCCGCCCGGCCGCTCCGAAGGGGCTCGCACCGCAGTGCGCAGCGCGGAGGTTGCTGATGAGGCTTTTGCGCTGGTTCGTTGTCGCAGCATTGCTGGCCAACATCGGCTTTGCAGCGTGGCAGGCGGGCGTTTTGAGTGCCTTTGGCTTGGCGCCAGCCACGGAACGCGATCCGGGCCGTCTGGAACAGCAGGTCCGGCCGACCGTGCTGCGCGTGTTGACGCCGCAAGCTGCGGCCGCGGTGGTGGCCGAATCGGCCAGTGCGGCGGCCGTCGGGCCCCCATTGCCGGTGCCCTTGCCTGCGCCTGTAGCGGCTCCCGCCAGCGCTGCGGAGATGCCGGCCTCTGCGCCCGCTGCAAACGCTGGGTCTTTGGCGTGTCTGGAGATCGGCCCGCTAGACAGCACCGCCGCCATCGAAGGGGCAGAGCGTGCGCTGGCGGGCGTGCTTGCCGATCGCCCCTGGGTGCGCGAGCTGCGCCCGGCCGGCGCGCAGTACGTGGTTTTCGTCGGCCCGATCCTGAGCCGCGACGCCGCCCGACAACGGCGCGAAGAACTGGTCAAGCTGAAGATGAGTTTCGAGGCCGTGGAGCTGCCGGGCGGTCAGCAGGGTGGCTATTCACTCGGCCGCCACGACAGCGAAACGGCGGCGCAAGGTGCACTCGACGCCTTTCGCGCACGTGGCCTGCGCAACGCGCGGGTCGCGCTGGTGCGCCCGAGCGGCGCGCCGCGCACCTGGCTGCGCCTGGACAACCTTGGCGATGCCGCTGCCGACGCAGTGCGTGCACTGCCGGCAGCGCAGCTCGGCGGTCAGGCCGCGGCGGCGTGCCTGCTGGGCAGCGTCATGTCGGTGACGCCACCGCGCTGAAGTCAGCGTCGCCTTGGCCGGCGCCGCAGCGCAACGACCGCGGCGCTGAGCGCGAGCAGCCAGAGGGCACTCATCGCACCGCCGCCCCCTCCACCACCGCTGCTGGTCGCCGTGGCGGCGTAAGCCAGCGCCTGCGGGACGTCGAGGATGCCCGCGCCGCACGTGGCCTTAGTGCACAGACACTGGCCGGGGTTCGCGTCGCTACACGTCCCCAAAGCCGGCGAGGTGACATGAGCCCGCGCCGAGGCGCGCAGGCCATGCTCGATCTGGTCGGCAGTGAGGTTGGCGTTGACCGATAGCATCAGGCTGACCGCGCCGGCCACCAGCGGCGTCGAGAAGCTGGTGCCGTAGTAGGGCAGGTAGATTGAAGCGCCGGGCACGGTATCGCCGTCATTGCCCAGCGCCAGGATGCCGGTGTCGCCCAAGCCGTTGGACTCGTCGTCGCCACCGACAGTGGCCACCGTCAGCATCGAGCCGAAGTTCGAGTAGCCGGTTTTGAAGCCCTGCCGGTTCAATGCCGCCACGCCGATCACCCCCGGGCACTTGGCTGGCCGCGTGGGCGTCGATACGCTTTCGTTGCCGGCCGCAGCCACCACCACCACGCCGCGTGTGCGCAGTTCATCGATCGCGCCCTGGTACACGGTGCACGAGCCGGTACCGCCGAAGCTGATGTTGATCACCCGCACCGGGTTCGGGTTGCGCGGCAACAGGCTGGTGCACGCGTCGTCGGCGCACACGTCGAGTCCCGCAGCCCAGCGCATGCCATCGACGATGTCGGCCACGTCCGCGCCGCACTTGCCGGCCACGCGCACTGCAAGAACCTGCCCGGGCCAGTTGATCGATGCGCCGCCTTGGCCGTTGTTGACCTGCGCCGCGATGATGCCGGTGATCGCGGTGCCGTGCCACGTGCTGGGGGTGGCGTCGCAACCGTCAAACGCGCCCGGGTTGGCGTTGATCTCGCCCTGGGTCAGCCAGTCGCCGGGATCGGTCGGATCGGCGTCGCGTCCGTCGCCGTCGTTCGAGTACGGCGAGTCGCTGACCATGTCGTAGCCAGCGATCACCTTGCCGGCCAGATCGGGGTGGGCGACGATACCGTTGTCGAGCACGGCGACGATCGCGCTGGCGCTGCCGGTGCTGCGCTGGGACCAGGCAGTGAAGAAGTCGGGTACGCCGAGGCCGCCGGTGGCGGCTGGCTGCAGCCACCATTGCTGCGCGTACAGCGGGTCGCTTGGCGGGCTGACCTGCAGCCGACGCTCGCGCACGTTCGGCTCGACCCAGGCCACATCCGGCCGTTGCGCGATCTGCGCGGCCAGCTCGCGCGCCTGGTCTGCGCTCAGCGGCCGCTCGAAGCGCAGCAACTGCGCCGACTCGCCGACCGCGCGGCGTTGCGCGCCTTGCAGTGCGGGCATCTGCTCGGCCATGCGCTGCCAGCGCGCTCGCTCGCCGGCCTGCGCCGGTTCGTCGTTGCCGGCTGCCAGCGCACGGGCGCGGGCCACCGATGCATGCGCCGGCGCGTCGCGCATTTGCACGATCAGACCATGCACCGGGGCGTCGGCGGCGGCCGCGCGCAAGCGCGGCGTGGCACCGGCCGCGTGCGCGCTGCCCGCAGCAGCCCCAAGCAAAGCCATCGCACCCACAACGGTCACCGCCCCGAGCGCACGCGCTGGCCGGGGACGCAGCAACAGCATCACCGCTGCAGCCAAGGCCAGCAGCCAGGCCGCAGACATGCTGCCGCCCCCACCGCCACCACCACTGGAAGTAGCCGACGAGCCGGGGCCGGGTGCGCCGGTGCTGGCGCAGCGAGTGCGGCGGCCACGGCTGCACCCGCGTCGAGCAAGCCGGCACCACAGGTGGCCGTGGTGCAGTAGCACTGCAACTGGTCGACGTTGCCGGGAGCGCTGCACGCCTGCAGGGGCTGGCCACTGGTCTCGCCGGTCAGGCCGCTCGACGGGAAGGGCCGCGCGCTCGATTGCAGCGCGGTCTTGAGCGCCGCCGGCGTCAGCGACGGCTGCGCCGACAACATCAACGCCGCCGTTCCCGAGACGAGCGGCGCCGCGAAGCTGGTGCCCACGCTGATGTTGAAGCTGTCGGTATAGCTTGCGCCGACGGGCCCCAGATTGCCCGTGTCCACGGTCGTCAGGATCGGGTACAGGCAGGCGCCGGTCTCGTTGACGCAGTTGCCGCCCGGCGCGGCGATCGACAGCTCGGGGCCGACATCGGAAAAGCCAACCTTGCTGCCGACATGGCGCACCGCGGCCACGCCGATCACGCCCGGGCAGTTGGCGGGCGAGCTGGCGGCGCGGCCGGCGCTGTTGCCAGCCGCAGCCACGACCACCGCGCCGCGCGCGTTGATTTCGGCGACGGCGCTTTGCTGGGCCCCGCTGCAGGGCGCGTCGCTGGCGCCGAGGCTGAGGTTGATCACCTTGGCCGGATTCGGGTTGTTCGGCACGCCCGGCACGGCAATGCCGGCGGCCCAGCGCATCGCGGCCAGGATGTCGCTCGTGTAGCCGAAGCACTTGCCGAGGACACGGACCGGCATCACGCGCACGTTCCAGCCAGTGCCGGACATGCCGGTGCCGTTGCCGGTGGCCGCGCCGATGATTCCGGCGACTTGCGTGCCGTGCCACGAGCTGGGCGACGCTTCGCAACCTGCCCAGAACGCGGGGTCGGCGTCGATCTCGGACTGCGTCAGCCAGTCACCCGGATCGCTGGCGTTGCCATCGCGGCCATCGCCGTCGTTGCTGATCGCCGGCTCGCCCGCCTCGTTGCTGACGAAGTCGCGTCCATCGACCAGCTTGCCCGCGAGATCGGGGTGCGTCGGCACGACGCCCGTATCGAGCACGGCGACGATCACGCTCGCGCTGCCGGTGGTGGTGTCCCAGGCGGTGACCGCGTTGATCGACGACACCACGTCAGCCGTCGGCGCACGCAGGTACCACTGGCCGGCGGCCGGGCCCTGAGCGCCGCCAGCGGTGAACAGCGTGTCGTTGGGCAGCAGCGTGCGGCGCACGCGGCGGTCGGGCTCGGCCCAGGCCACGTCGGCATCGCGCATCAGCTGCTCGGCCAGCGCCTGCGAGGTCATCCCGGCCGGGCCATGGATCACCTGCTCGCGCTCGCCGACGGCCGCGCCGCTGCGCAGCGTCAGGCCGTGACGCGTGCCAAGCGCGGACGCTCGCGCACCGAGTGCACGCTCGTGCGTCTGCGGCGACTCCCCCGCCGACAGTGCCTGCGCGCGCAGCGTCGACGACCCGTCCTTGAATTGCACAATCACGCGCGCCGGGCCAACCGACGCCGACAAAGGCGCCGGCCGAGGCGGCGTGCGCTCAGCCAGAACTGGAGATGAAACAGCCGCCAGCAGGCTGGCAAAGAGGAGAGAAATTCGCATGGAGACAGTCTAGAGGGCGGCAGCCAGGCCATGTTGCCGGGTGTGAAGGCGGGTTTGTGCCGAACGCCGCCATGAAAAAGGCCGCGCAGGGCGGCCTTTGAAGGGGTCTGTGCAGCAGTCCGCTCAGCGACCAGCCACGCGCACCATCTCCAGCACCTTGTTCGAGTAGCCCCACTCGTTGTCGTACCAGGCCACGACCTTGACGAAGGTCGGGTCGAGCATGATGCCGGCCTCGGCGTCGAAGACGCTGGTCATCGCCTCGCCGCGGAAGTCGGTCGAGACGACTTTCTCTTCGGTGTAGCCGAGCACGCCCTTCATCGCCCCCTGCGACGCGGCCTTCATCGCCGCGCAGATGGCTTCGTAGGTGGTGTCCTTCGACAGTTCGACCGTCAGGTCGATCACCGACACGTCCGAGGTCGGCACGCGGAACGACATGCCGGTGAGCTTCTTGTTCAGCTCGGGGATCACCTTGCCGACGGCCTTGGCCGCACCGGTGCTGCTCGGGATGATGTTCTCGAGGATGCCGCGGCCGCCGCGCCAGTCCTTGTTGCTCGGGCCGTCGACCGTCTTCTGCGTTGCCGTGGTGGCATGCACCGTCGTCATCAGGCCGCGCTTGATGCCGAAGCTGTCGTTGAGCACCTTGGCCACGGGCGCCAGGCAGTTCGTCGTGCACGACGCGTTGCTGATGATCGTCTCGCCGGCGTACTTGGTGTGATTCACGCCGTAGACGAACATCGGCGTGTCGTCCTTCGACGGTGCGCTCTGGATGACCTTCTTGGCGCCGGCGTCGAGGTGCTTCTGGCAGGTGTCGAGCGTCAGGAACAGGCCCGTGCTCTCGACGACCACGTCGGCGCCGACATCGCCCCACTTCAGCGCCGCCGGGTCCTTCTCGGCGGTCAGGCGGATCTTCTTGCCGTTGACGATCAGCGTGCCGCCCTCGACCGCAATGTCGCCCTTGAAGCGGCCATGCACGCTGTCGTACTTCAGCATGTAAGCCAGGTAGTCCGGCTCCAGCAGGTCGTTGATGGCGACGATCTGGATGTCGCTGTTGAAGTTCTGCACCGCCGCGCGGAACACCATGCGCCCGATGCGGCCGAAACCGTTGATGCCTACCTTGATCGTCATGACAGAACCCTCTGTGGTGAATGGAAACCTTGTTCAGGGCCGGCAGCCGAGCTGACCCTTGGATTGATTCTCGAAGTAGCCCAGCGGCGCGGCGCACACAGGCTTGGCGGCCGGCAAGGCGGTGCCAGCCTTGGCGGTGCAGGTGTACGCGCCACTCTTCTTGTTGACGCTGACCGCGCTCAACTTCCAACCCTCGGGGCAGCTCGGCCCGGCGGCAACGGCCGGCGCCACGGCGGCGACCTTGACGATCGCCGAGCGCGTGACACCGCTGCACTTAGGCAGCGGCAGGTCGGTCTTGCCTTCGGCCTTGACGGTAAAGCTACCGGCCTTTTTGTAGGTGTGCGTCACCACCTTGGGCACGTCCTTGTCCTGGTTGATCTTCTGATCTGTCTTGCCGCCGTCGCCGAAATACACACGCACATTGCAGGCGATGGCGTCGGCCTTGTCGAAGTTCACGGTGATCTTCACCGGCTCACCCACCTTGGCCGAGGCCGGCTCGACGGTGACGTTGGCGATGGTCTGGGCGGTGGCGGGCGCTGCCAGCGCGAAGCAGAGCGCGGCAGCGAAGGTGAGCGGGTGGTTCATCGAGTCTCCGTGGGTGTGCCGTATGGGTACAGCGTTCATTTTGACGCGCCGCCGCCGGGTTGATTGCCGAGGCTGAGGATCGTGCAAGGCACGGCGATTGTCGTCTCCTGCGCGATGACGGCCCTGAGCGTCTTTGTGTCCACGTTCAGCTCGCGGCGGCGCAGCCAATCGACAAAAAAACGTCGCTCGGGGTTGTGCGTGCCGAGCTCACCCACTGCGTTAGCGGTGAACGGTTGGTGAACCGTGAGCCGTACCTCAAACGGACAACCCATAGTATTGAAGTCGAAGTACGCGTTGGTTTGCTCGATCCCCTTCACATTGCGCAGAAAACCCGTGAGCGGCATGTCGTTGAGCAGCAGGCGCGCCTCGCCTTCGAGTCGATAGATGTAGAACTGGACGTAGTCCACCGGAGCGCCTGTGTGACATGGCATGCGGTAGCCTTCTGCATGGCTTACCGCCGCGCGGGTCAAGATGGAGCTGCCTGCGTTGTCGAGCACAGTGATCGCCGGCAGACTCGCGGCATCGGAGAAAGTCAATCTAACCACGACCGTGCCACGCTCGCCGCGCCTCAGGGCCCGCTCGGGATAAGTGATGCTCGTTTGAGGTTTCTGGTGCGCGACACACGCCTGCAACTGCTCTTGCCGTAGGGCATCAGCATCGATCGGCCAGGTGAAATACGCGCGGCGTCCGTCCGTGGGCCTGAAAACGAATTCCTGGCGCAGCGTCGCGCTCTGCCCGGCTTCGAGACAGGGCACGCGGTAGGCATCGACGAACGTGCGCACACTGTCGACAAACGGTCGGCCGCCCGACTCATCAACGACCTTCAGGCTCGGGGGCGCATCGGGACGCTGAAAAGTCAACTCCACCAGCACCCGACCGCTATCACGCCGCTCGAACGACTCCTGCGGATAAGACGGTGTGCCCAACGTGAGCTCGCCGCGCGTCAAGCAACGCTGAGCTGCGCTGGGAGCCACCGCGATGGTCTGTGCGCGAACTGCCTGCGCCAGCGCGAGCGCACAAAGCACTGGCAACGCCGCACGCATCGCCTTCACGCCCGCAGCACCTTCTGCACCACCCCCGCCACGTTCTCCGCCGTGAAGTTGAAATACTTGAACAGCGCCCCAGCCGGCGCACTCTCGCCGTAGCGGTCGATGCCGACCACCGCGGCGCAGCCGTACTTCCACCAGCCGTCGGTGACGCCGGCTTCGACGGCGATGCGCGGCAACTTCGGCGGCAGCACGCTCGACTTGTATTCGGCGCTCTGGCGGTCGAAGACGGTCGTGCTCGGCACCGAGACGACGCGCACGGCCACGCCGTCCTTGGCCAGCGCGGCCTGCGCGTGCAGCGCGAGCTGCACCTCGCTGCCGCTGGCCAGGATCACCGCCTGGGCCTTTTTCTTGAGGCCGACTTCGGCCGGCTCGGCGAGCACGTAGGCGCCGCGGCTGATCAGATCGAGGCTGGCCTTCGGCGCATACGGCAGGTTCTGCCGCGACAGCAGCAACGCACTCGGCCGGCTGCGGTGCTCGATTGCGCAGGCCCAGGCTGCGGCCGTCTCGGCGCTGTCACCAGGCCGCCAGACATCGAGGCCGGGGATCAATCGAAGGCTAGCCGCATGTTCGACGCTCTGGTGCGTTGGCCCGTCCTCGCCGAGGCCGATGCTGTCGTGCGTGAAGACATGGATGACGCGGATGCCCATCAGCGCGGCCATGCGGATGGCGTTGCGGCTGTAGTCGGAAAACGTGAGGAAGGTGCCGCCGTAGGGGATGAAGCCGCCGTGCAGCGCAACGCCGTTCATCACCGCCGCCATGCCGAACTCGCGCACGCCGTAGTTGATGTGGCGGCCACCGTTCGGCCGGCCGTCGTCGCCGATGCGCAGCGGCGGCGTCGACGAGGTGTTGGTCAGGTTCGACCCGGTCAGGTCCGCCGAGCCGCCGAGCATTTCGGGCAGCGCTTTCGTGAAGGCTTCGAGCGCGATCTGGCTGGCCTTGCGCGAGGCCACGTTCTCGGCCTTGGTGTGGGCGGCAACGATGGCATCGACCGCGGCTTGCGCAAAGGCTTTCGGCAACTCGCCCTTCAGGCGGCGCACGAATTCAGCCGCCAGCGCCGGGTGCGCCGCCTTGTACGAGGCGAAGCGCGCACTCCACGCGGCTTCGGCTTCGATGCCTTTGCGCTTGCCGTCCCAGGCGCTGTAGGCCGACTCGGGAATGACGAAAGGCTCGTGCGGCCAGCCGAGCGCGGCGCGTGTGGCCTTGATCTCGTCGGCGCCCAGCGCCTCACCATGCGCCTTGGCGCTGCCGCTGCGGTTCGGCGAGCCGCGGCCGATGCTGGTGCGGGCGATGATCAGTGTCGGTTTGGTGGCGCTCTTCTTCGCTTGCGCGATCGCCGCATCGACCGCCGCCACATCGTGGCCATCAACCGGGCCAATGACTTGCCAGCCGTAGGCCTCGAAGCGCTTGTGCGTGTCGTCGATGAACCAGGGCTCGACACGGCCATCGATGCTGATTCCGTTGTGGTCATAGATGGCAATCAGCTTGTTCAGCTTCCACGCGCCGGCCAGCGCGCAGACCTCGTGGCTCACGCCTTCCATCAGGCAGCCGTCGCCGAGAAAGACATAGGTCTGGTGATCGACCACGTTGTGGCCCGGCCGGTTGAATTCGTGCCCCAGCAGCTTTTCGGCGAACGCCATGCCGACGGCGTTGGCTAGGCCCTGCCCCAGCGGGCCGGTGGTGGTTTCGACACCGGGCGTGATGCCGACCTCGGGGTGGCCCGGCGTCTTGCTGTGCAACTGGCGGAAGTTGCGCAGCTCGCTCATCGGCAACTCGTAGCCGGTGAGGTGCAGCAGCGCGTACTGCAGCATCGAGGCATGGCCGTTGGAGAGCACGAAGCGGTCACGGTCCGGCCAGTGCGGGTGCGACGGGTTGTGCTTCAGGTGGCGGCCCCACAGCGCGACGGCAATCTCGGCCATGCCCATCGGCGCCCCCGGGTGGCCGCTGTTGGCCTGCTGCACCGCGTCCATCGCCAGGGCGCGGATGGCGTTGGCCATCAGGGCCTCGCGGCTGGCGTGGGTGAGCGCTGCGGGGGCGCTGGAATCGGGAACGCGCGCGGAGTCGAGGCTGGACATGCTGGAGGCACCGGTGAGCTGCATCGGTTGAAAAACGCCGCGTTGCACGGCGCGCGAAGCACAGCATTTTATTCAGCCCGCCAACCTACACTCTTCGCCCATGGTTCCTCCTCGCGCGCTCATCCTCGCTGCGGGCCGCGGCGAGCGCATGCGTCCGTTGACCGACACCTGCCCGAAGCCGCTGCTCGACGTCGGTGGCAAGCCGCTGATCGCTTGGCACCTCGAGGCACTGGCCGCAGCCGGCGTGCGCGAGGTGGTAATCAACACGGCGTGGCTCGAAGCGCAGTTTCCGGCGACGCTCGGTGATGGGTCGCGCTGGGGCTTGCAGATCCGCTACTCGATGGAGCAGCGCGACCACGGCCGCGCGCTCGAAACCGCCGGCGGCATCGCCAAGGCGTTGCCGTGGCTGGTGCAGCCAGGCCAGCAGAGCTTCTGGGTGGTTTCGGGCGATGTCTTCCTGCCGGAATTTCCTTTCAGCGCCGTCGAGGCACAACGCTTCGCGCAAGACACGACCCAGGCCCATCTGTGGCTGGTGCCCAATGCGCCGCACCATCCGCACGGCGACTTCGGGCTCGACGGGTCGCGCCACCGCGCCACCAGCGCCGCGCCGCGTTTGACCTGGGCCAGCGTCGGTTTGTTTCGCGCGTCGATGTTCGACAGCGTGGCCCCCGACCAACCGATGAAGTTGCGCCCGCTGCTCGATGCTGCGCTCGCGCAGGATCGCCTCGGTGCACAACTCTGGCCGGGCGGCTGGATCGATGTCGGCACCATCGAGCGCTTGCGTGAAGCGCAGGCTTGGGCCGCTGCGCCGTGAAACGCAATGCGCGCATCGTCGGCGCGGCCAGTGTCGCCTGGTTCGGCATGGCGGCCTGGGCCATCGCCACCGACTCGCGCGCCGGAGAGATCGCTGCGCTGCTGGCCAGCATGGTGCTGCTGGCCGCCGTGTGGCTGCTGCTGCGCGCCGCCGAGCGCGAGCGCCTGCGCTGGAAGCACACGCTCGACGCCATGCAGGCCGGCATCGTGCTCTACGATGCCGACGACCGCCTGGTGCTGACCAACGCCGAGTTCCGCAGTCTCTACCAGCTCGAAGACAGCCTGACCACTCAAGGCATGCCGTTCGAGGAGCTGCTGCGCACACGCGTGCTGCGCGGCCTGGTACCCGAAGCCATCGGCCGCGAAGAGACCTGGATCGCCGAGCGCCTGGTGCAGCATCGCAACGAGACCGGACGCTCCTTTCTGCGCGAGATGGCCGACAGCCGCTGGCGCCGCATCACCGAGCAGCGCCTGCCCGACGGCAGCCGGCTCGGCTTTTCGATCGACATCACCGAGCTGGTCGAGAACCAGCGCGCGCTGACGGCCGCCCGCCATGAAGCCGAACGGGCGCACCAGTTGATGCACGACGCCGTCGAGGCCATGCCCGCCGCGGTCGAGATCTACGACCGCGGCGACCGCCTCGTGCTCTTCAACCAGCGCATGCTGCAGCTCTACCCACACATGCTGGGCAAGACCCTGCTCGGTGAAACCTTCGAAGCCCTGGCGCGCAGTGCCGTGGCCCATGGCAAGGTGCCGGATGCGCTGGGCCGTGAGGAACAGTGGCTGGCCGAACGCCTGAAGGGCCGTGGCCAGTCGAGTGCACCGCGCCTGCAACAGGCCCCCAATGGCGCGTGGTTGCAGATCTTCGAGACGCCGATGCCGCGCGGCGGCATGGTGACCGTGCGCCTGGACGCCACCGAAACCGTGCAGCAACGCGAGGAGCTGCGCGCCGCGCACGACCGCGCGGCCAACGAGCACTCGCTGCTCGACGATGCGATCGAGTCCTTGTCCGACGGCTTTGCGCTCTACGACAGCGACGACCGGCTGCTGCTGTGCAACCAGCCCTACCGCGAGATCTACCGCGACAGCGCGCCCGCCATCGTCATTGGTGCGACGTTCGAATCGATCGTGCGCTACGGCTTGGAGCGCGGCCAGTACCCGCAGGCCGGCGTCACGGATGTGGACCGTGACGCCTGGCTGACCGAACGCCTGCGCCGCCACCGCCAACCGGACGGCGTGCCCCTGCTCCAGGAGCTGCGTGACAACTGCTGGCTGCGCATCGACGAGCGACGCACGCGCAGTGGTGGCGTGGCCGGTGTGCGCACGGACGTCACGGCGATGGTGCGCACACGCCAGGATCTCGAAGCCACGGCAGCGGCGCTGCAGCAGGCCAATGCGCAACTCGAAGAACTGTCGGCCACCGACGCGCTGACCGGTCTGGCCAATCGCCGCCGCTTCGACATGCGCGTGGCTGACGAGGTTCAGCGCGCGTACCGCCACGGCACGACGCTGGCCCTGCTGATGATCGATATCGATCACTTCAAGCACTACAACGACTTGCTCGGACACCCGCAAGGCGACACGGCACTGCAAGCGGTGGCCGCGGTGCTGACGCAACAAGCGCGTCGCCCGGCCGAGTTGGTGGCGCGTTACGGCGGCGAAGAGTTCGCGCTGCTGCTGCCGAATGCCAGCGCCGCTGCCGCGGCCACCGTGGCCGAGCGCTGCCAGAGCGCGATGGCCACCCTGGCACTGCCGCATGGCGCGTCACCCACGGCCGCGCATGTCACGCTGTCGATCGGCGTGGCGCTGCTGAAGGCACGCCAGCGCGAAGACACCGCCTCCTTCGTGCGCCGCGCTGACGCAGCGCTCTACGCCGCCAAGGCGGCGGGTCGCGCGCGCACCGTGATCGATGGATCCTGATGGAGGAGCAGAGCTTGAAGCCGATTGTTTTCTGGTTCGATCCGATCTCGCCGTTTGCCTACCTCGCTTTTGAGCACCTGCCTCAGGCGCTCGTTGGCTGCACCTACAGCGTCGACTACCGACCGGTGCTCTTCGCCGGATTGCTCAACCATTGGGGGCAAAAGGGGCCGGCCGAGATCGAGCCCAAGCGCGCCTGGACCTTCCGCCACATCGCCTGGCTCGCCCACCAGCACAACATCGCTTTGCAGATGCCAGCGTCGCATCCCTTCAACCCCCTGCCGCTGCTGCGCCTGGCGATGGCCGCGGGGCCGAACCGCCGTGTCGTCGAAGCGCTGATGCGGCATGTGTGGCGCGGCGGCGCCGACCCTGTCGACGCGGCGCGCATCGACGCCTTGACGCGCGAACTCGCACCGGCGCGCGATCCGTCATCGGACGAGGTCAAGGCCGAGCTGCGTGCGAACACCGATGCGGCCATCGCGCGCGGCGTGTTCGGCGTGCCGACGTTCGAACTCGACGGCCGGCTGTATTGGGGTCTGGAAGCGCTGCCGATGCTGCGCGCGGCGCTGCAGGGCGATGCCTGGTTCGACGGCCCCGCGTGGGAAGAGGCCGGACGGCCTCGCCCGGGCGTTCAGCGGAACCGCTGAACGGTGCTCAGGCCAGCGCCGGGCCGCTCCCAAGCGTCGGCCTGAGGCTCCCCTCGGGGGAGTGCCCGCGAAGCGGGCGAGGGGCTGTCAGTCCGTCACGCCAGCGCTGAAACGGCCAGCGCGGGCGGGCTGCGTTCGTGCTGGGCCAGCACCATCGACCGCGCGAACTCGGCAGCGCTGACAGGGTGGCCGAACAGGAAGCCCTGGAACTCGTCGCAGCCATGGGCCTTGAGGAAGGCGCGCTGGGCTTCGGTCTCGACGCCTTCGGCAACGACGCGCAGGTTCAGGCTGTGCGCCATGGCGATGATGGCGGTGATGATCGCCGCGTCGTCCGGGTCGGTGGCGATGTCGCGCACGAACGACTGGTCGATCTTCAGCGAGGCGATCGGCAGCCGCTTCAGGTAGGAGAGCGATGAGTAGCCGGTGCCGAAATCGTCGATCGACAGCTTGACGCCGAGTTCGTCCAGGCGGCGCGCGTTGGCCAGCGACAGCTCCGGATCGTTCATCAGGATCGATTCGGTGACCTCGATCTCGAGCAGCGACGACGGCAGCGCATGTTCGCTCAGCACACGTTCGACGAGCTCGGGCAGCGCACGCTCGCGCAGATGCGGCGCGGCCAGATTCACCGCGATCGGAATCGGCCGCAAGCCTTCGGCCTTCCAGGCGGCGATCTGCTGGCAGACCGCGTTGATCACCCACTCGGCAATCGGAATCACCAGATGAGCCTCTTCGGCCAGTGGAATGAATTCCTTCGGCGGCAGCAGGCCGCGCTCCGGATGCTGCCAGCGGATCAGCGCTTCGGCGCCGACGATGCGACCGCTTTCGAGATCGACCCGCGGCTGGTAGTGCAGGACGAATTCGTTGCGCTCCACGGCCCGACGCAGCAAGGTCTCCATCTGCAGGCGCGCGCGGGCACTGGCATTCATCGAGCGGTCGTAGAACTGAAAGCCGCCGCGGCCTGCTTCCTTGGCACGGTACATCGCCGTGTCGGCATTCATCAGCAGCGTTTCGATGTCGGTGCCATCGCCAGGATAAGTGGCCACACCGACGCTGCAGCTGACGTAGAGCTCGTTGCCGAGCAGGGTCACGGGCTCGGCCAGCGCGCTGACCAGGCGGCGGGCCACCGAGCCGGCATCGACGGCTTCCTGCACGTTGTTGAGGAGCACGATGAACTCGTCGCCACCCAGCCGGGCGATGGTGTTGCCATCACCGGCGTTGCTGTCCTGACCGCTGCGGGTCACCAGGTCGAGGCCACGGATCGAGCCGGCCAGCCGGGCACCGATCTGCTTCAACAGATCGTCGCCGGCGCCATGCCCGAGCGTGTCGTTGACGCGCTTGAAGTCATCGAGGTCGATGAACATGATCGCCAACTGCTGGCCGTTGCGTTCGGCATGGGCCACCGCCTTGATCAGCTGCTCGGTGAAGAGCAACCGGTTCGGCAGCCCGGTCAGCGTGTCGAAGTAGGCCAGGCGGCGCACCTGGTCTTCGGCGTCCTTGCGCCGCGTGATGTCGTGCACCGCACCGGCCAGGCGCACCGCGCGGCCCTGTTCGTCCTGCTCGAGAACCTCGATCTGCTGGTGCACATGGCGCAGCGCGCCGCCTCGGGCGACCACACGGTGCTCGATGGCGAAGTCGTCACCGTTGGCGATGGCGCGCTCGCACGCCAGGCGCACACGCTCGATGTCCTCTTCGTGCACCGTCGTCAGGAACTGGTCGTCTTCGAGCGCCCCCAGGCCGCTGTCGCGGCCGAAGATCCGCCAGGCCTGCTCGGAGGCGCTGACACGGCCCTGGCGCACGTCCCACTCCCAGTCGCCCATTTCACCGATGCGCTGCGCGTTCGACAGGCGGCGCTGGTTCTGCTTCAACTGGTTGATGGCCGCGCTCGCGCGCAGCATGTAGCGCACGCGGTGCGACAGGATCGGCCAGTTGATCGGCTTGGTGATGAAGTCGGTGGCACCGACTTCGAAGGCGCGCTCGATCGAATGCACGTCGTCCAGGCCAGTCATCATCACCACCGGCACGCGCTGGCCATTCGGCAGCTTGCGCAGCTCAGCGCAGCAGGTGAAACCGTCCATCACCGGCATGCTGACGTCCATCAGCACCAGATCGGGCAACAACTCGCGCATGGCTTCGAGCGCCTGGGCGCCGTCGGCGGCTTCGCTGGTTTCGAAGCCGGCGCGCATCAGCGTGGCCCGCGTCAGGCGGCGGCCGCCGGCGTCGTCATCGACGATCAGGATGCGATGTCGGTCGGTGTTCATGCGGTGAGTCCCATCTCGGCCTTGAGCAGCGGGCGCACCGCTTCGACCTGTTGCTCGATCTCGCGAAGCAGCGGCAGCGCGTCCGCCAGTTCGCCACTGCGGCCGATGCGCTCCAGTTCGCGGCACAGCTTGACGACGCTGCTGGCGCCGACGTTGCCGCTGGCCGACTTGAACGCGTGCGCCACGCGCGCCAGCTCGCTGGCGTCCTTGGCGTTGACGGCGTTGCGCAAGCCTGCAAGGTGGCGCGGCGTCTCGTCGAAAAAGATACCGATGACCTCGGCCAGAATCGCGCCTTCGCCATCATCGAGCTCGCGGATGTTGGCAAGCGCCTTTGCATCGAGCACGGCGGTGGCGGCCATGGGCGCCGCGGGCGTCTCGGTCAGGGCCAGTGGTGCAGGCTGCGTGCGTGGCGCATCGACCGAGCCTTCGACCATGTGCGGCGGCAACCAGCGCGCCATCAAGGCGCCGAGCTGATTGCGTGTGTAGGGCTTGGCGAGGTGATCGTCCATGCCGGCTTCGATGCAGACATCGGCATCGCCGACCAGCGCGTTGGCCGTCAGCGCGACGATCGGCATGCGCTTCGCCTGCCCGCTCACCTGCTCCCACTGCCGGATCTGCCGCGTCGCTTCGTAGCCGTCCATCACCGGCATCTGGCAGTCCATCAGCACGATGTCATAGCCGCCTCGCTGCACCGTGGCCAGCGCTTCCTGGCCGTTGGGCACGATGTCGAACTCGCAGCCGAGCGACTTGAGCATGTTGCGGGCGACGAATTGATTGACACCGTTGTCCTCGGCCATCAGCACGCGGCAATTCAGACGCAGCGCGGCGCCGGTGGAACTGGCCGGCGCCTGCTCCGCGGCAACGCCACCGACCGCTTGCGCCAGTGCGCGGTAGAGCTCATGCCGGCGCACCGGCTTGGAGAGGTAGGCGCTGATGCCGGCTTCGCGCGCCCTCGCCAGCTCGTCGGTCGAATGCAGAGACGTCACGAGGACGATGCGCAGGCCGGCCAGCACCGGATCGGCGCGCACGGCGGTGGCCAGCGCCAGGCCGTCCATGCGCGGCATCTTCATGTCGACGATCGCCAGCTCGAACGGGTTGCCATCGCGCGCGGCCTTGCGCAGCTGCTCCAGTCCCGCCAAGCCGTCGCCGGCCGTCACGCAGCGCATGCCGACCGCCTGCGCGTGGTAGTCGAGGATCTCGGCGTTGGTGGCGTTGTCATCGACCACCAGCACGCGCCGCCCGGCCAGCTCGCCGGGGTAAGGCACCGCCGGCAGGCTCTGCGCCTGTTCGAGCGGCAGCGTGAACCAGAACGTCGAGCCCTGGCCTTCGACGCTGTCGACCCCGATCTCGCCATGCATCAGGCCGACGAGATGGCGGCTGATCGCCAGGCCGAGGCCCGTGCCGCCGAAGCGCCTCGTCGTCGAGCCGTCGGCCTGCGCGAACGGCGCGAACAGGCGCTTCCTGCCGTCGTCCGAAATGCCGATGCCGGTGTCGCGCACACTGATGTGCAACTGGCCCGTATCGTTCATGCCCACGCTGACGACGACCTCGCCACTCTCGGTGAACTTGACGGCATTGGCCAGCAGGTTGCTGAGCACTTGACGCAGCCGGTACGGATCGCCACGCGCCGTGGCCGGCAGGCGGTCATCGATGCGGCAGGCCAGTTCGAGCTTCTTGGCGTGGGCGCGCGGCGCCATCAGCTGCACCACGTCTTCGACCGCCTGGTAGAGATCGAAGTCGAGCGTTTCGATTTCGAGCTTGCCGGCTTCGATCTTCGAGAAGTCGAGGATGTCGTTGATGATCGACAGCAGGGTCTCGCCCGAGCTGCGCACGGTTTCGAGGAACGGGCGCTGCTGGGCGTTGAGCGGCGTGTCGAGCAGCAGCTCGGTCAGGCCGAGCACGCCGTTCATCGGCGTGCGGATCTCGTGGCTCATGTTGGCCAGGAACTCGCTCTTGGCCTTGCTCGCTCGTTCGGCCGCCGCCTTGGCCACGCGCAGCTCTTGCTCGCTGTGGCGCAGCGCCTGCTCTGCCAGCGCGCGTTGCGTGGTGTCGAAGAACACCGTGTAGACACCGACCACAACGCCCTCGTCGTTGACGTCGGGCACATGGCGGCCGGAGTGCCACACCGGGTTGCCGGCACGGTCCATGCGCTGGCGCTCCAGCGGCACCGATTGGCCGGCCAGCGCGGCACTCAAATGCGGCTCGATGTTGGCCCAAAGCTCAGGCCCAACGACGTCGCGCACATGCTTGTCGATGACCTCGTCCTCGCTCTTGGCCAGCCAGACTTCCTGCGCGTGGTTGATGTAGCGGTAGTGGCCCTGTGCATCGATGTACGACACCGTGACGGGGATCTGATTCATGATCGAGCGCATGCGGCGTTCGGAACGCTCGGCGGCGTCGAGCGCACGATGCTCTTGGCTGACATCGACGGCGGCCAGACGGCAACCCGCCAGTTCGCCTTGCCCGTCGGTTTGCGGCAGCAGCTCGATCAGCAGCGTCACCGGGGCTTCACTGGCGCGCAGCAGCTTGCAGCGCAAGCGTTGCACGCGCCCCGCCAGCGCTTCGGTCACTGCGGCGCGCAAGGCGGGTCCATGCGTCGGGCCGAAAGCTTCAGCAATCGGCCGGCCTTCGATCTCCTCGCGCGCCAGGCCCAGCTCGTCGGCCAGCGCATCGGCAATCTCGGTGCAATGCCCCTGCGGGTCGATCCACGCCCCCAGGCCTTCGATCTTGCGCCGCTCGCTCGCCGCCGCGATCTGCGGCAGCTCGTCCACGCGCTCTGCGATGTCCCCCACCGCGCGCGTCATGCGGCGCTGGTAGCGCCAGTACAGCAACAGCATCAGCGCGACGCAGACTGAAACCGGCAGGCCGGGCAGCACGCTGTGCAGTTGCGGCACGACATGGCTGCCAAACTCGAGCATCACGGCCATGAAGGCCAGGGCCAGCATCGCCATGCTGGTGCGCGAGCGGCGTCCGCGAGTGGCTTCTTGGCGGTTCATTGGTGCACCCTTCGGCCTTCGGCCTGTCCCGCCAAGCGGGAGCATTCGCACTTGGGGCGGCCCGGCATGCTCATGCAGCACACACCTGATGGTTGCATCGCACAAAGCCCGACAGATCAAATTCGACGATGCCGGCGTTGTCCAGCGGCTCGCGGGGGCCAAGGCCGGTGATCTCGCCGAGCACGCGCGCCACGCCTTTGCTGGCCACGAGCAGCGGACGCTCGCTGAGCAAGGGCATCAGCGTGCCCACGACGGCGTCGTGAACGCGCCGCGTGAACTCGGCGTTGCTTTCGCCGCCCGGCGGCGTGATGCCGGCGTCAAGTTCGGCCTGCGTTTCGGCGATCGGCCGCCGGTTCCAGGCGCCGAGGTGGCGCTCGTTGAAGGCCGGCTCGACCACGATGTCGACGTCGCGCATCGCCTGGCCGACGATGTCGGCCGTCTGGCGTGCGCGTTGCAGCGCACTGACGACGATCACGCCGACACGCGGGCGCATCGTCGCCAGGCGCTGCGCGGCCTGCACGGACTGGCGATGGCCGAGATCGATCAGCGGCAGATCGACGTCGCCGCCGCAACGCAAACCGGCGGCGTTGAGCGCAGTGATGCCGTGGCGCATGAACAGCAGCGACGATGAGCGGGCAGGTGAGTTCATTTCAGGTCTTGCAAGGGCGCAAAACTCAGCGGTGTTTGCGCATGGCGATCGCGCGGCGCGGCGTGCAGCACGCTCCACTCGCCATCGGTGTGCTGCGGCTCGCACAGCCATTGGCGGATGTAGTGAATCTGGTTGCGGTCGGCGAGCAGCGGCGCGTGGCCGGTGTCGGGCAGGTGCATCAACGCCACCTGCTTGCCGCGCGACATGCGGCGGATCGTCGCTTCGAACAGGCAATCGGACTGCAGGCCATGGATCAGCAGGATCGGGCAACGCACGGTGCGCCACTGCTTCCACTGCAACAGGCTGCGCTGCGCATCACGGCGATAGGCCTGCAGCGCGCGCACGTCGTGGCGGTAGATGCGGCCGTTCTCTTCGTCGGACCAGCGCGTCTGGTGGAACGTCAGGTTGAAGCGGATGTCGTCGCTGACCGGGCCGTCGTTTTTCTGCGAGGCACCGATGCGGCGCAGCATGTCCGACGGATCGCGGAACACATAGTGGCGCGCCAGCGTGTCGGCGCGGCGGCGGCGGCGGCGCGCCGGAATGTGCGGGCCGACGTCGTTCAAGATCAAACGCTCGATCAGCTTCGGATGCCTTGCGGCGAGCTCGATCGTCGCGCTGCCGCCGAGCGACGAGCCGATCACCGTCACCGGCTTGCCGCCGAGGTGAACGATCAGTTGGCGCAGCTGCTCGGCGTAGGTGGCGAGCGAGTAGTCGCCTTCGGCGGCCAGCCAGCCCGAGCGGCCGCGGCCGACCCAATCGACGCAGATCAGGCGGAACTTGTCGGCCAGGTCCGAGGCCAGGTAGTTGAAACGCATGGCCACACTGGCCACACCGCCGCAACAGATGATGATCGGCGCATCGGCCGGCCCCCAATCGGCATAGGCGACGCTGACGTGGTACGGACGCTTCAGCCGGCGCGCGGTGCCGGGCTGCAAACGTGTCGGATGCACGTAGTCGAAGTGGCCGAGTTTGTACTGGCCGCGGAAGCGGCCCACCACCTGGCTGGCCACGGCGAGGTATTCGTTCCAGCTGTTGAGCACGCGGCGGCGACCATGCACCGGCGGCTCCCACGCAGGGTCGAACAAAGGCGCAGGCACGGTGTCGCCGGCGATATCGTCGCGGGCGAACTTGAGGACGTTCGTGACGGCGTTCACACCCGTCCTCCGACGTTCGCCCACGGTTGCATTGAAATCATTGGTGAAGGCCAACAGAAAACGACCGGACGAGTATGGGCGGAACCAATTTCGGCTTCAGTTCATTTGTTCACGCCTGCGGTGCCATCGTGCAAGCACGCTGCAAAGCGCTCGCTAAAGTTCTCATCCAGTAGTTATGGATCAATCACGCCGTGTGCTGCACCTGTGGTGCGGCGCACGCGATATGACAATGGCAAGAACAAAACCTCAGTTGATCGTTGTCGCCGTGCTGGTGTGCATGTTCGCCGTCGGCATGGCGGGCTTCCTGAACTTCTTCAAGTACCGCAGCAACGCCGAGCGCATCATCAAGGAGCGCCTGGTCGTCACCGGCACGTCGATCGAAAACAGCATCCAGTCTTCGTTGGCGCTGGGCCTGCAGTTCGCCGACCTGGGCACGCTGCCTGAAACGCTCGAGCGCGAGCGCGCCACCGATGACCTGATCCTGTCGATCGAAGTCTTCGACACCGAGGGCAAGCCGCTGTACAGCACCGACCGGCTGCGCGCGGCGCGCGATGTGCCTGCGGCGTGGATCGCAGCAGCACGGCAGGCGGCGGGCAACGACTGGTTCGTCAAGAGCGGCACCGAGTCCGCCGCGGGCATCTCCATCCAGAACAGCTTCGGCCTGGTGATCGGCTACCTGGCGCTGCGCTACTCGGAAGAGCAGGTGAGCGATTCGACCAAGGCCGTGGCGCGGCAGCTTGCGCTGTCGGCGTTGGCCGTCTTCGTCGTCGCCGCAACGCTGGCCTCGCTGGCCCTGGTCGCCGTGATGGGCCGGCTGACTCGCGACTTCGATGCCGTCGAGGCCGCGCTGCGCGCACGCGACGGCTCGCGCCTGTCGCCCGCGGTGCAGAAGGGCCCGTTCGGCCGCGCGCTGCGCCGCTTCTTCGAGACCGTGCGCCGCGCTGAAGCCGACATCGCGCAATTGCGCGGCGAACTCGATCGTGGACCCGGTGAAGCAAGCGCCGCACCGGGCCACCCCAAGCCAGCGAACAACCTTGGGGCCACGAAGGGGCCCCTGCAGGGCCATGGGGATCGCTCGCAGCACCTCGCGAGCGAGGGGCACTCATGAGCCAGTCGTACCTGCGCAGCATCTACTTGCGCCTGGCCGGCGTGGTGATGCTGGTCGTCGTGCTGGCGCTGGCCGCCAGCGCCTACTTGTCGCACCGCGCCTTCGAAGCGGCGCTGGCGCCGGAGATGGCCAAGAAGGTAGCCAGCGGCGGCGCCTCGGCGCGCTCGCTGGTGTTGAAGGCGATGGAACACAACATCGCGTTTCGCGAGATCTACGGTATCGAGCAGACCTTCGACGAGTTGAAGCGTTCGATCCCCGACGTCGCCTACGTCGCCGTCACCGACACCCAGGGCGCAGTGCTGTACCAGCGCTTCACCGCGCCGGCCGGTGCCGAAGCCCACTTCCGCAATCCCGCCGTGATCGCGGCCCTAGCCGCACCGAGCGTGCTGCCACCATCGATCCGCGTCGGCAACCAGTACGTGGTCTCGATGCCGATCGTCACGCCACAGCAACCGGTGGGCATCATGCACATCGGCGTGTCGGTGGACTTCGTCGACCGCATCATCCTCGACATGCTTTTCGACGTGCTGGTGGTGCTGGTCGTCGCGCTGTTCTTCACGCTCGAGCTGCTCAACTTCATGGCCGGCAGCAAGCTGGAGGCCTCGCTGAAGTCGCTCGGTGACACGATCGAGCGCGGCGCCTCGGGCGACTTCACGCCGATGACCTCACGCGGCGCGGCTGGCCCGTTCGCCGCCGTGCTGCAACTGCTGGAAGACGTGCGCGCTCGCGTCAACGCCGGGTTCGAATTGCTGGCGCGCGACATCGAACGCGGGCGGCGCGTGCCGACGCATGAGCGTCCGCCCGGTTTGGCCGCGGCCCACAACGGCCTGCAAGCCTTGTCGCAACGCTTCCGCTTCGGCAGCGCCGACACGGCGACGCGCAGTGACGACGGCCAACTGGCCAAGATCCGGGCGCCGCTGTTTGTCTTCATCCTGGCCGAAGAGCTGACCCGGCCATTCCTGCCGGGCTACATCAAGAGCCTGCTGGTGCCGATTCCAGGGCTGCCGTGGTTGGCACCGGAAGTCGTGGTCGGCCTGCCGATCGCGCTGTTCATGCTGATCGTCGCTTTGGGCCAGCCGTTCCTCGGCGCGTATGCGCAGCGCGTCGGCAACCGTCACGCCATGACTGTCGGCGCCTGCATCGCCGCGTTTGGCTTCATTGCCAGCGCGTTCGCCGGCAGCGTGCTCGACTTGCTGCTGTGGCGATCGCTGTGCGCGCTCGGCTATGGCCTGGTCTTCGTTGCTGCGCAGGGCCACGTGTTGGAACACACCAACAACAGCAACCGGGCGAAGAGCTTTGCCGTGTTCATCGGCGCGATCATGGTGGCCACAGTGTGCGGGCCGTCGATCGGCGGCATCTTGGCCGACAACATCGGCGAGCGCTGGACGATGGCCGTCGCCGCCCTGCTGGCCATCGGCTCGATGGGTGCGATCCGCCTGCTGCCTGAGCAGGATGCACAGACCGCCGCAGCGCAAAGCGCTGTCAAGCCGCCGAGCCTGCGCGAAATTGCCTCGCTGATGGTCAACAAGCGCTTCATGACCGTGACCGGCCTGGCTGCGATTCCGGCCAAGGTGTTGTTGACCGGTGTCTGCTTCTATCTGGTGCCGCTGTACGTGCTGTCGCTGGGCAGCACGCAGTCGGTGGTCGGCCGCATCCTCATGCTCTACGGCGTCGTCATGGTGGTGATCTCGCCGCTCGCGGCTTCGTATGCCACGACCCGTGAGCGCATGGAATGGCTGGTCGGCTCGGGCCTGCTGCTGTCGGGCATCGGCACGCTGCTGCTGATGGCCGGAGACCATGTCGGCTGGATCTTCGCCGCCGTGATCCTGGTGGGCCTGGGCCAGTCGCTGTCGATCGCCGCGCAAAGCGCGCTGGTCCGCGAGCACTGCGACCAGGAAGTCAGCGCGATGGGCGAACCGGCCGTGTATGGCGTCTACCGCTTGCTCGAGCGCCTGGGCAACGCGCTCGGCCCGCTGCTCGCGGCCGTGCTGCTGATGGCGTTTGGCTACCGCACTGGATTTGTCGCCACCGGCGCTGCGGTTGCGCTGTGTGGTCTGGTTTTCATCATGGCCACGCGGCGCTCGTCCGCGCGTGCCTCACTCGTTACTGTTTCGTAGAGAAAGACCTTCGATCATGGACAAGCTCACCACCCGCCGCCAATTGATGGTCGCCGCTATCACCGCCGGCCTGTCGCCGGCCGTGCTGGCACAGGCTGCAGCACCTGCCGCGGCCAAGCGCGCCGCCAATCCGACGCGGCCGCTGCGCATCTACGCCATCACCTTCCGCGGCACGACCGATGTCGAGAGAGGGTTCGAGGAGTACTTCGCCTCGCGCAAGATTCCGGTGCAGATCACCTACCGCGATCTGAACCGCGACGCGAATCGCATGCCGGCCTTCCTCGACGAGATCCGCGCCACCAAACCTGACGTCATCTACACCTGGGGCACCTCGGTGACGCTGGGCGTGCTCGGCGCCTATGACGCGGTCGATCCGGCCAAGCACATCACCGACATTCCGGTGGTGTTCACGCTGGTCGCGTCGCCGACGCTGGCCAAGATCGTTCCGGAAAAGGGCGGTACGCGCAAGAACGTCACCGGCGTCATCCACGTCGCCCCGGTCGCCGCGCAGATCCAGGCGATGGCTGCCTATCGCCCGTTTCAAAGGCTGGGCGTGCTGTACACGCCGACCGAGCAGAACTCGGTCGTGGTGCTCGATGAGATCCGCAAGATCGGGCGCGAACGCAACTACGACACCATCACGCGGACCTTCCGCCTGGACGCGCAACGCAAGGTCACCGCCGAGGGCGCGGCCGAGTTGGTGCGCGAACTGAAGGAAGCCGGCTCGCAGTGGCTGTACCTGCCGCCGGACAGTTTTCTGGGCACGCTGGCCCAGGACGTCATCATTCCGACGGCAATGGAAGTCGGCCTGCCGACCTTCGCGTCGACCGAGCAGTTGATGCAGGCCGGTGCGCTTGTCAGGGCTGGTCAGCCGCTATCACAGCGTCGGCCAGTTCACCGCGCACAAGGTCGAGCAGATCCTGCTGGGCAAGGTGGCGGCCGAGACGGTGCCGATCGAGACCTTGAAGCGCTTCTCCTACCAGATCCGCATCAGCGTCGCCGAAAAGCTGAAGCTGCCGCCGCCGCTGCCGATGTTCAACTACGCTGAGATCCTGAACGACGCGCCGATCGCGCAGTAGCTGGCCCACCCCCGAAGCGGCTTCGCCGCCTCCCCCTCAAGGGGGCAACGCCTGCGGCCCGGCAAAGCCGGTTCCGCGGCGGTCGCTGGGAAAGTCAGGCTGTGCGTTGCAGCGCTGCTGCATCGGCGACCGCCAGCGCCGTCATGTTGACGATGCGCCGCACTGTCGATGACGGCGTCAGGATGTGCACCGGCCGCGCCGCGCCGAGCAGCACCGGGCCGACCGTGACACCGTGGCCGCCGGTGACCTTGAGCACGTTGAACAGGATGTTCGCGGCGTCGATGTTGGGCAGCAGCAGCAGGTTGGCTTCGCCTTCGAGCGTGCTGTCGGGCAGGAAGCTCCTGCGGATGTCTTGCGACAGCGCCGCATCGCCATGCATCTCTCCGTCACACGAAGTGCCAGGCTGCATGGCCTTGAACAGCTGCGTCGCGCGGCGCATGCGCTGCGCCGACGGCCGCGCCGACGAGCCGAACATCGAATGCGACACGAAGGCCACCCGTGGCGTGAGGCCGAAGCGGCGCAACTCTTCGCAGGCCATCGCGGCGATCTCGGCAAGTTGTTCGGCGCTCGGTTCGTCGTTGACGAAGGTGTCGGCGATGAACAGCGTGCGCTCGCCGAGCAGCAGCGCGTTCATCGCCGCGAAGGTGGTCGCGCCGGATTTCAGGCCGATCGTGTCGCGCACGTTCTGCAGGTGGCCGTCGTAGCGGCCGACGAGGCCGCACAACATCGCGTCGGCATCGCCGCGGCGCATCAGCATCGCCGCAATCAGTGCATTCGAGCGCCGCAGCGAGGCCTTGGCCATCGACGGGGTCACGCCTTCGCGGCCCAGCAAGCGCTGATAGTCCTCCCAGCATTCGCGGTAGCGCGGGTCGTCTTCCGGGTTGACGATTTCGATGTCGCGGCCGGGCTGGATGCGCAGGCCGGCGCGAGCGATGCGTGACTCGATCACGGCCGGCCGGCCGACCAGGATCGGCTTGGCCAGACCCTCGTCGAGCACAACCTGCACGGCGCGCAAGGCGCGCTCGTCTTCGCCTTCGGCGTAAACCACACGGGCTGGCTTGGCTTTGGCAGCGGCGAACACCGGCCGCATCACCAGGCCGGTCTGGTAGACGAAGCGCGTCAGCGACTGCCGGTACGCGTCCATGTCGGCGATGGGGCGCGTGGCCACGCCACTTTCAGCCGCTGCTTTGGCAACGGCCGGCGCAATGCGCAGGATCAGCCGCGAATCGAACGGCTTGGGAATGATGTACTCGGGACCGAACGCGAGTTCCTGCCCGGCATAGGCCGCCGCCACCTCGTCGCTGATCTCGGCCTTGGCCAGCGCTGCGATCTCGCGCACGCAGGCCAGCTTCATCGCTTCGGTGATGCGCGTTGCTCCACAGTCGAGCGCACCGCGGAAGATGTAGGGGAAGCACAGGACGTTGTTGACCTGGTTCGGGTAGTCGCTGCGCCCGGTGGCGACGATGCAGTCGGGCCGCGCCGCCTTGGCCAATTCGGGCCGGATCTCCGGCTCGGGGTTGGCCAGCGCCAGGATGATCGGCTGCGTGGCCATCGTCTTGACCATCTCCGGCGTCAGCACGCCGGCGGTCGAGCAGCCGAGGAAGACGTCGCAATCCTTCATCACATCGGCCAGCGTGCGCGCGGACGACTTCTGACAGTAGCGCTGTTTGCTCTCGTCGAGCCTGCCATTGCGCGCGTCCTCGCGCTCGTGCTGGATCACGCCACGCGAATCGACGACGAAGATGTTCTCCTGTTTGACGCCCAGGCCGACCATCACGTCGAGGCAGGCGATCGCCGCCGCGCCGGCGCCCGAGGAGACGAGCTTGATCTTGCCGAGCTCCTTGCCCACCAACTCGAGCCCGTTCAACAACGCCGCGCCGGAAATGATCGCGGTGCCATGCTGGTCATCATGGAAGACCGGGATGTTCAGCCGCTCCTTCAACTTCTTCTCGATGTAGAAGCACTCGGGCGCCTTGATGTCTTCGAGGTTGATGCCGCCCAGCGTCGGCTCCAGCGCCGCGATGTGCTCGATCAATTTGTCAGGGTCGTTCTCGGCGAGTTCGATGTCGAAGACATCGATGCCGGCGAACTTCTTGAACAGGCAGCCCTTGCCTTCCATCACCGGCTTGGCGGCCAGCGGTCCGATGTTGCCCAGGCCGAGCACCGCAGTGCCGTTGGTGATGACGCCGACCAGGTTGCCGCGCGAGGTGTAGTCGGCAGCCAGGCTAGGGTCGTCCTGGATCGCCAGACAGGGGTAAGCGACGCCGGGCGAATACGCCAGCGACAAGTCGCGCTGGTTGGCCAGCGGCTTGGTCGGCGTGATCGAAATCTTGCCGCGCGTCGGCGAGCGGTGGTAGTCGAAGGCGGCGTCGGCGAGGGCCTGCTCCGCGGTCGTCAGCGGCTTGCGTTCCATAGCTCTGTCTCCTTTTATTGAGCAGAGCGTACGCCCGATCTAGCCGTTTGCGCGCTTCGAAAGGATCTCGAAGGCAGGTAGTGTTTTCCCTTCCAGCACTTCGAGAAACGCGCCGCCGCCGGTCGAGATGTAGCCGATGTCCTTTTCGATGCCGTACTTGGCGATCGCCGCCAGCGTGTCGCCGCCGCCAGCGATCGAGAACGCGCTGCTGTCGGCGATCGCACGCGCGATCGTCTCGGTGCCCTTGGCGAAAGCGTCGAACTCGAAGACACCCACCGGGCCGTTCCAGACGATGGTGCCGGCAGCCTTCAACTGAGCGGCGATCACGGCCGCGGTCTGCGGGCCGATGTCGAGAATCAAGTCGTCGTCGGCCACGTCATTCGCCGCCTTGACCGTGGCCGGAGCGTCGGCGGCAAACTTCTTCGCGCAGACGACGTCGGTCGGGATCGGCACCGCCGCGCCGCGCGCCTTCATCGCTTCGATCACGGCCTTCGCGTCGCCCACCAGATCGGCCTCGGCCAGGCTCTTGCCGATCGGCAAACCGGCCGCGAGCATGAAGGTGTTGGCGATGCCACCACCGACGACCAGGCCGTCGACCTTGCTGGCCAGGCTTTGCAGGATCGTCAGCTTGGTGCTGACTTTCGAACCCGCGACGATGGCCACCAGCGGCCGCTTCGGCTGCGCCAGCGCTTTCATGATGGCGTCGATCTCGGCCGCGAGCAGCGGACCGGCGCAGGCGATCTTCGCGAACTGCGCGATGCCGTAAGTCGATGCCTCGGCGCGATGTGCCGTGCCGAACGCGTCGTGCACGAAGATGTCGCACAGCGCCGCCATCTTCTTCGCCAGTGCCTCGTCGTTCTTCTTCTCGCCTTTGTTGACGCGGCAGTTCTCGAGCAGCACCACGTCGCCGGGCTTCACGTCCACGCCATCGACCCAGTTGGCTTTGAGCGGCACGCTGCGGCCCAGCAGCTCACCCAATCGCGCGGCCACCGGCGCCAATGAATCGGCAGGCTTGAACTCACCTTCCGTCGGTCGGCCGAGGTGCGAGGTCACCATCACCGCCGCACCGGCGTCGAGCGCCATGCGGATGCACGGCACGGACGCGCGGATGCGCGTGTCTTCGGTGATCTTGCCGCTGTCGTCCTGCGGTACGTTGAGATCGGCGCGGATGAAAACGCGCTGGCCACGGACGCGGCCTTGCGCCGCCAAGTCTGAGAAGCGAAGGATGTTCATGGCTGCATTCTAGGAACCTGCCGCGCCGGCCTCACCAATCGAAGCCGAGTTTGAGCACCAGCAGCACCGCCGAGCCGGACAGGATCGTGCCCAGGATGTCGCGCCGCCAGAAGAAGTAGGCCGTGGCCACGGCGGCGGCCGGCAGGCGCGCGTCCATCCACGTCGTGATCAACTGGCCCTGCGTCATCACCACCTCGGGCACGACGATGGCGACCATCGTGGCCAGCGGCGCGTAGCGCAGGCCGACCTTGAACCACGCCGGCAGCGGCACCTCACGCTCTGGAAACAGGAAGAAGCCACGCGTCAGCAGAGTGATCAGCGCCATGCCGAGCACCGTGATGAGGCCTTCTGTGGCCGTCATGCACGCCGCCCCTCGCGGCGGTCCATGACGAGCCCGATCGCGACTGCTGCGGCGATAGCCACCAGGAGGTTCAACTTGAGCGGCAGCGCGAACGTGGCGACCGCGGCGCAGCCGGCCACACCGGCCGCGATCCACGACGCGCGGCCCTGCATCAGCGAGTAGGTGATGCCCAGCAGCGCCAGCGTGCCTGCAAATCCCAGCCCCCAGGTCATCGGTACGCGGTCGGCCAACAGGATGCCGGCCAGCGCCGGCAGCTGCCATGCCGGCCAGTTGCTCGCCACGCCGCCCCAGAAGTAAGGCACCTGCGCCGCCTCCGGACGCGGCTCGGGAAATCGCTTCATGAACTGCACGTAGTTCAAGTCGGCCGCGAAGTACGCCATGCGCAATCGCTGCCCGCGCGGCAGCGCCGCGAAGTAGGCACGCCAGCCGGCGCTCAAGCACAACGAAGCGCAGATTGACACACAACACCGCGGCCCAGACCAGCCACACCGGCGCACCGCTGGTGATGAGTGGCAGCGCGGCGAGCTGCGCACTGCCGGCAAAGACGATGACCGACATCAGCAGAGTCAGTGGCAGCGGCAGGCCGCTCTTGGCCATGGCCACACCGGTCAGCAGACCCCAGGCCGCGATGCCGAGCGAGACGCTGTTCATCTCCCGAAATCCGCGCGCGAACTCGGGGTGGCGCCACAGCGGCGCGGGCGCCACGTCGATTGAGCTCATGGGGAGGATTGTCCCCGCGCGCCGATAACCGCGCTCACCGCGGGCCGCCTGCGCCGGGCCGCTCCCAAGCCAGGCCCGCCAGCCCGCGCCGTGAAACGGCACCCTCAGGGCCTCGGGGGCCCGGCGCACAGGCCGCGAAGCGGCTGGCGCCGAGGGCCGTCAACTAGTCCGCGAGGACGAACGTCACCTTCAGGTTGACCTTGTAGCCAGTGACCTTGCCCTTGTCGACCATGACTTCCTGGTTCTTGATCCAGGCGCCTTTGACATTCTTCAGGGTCTTGTTGGCGCGGGCCACGCCAACGGCGACGGCGTCGTCGAAACCCTTCTTGCTGATGGCGGTGATTTCGGTGATGCGAGCGACGGTCATGTCAGGGCACTCCTGTGCGTGTTGTAGGGCTGGCGAGTGTGCCGCCCTGCTGCATCACGCTCAAGAGGAATTACGGCCGCTGACGGATGGCGGCGCAGCGCCGCGCGACACGCCCGCTGGTCTCAGGAGTCGGACTTCTTGGGCTTGGCGGGCTTGACCTTGGCCGCCTCTTCGGAGGCGGCAGGCGCTTCGGCCTTGGCCGACGTCTCGGCAGGCGCGGGGCCGGCTTGCGGCGCGACCGCCTCGACCTTGTTGTCGCGCATGTAGTCGTTCATCTCGCGCCAGCCTGCGAACACCGCTGCCTTGTCGGCGCGCTTGTTGAGCGCAAAGCAGTCCTCGATGGCGCGCGCGGCATGGCGGCAAGCGCCACCGACCGCTTTGCCTTCGGCTTCCTTGCGCACGGCAAGGGCTTCGGCCGACTCGCCACCGAACAGTTCACAGCCGGCCAGTAGCGGCGGTGTGGCGAGCAAGGCAATGGCGAGGGCGCGGCGCAACATGGCAGGGGGTGGAGGGGTGATGCCAAGGTTATCGGCGCGGCTTCCGCCGGCTTGAGCGGCTGCTTTCAGGCGCGGCGCGCGGCGAGAAACGCCGCCACCGGCTGACGGCGGCCTCCCGGCCGCTGCAGTTCGAGCAGGTCGAGCGTGGCCCCATCGCCGCAGGCCACCGCGAAACCATGCTGATCGACGCGTGTTGCGCCCGGCTCGCCGCCGAAACCGCTGCCGACCTGCGCTCGCCAGACCTTGAGCAGCTCGCCCTCGAACTCGAAATGGCAGCCCGGCTGCGGATCGAAGGCGCGGATGCGGCGCTCGATCTGCGCCGCCGGCTGTTGCCAATCGATGCGCGCTTCGGCCTTGTCGATCTTGCGGGCATAGGTCACGCCGGCCTCGGGCTGGCGGCACGGCGCAAGGCCGCTGCAAGCCGCGGCTTCGAGCGCTTCGACGATCAGGCGGCCGCCGAGTGCGGCCAGCTTGTCGTGCAGCGTGGCCGTGGTGTCGCCAGGCGCGATCGGCAGCGACTCAACCAGCAGCATGTCGCCGGTGTCGAGACCCGCGTCCATCTGCATGATCGTGATGCCGGTCTGCGTGTCGCCGGCTTCGATCGCGCGGTGGATCGGTGCCGCGCCGCGCCAGCGCGGCAGCAGCGAGGCGTGGATGTTGAGGCAGCCCAGGCGCGGCAAGGTCAGTGCCCACGACGGCAGGATGAGCCCGTAGGCCGCGACCACCATCACGTCGGGCCGCGCCACTTCGAGCGCCGATCGCGCAGCCGCAGCGTCTTCGGGAAACTTGCCGTCGGACTTCAGGCTCCGCGGTTGCACCACTGCGATGTCGTGCTGCTGCGCCAGTTGCTTCACCGGCGAGGCGTGCAGCTTCAAGCCGCGGCCGGCAGGGCGATCGGGCTGCGTCAACACCAGTGGCACCTCGAACCGCGCTTCGATCAGGGCGCGCAGCGCCACTGCGGCGAACTCCGGCGTGCCGGCAAAGACGACGCGCACGGCAGCCACTCAGAACCGCTTCGCGGTCCCGGCGTCTGGCGCCTGTTCCTCGCGCGTCTTCTTCAGCATCTTGGTCTTGATGCGGTCGCGCTTGAGTGGGCTCAGGTATTCGACGAAGACCTTGCCCAGCAGGTGGTCCATCTCGTGCTGCACGCAGACCGCTTCGAGGCCCTCGGCGTCGAATTGCTGCACCAGCCCATCGCGGCCGAGGGCGCGCACCGTGATGCGGGCATGGCGTGACACCTTGTCGTAGATCTGCGGCACCGACAGGCAACCTTCTTCACCGAGCATCATCTCGTCGCTTTGCGCCGTCAGCTCGGGGTTGATCAGCACCCGCGGTGCATCGCGCGCCTCCGACGTGTCCATCACGAGGACGCGTTCGTGCACATCGACCTGCGTGGCCGCCAAGCCGATGCCGTCATTGGCATACATCGTCTCCAGCATGTCATCGACGAGACGGCGGATGCGCTCGTCGACGGCTGCCACAGGCTTGGCAACGGTGTGCAGACGAGCGTCGGGGTAGCGCAGGATCGACAGTAGCGACATGATTCGTGAAAGGTGACACAGAGGCGCCGCGCCGGACCTGCCAGGGGGGCAGTTTCGTTGCGGCATCAAGGCTTTAGGGGCAGAATCTGCCAAACCAAGTGAGCATTGTGCCGACACGGTGAAGAGCCGGCGGCCAGTGGCTCGAAGACCTGAAAAACGCGGCCAGATTGTCTCAAACGCCGACGCCGCGGCCCCGGGAGCCCCTTTCATCATGATTCGACGCCACGTTCAGCGCCACGCCACTTCATTGATCGCCAGTGCGCTGGCCTTGGCCTGCGGCAGCGCCGTCGCGCAGAACTATCCCATCACGCCGCAGCAGCGCAGCACCGCGCAACAAACGGCGCAGGCCGGCGTGCCGATCGAAGACCTGGCACCCGGTGCACCCGACAGCCACACCGTCAAGCGCGGTGACACGCTGTGGGACATCTCCAAGCTGTTCCTGAAGAGCCCGTGGCGCTGGCCGCAGCTCTGGGGCATGAACCTCGACCAGATCAAGAACCCGCACCTGATCTACCCCGGCCAGGTGCTGGTCTTGGACAAGTCGGGCGGCCGCGCGCGCCTGCGCATGGCCGACGGCAGCCTGCCGGACGGCACCGTCAAACTGTCGCCGCGCGCACGCGCTTCTGACGTGGGCGACGGCGCGATCCCGACGATCCCGCTGAACCTGATCGCGCCGTTCCTGAACGAAGCCGTGGTCCTCAACGACAACGAGCTGGCCAACGCGCCGCGCATCGTCGCCGCGCCGGAGAGCCGCGTGCTGATGGGCCGCGGCGACCGCGCCTATGTGCGTGGTGATCTCGGTGGCATCGCCGATTGGCGCCTGTTCCGCCAGGCCACGCCGCTGGTCGATCCGACGACCAAGGAAATCCTCGGCTACGAAGCCCGCTTTGTCGGTACCGCCGCCTATGTGCGCGAGGCCGGCACGGCCGACGTGGCGGCGGACAAGGACATCACCAATCTGTTCACGCGCGGCAGCACCAGCACCAACCTGCCGGTGCCGGCCACGTTCGAGATCCTCAGCGTGAAGGAAGAAGTCGGCGTCGGTGACCGCCTGGCGGCGGTGCCTTCGCGAGACTTCTCCAGCTTCTCGCCGCGCGCGCCGTCGCAGCCGATCGGCGGCCAGGTCGTGCAGGTCTACGGTGACGCCCTGATCGCCGGCCAGAACCAGGTGGTCGCCATCAACCGCGGCACGCGCGATGGCCTCGAGCGCGGCCACGTGCTGGCCGTCCTGCGTGACGGCGAGCGCGTGATCGATCGCACCAACGCACGCCCCGAGGCCATCAAGTTGCCCGACGAGCGGCACGGCCTGATGTTCGTCTTCCGCACTTTCGAGCGCGTGTCCTACGCGCTGCTGCTGCAGGTCCAGCAGCCGGTGCGCGCCGGCGACCGCTTCTCGCAGCCCTGAGCTTTTGCGGTCGGCCGTTGACCGCACCCGACGACCTCGATGCCTGGTTGCGCCTGCTGCGCACGCCGGGCATCGGCCGCACCTCGGCCCGCCGATTGCTCGCTGCATGTGGCTCGCCGCAAGCTGTGTTCGATGCCCGCCCCACCGCGTGGCGCGAGCTGGTCGGCGCTGAAGCCGCGTCAGCGCTGAAAGAACCGCCGCCGCAACACGAAGAGCAACTCGCCGCCACACGCGCCTGGCTCGACGGCGATGCGACACGGCACGTCATCGCGCTCGGTGACGCGGCGTATCCGTCAACGCTGCTCGAAACGGCCGACCCGCCACTGCTGCTGTATGCACAGGGCCACATCGACCTGCTGCAAGCCGTGTCGATCGCGATCGTCGGCAGCCGCAACCCGACGGCGCAGGGAACCGACAACGCACGGGCCTTTGCCAAGCACCTGTCGCAAGCCGGCCTCGCGGTCGTCTCGGGCATGGCGCTGGGCATCGATGGCGCGGCGCACGAAGGCGCGCTGGACGGGCCTGGTCGCACGATCGCCGTGATGGGCACCGGTGCCGACCGCATCTACCCGGCGCGTCATCGTGCGCTGGCGCACCGCATCGCAGCCGAGGGCCTGCTCCTCACCGAGTTCGAGATCGGCGTGCCGCCACTGGCCGAAAACTTTCCGCAGCGCAACCGCATCATCGCCGGCCTGGCGCGCGGCACGCTGGTGGTCGAGGCCGCGCTGCCGTCGGGCTCGCTGTCGACCGCGCGCGCCGCGCTCGAAGCCGGCCGCGACGTTTTTGCCATTCCCGGCTCCATCCACTCGCTGCAATCACGCGGTTGCCACGCGCTGATCAAACAAGGTGCCAAGCTCGTCGAATCGGCCGACGACATCACGAGTGAGCTGCATTGGAAGGTGGAAAGGTCAATCGAGGCGCGCTCCGAGGAACGCCAGGATTCGCCCTTGCTGCAGGCGCTTGGCCACGAGCCGGCCACGCTCGACGCGCTCGGCGCGCGCACCGGCATGAGCACCGCCGACCTCAACGCGCAACTGCTCGAACTCGAACTCGATGGCCGCGTCGCGCGCCTGCCCGGCGGCCTGTTTCAGCGCCGCAGCGCCGCGTAGGAAATCGCACCGGCCGTGCCACTCGCTGCTGCGATATAGTGAATCGCATCATGTTCGACGTGCTGGTCTATCTCTACGAAACCTACTGGCGCCCGGACGCCTGCCCCGACCACGCGCAGCTCACACGCAAGCTCTCGGCGGCCGGTTTCGAGAGCGACGAGATCCAGGAAGCGTTGGTCTGGCTTGACGGCTTGGCCGGCGCGGCCGAGAGCTACAGCGGCCAACAAAGCGCGACGGCGGTGCGCGTGTATTCGCCGGCCGAGCACGAACGCCTGGGCGAAGAGTCGATCGGCTTCATCAGCTTTCTCGAGTCGGCCGGAGTGCTGCCGCCGCCGATGCGCGAGATGGTGGTCGACCGTGCGATGGCCGTCGGTGCCAACCCGGTCGACCTCGAAGACCTCAAGGTCATCGTGCTGATGGTGTTCTGGAGCCTGGGCGAAGAGCCCGACGCGCTGATCCTCGACGAGCTGTTCGTCGCGCCGGAAGAGCGCGTGGTGCACTAAGCGCCGAAGGCGCACCGCCGAGCACGGCCTTCAGGCCGTGTTTTCGTCCGACTCAGTTCAGCAACCTCGCTGGGTCGGCGTCGATCTTGGCCAGCGCCGTGCGCGTCGCCCGCACCGTCAGCGCCTCCTCCTGCGCCGGCAACAACAAGCCCGCTTGCAGATAGGACGCCAGCCGGTTCTGTTCGAACAGCAGGCAGCGGCCGGTGGTGGTGACGAACAGCGACAGGTGGCGGCGCATGCCCTGCCAGGCCAGTTGCACCGCCATCGTCTTGTCGCCGTATTCGAGCATGTACCAGCTGCCGACCTGCAGCTCCTTGGCCCACGACAGCATCGCCGGGGTCGGCATCGAACCGCCCTCGCCAACCACTTCGAGCGCGTTGGCGTCGTCGCCGGAGATGTCGAGCATCAGCGTCTCGTCCAGCTGCACGTCGCCAGCCTCGGGCAACATTTCTTCCAGCGCTTCGAGGCGCTCGCGCAGTTCTTCGAAACGCTCGGGCGGGATCGCCGCCGCCTTGGCATTGAAGGCTGCGGCCAGCGATTCGTTGAGGGCTCGAATGTGCTCGTCGCGCTTCTCGGCGGGCACGCCGGCCGATTCCATGCCGTCACGCAATTTCTTCAGCAGCGGCGGCAGCTTGCGGATGACCTCAGCGCGCTCTTCGCGCGTGACCTTGGCGCCGGCCGACCAGACCAGATCGACCGCCGCCGCGCGCGTGCCCTTGGTGGTTTCGCTGTGGGCGCCGTTGCGCAGCGCGGTGATCGCCATCACATCGGCCCAGACCTGGAACAGGAACTGGCGCACGCCTTCCTGCACCGGCACCTCGTTGAGCAGCTTGCGCAACTCGATCGTGTACTGGATGGCGAGCGTTTCGCGCTGCTCGACCTGCTGGGCCAGTGACACGCCCTTCTTGGTGGCCTCGTTCTCGCTCTTGAAGTAGTTCTCGAGGAAACGTTCGAACTCGGTGAGCACGGTCTGGAAAACGCGCCGGCCGGTGTCCGGGTAGGCCTCGACGACCTGCACGACGCGCTTGATCTCGCCCTCGAGCGCGCCGGCGATTGCCGCAGCCGAGCTCTCGAAGCCCATCACGCAGGCGCCCATGCGGTCGATCAGGCGCCGCGCCGGATGGTCGATGGTGGCGAAGAAGTCGGGTTCGCCGACGGCCACGCGCAGCACCGGCATCTGCAGCCGCGCGAACCAGACGCGCAGCGCTGGCGGAATGCGTTCTTCGGTCAGGATGCTCTGGAACAGCAGCGCCACGATCTCGATCGTCGCCCGCTCGGCCGGCGTCTCGGCGGCGCGTTTCAGGGCCTGCTTGCGCGCCTGCAGCTCTTCGAGAAGGGCGGGTGAGACGGTCGGTGCGTGCGCATCCTTGCCTTCGGCCGCGATCAAGCGGCGCTGCACGCCTTGCTGGGCATGGCCAATGGCCTGCGACAAACCCGGCGACACGGTGCGCGTGCCGATGTTGGTGGTCTCGGCAAAGGCCGGCACCTGGCGCTCGATCATGCGGTTCAAGCGTTGCAGCACGGCCGTGGCGTTGTCGGCCGCTTCGCTGGATGCGGGCGCCGGAGCACCGGTGCGTGTCATCAGGCGTGTTTCTTCGCTGACGACGCCGGAGTAGCCGCTGGCCGCCGCGCCGCCACGCGTGCGCCGGATCAGCGGCCGCAGGTCGATCTCGGCCAGCACGCGGTTCTCGACCAGCATGCTGTTGGCCTCATGGTAGGCCTCCTGCGCCAGCGTCGACAGCTCATCGTTCAGCACCGGCTGCACGTCGCGAAGCGTGGCGTCGGGCAATCCGGCGCCGGTCCAGGCATCGACGACGATCCGCGCCAGCACGTGAGCGCGCAGCAGGTCGTTGGCGTCGAGTTCCTCGCGCCGCTCCAGAAGCGCCACGCGCGCGCGCAGGTCGTTGAACTCCGAACCGGCGCGGTCCATGATGGCCAATGCCAGGCGCGAGGTCGTGATCTCGCGCTCGATCGTCACGTCATCGACCAGCGACAGTTTCAGCTTGTCCCCGGACTTGGTGTTGCCGCCGCTCGCTGCGGGAGGCGCCACGCCCTGATGCAGGGCATCCTGCAGCGCGGCCACCATGCCTTGATGCCAGCCGGCGCCGCGCTGGCGCATGTCAGCGACGAGGTCACGGATGCGCTGCAGTTGCCAGGCATCGGTCGTCGTCGTCGTGCTGCGCTCGGGTGATGCCGCCCAGTTGGCGACGAAGTTGATCAGCGTCGGCAGGCCCTTGACCAGCTCTTCGGTGTACACGCGCCGCGCCTGATAGGCCAAGCTGGCTGCATCGCCGACAGTCGCCATGGGTGCGTGTTTGAGAGGAGAAAAGAGGGGCCGGGTGTTGCAGCGACTCTACACCAGCACCCTCTTTTTCAGACGACGGCGCCGGCGTTCGGGTCGTTCGGATCGCCGGCCTTTGCGGAAGCCTTCACGAGGTCTTCGCGTTTGACGCGAAGCCACATGACGATGGCCGCAGCGACAAAGACCGAGGAGTAGATGCCGAACAGGATGCCGATGGTTAGCGCCAGCGCAAAGTGGTGCAGCGTCGGTCCGCCCCAGATCAGCATCGACACCACCATCATCAACGTCGAGCCGTGGGTGATGATGGTGCGGCTGATCGTGCTCGTGATCGCGTGGTCGATGACCTGGGGTGTGTCGAGTTTGCGCCAGCGGCGGAAGGTTTCGCGGATGCGGTCGAAGATCACCACCGACTCGTTGACCGAGTAGCCCAGCACCGCCAGGATCGCCGCCAGCACCGGCAGCGAGAACTCCCATTGGAAAAAGGCGAAGAAGCCGAGGATGATGACCACGTCGTGCAGGTTGGCGATGATGCCCGCCACCGAGAACTTCCACTCGAAGCGGAAGGCCAGATAAATCATGATGCCGATGACGGTAACGGCCAGGGCCAGCGCACCGTCGAGCGCGAGTTCCTCGCCGACCGTCGGGCCGACGAACTCGGTGCGCGACAGCTTGATCGGCTCTGCCGCACCCGCGCTGCAGGCCTTGCGCTGCACCTGCTCGCCCTGCGGCGTGGTGTAGCTCTGGTCGGCCACGGTACCCGCTTCGGCCTTGCACAGCTCGGCGAAGACGCGCTGCGCCACTTCGTCCTGCTTGACGCCGCCCTTGAGCGGCAGGCGGATCAACACGTCGCGCGAGGTGCCAAAGTTCTGCACCTGCACTTCGCCAAAGCCCAAGGTTTCAACCGTGGCGCGCGTCTTGGCAATGTCGGCCGTCTGCGCGTACGCGACTTCCATCACCGTGCCGCCGGTGAATTCGATCGACGGATTCAAGCCGCGCGTGACGAGGAAGAAGACCGCGGCGAGGAAGGTGATGAAGGAGATCGCGTTCAGCACCAGCGCGTGGCGCATGAACGGGATGTCTTTGCTGATGCGGAAAAACTCCATCGCTCAAGCCTCCGCTTCTGGGGTGACCGCGGTGCCGGGAGATGCCGCAGGCTTCCACACCTGCCCGATCGACACGCTCTTCAATTTCTTCTGCCGGCCATACCAAAGATTCACCAGCGCGCGCGAGAACACCACCGCCGAGAACATCGAGGTCAGGATGCCCAGGCAGTGCACGACGGCGAATCCTTTCACCGGCCCCGAGCCGAAGGCGAACAGCGCCAAACCGGCGATCAGCGTCGTGATGTTGGAGTCGAGGATCGTGCCCCAGGCGCGTTCGTAGCCGGTCTGGATCGCCATCTGCGCGCTCACGCCGGAGCGCAGCTCCTCGCGCACGCGTTCGTTGATCAGCACGTTGGCGTCGATCGCCATGCCGAGCGTGAGCGCGATGGCTGCGATGCCCGGCAGCGTCAGCGTGGCCTGCAGCATCGACAACAGCGCCACCAGCAGCGCCAGGTTGAAGGCCAGAGCGACCGTCGAGAAGACACCGAACAGCAGGTAATACAGGCACATGAAGACGGCGATCGCAGTGAAGCCGTAGGTCACGCTCTTGAAGCCCTTGTCGATGTTCTCGGCGCCCAGGCTCGGCCCGATCGTGCGCTCTTCGATGATCTCCATCGGCGCCGCCAGCGAGCCGGCACGCAGCAGCAGCGCGGTGTCGTTGGCCTCCTGCGTCGTCATGCTGCCGGAAATCTGGAAACGCGCGCCGAGCTCGCTGCGGATCACCGGCGCGGTAATGACCTCGCCCTTGCCCTTTTCGATCAGCAGGATCGCCATGCGCTTGCCGACGTTTTCGCGGCTCACGTCGCGCATGATGCGCGCGCCCTTGGCATCGACCGTGAGATCGACCTTGGGCTCCTGGTTCTGGCTGTCGATACCGGCCTGGGCATCGGTGAGGTTGTCGCCGGTGAGGATGACCTGTCGCTTCAGGATCAGGGCCTGGCCGCCGCGCTCGACGAAGCGCTCGGTGCCGAACGGCACCGGCCCCGAGCCCACGGCCGCAGCGCCGGCTTCGGCGCTGTCGTCGACCAGCCGCATCTCCAGCGTCGCCGTGCGGCCGATGATGTCCTTGGCCTTGGCCGTGTCCTGCACGCCCGGCAATTGAACGACCACGCGGTCGATGCCCTGCTGCTGGATCACCGGCTCGGCGACACCGAGTTCATTGACGCGGTTGTGCAGCGTCGTGATGTTCTGCTTGACCGCCTGATCCTGGATGCGCCGGCCGGCCTCGGGCTTCAACGTACCGAGGAGCTTGAAGCCGTCGCCATCCGCACTTTCGACCCAAGCCAGATCGGGCAGGTTGTCGGTCAACTGGTTGCGCGCCGCGTCGGCAGCAGCCCGGTCGCGCACGCGGACGTCGACATTGTTGCCGTCCCGCGTGACCGCCGCGCGGATGCTCTTGTCGCGCAGCAGCGTGCGCGCATCGCCGGCCAAGGCCTCGGCCTTCTTCGTCAGCGCCGCCTTCATGTCGACCTGCATCAGGAAATGCACGCCGCCGCGCAGATCGAGGCCGAGGTACATCGGCAGCGCACGCAGGTTGGCCATCCACTTCGGCGAACGCGACACCAGGTTCAGCGCCACGATGTACGGTGCGTCGTTCGGGTCAGGGATCAACGCCTTGCCGATCGCGTCGCGCGCTTTCAGTTGCGTGTCGGTGTCGGCAAAGCGAGCCCGCACCGACGTGCCTTCGAGGGCCACGAAATCGGCGTTGACGCTGGCCGCCTTCAGCGCATCCTGCACGCGCCCGACCAGGGCCTGGTCCACTTTCACCGTCGGCTTGGCCGACGACACTTGCACGGCCGGCGATTCGCCGAAGAAGTTCGGCGCCGTGTAGAGCGCACCGACGACGAGCGCGACCAGGATGATCGCGTACTTCCACCAGGGGTATCTGTTCACGTTGGAGCCGGCCAGCTTGATCGTTCTTACTTGATCGTGCCCTTGGGCAGCACCTGCACGATCGCCGTGCGCTGCACCATCAGCTCGCCGTTGCCGGCTTCGATGGAGACATAGGACTCGCCGAGCTTGGTCACCTTGCCCAGAAGGCCGCCGGCGGTGACGACCTCGTCGCCCTTGGCCAGGGCCTCGATCATCGCCTTGTGCTCCTTCTGGCGCTTCATCTGCGGGCGGATCATGATGAAGTAGAGGACCACGAACATCAGCACCAGCGGCGCCAGCGTGATCAGGGTGGACTCGGTGCCGCCCGCGGCAGGGGCGGGCGCGGCTTGGGCGTAGGCGGTGGAAATGAACACGGATCGATCCTTGTGAGTCAGCGTGAGGTGCGGCAGTTGCGACCGCTGCGGCCGCTTTGCAAGACGCCCGAGCGGGCCAGATGGGCCTATTCGGCCGAGGGCTTACCCGGTTGGCAGTGGTGCCGAAAAGAGCGCGCGATTCTAGTGCATGCCCCTGTGCCGCTACGATCGTCCTGCCCATGAAGACCCTTCGCATCGCTGTCATCGGCGCCGGCCCCGTCGGTCTGGCGCTGGCCCTGCTCGCCGCACGCCAGCTGCCGGGTGCGCACATCACGCTGTTCGACGCGCGGTCGGCCGAACGTGATGTGTCGGCCGACCCGCGCACGCTGGCACTGTCGCTCGGCAGCATCCAGCTGCTCGAACGGCTCGAGGCCTGGGACACCAGCCACGCCGAACCGATCCGCGAAGTCTGGGTCTCGCAGCAGTCGCCGGTGCTGGCGGTGCCGAGCTGGTTGGGTGAGCCGCAAGTGCGGCTGGCCGCGAGCGACCTCGCCGTGCCGATGCTCGGCGCGGTGCTGAGCTATGGAGCGCTCGTCGCGCCGATGCAGCGCGCCTGGGAAGCCGTTGTAGCGCGCGAGCCGTCGCGCTTGATCAGCCGTTTCGGCACACCGGTCGATGCCCTCAAAGACCTCATCGACGGCGTCGAAGTCGATGCCGGCGTGGCCGAAGCATTCGACGTCGCCGTGGTTGCCGAAGGCGGTGTCTTCAGCGAGCAGAAGGCGCTTGCCGACTTGAGCAGCGACTACCGCCAGGACGCCTGGGTCGGCACCGTCACGCTCGACGGCGGACGGCCCGGCCTTGCCGTCGAACGCTTCACGCGCCACGGCCCGGCGGCGCTGCTGCCTCTGCCAAGCTCGCACGGCGGCAACCGATCGGCGCTCGTCTGGTGCGTGCCGCGAGACGACGACCCGGTGCGCGACCTCGACGACGCACAGCGTGTGGCCGTGCTCAACACCGTCTTCGAGCCCGGCGTCGGCCGCATCACATCGGTGTCGTCGCTGAAGCGCTTTCCGCTCGGCCTGTCAGCGCAGCGCAGCCTCGTTCGCGGCCGTCAGGTGCGCATCGGCAATGCCGCGCAAACACTGCACCCTGTTGCCGGGCAGGGATTGAACCTGGGCTTGCGAGACGCCTTCGCGCTGGCCAGCGCGCTGCGCGACGCCTGCGACCGCAGCATCGCATCACCGCGCCTGGACGCCGCCTTGTCGCGCGTGGCCTGGCAACGCGCGCCCGACCGCTGGGCACTGATCGCCACCACCGACTTCCTGGCCCGCAGCTTCACCTGGAACGCACCGGGCCTGGACACGCTGCGCGGCGTCGGCTTGGCCGTGCTGAACAAGCTGCCGTTCGTGAAGGACGCGTTGGCCCGGCAGATGATGTTCGGCCGCCGCTGATCAGAGTCGCCGGTGTTCCAGCGCCGGCAACTGCTTGCGTACCGCGGCCAGCTTCGTGGCATCGATGTCGGCGATCACCACGCCCTCGCCTTCGGCCTGCACCGCGAGCACCTCGCCCCACGGATCGACCACCATGCTGTGGCCCCAGGTGCGGCGGCCGTTCTCGTGCGTGCCGCCTTGCGCAGCGGCGAGCACGTAGCACTGGTTCTCGACCGCGCGCGCGCGCAGCAGCAGCTCCCAGTGCGCGCGGCCCGTCGTGTAGGTGAACGCGGCGGGCACGCTCAGCACATCGCAGGGCGGCGTGCACAGGGCGCGGTACAGCTCCGGAAAGCGCAGGTCGTAGCAGACCGACAAGCCAACGCGCAGCGCACCGGCCTGCACGGCCACCGGATCGCTGCCGGCTTCGAGCACGCGGGCTTCGTCGTAGCTCTCGCGCTCGGTGGCGAAGCGGAACAGATGGATCTTGTCGTAGCGCGCTGCGAGCGTGCCGTCTGGCGCGAAGACGCAGCAGGCATTGCGTGCGCGCTCGGGCGTGGCGCTGCGCAGCGGCAGCGTGCCGCCGATCAGCCACAGGCCATGCTGTTTGGCCTGCCCGGACAGAAACGATTGGATCGGCCCGGCACCGGGCGCTTCGGCATGACCCAACTTGTCGGTGTCGCGCCGCCCCATCAAGCAGAAGTACTCCGGCAGCGACACCAGCTGCGCGCCTTCGCCGGCCGCTTGCCCGATCAGCCGCGCCGCCGCGTCGAGGTTGCGATCGACGTCGGGCGTGGACACCGTCTGCAGGGCAGCGATCTTCATCTCGGATCTTTCAAGATGGCGCCTTCGGCACGAGAATTCACGACGGCGCCTTCGGCGCCGAGGCCGCCGCCGCTGGCACCGATGCCGGCGAATCGAAATCCGGCAACGGCGCATCGAGCTTGCGCTCGACGCGCTCGACCTTCGGCTCGGCCCACGAGCCTTGCACCGTGAACTCGCGCGTGCTCGCCGCCATCAGGGGCCGGCGCAGGAACAGCTGGGCCACGAAGCTGCCGAGCCCGACCGCTGGGTTGATCACGGCATAGGCCAGCGACGCCGTGCCCGCGTTGATCTCGGGCACGACGATGACGCGCAGATCCTGCGTCTCGCGCTGCAGGTCGGCGCTGCCTTCCATCAGCACGGCCGCCTGGACGCCGCGCAGTCGCAGGTTGCGCGTCGCTGCCACGCCGTCGTCGATGGTGACCTCGCCGGTGACATTGTCGAAAGCAAAGCCTTCCTGAAAGACATCGCGGAAATCGAGCGCCAGGCGGCGCGGCAGCGACTGCAGGCTGAGCACCGAAAACAGCCGCGCCGCCCCCGGCCCGGCCTTGAGGAACTGCCCGTTGTCGAGCGCGAGGTTGAGTTTGCCGTCGAGGCTGGGCACGTGGAACGCCAGCGGCGAGCCGGCCCACGACACCTGGCCCGCGACACGCCCCTTGCCGCCGCGCAGCGTGCCGGCAAAACCCAGGCGCTCCATGAAGGCGCCGCTGTCGGCCAAGTCTAGTTTGAAGTCCATGACCATGCGCGGCGATGCGCCGGCCTGCCACTGGCCGCTGCCGGTCAGTTGCGCTTCGGGGTTGGTCAGCGCCAGCTTGTTCAGGCGCCACTCGCGCGCGCCGCGGTTGACGCCTTCGAGTTCGATGCGGCCGAGCTTCTTGCCGCGCAGCTCGAAGTTGTCGATGACGATGTCGAGTGCCGGCACGGTGGCCGGCGCTTCGGCGAGCAGGTTTTCGACCGTGCTGGCTTCGGCGGGTGGCAGCGCCAGGCGTGCCAGGCGCGCATAGACGCGGCCCGGATTGGCAGCCCCCGTGCTGGCGCGGTACTCGACATAGCCGCCGAGCTGCTCGGCGTCGATGCTGCCGCGCCAGTTGCCGTCGGCGCCGTCCTGGCTGACGCCGAGGACGAGGTTGTTCAAACGCCGGCCACCGGAGACGACCGACTGCGCGCGCAAAGCGACCACACGCGGCAGGTAACCGCCAGCGTCGTGGGCTGCTGCGCCGGCCCGCGGTGCGGCCACGTCACCTGGCAAGGTCGCGCGGTCGAGCGCGGCCTGCCATGCGTCGCCATCGACAGCACCCAAGGCCAGCAGCGCCTGCACGCCGCGTTCAGGCAGTGATGGCGGCGGCTCCTGCACACCGATGGCGCCGCGCAGCACCAACGGCACACCGTCATCGCGAGACAGGTCACGCTGGTACTGCGCCGAAATCACGTTGCCGAGTTCGACGCGCAGGCTGTCGCGCAGCGGTCCGTCGGCGGCGATGCGCGTTTCCACGCGCAGCGGCCACGATGCATCGGCGGCCTTCTGCAACGGCGCCGGCAGGTTCAGCGCCAGTCCGGTCAGCGGGCTTGTCAGCGTGAACTCACTGCGTCCGCGCACAAACCCCAGGGCCAGTCGGTAGGGCGTCTGGCCCGACGCAGAAGCCGCCAATCGGGCCAGCACACCGAGCTCAGGCGCCTGCTGCAGCGCTTCGGCCGTGGCCACACCCTGGCCGTTGAAACGCAAACCGCCGTCCTGCTGCGTACCGCCGTCGAAGGTGGCCTCGCCGCCCATCACGCGCGCCGTGGCGCCGGCAACGCTGAAGCCTTTCTGGGTGAAGCTGACGCGCCCCTTGGCCGCGGCCAGCAGCGGTGTCTCGCGCGTCAGACGAACGTCGTTGCCAGTCAGTTGCACCGTGCCATGCACGGTGCTGCGCTCGAGGTCGCCGATCGGCAGTTCGAGCGCAAGCTTGAGATCGGCGGCGCCACTGGCCGTGGCCGCGCGCAATGCGTTGCCAGTCCAGCCGCCGACCGGCGAGCTGTTGACGTAGCGCAGCAGGTCGGACAGCGGACCGCGGGCCTCGCCGTCGATCTTCAGCACCGGCTTGTTGAGTTCGCGGATGCTGCCGTTGACCTTGGACAGCTCGACCCCCCACAGCCGCGCCTGCGCGTTGCGGATCTCCATCGTGTTGCGGTCGAAAGCCAGTTCGCCGGACACGCGCGAGAACGCCGGCCACGGCGAAGGCTCGCCGTCGTTGCCGGGCACGTAAGCCAGCTCGCCGTCATCAACGCGCGCATTGACGCGAAACTCGCCGCCAGGCACCACCGGCTGAGCCTGCCCCGGCAGCGTGTACGGCACGAACGGAAAGTCGAACAGGTCGCCTTTGACGGTGATGGTGGCGCTGGCCACACGTCCACCGCGCACCGCACGTTCGAGATAGCGCCGCGTGTCGGGCAGGCCCAGCGGCAGGTAGCGCGCAACCGCCGCGGCGCGGCCGCGCGCCAATTGCGCCGACATGTCGAGTTGCCCCGGGAAGCGCCCGCCGCGCGCGAACCCAGCCCCCGCACCGCTGCGCCAGACCGCCTTGGCAAGTTGTCCTTGCGCGTCTGCATTGGCGAACTGCGTGTCAGCCGCTGTGACCTCGATCGCCGGCGGCGCGCCCGCAGCCTGCGGCGTGATGCGCCAGGCCAGCTTCGTGCCGAAGGTGTCGAACGCCACCTCCGGGCGCTCGAACAGGCCGGGGAAGATCAGCGCGCCCTTGTTCAGCGCGAGCTGCGCGCGGCCGCCGCTTTCACTGGCCTCGAGGTCCAGCGTGGCATTGCGCCAGCCTGGCCGGCCGAGGCGATGGGCGTCGGCCGCCGGCTTGGCCGCGACCGACAGCGCGCTGGCCTGCGCCTTCAACTGGTAGGTGCGCGGCGCATCGAGCGGCCCGTCCCAGCGCGCGTTCAAGTTGTTGATCTGGCCGCTGGGCGCCAACTCGGCAAGCAACTGGTTGACGGCCTCGCCGAGGGGCAATTGCGCCGCGAGTGCGGCCAGCGCGCCAATGTCGAGCCGGTCTGACGAGAACTCGCCGCCGTCGAATGCCAGGACCACCGCCGAAGCGCTGCTCGCCACCGGCTCGCTTTCACGCGCCCGCTCACGTTCGCGCAGCGCCAGATTCCAGCGTGAGGCCGGCCAATCAACGCCGCCGCTGGCAAAGGCCAGTCGTTCGGCGGCAAAGCGCAGCGTGCGGCCTTCGCGCGCGGCACTGACGCGGCCCTGCAGTCGCTCCAGCGGCAGTGCCTGCGTGGTGCGGCCGGGAAAGCGCAGCAGGACCTGACGCAAGGCTACGTCGGCCTGTACCGACTGCAACTGACCCTCGGCGACCTCGACCCAAGCCCGCAATGCGCCCTCGCCCTCCGGCACATCCACTGCCAGCGCCGGCAGCCAGGGCCGCAGGGCGGCGGCATCGGCATGTGGCAGTTCGGCATATGCGGTGCCGCTCCAGCGCCGCCAGTCGCTGCGCTGGGCCAGGAGCGGCTGGCGAAACTCGCCTTGCAGCGTGAAGCGCTTGCCCACCGGCGTGGGCGGCGTGGCGTCGAGTCGCCACTCGTGGCGGGCCAGACCGTTGCGCAGCACCAGGTCCACAGACGAGAGCTCGAGCGGGGGCGCCGCACGCTGCTCGTCGATCCAGCGCAGGCGGCCGTTGCGCACCGCGATCTCGCGCTGCGCCAACAGCCAATCGGTGCCGGCGCTGTCGCCGTCGTCACCTGACGCGGCCGTGCGGACTTCGATGCCAGCAACGAAGATGCGGCCTGCGCCGTCGCGCCGCACTTCGAGCGCCGCGCCGTCGACATGCAACTGCTCGAAACGCAACTGCCAGCCCAACAGTGAGCGCGCCGAGAGGGTGGCGCTGACCCGCGGCAGGCGCAACGCCTCGCCGCTTGCCGCGTTCGGCAGGCGAAGCACCTCGCCGGCCGGCGCTTGTGCTGCACCTCCGCGCGGCGCCAGCACGACATCGTCGAGTTCGATCAGCGGCATCCAGCCGCTCGATTGCACGCGGATGGCACCGATCGTCACCGGAACGCCGAGCGCGGCACTGGCTCGCTGCTCGATCTGCGGCTTCCACTGGCCGACGCGCGGCACAATGCCCCACTGCAGAGTCAGCCATGCCAGCAGCAATAAGCTCCATGCTGCAAAGACGGCTGCAAAGGCGACGCGCCACGCCAAGCGCCAGCCGCGGTGGCGGCGGCGCTCGATGCGCGGCGCCGAGGCGTCGGGAGCGGAGTGGGTGGAGGACACGAAGATGAGGCAGCAGGCGGTGGGTGTCGTGGCAGCGCGCGCAGCGTGTGCCACCGGATCAGGTCTTGCAACGCCTGGCCCAGCCTCTTCGAGGACAAGCGCGCGGCAATCTAGCACAGGCCCGTTGCATGGCCGGTGCGTGGCCAGGGCGTAGCAAGACGTGACGATCGAAACGCCCCTGGACCTGCCGCCGGCCGCCAGCGCCGAGCACAGCCGCTTCGTACAGCGCGTGCGCCGACGCTACAACGAACTGCTGGCGCTGCTGGCTCCTGGTGCGCCGGATGCGGCATCGATCGGCGCACTGGTCGAAACGCTGATGGCGCGGGGGCAGACCCTGCCAGCGGCGCTGCGCACGGCGCGCCACCTCGTTATCGAGCGCCTGGCCGTGATCGATGTCGAACAAGGTGCGCCGTTGGCGTCAGTGACCTCGGCCATGACGTCATTGGCCGAGGTGACCCTGGAAGCCGCGCTCGCCCATGCATTGCAAGACACAGCCACGCGCCACGGCCTGCCGCGCACTGTGGCCGGCACGCCGATCGACTTCTGGATCGTCGGCATGGGCAAGCTCGGCGCGCGCGAGTTGAACGTGTCGTCGGACATCGATCTGGTTTATGTCTACGAGGACGATGGCAGCACCGATGGCGCCGAGAGCACCTCGGCTCACGAGTTCTTTTCCAAGGTCGCGCGAAAGTTGTACGCGCTGATCGGCGACGTCACCGACGACGGCATCGTGTTCCGCGTCGACCTGGCGCTGCGGCCCAACGGCAACTCGGGTCCGCCCGTGGTCAGCCTGACGATGCTCGAAGAGTATCTGCAGACGCAGGGCCGCGAGTGGGAACGCTTTGCCTGGCTGAAGAGCCGCATCGTCGCGCCGCGCGCAGCAGTGGTGAGCGGGCGCGCGCTGGCGCTGCGTTCGCTGATCACGCCGTTTGTCTATCGGCGCTACCTCGACTACGGCGTCTTCGAAGGCTTGCGCCAGCTGCACGGCAAGATCCGCGAAGAAGCACAGCGCCGCGCGGCTGGCCGACCCGAGCGTAGCAACGACGTCAAGCTGTCGCGCGGCGGCATCCGCGAGATCGAGTTCATCGTCCAGTTGCTGCTCGTCGTGCGCGGCGGCCAGTTCCCCGAGATCCGCACGCGTTCGACGCTCAAGGCCTTGCAGCGATTGGCCGCGCGCGGTCTGATGAAACCGGCCACGGCCGAGCGGCTGGGCGAGGCTTACGCATTCCTGCGCCGCGTCGAGCACCGCATCCAGTACCTCGACGACCAGCAGACGCACTTGTTGCCGGCGGCCGATGAAGACCTCGGCTGGATCGCGCGCTCGCTCGGTCTCGCGTGCAACGCCGACGCCTGCGAGCTGATCGACCGCCTGGGCGCGGTGCGTGAGCTGGTGGCCACCGAGTTTGATGCGCTGCTGCACGAGGGCCGCGGGGTGGCGGCCACCAGTGACAACGGCAGTTGCAAGACCTGCGGGCCAGGGCCGCAGACGATCGACAGCGACGAGTTTCTCGACCAACTCCCGCAGGCCTTGGCCGAACGCACTCGGCGCTGGGCCGCCAGCCCGCGCGTGCAGACGCTCCGCGACGCGAGCAAGCAGCGCCTGGCGCGGCTCGTGCAGCGCGCCGCCGAGAGCGTGGCGCAGGGCCGTTGCAGCGAAGAAGCGGCGCTGCGCTTCATCGACTGGGTCGAGCCGTTGTTGAAGCGCGAGAGCTACCTCGCGCTGCTCGTCGAGCGGCCCGAGGTGCAGCAGCGCTTGTTGCGCTTGCTCGGTCTGGCGCGCTGGCCGATGCGCTACCTGATGCAGCACCCGGGCGTGATCGACGAGCTGGCCGACTCGCGCATGGTGGCCGGGCGCTTCGATCGCGCAGAGCTGGCCGCCGAACTCGACGAGCGCCACGCCGCCTGGGAGCGTTCCGGCGAGGCCGGCGAAGAAGCGCTGCTCGACACGCTGCGCCGCGCCCACCATGCCGAAGTCTTTCGCACGCTGGTGCGCGACGTCGAAGGCCGCTTGACGGTCGAGCAGGTGGCCGACGATCTGTCGGCGCTGGCCGATGCGGTGCTTCAATGCTCGCTGCGCTGGGCCTGGTCGCAGTTGAAGCAGCGCCACCGCGACGAGCCGCAGTTTGCCGTCGTCGCCTACGGCAAGCTGGGTGGCAAGGAACTCGGCTACGGCAGCGACCTCGACGTCGTCTTCGTCTTCGATGACCACGACGAGCCCGACACCGACCGCGCGTTCGAGGTTTACGGCGCCTTCGTGCGCCGCCTGATCACCTGGCTGACCGTGCGCACCGCCGCCGGTGAGTTGTTCGACATCGACACCGCGCTGCGGCCCAACGGCAACTCGGGCCTGCTCGTGACCTCGATCACGTCGTTCGAGCAGTACCAGCGCGGACGCGGCAGCAACACCGCATGGACCTGGGAGCACCAGGCGTTGACGCGTGCGCGCTGCTGCGCCGGGCCGCCGGCGCTGGCAGCGCGCATCGAGGCCCTGCGCAAGGAAGTGCTGGCGGCGCCACGCGATCCGGCTGCGCTGCGCCACGAGGTGCTGGCGATGCGCGACAAGGTGCGCGCGGCACGGCCCGTAAAGCCTGGCCTGTTCGACGTCAAGCACAGTGCCGGCGGCATGATGGACGCCGAGTTCGCCGTGCAGTGGCTGGTGCTCGCGCACTCGGCCGCACACCCGCAGTTGCTCGACAACGTCGGCAACATCGCCTTGCTGCAGCGCGCCGAAGAGGCCGCACTGTTGCCGCGCGGCGTCGGCACAGCCGCGGCCGACGCCTACCGCGATCTGCGCCGCGAGCAGCACCGCGCGCGGCTCGACGAGCAGCCGACGCAGTTCCCGACCGAAACGCTGGCCGCGCAGCGCGACGCCGTGCTGGCCCTCTGGCGCGCTGTGTTCGCGTGATCCGCTGGCCGCGCGGCGGCGTGCTATGGCCGGGGCTGGCCGTGGTGCTGGCAGCGCTGGCTGCTGCACTCTGGTTCGCGCCGCGCAGCGGCCTCGATTGGCAGCCGACGCGCGCACTCGCGCAACCGTGGCGGATTTGGAGCGCGGCCTTCGTGCATTGGACGCCGTGGCACCTGGGCGCCAACCTGCTCGGTTGTGCCGTCGTCGCTGTGTTCGGTATCGCCGCGCGCGTGCCTGCGCGCGCCACCGCGGCATGGCTGCTGGCTTGGCCGTTGTCGCATGCGGCGTTGGCGCTGCAACCGCTGCTGACGAGCTATGGCGGCCTCTCCGGCGTGCTGCATGCGGGCGTGGCGATTGCGGCGTGGCATCTGCTGTGGCATGAAACCGGTCCGCGGCGCCAGATTGGCGCGGCCGTGATGGCAGGGTTGCTGGTCAAACTGCTGCTCGAAAAGCCTTGGGGCGCACCGACGCAGACGATGGCGGGCTGGGACTTTCCAGTCGCGCCGCTGGCACACGCGACGGGTGCTGTGGCCGGCATCGCTTGTGCCGGGCTGGTGGATGCGTTGGCGAGAACGAAAACATGAACCATGCTGCCGTGCGCCGTGAGCGCCTCGATGCACTGGCCATCGGCCTGTTGATCACCTGCTGCGCGTTGTGGGGCTTGAACCAGGTCGCGGCCAAAGCGGCGCTGGCCGACGTGCCGCCGCTGACGCAGGCCGCACTGCGCTCGGCCGGCGCCGCGCTGCTCGTGCTGTGCTGGGCCAAGGCGCGCGGCATCGCCATCTTTGAGCGCGACCTGACGCTGCGAAGTGGCCTGCTCGCCGGCGCGTTGTTCGCTGCCGAGTTCGCCTGCATCTTCGTCGGTCTGCAGTTCACGAGCGCTTCGCGCATGGTGGTTTTCATTTACCTGGCGCCGTTCATCGTCGCGCTCGGCATGCCGTTGGTGTCGCGAGGCGAGCGCTTGAGCAGCTTGCAGTGGATCGGCCTGGCGACCGCGTTCGCCGGCGTGGCCTGGGCGTTCGCTGAAGCGTTTTCGCCCACGGCGGCAGCGCCGGCGCGGCAATGGCTCGGCGATGCACTCGGTGTGGCTGCCGCGTTGTTCTGGGGTGCGACCACACTCGCCATCCGCGCCACGCCACTGACCAGCGCAAGTGCAGAGAAGACCCTGCTCTATCAGCTCGCCGTGTCAGGCCTGCTGCTGGCGCTGGCGGCGCCGCTGGCGGGCGAGACCTGGCCCGTACGGTGGAGCGCGCTGTCGATCGGCTCGCTCGCATTTCAGACCGTGATCGTCACCTTTGCCAGCTACCTGACCTGGTTCTGGCTGATGCGCCACTACCCGGCCACGCGCATCTCGGCCTTCGTGCTGCTGACGCCGGTGTTCGGCTTGGCCGCAGGCGTAGGTCTGCTCGGCGAGCCGCTGACCTTGAGGCTGGTCGTGGCGCTCGCCGCCGTGGTGATCGGTTTGTTGCTGGTGAACCGGCGCTAAGCTGCCGCTTTCAAGGAGACATCATGACGATCACGCTGTGTGGCTTTGCACTGTCGAACTACTACAACAAGGTCAAGCTGGTGCTGCTCGAAAAAGGGCTGCCCTTCGAAGAAGAAGTGCTGAACTTCGAACTGCTGAAGACCGACTCAGCGCGGGCGGCATCGCCGATCGGCAAAGTGCCCTTTCTGAAGACGCCACAGGGAGCGCTGTGCGAAAGCGCGGTGATCGCCGAGTACCTCGAACAGCTGGCGCCGTCGCCAGCGCTGCTGCCCGCCGAGCCTTGGGCTGCGGCCAAGGTGCGCGAGATGACGCAGTTTCTGGAACTGCATCTCGAGCTGGTGGCGCGCGAAATCTACGGCGAGGCCTTCTTCGGTGCGCCGCCGTCGAGCGACGCGCACAAGGCCCGCGTGCGCAAGCTGCTGGATCGGAATATCCCCGCCTACAAACGACTCGCGCGCTTCGCGCCCTATGCGGCGGGCGACCAGTTCACGCTCGCCGACTGTGCGGCCTACGTGCACCTGCCGGTGGTGGCGCTGGCGACGAAGCTGGTCTACGGCGAGGACCTTGTCCTTGCCCACGGCATCGACTGGAAGGCGTACGTGAAGCGCATCGCCGAACGCCCCTCGGCGCAGCGTGTCGACGCCGATCGCAAGGCCGATCAGGCGCGTACGCTGGCCGCGGCGCAGGCCAGCGGCTACAAGGCCTGAAACTGAATCAGGCCGCCGCCGATCCGGGCGCGGTCTGAGGCGCCAAAGCGCGCAACAGCTCCTTGCGGTAGCGGTTCAACTCCTGCACGCTCGCAAAGCTGCGTTCGAACAGCAGCGACAGGTTGTGCAGGATGCGCTCGACGACCTTGGTTTCCCAGACCGTGTCGAATTGGATCTGCTTGTCCAGCCAATGTTCGAGCCACTCCGGATTCGGCATGCGGCTTTGCACGGTGTCGCGCGGGAACAGCTTTTCATTGACGTGCAGATTGGTCGGATGCAGGGCCTGCGCCGTGCGGCGCGCGCTGGCCATCAACACGCCGACCTTGGCAAACGCGGCACGCGCTTCATCGCCGAAGCGGCCCATGGCGCGCTTCATGTAGCGCAGGTAGGCACCCCCATGCCGTGCTTCGTCACGGGCCAGCGTTTCGTAAATGGCTTTGATGACCGGTTCGGTATGCCATTCAGCAGCTCGCCGGTACCAATGGTTCAAGCGGATCTCGCCGCAGAAATGCAGCATCAGCGTCTCGAGCGCCGGTGCCGGGTCGAACTCGAAGCGGACCTCGTGCAGCTCGGCCTCGGTGGGCACGAGGTCGGGGCGGAAGCGCTGCAGGTACTCCATCAGCACCAGCGAGTGCTTCTGCTCCTCGAAGAACCACACGCTCATGAAGGCCGAGAAGTCGCTGTCCTCGCGGTTGTCGCGCAGAAACATCTCGGTGGCGGGCAGCGCGGCCCACTCGGTGATGGCGTTCATCTTCACCGTCTGCGCCTGCTCTTCGCTGAGCAGGTTGGCGTTGAAGCCGGCCCACGGAATGTCGTGCTCCATGTTCCACCGCACCGATTCGAGCTGTTTGAAGAGTTCGGGGTAGAGCATCGTGGTCCCGTCGTGGTCTTCTCGTGAGAGCCGGATTCTAGGCAGTACGGGCATGCCCCCGGGCGTCGCGGTGCCTATGCGGCGTCCGGGTGGCGCTGGCGCCACTCGGTCAGCGCCGCCGCCACCTGCAGCAGCGCCGGAATCACCCGCAGCCCGTCGATGGCCCGCCGCTGCAGCACCGGTGCGCTGCCCCCCGCCCACAAGTCGATCGCTGGCGGCAGCTTCGAGCGCAGCTCGACCAGGCCGTCGATGACGCTATTCGGATTGGTGCAGCCGGTGTAGCTCAGTGCCACCACCTCGACATCGTGCGCCGTGGCTGCGCGCACGATGTCCCAGACCGGCGTCTGCACGCCCAGCGAGATGCAACGGCAGCCTTCCTGCGTCAGCACGGCCTCGGCCATCAACAGGCCCAGGCCATGCGGCTCGCCAGTCACGGTGGCCAGCAGCACCCGCGGCCGCCCGGCCCCGGCCGGTGGCAAGTTGTGCACCGCATTGCGCAGCACCACCTGCACCGACTCGGTGTAGACATGCTCCTGGAAAACTTCGATGCGGCCCTGCATCCACGCCTCGCCGACCTGCACATTCAGCGGCGCGATCACGTCCAGCACGAAGTGCCCCAGGCCCACTCGCGACAGGGTGCGCGCCAGCAAGCGACGCAAACCGTCGACGTCATTGCTGCTGACGGCTTGCATGAACACGCTCAGATCGGTCGGCGCCGGGGCGGATGCCGTCGCCTCGCGCGGCGCCGCGGGCAAGCCCACGGTGAACGCCAAGCGCTCCACATCTTCGGGCGCCATGGGCACGACGCGGCCCGGGCGGTGGCCGGCGTCGAGCAGGCGCTTGATGGTGCGCAGCCGCTCGACCTGGCCGAACGGATAGCTGCGCTCCCCCAAGGTGTCGCGCTCGGGCATCGGGAAGCCGTAGCGGCGCTCCCAGACGCGCAAGGTGTCTTTCGACAGGCCCGTGTCGCGTTCGACGGCAGCGATCGACAGGGTCACCGGCTTGGCGGAGTAAGGCGTTTGCATTGGCAATCCTACAAATTGACCATCATCTGCACTGGACATACTATAGTCGAGAGTTGAATGATTGACTTGGACGAAGTTCGGGCAATGAGCGTCTGAGTGCCGGTCCCACCGCCGTGATGCGCACTCCAAAAAGCGCGTGACAGCAATGATACTTGTTGGTAAATTTTTGAACTTGTTAGTTCACTTCGATCCAAAGTTCCATGCCTTCGACACACGCAGTTGCAACCTCGATGGGGAACTCTTCCATCGGAAAGCCTGTCCATGCGAAGGTAACGTTTTCAATGCTGCGCAGCCTTCCAGTTCGCCTGGCTGCAATCCCTGAGCGCTTCTCCTCCTCCTCCCTCCCTCCCTCCTTCGCTCCGGGGCGCCGCGCAGCAGTCTTTACACCCAGGGCCACCGCCATCACAGGCGGTGGCCCTTTGTTTTTGGCGGGTGCCTGAGCGATGCGTCGCGATCAGCGCCGCGTCGCGGTGGTTGGCTCCGGCATCTCCGGACTGGCCGTCGCGCAGGGCCTCGCCAAAGAAGCTCACGTCACGCTGTTCGAGAGCGATGATTGGTTTGGCGGCCACGCTCATACGGTGGATGTGCGGCTCAAGGGTGTCCTGCATGGCGTGGACACCGGCTTTCTCGTCTTCAACGAGCGCACCTATCCGCAGCTGATCCGCCTGTTTGCGCAGCTGGGCGTCGACACGGCGCCCTCGGAAATGTCGTTCTCCGTGCAATCGCCGGCCACCGGCTGGGAGTGGTGCGGCAGTGACTTGAATGGCGTCTTCGCGCAACGCAGCAACCTCGTCTCGCCACGCTTCTGGTCGATGCTGGCCGACATCGTTCGCTTCAACCGGCTGACGACGGCGCTGGCTCAACGGGCCGCCGAGGACGAAGAGCCGATCGGCGACTTCCTCGACCGCCACCGCTTCAGCGCCGCCTTCCGCGACGGCTACTTCCTGCCGATGATCGGCTGCATCTGGTCCTGCCCTACCGATCAGATGCTGCGCTTTCCGATCGGCACGATGGTCCGCTTCTGCCACAACCACGGCCTGATTCAACTGACGAACCGTCCGCAATGGCGCACGGTGCGGGGCGGCTCGAAGCACTACGTAGAGAAGATGCTTGCCGCGGTTGCCGACCGGCGCCTGGCCACACCCGTGCTGGCCGTACGCCGCCTGCCGCCCGGCGACGGCGCGGCCGGCGTCATGGTGCACACCGCTGCTGGCGAAGAGCGCTTCGACGACGTTGTGCTCGCGGCGCACACCGACCAATCGCTGGCGCTGGTAGCCGACGCCAACGCTGACGAGCGGCGCGTGCTCGGCGGCATCCGATACCAGCCCAACCGCGTAGTGCTGCACACGGACGCTTCAGTGCTGCCGCGACGTCCCCGCGCCTGGGCGGCCTGGAACTACGAGCGCGCCGCCGATCGGTCGCGCGAAGAAGCGGCCGTGTGCCTGCACTACCTGATCAACCGCCTGCAACCGCTGCCCTGGAAAACACCCGTGATCGTTTCGATGAACCCGCTGCGGCCCGTGCGCGAGACGTCGATCCTCGGCGAGTGGTGCTACACGCACCCGGTGTTCGATCGCGCCGCCCTGCAAGCGCAGCGCGAGCTGCCGACGATTCAAGGCCGATCGCGGCTGTGGTTCTGCGGCGCCTGGACGCGCTACGGCTTTCACGAGGACGGCCTGATGTCGGGCCTTGCCGTGGCCGATGGCCTGCGCGCGCAATGGGCTGCGCAAGACCGCCTGCAGGCCGCTGCATGAGCGCGCCAGGCCGCCCCAAGCGCGAATACCGGAGTGCGCAGCACGAAGGCGCTTCAGCGAGTGACCAGCCGTCGACGCTGCTTGCCACCGGCACCGTGCGCCACCTGCGCTTGCGGCCGGCGACCCACGGCTTCGACTACCGCACCTACTTTCTGATGCTGCCGCTGCGCCGCTTGCGGCGCCAGCCCGACAGTGCGCTGGCGCGCAACCGCTTCGGCCTGATCGGTTTTTACGACCGCGACCATGGCGACGGACGCGACGACTGCCTTGCCTGGCTTGATTCGCAACTCGCCACGGCTGGCATCGACGATGCCGACGGCGAGATCTGGCTGCAAACCTACCCGCGCGTGCTCGGTTATGTCTTCAAGCCGGTGAGCTTCTGGTATTGCCACCGCCAGGATGGATCGCTGGCCGCCATCGTGGCCGAAGTCAACAACACGTTCGGCGAGCGCCATTGCTACCTGCTCAGCGGCGACGTGGACTTCGGGCGCGAACTGCGTGCGCAGAAGATGCTCCATGTCTCGCCGTTTTGCCGAGTCGAAGGCCAGTACCGCTTTCGCTTTGCACGCTCGAATAATCGCGTGGTTGCCCGTGTCGATCACGACGACGCGCGAGGCCCGCTGCTGATCACGAGCGTCAGTGGCGAGCTTGCACCGGCCACGTCATCGCGCCAATGGCGCGCCTTCTTCGGTCAGCCGCTGATGACCTTCTTCGTCATCGCACGCATCCATTGGCAAGCGATGCGCCTGTTTGCCAAACGCGTGCCCTTCGTCAGCAAACCGCCGGCGCCTGCCCAGGCGCTGACGCGCGGCGCCGATGCCGTCGTCACTTCCAACCCCACCGTCGCTCGATGATTGCCCAGACCTCGACCCTGTCGGCGACGCTGTCGCTGCCCTCGTCCGCACCGGCCGCTGCACGCGCCGTGTTCCGCGTGCTCGCAAGACTGTCAGTTGGCCGACTCCATGTGCAGCTGCCTGACGGTTCGTCGGTGCACTTCGGAGCCCACGACAGCAGCGGACCGCATGCCACCATCCGCATGGTCAACTGGCACGTCTGCGCTGCAGCGCTGAAGTCGGGCGACATCGGCTTTGCCGAGAGCTATATCGCCGGCGATTGGCAGACGCCCGACCTCGCAGCGCTGCTGCGCCTGTTCATCGCCAACCGCGACGCCATCGAGTCGGTGGTCTACGGCTCGTGGTGGGGCTCGCTGCTGTACCGCGCCAAGCACCTGCTGCACCGCAACTCGCGCCGCGGCAGCAAGAAGAACATTCATGCTCACTACGACCTGGGCAATCCGTTCTACCGTCTCTGGCTTGACGAGACGATGAATTACTCGAGCGCCTGGTTCAACGGCGACCGCACGCAGGATTTGCCCGAAGCGCAGCAGGCCAAGGTGCTGCGTGCGCTCGACGAATGTGGCCTGCAGCCGGGCCAGCGCCTGCTCGAAATCGGCTGCGGCTGGGGCGCGCTGGCCGAAGCCGCGGCCACCTCGCGCGGCGCGCAAGTCGTCGGCGTCACGTTGTCGTCCGAACAACTGGGCTGGGCGCAGAGCCGCATCGTCGCGGCACGCGCCACCGAACACGTCGACCTGCGCTTGCAGGATTGGCGCGACATCGACGACGAGCCGTTTGACGCCATCGCCTCGATCGAAATGTTCGAAGCCGTCGGCCGCGAGTACTGGCCGAGCTTCTTTGCGACGCTGCGCAACAAGTTGAAGCCCGGCGGCCGCGCCTGCCTGCAATCGATCACGATCCGCGACGACCTGTTCGAGCGCTACGTGCAAGGTACCGACTTCATCCAGCAGTACATCTTTCCCGGCGGCCTGCTGCCCAGCCCGAGCGAGTTCCGCAAGGCGGCCCGCGCGGCGGGGCTCGAAGTGGTCAATGAGCTCGCATTCGGACTCGACTATGCCGAGACACTGTCGCGCTGGCGCGAGCGCTTCCTCGCCGAAGAGCGGCGGGTGCGGCTGATCGGCTTCGACACGCGCTTCGTGCGCACCTGGGAGTTCTATCTAGCCTATTGCGAGGCCGCCTTTGCCTGCGGCAACACTGATGTCATGCAATTCACGCTGCGCCGTGTCTGAGGGCCTGTCGCGACGCTCCGTGCTCGCCGCCGCCGTGGCGATGGGGCCTGCCTTGGCATGGTCCACGACCGCCGCAACGCCGCCAACGGAGATCAGTGCCGCCTTGCCCGGCGCGTCGCTGCAGGGCCGCGGTCGCCTGCGCTACTTCGGCCTGCACATCTATGACGCTGCACTGTGGTCGCTCGCGCCTGTCATGGCGGACAGGCCGCTCGATGCGGTGCTGGCGCTCGAAATGCGCTACGCAAGAACGCTCAGCGGCGGCTCGATCGCCGATCGCTCGCTCGACGAGATGAAGCGCGTCGGTGATTTCAGTCAGGCCGATGGCCAGCGCTGGCTCGACGCGATGAAGCGGGCCTTCCCTGATGTGAAGGCCGGCGACCGCATCACCGGCGTGCACCGGCCGGGCGTCGGCGCCACGTTCTTCGTCAACGGAAAAGCCACCGCCGAAGTGCGCGATGCGCAATTCGCACAACTGTTCTTCGGCGTCTGGCTGTCGCCACGCACGTCGCAGCCCGCACTGCGCGCGGCCCTGCTGGGCACGACGCCGTGATCATCTCCATGGCCGCCGTGCCGCGCCGCGACGACGCCGCCAACGACTCGACGGTTGGCGCTGCGGTGGTGACGCCGATCGAACCCCGGCCTCGGCACAAGCCAGGACCGATCGGCGCGCGCCAGGGTCTGGCCTATGGCGCGCTCGGGCTGCCGCTGGCTTTCGTCGCGTTGCCGCTGTACGTGGTGCTGCCGAATCACTATGCCTCGGCATTTGGCGTGCCCCTGGCCGCACTCGGTGCGCTGCTGCTCGGCGCGCGCCTGCTCGACGCGGTGGCCGACCCGTGGATCGGCCGCTGGGCCGACCGCTGGTTCGCCCATTCGCCGCGCCGCGTGCTGATCGCAGCCATGCTCGCTGCGCTGTTCGTCGCGATCGGCTTTCACGCGCTGTTCTTCCCCGCCGTCAGCGGCACAGGCCCGCTGCTGGCGTGGTGCGGCGCGTTCCTCGCCGTGACCTACCTCGCCTACAGCGTGCTCAGCGTGGTCCACCAGTCGTGGGGAGCTCGTCTGGGCGGCGACGCGGCGCAGCGCACACGCGTCGTCGCCTGGCGCGAAGGGCTGGCGCTGGCTGGCGTGTTGATTGCGAGCGTGCTGCCATCGGTGGCCGGGCTCGGCGCAACGAGTGCGGTGTTCGCGCTGGCGCTGGTCGCCGGACTCGCCTGGCTCTCGGTGGCGCCTCGGCCAGTGACGGTGGAGAGCGAAACCATCACTGACCCGCACGTCTCGCCGTGGGCCAACGAAGCGTTTCGCCGCTTGATCGCGGTCTTCGTCGTCAACGGCATCGCCAGCGCGGTGCCGGCCACGCTGGTCCTGTTCTTCATCCGCGACAAGCTGGCGCTCAGCGCTTACGAGCCGCTGTTTCTCTTCAGCTATTTCGCCGCCGGTGCGTTGTCGATGCCGCTGTGGGTACGCGCCGTGCCACGCGTTGGGTTAGCCCCGCTGTGGCTGGCCGGCATGCTGCTGGCCATCGCGGCCTTCATCTGGGCGGCCACGCTCTCCAGCGGCGGCCTGCTCGGCTACCTCGCCGTCTGTGTGGCCAGCGGCCTGGCGCTCGGCGCGGACCTGGCACTGCCGAGCGCGATGCTCGCCGGCGTGATCCAGCGCTCAGGTCACAGCGGCCGCAGCGAAGGCGCCTACTTCGGTTGGTGGAACTTCGCCATCAAACTGAATCTGGCTGTTGCGGCAGGTGTGGCGCTGCCACTGCTGGCCGTCTTCGGCTACTCGCCGGGCGCGCGCGACGACGCTGCGTTGTCGGCCCTGACCCTGGCCTATTGCTTGTTGCCGTGCGCGCTCAAGTTGCTTGCTGCAGCGCTGCTGTGGCGGCTGTGGATGCGCTCGCCACACGCCGAACCCACCACCAATTCATGACCTCACTGAACTCTCGCCGCCGCGCACTGGCCACCTCCGTTGCCGCGCTCACCCTCGCCGCATGCGCCAGTGCGCCCACGCCGGCCGACTACGCCAGCGAGTCGCCCAGGCTCGACCTGCGCAGCTACTTCAGCGGCCCGCTCACCGGCTACGGCGTGTTCACCGATCGGTCGGGCAAAGTGGCACGCCGCTTCACGGTCAAGATGACGGGCACCTGGAACGGCAACCAAGGCGTGCTCGACGAAGACTTCACCTACAGCGACGGCAAGAAAGAGAAACGTGTCTGGCGCCTGACCGATCTCGGCAACGGCCGCTACGGCGGCCGCGCCGACGACGTCGTGGGTGAAGCGATCGGCACAGCCGCAGGCAACGCGTTGAACTGGCGCTACACGCTGGCGCTGAAGGTCGACGAGCGCGTGATCAATGTGCAGTTCGACGACTGGATGTACCTGGTGGACGAGCGCGTCATGCTCAACAAGGCGGCGATGAGCAAGTTCGGCATCTACCTCGGCGAAGTCACGCTCGCGTTCACGAAACCCTGAAATCCATTCATGGAGCCCCTAACTCACTTCGTTCGCGTCCCCCGAGGGGAGTGTCAGCCCCTTGGGGCGGCCCGGCGGGCCTGACATGTCACTCAACCCGCGACTCGTCGATTGGAAGGGCCAGGTCTGCTGGCTCGTCGGCGCATCCACCGGCATCGGTCGCGCCACCGCCGAGCAGTTGCATGCCGCCGGGGCCACTGTCATCGTCTCGGCACGCAACGTCGCCGCTTTGCAGGAGTTTGCGCAAGGCCACGCGCGTGGCGAAGCCCTGCCGATGGATGCCACCGACCGCGAGGCGGTGCACGCCGCGGCGCGCCACATCATCGAAACGCATGGCCAGATCGATCTGGTGATGTACTGCGCCGGTCACTACAAAGCGCAGCGCGCCACGGCGTACGATCTGGACGAGATGCTCAAGCATCAGCAAATCAATCTCACCGGCGCATACATCGTGCTCGACGCCGTGCTGCCGCAATTGCTGCGCCAAGCCGCCGCGAAACGGAACGCACATGTGAGCCTGGTGGCCAGCGTGGCCGGCTACCGCGGCCTGCCAAACGCGTTGGCCTACGGGCCGACGAAGGCAGCGTTGATCAACCTCGGCGAGACGATGTACCTCGACCTGCAACCCCGAGGCATTGGCGTGTCGGTGATCAACCCGGGCTTTGTCGAGACACCGCTGACGGCGGGCAACACCTTCGACATGCCGGCGCTGATCACGCCGGCGCAAGCGGCACAACAGATTATCAAAGGCTGGGCCGCCGGCGTCTTCGAGATCCATTTTCCGAAGCGCTTCACGCTGTGGCTCAAGGCCATGCAGCATTTGACCGATGGCTTGTACTTCGCCGCGATCCGGCGTTCGACAGGGCTGTGAACGTCGCGCGTCACGCCGATCCGCGCGTGGCGCGTGTCGTCGTTTTCTTCGAAGCGCTGACGCCCTCCGACGTGAAGCGCATCAGCGACTTCTACCGCGACGACGCCCGCTTCAAGGATCCGTTCAACGACGTTCAGGGCATCGCAGCCATCGAGCATGTGTTCGCGCACATGTATGTCGCGCTGAACGAGCCGCGCTTCGTCGTTCGCGACATCGTCGCCGAAGGCAGCCAGTGCTTCTTGACGTGGGACTTCCTCTTTCGCTTCAAGCGCTTCTCGCCGACGCAGGAACAATGCGTGCGCGGCGGCTCGCACATCGTCTTCGACGGCGACGGCCGCATTGCGCTGCACCGCGACTACTGGGACGCAGCGGAAGAGCTTTACGAAAAGCTGCCCGCGGTTGGCGCCCTGATGCGCTGGCTGAAACGCCGCGCGAACAGCTGAAAGAAAAAGAGCCCGCGATGCGGGCTCTTTTCAGTTGGATCGGCGTGCGATCAGCGCTGGCCCTCGGTCAGCGTGTCGAGTTGGAACTTGCCGGTCTTGTGAACCAGCCAGATGTCGGAGTAGGTCACCGAGCCCATCTTTGCCGGCGCCGGGAACGGCGCGGCGGCCTTGATCATGTCCACCGCCCAAGGCGTGACTTCGGCGGCAGCAGGCTGTCGGACCACCCGAACATCCTGCACTTCGCCCTGCGGCCCGATCGTGGTTTCGATGATCGCAATGCCGTACAGCAGCGGCGGCATCTTGCCCTTGTGGATCTGCTTGGCATAGGCGGCGTAGAGGTGCTTGGCGCCATCCTTCTTGTAGTCCTTGGCCGAGGCGGCGGCCGAGGCGGCTTGCGCCTTCGGCTTCTGCGCAGCAGGCGCGGACTGGAATTGAGCCAGCGCCGACGATGCGGCAAAGACGCCGGCCAGAGCCAGCGCAGCGACGAGGATGGGGCGGGTGGTGTTCATGCGTCGCAGTCTAGAAATCGGGTTCCACCGCGTGGCGTGCGTTGTGCACGCGCCTTCGCGGCTTGCGATTCGTTACTGCGACGAAGTTCTCAACGCACGTTCAGCGCAACCAGCCTTTGCGTCGGAAGTAGATGAACGGCGCGGCGACCGAGGCCAGCATCAAGGCCAGCGCAAACGGATAGCCGAGCGACCAGTCCAGCTCGGGCATGGCCCTGAAGTTCATGCCGTAGATGCTCGCGATCAGCGTCGGCGGCAGCAGGCCGACGCTGGCCACCGAGAAGATCTTGATGATCTTGTTCTGGTTGATGTTGACGAAGCCGACCGTGGCGGCGAGCAGGAAGTTGATCTTGTCGAACAGGAAGGCCGTGTGCGAGTCGAGAGAATCGATGTCGCGCAGGATCTGCCGCGCTTCTTCGAACTGCTCGGCGTTCAACATGCGGCTGCGCATCATGAAGCTGACCGCGCGCCGCGTGTCCATGACGTTGCGGCGGATGCGGCCGTTCAGATCCTCCTGCCGCGCGATCGCGGTCAGCGCCGCGCCGGCGGACTTGTCATCGACGTCCTGCTTCAACACACCGGCACTGACTTTCTCCAGGTGGTCGTAGATACCCTCCAAGGCGTCGGCGCTGTACTCCGCATCGGCGTCGTAGAGCTTGAGCAGCACGTCCTTGGCATCCTCGATCAGCGCCGGAATGCGGCGCGCGCGCAGGCGCAGCAGCCGGAACACCGGCAGGTCTTCGGTATGCACCGAGAACAGCACCTGCTGGTAGAGGATGAAGGCCACGCGCACGTTGCGGGGGGTCTGGTCGTCGTCGATCAGGAAGTCGGAGCGGATGTGCAGCTCGCCGTTGTCTTCTTCGTAGAAGCGCGCCGACTCTTCCAGATCGTCGTCGGTGATGTCGTCGGGCAGCGTCAGGCCGAAACGGCCGCGCAACCACCCTTTCTCTTCTGCACTGGGCGATTCGAGATCCACCCACACCGGGCGCAACCCGGCGAGTGCCTGAGCACTGGCGATCTCTTGCTGAACCAGCCGGCCATTGACCAGCGTGAAGACGTTGAGCATGGGGCTGGGCTCGGTCGCCGTGGAGCACGGCGCGAGGCGCTCGAGGCTAGGGTGGCAGGGGAGCCGGTGGTCCGTCTCACCCCGGCTACGCCAACGGCGCAATGACTGGAGCGGACGGTCACCGAGGGTGACTGGGGTCCAACACGGTCTCCGTACAAAGACCAACGATTATGGCACCGCTGCTCTCAGTTGAAGCTGCCAAGATGGTCTTGCCGAAGGAAGGGAGGCTTGCGTCGCAAGCCGGTCATCGGCACACTGGAACGCAACCCGCTACCCCTCTCCTCCTCCAGCAGTTTCCCCCTTCACCGTGTTCCCCGCAGCCTTGGCGCTGCATTGCCCGCGTCACCCCGTTTCGAAAGGAAAACCTGATGAATCTGACGATCAGCGGACACCACCTCGAAGTCACGCCTGCCTTGCGTGAGTACGTCATCAACAAGCTGGACCGCGTGACGCGGCATTTCGATCAAGTGGTGGACATCACCGTCTTGCTGACCGTGGAGAAACAGAAGGAAAAGGAGCGACGGCAGAAGGCCGAAGTGAACCTGCATGTGAAGGGCCGCGACATCCACGTCGAACATGCCAACGAAGACCTCTATGCGGCCATCGACCAACTCGTCGACAAACTCGACCGTCAGGTGTGCCGCCACAAGGACCGCGTGCAAGACCACCAGCACGCCACCGCCAAGCGGCTGGAAGCGAGCACCTGACGCGCAAACGTCGAAAGTTTGCAACAACTTCCAGGCGGCCCAGGGGCCGCTTTTTCATGTTCGGCCGGGTTGTTGTTACTGCACCGCAGCAAAAGAGCAACAACGCCCCCTCGAAGAGGGCAAGGCCTCTATGAGCGGCGAGAGCACGCTCCCATAATCATCCTTCTCGTATCGATACGTTTCCGAACCGTCAGCCACGCAATCGATTGCGCGTTGAAGGTACGGAAAGGACAGATTGCCGTATGAACCGACTGGCTGCCATTCTTCCCGCCGCGAATGTGTTGCTCGACGTGGATGCCACGAGCAAGAAGCGTGCTTTTGAACATGCCGGCGTGCTGTTCGAAAACCAGCACTCCATCGCCCGGGCCATCGTCACCGACAACCTGTTCGCACGCGAGCGCCTGGGGTCCACCGGCCTCGGCCACGCGGTGGCGATTCCACACGGCCGCATCAAGGGGCTGAAGAATCCGCTGGCCGCCGTGCTTCGCGCGCAGCAGCCGATTGCCTTCGATGCGCCTGACGATGCGCCGGTGTCGCTGCTGATCTTCCTGCTGGTGCCCGAAGCGGCGACGCAACGCCACCTCGAAATCCTCTCCGAGATTGCCGAGATGCTGTCCGACCGCGAACTGCGCGAGCGGCTGAAGACGGCGCCGGATGCCGCCGCGCTGCACAAGCTGATTTCCGATTGGGAACCGCTAAATCGTGCATGACGCCCCTCGCTCGCTGCGCGAGCACTCCCCCGAGGTGAGGCTCACGCCGACGCTTGGGAGCGGCCCGGCGCTGGCGTGAGCTGCGCTGGCGAGCTTCTGCTCCTCGGCATGAAGCCCACCTCCATCAGCGCCGAGGCGCTGTTCGAACAGCACCGCGCGGCCTTGCATTGGGAATGGGTGGCGGGGCATGGCCACCCGGAGCGTCGCTTCGATGACGCCGCGATCCGCGATGCGCGCTCTGCCGCCGACCTGATCGGCTACCTGAACTACATCCACCCCTACCGCGTGCAGATCGTCGGCAGGCGCGAAGTGGCGTACCTGAGCCAGGCCGAGCCCGAAGTCATCGACAGCCGCATCGCGCGCATCGTCACGCTCGAGCCGCCGCTGCTGATCGTGGCCGACGGACAGGTGCCGCCCGACCGCCTGGTGGCAATGTGCGACCGCGCAGAGATCCCGCTGTTCGTCACCGCCGAGTCGGCCGGGCAGGTCATCGATGTGCTGCGCGCGTACCTCGGCCAGCGCTTCGCCGAACGCACGACACGCCATGGCGTGTTCATGGACATCCTGGGCCTGGGCGTGTTGCTGACCGGCGAGTCCGGCCTGGGCAAGAGCGAATTGGGTCTGGAGCTGATCTCGCGCGGGCACGGCCTGGTGGCCGACGACGCCGTGGACATCTACCGCACGTCGCAGACCGCGCTCGAAGGCCGCTGCCCGCCGCTGCTGGCCAACCTGCTCGAAGTGCGCGGCATCGGCCTGCTCGACATCAAGGCCATCTTCGGCGAGACCGCCGTGCGCCGAAAGATGCGCGTGCAGTTGCTGGTGCATCTGGTGCGCAAGGAAACGATGGAGCGCGAGTTCGAGCGCCTGCCTTATGAGCCGCTGAACGAAGACATCCTCGGCGTGCCGGTGCGCAAGGTGGTGATCGCAGTCGATGCCGGCCGCAACCTGGCGGTGCTGGTCGAAGCGGCGGTGCGCAACTCCATCCTGCAGTTGCGGGGCATTGATACGTACAGCGAGTTCGTGCGCCGGCACCAACAGGCGATGGACGGTCCGGAAGAAAGCTGAAGGCCGCGCGGTCGCTGCGCGATCGGCCGGCCTATTTGGGCTTGTACGCGCAGTCTTTCTTGGTGCAGGTCGCGTACAGCGCCAGCGCATGGTCGTGCAGCGCAAACCCACGCTGCTCGGCCACCGCACGCTGGCGCGTCTCGATCTCGGCGTCGTAGAACTCCTCGACGCGACCGCAGGTGATGCAGACCAGGTGATCGTGATGCTGGCCTTCGTTCAACTCGAAGACCGACTTGCCGCTCTCGAAGTGGCTGCGCGACAGCAGCCCCGCCTGCTCGAACTGCAGCAGCACCCGGTAGACCGTGGCCAGACCGATGTCGGCGTCTTCGGCCAGCAGCACCTTGTACACGTCCTCGGCGGTCATGTGGCGCAAGCTGGACCGCTGAAAGACCTCGAGGATCTTCAAGCGCGGGCCGGTGGCCTTCAGGCCACTGCTCTTGAGTTCGTCGGCGTGGGTCATATGGACATTTAGAATCGGCCGCATCATAGCCAGCGCCACGCTCCAGCGGCTCGAAGACCCCATGCGCCCCACACTGCTCTTGCTCGCCGCGGCCGCGGCGCTCGCCGGTTGCTCGTCGTTGCAGCCCACGGCCGACAAGTGGTTGGGCGTGATCACGCCCTACCGCATCGACATCATGCAGGGCAACGTCGTCACCCAGGAACTGGCGGCGCAGGTCAAACCAGGCATGTCGCGCGAGCAGGTGCGTGACCTGCTCGGCTCGCCGTTGTTGACCAGCGCTTTTCACGCCGACCGCTGGGACTATGTGTTCACGCTGCGCCGCCAAGGGGTGGAGCCGCAGCGGCGCAGCGTCGTCGCCACCTTCAAGGACAACAAGCTCGACAAGCTCGAAGCACCGGACCTGCCCTCCGAGCGCGAATTCGTGAGCTCCGTGCGGCCCAAGCGCAGCAGTGGCGCCGAGCCGGTGCTGGCGCTGACCGACGAACAGAAGAAGGCATTGCCGCCGCCGGTGAAGACGGAAACACCCGCCACGGTGACGCCGCAGGGTGCCGTGCGGCCGTATCCGCCGCTCGAGCCGGCATGAGCTTGAAGATTGCAGTGGCCGGCGCCTCGGGGCGCATGGGGCGCATGCTGATCGACGCCGTCGAGGCAGCGCCCGATTGCACGGTCGCCGGCACGCTGGACATCGGCCGCGATATCGCTGCTGGCCTTGCCGACGCGCAGGTGCTGATCGATTTCACGCGGCCCGAGGGCACGATGGCGCACTTGGCCGTCTGCCGTGAGCGAGGCATCAAGGCCGTCATCGGCACGACCGGGTTCTCCGACGCACAGAAGGCTGAGATCGCGGCGCACGCGAAACACGTCGCGCTGATGGTGTCGCCGAACATGAGCGTCGGCGTCAACGTCGTGCTGCGCCTCTTGGACACCGCGGCGCGCGCCCTCGCCGAGGGCTACGACATCGAGATCGTCGAAGCGCACCACCGCCACAAGGTCGATGCGCCGAGCGGCACCGCGCTGAAGATGGGCGAGGTGGTCGCTGCAGCGCTCGGCCGCGATCTGAAGCAATGCGCTGTGTACAGCCGCGAAGGCGTGACCGGCGAGCGCGATCCGAGCACGATCGGCTTTGCCACCGTGCGCGGCGGCGACATCGTCGGTGACCACACGGTGATGTTCTGCGGCACCGGCGAACGCATCGAGATCGCGCACAAGAGTGCGAGCCGCGCGACCTATGCGCAAGGGGCGCTGCGGGCGGCCAGGTTCCTGATGGACAAATCGAACGGCCTGTTCGACATGAACGACGTGCTCGGACTGCGCTGAACACGATGGACGGCTTCAACACCTTCTGGAACGCCAGCGACGCCATCGGCCGCGCGGTGACGCTGCTGCTGCTGGCGATGTCGGTGGCCAGTTGGGTGACGATCCTGTGGAAAGGCTGGGTGTTGAGGCGCGCACGCAAGGACATCGAGCGCGCGGTGCCGGCCTTCTGGGCGGCACCGACGGTCGACGAAGGCCGCGGCCGTCTGGCCGCGCTCGACCGCGAGCAGGTGCTGGTGCCCTTGATCGAAGCGGCCACCGCCAAGGCAGCGGCCGGCACGCTGGAGTCCGGCGCCCACCTCGACTCGCAGCTCACGCGCCGCCTGCGCGATGCCCTGCACCGCGGCCTCGCGCACCTGCAGTTCGGCCAGGTGCTGCTGGCGTCGATCGGCAGCACATCGCCCTTCATCGGCCTGTTCGGCACCGTCTGGGGCATCTACCACGCGCTGGCGGCCATCGCCACGGCCGGCTCGATCACGATCGACAAGGTCGCCGGCCCCGTCGGTGAAGCCCTGATCATGACCGCCGCCGGCTTGGCCGTCGCGATTCCCGCGGTGCTGGCCTACAACTTGTTCGGCAAATGGGTCGGCACGGCAGAGGCCGAGCTCGAAGGCTTCGCGCATGACTTGCGCGAGATGCTGCTGGATCAGCGGAAAACCTGATGGCCTTCGGCCGCCTTGAACGCACCACCGGCCCGGCGCCGATGAGCGACATCAACATGACGCCGCTGATCGACGTCATGCTGGTGCTGCTGGTGATCTTCATCATCACCGCGCCGCTGATGACGTCGAGCCTGAAACTCGATCTGCCGAAGACCGACGCCGCCACACCGACCGCCGCACCGACCTTCATCGCCGTGTCGATCGACGGCAGCGGCAAGCTGTTTTTCGGCGACGATCGCGCTGACGCGCGAGCAACTGATGCAGCGCGTGACCGCGGCCGCCAAAGGCAACCCGCAGCTCGAAGTGCAGTTGCGCGCGGATCAGAAGGTGCCTTACGGCCAGGTCGCTGACTTGATCGGCCTGGTGCAGAAGGCGGGCCTCACACGCATCGGCTTCGTGACCGAGGCTCCAGCGAAGTAGGCTCCCTACAATCTGGCGGATGAACGAGAAATACGTCCCCGCCGAAGTCGAAGCCGCCGCGCAGCAGGCTTGGGCCGCGAGCGACGCCTACCGCGTCAGCGAAGACCAAACCAAGCCCAAGTTCTACGCCTGCTCGATGCTGCCGTACCCGAGCGGCAAGCTGCACATGGGCCATGTGCGCAACTACACCATCAACGACATGCTGACGCGCCACTTGCGCATGCAGGGCATGAACGTGCTGATGCCGATGGGCTGGGACGCCTTCGGCCTGCCGGCCGAGAACGCGGCGATGGACAACCACGTGCCGCCTGCGGCGTGGACGCGGCAGAACATCGCCGACATGAAGGCGCAGATGCAGCCGCTGGGCATGGCCATCGACTGGACGCGCGAGGTCGCCACCTGCGACCCGGGCTACTACAAGTGGAACCAGTGGTTCTTCCTGAAGATGCTCGAAAAAGGCATCGCCTACCGCAAGACGCAGATCGTCAACTGGGACCCGGTGGACCAGACCGTGCTCGCCAACGAGCAGGTCATCGACGGTCGCGGCTGGCGCTCCGACGCGCTGGTCGAAAAGCGCGAGATCCCCGGCTACTACTTCGCGATCACGAAGTACGCCGACGAACTGCTGGCCAACGTCGCCGACCCATCGTGCCCCGGCTACCTGCACGGCTGGCCCGAGCGCGTGCGCCTGATGCAGGAGCACTGGATCGGCAAGAGCGAGGGCCTGCGCTTTGCGTTCCCGCACGACATCCGGGACTGCGACCGGCGCGCTGATCGGCGACGGCCGCATGTTTGTCTTCACGACGCGGGCCGACACCATCATGGGCGTGACCTTCTGCGCCGTCGCGCCCGAGCACCCGCTGGCCGCGCACGCCGCGAAGACCAACCCGGCGCTGGCCGCCTTCATCGAAGCCTGCGTCAAGGGCGGCACGACCGAAGCCGAACTGGCGACGAAGGAAAAGGAAGGCCTGCCGACCGGCCTCAAAGTCACGCACCCGCTCACCGGCGAAGCCATCGACGTCTGGGTCGGCAACTACGTGCTGATGGGCTACGGCGACGGCGCCGTGATGGGCGTGCCGGCGCACGACGAGCGCGACTTCGCCTTCGCCCGCAAGTACCAGCTGCGCATCAAGCCTGTGATCGATGTCGCCGGCCTGACGTACTCGACCGAGGCTTGGCAAGACTGGTACGGCGACAAGCAGCGCGGCCGCTGCATTGATTCCGGCGCGCTCGACGGCCTGGACTACAAGGCCGCGGTCGACAAGGTCGCCGCGCTGCTCGCGCCGAAAGGCCTGGGCGAAAAGAAGACCACCTGGCGCCTGCGCGACTGGGGCATCAGCCGCCAGCGCTACTGGGGCACGCCGATCCCGATCATCCATTGCCCGGCCTGCGGCGACGTGCCGGTGCCCGAGAAAGACTTGCCGGTCGTCTTGCCCGAGGGCCTGATTCCCGACGGCAGCGGCAACCCGCTGCGCAAGAACGCCCAGTTCCTCAACGTCGCCTGCCCGACGTGCGGTGCGCCGTCGCAGCGCGAAACCGACACGATGGACACCTTCGTCGATTCGGCCTGGTACTACATGCGCTATGCCTGCCCGGACGCGCAGGACGGCATGGTCGACGCCCGCAACGACTACTGGATGCCGATGGACCAGTACATCGGCGGCATCGAGCACGCGGTGCTGCACCTGCTGTACGCGCGCTTCTGGACCAAGGCGATGCGCGACATCGGCCTGGTGAAATTCGACGAGCCCTTCACCAAGCTGTTCACGCAGGGCATGCTGCTCAACGAGAGCTTCTACCGCGAAGACGCTGCGGGCAAGAAGCGCTGGTACTACCCGAGCGAAGTCGACGTCAAGCACGACGAGCGCGGCACGCCGATCGGCGCCACGGCCAAGGCCGACGGCCTGCCCTTGATGCTCGGCGGCATCGAGAAGATGAGCAAGTCGAAGAACAACGTCGTCGAGCCGCGCGAGTTCATCGGCAAGTTCGGCGCCGACACGGCGCGCCTGTTCACGATGTTCGCCGGCCCGCCGGACCAGAGCGCGGCCTGGTCCGACTCCGGCGCCGCCGGCTGCTACCGCTACCTGAACCGCTTGTGGGCCTTCGGCGCTCGACACGCCGCGACGGTGCGCGCCGCGGGCAGCGACTTTGCGTCGATCGGTGACGCGGCCAAGACCTTGCGCCGCGAAGTGCACGTGCTGCTCAAGCAGGTTCTGCACGACTACGAGCGCCTGCAGTTCAACACCGTGGCTTCCGGCGCGATGAAGTTGCTCAACGCGATGGAGGAGTTTCGCAACGACGGCACGCCAGCGTCGAACGCTGCGCTGCGCGAGGCCTTCTCCGTGCTGCTGCGCGTCCTCTACCCGGCCTGCCCGCACATCACGCACGGGCTGTGGCAAGCGCTCGGTTTCGCAGGGTCGCTGATCGATGCACCGTGGCCCGCGGTCGATGAAGCTGCGCTGGTGCAGGATCAGATCGAACTGGTGCTGCAGGTCAACGGCAAGACGCGCGGCGCGATCCGCGTGGCAGCCGCCGCCGACAAGGGCACGATCGAAGCCACTGCGAGCGCCGCGCCCGAAGTCGCCAAGTTCGGCGACGGCAAAGCGGTGCGCAAGATCGTGATCGTGCCGGGACGCCTGGTCAACGTGGTCGTCGCTTGATGCATCGCCGGGCCGCACTGATCGCCGCAGCCTCGCTCGCCGGCTGCGGCTTTCAACTGCGCCAGACGCCGCAGCTGCCGATGCGCTCGATCGCGCTCGTCGGCTTCTCGAAGACGTCGCATTTGGCCACGGCATTGAAGAAGGAGCTGGAGCGTGCCGGTGTCGCATTGCGCGACAACCCGGCGCAGGCCGAAGCGGTGCTCGACATGCTGACGGATGCGCGCGAGAAGACGGTCGCCGCGTCCACCGCCGCCGGCCAGGTGCGCGAAGTGCAGCTGCGCGTGCGCCTGCGCTTTCGCGTCGCCACGCCGTCGGGCCAGTTGCTGCTGCCGGCGTCGGACCTGCTGCTGACGCGCGACATGAGCTACAACGAAACCGCGGCGCTGGCCAAGCAGCAGGAGGAGTTGCTGCTCTATCGCGCGATGGAAGACGACATCGTCGCCCAGGTGCTGCGGCGGCTGGCGTCAGTCAAGCTCAGCTAAATGAGCCCCCAAACTCACTGCGTTCGCTGCCCCCCGAGGGGGCGCTCAGCTCGCTTCGGGCGGCCGGGCGCTCGCTGAGATGAACCTCAAGCCCGACCAACTCGCGGCGCATCTCGCCAAAGGCGTCAAGGCGCTGTACACGGTCCACGGCGACGAGCCGCTGCTGGCGCAGGAAGCCGGTGACGCGATCCGCGCCGCAGCGCGTGCCGCCGGCTACAACGAGCGCAAGGTCTTCACCGTCGGCAATGCGGCGCATTTCGACTGGGCCGGCTTCATCGGTGCGTCGCAGGCGATGAGCCTGTTTGCCGAGCGGCAGTTGATCGAGCTGCGCATCCCCAACGGCAAACCGGGCAAGGACGGCTCGGAAGCGCTGCAACGCTACTGCGAAGGCCTGAACGACGACGTCGTGACGCTGATCCACCTGCCCAAGCTCGATTGGCAGCAGATGAAGAGCGGCTGGTTCAGCAGCGCTCGATCAGGCCGGCGCTGATGATCAAGGTCGATGCCGTCGCGCGCAACGAGCTGCCGGCCTGGATCGCACGCCGTCTGGCGGCGCAGGGCCAGCGCGTGGCGGACGGCGAAGAAGGCCAACGCACGCTGGCGTTCTTTGCCGATCGCGTCGAAGGCAATCTGCTCGCCGCACATCAAGAACTGCAGAAGCTCGCGCTGCTGCATCCGCAAGGCATTCTTTCTTTCGAACAGATCGAAGCCGCGGTGCTCAACGTCGCGCGCTACGACGTCTTCAAGCTTGGCGAAGCGGTGCTCGCCGGCCAGGTCAGCCGTGCGCTGCGCATGCTGGAAGGCCTGGAGGCCGAAGGCGAAGCCGCGGTGCTCGTGCACTGGACGCTGGCCGAAGACATCCGCGGCTTGAAGCGCATCAAGGATGCGATGGCCGACGGCAAACCGCTGCCGATGGCGCTGAAGGAAGCGCGTGTGTGGGGCATGAAAGAGCGCCTGTTCGAGCGCGTGTTGCCTGCGCTCGCCGACCATCAGTTGGCGCACCTGGTGCAAGCGGCGAGCGTCTGTGACGGTGTGATCAAAGGCTTGAAGCACCCCGAGTGGCCGCTCGACCCCTGGAGTGCGCTGAAGCGCCTGATGCTGCTGGTGATGCAGCAGGTGGTGTCGGCGCCCGCACCGGGGCAGCGCAACGCGGCGCGCGCAACGCGGCTGCAACTCGCGCTGCCGGCCTGAGACCGGCGCGGCGCTCTCAGGCGCCGATCACCTGGCAGTCGCCGCCGCCCAACACCTGACGCACCTGCTGCGCCATCGAACCGAACACCTTGCTGGCCAGTCCGGGGCCAGCGTCCTCGCGGCCGAGCACGATGCGATCACAACCAAGTTCGCGCGCCGTGCGGGCGATCGTCTCGGCGCAACGGCCGATGCGCACGCTGCTCGACCACGGCACGCTGCTGGCTCGCAGCAGCGCTTCGGCGCTGGCGAGGTTTTCGACACCCGCGGCCTGCTGAAGCTCATGCAACTCGCGGTTGTCGAAGAACATGGCAACGTGTCCGCTGACCGGCGGCTGGACGTTCAGAAGGTGCACGTCGACCGGCCCTTGGGCATAGATGCGCACGGCTTCCGCCACCGCCGCCCGCGTTCCGGAGGGATCGGTGGCATCCACAGCGACCAGGATCTTTCTCATCGCGACCTCCTGTCAATCAACGAGCCGTCTGCTCGGCAGCCGCGACCATCGCCGTCTGCCCGGAAGAGCGGCGCATCAGCCACGTGCCAACCAGCACCACCATCAGCGCACCGGCAGCCGGGGCCAGCATGTGCACCGTTCCGTGGCCCGCCATCCAGCCCGTCAGCGCCGGATCGGACACTGCCATCTCGCCGGCCACCCAGCCCAGCAGCGCGGCGCCGATCGTGATGATCGCGGGGAAGCGCGTCATCAGCTTCAAGATGATCGCGCTGCCGAAGATGATCAGCGGGATGCTGATCACCAGGCCGATCACCAGCAGCGGCACGTTGCCCTTGGCCGCGGCGGCAACGCCGATCACGTTGTCCAGGCTCATCACCAGGTCGGCGACGATGATGGTCTTGATGGCCGCGGCGAGGTTCGAGTGGGCTTCCAGGTCGCCCTCTTCGTCGCCGCCCTTGAGCAGCCCGACGCCGATCCACAGCAGCAGTGCCGCACCCACCAGCTTCAGGTAGGGCTGCGAGAGCAGCATCACGGCAAAGAAGGTCAACACCAGGCGCATCACGATCGCGCCCACGCTGCCGAAGAGGATGGCCTTCTTCTGCTGGGCGCGGTGGCAGCGAGCGGCTGGCCAACGCGATGACCACCGCGTTGTCGCCGCTCAGGACGATGTTGATCATGATGATCTGGAGCAGCGCGACCCAGAACTCGGTGTTGGCAACGGACATCGTGACTCCTGAAGTCGACCGGGAACCGACCACCGGCTCCGCTGCGATCGAGCTTAGGAATGCCCGCTGACGCCTTCCTACCGCTTGCCTGTCAGCCAGTTGTCGCCAAGCTGTCTGCAAGCTGACGCGCACGCCGTCAGCCGCTGCCGCCCGGGCTGCTGGCGCTGGCCGGAAAGGTCACGCTGAACGTGTTGCCCACGCCATCGATGTCTTCTTCCAGCGTGATGCTCGCGCCGTGCAGCTTGGCGATCTCGCTGACGATCGCCAGACCCAGCCCACTGCCATCGGTGTGGGTGCCCAGCAAGCGATGGAAGCGCTCGAAGACCCGGCTGCGTTCCTCGACCGGGATGGCCGGGCCGTCGTCGCTGATCGACAAGCGCCCCGCTGCCTGCTCCGCTGCCGTGACCGCGACCGTGACGCGCCCGCCTTGCTGGCTGTAGCGCACCGCGTTGTCGATCAGGTTGTTCATCAGCTCGCGCAGCCGATCCGGCTCGGCGTCGATCAGCACCGGACGCCCCGCGCCCTCGAAGCCCAGGTCCACGCCCTGCTTGATGGCCAGTGGCACCCACTCCATGCTGATCTCGAGCGCGAACGCCTCCAGGTCGACCGCCTTCAGCTGCACGGCCTCGGTCGCGCCGGCTTCGCTGCGGGCCAGGGACAGCAGCTGCTGCACCAGGCGCGACATGCGGTCCACACCCACGTACAGCTGCGCCAGCGAGTGGCGCATGCGCTGCGGATCGGGCTCGCGCAGCGCCAGTTCGATCTGCGCCTTGAGCCCTGCCACCGGCGTCTTCAGCTGGTGCGCCGCGTCCGCCATGAAGCGGCTCTGGAAGTCCAGCGTCTTGCCCAGTCGTTGCATCAGGTGATTGACCTCCGCGACCAGCGGCCGCAGCTCGCCCGGCACGCTGCTCAGCTCGAGCGGCGTCAGGTCGCGATGCGAGCGGTCCGAGACGGCGCGCCGGACCTTCTGCAAAGGCCCCAGACCGCGCGAGACGCCGAAATAGACCACCGTCGTCGCCATCAGGATCAGCAGCAGCTGCGGCGCCACCACGCTGGCCAGGATCTCCCAGGCCAGGCGGTTGCGCTTGTTCATCGTCTCGGCGACCTGCACCAGCACGTTGCCGGGCAATCGCTCGCTGGCGCCCGTGGGCACCCAGGCGGCGGTCATGCGGACCGGTTCGCCGTGATGAACGGCACCGTAGAACAACGGGTCGGCCCCCTTGCGCGGCGCCACCGCGGGCCGCGCGATCTGCGCATCGCCACCGATCAAGGTACCGTCCTCGGCCGACACGCGGTACGCCAGGCGATCGTCTTCGTCGATCAGCAGCACGCGTTCGGCCGCCGGCGGAATGTCCAGGTGCCGGCCGACGCCGTCGCCTCTGACGTGCAGGCCCACCTCGCGCGCGATCTCGAGGAGCGAGCGGTCGTGGGCCCGGTTCGAGAAGTTCAACGCTGCCCAGTAGGTGAGCGCCGTGTCGAGCACCAGCAGGACGAGCAGCGGGCCGAGCAACCAGACCAGCAGTTTCGATTGCAGCCGAGGTTCAGGCCGGCCCATCGATGCGCTCCATCAGGTAGCCCATGCCCCTCACGGTGCGGATCTCGCATCCCAGCGGCTCCAGCTTGCGCCGGATGCGATAGACATAGACCTCGATCGCGTTGGCGCCGACTTCGTCGCCCCAGCCGTAGAGGTGGTTGACGATCTGCTCCTTGGTGACCACGCGGCCTTCACGCATCAGCAGCAGCTCGAGCACGGCCAGTTCGCGCACCGACAGCTCGACCGGCTGGCCGTCGTGGAAGACGCGCCGGCCGACGGTGTCGAAGCGCAGCCGGCCATGCTGCAGGACGGGCGTCGAGTTGTTGACGCCGCGGCGCAGCAGCGCACGCACACGTGCTTCCAGTTCCGGCAGGTCGAACGGCTTGGACAGGTAGTCGTCAGCGCCGAGGTCCAAGCCGCGCACACGATCGGCCAGCGTGTCTTGCGCCGTCAGCAGCAACACCGGCACGTTCGAGCGACGGTTGCGCAAGCGGCGCAGCACGTCCAGGCCGCTCAGGTCGGGCAGCCCGATGTCGAGGATCACCAGGTCGTAGGCTTGCGTCGCCAGCGCGCTGTCGGCCTGCTCGCCGGTGGCCGCCGTGTCGACCGCGTGGGCGGACTGCACCAGGGCGCGGCTCAGCGCGTCGGCCAGCATCTCGTCGTCTTCGACGAGCAGAATTCGCACGGGTTGCCTCGATGCAGGAGTCGGGGGGGCGCCGATCCTACGGCAAGCGCGGCGGCCGGCGCCGCTGCCGCGACGGCTAGTACCCGCGCGCGCGGTCGACGAGATGCGCCAGCGGTGCACCGCAAGCCAGCGCGTGCAGGTTAGCCGCCACCACGGACGCGGCGCTGCGCTCGTCGGTCAGGGCCGCCACATGCGGCAGCACGGTCACCTGCGGGTGACGCCAGAACGCATGCTCGGCCGGCAGCGGCTCGCTGTGAAACACGTCGAGCACCGCCCGATGCAGATGTCCGCAGTCGAGCGAGGCCATCAAGTCGGCATCGACCACATGCGCGCCGCGCGCCAGGTTGACGACGCTGGCGCCGCGCCGCATCTCAGCGAACAGGCGAGCATCGAGCAGGCCATGCGTTGTTGGCGTCAGCGGCAACAGGTTGATCACGATCTCCGCGTTGGCGAGTGCGGCCGCGAGCGGTGCCGCATCGCGCGCACGCCAAGAACTCACGCGGTAGCCCTGCGCCGCCAGGCGCGTCGCCACCGCAGCCCCCATCTGCCCCGCGCCGAGCACGAGCACGTTGATGTCGTCGGCGCGGCGCTGCGCGTGAGGCAGCCATAACGCGCTCACCTGTTGCGCCGCATAGTCGAAGAAGCGCCGATGCAGCCCCAGCACGGCCCACAGCGCCGTCTCGGCCATCGCCGCATTCATGGCCGGGTCGACCATGCGCGCGAGCGGCACGTTCGTCGGCACGGTCGCATCTCCGAGCAGCTTCTCGACGCCGGCCCACAACGACTGGATCAAGCGCAGATTCGGCAATCCGGCGAGTGCGCCGAGTGCCGGGTTGGCCACCACCGCCACACCGATCCGTTCACGGTCGAACGGTTCGTCGTCGCGATGCCAGGAACACTCTGGTGCCGCCGCGCGAAGGGCGTGCCACCAAGCTTCGCGCTCCGCGGCGTCGAAGCGCCCGCAGAGGAGCACGTGCAGTAGCCTGCCGCTCATCACGAAACGAGCCGGCCGCCGAAGGCCTGGCGCCCCGCGCCCGCGGGGGCGTACTGCACATGCACCCGCTCGGCCGACTGGCCGAGCACGCTGGCGATGGCGGCCGTGAGCGCTGCCGCCTCTCGGGCGCGCGCGTCGCCTTCCGGCGGGTGCGCGTGCAGCACGGTGACGAAGGTCGGCCGTTCACCGTCAACCAGCACGGCACCATTCTCGGCGTACCGTTCGGCGGGCAGAGGCCGCAGCCGCAGCCACAGGCGGCCGGGCGCGCAGCCCAACACGGCCGCGGCCGCGTCGGTCAAGCGCTGCGCAAGCGCCGGGTCGATCGGCGCTGCTGCATCGAGCACGGGTTCGATGTCGAGAATCGGCATGGTCGCTGCTAGGCTGTGGCCAGTCGCAATCCGCGCGCCAACGCCGCCACCACGGTCTGCTCGCGAACCGCGGCGCGGTCGCCGTTGAGTTGCAGGCACTCGGCCTGCGTGGCCGCGCCGCGCTGCGCGATCGCCAGCCAGACCAGCCCCACCGGCTTGCCCGGCGTGGCGCCGCCCGGGCCGGCGATGCCGGTGACGGCCAGTGCAATGTCGGCCGGCGAGTGCGCCAGCGCCCCTTCGGCCATGGCGCGCACGACCGGCTCGCTGACCGCACCGTGTTGTGCAATCAATGTCGGATCGACACCGAGCTGCTCGGTCTTGGCGGCGTTGCTGTAGGTGACGAAGCCGCGCTCGAACCAGTCGCTCGAACCGGCGAGCGCCGTGCAGGTGGCCGCGATCAGGCCGCCGGTGCAGCTCTCGGCGGTGGCCATGCGCCAGCCGCGCGCGCGCAGCGCGTCGGCCAGCGGCGCGACCCACTGTGCGGCCAGTTCGGTGTCGAGCAACCTGTTCATGCAAAGACAAAGCGCCACAGCGCGATCACGAGCAGCGTGCACAGCGCCGCGACCAGATCGTCGGCAATGATGCCCACGCCCTGCATCCAGCCGCGCGCGTTTTTGAAGCGCCGGTCCGTCCAGCCGATGGGGCCGGGCTTCACGGCGTCGAAAAAGCGGAACAACGCAAACGCGATGCACTGCATGAGCGCACCCGCCGGCATGAGCAGCCAGAGCACGATCCAGAAGGCAACGATCTCGTCCCAGACGATCGCGCCCGGATCGGCCGTGGCCAGGTCTTGCGCGGTGCGGGTGCAGGCCCAGACGCCGATCACGAGCGACGCACCGATCACCGCAGCCCAACCCGCAGGGCCGCCAGCCCCGAGCCAGCGGTCGAAGACCAGGAAGGCCACCCACGCCCACAGCGTGCCCACCGTGCCCGGCGCCCACGGCGACAGGCCGCTGCCGAAGCCGAGCGCGATCCAGCGCGAGGGGTGGCGGCGCATGAAGGCCGCACTCGCGCGCTGCGGGGCGCTGCCGTTGATCAGCGTCGCCTCGGTGACGTTGCCGGCCGTCATGCGCTGGCCTCCTTGAAATGGTCGAAACCGGCGAACGCAGCAGCCACGGGCTGACCGTCGCGATCGATGACGCGCGTTCCCGGTGCCGCATCGATGCGGCCGATGCAGGTCACGGCGCAACCAGCACGCGCGGCCGCGGCGCGCACCTCGGCCGCTCGCGCCGCGGGCGCCGTGAACAAGCAGTTCGTAGTCGTCACCACCCGCCAGCGCACATTCGCGCCGCAGCGCAAGTGGATGGGCCGCCAGCACGGCGCCGATCGGCACGGCGTCGGCGTCGATCGTTGCGCCAACGCCGGAGCGGCGCCAGCACATGACGAAGATCGCCGAGCAAGCCGTCGCTCAGGTCGATCGCGCTCGTGGCCACGCCACGCAGCGTCACACCGAGCGCGACGCGTGGCGTCGGCTGCTCCATGCGTGCCCGCGCCGCTTCGAAAGCGTCGCCGTCCAGTGAGACCGTGCCGCGAAACGCTTCGAGCGCAAGGCGGGCGTCACCGAGCGCGCCGCTGACCCACACCTCGTCACCCGCCTTCGCACCCGAGCGCAACAGCGCCTGCCCCGGCGGCACTTCGCCGAACACCGTGATGCAGATGTTCAGCGGCCCGGCCGTCGTGTCGCCGCCGACGATCTCGATGCCGTGTGCATCGGCCAGTGCGAACAAGCCGCGCGCAAAGCCGTCGAGAAAGGCTTCATCGACGCGCGGCATCGACAGCGCCAGCGTGAACGCCAGCGGCGCCGCGCCACAGGCCGCCAGATCCGACAGGTTCACCGCCAGCGCCTTGTGGCCCAGCCGGTCGGGCGCTACGGTGGACAGGAAATGCCGGCCCTCGACCAGCATGTCGGACGACACCGCGAGCTGCATGCCGGGCGCGGGTTGCAGCAAGGCGCAGTCGTCGCCAACGCCCAACACGGCGCGACGCGCCGGACGTGTGAACCAGCGCTGGATCAGATCGAATTCGCCAACAGACATGCCCGCAGTCTAGGGCGGTGCTCCGCACACGGGGTTTGCCCGAATGCGCCGGCGCGACCCATGCCTAAACTGTGTTCTGTATACAGAGTACAGAAACTCGTGGCCGCCGAACTGCACCGCCTCGAACTTGCCCCTGACCTGGTGGACCAGGTCTATCGCGCGCTGATCGACGCCATCAGCACCGGCGCGCTGGCGCCGGGTGCGCGCATCACGCAAGAGGATCTGGCGGCCCAGCTCGCGGTCAGCCGCCAGCCGGTGCTGCAGGCGCTGCGGCTGTTGAAGAAGGACGGCCTGGTGGCCGACGCACCGGGCCGCGGCCTGCAGGTGGCGCCGCTGGATGCGAAGTGGCTGGCCAACGTCTACCAGGTGCGCGGTGCGCTCGACGCGCTGGCCGCGCGGCTGGCCTGCGCGTCCGGCTTTGCCTATGACGCCGACTTGATCGCTCGTGGCCGCCGCGCGGCCAAGAGCGGCAAGGTCAGCGCGATGATCGACGCCGACATCGAATTCCATGCGCAGGTCTACGCCGCCGCCGACAACCCGCTGATCGCGCAGAGCGCGCAACTGCACTGGCGCCACATCCGCCGCGCGATGGGCGCGGTGCTGCAGCACAGCGAGTTGCGCAGCACGGTGTGGAACGAACACGAAGCGATCGCGCGCGCGATCGCTGCCCACGACGCGCGCCGGGCCGAAGCGCTGATGCGCGGCCACGGCGAGCAGGCCGGCCGGCACTTGCAGGCGCGGCTTGACCGAAGTGCTTCAGGCTCAGTGAAAGGACCGACACGATGCGACTCACCCAAGACCAACTCGACGCCTTCGACCGCGACGGCTACCTCTTCTTCCCCGGCCTGTTCAAGCCCGACGAGGTGAAGACGCTGACCGACGAAGTGCCGGCGATCTACGCGCGGCGCGAAGCCTTCAACGTGCGCGAAAAAGGCAGCGACGCGGTGCGCACCAACTTCGCCGCGCACCTCTACAGCGAACCGTTCGCGCGCCTGGCGCGGCACCCGCGCATGATCGAGCCGGTGCAGCAGCTCTTCGACGACGAGGCGCTGTACATGCACCAGTTCAAGGTCAACGGCAAGATGGCCTTCGAGGGCGATGTCTGGCAATGGCACCAGGACTACGGCACCTGGAAGAACGACGACTGGATGCCGACCGAGCGGGCGATGAACATCGCCATCTTTCTCGATGACGTGAACGAGTTCAACGGCCCGCTGATGTTCATTCCGGGCAGCCACAAGAAGGGCGTCATCGACGCCCAGCACGATCTGACGACGACGAGCTATCCGCTGTGGACCGTCGACAACGCAACTGATCGCTTCGCTCGTCGAGCGCGCGGGCGGCAAACAAGGCGGCATCGTCTCGCCGAAGGGCCCGGCCGGGTCGATGATCCTGTTCCACTCCTGCCTCGTGCACGCCTCGACGAGCAACCTGAGCCCGTGGAACCGCGTCAGCGTGTACTTGAGCCTGTGCGCGATCAGCAATCACATCCAGCGCTTCAAGCGGCCCGAGTACATCGCGCACCGCGACTTCACGCCGATCGAGTGTTTGCCGGACGACTGTCTGATGAAGCGCTATCCGGTCGACCTGCCGTGGAAAGACGGCATGCCCGCCAGCGCGCTGGTGACCTCGACCGACAACATCAAGGAAGCCGCATGAGCCTTCACAAACAACTGCTGCAGCGCGCAGCCGACAAGAAGCCGATCCGCGTCGGCCTCATCGGCGCCGGCAAATTCGGCTCGATGTATTTGGCGCAGGTGGTGCGCACGCCGGGCGTGCACCTCGTCGCGATTGCGGACTTGAACCCGGCGGGCGCGAAGAAGAACCTGGCGCGCGTCGGCTGGACGCCGCAGCAGTCGGCGGCCACGTCTGCGCAAGCGGCGCTGCGCGACGGCAACACCTGGATCACCGACGACTGGCAGGCGCTGGTCAAGCTGCCCGAGATCGAGATCGTCGTCGAATGCACCGGCTCGCCGGTGCACGCGGTCGATCACATCCTGGCGGCGATTGCCGAGCGCAAGCATGTCGTCAACGTCACCGTCGAGGCCGATGCGTTCTGCGGCCCGCTGTTGGCGCGGCGCGCCGCCGAAGCCGGCGTGATCTACAGCCTGGCCTACGGCGACCAGCCGGCCATGATCTGCGACCTGGTCGATTGGGCGCGCACCTGCGGCTTCCCGGTCGTCGCCGCGGGGCGCGGCCACAAGTGGCTGCCGCACTTTGCGCAATCGACGCCGGAGACGGTGTGGGGCTACTACGGCCTGACGCCCGAACAGGCCGAGCGCGGCGGGCTGAACCCGAAGATGTTCAACAGCTTTCTCGACGGCAGCAAGCCGAGCATCGAATCGACGGCGGTCTCCAACGCCACCGGCCTCGCGGTGCCGAGCAACGGCTTGCTCTACCCGCCGGCCAGCGTCGAAGACATTCCTGTCGTCACGCGGCCGATGAGCGAAGGCGGTGTGCTCGAAAAGAAGGGCATGGTCGAAGTGATCTCGTCGCTGGAGCGCGACGGCCGCGTGATCCCGTACGACATCCGCATGGGCGTGTGGGTCACGGTCGAAGCCGAGACCGAGTACGTGAAGAACTGCTTCGAGGAATACAACGCGCACACCGACCCGAGCGGGCGCTACTTCACGCTCTACAAACGCTGGCACCTGATCGGCCTCGAAGTCGGCATGAGCGTGGCGAGTGTGGCGCTGCGGCGCGAGGCCACCGGTGTCGCGCAGGGCTGGAATGCCGATGTGGTGGCCACCGCCAAGCGTGCCTTGAAGCCGGGCGAGATGCTCGACGGCGAAGGCGGCTACACGGTGTGGGGCAAGCTGCTGCCGGCAGAGAAGTCGCGCGCGATCGGAGGGTTGCCGCTCGGGCTGGCGCATGCGGTGAAGGTGATCCGGCCGGTGGCCGAAGGGCAGAGCCTGAGCTGGGCCGATGTCGAGATGCCGCCGTCGCGGGCGTATGAGTTGCGGCGCGAAATGGAGCGGCTGTTCGCATGAACGATCTTGCTCTTTCGTCAACGCGCTGGTGTTCGACGGCAGCGGCGCCGAGCCGCAGGTGCAGGACGTGGCCGTGCGCGACGGCCGCATTGCGCCGATCACCGGCGACGCCAAGCAAGTCATCGACGCCGACGGCCTCGCGCTGATGCCCGGCATCATCGACAGCCACACGCATTTCGACGCGCAGATCACCTGGGACCCGGCGCTGCGGCCCTCGCCGGCGCTCGGCGTGACGACGGCGGTGATCGGCAACTGCGGCTTCACGATCTCGCCGTGCAAGCCCGAGCACCGCGAGATGACGATGCGCAACCTGACGCAGGTCGAGGGCATGTCGCTCGACGTGTTGAAGCGCGGCATCCGCTGGGAGTTCGAGACCTTTCCCGAGTACCTCGCGCAACTGAAGAACAACCCGGCGGTGCTGAACGTCGCGGCGTATGTCGGCCACTCTTCCATCCGCACCTGGGTGATGGGCGAGGCCGCCACCGAGCGCGCCGCGCGCGCCGATGAAGTGGCTGCGATGGCGCAGCTCGTGCGCGAGGCCATGCAAGCCGGCGCGATCGGCCTGGCCAGCTCCACCAGCCCGGCGCACAACGGCGAAGGCGGCAAGCCGATGCCGTCGCGCCTGGCCGACGACGACGAACACCTCGCCCTCGTGCGCGCGATGGGTGAGGCCAGCAGCGGCACGCGGCGTCTACATGGTCACCAAGGGCGGGCAGATGCCGGTGTCGCTGCTCGAACAGATGAGCGCCGTCTCCGGCCGCCCGGTGATGATCGCCGCGCTGCTGCACAACAACACCAACCCGCGCGGTGTGTTCGACGATCTCGACGCCATCGCCGCGGCCAACACGCGCGGCCGCAAGCTGATCGGCCAGGTCAGCTGCTGCCCGCTGTCGATGGACTTCACGCTGGCCTCGGCGTATCCGGTCGAAGGGCTGGCCGCGTGGAAGCCGGCGCTCGGGCTGCAAGGCGAAGCGCTGAAGGCCGTGCTGCGCGACCGCTCGTTTCGCGATGCGGTGCGCGCCGAGTTGGCGGCGCCGGCCGTGTTCCGCCTCTTCAACAGCGAGTGGGACGCGCTGCAAGTCACCGAGGCAGCGACCGAGCCCTACCGCGCCCTCGAACAGCGCCCGCTCGGGCAGGTGGCCCGCGAGCGCGGCGCCGATCCGCTCGACCTGATGCTCGACATCGCGCTCGACGAAGACTTGTCAACCGTCTTCACCGCGATGCTGCTCAACAGCGACGAGGCCGCGGTCGGCCGCTTGCTGACGCACCCGCACAGCATCGTCTCGCTGTCCGACGCCGGTGCGCACCTGACCTTCTTCAACGACGCCGGCTTCGGCCTGCACCTGATGGGCCATTGGGCGCGCGACCGCGGTGTGATGCCGCTGGCCGAAGCGGTGCGGCGGCTGACCACCGCGCCGGCCGCCGTCTTCGGCTTCACCGACCGCGGCGCGATCCGCGAGGGCCTGGCCGCCGACCTGCTGCTGTTCGATCCGAAGACCGTCGCGCGCGGCCCCAAGCAGCGCGTGTTCGACCTGCCCGGCGGCGCGCCGCGCCTGCACACCGACGGCATCGGCGTGCACGGCGTGTGGGTCAACGGCGCGCTGGTGGCCGATGCGAACGGCCTGCGCGCCGACGCGCCTCGCGGGGGCCGGCTACTGCGCTGATGAGCGCACCGCGGCCATGAAGGCGGCGAGCTTGCCCGCATCGAGCCGGCCGTCGCTGCGCACGCTGCTGCACAGATCGATGCCATGAGGCCGCACCGCGTCGATCGCTGCGCCCACGTTGCCGACGTTCAAGCCACCGGCCAGCCACACCGGCACCGGCGACCGATCGACGATGGCGCGGCTGTGCGCCCAATCGTGCGTGCGGCCCGTGCCGCCGAGTTGCTTGATCGCGAGCTGCGGGTTGCCCGAGTCGAGCAGCAACGCATCGACGAGTGGCGCCGCCGCCAAGCGCTTCGTCCACCGACGCCGGCCCGGTGACGTGAATCACCTGCACCAGCTTGACGTCCGGCAATTCAGCGCGCAACTGCTTCAAATCTTCATCGGCGACCGCATCGACCAATTGCAGCACCGACGTGCGGCAGCGCCGATGCTGCTGCACGATCGCCTCGGCGGATTGCAGCGACGTGAGCAGAAAAGTCGCGGTCGGCGGCGGCACGGCCGCAGCGATCTCGGCGATCAGCGCTTCATCGATCGGCCCCGGACCGCTCGGCATGGCAGACACCAGGCCGAGCGCCGCAGCGCCCGCGTCGATCGCGATGCGCGCTTCTTCGATGCTGGCGATGCAGCAGATCTTCACCCTCACTGCTTGTCGTCCCAATGGAAGTGATGCAGCACGCGGTGCAGCACCGGCGACAGCACCAGGGCGGTGATGGCGATGAACAGCAGGCCCGCATAAAGCGCGTAACAACCGGCGAAAAACTTGCCGCCTGCCGTCTTTGGAAGGTCGACAGGCCCCATGCCGCCGAGCAGCATCGCCGCGTTGAGAAACGCGTCGAGCGGCGACAGGCCTTCGAGCGTCATGTAGCCGAGCATGCCGCCACCGAGCGAGACCAGCAGCAGCGCGACCGCGCCGCCACCATGCCACGCCAAGCGCCGCGTGAACTGAGCGCGCGACACCGGCGGCTGGTGTTTGCGCTCGTAGATCAAGATGCGCTTCAGCCTTGCCTTGCTTCGAACAACTCGACGGGATTGCCCGATGGATCGTCGACCAGCACCTGGCGCCCACCCGGCCCTTTGATCGGTTTGCCGCGCGGCTTGCCGCCGGCGGCGATCGCTTTGGCCAGCGTCGCGTCGAGGTCAGCGGCCTCGACGACGATGCGGTTCCATCCGCCCGGCTCCGGCAGCGAACCATCGGCCAGCTTCTTGCGCGCCGACGTGCCCGGCCCGGCGAGCCACAGCGTCAGGCCCTTGCGCTTCATCACCGCAAACGGCGGACCCCAGCGATCGGTCAGGCGAAAACCGAGCGCGCGGTAGAACGGCAACGCGGCATCGACGTCGTTGACGAGGTAGCGCACGGTCATGGACTTCGCCTACTTCAGCCGCTTCTGGTGCGCCGCGATCTGCTCGCGCACGCGCTCCGGCGCGGTGCCGCCGACCACCTTGCGCGCGTTGAGCGACGCCTTCAAGGTCAGCGCCGCTTCGTACACGTCGTCGCCGATCGAGGCGTGGAACGTGCGCAGCGTGTCGAGCGGCAGTTCGCTCAAGTCCTTGCCCTGCTGCAAGCCAAACTTGACCGCTGCGGCGACGACTTCGTGCGCATCGCGGAACGGCACGCCCTTCTTCGACCAGGTAGTCGGCCAGATCGGTCGCCGTCGCAAATCCGCGCTGCGCGGCGCGCTGCATCGCTTCGGGCTTGACGACGATGCCCTGCACCATCTCGGCCATGATGCGCAGCGTCGCGGCCAGCGTGTCCACTGTGTCGAACAGCGGCTCCTTGTCTTCCTGGTTGTCCTTGTTGTAGGTCAGCGGCTGGCCCTTCATCAGCGTCAGCATCGCCGTCAGGTGGCCGTACACACGCCCGGTCTTGCCGCGCGCGAGTTCGGCGACATCCGGGTTGCGCTTCTGCGGCATGATCGACGAGCCGGTGCAGTAGCGGTCGGCGAGATCGATGAAGCCGTAGTTCTGCGTCATCCAGAGCACGATCTCTTCGGCCAGGCGCGAGACATGCATCATCGTGATCGCGGCCCACGAGCAGAACTCGATCGCGAAGTCGCGGTCGCTGACGGCATCGAGGCTGTTCATGCACAGGCCGTCGAAGCCGAGCGTCTTGGCGACGCGCGCGCGGTCGAGCGGATAGCTGGTGCCGGCGAGAGCCGCAGCGCCGAGCGGCAACTGGTTGACACGCTTGCGCACGTCCGCGAGACGCTCGCCATCGCGCGCGAACATCTCGACATACGCCAGCAGGTGATGCGCAAAGCTCACCGGCTGCGCGACTTGCAGGTGCGTGAAGCCGGGCAGGATGGTTTCGGTGTGGCGCTCTGCCACGGACAGCAACGATCGCTGCATCTGCGCCAGCAAGGGCGCCAGCGCATCGATCTCGCCGCGCAGCCACAGCCGCACGTCGGTGGCCACCTGGTCGTTGCGCGAGCGGCCGGTGTGCAGGCGCTTGCCGGCATCACCGACGAGCGCCGTCAGCCGCGCCTCGATGTTCAGGTGCACGTCTTCGAGTTCGAGCTTCCACTCGAAACGGCCGGCGTCGATATCGGCTTTGATCTGCGCCAGGCCACGCTGGATGTCGGACGCATCTTGTTGCGAGATCACGCCCTGCGCGGCGAGCATTTCGGCATGGGCCAGCGAGCCGGCGATGTCGGCCGCGGCCAGGCGCTGGTCGAAGGGCACGCTGGCGGTGTAGCGCTGCACCAGCTCGCTCATCGGCTCGCTGAACAACGCCGACCAGGCTTGTGACTTGTTGGCGAGTGAGCCTTGTTTCGGATCGTTAGTCATACGGTGCGGCGCGCGGGCCGTGGGGGAGAATCCACTCGAACCTGCCAAGAGCGATTTCATTCTATCGACGCCGCCCTCCGCTCGATGCCGTTGCCAGACACCGCCCCTGCCCCGCTGTCCACGCTGCTGCCCACCTCCGATCTGTCGGAGTCGCAGGGCAGCGCACGCGTCTCCGACGGCGCGGCCTTCGATGTCTGCCACGGTGCGCTGGCGCTGCGCGCGCTGCTGGCGGTCAACAGCGTCGTGCTGCTGGCCACGCTGGTGGCGTCGGAGACCTTCACGCTGGCCATCGCCGCGATCGGCCCGGCGCTCGCGGTCTCCCTGCCGGCCACATTGTTGTGGCTCGGCTTGATCTGCGCCTTGCGCCGCGTGATCACGCAGCTGTCGCCGCCGCAGCGCTTGATGGTGCTGGCCGCGCTCGGCGCGCTGTTGGCCTGGGCTGCATCGTTGCCGCTGTTGGCCGTCGGCCTGCTCGAGCCGGCGCCCCTGCGCGCCTGGTCGCTGCCGCTGGCCGGCGCGGCGATGGCGCTGCCGCTGGCGCTGTGGCTGCAATCGCGCGAAAAGGCGCGCACGCCGGCCGACGAGCGGGCGCGCTTGTCGGAGCTGCAATCGCGCATCCGCCCACACTTTCTGTTCAACACGCTGAACACCGCGATCGCGCTGGTGCAGAGCGACCCGGCGCGCGCCGAGGGGGTGCTCGAAGACCTGGCCGAGCTGTTTCGCGTGGCGCTGGCCGACAGCGGCGGCGGCGGCACCGTCACGCTGGCCAGCGAGATCGATCTGGCGCAGCGCTACATCGCCATCGAGTCGCTGCGCTTCGGCGAGCGCCTGAACGTGCGCTGGGAGTTGGACCCGGCGGCCAACGCCGCGCGCCTGCCGCCGCTGGCGCTGCAGCCGCTGCTCGAGAACGCGGTGCGGCATGGCGTCGAGCCGGCCGAGGACGGCGGCACGATCCGGGTGCGCACACGCGTCGCGCTGGGCCGCGCCGAAATCCTGATCGACAACTCGCTGCCCGGCAGCGGCGCGCGCCCGAACCCCGGCCACGGCGTCGCGTTGGACAACGTGCGCTCACGCCTGCGCCTGCTGCACGACCTCGACGCGAAGTTCGAAGCCGGCAAGCGGGGAGAGGCGTGGCGGGTGCGGATCGTCGTGCCGATGGGGGAACGAGCGTGAGCGAGCTGCCGGACCGCGCGCTGGGCCGCTCCCGAGCCGGACCGGCCCTCCCCTCGGGGGCCGAGCCCGGACACGAGCAGTCCAGTGGACTGCTCGTGCCTGGCGAGGAGCCAGACGGCAACGACTGGCGCGGCCTGCAAGGCGGGCCGACGTGCTCGCCGGACGAGGGGCTGGAATCATCATGATCCGCGTGCTGATCGTCGATGACGAAGCACTCGCACGTTCGCGCTTGACTGCACTGGTGCGCGAATGCCCCGAGCCGGTGTGCGAAGTGGTTGCCGAATGCGCCAACGCGCGCCAGGCTGCGGAGTGGCTGCAGCAGCACCAAGGCCAGGCCGACGTGGCGCTGCTCGACATCCAGATGCCGGGCGCGCTCGGCACCGAGTTGGCCGCCGATCTGAAACGCATGGCGCACCCACCGGCCGTCGTCTTCGTCACCGCGCACAGCGAACACGCACTCACCGCGTTCGACCTCGAAGCCGTGGACTACCTGACCAAGCCGGTCAAGCGCGACCGCTTGTTCGCGGCGTTGCAGCGTGCCGGGCGGCGCATGCCGTCGCACGCCAGCACTGTGGCTGACGGCGAGGCCAACGCCAGTGCAGCGGTGCTCGTCGTCAGCGAGCGCGGCCGCGTGGTGCGGGTACCGCTGGCCGACGTGCTCTACCTCAAGGCCGAGCTGAAATACGTGACGCTGCGCACCGCCACGCACAGCTACGTGCTCGACGATTCGCTGACCGATCTGGAGCTGCGCCTGGGCGAACGCGTGCTGCGCGTGCACCGCAACGCGCTGGTGGCGAGGCAGGCGGTGCGCGCGCTGGAGCGGCGCAAGTTGGCCGACAGCGAAGAAGAAGGCAACGAGATCAGTTGGGCCGTGCAAGTCGCGGCCACCGGCGAATGGCTGTCCGTGTCGCGACGCCAGGTGGCGGCGGTGCGTGAGGCCTTGGAGCAGGCATGAGCGTTGCACGGCCGTTCCGAAGACGCTCGCTCCCCCTCGGGGGGCCGGCCCGCAGGGCCTAGGGGGCAACATGAACGAATCCACCCGGAGCACCTTGCAAACCATCGGCGCAGCGCTGATCGTCGGCGCGATCACCGGCGCAACGTGGTTCGCGATCAACACACCGAGCGAGCGGCCCGCGGTTGCAGCAGCACCGGCGCCGGCAGAGCCCGCACGCGAGTCCACCGCGCGAAGTGGCGACATCGCCGCGTTGATGGAAGTCAAGGGCGCGCCCGTCGAGGGCTTGCCGCCCCTGTCTGCCGACGAGGTGCGCGTCTGCGGCCAGGCGGTGCCGCGCGCCGCGCTGGTCGAGGACAAGATCGAGCGCACGCTGCACGAGGCCGGCGCCGCGGCGGCGCTGAACGCCTTTGCGCAGCAGCACCTGACCGACGACGACCATGCGCGCGCCGTCGGCCTCGCACTGCGCATGCAGGCCGACGCAAACTACCGTGACGCGCCGGACCCTCAGCCCGCGTGCAAGACCGACGACTGCTGGAAGCAGCAGACGCGAGCGCACGCCGAGCGCGTGGCGCCGTTGCTGACCGAGCTGGCGACGCTGGCCGCCAGCAGCACCGACCCGCGCGTGATGATGCTGGCGCGCGACCAGTGTTTCGTGCTGGCGGCGGACGCGGCACCGCTGCCGCACTGCCAGGCGCTCACGGCGCGGCGCCTCGTGGCGCTCGACCGCGACAACGCCGTTGCCTGGCTGGCGCTGGCCGCCGAAGAGCCGGCGTCTATCGACGAAGCGATGTACCAGGCTTCGCTGGCCAAGCGGTGGGACGACTATGCGATGGCCTCGCGTCGTTTCATCGAGCGCATCGATGCCAAGGGTGGCCTGCGCAGCATGGTGGTGGTGCAATCGCTGCTGGCCGTGCCCGCCATCCGTTCGATCGAAGGCCAGCGACTGGTGACGCAGCATTGCGATGTCAAACCCGTGGCGGGCGATGCCAACCGGCATCAGCTCTGCGAAAAGGTCGCTGAAGTCCTGCACGCCCGCTCGGCCAGCGTCACTGGCCTCGTCACTGCGGGTGTGGTCGCCAAAGCGCTCGGCCGTGCCGAAGCCGGTGCCTGGCAGGAGCAAGCGGCGCTGTTGAATCACGTGCTGCTGACGCAGAGCCTCGACGAAGCAGCGCAAATCCGCGACGCACAGGACTGCACGTTCGGCATGTCACGCGAGTTGCTGCTGCGCTCGGCGCGCGAAGGCGAAGTGCCGGCGCTGCGCGCGCTGATGCAAGCCTCGGGTCAGAGCGAAGCGCAGTGGCGCGAGAACATGATCGCCTTCGCGCAGGCCCAAACCGCGGGACAGATCACGACCACGGCCAGCGCGGGTGCGGCGTCGTCGCCCACTCGCTGAGTCTCTTGCCGATATCAGTGGTTCGTCGCGCTGCGCGCCACTCGCGATGCATGAGTGAGTCCAAGCGAACGCCGCGGATCGGGCTCTGCCCGGCCGCCGGCGTTGCCCCCTTGAGGGGGAGGCGGCGAAGCCGCTTCGGGGGTGTTTCAGTCAGTCGGGCTTGATCTTCGCCCGCGCGATCACCGGCTGCCAGCGCTTCTGCTCTGCGGCGATGAAAGCGGCGAACTCGGCCGAGGTGCCACCCACCGCCTGCGCCGTGTCGTCCGACAGGCGCGCCACAGCCGCCGGTGTCTTGATCGCCTTGGCAGCTTCGACGGCCAGACGCTCAATGGCCGCGGCCGGCAACGACGCCGGCGCGAGCAGGCCGTACCACTGCGTCATCTCGAAGCCCGGATAACCCTGCTCGGCGACGGTCGGCACGTCGGGCAGTTGCGGCAGGCGCTGCGGGGTGCCGGTGGCGATGCAGCGCAGCTTGCCGGCCTTGATGAACTGCAGCACCGCGGGCGCGCCGACCGAAGCGGCGTCGAGCCGGCCCGCCAGCAGGTCGGTGAGCTGCGGCCCGGTGCCTCGGTACGGCACATGGACCATGAAAAGATTCGCGGCGGCCTTCAGGTACTCCATCGCCAGGTGCCCGGCGCTGCCGTTGCCGGCCGAGCCATAGTTCAGGCGCCCGGGCTTGCTCTTGGCCAGCGCCACGAACTCTTTCAAGTCCCTCGCAGGCACATCGGGATGCACCAGGTACAGGCTCGGCACCTTGGCCAGCAGCGTCACCGGCTTGAAGGCCTTGGGGTCGTAGGGCAGCTTGTCGAAGATGTACGGGTTGACCGCCAGCGTGCCGATGTGGCCGAGGATCAGCGTGTGCTGATCGGTCGATTGCGCCACCTCGGTCATCGCGATGTTGCCCGCCGCGCCGGGTTTGTTGTCGACGAAGACCGATTGCCCGAGGCCTTTGGACAGCTCCACCGCGAGCGTGCGCGCGACGATCTCGGAGCTGCCGCCGGGGGCGAAAGGCACGACGAAGCGGACGGGCTTGCTCGGCCACGCGGCTTGTGCGCGGGCAGGCAACGCGAATGCAGCGGGCAAGGCGAGCAGTGTGCGGCGCTGATGGTTCATCGGGGGTCTCCTTGTTTTTCGAGACTCGATCCTAGTCCACTGAATCACTGAAGTCGGCTCGGTGCTGTCCACGCGACACGGGCGCGGCGGCGTTGCAAATGCGCGCAATGCCCATGGGCATCACTATGCGTTGTGCCTACTCTCTGATGCTGTTTGTGTGACCCGAGGAAATCTCGCATTCGACTCCACGACCATGAACAGCAGTTTCCGGCCTGCGTGCGGCGCGGTGCCTCAGCCGGTGTTCCGCAAACCTGCAGCGATTCCATTGATTGAAATGTGGATGCCGCGCTTGACCCGTTCAGCACCCGGATCGTTAGCGCGCTGGTGGCGGTAGCGCCGCATCAGCTCGACCTGCAAGTGGTTCAGCGGGTCGAGGTAGGGGAAGCGGTGCTCGATCGAGCGCGCGAGTGACGGGTTGGTCGCCAAGCGTTCACGGTCACCGGTGATCAGCGACAGCATGGCATTGGTCTTTTCCCACTCGGCCTGCACCGCGCCAAAGATGCGCTTGGCCAGCTTCTTGTCTTCGACCAGTTCCACATAACGCGCGGCGATGCGCAGATCGCTCTTGGCCAGCACCATGTCGAGATTGGACAGCAGCGTGCGGAAGAACGGCCACTGCTTGACCATCTTCTGCAGCAGCGCCAACCGCTCCTTGCGCTTGGCGGCGACAGGGCCGAGCCACTGCTCGATGGCGCTGCCGAAGCCGGCCCAGCCGGGCAGCGCGACGCGGCACTGGCCCCAGGAAAAGCCCCAGGGGATCGCGCGCAGGTCTTCGATGCGGCGGCCGGCCTTGCGTGACGCAGGCCGCGAGCCGATGTTGAGTTCGGCGATCTCGCGGATCGGTGTCGCCTCGAAAAAGTAGTCGGTGAAGCCGGGCGTGCCATAGACCAGCGCGCGGTAGGCCTTGAAGCTCGCCTCGCTGATCTCGGCCGCGGCCTCGAGAAAAGCCTTCGGCGCTGTCTTCGTCGGGTGCAGCAGCGTCGCTTCGAGCGTCGCCGCGACGAGCGTCTCCAGATTGCGCCGGCCGATCTCCGGGTGTGCGTACTTCGACGCGATGATCTCGCCCTGCTCGGTCAGGCGAATCTGGCCGTTCACCGTGCCCGGCGGTTGCGCCAGGATGGCCTGGTAGCTCGGGCCGCCGCCGCGCCCCACCGTGCCGCCACGTCCGTGGAACAGGCGCAGCTTCAGGCCGTGCTGACGCTCCAGCGGCGAGAACAGTGCCACCAGCGCGGTCTCTGCGCGGTACAGCTCCCAGTTGCTGGTGAAAAAGCCGCCGTCCTTGTTGCTGTCGCTGTAGCCGAGCATGATGTCCTGCTCGGGGAAGGCGCCGACGCGGCTGCCCAGCACCAGCGGCAGCACGCCGGGCAGCGCATAGAAGTCGCGCATGATGGTCGAGGCTTGGCGCAGGTCTTCGATGGTCTCGAACAACGGCACTACGATGAGGTCGGCCAGCGCTTCGGTGTCGAGCGTGCCACGCAGCAGGCCGCACTCCTTCTGCAGCAGCAGCACTTCGAGCAAGTCGCTGACCTGCTCGGTGTGCGAAATGATGTAGTGGCGGATGGCATGGCGGCCATAACGCTGCAGCGCCTCGCGTGCGGCCTCGAACACCGCGAGTTCGCCTTGCGCCAGCTCGCTGTAGCTGTGGCCCCGGACGCGCAGCGGCCGGGCGTCGTTGAGCAGCGAGAGCAGGCAGTCGCGGCGCGCGTCTTCGGCGAGCGCGCTGTAGTCGGCCTCGATGCGGGCCACGCGCAGCAGCTCGGCGATCACCAGTTCATGCTGATCGGAACTCTGGCGCAAATCGATCGTGGCGAGGTGGAAGCCGAAGACCTGGACCGCGCGCATCAGCGGCGCCAGGCGCGGCGCGATCAGCGAACTGGCGTGGTGGTGGTGCAGTGAGACCTCGATCGTGCGCAGGTCGGCCAGAAACTCGGCTGAGCTCGCGTACGGGTTCTGCGGCGCCACCGCGTGGCGCAGGGCTTCGGTGCCGGTGAAGTCATGCAGGTTGGCGGCCAGGCGCGCATAGACGCCGATCAGCGCGCGACGGTAGGGCTCGTCCTCGCGGTGCGGGTTGCGATCGGGCGAAGACTCGGCCAAGGCGCGCATCGGCGCCGTCACGGGCGCCAAGGTCTGCGAAATCGACAGCTCGGCGCCGAGCGCATGGACTTCGGTCAGGTAGTGGCGCAGCGCCACTTCGGCCTGGCGCGCCAGCGCGATGTTCAGTGTCGGCGCGCCGACGTTGGGATTGCCGTCGCGGTCACCGCCGATCCAGTGGCCCATGCGCAGGAAGTTGGCCACCGCATGGCCGTGCAGCGTGCGCTCGATGTCGCGGTACAGGTGCGGAATCTCGCGCAGGAAGGTCGAGTGGTAGTACGACAGCGCGTTTTCGATCTCGTCGGACACGGTGAGCTTGACCTGGCGCAGCATGCGCGTCTGCCACAGCTGCGTCACGCGGGCGCGCAGCAAGGCCTCGTTGTCGGCATGTTCGCGCTCGGTGGCCAGGCGGTCGCGCTCGCCCACCAGCACGGCAATCGCGCGCTCGGCGTCGAGGATGCTCTTGCGCTGCACTTCGGTCGGGTGCGCGGTCAGCACCGGGCTGATGTGGGCCTGGCCGAGCGTGGCCGCGATCTCGCTGGCGCGCAGGCCGGCGTTGAACAGGCGGTCGAAGGCCATCGCCAGCGAGCCTTCCTGCAAATGGCCTTCGCGCTCGTGGTGCTCGCGGCGGCGCACGTGGTGCCGGTCTTCGGCGATGTTGGCCAGATGCGAGAAGTAGCTGAAGGCGCGGATCACGCTCACGGTCTGGTCGCCCGAGAGGTTCTTCAGCAGCCGGTCGAGGACGCGGCCGGCCGAGGCGTCCTTCTTCAGCCGGTAGGCCACCGACAACTGGCGCACGCGCTCGATCAGCTCGAAGGCTTCGTTGCCCTCCTGCTCGCGGATCACGTCGCCGAGGATGCGGCCCAGCAGCCGGATGTCATCGACCAGCGGCCGGTTCTTCGCCGCAGCGTCACTCTGGTCACGAGATGAGGTCTTCGCTCTGGGCATGACGTGTAATCCGGTTACTGAATTTGATGTTACCAAGGCACCGATAATGCCCGAATGAGTGCTCTTCCAGGTCGTCGCAAGCTCACCATCGCCACCCGTGAGAGCCGCCTCGCGTTGTGGCAAGCAAAACATGTGCAAGCGCTGTTGCAGCAGCGTTTCGGCATCGAGGTCGAGCTGCTCGGCATGACGACACGCGGCGACCAGATCCTCGACGTGGCGCTGTCCAAGGTCGGCGGCAAGGGCCTGTTCGTCAAGGAGCTCGAAACCGCGCTCGAAGACAAGCGTGCCGATCTCGCCGTGCATTCGCTCAAGGACGTGCCGATGGATCTGCCCGAAGGCTTCGCGCTGGCCGCGGTGCTGGAGCGCGAAGACCCGCGCGATGCCTTTGTCTCGCCGCGCTTCGCGTCGCTGGCTGATCTGCCGCAAGGCGCCACCGTCGGCACCTCGAGCCTGCGCCGCGTGGTGCAGATTGCGGCGGAGCGCCCCGATTTGGTGATCGAACCGCTGCGCGGCAACCTCGACACGCGCCTGCGCAAGTTGGACGAGGGTCACTACGACGCCATCGTGCTTGCCGCCGCGGGCCTGATGCGCCTCGGGCTGGCCGAGCGCATCCGCTCGCGCTTCGACGCCACGCAGATGCTGCCCGCCGCCGGCCAGGGCGCGCTCGGCATCGAGGTCCGTGCCGACGACGCCGCGCTGCGCGACGTCTTGGCCACACTGATCGATGCCCCGGCGTGGCTGGCGGTGCACGCCGAACGCGCCGTGTCGCGCGGCTTGGGCGGCAGCTGTTCGGTGCCGCTGGCCGCGCATGCGTATTGGGAGGGCGCGGTGCTGCAACTGCGCACCGCGCTCGGCGACGCCGACGCGCCGAAGCGGCCCCTGCTTCACGCGCGCACGCAAGCCGCGGTGACCACGGTGGCGGAGGCAGAAGCGCTCGGCGCTGCCGCCGTAGCGACGCTGCGCGATCGCGGTGCCAGTTCGTACCTGCACACCGATTGACGTCGTGGCCGCATGGCACTGACCCTGCTCGTCACGCGCCCGGCGCCGCAGGCCGCGGCGTGGGTCGACAAGTTGCGCGACAAAGGGCTGCAGGCGCAGGCCCTGCCGTTGATTGCCATCGAGCCGATGGCCGACACGGCAGCCTTGCGCGACGCCTGGCATCTGCTGCCGCAGCGTGACCTGGCGATGTTCGTCAGCCCGAATGCGGTGACGAGTTTCTTTGCCTCGCGCCCGGCCGCGCGTAACTGGCCACGGGGCTTGCGCGCTGCCGCCACCGGGCCTGGCACGGTCGAGGCGCTGGTCGCCGCCGGTGTGCCCGAGGCGCTGTGCGTGGCGCCGCGCGCAGCACCGTTCGACTCGACAGCGCTGTGGGCGGTGCTGCAGAACGAAGACTGGATCGGCCGCAACGCATTGGTCATTCGCGGCGACGGTGGCCGCGACGAATTTGCGCAGGCGCTGCGCGGCGCCGGCGCCAAGATCGCCTTCGTGCAGGCCTATCAGCGCCGCGCGCCCGAGTGGTCGGACGCTGAACGCGCGCTGGCGCTGGCGGCCATTGCCGCACCCGGCCAGCATGTCTGGCTGCTGTCGAGCGCCGAAGCCATCGACCACCTGCTGGCCATCGTCACGTTGCTGGCGCCGGGCACCGAGTGGCGCAACAGCATCGCCGTGGCCTCGCACCCCCGCATCGCGCAGCGCGCGCGCCGCGCCGGGTTCGGGCGCGTGCTCGAAGCGCCGCCGGTGGTCGATGCGGTGTTGTCGGCGGTGGGTTCGTTGGGCGATCTTTAGAATCGTTGTCCTCGTGAACACATCCGAAGACTCACCGGTTGCCGCGGTGGCTGCGCCGGCACCAACGCCACCTGCACCCACAGCGCCGCCGCGCCCCTCGCACTGGCCCACGCTGCTGGCCGTGATCGCACTCGGCTTCACGGTGATTGCGCTGGCGGTGGCGTGGCAGACGCAGCGCCGCGTCAAATCGCTCGAGCGCGAGCTGGTGCAACGCCAGGAGTCGAGCCAGCGCGACGCTGCCGACGCCCGCGCCGCCGCGCGCACGGCACAGGAGCTGGCGCAGGACGCGGCGGCCAAGAGCGCCCTGCTCGACGCGCGGGTCAGCGACGCCGCGATGCAGCGCTCGCAGGTCGAAGAGCTGCTGCAGTCGGTGGCGCGCTCGCGCGACGAAAACGTGGTCGCCGATGTCGAGGCCGCGATCCGCGTCGCCTTGCAGCAGAGCGCGCTCACCGGCAGCGCCGAGCCGCTCGTGCTGACCTTGAAGCAGGCCGAAGAGCGTTTGGCGCGCTACAACCAGCCGCGCCTGGACCGGGTGCGCCGCGCCATCGCGCGCGACCTCGAGCGCACGCGCGCGCAAGGTGCGGTCGATGTGGCCACGCTGGCGGCGCGCCTGGACGAAGCGGTGCGTCTGGTCGACGAGCTGCCGCTGCTGGCGGTGGGGCGGCCCGCCGCCGCGGCTGCGGCCACGCCCGCCACGATGCCTGCGACCACGCCTGGCGACGACAACTGGCGCAGCCGCGCCGCGGGGTGGTGGCAGACCGGCCTGACGCATGTCGGCAACGAGTTGCGCTCGCTGGTGCGCGTGACCAAGATCGATCATCCCGAGAGCGTGCTGGCCACGCCCGAGCAGCAGGTCTTCCTGCGCGAGAACCTCAAGCTGCGCCTCCTCAACGCGCGCTTGGCGCTGTTCTCGCGCCAGTTCGACATTGCGCAATCCGATCTGCGCGATGCGCAGTCCGTGCTCGACCGCTACTTCGACCGCTCGTCCAAGCGCGTCGTGGCGGCCAGCGAAGCACTGCGCCAGGTGAGCGTGCAATCGCGACAGAGCGCGTTGCCGCGGCCCGATGAAACGCTCGCCGCGCTGACCACGGCAGCCGCTGGCCGCTAGCGATGTCGGCCCCCACGCTCACGTTGTTCGCTGCCCGCCGAGGGGGCCGAGGCCCGCGGCTCCAAGCCGACCTGCGTCGGCTTGGACGGGGCGAGGAATGGCCGCGTCTCGCGGCCATGCGGCCTGCAAGGCCCGCCGACAGCCCGGCGGCTCCCGCTCCATGAAATCCGTCATCTGGCTCGTCCTGCTGGCCATCGCTGCTGTCGTCGCCGCCACCACCTTCGGCCGCAACGACGGCTTGGTCAGCCTGTACTGGAGCGGCTGGCGGCTCGACCTGTCGTTGAACCTGTTCCTGCTCGGCCTGCTCGGCACCTGCATCGCATTGCTGGTGGTGTTGCGTGGCGTGCAGTCCTTGCTGACCTTGCCCGAACGCGCCAGCGCGTGGCGCATGCAGCGCCGCGAGCGCGCCGCGCAGTCGGCGCTGCGCGAGGCGCTGGCCGAATACTTCGGCGCGCGCTACAGCCGCGCGCACAAGGCCGCCGAGCGGGCGATCGGCATTCACCGGGCCACGCCGGGGATGCAGGACGAAGCCTCGACGCGCGGCCTGGCGCACCTGCTGGCAGGGGCCAGCCTGCACCGCCTGCAAGACCGGCCGCAACGCGACAAGCAGATCGCACAGCTCGAACAGTTGCAGCGCGAGCACCGCTCCGGCGGCGCGCGCGCGACCGAAGACGCAGTGACGCTGTTGGCGGCCGAGTGGGCCATCGACGACCGTGACGCCGAACGCGCGCTGACGTTGCTGTCCGCCCTGCCGCCCGGCGTGGCCCGGCGCACGCAGGCGCTGCGCCTGAAGCTGCAGGCGCAGCGCCTGGCCGGCGATCCGGCCGAGGGCCTGCGCACGGCACGCCTGCTGGCCAAGCACCAAGCCTTCACGCCGGGTGCCGCGCAGGGCCTGTTGCGCTCGCTGGCCATCGAAACGCTCGACGCGGCACGCGACATCGATCAGCTCGAACGGGCCTGGCAGCAGCTCGACGCGACGGACCATGCCGATGCCTTCGTCGCTGCGCGCGCAGCGCGCCGTGCAGCGACGTTTGGCGATGCCACCCGCGCCCGCGCCTGGCTGCTGCCGCTGTGGGAACGCCTGGCAGAACAGAGCCGCGAGGAGCGCGAAGCGGTCTCGCTGGCGCTGGCGCGCAACCTCGACGGCATCGGCCCCGACTGGCTGCCGCGCCTGCAAGCGGCCGAACAAGCGCTGCCGCAAGAGGCGGCGGTGCAGGCCGTTGTCGGCGGTGCCTACGCCGAGCGCGGCTTGTGGGGCAAGGCGCGCTCGCCGCTCGAGCGCGCCGCCGCCGCGCCGACGCTGGCCGGTGAAGCGCGCCGCGAGTGCTGGCGACGGCTGGCCACCTTGGCGCGCGCCGAGGGCGACGAAACCCGCGCGCTGGGCTGCGAGCGGCAAGCCATCACCCTGCCGTAGCGCCGCCGTGGCGTGGCGGTCACGCCCCTCTGGTGCCAACCGATGCTGCAGCGCACAATGCATCTTCAAATAGGCGCGCGACGCTCTCGCGCTGTTTTCGTTTGAGCGCTCCCGCCGCAAAACAAAAATCGCCCTCCGCGCTGGCCGCCTTGACGCTGGCCGCGCTGGGCGTGGTCTATGGCGACATCGGCACCAGCCCGCTGTATGCGCTGAAGGAGATCTTCCACGGCGGCCATGTGGCCACCACGCCGGCCAACATCCTCGGTGTGCTGTCACTGATCTTCTGGACGCTCACGGTCATCATCTCGTTGAAATACGTGCTGCTGATCCTGCGCGCCGACAACAACGGTGAAGGCGGCCTGATCGCGATGCTGGCACTGGCCACCCATGCGGTGCGCGACAAGCCGCAACTGCGGCGCACGCTGATGACGGTGGGCCTGTTCGGCACTGCGGTCTTCTACGGCGACGGCGTCATCACGCCGGCGATCTCGGTGCTCTCGGCCGTCGAAGGCCTCGAAGTGGCCGCGCCGAAGCTGCACGACTGGGTGATCCCGCTGACGCTGATCGTGCTGACCGGCCTGTTCGCAGTGCAGCGATTCGGCACCGGCGGCATCGGCAAGTGGTTCGGCCCGGTCACGCTGGCCTGGTTCGCCGCCCTGGTTGCGCTGGGTGTACCGCACATTGCCGCACACCCGGGCGTGCTGGTCGCGTTGAACCCGGCCTATGCGCTGGCCTTCATCACGGCGCAACCGCTGGTCGCCTTCGTGGCCCTTGGCGCCGTGGTGCTCGTCGTCACCGGCGGCGAAGCGCTGTACGCCGACCTCGGCCACTTCGGCAAGCTGCCGATCCGCATCGCCTGGTACGCGCTGGTGATGCCGGCGCTGGTCATCAACTATTTCGGCCAGGGCGCGCTGCTGCTGTCGAAGCCCGAGGCCATCAGCAACCCGTTCTACCTGATGGCACCCGACTGGGCGCGCCTGCCGCTGGTCTTTCTCGCCACCGCGGCCACCGTCATCGCCTCGCAGGCGCTGATCACGGCGGCGTTTTCGGTCACCAAGCAAGCCATCCAGCTCGGCCTCTTGCCGCGCATGACGATCCACCACACCTCGGTGCGCGACACCGGGCAGATCTACGTGCCCTTCATCAACTGGGGCCTGTTCGTCTTCATCGTGCTGGCGGTCGTGATGTTCAAGTCGTCGACCAACCTGGCCGCGGCCTACGGCATCGCGGTGACGCTGGACATGACCATCACCACCATCATGACCTTCTTCGTCATCCGCTACGGCTGGGGCTACCCGCTGGCGCTGTGCCTGGCTGCCACCGGCTTCTTCTTCGTCATCGACGTCATGTTCTTCGCCTCGAACCTGTTGAAGCTGTTCGGCGGCGGCTGGTTCCCGATCGTCATCGGCATCTTCATGTTCACGCTGATGCTGACCTGGACGCAAGGCCGCAAGCTGCTCTCGCAGAAGCTGCGCACCGATGCCATCCCGCTGACCGACTTTCTCGAAGCCGTCTTCGTCAGCCCCCCGGCACGCGCCGATGGCACCGCAGTCTTTCTCACGTCCGAGGGCGGCATCACGCCGAACGCGCTGCTGCACAACCTGAAGCACAACAAGGTGCTGCACGAGTTCAACCTGTTCGTCACCGTGCGGCAGCATGATGTGCCCTGGATCGGTTTCGACAAACGCGTCGAGATGGACTCGCTCGGCCACGACTGCTGGGCTGTGACGCTGCACTTTGGCTTCAAGAACGAGCCCGACGTGCCCGAAGCCTTGAAGCTGCTCGAAGGCCGCGGCGTGCCGCTCGACGACATGCAGACCAGCTATTTCCTGTCGCGCGACATCGTCATCCCGACGCTCGGCGACGGCATGGCAATGTGGCGCGAAAAGCTTTTCGCGTCGATGCACCGCAACGCCGGTGCGGCTGCGGACTTCCTGAACCTGCCGACCAATCGCGTGGTCGAGCTAGGCGCCAAGGTCGAGATCTGACCCACCCCCGAAGCGGCTTCGCCGCTCCCCCTCAAGGGGGCGCCGCTGGCGGACCGGCGAAGCCGGATCCGCGGCGGCTGCTTGAAAGGCCGTACATCGCCCGCGACCGGTGGCAAATCCCACCATGCGTGCCGCGCCGGCCGACCGCCTGCGCAGCGCCCCTCCAGCCTGTGCAGAACTTCACGGCCGCGACCGTCGGCGGCAGCCGCAACACTTGGTTTCCGCTGCCGAACGACAACAATGAGTGCAAACCCGTACAACACGTTGGGCATGCCAGCACAGATCGGTCGAGGCTTGGCACGGTACGGGGATGCGCCAAAGGGCATCTGAAAAAGGCCGGTAGTTCTTGACCGAGCCCGGGGGCCGCGAGGCCTGAAGTCCGGGCGCTGATTCGAGAGGCACCATGGACGCTTCAACCTACGCCGCTTTGCAAGGCGCCTTCGTGCGCATGGTGGTACCGCTGCGCCGCGAGTTCGGCGTCGCGCTCGACGTGCAACGCATGCGCAGCGACATTGAGTACGCGCAATTCGCGGTAGCCCTGGCGCTGCGCAGCGATTCGCCGGCGCTGCACCACTGCGCCGAACTGGTGGACGGCCACATCCGCGCGGCGCAGGCGCGCGACGACGCCGCGCCGCACTGAACCAGCGTCAGGCTCGCGCCTTGATCGCCGCACCGTCGACCGTCACCTTCTGACCCACTGTCGGCGCCGTCGATTGCGTCAGGCTGCGCAGTGAACCGTCTTCCATGCGCACCTTGACCGCGTACAAGGTCGTGGAACGCTGGCGCTTCTCGACTTCGTGTCCAGCCATGCCACCGCCGATGGCGCCCAGAACCGTCATCGCTTTCTTGCCGTTGCCGCCGCCGACCTGGTTGCCGACGACGCCGCCGATCACACCACCAGCGACGGCGCCGATGCCGGTGCCTTCGCCTTTTTGCTGAAACGGCGTCACCGACTCGATGACGCCGCAGGTCGCGCAGGCTGCAGCCGCGACCGACGTCGCAGGGACCGCCTTGGCCGCTGCGGGCTTGCTGCTGCTGCGCTGCGGCTGTGCTTCTTTGGTGCGCGCTGACGGCTTGGGTTCGGCCTTGGGTTCAGCCTTCACGGCGGCATCGTCGAGGACAGGCTTGTCGCTGTCCACGGTGCCTGCGACCTTGTTCGTCGCTGCTGATGGTGACGACAGCAGCGCCTGCGTCGCTACCGCGGCGGTGCGCGCCTCGGCGCCAGCGTCGCTCACCGTGGCCGCCGGGCGCACGACGAGCGTGGTCGCAATCGCGGTCAGCGCGATCAATGCCGTGGCACCGCCGATCAGCGCGGCCGGCCGAGAGAACGACGACGAGCCGACGCGGATCGGCGATTCACCAAAGGCTGAGCTGTTGGCGACTTGTGTGTTGATGTTGGACATGGTGATTCCTCCGAACAGATTCATGACGACCGCCATTCAACGTGGCCGCGCCGGTTGCGATGGCATGCAATCGCTTCTGAATGTGAATGGGCGTGACAGCAGCCGTCCCAGGCTGATCCTTCGCGCTCACCTTGTTGCAGTTGTGATGCGCAAAGGGATCTACGCGCTGACAGCGACTGCGTGAACGCCTTCACGGTGCGCCGGGCCGCGGTGCATGAGTGTCAGCATCTCGCCGCTTTTCAGCGTGCGCCAACCGTCGTCACCGCCAGCCAGAGGCTCGGAAGCGACGATGGTGCCGCGCTCGGTTTGTTTGACATACAGCGTCGGTGGTGCGTCATCGCTGGCCCAGCGGAAGATGTGCAGACGCCGGCCATCGGTCAGCGCGGCAGAAAAGCGCAGCGGCTCGGCAATGCCCTGCGCACGCATCAGCGCCATGGTCTCGTCGAGTGTGGCCCGCATCGCCTCGTGCACGCTCGCCCCGTGCTGTTCGATGCGTGCCAGCGCCAGCAGGAACAGCAACTCCGAATCGGCGGCGCCCTTGCGCGCTGCGTACAGCGCATCGGGCAACCGCGCTTCGAGCGCGCGCCGCACCGTCGCATAGCCGCCGATCTGGCCGTTGTGCATGAACAGCCACTTGCCGTGCCGGAACGGGTGGCAGTTCTGGCGTGCGATCGGCGTGCCGGTGGCCGCGCGCACATGGGCAAAGAACAGGTGCGACTTCAAGGTGCGCGCCAGCGACATCAGGTTCTCGTCCGACCAGGCCGGCATGACCTCGCGGTAGACGCCGGGCTCTGCAGCTTCGCCGTACCAGCCGATGCCGAAGCCGTCGCCATTGGTGCGCATCTTGGCCTGCTCGCTGCGCAGCGACTGGTGGAGCAGCGAATGCGCAGGCCGGCAGATCAGCTCGTCGAGAAAGACGGGCTCACCGGCATAGGCAACGAAGCGGCACATGGTATTTGGCACCCCAAGGACGCCGCTCTGCGGCGCCCGCCCCCAAAGGGGATCAAGGAAAGTGGCAAAGCCACATTTCCTTCGAGTCTAGGGTCGCGGCCCCGCTCGCGGCGATGATCGAACGCCTTGGCGATACTCCGGCCGTGAAGAAGTTTTTGTCCGACCTGTCTTTGTCCGCCGTCGTGGCGGGATTCGTCGCCGTGCTCGTCGGGTTCACGAGTTCGGTGGTGATCGTCTTTGCAGCCGCTCAGGCGCTGGGCGCGACACCCGCGCAAGCCACGTCGTGGATGTGGGCGCTGGGCTTGGGCATGGGCCTGACATCGATCGGTCTGTCGCTGGCGACGCGCCAGCCGGTGCTGACCGCGTGGTCAACGCCGGGCGCGGCCCTGCTGGCCGGCACCAGCGGCGTGGCGATGGGCGAAGCGGTGGGCGCCTTCATCGCCTGCGGCGCGCTGATCGTCATCGCCGGTATGACACGCGGCTTCGAGCGCGTGATGGACCGCATCCCGCAGGCCATCGCTGCCGCGCTGCTCGCCGGCGTGCTCGCCAAGTTCGGCATCGATGCGGTGGGCGCGGCGAAGAGCGCACCCTGGCTTGTCATCGCGATGGCGCTGGCCTTCCTCGGCGGGCGCCGCTGGTGGCCGCGCTATGCGGTGCCGGGCGTCCTGATCGTCGGCATCGTTGTTGCCGCGCTGCAAGGCCGACTGCAGTGGAGCGCGGTCGATGCCGGCGTGGCGATGCCGGTGTGGACGACACCGCTGTTCACCTGGAGCGCGCTGATCAGTGTGGCGCTGCCGCTGTTCGTCGTCACGATGGCGTCGCAGAACCTGCCCGGCGTGGCGGCGCAGCGTGCAGCCGGCTATGCCACGCCGGTCTCGCACAGCATCACGGCGACTGGCGCGGCCACCGTGCTGTTGGCGCCGTTCGGCGGCTACGCCTTCAACCTCGCCGCCATCACCGCGGCGATTGCAATGAGCCCCGAAGCCCATACCGACCCGGCCAAGCGCTACACCGCAGCAGTGATGGCCGGCGTGTTCTACCTCGTGATCGGCCTGGCCGGCGGCGCCGTGGTCGGCCTGTTGCAGGCCTTTCCGCGCGAGCTGGTGCTGGCCGTCGCGGGCCTGGCGCTGTTGGGCACGATTGCCGGTGGCCTGGCCTCGGCGTTGCAGAGTGAAAAGCACCGCGACGCAGCGATCCTCACCTTTCTGGTCACGCTCTCCGGCGTCACGCTCGCCGGCATCGGCTCGGCCTTCTGGGGCGTGGTCGCCGGCGCGGTTTCTCTGCTTGTGCAACAGTGGAAAAAATGACCCACCCCCGAAGCGGCTTCGCCGCTCCCCCTCAAGGGGGCCAAGGCCCGCGGCTCCAAGCCGACCTGCGTCGGCTTGGACGGGCCGAGGAGTGGCCGCGTCTCGCGGCCACGCGGCCTGCAAGGCCCGCTGGCGGCCTGGCGGGGCCAGATCCGCGGCGGTCGCTTGGACAGGCCTCACGACTCATGCGCACTGACGCGCGGCAAAAGGACGACTGACACCGTGGACATGCTCTTCATCGCCGACCCGCTCGAGCACTTCAAGACCACCAAGGACACCACGTTCTCGATGATGCGCGAGGCCGCGCGCCGCGGGCACACGCTATGGGCCTGCGAGCCGCGGCAGATCGTCTGGTGGCGCGGCGGGCGCGTCACTGCCATCGCAGCGAGTCAACTCACGCTGACGGGCGACGCGCGCGACTGGTTCAACGTGCAGCAGACGCGCGACATGGCGCTCGCTGACGTGGGCGCCGTACTGATGCGCAAGGACCCACCGTTCGACAGCGAGTACTTCTACGCCACGCACCTGCTGCAGCAGGCCGAACGCGAGGGCGCACGTGTCTTCAACAAGCCGGCAGCCTTGCGCGACCATCCTGAAAAGCTCGCCATCCTCGAGTTCCCGCAGTTCATCGGGCCGACGATCGTCACCCGCGAGCCTTCGGCGCTGCGCGCCTTCCATGCCGAGCACCGCGACATCATCTTGAAACCGCTCGACGGCATGGGCGGCATGGGCATCTTTCGCGTCGGCGCCGATGGCCTGAACCTCGGCTCGATCATCGAAACGCTGAACCAGCACGGCGCGGTGACAGTGATGGCGCAGAAGTACCTGACCGACATCGACAAGGGCGACAAACGCATCATCGTCATCGGCGGCGAGCCGGTGCCGTACTGCCTGGCGCGCATTCCGCAGGGCAGCGAGATCCGCGGCAACCTGGCGGCGGGCGGCAAGGGTGTGGCGCAGAAGCTGTCGGCGCGCGACATGGAGATCGCCCGCGGCATCGGCGCCGCGCTGGCGCCGCGAGGCCTCTTGATGATGGGCATCGACGTCATCGGCGACAGCCTGACCGAGATCAACGTCACCAGCCCGACGGGGTTTCAGGAGATCACGCAGCAGGCCGGCATCGACGTGGCCAAGCTGTTCGTCGATGCGCTGGAGAAGGCATTGGCATCCACCGAGCGCGGCGCTGCGTAAGGCGGATGATGAAAGCACTTTGCGTGGGCATCGCCACGCTGGCTCTGGCTGGCGCTGCAGCCGCGCACGACACATGGTTCGAGCCGTTGCCGAACGGTGGTCTCGCTCTGGGCACCGGCAATCGCTTCCCGGTCAACGAAATCGCCGTCGATGACAAGTTCTTCGTCAAGAGCGGCTGCGTCGCCGCCGACGGCAAGGCGCGCAGCCTGGACAAGCTTCGCTTCACCGACAAGGCCACACTGCTGCGCTCGAAGGACCGTGTCGGCGCCGAGCCGCTGACCTGCTTCATGCAGTTGCAGCCGTTCGACATCGACGTGCCGCCCGACAAGATCGAGATCTATTTCAAGGAGATCCGTCCCAGCGATGCCGCACTCGCTGCCTGGGCCGATCTCAAGGCGCGCGGCCTGCCGTTCAGGGAGCGCTACACCAAGAGCGCCCGCATCGACATCGGCGTCGATGCGTCGACACAGCCCACGGGCACGGCGATGGACGCACTGCGCGTCTCGCCGCGCGGCGCGCTCACCGTCGGCAGCGAAGCCGTGTTCCAGGTGCTGCGCGAGGGCAAACCGCTGACCGACTTTCCGGTCGAACTGATCAACGAACGCTCACCCCTCGGCCTGTGGCACCGCACCGACGCCGAAGGCCGCATCCGCGCCAAGTTGCCGCTGCCGGGGCGATGGCTGTTGCGCGGCACCGAGCTGAAACTTGCTGAGTCGGATGCCACGCGGTGGGAAAGCCAGTTCATCACCTACGCGTTTGAAGTGCAGCGCTGAAGCGACGATGAGGCGAAGACCTCATAAGCTAAGAACTCTTCGTTCCTTGTGTGCTCGGATTGCGCCGACCACACTGCACCGCTTGTCTAGAACGTGGTCGGTGGCCGATGAACTTTCAGCAGTTGCGCTCGGTGCGCGAAACCGTGCGCCAGGGCTTCAACCTCACGCTCGTGGCCGACGTGCTGCACACCTCGCAGCCGGGGGTCAGCCGGCAACTCAAGGAGCTGGAAGACGAACTCGGCATTGAGCTGTTCGAGCGCGCCGGCCGTCGCCTGCTCGGCCTCACACCGCCCGGCACCGCGGTGCTGCCGATCATTGAACGGCTGCTGCAAGAGGCAGAGAACCTGAAGCGCGCCGGCGACGACTTCGCGCAGTCCGACCGTGGTCTGCTGACCATCGCGGCCACGCACACGCAGGCCCGCTACGCCTTGCCGCCGGCGATTCGCGATTTCCGCGGCGCGCACCCGCAGGTCAGGCTGCATCTGCAGCAGGGCTCGCCGCGGCAGGTGGCCGAGTCGGTGCTCGCCGGAGAGGCCGACCTGGGCATCGCCACCGAGGCCCTGGCGGAGTTCCCGGACCTCGTGGCCTTGCCCTGCTACCGCTGGACGCATCTGGTGGTCGTGCCGCGCAGCCACGTGTTGGCCGACGACGCGGCCGCGGGCAAGCCCTTGACGCTCGCCCGCCTGGCCGAATTCCCGCTGATCACCTACGAGCCGGGCTACACCGGGCGGCGCCACATCGACGAGGCGTTTGCCAAAGCCGATCTGCCGTTCGAGATCAGCCTGTCGGCGATGGACGCCGACGTCATCAAGACGTACGTCGATCTCGGCCTGGGCGTGGGCGTGATCGCGTCGGTGGCCTTCGACGAGGCGCGCGACGCCAGCCTCGTCGCGCTCGACGCCAAGCACCTGTTCGCCACCAACACGACGCGCATCGCCATCAAGCGCGGCGCCTTCTTGCGCGGCTATGTCTTCGAGTTCATCCGCACCTTCGCCGCGCCGTTGACGCGCGAGGTCGTCGAGCGCGCGCTGGCCACGGCGCCCGGAGAAGCGTTCTCCCTTTAGCCGGCGTCGGCCGCTGCGAAGCGCCGCACCTTGCGCGGCCGCAGCCAGACGCGGCTGCCGCGCTCCAACTGCGAGCTGCTCGCGCAGCGCGCGGTACTCGTCGCGCGGCAGTTGCACATCGAGGTGCCCGTCGTGGCCCTCGCGCGCAAACTCGATGCGCGTCTGCGCGCCCACCGTCAGCATCTGCGACAGGACCGCCGGCCAGGCGTCCGGCGCCGGCGCACCCAACACCTCCAGCTCATGCGGGCGCACATAGCTGACCTCGCTGCGGCCATGAAACAGGTTCACGTCGCCGAGGAACTGCAGCACGAAGGGCGTGGCCGGGTGGTCATAGACCTCGTCGGGCGAGCCGATCTGCTCGATGCGGCCTTCGTTCATGACGACGATGCGGTCGGCAACTTCCATCGCTTCTTCCTGGTCGTGCGTGACGAAGACGCTGGTCAGATGCACCTCGTCGTGCAGGCGCCGCAGCCAGCGCCGCAACTCCTTGCGCACCTTGGCGTCGAGCGCGCCGAAGGGCTCGTCGAGCAGCAGTACCTTGGGCTCCACCGCCAGCGCGCGGGCCAGTGCGATGCGCTGGCGCTGGCCGCCGGAGAGCTGCGGCGGGTAGCGGTCCGCCAGCCAGTCGAGCTGCACGAGCTTCAGCAGCTGCATCACCTTGTCGGTGATCTGCGCGTCGCTCGGCCGCTGGCCCCGCGGCTTGACACGCAGGCCGAAGGCCACGTTCTCGAAGATCGTCATGTGGTTGAACAGCGCGTAGTGCTGGAAGACGAAGCCGACCTTGCGCTCGCGCACGTCCGCGCCGGTCGTGTCTTCGCCGTGGAACAGCACCTGCCCGGCGTCGGGCACTTCGAGCCCGGCCATGATGCGCAGCAGCGTCGTCTTGCCCGAACCCGAAGGCCCGAGCAGCGCCACCAGTTCGCCCGCGGGAACGGCGAGGTTCAGGTCGTTGCAGACGACGGTCTTGCCGAACGCCTTTTGCAGGTGGCGGACTTCGATGCTCATCGTTGTTCTTTCATCCGGTGTTCGACAAAGTACTTGCCCACCAGCGTCAGCAGCGCCAGCCCGGCGAGCAGTGACGCCACGGCAAAAGCCGCCGCAAACTGGTATTCGTTGTAGACGATCTCGATGTGCAGCGGCAGCGTGTTGGTCTGGCCGCGGACATGGCCGCTGACCACGCTGACCGCGCCGAACTCGCCCATCGCGCGCGCGTTGCACAGGATCACGCCGTACAGCAGCGCCCACTTGACGTTGGGCAGCGTGACGCGCCACAGGATCTGCCAGCCGCCGGCGCCGAGCACACGCGCCGCTTCCTCCTGCTCGATGCCCTGGGCCTGCATCAGCGGGATCAACTCGCGGGCGATGAAGGGGAAGGTCACGAACACGGTGGCCAGCACGATGCCGGGCACCGCGAAGATGACTTTCAGATCGTGGCCTTGCAGCCAATGGCCGAACCAGCCCTGCAAGCCGAAGACGAGCACGAAGATCAAACCGGCGATGACCGGGCTCACCGAAAACGGCAGGTCGATCAGCGTCAGCAGCAGGTTCTTGCCACGGAAGTCGAACTTGGCGATGGCCCACGCCGCGGCGACGCCGAAGACGAGGTTCAGCGGCACGCTGATGGCGGCGGCGAGCAGCGTCAGCTTGATGGCCGACAGCGCATCGGGCTCGGTGATCGCCGCGAGATAGACCTCGGCGCCCTTCTTGAAGGCTTCGACGAACACCGTGGCCAGCGGGATGAAGAGGAACAGCGTCATGAAGGCCAGCGCGAGGCCGATCAGCAGGCGCCGCACCCACGGCGCTTCGCCGGTGGCCGAGCGAAGCGCGCGCGGCGCCACGCCCATTGGCACCGGCAGCGCGAGTGTGGCCGTGTTCATGCGAGTCCGCCTTGCCGCCGTCGTGCCCAGGCCTGCAACAGATTGATCGCCAGCAGCAACACGAAGCTGGCCGTCAGCATGACGACGGCGATGGCCGTGGCACCGGCGTAGTCGTACTGCTCCAGCTTGGTGATGATCAGCAGCGGCGTGATCTCGCTGACCATCGGCATGTTGCCGGCGATGAAGATCACCGAGCCGTACTCGCCGAGCGCACGCGCGAAGGCCAGCGCAAAGCCGGTCAGCAGCGCCGGCATGACGACCGGGAAGATCACCTTGGTGAAGGTCTGCCAGCGGTCGGCGCCGAGCGTGGCCGCAGCCTCTTCGAGTTCCCGGCTCAGGTCTTCGAGGACCGGCTGCACCGTGCGCACGACGAAGGGCAGGCCGATGAAGACCAGCGCCACCCAGACGCCGAGCGGCGTGAACGCGACCTTGAACGGCAGCCACGCGCCGATCGCGCCGTTCTCGGCCCAGAGCGCCGTGAGCGCGATGCCGGCCACCGCGGTCGGCAATGCAAACGGCAAGTCCACCAGCGCATCGACCGCGCGCTTGAACGGGAAGCGGTAGCGCACCAGCACCCAGGCGACGATCAGGCCGAACAGCGCGTTGAGCAGCGCCGCCGACAGCGAGGCGGTGAAGGTCAGCCGGTAGGAGGCCAGCACGCGCGGCGTGGTCGTGGCATCGACGAACTGCGACCAGGTGAGCGTGGCCGTCTTCAGGAACGCGGCCGACAGCGGGATCAGCACGACGAGGCTGATGTAGAGCAGCGCGAAGCCGAGCGCCAGGTCGAAGCCGGGCAGCACGCTGTGGCGGCGCAGCAGGGTGCGCGTGAACAACATCGACGCTGCCTCGTCAGTCGCGCGCGACGTCGTGGCTGTCGTCAGCGTCGTGAAGCTCGTTGGGCCGGCGCTGCCGCAGCAATGCCGCCAACACCGGCACCGCCAAGAGAAGCATCAATCGCAGCAGATCGTCCATGGGGAGTGAGGCTAACGGCGGGGGCAAGTGCGGACAACGAAGCAAAACGCGGTTGCTGATGCGGGAACCGCATCAGCAACCGCAGCCCATCACCTGGCGCGGGCGAAGATGCGGTCGAACACACCGCCGTCGTTGAAGTGTTGCGCTTGCGCTTTGGTCCAGCCGCCGAACTGCTCGTCGATCGTGAACAGCTTGACCTGGGTGAAGATGTTGGCGTGCTTAGCCGCCACCTTGGCATCGCGCGGGCGGTAGTAGTGCTGCGCGGCCAGCTCCTGGCCCTGGGGCGTGTACAGGTACTCGAGGTAGGCCTGCGCCACCGCGCGCGTGCCCTTGCGATCGACGTTCTTGTCAACGACGGCCACGGGCGGCTCGGCCAGGATGCTGATCGACGGCACGACGATGTCGAACTTCGTCGGCCCGAGCTCCTTCACCGCGAGAAAGGCCTCGTTCTCCCACGAGATGAAGACATCGCCGACGTTGCGCTCGGCAAACGTCGTCAGCGAGCCGCGCGCGCCCGAGTCGAGCACCGGCACGTTGCGGTACAGGTCGGCGACGAACTGCTCGGCCTTGGCGGCGTCGTTGCCGTTTTTCTTCAGTGCGTAGCCCCAGGCAGCGAGGTAGTTCCAGCGCGCGCCGCCGCTCGTCTTCGGGTTCGGCGTCACCACCGAGACGCCCGGTTTGACCAGATCGTCCCAATCCTTGATGCGCTTCGGGTTGCCCTTGCGCACGAGAAAGACGATGGTGCTGGTGTAGGGGCTGGCGTTGTTCGGCAGGCGCTTCTGCCAGTCGGCGGGAATCAGTTGCGCCTTGTTGTGCAGCTCGTCGATGTCGTAGGCCAGCGCCAGCGTGACGACGTCGGCATCGAGGCCGTCGATCACCGAGCGCGCCTGTTTGCCGGAGCCGCCGTGGCTCTGCTTGAGGGTGACCGTGTTGCCGGTCTTGACCTTCCAGTGCGCGGCGAAGGCCTTGTTGACATCGGCATAGAGCTCGCGCGTCGGGTCGTAGCTGACGTTGAGCAGGGTCAGGTCCTTCTGCGCCTGCGCGCCCGGTGCGGCCAGGGCCAGCGCGGTGGCTGCGAGCAACAGCGCGCGGCGGGTGGATCGAAGAGTCGTTCTTGTGGTCATGGCGTGTGCGCGGCGGCGTGTGTGTGGAGTGCCGACGATGCTAGGCAAGCCGACCGCGCGGGCCAACGAAGAAAAACGCGGCAGGTCATGCGCTGGCCGAGGAAGGCCGCGTCCGCCGAAGGTTCAGAACGCGAGCAGCTTGACTTCGAACGCGCGCTCGATGAACCACACCGCCGCCAGCAGCGCGATCACCACCGATCCACCAACCATCACCCAGCGCCGGTAGAACAAACTGCGCCGCAGCGCATAGGCCAGGGGAAGGAAGACGATGACGATTGCGAGCTGCCCGAGCTCGACGCCGACGTTGAAGCCGACGAGCGCCAACACGAGGGCGTCGCGCGGCAGGCCGAGGTCGGCCAGCACCGACGCGAAGCCGAAGCCGTGCACAAGGCCGAAGCCGAAGGCGACCATCCACAGGCGGCCGATGACGCGCGGCCAGACGTTGTTCAGCGCGGCGACGATGATCGACGCGGCGATCACCGACTCGACCAATCGAGACGGCAGCTCGATGACGCCGAGCGCGGCCAGCGACAGCGTGATCGAGTGCGCCAGCGTGAAGGCGGTGACGACCTTGAGCACATCGACGAAGGCCTCGCGGAAGCTGTTCACCGCCTGCCACTTCTTCTTCGCCGCCTGCCACGCCAGCACCGACGGCAACAGCAGCGACAGCAGGAACAGGATGTGGTCGAGGCCGATCCAGATGTGCCAGACGCCTTCACGCACATAGTCTGCGAACTGCCGCCAGCGGTTGACTTCGCCGAGCTCGAAGCTCTGCATCGCCTGCTGCGGGCCGAGCACGGCGCTGCGCGAAGCGCCGCGGGCGACGAGATTGAGCAGCCCGCGGTGCTGCGGGTCGAGATCGGCGAACAGCGTGTACGTCAGCGCCACGCGCGTTGGTGACGCCGCCTCGCATTGCAGCGTCAGCGGCAGCACCGAGTACCTGCCGTCGGTGTGTTCGTCGATCTGCTGCGCGCCGATGTCGAGCGTGCAGGGCTTGTCGTCGGCGGTGACCTTCAATCGCTGCGCAGCGTAGGCCGCGATGTCGGCATGGCGTGCGCGCACCTCGCCCCAGGTCAGCTCGCCGTTGCCGTCGGCGTCGAGCGTGAGCGCGAAGTCGAGGTCGCGCAGCGCAATGTCCCACTGGCCTTCGATGGCGGCGGCCTTGACCTCGACGGTGAGGTAGCTGTCGGACGGTTTGTGCGCCCAGGCGGTCGGCAGCAACAGCGCGAGCAGCAGCGTGATGAGCGCTCTCATGTGTGCCCCCTACGGCGCTGCGCGCCGGTCCCCCCGAGGGGGATCGAGCGCCTTGGGAACGGCCCGGCGGCGCTCATGGCAATGCTTTCACACGCTCGGACAGCGCGCGCAGCGCCACGCTCTCGACCTTGTTGGCGTCGAGCCATTGCAGCGCCGGCGCCGCCGCAGCTCGTGAGCGTGTGGCGAGCGCGGCTTCGAGCAGCACGCGCATGTCGGCCGGTTCGCGCTGTTGCTGTTCGAGGTTCGCTTGGGCGAGTTTCAATGCGCGCTCGGCATCACCACGCAGCGCCAGTGCGAACCGTGATTCTTCTTTCTCGTGCGTACGGTCGCCACGGGCGCGTGCGGCGTCGAAGCGGGCCGACAACTCATGGGTCCATGTCGCGGCACGCGAATCGTTCGCGGCTTTTGCGGCGAGCGCCAGGCGCAGCAGCAGCACGTCGGCGCGGCCGCGGTCCTTGAGCAGTGTCAGCACGTCGGCAGCGCGTCCACGGCCGAGCAGGAAGTCGGCATAAGCCGACAGCAAGTACACATCGGCAACGTTCAGCGCCAGCGCTTCGCGAAATCCGCGCTCGGCGGCTGCGAACTCGCCGCGCCGTTCTTCGATTTCCGCCAGGCGTGTCAGCGCCCAGACGCGCTCTTCGCGCGAGGTGTCTTCGCCGGCCAGCGCCAGCGCATCGCCGAGTTCACTCGCCGCTGGTGTGGCGGCACCGGTCAGGGAATCGGCATACGCTTCACAGGCCGTGGCCGTGAGCAGCGTCGCCAGCGGCGCCAGCGCCTGGCACGCGCTTCGTGCCGCGCTGTAGTCGGCACGCACCATGTGAATCGCGGCCTGCCAGGCCCACGCCTCGGCGTTCTCCGGCTCGGCCGTGGTGACCGCCGACAAGTCGGCCAGCGCCTCGGCAAAACGGTGTTCGTACTGGTGCACCACCGCGCGCTGCACACGCACCGCCGGAGGTGGCGCCGCATCGCCCCACCACGGCGTCAACGCGGCCTGGGCATAGCCGACGAAGCGCGGATCGCCATCGGCCAGCGCGTCCTCCACCCAGCGCCGCGCCAGTTGCGCCGCCGCGTCGGCATTGCGCGGCTCGCGCTGCACGGCCGCGCGCAGTGCCTGCAGCTCGCGCGCACGCGGGTTGCCGGCGCGCACCGGCACGCGTTCGAGGACCTGTTGGTCGTCGGTGGGCGTGAAAGGTGCGGCGCGCGCGCTCTGCGCGGCAAGCGCGAGGCACAACAGCAGCATGAGGCGGGGCAAGGGCATGAAGAGCATCGACAAGATCAAAGCGCGCGATCCTACCTACGCACGCCGGACATCGCCGGATGCGGTGTCGGCTATGGTCAGGGTCATGGTGACCATCGAATCCGCTGCGCTCCGCACTCAACTCCTTCAGGCCGCGCGCTGGGATGCCGAGTACGGCAGCAGCCTGTCCAACCACTTGCCGATGGCGCTGACGGCGCTGGCGCGGCTCGGCGCGAGCGACGAGCGCCTGGCGGCGTTTGCCGAACGCTACGCACAGAAGCTGCACGCCGCCCCGCCAGCCGAGGCCTGGCCCGCAGGCGAGGCGTGGCGAGCGCTTTTGGGCCAACCTCGCGCTTGGCCGGCGTACCGCGCCCTGTGGCGCGAGTGGATCGACACCGAAGGCGCAGCCGACGTGCTCTCCCAGGCGCTGCCGACATTGATGCAAGGCGCGGGTGCGGCGGCGTTTCATGGGCCGCTGCGCGCGGCCTACGCGCTGGCCGCCAACCACGCCGAGGAGCTGGCCGATGCGCTGGCGTATTGGTCGTGCCGCTGGTTCGCCTGCGGCGCGGCCGACGGCGAGGGCAGCAACGCCGACACCGCCGCGGTGCTGAATACGCTGGATTGGGCAGGCGAGTTGCGCGACGACCCCTTGATCGCGCAAAGGATGGCGCAGGCCGCTGCACACCCGCGCTTTGCCCCGGCGCTCGCGCGCTGGCGTGTCGATGCGCACATCACGCTGCCGCGGCTGGCCATGCTCGCCGCCGAGCGCTACGCCGCACGCGCCGAGTTCACCGTGCTGCACCTGGTGACGAGCGCGCATGCGATGAGCGTGCTGCTGCCGTGGCTGCACGCCGAGGACCGCCTGACGGCGCTGCGCCACTATGCCGGCGCAGCGGCCGCCGCGTGGGCGACGCTGCCACGTGACAACAAGGGCGCACCGCTGCAGGTCAGCGTGCTGCCGTGGACCGAGATCGCCGCGCGTGCGATCGCGAGCGACGACGATCATGTGATCAAGCTCGTCGACAGCTGCCGCGAACTCGAGCACTCGCAAGGCGGCGCGGTGTGGAGCCGCGCGGCGTCGCGCGCCGTTGCCGAGATTGCCTAAGCCCGAACGGCTTCCAGCTTCTCGCGCGCCTGCTGCCCCGCGGCGCGTTTGACGCTGCCCGTCAGCGCCAGCGACAAGCCCGCGCCGAGCAAACGCTCGAAGACGCCGCGCACTGCACTGCTTTCGACGGCGTCGAGCGCGGCCAGCCGCTCGTCGTGCGCGCGCATGCGGCCATGTGCAAAGAGGTCGAGCGCGGCGTCTTCGATCTGCCGCAGCGGCTTTTCCAGTGTGCGAAGGCGGCGCACGGCGAGCTGGCGGCGGGCGCGGGCCAGATCCTGCGGGTCGATGCGTTCAGCATGTTGCGTCAGCAGCGCGAGCACAGCCTCCAGGCATTCGTCGAAGCGCTCTGGCGCCATCGACGCTTCGATGATGAACTGGCCGCACATGTCCATCGCTTCAGCCGACGCGCTGACGTGGTAGGCCAGCGCGCGCTGCTCGCGCAGCTCGTGCAGCAGCGGCGAGCTCATGCCTTCGCCGATCACGGCGGCGGCGAGCGCCGCAGCGGCTTCATCGTGCACCGTGGCCTCACGGCGCGGCGTCAGCACACCGCCGAGCACGGCATGCGATTGGCTCGATCCGGCCTGCGCGCGTGTGCGCACACCGCCGACGTAGGCCGGCGCTTCAATCACATTCGGCGCCCCTGCCGGCAGCGCGCCGAACGCCGCTTCGCATTCGCGCACGAACGCGTCGCCATCGATCGGCCCGGCCGCGCCGACGACGACATTGGCGCCGCTGTATTGGCGCTGCACGTACTGCACGAGGTCATCGCGCGTCAGGCGCTCGACACGCGTGCGCGTGCCGATCACCGGCATCGCGGCGGGATGCAGCCCCCAGCATGCGGCGTCGAACAGCTTGTAGGCGGAAGACACCGGGTCGTCCTCATCTTCGGCCAGCTCCTGCAGCAGCACCTGGCGCTCGCGCTCGAGTTCGTCTTCGGGAAAGCTCGGCTGCAGGATGAGGTCCGCCAGCATGCGAGCGAACTCGCCGCTGTGCTCGGGCAGGCCGCGCATGTAGAACGCGGTGTGGTCGCGGTCGGTGTGCGCGTTGACATCGGCGCCGAGCACTTCGGCATCGAGGTTGATGCGCCGCGCATCGCGTGTCGCCGTGCCCTTGAACAGCATGTGCTCGACGACATGGCTGATGCCGTTGACGAGCTTCGGCTCGTGCGCGCTGCCGCTGCGGATGAACACCGCCACGGTGCTGGTGGCCAGCGCCGTTGTAGGCAGCGCAACGATGCGCACGCCATTGGCCAAGGTGTGCAGGGTCGCGAGCCCAGGCGCGGGGGACTTCAGCGCGCCGGAACGCTCGATCGACGGTGTGGCCATGGCGCGTGGGGTCTCATGCAAAGCGAATCATCGTAGCGCGCGCGTGGGTGAACGCGATCCTAGGGGTGGGGCGCGCCGCGCCACGGCTGTACGCTGCATGCAGGAAGGGCCGGTCGTGCCGAGGACCGTCCACCCCCGGTGCGCAACAGGCCACCGACCTCCAGCCGGACCGCCCCGGCTCCTGGCCGCAAGCCACGCGCGAGTGCAGTTCGATCGAACGTTGCGGTCCGTCCAGGAGAAACCCGTCATGAGAACCCTCGCCACCCTCGGCTGCGTTGCCGCCGTCCTTGCCGCCACGCTTGCCCGCTCCCGCGCGAGCCGACGTCGTCACCGACTGGAACGTCGCCGCCTTCGACGTGATGAACGCCGCCAACGTCGGCGGCGCGCCGGGCGCGCGGGCGCTGGCCATCGTGCATGTGTCGATGGCCGATGCGGTGAACGCGGTCAACAACCGCTACACACGCTATGCCTACAAGGGCGCGCTGCAGCCCTCGGCGTCGGCCGAGGTGGCGGCGTCTGCTGCGGCGCGCAGCGCGCTGCTGGCGCTGCTGCCAGCGCAGAAAGCAAAGATCGACGCCGCCCATGCGGCGGCGATTGCGGCTGTTGCCGACGGCCCCGCCAAAGAAGCAGCGATCAAGCTCGGCGACGACGCCGCGGCCGCGGTGCTGGCCGACCGCGCCAACGACGACACCGCCGTGCCCGACACCTACCGCCCGCTGACCACGCCAGGCATCTGGGTACCGACGACGCCGCCGCTGACGGCGCAGTACGCGCGCGCCAAGCCGTGGGGCTTCGACAAGGCCGACCGCTTCCGCCCCGGCCCGCCGCCGGCCCTGGCCAGCGCCGAGTACGCGCGCGACTACAACGAGACCAAGGACCTCGGTGGCGTGCGCAGCGCGCAGCGCACGGCGGCGCAAACCGATGCGGTCAAATTCTGGTCGCAGTCCAATCTCGGGTTGTCCTGGCACCAGGCCGCACGCCAGCTCGCCGCCGCACGACCCTTGAACCTCGCCGACAACGCGCGCCTGTTCGCGCTGCTCAGCCTGGGCATCGCCAACACCTTCATCGTCGACTGGGATGCCAAGTTCCACTACAACTTCTGGCGCCCGGTCACCGCCATCCGCAACGGCGACCAGGACAACAACCCAGCCACCGAACGCGACGCCGGCTGGACACCGCTCAACGCGACGCCGATGCACCCCGAGTACCCGTCGCAGGCGGCCATCATCGCCGGCACCGCTTCGGCGCTGCTGATCCACGCATTCGGCGAGCGAAACGCCGGACCGTTCACGGTCATTGACAGCGCCGACGCGAAGCTGACACGCCCGTTCGCCAGCGCCAGCGCACTGGCCGACGAGCACCGTCTGGTGCGCATCTGGGGCGGCATCCACTTCCGCAGCTCGCTCGAGGCCAGCGAGCGCATGGGCCGCGCGCTCGTCGAGCAGTTGGTGCAGACGCTTTACGTGCCGGTGCGCTGAGCTCCGATCCGGCGGTAGAAGATCGTCGTCGCGCACAAGCCGCCTTGCGGCCACAGCGCGTAGTCCGGAATCACACCGACGCGCTGCCAGCCCAGGCGCGTGTACAGACGCTCGGCGTCGCCGCCGGTCACGGTGTCGAGCACGAGCAGCGTCTTGCCACACTCGCGAGCGGTGGCTTCCGCCGCTCGCATCAGTTGTTCACCGAGGCCCTGGCGGCGCGCGCGGCGGTGGACGAGCATCTTGGCCAGGTCGGCGCGGTGCGGCTGGTTCTCGGGCTGGTCGAGCACGAGTTGCACGGTGCCGACAATCGCGCGCTGCTCATCGACGGCGACGAGCAGCGCGCGTTCGCCCTGGTGCACGCCCTCGGCGACGGATTGCCAGAACGCGTGCGCACGCGGCAGCGTCATCGGCAGCATGAAGCTCACCGACGCGCCGCCTTCGACGCAGTCGATCAGCAGTGCCGCGAGTTCCTCCACCTGGGCGTCGCTGACGGTCGTCAATCGATGCAGGGTGGTCATCTGAAGGCCTCGCTGCAGAGCACGACGGCGTAACGCGCCGCCTTGCGCGTCGGGTTGTGATACATCAGCGGCCGGTCGAGCACGAGCGCCAGGCAGTCACCGGCCTGCAGACGATGACGCTCGTCGCCGACCGTGACGTCGATCGATCCTTCCTGCACCCAGATCTGCTGATGCACGCGCGGTTCGCGCGGCCCGGTCTCGTAGGCCACGCGCGCGCCCGCTGGGAACAGCACCTCGACGATCTGGATCGGCGAGCCCGCGCCACTTGGTGAGACGTTGCGCCGCACATAGCCCGACTGCGGGTCGCGCCACGGCGGCTGATCCTTGGCGCGCGCCAGCGGGGTGGGCAGCGGCTTCGGTGCGTCGAACAGCGAGGCCAACGCCACGCCCAGGCCGGTGGCCAGACGCTCCAGCACCACCGCCGTGGGACTGCTCTCGCCACGCTCGATCAGCGAAATCATCGAGCGGCTGACGCCGCTCTTCGTGGCCGCCGCTTCGAGCGACAGGCCGCGTGCGGCGCGCAGGTCGCGCACACGCTGGGCGATGCGCTGGTTCAAGTCGGCGGCGGCTGATTCCTTCATGTTGGAATCAGTTTCCAATATCACGGAGTCGCCGTCAAGCCGTCTTCACGTGCCCCTGCACCACCTCGCCGACGACACCGAAGTGGCCACCGCCGAGGTGGTGCAGCGTGTGCAGTTCGGCGTTGTCGTCGCGCAGGGTCCAGCGGCCAGCGGTGAACACACGCGCGTCGGCCTGCGCGGCCACCACTTCGCCGAAGAAGGTGTCGTAGGCCTGCTCGCTGTGCGGCTCGGGGATGTGGCGGCATTCGAGCCAGGCCACGCAGCCGTCGATCAGCGGCAACGGCAGCACAGACCCTGCAAACGCGCCGATGCCGTAGCGCGCGAACTTGTCTTCCTCGCGCCCACTCGTGCTGCCCACCGTGTAGGTCAGGTCAGCGATCGCACGGCACGGGATGTTGAGCGCGAAGCGACCGCTGGCCAGCACCAGCTCGCGCGTGAAGGTGCTCTTGTCGATCACCACCGCCACGCGCGGCGGCGTGAACTCGACCGGCATCGACCAGGCTGCGGCCATGACGTTGCGCCGGCCGTCGTGTTCGCTGCTGACGAGCACGGTCGGACCGTGGTTGATCAGACGGCAGGCGTGGGCAAGGGCGACAGGCTGACGCATTCGGCAATCCTTCGTTCTGAAGTTCGGCGGGCACACAATGCCGCCTCGCATCATCACCGCATCAAAGGAACGCGGTGCCATGCCGCACATGCTGCTCATCGTCGAACCCCTCGGCCAACGCGAAGCGCGCGGCCTCGAAGGCGGCCAGGCCGCCTACCAGCAGATGCTCGACTTCACCGAGGACCTGCGTCGCGCCGGCGTGTTGATGGCCAGCAGCTCGCTGGCCACGGCGGCGACGCGCTTGCAACGGCCGGACGGCCAGGCCTCACGCGTGCTCGACGGTCCGTTCGCCGAAGCCAAGGAAATGATCGGCGGCTTCTTCCTCCTGAATTGCGCGAGCCGCGAGGCAGCGCTCGGCTGGGCCGAGCGCTGCCCGGCCGCGGCCTGGGCCACCGTCGAGGTGCGCGAGACCGGACCCTGCTTCACCTGAAATCTTGGTGATTTCCCGAGGCGGCGACAAGGGTTGTCGAAATCGGCCCACCTCGATCGTCGTGCTGATGTAAGGAGAACATCACCATGCGTTTCATGATCATCGTCAAGGCCACCGCCGAGAGCGAGGCCGGCGTCATGCCATCGGCCTCGCGCCTCGCCGAGATGGACGCCTTCCACGAGGAACTCGCACGCGCCGGCGTGCTGCTCGACCTCGCGGGACTCAAGGCCCGCAGCCACGGCTGGCGCGTGGCCATCGCGGCCGACGGCGAGCGCCGCGTGCTCGACGGCCCGTTTGCCGAGACCAAGGAGCTGATCGCCGGCTACACGCTGATCCAGGTGCGCTCGCGCGACGAGGCGGTCGAGTGGTCGCGGCGCTTCCCCAACCCCACCCCGGACGGCAGCGCTTGCGAGATCGAAGTGCGCCAACTGTTCGAGGCCGAAGACTTCACACCCGCCAACGCCTGAAGGCCACCGATGCTGAAGACCATCCTGCTGATCGTCGCCGCGGCCATCGCGGCGCTGCTGATCTACGCCGCCACCAAGCCCGACAGCTTCCGCCTCTCGCGCAGCGCCACCATCGTCGCGCCGCCGGACAAGGTGTTTGCGCTGATCAACGACCTGCGCCAGTTCAACACCTGGAATCCGTTCGCGAAGATGGATCCGAAGCAGGTCATCACCTACGACGCCGTCACCGCCGGTGTCGGTGGCGCCTACAACTGGCAGGGCGAGAAGGCCGGCGCCGGTCGCATGCAGATCGCCGAGTCGGTGCCAGCGCAGCGGGTGACGGCCAGGCTCGATTTCACGAAGCCCTTCGAGGCTCACAACACGGTGGACTTCACCATTGCGCCGCAGGCCGACGGCAAGTCGTCGCAGGTCACCTGGGCGATGCATGGTCCGGCGCCATACATCAACAAGGTGATGACGATCTTCTTCGACATGGACAAGACCGTTGGCAGTGAATTCGAGAACGGCCTGGCCAGCCTCAAGGCCCTGGCCGAAAAGCCCTGAAGGGATTTCTCATGCACAAACAAATCATCGTCAATCTGCCGATCGCCGACATGGCGAAGTCGCAAGCCTTCTTCAAGGCCCTTGGCTACTCGTTCAACCCGGAGTTCACCGGCGACCAGGGCGCAGCGCTGGTGCTCGGCGACAACCTGTCCGCGATGCTGATGGTGCGCGAGTTCTTCGCCACCTTCACCAGCAAGCCCATCGCCGATGCGAAGACGAGCACCGGCGGCTGGGTCTGCTTGAGCTGCGACAGCCGCGAGCAGGTGGACACGCTGGTCACCAAGGCCGTCGCCGCCGGCGGCACCGCACCGCGAGAGGCCAAGGACTACGGCTTCATGTACTCCAACGCCTTCGAAGATCTCGACGGCCACACCTGGGTGTTGATTCACATGAGCGGCAAACCGCCGAAGCAGTGAACACGATGACGAAGATGAGCAAGTTCGACATCGCTGCGCCGCAACGCGCCCACGACGGGCGCTGACGCCATGCCGCCGGCCGCCGATGCCACGCACCGTGCGATCGACACCGTCTGGCGGCTCGAATCCGCCAAGGTCATTGCCGCCGTGGCGCGGCTCACGCGCGACGTCGGCGTGGCCGAGGAGCTGGCGGCCGATGCGCTCGTCGCCGCGCTCGAACATTGGCCGAAGGACGGCGTGCCGTCCAACCCCGGCGCCTGGCTCACCACCACCGCCAAGCGCCGCGCGCTCGACCACCTTCGCCACCGGGCGATGGCTGCGGCCGAACACGAAGCGCTGGCCCGCGACGACGAAGCGCGCGAGGCGCAGTTCGTGCCCAGCGTGATCGACACGCTGCTCGCCGCCGAGGCCGACCCGGTCGGCGACGACCTGCTGCGCCTGGTCTTCACCGCCTGCCACCCGGTGCTGTCGCGCGACGCGCAGGTGGCGCTGACCCTGAAGCTGGTCGGCGGTCTCGCCACCGACGAGATCGCGCGCGCCTTCCTCGTCCCCGAGCCGACGATGGCGCAGCGCATCGTGCGCGCCAAGCGCAGCCTGGCCGATGCGCGCGTGCCGTTCGAGCTGCCGCCGCGCGAACAGTTGGGGGAGCGACTGACGGCCGTGCTCGAAGTGATTTATCTCGTCTTCAACGAAGGCTATGCAGCGACCAGCGGCGACGACTGGATGCGCCCGGCCTTGTGCGACGAGGCGCTGCGCCTGGCGCGCATGCTGTCGGCATTGGCACCCGCCGAGCCCGAAGTGCATGGCTTGCAGGCGCTGCTCGAGATCCAGGCGTCGCGCGCCGCGGCACGCGTCGATGCGAAGGGCCAGCCGGTGCTGCTGATGCAGCAGGACCGCGCGCGCTGGGACCGCCTGCTGATCCGCCGCGGCCTGGCGGCTCTGAACCAGGCCGAGCGCCTGGCCCAGCAGCGCACGCTCGGGCCTTATGCGCTGCAGGCCGCGATTGCCGCCTGCCACGCCCGTGCCACGCGCGCGCAAGACACCGACTGGACGCTCATCTGCGCGCTCTACGACGCGCTGCTCGTGGTGCAACCGTCGCCGGTGGTCGAGCTCAATCGCGCCGTCGCCATCAGCCAGGCGCACGGGCCCGCTGCCGCACTGCCGCTCGTGCAAGCACTGCAAGCCCAACCCCAACTCGCCAAGTACCACCTGCTGCCCAGTGTGCATGCCGACCTGCTGGCGCGGCTGGGCCGCCACGACGAGGCGCGCGCGATGTGGCAACGTGCGGCCGACCTGACCCGCAACGCACGCGAGCGCGAGCTGCTGCTCGACCGCGTGCACAACACCCTGCCTGAAGGAGGCAAGTCATGAGCGTTTATGTCGATGGTTTCGTGATCCCGGTGCCGAAGAAGAACCTGGCGGCCTACCGCCGCATGGCACGCAAGTACGACGCGCTGTGGATCAAGTACGGCGCGCTCGAAGCGCACGAGTGCGTGGCCGACGATGTGAAGCCCGGCAAGCTGACCTCGTTTCCGCAGGCGGTGAAGTTGAAGCCGACCGAGGTGGTGGTCTTCTCGTGGATCGTCTACAAGTCGCGCCGCCACCGCGACGCCGTCAACAAGAAGGTGATGGCCGATCCGGCGATGGCCGACATGAACCCGAAGTCGATGCCCTTCGACGGCAAGCGCATGTTCTGGGGCGGCTTCAAGGAGATCGTCGGCCTGAAGGCCTGACGGGGCGCCGCACGCGGGCGGGTAGCATCGCGGCGCCCACAACGCCTGCCTGCTGCCCACGCCATGTCGAACCCGCTGAACCTGCACGGCATCGTGCCGCCCGTCGTCACGCCCTACTCCGCTGACGGCGGCATCGACACGAAAAGCCTGCGGCGCGTCGTGCGCCATTTGCTCGACGGCGGCGTGCACGGTTTGTTCGCGCTGGGCAGCACCAGCGAGTGCGTGTTCCTCGATCCATCGCAGCGGGCCTCCGTGATCGAGACCATCGTCGACGAAGCGGCCGGCCGCGTGCCGGTGGTGGCCGGCGTGCTCGACGCGACCACCGACCACTGCATCGCCCACGCCCGCCAGGCCAAGGCGCTCGGCGCGCAAGGCCTGGTGCTGACCGCGCCGTACTACACGCGCACCAGCCAGGGCGAGACGCTCGACCACTTCGCGTACGTGCGCGACGCGGTCGATCTGCCGGTGATCGCCTACGACATTCCGGTGTGCGTGCACGTCAAGCTCGAACGCGCCACCGTGGCCGAGCTGCGCCGCAAACGCATCGCCTGCGGTTTGAAGGACAGCAGCGGCGACGACGGCAACCTGCGCATGGTGATGAGCGAGCGCGATGCCGACGGCGACAACGCAGCGTTCTTCATCTTGACCGGCAGCGAGATCGTGGTCGATGGCGTGCTGCTCGGTGGCGCCGACGGCTGCGTGCCCGGCCTGGGCAACGTCGACCCCGCGGCTTATGTGCGCCTGTACGACGCGGCGAAGCGTGGTGACTGGCCGGCAGCGCGGCGCGAACAGGAGCGACTGGTCCAACTGTTTCAGATCGTCTTCCAGGGCCTGCCGCACACCAGCATGGGCGCGTCCGGCGTCGGCGGCTTCAAGACCGCGATGCAGATGATGGGCCTGATCGAGCGGCGCGAGATGGCCAAACCGAACCGGGTGCTGACGGATGACGGCGTGGCGCGGGTAAAGGCGATCCTCGCGGCGTGCGGGCTGATGTGATGGTGCGCTCACGGTGACGTCGAGCGCCTTCGGCGTGCGCCGCGCAACGACGGCCGATCGGCTGCCGCTCCAGCGCATGCTGGAGCTCTACCAGCACGACCTGTCCGACGTCTGGGACCAGGACCTCGACAGCCACGGCGAGTACGGCTACGACCTCGATCGGTACTGGCAAGCAGAAGGCTGCTTTCCCTTCGTAGCGCTTGCCGCCGACCGCTATGCCGGCTTTGCGCTCGTGGACCGGCGGGTTCGAGTCGGAACGGACGGCTGGTGGATGGACCAGTTCTTCGTTCTGAAGAAGTACCGGCGTCAGGGTGCCGGGCGCGTGCTGGCCCACGCGGTGTTCGCGGCCTTGCCCGGCCGCTGGGAAGTCGGTCAGATGCCGCGCAACGTTGCCGCGCAGGCCTTCTGGCGCACGACGGTGGACGCGTACACCGCCGGCCGCTACGACGAGCACGAGCTCACCTGGGCTGTGGCAAGGGATCATTCAGGTGTTCGAGAGCCCCGCGTTCGAGACCCCTTGAGACGGCCCGCGCGGGATGTGTCGGAAGTGGCCTACGCTGCGACGCGGCGGCGCACTGCACGCCCTGCGGCCACGCGGCTCAGACTACGATGTTTTGCGCTCGCACGATTGCACCCGCATGGCCACCACCGCTGCCCCCGCCTCCGTCCGCGCCCCACGGGCCAAACTGTTCAACGTCGACTGCAAGCTGTCGTACACGCTGCTCGACGACACGCACTTTCTGTTCATCCTGCATGCGCTGGACGGCATGGATCAGGCGGTGGTCGAGGAGTCGCTGCGCCTGACGCCTACGGTTGACAGCACGCTGCACACCGACCCCACGCTCGGCCACCGCACACTGCGCGTGAAGGCCTCGGCCGGGCCGCTGACGTTGCGCTACCGCGCGCGCGTGCGGCTCAACCGGCCGCCGCCCGACACCGCAGCCATGGAGCTGCCGATCGACGCGCTGCCGCACGAGGTGCTGACCTACGTCATGCCCACGCGCTACTGCGAGTCCGACCGCCTGGCGTCGGCCGCGACGCGCATGTTCGGCAGCGTCGAGCCGGGCTACGCGCGCGTGAGGCGGTGAACGACTGATCCATGAGCACATCGAGTACCGCCTCGGCTCCTCCAACACCACCACCACCGCCTGCGACGTCTTCCTGCAGCGCGCCGGCGTGTGCCGCGACTTCGCGCACCTGGGCGTGGCCTTTGCCGCGCCCAACATCCCCGGCGGCTGGCCGTGGGCTACGCGCGCTTCGACGCGCCGCCGCCAGATTTCCACGCCGTGTTCGAGGCCTTCGTCGGCGGCCGCTGGGAACTGTTCGATCCCACCGGCCTGGCCGAGCCGCAAGACCGGTGCGCTTCGCCGTCGGCCGCGAGCCGGCGACGTGGCCTTCGCGACGCTGTTCGGCCCGGTGCGTACGCGGCTGATCCGGCCCGAGGTGGAGCAGGTGCGGTCGCGACCGGCTCGGCGCTAGGGTTGCTCGCAGGCGTGGGGTGGCCCGCGTGAACGCTATCCTTGCCCGCGAGCATCCTGCCGTGAGTCACCTGCCTTGATCTCCACCACCTGCCACTGCGGCACCGTGCGCGTGACCATCCCGCGCCGGCCGCGCACGATCACCAACTGCAACTGCTCGATCTGCCGCCGCTACGGCGTGCTCTGGGCCTACTACAAGGAAGACACCGTCAGCGTGCAGGCGCCGGCGGGCGCGACCGAGGCCTACAGCTGGGGGCGCCAGGCGCTGCGCTTCGTGCGCTGCAAGACCTGCGGCTGCGTCGTCAACTGGGAGCGCATCGTGCGCGTGCCGGGCAGCCGCATGGGCGTGAACGCGCGGCTGTTCGAGCCGGAGCAACTGGGGCCGGTGACGATCCGCCTGCTCGACGGCGCGGCCTGGCCCGCCGACTGATTCACTGCGACCGAGCGGCGCTATGCTGCGCCGCACTCGACGGCGGAGGAGACATGGAATTTTCGAACAAGGTGGCCGCCATCACCGGCGGCGCCAGCGGCATCGGCCGCGCGGTGGCGCAGGCGATGGCCAAGCGCGGCGCCAAGGCAGTGGCGCTCGTGGACATGAACGAGGCCGTCGACGAGGTGGCGGCCGCGCTCAACGCCGAGGCCGGGCGCGTCTTTGCCGTGCCGTTTCGCGGCGACGCCAGCGACGCGGCCTTTCGCGCTTCGGTGTTCGACAGCATCGAGCGCAGCCACGGCCCGGTGTCGCTGTGCGTGCCGGCCGCAGGCATCACGCGCGACGACCTGGCGGTGCGCATCGACAAGGCCACCGGCAAGGCGCGCATCTACCCGCAGGAGCTGTTCAAACTCGTCGTCGACGTCAACCTGATCGCGCCGGTGTACTGGGCGCTGGAGATGATCGGCCGCATCGCCGAGCAGCGCGCCGCAAATGAGAAGAAGCGCTGGGTGCCCGACGAAGGCATCCAGGGCTCGGTGGTCTTCATCGGCTCGATCTCGTCGCAGGGCAACCGCGGCCAGATCTCGTACGCCAGCACCAAGGCCGGCCTCGAAGGCGCGGCGGCGACGATCATGAAAGAGGCCATGTACTACGGCGTGCGCTGCAGCGTCATCCACCCCGGCTTCACCGACACGCCGATGGTGCGCGCGATGGGCGACGACTACGTGGCCAAGAACATCCTGCCGTACACGCAGCTCGGGCGGCTGATCCAGCCCGCGGAGATTGCCGATGCGATCTGCTTCATGCTCGCCAACGCGGCGGTGAGCGGGGAGCTGTGGGTGGATGCGGGGTGGCATGCGCCGGCTTAGGGCAACGCTGAAAAAGTCCCTCGCGGCGCGCGCATCTCTGCTTTGGGCGGTCTGCTGCGTTGCAAATCCTCGCGATACCTTCGGGTATCGCTGCGGTTTGCGCCTTGCAGCCCATCCCAAACCAGAGCGCGCGCATCCGCGGGGACTTCTTCAGCGTTGCCTTAGGCCGGCCGCATCGTGATGAAGTCCGCGCTGCTGCTGTTGCTCCTGTGCGCTGCGGTGGCGCGCGCGCAGACGCCGCCGCTGGACCCGTGGACCGATCCGGCGTGGCAGGACGTGTTGTATGGACTGCCGCCCGGCCAGGTGGCGCGCGTGAGCGCAACGCAGCAGCTGCTCAACCCGCTGTCGGCCGCCGGCGAAGTGATCAGCACGCGCGAGATCCAATTCGAGTTCGAGGCACCCGACGGTCGCGTAAGCGCGCCTGGTGCTCGACGAGGACCGCCGTGGCGAATCGCGCCGCCAACGCAGCCTGCGCTATGTCTACGAAGCCGGGCGCCTGCAGCGCATCGACGAGGACGGCCAGGCCACGCCGGCCCTGACGCGCCGCTACGACGCCGCCGGCCGGCCCGTCGAGCAGACCGAGCGCACCGGCGCCGTCGTCGCGCGCACCACCTGGCGCTACGACGCATCCGGCCGACCGGTGGAGCGCGTGGCCGACAGCGGCACCGGCAGCCGCCAGCGCGAGACCTGGCGCTACCGCCGCGACGGCACGCTCGAGCGGCGCCAGCACGGCAGCGGCAAGCTCTTCGGCAAGACCATCGAGTTCGACACGCAGGAACGGCCGGTGCGCATCCGCGTCACCGATGCCTTGGACCGGCATGAGACGACCATCGCCTATCCGAACCCCACCGAAGCGGTGCACACGACGACCGGCTTCGCCCTCGCGCGCGACGGCGCCGGCCGCTACGAACACACGACGCACTACCGCGTGCGCACGCCGCAGGAGCTGCGCCGCGTTGAAGCGCCCGAGCTGCCGACGCTGCGCCGGCAGGTGCGCGGCACGCAACACAGCGAGTCGCAGACCGAGTACGACGCGGCCGGCCGCATCGCGGTCGAGCGCGAGATCGATGCAGCCGGCCAGACGGTGTGCACCCGGCGCATGGCCCACCACTCCTCAGGCCCACCGGTGGCCGTGCGCCACGAGGGCGTGCGGGGCAGTGCGCCGTGCGGCCTGCACGGCGGCGACCTGGACAACGAAGTCAAGGCCGACGAGCGCGGCCACTGGGTCGAGCAGCGCATGACGATGCTGCGGCCGGACGGCCAGCGCCGGCCGATGTCGGTGCAGACGCGGCGCATCGAGTACCGGCCCTGACGGCCGGGGCGCCCACGTATTCTGTCGGTCGGGAGGATGCTCATGTTGACGACGGCCGCTGTGCACGATGACAAACTCGACCGCGCCCTCGGCGAGCTGATGGGCAATGCACAACTCGTGGCGCTGGCTGGCTTCGCAGGTGTGGCGCGTGAGGCATTGGGGCTGCTGCTGCAACCCGGGCCGTGGCGCCTGCCGGCACACGGCGCCCTCGTGCATCAACTGCAACGCCTGCTGCCGCCGGTGTGCCTGATGGCGGGGCAGGCGTGCCCTGCGTCGGCGACCAGCCCGCGATGTCGCTCGAGCAACTGACGGACTGGGCCGAACAGGAGGCGGAAGGACAGGTGCGGTCGCTGGCCCGTGTCGGCCGCAACCAGCAGAAGCCGGCCGGTGCGGACTGGTCGCCCAACTTTCTGGCCACGCTGGCAGACCGGCTGCGGCCAAGGCGCGGACCCCCGGCCGCATCTGGCCTTCGGTGCGTTCTGCGTCGACGCGGAGTTCGTGCTCAAGGCGCGGGTCGCGCAGCGCTTTGGCTGCTCGACCGCCGCGATGGACGCCCCTTCGGCGGAGGACCTCGCGGCGCTGGGCCTGCCTGCCGATCAAGTGGCGGCCCTGCTGGGCACGCTGCAGGGGGCAGGCGGCATCGACATCGCGCCTGCGGCCGAAGGCATCGACACGCTGGACATCGCACGCGCCACCGCGGGCTACCTGCAGGCCACGGGTTTCGCCGGCGGCTATCTCGAGCCGGTCTTCCTGCCGTGCTGGCTGCTGCTCGTCGAAGAAGGCCGTGACAGCGCCGCAGCGGAGGTCGCAAGCGCGTGGCTGCGGCAGGACGCGCAAGCCCGTGCTCGCATGATCGACTTGTCTCCCGTGCCGTCCGTCAGGCGCTTTCTGTGTGCGGGCAAGCTGGCGCAGACGGTGCAGGTTGACGCGCAGGCGGCGCGCGACTGGAGGGCGGCACTGGATTCGCGCCGGATGACAGCAGCGCCGAGCGCCGCGCCGACAGCACAGGCAACGCTTGCGACGACGACGCGCGAGGCCTTGATGCTCAGCCTGCAAGGCACACCGTTGCAGGCCCTGCAGTGGCTCGGCGTCCCGGTGCCAGGCAGCGATGAGATCGCCTGGGTCTCGTCGATCCCGGTCCTGAACCGAAAGCAGCTCTGGCAGGAGGCCCGAGCGCGCTTGGCACACACGGGACGCTGGCCGCTGGTGACCACGCTGTGGTCCGCGCCGGCCGACTCATCGGACCCGAGCGCGTTGAGCGACGAGCTCTTCGGGCGCTTTGCCTACGAGCAGGGACCAGCGCGTGACGACGTGTCGCCGCGCTCGTACATCGCCACGTCGCAGTCGGTTGACGCCGAAACGTTCCTCGCCGAACTGGCCCAGCGCGACGGCGACGATGGCGATGACGAGAGCCGCCTGCTCGCATGGCGAGACGAACTGAGCCGCGCCGGTGTGCCGCTCGATGGGTTCGACGAGGCCTGGCGCGAGTGCGGCGGCGATCGCCTGCGTTTCGAGCGCTGGTTGGCCCAGCAGGAGGCGCAGCACGGCGTGGCCGACCCGGCGCTGGGACGGCAGGAAGGTTTCGCGCCGGACAACGCCTGGCTCGTGCTGCTGCCCACACCGCACAGCGAGCATGCGCTGGCCTACATGCACTGGTACGGCATCGACCGCGGCACGGTGGAGGGCTTCATCCGCTTGCTTCACGCCTGGCGCGAACGCCATGGCGCTGAACTGTTCGCCCACTACGGAACGATGCTGGAGTTCGTCGTCGAGCGGCCACCTGCGGACATCGACGCCGCGCTGCCATTGGCGCGAGAGCACGAACTGGCAGCACCCTGCACGACGCTGCTGCCGGGAATTCCCCTGCGGCACTACGCTTTGGGATTGGTCGGGCACGGGGAGTGGTTCCTGCACGAGCGGCCGTGACCGC
>CAVTWT010000011.1:0-16034 GCA_963738425.1 uncultured beta proteobacterium | reverse complement strand
TGGCATTGGTACTTGCCGATCAGGGCCGCCGGGAAATCGACATAGCGCACCAACCCTTGCTCCACCTGCGCGACAACGTCAGCGTCGGCAAGGCGGCGCCGGCACGGCCGGCGTTGACGACGGCCTGCGCGACATCGTTGAACGGCTGCGCACGGCCGCTGCCGACGTTGAAGATGCCGCTGCCCTCGCCTGGTCGAGTAGCCACAGGTTGACGGCCACCACGTCATCGACGAAAACAAAATCGCGCTGCTGCTCGCCGCACGTAGCCGCCGTAGGCGCCGAACAGATTGACGTGGCCTTCGCGCGCCAACTGGCCATGCTGATGAAACGCCACCGAGGCCATACGCCCCTTGTGCTGCTCTCGCGGCCCATAGACGTTGAAGTAGCGCAGCCCCGCGACCTGCTGTGTCGAGCGCGGCAGCGCGCGGCGCACCACTTGGTCGAACAGCAGCTTGGACCAGCCGTAGACGTTCAGTGGCTGCTCGCACGCCGGCTCCTCGCGAAACGCGGTGCTCGCGCCATAGACCGCGGCGGAAGACGCATACACCAGCCGCGTGCCCTGCGCCAGGCAGGCGTCGAGCAGACGCTTCGAGCAGCGGTAGTTGGCCTGCATCATGAAGCGCCCGTCGTGCACCATCGTGTCGGAGCACGCACCCTGATGGAAGACGATGTCGATGCGTCCGAACTCGCCGCGCTCGAAGCGGCCGTAGAACTCTTCGTGATCGACGTAGTCGGCGATCGACGCGCCCGCCAGGTTCAGGTGCTTGCTGCCGTCGGTAAGATCGTCGACGGCAAGAATGTCGTCGATACCGCGCGCATTGAGCCCATGCACCAGGTTCGAGCCGATGAACCCGGCCGCGCCCGTGACCACCACCTTCACTCGAACAACTCCTCGTAGGTCACGCTGGCGGTACCGAACGGCTGACGACGATGCCGGCCGCCTTGTTGGCGTGCGCCACCGCAGAGCGCAGCTTGACGCCGGCGGCCAGCATCGCCGCCGAGCGTGGCGATCACGGTGTCGCCGGCGCCGGTGACGTCGAAGACCTCTTGCGCCTGCGTTGGCACATGCAGCGCCCCACGTCCGTCGAACAGCGTCATGCCTTCCTCGGCGCGTGTCACCAGCAGGGCCGCGACGCCGATCTGCTTTCTGAGCGCGAAGGCGCGTTTCTTCAGCGTCTCTTCATCCGACCAGCCGCCGACCGCTTGCGCCAGTTCGGCGCGATTGGGGGTGATGACGCTGGCCCCGCGATAACGCTCGTAGTCGTTGCCCTTGGGATCCACCAGCACCGGCTTGCCGGCCGCCCGCGCCAGCTCGATCATTCGCGGCAGATGCGACAGGCCGCCTTTGGCGTAGTCGGAGAACAGCACCGCATCGCACGACGCGGATCTCTTGCTCGAAGGCGCCGAGCAGGTCCACCAGCGAGGTCTGCGGCGGCGCCTGGTCGAAATCGACCCGCAACAACTGCTGCGCGCGGCCGATGACGCGCAGCTTGACGATGGTGCGCAGCCTCGCATCCGTGCTGACGCGGGCCCGCACGCCGGCGCGCGCCAACAAGCCCAGCATTCGCGCGCCTTCGTGTGTCGTCGCCGATCACCGACATCAGCGCCACCTGCGAGCCGAGGCTGCGCACGTTCAGCGCCACGTTGGCGGCGCCACCCAGCCGCTCTTCCTCGCGCTCGACGCGAACGACGGGCACGGGCGCCTCGGGTGAGATGCGTTCCACCGCGCCGAACCAATAGCGGTCGAGCATCGCGTCGCCAACGACGAGCACGCGGCTGGCAGCCAATCGCTCCCGACTTGGATTCATGCCGAACGCGCCAGACCCAGGGCCTGCTCCGTCAGGCCGCAAATCGTGTGGCCGATGAAGATGTGCGCTTCCTGGATCCGCGCCGTGCTGTTCTCCGGCACGATGATCGGCAGATCGCACATCGATGCCAGCCGTCCCGCCGTCGCGGCCGAGCAGCCCGATCACGACGACCCCGGCACGCTTGGCCGCCTCCGCGGCCCTGACGACGTTGGGCGAGTTGCCCGACGTCGAAATGGCCAGAAGGCAATCGCCCGCCCTCCCGAGCGCCTCGACCTGACGAGCGAACACCTCGTCAAAACTGTAGTCGTTGGCGATGCAGGTCAGCGCAGAGGTGTCGGTGGTCAGCGCAATCGCCGCGAGCGGGCGGCGGTCGTGGATGAATCGCCCAGTGAATTCAGCTGCAATGTGTTGGCTGTCTGCCGCTGAGCCGCCATTGCCGCACAGCATGAGCTTGCCGCCGTCGCGAAGGCAAGACGCCACTTGCTCACCGGCTGCGCGCACAGCCGGCTCGAGCGAATGCAGAGCGGAGAAAAGCGCGAGGTGAGCGCCCAGGTTGTCCAGGAACAGCGAACTCATCGCACTCTCGTAGTCAACAGGTTGCACTAGCGTAGCGGATGCCCCGGCACGAAGAGGCACGAAGGCCGATGAAGTGCCCCTATCCCCCTAATCGCGCGGTGCGCGTGTGGCGTGCGGTTACTGCGTGCGCATTGACGGCGCTGTGAACAGCAGGGGTCGCTACGAAGCAACCGGGCGCGACGCGGACCGGCCGATCGAGTGGTACTCGAACCCAAAGCTCGCCATCAGTGCGGGCTCGTAGAGGTTGCGGCCGTCGAAGACCAGCGGTGTCTTCAGCGTCTCGACGCATCGACTCGAAATCAGGCGTGCGGAATTCTTTCCACTCCGTCGCGATCAGCAGCGCGTCGGCGCCGCGCAACGTGTCCTCGGCCGTCTCGGCAATCGACAAGCCGCTCAAGTCATCCAAGCAAGCGACGCGCCTCCGTGGCCGCAACCGGGTCGTAGGCGCGAATCCGCGCACCTCGGCGCGACAGTTCGCGCACGAGCGTCAGCGATGGTGCTTCGCGCATGTCGTCGGTCTTTGGTTTGAACGCCAAGCCCCACAGCGCCAATGTCTTGCCGGAGAGATCGGCGCCCAGGCGCTGCACCACTTTGTCGACGAGCACCAATTTCTGCTGCTCGTTGACCGCCTCAACGGCGCGCAGCAGCTGCAACTGGACTCCAACCTCCGACGCCGACTGCACCAGCGCCTTCACATCCTTCGGAAAACAAGAGCCGCCGTAGCCGATGCCGGGATAGAGAAACTGCGAGCCGATACGCGGGTCGGAGCCGATGCCCAGGCGCACCTGCTCGATGTCGGCGCCCACGCGTTCGGCGACGCGCGACAGCTCGTTCATGAAACTGATGCGCGTGGCCAGCATCGAGTTGGCGGCGTACTTGGTGAATTCGGCGCTGCGCACGTCCATCATCAGCACACGGTCCCGGTTGCGAACGAAGGGCGCGTAGAGAGAGCGCATCAGCAGGATGGCCCGCTCGTCGTCGGCGCCGATCACCACACGGTCGGGCCGCATGAAATCGGCCACCGCAGCGCCTTCCTTGAGGAACTCGGGGTTCGAGACCACGGCGAAGTCCACGCGCACGTCTCGCTTTGCTAAGCTCTTCGGCAATCACTTCCTTCACCTTGTCGCCGGTGCCCACCGGCACGGTGCTCTTGTCGATCACCACCTTGTAGTCGGTCATCAGGCGGCCAATGTCGCGCGCAGCAGCAAGCACATACTGGAGATCGGCAGAGCCGTCCTCGCCCGGTGGGGTTCCCACCGCGATGAACAGCAGCGTGCCATGCGCAACCGCACGTGCCAGATCGGTGGTGTACTGCAACCGGCCCGCCGCCGCGTTGCGCTGCGCCACTTCCGCCAGGCCCTCTTCATGGATCGGCATGACGCCCGATTCGAGCAAGCGCACTTTCTTGTCGTCGATGTCCAGGCACAGCACATGGTTGCCCATCTCGGCCAGGCAAGCGCCGGTGACGAGACCGACATAACCGGTGCCGATGATCGTGATCTTCATGGGGTGGATACTTTCGTTCGAATGCTCGCGGCACGCATCCTAGCGGGCGCACCAAGCGAGGGGAACGCTCAAACTGGGTGGAGCGTCAACAGCCGACCCGACAGCGGCGCTGCTTCCAGCGACTCGCACCACACTGCCGTTGGCCTCGCACCGCACCGCGCTCCAGTCGCCGCGCAATGCGCTCCACCACCCGCCCTGGGCGTCTGCCGCCAAGTCGGCGAGTCGGCCCGAGCCTTTTGGGCTCGGTGGCCAAGCGCCGCAACGACAGGCTGTCGCTTGTGGCGACGATTAGGCTGTCGGCTGCAGCGATCGCTCCCCACGCCCTCGGTCAAGGACATCCCCATTGGTGAGTTGGTGGACTTCGACTACAACGGCCGTGGCTACCACCTTCGCCACGAATGAAAAGATCGCCTCTCGACCTGCGCAGCGCGCGCTGGTTCGCCCCCGACGACTTCCGCAGCTTCGGCCATCGCTCGCGCGTGCTGCAGATGGGTTATGCCGCGGCCGACTACGTCGGCAAGCCGGTGATTGCCATCGTCAACACCTGGAGCGACGCCAACCAGTGCCACTCGCACTTCAAGCAGCGCGTCGAAGATGTCAAGCGCGGCATCTTCCAGGCGGGTGGCTTTCCGCTCGAGCTGCCGGCCATCAGCCTGTCGGAGAGCCTGGTCAAGCCGACGACGATGTTCTACCGCAACTTCCTGGCCATGGAGACCGAGGAGTTGCTGCGCTCGCACCCGGTGGACGGCGCCGTGCTGATGGGCGGCTGCGACAAGACCACGCCAGGGCTGACGATGGGCGCACTGAGCATGGGCCTGCCCTTCATCTACCTGCCCGCCGGCCCGATGCTGCGCGGCAACTGGAAAGGCCAGGTGCTCGGCTCGGGCAGCGACGCCTTCAAGTACTGGGACGAACGCCGCGCCGGGCGCTTGTCCGATGTTGCCTGGAGCGAAATGGAAGCCGGCATCGCGCGCAGCCACGGCACCTGCATGACGATGGGCACCGCGTCGACGATGATGGGCATTGCCGAAGCGGTGGGCTTCACGCTGCCGGGCGCGTCGAGCATCCCGGCGGCCGACGCGAACCACATCCGCATGAGCAGCGAGTGCGGACGGCGCATCGTGCAGATGGTGTGGGACGACCTGACGCCGGCCAGGATGCTGTCGCGCGCCAGCTTCGAGAACGGCATCGTCTGCGCGATGGCGATGGGCTGCTCGACCAACGCGATCATTCACTTGGTCGCGATGAGCCGCCGCGCGGGTCATCCGGTCACGCTGGCCGACTTCGATGCCGCCAGCCGCGCGGTGCCGGTGATCGCCAACATCCGTCCCAGCGGCGAGCGCTACCTGATGGAAGATTTCTTCTACGCCGGCGGGCTGCCGGCGCTGCTGCAGCGCATCCGCAAGCACTTGAAGACCGACGCGTTGACCGTCAACGGCAGCACGCTCGGCCAGAACATCGAAGGCGCGCAGGTCTACAACGACGACGTCATCCGGCCGCTCGACAACCCGATCTACGCCGAAGGCGCACTCGCCGTGCTGCGCGGCAACCTCGCGCCCGACGGCGTGATCATCAAGCCCAGCGCCTGTGCGCCTCACCTGCTCCGGCACAGCGGACGCGCCATCGTCTTCGACGACTATGCAGCGCTGAAAAAGGCGATCGACGACCCGAACCTCGACGTCAGCGGCGACGACATCCTGGTGCTGCGCAACGCCGGCCCGAAGGGTGCCGGCATGCCCGAGTGGGGCATGCTGCCGATCCCGACCAAGCTGTTGAAGGCCGGCGTCAAAGACATGCTGCGCCTGTCCGACGCGCGCATGAGCGGCACCAGCTACGGCGGCTGCCTGCTGCACTGCTCGCCCGAAGCGGCGGTCGGCGGCCCGCTGGCGCTGGTCAAGACCGGCGACACGATCTCGGTCGACGTGCCCGCGCGTACCATCCACCTCGACGTCAGCGATGACGAACTCGCGCGCCGCAAGGCCGCGTGGCAAGCGCCACCGCCGCGTTACGAGCGCGGCTACGGCTGGATGTTCTCGAAGCACATCCTGCAGGCCGACCAGGGCTGCGACTTCGACTTTCTCGAAACCACCTTTGGCGCTGCGGTGCCCGAGCCCGACATCAACTGAGACCCCCATGAACACAAGACGCGTCTTCCTGCAATCGAGCGCCGCGCTGATCGCCGCGCCATCCTTCGCCGCCACCGCCGCCTGGCCCGACAAGCCGCTGACGATCGTCGTGCCCTTCCCGCCCGGTGGCACCTCGGACGTGATCGCGCGGCTGATCTCGGTGCCGCTGGGCGAGATGCTCAAGACCAACGTCATCGTCGAGAACAAAACCGGCGCGAATGGTGCCGTGGGCGCGGCCGCCGTGGCGCAGGCCAGCAACGAGCACAGCATGCTGCTGTCGGACATGAGCTCGCTGGCGATCAACGCGGTGATGGACAAGGCCCTGCCGTACAAGCCGGCGCAACTGGCCGGCGCAACGATGCTGGCCTACTCGCCGCACCTGCTGTGCACGCACCCGTCGGTGCCCGCCAACAACATCAAGGAACTCGCCGAGCTGTCGAAGAAAAAGGCGATCAACCTCGCCTCGTCGGGCATCGGCTCGGCCAATCACCTCGGCGCGGTCGAGATCGCACTGGCCACGGGCATGAAGTTCGTGCACGTGCCCTTCCGCGGCGGCGCGCAGAGCATCGGCGATGTGGCCGCCGGCAACACGCAGCTCGTGTTGAACGGCATGCTGGCCACGCTGCCTCTCGTGCAAGCCGGCCGCCTCAAGCTGCTCGGCATCTCCAAGCGCACACGCATGGCGCTGCTGCCCAACGCGCCAACCATCGCCGAGCAGGGCGTGAAGGACTTCGAGAGCGGCACCTACCAGGGCATCGCGATCCCATCGACGATGAGCAAGGCCAACGCCGAGAAGCTCGCTGCCGCGCTGATCGCGGTCATCCGCATGCCCGATCTGCGCGCCAAGCTGGCCGCTGCCGGCGCCGAGGTGATGACCTCCACGCCGAAGGAAACCAGCGAGTTCCTGACGCGCGAAGGCAAGCGTTGGAGCGAGTTGATCGCACGCGCCGGCAACCAGCTCGAAGGCAACGCCTGAAATGGCCCACCCTCGTGAGCGCCTTCGGCGCACCCCCTCAAGGGGGCAACGCCAGCGGCCCGGCAAAGCCGGATCCGCGGCGTTCGCTTGGACGGCAGTGAACAGGGTCGCTGACCTCGAGCGCTTCGCGCGCGCGCTGTTCGAGAAGGCCGGCATGGACGCCGCCATCGCCGCGACGATGGCGCAGCTGCTCGTGCTCACCGACGCCATGGGCCGGCGCACGCATGGCCTGGCGATGGTGCCGCTGTACCTGGCCGAGATCGCCAAGGGCACGATGAAGACCCGCGGTGAGCCGACCGTGGCGAAGCAGCGCGGCGTTGTCGCGCTGTGGGATGGCGAGTACCTGCCCGGTCAGTTCGTCATCGCGCGCGCGATCGACTGGGCCGTGCCGCGCGCCGCCGAGCAAGGCATCGCCGCGGTGACGGTGCGCCGCAGCCACCACATCGGCTGCCTGGCGGCGCTGGCCAAACGCGCGGTCGATCAAGGCTTCATCGCGCTGATCGCCAACTCCGACCCCGCGGGCGCACGCGTTGCGCCCTATGGCGGCACCGAAGCGCTGTTCACGCCCGACCCGTTTGCCATCGGCTACCCCGGCACGCCGAACCCGGTGCTGGTGGACATCTGCGCCTCGATCACCACGACGTCGATGACGCGGCAGAAGGTGGCCGAGGGCGCGCAGTTCGATCAACCCTGGCTGCTCGACAGCGAGGGCCAACCCACCACCGACCCGCGCGTGCTCGAACACAGCACGCCGCGCGGCTCGCTGCAGCTGATCGGCGGCCTCGACCACGGCCACAAGGGCTTCGGCCTGGCGCTGATGGTCGAAGCCCTGTCGCAGGGCCTGGCCGGGCACGGCCGGCTCGACGCGCCGAAGCGCTGGGGCGGCAACACCTTCGTGCAGATCATCGACCCCGAACTCTTCGCCGGCCGCGATGAGTTCGCACGACTGATGGACCACTTCTCGCAGCGCTGCCGCGACAACCGCCCGATCGATCCGTCGCGCCCGGTGCGTCATGCCCGGCGACTCGGCGGCGCGTTGCCTCGCCCAGTCGCAGCGCGACGGCATCGACTACGACGACGCCACCCGCGCCGCACTCGACCAATGCGCCCGCCAGTTCGGCGTGGCCTCGCCACTGGAGGCAAGCTGATGCCCGCACTCAAACCCGCCACGCGCGACAAGCTGATGAAGGTCAGCACGGCGACGCTCTGCACGGCCCTGTTCAAGCGCGGCCTGAACCACCAGTTCATCCAGGACGTGCGCCCGCTCAACCCCGCGCTGCCCAACATGGTCGGCGAGGCCTTCACGCTGCGCTACATGCCGGCGCGCGAGGACATCAACACGATCGACGTCTTCAAGGACCGCGCGCATCCGCAGCGCAAGGCGGTCGAAGACTGTCCGCCGGGCGCGGTGTTCGTGATCGACAGCCGCAAGGACGCCCGCGCCGCGTCGGCCGGCGGCATCCTGGTCACGCGGCTGATGAAGCGCGGCGTGGCCGGCGTCGTCACCGACGGCGGCTTCCGCGACAGCCCCGAGATCGCCAAGCTCACGATGCCGGCCTACCACCGCCAACCGAGCGCGCCGACCAACCTCACGCTGCACCAGGCGATCGACATCAACGTGCCGATCGGCTGCGGCGACGCGCCGGTGTTCCCGGGTGACGTGATCGTCGGCGATGCGGAAGGGGTGGTCGTGATCCCGGCACACCTGGCCGATGAGATCGCGACCGAGGCCACCGAGATGACCGCCTTCGAAGACTTCGTGCAGGAGCGCGTGATGGCCGGCCAATCGATCCTGGGCCTGTACCCACCGACCGACGAGGCCAACAAGGTCGCGTTCGACGCCTGGCGCCAGGCCAACGGACGGTGAACCTCCGCGCGCTGATCTTCGACGTCTTCGGCACGCTCGTCGATTGGCGCAGCGGCGTCGCGCGCGACCTTCAGACGCACCTGCGCGTGAGCGCGCAAGAAGCCGATGCGCTGGCCGATGCCTGGCGCGATGAATACCAGCCAGCGATGGAAGAGGTCCGCGCCGGCCGCCTCCCGTTCTGCAAGCTCGACGTGCTGCACCGACGCAACCTCGACATCGTGCTCGAGCGCTTCGGCCACGAAGCGGACGAGGCGATGCGTGCCGAACTGACTCTCGCCTGGCACCGCCTCGACGCCTGGCCCGACGTGACGCCGGCCCTGCAGAGCCTGCGCACGAAGTTCCTGCTCGCGCCCTGCTCCAACGGCAACATCTCGCTGATGGCCGACCTGGCGCGGCGCAACGGCTGGCACTGGGACGCCATCCTCGGCGCCGAGCACGCGCGCGACTACAAGCCCAAGCTCGAGGTCTACCGCGCCGCCGCCGACGCCTTCGACTGCGCGCCGCACGAGGTGCTGATGGTGGCCGCGCATTCGTCGGACCTCGAGGCCGCCGCGCACGCCGGCCTGCGCACCGCCTTCATCGCGCGGCCCGACGAGCATGGGCCAGGGCGCGGCGAAACCGTGGCGACCGTGCCGGTGAACTTCAGCGCGGCCGACCTCGGCGCGCTGACCGACAAGTTGCGCTGAGCGCGCTTTCAGGCCTCGGCCGGCAGCGGCGTGGCCGTGCTGCCGCCCTGGCGCCGCCGCCACGCGGCCGGCGGCATGCCGAACTCGCGCCGGAACGCGCGGCTGAACGCGGTGTCGGTCTGGTAGCCGACCTCCTCGGCGATGCGCGCCAGCGGCGCATTGCTGCGCGCCAGCAGGTTGCTCGCCAGCAGCATGCGCCACTGCGCCAGGTACTGCATCGGCGCGTTGCCCACCAGGTGCTGGAAGCGTTCGGCCAGCACCGAGCGCGAGGTGCCGGCAACACGCGCGAGCGTCTCCAGCGTCCAGGCCTGCGCCGGCTGACCGTGCATCGCGCGCAAGGCGGCGCCGACGATGCGGTCGTTGACCCCCGCCAGCCAGCCGGTGCGGCCCTCGGCCTGCTCGTTCATGTACAGGCGCAGCACCTCGATGAACAGCACCTCGGCCAGCTTGGCCAGCACCCCCGCGCCGCCGGGGCGCGGCGAGCGCGCCTCGGCCAACGCGTAGCGCAACGAGGCTTCGAGCCAGACGCCGGCGTTCGATCCGCGCACGCTGACCTTGACCACCGGCGGCAGGCCGGCGAGCAGCAGTCGCGCCAGGCGCGCGTCGCAGGCCAGGTAGCCGCAGATCAGCTTGGTGGTGCCTCCGCCACCGCCATAGGCCAGCAGGCGCGGCCGCCGCGACAGCACCTCCTGCAGGCGCGCGCCGCTGGCCGGCGTCAGCCCCGGCGCCGAGCCCATGCGGTGCGCGTGGCCCTGCGGAAACAGCACCGCGTCGCCGGCGGCCAGGCGCACCGGCGGCTCGCCTTCGTTCAGTTCGCACCAGCACTCGCCTTCGGTGATGAGATGGAAGATGACGACGCGCTCGGCCGTCGGCTCGAGGTGCGGCGCGGCGGCGTCGGCGTGCGGCGACTGGTAGCACCAGGGCGCCGTGAAGCGGCCGTGCAGGAAGATCGCACCGACCAGGCGGACGACGCGCAGCGTTTCCGACAACGCGTCCATCAGCGGCCTTCGACCTCGACGTGCATGGCCACGGCCACCGGCGCCTGCAGCGCACAGGTGATCGGCGACAGCGGCGCGCTGGCGGCGACCAAGTCGCGCAGGCGCTCGGCCGCCACGCCATCGGCGCCGATGCGCACGTGCAGCTGCACGTCGCCCGGCCCGGCCGGCACCGCGCTGCCGTCGGCGTCGGGCACGCCGAGCAGGCCGCGCGCGTCGGAGCGGCTGCGCGCTTCGGCTTCGAGCGTACGCAGCACCAGACCCTGCTCGGCGGCCAGCATCGCGATGCGGGTCACCGCGCAAGACGCCAGCGCGGCGCGCATCAGCCAGCCTGGTGTGACGCCGGCGTCGGCGCCGCCGATTTCCGGCGGCATGTCGGTGACGATCTCGGTGCCGTTGTCGTGCAGCGCGCGTGCACGCAGGTCGCCGTCCCAACGCACGACCGCCGGCCGGTCGGCGGTGATCCCGGCCGACGGCCGCTTGCGCAGCACCGAGGTGACGCGTTGCTGGGCGGCGGCGATGTCGGCAAGGGTCATGGGACAGTCCGGACGGTGTTCGTGCGCCGATTCTGGGCGCTGCATCCGCGCCTGCCTAGCGCAGGGTCTCGCGCCATGCGCCGCGGCGGACGATCGAGCAGGTCGCGCGGACGCTCGGGCAGCCCCCGACTGCACTGCGGACGCTCGGACAAAGCCTGCCGACGCATGGGCAGGACGCGGCTGGCGGTTGCTGGCCACAGTGCGGCCAGCGCGTCACCACGCGCCCACCCTTTTCGGAGACCTTCGACATGAACGCACCCACTCCCGACTTCAGCGCCCTCAAGACCAAGCAGCAGGCCGCCTGGGGCAGCGGCGACTACGCCGTCATCGGCACCACACTGCAAATCGTCGGCGAATCGCTGGCCGAAGCCTGCGACATCCGCGACCGACGAGCGCGTGCTCGACGTCGCCGCCGGCAACGGCAACGCCACGCTGGCCGCCGCGCGCCGCGGCGCCCTCGTCACGTCGACCGACTACGTCGGCAGCCTGCTCGAGCGCGGCGCCGAGCGCGCCCGCGCCGAGCGCCTGGACGTCACGTTCCAGGTCGCCGACGTCGAGGCGCTGCCGTTCGCCGACGCCAGCTTCGACGCCGTGCTGTCGACCTTCGGCGTGATGTTCGCGCCCGACCACGCGCGCTCGGCCGCCGAGATGGCGCGCGTGTGCCGGCCCGGCGGACGCATCGGCCTGGCCAACTGGACGCCCGACAGCCTGATCGGCCGCATGTTCAAGGTGCTCGGCCGCCACATCGCGCCGCCACCCGGCGTGCAGCCGCCGTCGCTGTGGGGCACCGAGGCGCACCTGCGCACGCTGTTCGGCGAGCGCGTCGCCGCGCTGACCGCGACGACGAAGACGTTCAACTTCCGCTACCGCTCGGCGGCGCATTTCATCGAGGTCTTCCGCACCTGGTACGGGCCGGTGCACAAGGCCTTCGGTGCGCTCGATGCCGTGCAGGGCGAGGCGCTGACGCGCGACCTCACGGAACTGCTGAACGGCGACAACGTCGCCGGCACGACCTCCCTCGTGGTGCCGAGTGCCTACCTCGAGGCGGTGGTCACGCTGCGCTGAGCAAGCGATGGACGCACGCGTGCAGCGCCGGGTCCAGCGCTACGGCTGGGACCTGGCCGTCGACGCCTACGCGCAGCACTGGCATGGCGCGCTCGCCGGCGTGCAGGCCGAGCTGCTGGCCGCGGCGTCGCCGGCGCCCGGCGAGCAGGTGCTCGACGTGGCCTGCGGCACCGGCGTCGTGTCGGTGGCCGCCGCGCACGCGGTGGGCGCGCGCGGGCGCGTGCTCGGTGTCGACCTGTCCGGCGCGATGGTGCGCGCTGCCGCCGAACGGGCACAGGCGCAGCACCTGCGCCAGGCCAGCTTCGCGCGCATGGACGCCGAGGAGCTGGCGCTGCCCGACGCCGGCTTCGACCTCGCGCTGTGCGCGCTCGGCCTGATGTACCTGCCCGACCCCGACGCCGCGCTGCGCGAGCTGCACCGCGTGCTGCGCCCCGGCGGGCGTGCCGCACTCGCCGTGTGGGGCGAGCGCGCGCGCTGCGGCTGGGCGCCGCTGTTCGGCATCGTCGATGCCGAGGTGCGCAGCGAGGTCTGCCCGCTGTTCTTCGGCCTCGGCCAGGGCGACGCGCTGGCGCAGGCCTGCACGCGCGCCGGGCTGCAGGTGACGCTGCAGCGGCGCATCGCCGACACGCTCGACTACGAAAACGCCGACGACGCCTGCGACGCCGCCTTCGCCGGCGGCCCGGTGGCGCTGGCCTGGTCTCGCTTCGGCGCGACGGTGCGCCAGCGGGTGCGCGAACGCTATGTCGATGCCATCGCGCCGTGGCGCGACGGTGCGGGCTACCGCATCCCGGCCGAGTTCGTCGTCGTCGTCGCGGCACGCGCGGGCGACTGAGTTGTCGAGCACGACATGCAGGGCGCCGGAGCTGCGCCGACAGGCGCTGCAGCAGTTCACTCGGATTGAGCCGTTGTTCGCCGAGATCGCACGCGACCGGCCCCTCGGGGTGCGATATCCACCCCATCGAGGAACGCCAGCACGGCGCTGTTGAATCGCCGCGGCTGCTCGATGGGTGCGCCGTGAGCGGCACCCGCGATGACGGCACGCCGCGCGCTGGGCAGCACCAAGGCCAGCTCATCGACCACGCAGCGGTGCAGCGCGCTGCAGAGGCTGCCGTTGACCAGCAGCACAGGCAAGGCAAGTTGGGCGACGGCGCGACGAGAGACATCGTGAAAGGGCTGCGGCGCCTGCAACTGCGCCTTCATCGCGGCCGCGTTGCGCAAGGCGTGGGCGATGCGTTGCGGCGGCAGCGTGTCGAACAGCGCTTGCCCCCAGATGCCATCGGTCAGCAATTGCAGAGCGCGGCGGTCGTCGCCCTGCGCAAAGGCCTCGGCCGCCGGGTGCCAGGCCCCGTCGATGAACGCGGTGAAGAGGCCTTCGCCCTCGGGTGTGCGGCAGGCCCAGCGGTGCAACGGCGGCTCGGCCAGCACCAGGCTGCGCACCTGCGCGCGGTGGCGCAGCGCAAAGGCCAGCGCCACCGAGGCCCCGTACGACGTGCCCACCAGGTGCGCCGGCCCGGTCTGCAAGCGCTGCATCACGGCCTGCAGGTCGGCGACATCGATGTCGATCGAATGCGCAACGGGGGGCGGATTTCGATTGGGACTGCTGTGGCGGCGGCTGAAAGCGACGACGCGGTAGCGCGCCTTGAAGGCCGCCCGTTGCGCAGCCCAGGAGTCGAGGTCACCCATGCCGCCATGCAACAGCAGCAGCGGTGGCCCGTTGCCTTCATCGACGCAGTGCAACTCGATGCCGTCCGGCAACTCGATTCGCCCGGCATGCTGCCGATCACGCGGGCATCTCAATCGATCTTCAAGCCGGCGTCGCGGATCAGCGGCCCCCACTTCGCATGTTCCTGCCGGATCAAACTGCGGAACTCGTCGGGCGTCGATTGCAGCGTCCTGAAGCCGAGCCCGCCCATGGTCTTCTGCATCTCGGCCGAGGCCATCACTGCCGTGATCTCGCGGTTCAGGCGCTGCACGATCGCGGCCGGTGTGCCGGTCGGCGCCACCAGGCCGAACCACGCTTCGCCGGGTGCGTCGAAGCCGCTCTCGGCGGCGGTGGGGGTTTGCGGCAGCACCGCCTCGCGCTGCCGGCCGGTGACCGCCAGCGCCTTGAGTTTGCCGGCCTGCACGTGCGACGAGATGATCACGGGCCCATCGACCAGCAGCGGAATCTCGCCGGAGATCGCGGCATGGATCGCCTCGCTGCCGGACTTGTGCGGCACGAAGGTCGTCTCGATGCCGGCGGCACGGTTGAGCAGCAGCGCGACGATGTGCGGCGGCGAGCCGGCTTGCGGGATGGCGACGAAGTACTTGCCGGGACTGGCCTTGGCCAACGCCACCAGTTCGGCCAGCGACCGCGCCGGGAACGAGGGATGCGCGGCCAGCACCATCGCCCCGGTGACCAGCGGCGCAATCGGTTCCAGATCGCGCTGCGCGTCGTAGGGCAGCTTCGCGAACAGATAGGTGTTGAAGACGGCCTGCGACATCGTCGCCAGGGCCAGCGTGTGGCCGTCGGGCGCGCTCTGCATCAGCGCCGTGATCGCCAGGCTGCCCGCGGCGCCGGCCTTGTTGACCACGACGACGGGCTGCCCTAGCACGGCAGAGAGACGCTCGGCGATGGGCCGCACCATCACGTCCGGCCCGCTGCCCGGCGCGCCACCGACCAGCAGCGTGATCGGCCGCGACGGGTAGGCCTGCGCAAGCGCAAAGCTCGGTGCCAGGCTCAGCCCGGCCATCGGCAGGAGCTGGAGGATTCGACGACGTTTCATGTGGACTCCGATCGAGCTGCCGCAACGCGACAATGCACCGAGCATCCACCACAGCGCTGTGCCGCGAAAGACCGCCACGGGAACATCATCTGTTCCGCAGCGGCACCAGTCGCCGCGGCCTTCAACCGGAAAGCTCCAGATGGACAAGTTGCGGGCGATGGAGTCCTACTGCCGCGTCGTCGAGCGCAAGAGCTTCAGCGCCGCCGCGCAATCGCTGGGCGTCGTGCCCTCGGCGCTCAGCAAGGTGGTCAGCGCCCTGGAGCGCGAGCTGGGATTTCAGTTGCTGAACCGCTCCACGCGGCGCCTGTCGCTCACCGACGCCGGCCTCGCGTACCACGAGCAGTGCCGCCAGATCCTGCACGACATCGAGCAGGCCGAGGCCCTCGGGCGCACTGGCGTGCGCCAGGCCCGCGGCACGCTGCGCATCGGCATGCATCCGGCGCTGCGCTCGGCCATGCTCACCGGCCTGGGCGTTCTGCTCGATGCGCAGCCCGAACTGCGCATCGAAACCGTGATCACCAATTCACCGATGGCGGTGATCGACGATGGCCTGGACCTGGTGTTGCACATCGGACCGCTCCCCGACTCCAGCCTGCTGGCGCGGCAGATCGGCTGGACGCGCTCGGTCGTCTGTGCGTCGCCCGCTTACCTGGCAGCCTGGGGCGAGCCGCACCACCCATCGGCGTTGGCGCAGCACCGCGCCGTGATCTACGCCCGACGCGACGAGGAGTCGAACACCCGCTGGGCGTTCAAGAAGGGCGACGAGTCCTGCGACGTCGAGGTGCCGGTGCGCACGATCGTGCGCGATGGCATCGGCCTGGTCGACGCCGCGGTGGGCGGCTGCGGCATCGCGCGACCGAGCGACCTCGCGGCGCGCGATGCCATCGCCTCGGGTCAGTTGCGCGCCCTGCTGGCCGACTGGACCGGCAGCCGCCGTTCGGTCAGCGCCGTGCTGCCACCGCACGCACGGGCCATGCCGGCGAAGGTGCAGGTGTTTCTCGACTATGCGGCCGATCGCCTGCGTTCGGCCGCTTGACTCGCACGCCTCAGGCGACACCTAGACCAGCACCGCAGTGCGCGGCCGCCGCTTGACGGCAACCCCTTCGACCGCCGGCAGGCCACCGAGAA
>CAVTWT010000010.1:0-129962 GCA_963738425.1 uncultured beta proteobacterium | reverse complement strand
CACGGGCACCTACGGCGGCTTCGCGATCACGGCGGGCGGGGCGTGGAGCTACACGCTGGCCAACGGCGACGGCGACACCGATGCGCTGGCCGAAGGCGCCAGCGTGACCGACAGCTTCACCGCCACGGTGACCGACGACTTCGGTGCGACGGCCACGCAGGTGGTGACGATCACGATCACGGGCACCAACGACAGCCCGGTGATCACGACGGCGGTGGGCGGCAACGAAGGCACGGCCATCGAGGCCGGCAACCTGGACAACGGCACGGTGGTGGCGGGCGATGCGGATGCCAGCGGCACGCTGAGCTCGAGGGACGTGGACACGGGCGCCACGGCGACGTGGAGCGGAAACGCCACGGGCACCTACGGCGGCTTCGCGATCACGGCGGGCGGGGCGTGGAGCTACACGCTGGCCAACGGCGACGGCGACACCGATGCGCTGGCCGAAGGCGCCAGCGTGACCGACAGCTTCACCGCCACGGTGACCGACGACTTCGGTGCGACGGCCACGCAGGTGGTGACGATCACGATCACGGGCACCAACGACAGCCCGGTGATCACGACGGCGGTGGGCGGCAACGAAGGCACGGCCATCGAGGCCGGCAACCTGGACAACGGCACGGTGGTGGCGGGCGATGCGGATGCCAGCGGCACGCTGAGCTCGAGCGACGTGGACACGGGCGCCACGGCGACGTGGAGCGGAAACGCCACGGGCACCTACGGCGGCTTCGCGATCACGGCGGGCGGGGCGTGGAGCTACACGCTGGCCAACGGCGACGGCGACACCGATGCGCTGGCCGAAGGCGCCAGCGTGACCGACAGCTTCACCGCCACGGTGACCGACGACTTCGGTGCGACGGCCACGCAGGTGGTGACGATCACGATCACGGGCACCAACGACAGCCCGGTGATCACGACGGCGGTGGGCGGCAACGAAGGCACGGCCATCGAGGCCGGCAACCTGGACAACGGCACGGTGGTGGCGGGCGATGCGGATGCCAGCGGCACGCTGAGCTCGAGCGACGTGGACACGGGCGCCACGGCGACGTGGAGCGGAAACGCCACGGGCACCTACGGCGGCTTCGCGATCACGGCGGGCGGGGCGTGGAGCTACACGCTGGCCAACGGCGACGGCGACACCGATGCGCTGGCCGAAGGCGCCAGCGTGACCGACAGCTTCACCGCCACGGTGACCGACGACTTCGGTGCGACGGCCACGCAGGTGGTGACGATCACGATCACGGGCACCAACGACAGCCCGGTGATCACGACGGCGGTGGGCGGCAACGAAGGCACGGCCATCGAGGCCGGCAACCTGGACAACGGCACGGTGGTGGCGGGCGATGCGGATGCCAGCGGCACGCTGAGCTCGAGCGACGTGGACACGGGCGCCACGGCGACGTGGAGCGGAAACGCCATGGGCACCTACGGCGGCTTCGCGATCACGGCGGGCGGGGCGTGGAGCTACACGCTGGCCAACGGCGACGGCGACACCGATGCGCTGGCCGAAGGCGCCAGCGTGACCGACAGCTTCACCGCCACGGTGACCGACGACTTCGGTGCGACGGCCACGCAGGTGGTGACGATCACGATCACGGGCACCAACGACAGCCCGGTGATCACGACGGCGGTGGGCGGCAACGAAGGCACGGCCATCGAGGCCGGCAACCTGGACAACGGCACGGTGGTGGCGGGCGATGCGGATGCCAGCGGCACGCTGAGCTCGAGCGACGTGGACACGGGCGCCACGGCGACGTGGAGCGGAAACGCCACGGGCACCTACGGCGGCTTCGCGATCACGGCGGGCGGGGCGTGGAGCTACACGCTGGCCAACGGCGACGGCGACACCGATGCGCTGGCCGAAGGCGCCAGCGTGACCGACAGCTTCACCGCCACGGTGACCGACGACTTCGGTGCGACGGCCACGCAGGTGGTGACGATCACGATCACGGGCACCAACGACAGCCCGGTGATCACGACGGCGGTGGGCGGCAACGAAGGCACGGCCATCGAGGCCGGCAACCTGGACAACGGCACGGTGGTGGCGGGCGATGCGGATGCCAGCGGCACGCTGAGCTCAAGCGACGTGGACACGGGCGCCACGGCGACGTGGAGCGGAAACGCCACGGGCACCTACGGCGGCTTCGCGATCACGGCGGGCGGGGCGTGGAGCTACACGCTGGCCAACGGCGACGGCGACACCGATGTGCTGGCCGAAGGCGCCAGCGTGACCGACAGCTTCACCGCCACGGTGACCGACGACTTCGGTGCGACGGCCACGCAGGTGGTGACGATCACGATCACGGGCACCAACGACAGCCCGGTGATCACGACGGCGGTGGGCGGCAACGAAGGCACGGCCATCGAGGCCGGCAACCTGGACAACGGCACGGTGGTGGCGGGCGATGCGGATGCCAGCGGCACGCTGAGCTCGAGCGACGTGGACACGGGCGCCACGGCGACGTGGAGCGGAAACGCCACGGGCACCTACGGCGGCTTCGCGATCACGGCGGGCGGGGCGTGGAGCTACACGCTGGCCAACGGCGACGGCGACACCGATGCGCTGGCCGAAGGCGCCAGCGTGACCGACAGCTTCACCGCCACGGTGACCGACGACTTCGGTGCGACGGCCACGCAGGTGGTGACGATCACGATCACGGGCACCAACGACAGCCCGGTGATCACGACGGCGGTGGGCGGCAACGAAGGCACGGCCATCGAGGCCGGCAACCTGGACAACGGCACGGTGGTGGCGGGCGATGCGGATGCCAGCGGCACGCTGAGCTCGAGCGACGTGGACACGGGCGCCACGGCGACGTGGAGCGGAAACGCCACGGGCACCTACGGCGGCTTCGCGATCACGGCGGGCGGGGCGTGGAGCTACACGCTGGCCAACGGCGACGGCGACACCGATGCGCTGGCCGAAGGCGCCAGCGTGACCGACAGCTTCACCGCCACGGTGACCGACGACTTCGGTGCGACGGCCACGCAGGTGGTGACGATCACGATCACGGGCACCAACGACAGCCCGGTGATCACGACGGCGGTGGGCGGCAACGAAGGCACGGCCATCGAGGCCGGCAACCTGGACAACGGCACGGTGGTGGCGGGCGATGCGGATGCCAGCGGCACGCTGAGCTCGAGCGACGTGGACACGGGCGCCACGGCGACGTGGAGCGGAAACGCCACGGGCACCTACGGCGGCTTCGCGATCACGGCGGGCGGGGCGTGGAGCTACACGCTGGCCAACGGCGACGGCGACACCGATGCGCTGGCCGAAGGCGCCAGCGTGACCGACAGCTTCACCGCCACGGTGACCGACGACTTCGGTGCGACGGCCACGCAGGTGGTGACGATCACGATCACGGGCACCAACGACAGCCCGGTGATCACGACGGCGGTGGGCGGCAACGAAGGCACGGCCATCGAGGCCGGCAACCTGGACAACGGCACGGTGGTGGCGGGCGATGCGGATGCCAGCGGCACGCTGAGCTCGAGCGACGTGGACACGGGCGCCACGGCGACGTGGAGCGGAAACGCCACGGGCACCTACGGCGGCTTCGCGATCACGGCGGGCGGGGCGTGGAGCTACACGCTGGCCAACGGCGACGGCGACACCGATGCGCTGGCCGAAGGCGCCAGCGTGACCGACAGCTTCACCGCCACGGTGACCGACGACTTCGGTGCGACGGCCACGCAGGTGGTGACGATCACGATCACGGGCACCAACGACAGCCCGGTGATCACGACGGCGGTGGGCGGCAACGAAGGCACGGCCATCGAGGCCGGCAACCTGGACAACGGCACGGTGGTGGCGGGCGATGCGGATGCCAGCGGCACGCTGAGCTCGAGCGACGTGGACACGGGCGCCACGGCGACGTGGAGCGGAAACGCCACGGGCACCTACGGCGGCTTCGCGATCACGGCGGGCGGGGCGTGGAGCTACACGCTGGCCAACGGCGACGGCGACACCGATGCGCTGGCCGAAGGCGCCAGCGTGACCGACAGCTTCACCGCCACGGTGACCGACGACTTCGGTGCGACGGCCACGCAGGTGGTGACGATCACGATCACGGGCACCAACGACAGCCCGGTGATCACGACGGCGGTGGGCGGCAACGAAGGCACGGCCATCGAGGCCGGCAACCTGGACAACGGCACGGTGGTGGCGGGCGATGCGGATGCCAGCGGCACGCTGAGCTCGAGCGACGTGGACACGGGCGCCACGGCGACGTGGAGCGGAAACGCCACGGGCACCTACGGCGGCTTCGCGATCACGGCGGGCGGGGCGTGGAGCTACACGCTGGCCAACGGCGACGGCGACACCGATGCGCTGGCCGAAGGCGCCAGCGTGACCGACAGCTTCACCGCCACGGTGACCGACGACTTCGGTGCGACGGCCACGCAGGTGGTGACGATCACGATCACGGGCACCAACGACAGCCCGGTGATCACGACGGCGGTGGGCGGCAACGAAGGCACGGCCATCGAGGCCGGCAACCTGGACAACGGCACGGTGGTGGCGGGCGATGCGGATGCCAGCGGCACGCTGAGCTCGAGCGACGTGGACACGGGCGCCACGGCGACGTGGAGCGGAAACGCCACGGGCACCTACGGCGGCTTCGCGATCACGGCGGGCGGGGCGTGGAGCTACACGCTGGCCAACGGCGACGGCGACACCGATGCGCTGGCCGAAGGCGCCAGCGTGACCGACAGCTTCACCGCCACGGTGACCGACGACTTCGGTGCGACGGCCACGCAGGTGGTGACGATCACGATCACGGGCACCAACGACAGCCCGGTGATCACGACGGCGGTGGGCGGCAACGAAGGCACGGCCATCGAGGCCGGCAACCTGGACAACGGCACGGTGGTGGCGGGCGATGCGGATGCCAGCGGCACGCTGAGCTCGAGCGACGTGGACACGGGCGCCACGGCGACGTGGAGCGGAAACGCCACGGGCACCTACGGCGGCTTCGCGATCACGGCGGGCGGGGCGTGGAGCTACACGCTGGCCAACGGCGACGGCGACACCGATGCGCTGGCCGAAGGCGCCAGCGTGACCGACAGCTTCACCGCCACGGTGACCGACGACTTCGGTGCGACGGCCACGCAGGTGGTGACGATCACGATCACGGGCACCAACGACAGCCCGGTGATCACGACGGCGGTGGGCGGCAACGAAGGCACGGCCATCGAGGCCGGCAACCTGGACAACGGCACGGTGGTGGCGGGCGATGCGGATGCCAGCGGCACGCTGAGCTCGAGCGACGTGGACACGGGCGCCACGGCGACGTGGAGCGGAAACGCCACGGGCACCTACGGCGGCTTCGCGATCACGGCGGGCGGGGCGTGGAGCTACACGCTGGCCAACGGCGACGGCGACACCGATGCGCTGGCCGAAGGCGCCAGCGTGACCGACAGCTTCACCGCCACGGTGACCGACGACTTCGGTGCGACGGCCACGCAGGTGGTGACGATCACGATCACGGGCACCAACGACAGCCCGGTGATCACGACGGCGGTGGGCGGCAACGAAGGCACGGCCATCGAGGCCGGCAACCTGGACAACGGCACGGTGGTGGCGGGCGATGCGGATGCCAGCGGCACGCTGAGCTCGAGCGACGTGGACACGGGCGCCACGGCGACGTGGAGCGGAAACGCCACGGGCACCTACGGCGGCTTCGCGATCACGGCGGGCGGGGCGTGGAGCTACACGCTGGCCAACGGCGACGGCGACACCGATGCGCTGGCCGAAGGCGCCAGCGTGACCGACAGCTTCACCGCCACGGTGACCGACGACTTCGGTGCGACGGCCACGCAGGTGGTGACGATCACGATCACGGGCACCAACGACAGCCCGGTGATCACGACGGCGGTGGGCGGCAACGAAGGCACGGCCATCGAGGCCGGCAACCTGGACAACGGCACGGTGGTGGCGGGCGATGCGGATGCCAGCGGCACGCTGAGCTCGAGCGACGTGGACACGGGCGCCACGGCGACGTGGAGCGGAAACGCCACGGGCACCTACGGCGGCTTCGCGATCACGGCGGGCGGGGCGTGGAGCTACACGCTGGCCAACGGCGACGGCGACACCGATGCGCTGGCCGAAGGCGCCAGCGTGACCGACAGCTTCACCGCCACGGTGACCGACGACTTCGGTGCGACGGCCACGCAGGTGGTGACGATCACGATCACGGGCACCAACGACAGCCCGGTGATCACGACGGCGGTGGGCGGCAACGAAGGCACGGCCATCGAGGCCGGCAACCTGGACAACGGCACGGTGGTGGCGGGCGATGCGGATGCCAGCGGCACGCTGAGCTCGAGCGACGTGGACACGGGCGCCACGGCGACGTGGAGCGGAAACGCCACGGGCACCTACGGCGGCTTCGCGATCACGGCGGGCGGGGCGTGGAGCTACACGCTGGCCAACGGCGACGGCGACACCGATGCGCTGGCCGAAGGCGCCAGCGTGACCGACAGCTTCACCGCCACGGTGACCGACGACTTCGGTGCGACGGCCACGCAGGTGGTGACGATCACGATCACGGGCACCAACGACAGCCCGGTGATCACGACGGCGGTGGGCGGCAACGAAGGCACGGCCATCGAGGCCGGCAACCTGGACAACGGCACGGTGGTGGCGGGCGATGCGGATGCCAGCGGCACGCTGAGCTCGAGCGACGTGGACACGGGCGCCACGGCGACGTGGAGCGGAAACGCCACGGGCACCTACGGCGGCTTCGCGATCACGGCGGGCGGGGCGTGGAGCTACACGCTGGCCAACGGCGACGGCGACACCGATGCGCTGGCCGAAGGCGCCAGCGTGACCGACAGCTTCACCGCCACGGTGACCGACGACTTCGGTGCGACGGCCACGCAGGTGGTGACGATCACGATCACGGGCACCAACGACAGCCCGGTGATCACGACGGCGGTGGGCGGCAACGAAGGCACGGCCATCGAGGCCGGCAACCTGGACAACGGCACGGTGGTGGCGGGCGATGCGGATGCCAGCGGCACGCTGAGCTCGAGCGACGTGGACACGGGCGCCACGGCGACGTGGAGCGGAAACGCCACGGGCACCTACGGCGGCTTCGCGATCACGGCGGGCGGGGCGTGGAGCTACACGCTGGCCAACGGCGACGGCGACACCGATGCGCTGGCCGAAGGCGCCAGCGTGACCGACAGCTTCACCGCCACGGTGACCGACGACTTCGGTGCGACGGCCACGCAGGTGGTGACGATCACGATCACGGGCACCAACGACAGCCCGAACATCCAGCTCATCACGACTGACAGTGCTGCATCCACCCTAACCGAAAACAATGTCGGCTTGAGCGCCACGGGCACCCTGACAGTCACGGACGTCGACCTGAACGACACCATTGCCTCGTCGGTCACGACCGTTGTGGCGTTGGGGACAACGACCGGGTTGGCGTTGAGCAGTTCGCAATTGTTGGCATTGGTCAATGTCACGCCAAGTTCAGGCCTGGCAGGCGACACCGGCGACACGCACAACCTCACGTGGACATTCAACTCGGCGGCGCAGCCGCAGGCATTCGACTACCTCGCACCTGGTCAATCGCTGACGCTGACCTACACGGTGCAGAGCACTGACAACAACGCCGCATCCGATACGCAGACGGTAACGATCACGATCAACGGCACCAACGACGGACCGGCCGCGGTGACCGACAACGTGATCACGAACATCGCATTGGGAACCAACTTCGTGGTGCCGGAGTGGGCCTTGCTTGCGAACGACGTGGACCCAGATGGTGGCGGTGCGCTGGATATTTTCAGCGTCGGCGGCGCGGTTGGGCTGAGCGCAACGCATACGGCAGGCGTCGGTTCGAACGGCTTCGTCACAGTCAACGATCCTTCGCCGACGGCTGGGGGCTCATTCACTTACCAAGCGACCGATGGAACCACAGTCGGCGCATCGGGCGCCGTCAATGTGACCCAGGACACCGCGGGCAACCTCGACGGCACGTCAGGCGACGACATCATCGTCACCTCGAACGGTGGAACAACGCTGATCGGCAACGCTGGCAATGACATTCTGCTTAGCGCCGGCGGAAACGACACCTACCGGTTCGGACTGAACGATGGCACGGATCTCATCCGCGATTCTGGCAGCGGGAGCGACAAGATTGAAATTCTCACTGCGCCGCCGACCGACACCACGGTCATTTCGACGCTCAATTTTGAGCGTGTCGGCAACGATCTCGTGATTGATGTCGGCTCAACGAAGATCACCGTGGATGATCACTTCATCGGAAGCACCAATGTCGAGCAAATTTCGTTCACCAACGGTGGCAATGTATTTGGCTACAACCTCTCGACCACGGCGTACCGGCTCGATCTGGACCTGTCCGGCGGTCCACAAGAAGACGTGATCGCCGCGTCAGCTGCGGGTGCGACCGAGACCCTCTTGGGTGGCAACGGAAACGACCTGCTGTTTGGCAACGCGGGCCCTGACAGCATCAGTGCCGGCAACGGCAATGACTTGGTGGTCGGAGGCGCGGGTGCCGATAGACTCAACGGGGGCGACGGCAATGATGTGCTCGTCGGTGGCTCGGACAACGACACCTTCGTCTTCGACAGCGCATTGAACGCCGCGACCAACGTCGACACGACCCGCGACTTCGACGCCAATGCGGCCGACAAGATCCACCTCGACGAATCGATATTTACAGCTTTCGCGACCCCGCCAATCGGTGGGACACCGCTTGCCGCCGCGAATTTCGCAGCCAACGTGGGCGGCGCGGCTGGCGATAGCAATGACTTCATCCTGTACGACACCGCGACCGGGAACCTCTACTACGACGCGGACGGCAACGGCGCTGGAGCCAGGATCTTGTTTGCGACGCTGACGCTGACCGGCGTCTCCGGCACGGTCGACAACACTGACTTCGTCGTCATCCCCTGACCCCGGGGGGCAAGTTTGAAGCTGCCAACTCCTACCGCTCGCCTCGCAGAGGCGAGCGGTAGTCTCTGGCCGCAAGTTGCCGCCACATGAAACCGCTCCTGACACTCCTCAAACGCCCGCTCATCCAAGTCGCCGGCCTGTCCTTTTTCGTCAACCTGCTGCTGCTGGTGCCGGCGCTGTTCATGCTACAGGTCTTCGACCGCGTGCTGTCCAGCCAGAGCAGCGACACCCTACTGGTGCTGCTGCTCGGCGTTGGCATTGCGTTGACGCTGCTGCTCGCGCTGGACTACCTGCGCAGCCGCCTGCAGGGCGTGGCCGGCAACTTGGTGGCCGAAGCGCTGTCGCCCACGGTGGCGCGTATCACGGTGGCGCAGGGCGCGCGGCGCAGTGGCCGGCCGCCGAGCGAGGGCCTGCGCGATGTGGCCTCGTTGCGCGCGCTGTTCTCCTCGCAGGGCCTGCTGGCGCTGTTCGATGCGCCGTGGGTGGTGGTGTACGTCGGCGTGATCTGGCTCGCCCACCCGGCGCTCGGCATGGCGGCGGCGGCAGCCGCGGTGCTGATGCTTGGGCTGGCGCTGGCCAATGACTTCCTGACCCGGCGTGACATCGAATCGCTGCAGAAGGCTGCGGGCGACGCTACACGTTATCTCGAAGCCTCTTTGCAGAACGCCGAGGTGGCGCAGGCGATGGGCATGACCGATGCACTGCTCGGCCGTTGGCGGGCGAAGAACGCCGAGGTCACTGAATTGCAAGGCCCCACGGCACGCAAGTCGGTGCTGATGACGGCGACCGCGCGCACGGTGCGGCAGGCGGTGCAGGTGGTGATCCTCGGCCTGGGGGCTTGGCTGGTGATCCGCGGCGAGGCCACGGCCGGCATCATGATCGCCACCACCACGTTGCTCGGCCGTGCGCTCGCGCCTGTGGAGCAGGTGGTCGGTAGCTGGCGCGTGCTGGCCGAAGGGCGCGCGGCGTTCCGCCGTCTCGGTGAGTTGCTGGCCGCAGGCGATGCCGAGCCCGAGCGCATGGTGCTGCCGGCCCCCACCGGCAAGTTGCTGGCGCAGGGCCTGGTGTTCCGCGCCCCGAACAGCGAACGCATGCTGCTGGCCGGCGTGTCGCTTCAGCTCGAGCCCGGCGAGGCACTCGCCATCATCGGCCCCAGCGCCGCCGGCAAGAGCACGCTGGTGCGCTTGCTCACGGGGGTGTGGAAGGCCAGTGCCGGCACGGTGCGCCTGGACCAGGCCGACCTGTCGTTGTGGCCACGCGAAGACCTAGGCCCGCACCTCGGCTACGTGCCGCAGGACGTGGAGCTGTTTCACGGCACGGTGGCCGAGAATATCGCGCGCCTCGGCGCCGTCGATTCAGCCAAGGTGGTGCGGGCGGCGCAGCGCGCGCATGTGCACGAGCTGATCCTGTCGCTGCCCGAGGGCTACGACACGCCGGTCGACCCGGCCGGCGCGCTGCTCTCGCCCGGTCAGCGCCAACGCATCGCCTTGGCCCGTGCGCTGTACGGCGACCCCAAGCTGCTGATCCTGGACGAACCCAACTCCAACCTCGATGGCGCCGGCGAGAACGCGCTCGCGGCCACGCTGCGCGACCTGCGCGGCCAGGTCACGGTGGTGGTGGTCACGCACAGGAACACGCTGATCCAGCATGTCGACAAGATGCTCGTGCTCGACGGTGGCCGCACGCAGCACTACGGCCCGGCTGCTGACGTGATGAAGGCGATGCAGCAACCCAAGAGCGCCGGCCAAGCGGCGCCGGTTGACGCCGCGCCGACGCTCAGTCAACGCGAACGGGTGGTCGACATGCTCGACACGATCCAGCGCAAGGGCGCTCACGGTGGTCGGGGGATCGCGCCATGAACGCTGCAGTGAACGCAGCCATCAATCCCCCGCCGGCCTTGCCCGACGATGACGCTGGCGCGCCGCTGCGCCTGCAGCAGGCAGAAGCGGCACGTCTGGCGCGCAGCGCCGGCCTGGTGCTCGTGCTCGGCCTGGCGCCGGTGCTGGCGTGGCTCGCCTTCGCGCCGCTGTCCGATGCCGTGGTTGCCGCGGCTTTCGTCAAGGTCGATCTCGACCGCCGCCCCGTGCAGCATGCCGAGGGCGGCACTGTGCGCGAGGTGCTGGTGCGCGATGGCCAGCGCGTGCAGCAGGGCCAGCCGCTGCTGGTGCTGGGCGATGTTTCGGTCGATGCCGACATGAATCGCCTGACCTACCGCGTGGCCGCCGAGCGCGCCAGCCTGGCACGGCTGGAGGCCGAGCAGATGCTCGCCACGGCGATTGCCTGGCCCGCCGACGTGCTGGCCGCTGCCGCGAGCGATGCGCGCTTGGCCGAGCATGTCGCCAAGGAGAAGGCTTTGTTTGCCGCGCGCCGCGAGGCTCTGGTCGGCCAGAGCGTGCTGCTGCGCTCGCAGCACGAGCGCGTGACGCAGGAGCGCGAGGCGCTGCGAGCGCAGATTGCCCAGGCCGCTGAATCGCTGCGCCACCAGAAGGCCGAGCTCGAGACGAACCGCAACCTGCTGCAGGACGGTTTCATCTCGGCCACACGCATCTCGCAGCTCGAAGCCGGCGTCGCCGACTACGGCGTCAAGCTCGAGGAGAAGCGCTCCGAGTTGGCCCGCGTCGAGCAGCGCCTGACTCGACAACGACCTGCGCATCAAGTCGCTCGAAGGCGACTACCGCCAGCAGGCCAGCGACCAGTTGAAGGTGGCCAGCTCGCGCCTGTCGGAAATCCAGCAGGAGCAGCGCAAGACGAGCGATGCGTCGCAGCGCCAGGTGATCACCGCGCCGGCCAGCGGCGAAGTGATGAATCTGAAGCTTCACGTCGCCCGGCGCGATGGTGTCGCCGCGCGAGCCGATCGCCGACATCGTGCCCACCGACCCGCGGCTGATGGTCGAGGCCCGCATCCGCACCGAAGACGTGAGCCGCGTGCAGCGCGGCCAGGCGGCGGAGATCCGTTTCACGGCGTTCAAGGCGCGGACGACGCGCTTGGTGGCCGGCACGGTGTTCTACGTCTCGCCGGACCGCCTGGTCGACCGCAACAGCGGCCAGCCGTACTACACCGCCGTGGTCGAGGCCGACGCGGCGTCGCTTGCCGAAGCGGGCGAGCTCAAGCTCCAGGCCGGCATGCCGGCCGAGGTCTACATCAAGGGCGAGGAGCGCACGCCGCTGCAGTACCTGGCCGAACCCGTGACGCAGGTGCTGCGCCGGGCCGGACGCGAGCGGTAGCCGCGCCGCCTCAGCGCGGGCGCACCAGGTTCGCCAGGTCCTGGGCCGAGACCTTGTAGGCGTGCAGCACGCCAGGGATCAGGCGGTAGCCGGTGAAGTCGAAGTTCGCTGCCACGCCAGCGCCGAGCGAGCCGTCGCCATTGATCGTCAGGCAATTGGCGAAGGTGCCGATGTCGCACTGGATGCGGCTGGGCGTGCTGCCGTTGGCTTTGAAGTACACGTCGAACTGCGTGCCGGTGCCGTTCTGAGTCACCGAGTAGTCGTTGTCGGTGCCGGCCAGCACGAGGTAGCTGCCGTCTGCGAGCTGCGGACCGACCGTCAGGCCTTCCCACTTCTCGGGTGACACGCCGCCGAGTTCGGCGAGCGATGGGTGAGCCAGCGCGCCGCTGCTGGCGAGGTCTAGCCAAGGCGCGGCTGTCTTGGCGACCAGCGTGAACGAGCCCGCGGCCGCCGTCGCCAGGTTGATGCCGCTGACGTCGCTGGCACCGGCCAGACTGACGTGAAACACCTTCTTGTTCGGCGACGAAAGGTTGGCATCCGGCACACCCAGACCGCGGTTGTTGCGTTCGAGGACGAGGAACTCGGTGTCGCTGATCGCCACCAGTGCTGAAATGCCGCGTCCCTGCGAGCTGCCGTCCATGCGGTAGGCGTACTGCGCCTTGGCGCGCGTGGTGCGCGTGTCAAAGGCGACGATGCGGTTCAGCGTGCCGCTGCTGCCACCTTCGTCGAGCATCGCGCTTTGCAGCATGGCGTACACCGTGCGGCCGTCGGGGCTGATGGCCAGGCCCTCGAAGCCGCGATTGGTGCGCTTGCCAGCGTTGTTGCCGACGTCGCTGGCGTGATTGACCGTGCCGGTGGCGGCATCGCGCGGTAGCAGGTTGGCCGGCGTGTCATACCGCCGCACCACCTGCCCGGCGCTGTTGATCTCGAGCAGCGACGGGCCGTATTCGTCGGACACCAGCAGGTGGCCGGTCAGCGGGTGCACGACGATGCCTTCAGGATCGAACGCCAGGCCGAGCGGCCCGGGGGCCTCGGGCGCAAAGCCGTCGAGCGTGCTGCCGCCCTTGCGGAAGATGATCGTCTTGAGAACCTGGAAGTTGGAGATCGTGCCGGTGGCGGGATCGACGTCGAGCTTGAAGCGGTGGATGCGCGTCTCGTAGCGCAGCGTGCCGCCGCCCGGACCGCGGTCCGACAGCGCCCACCATTCGCCGCGCGCAGCGTCGTAGTAGATGTCGGAGAAGAAGCCCAGGCGACCGTCGTTGACGAGCGTGCCGCCCGAAGCATCGAGCGTGTTGGCATCGATGACGAGGCCGTTGACGAACGCAGGGGCAGCCAGCGCGGGCGTGGCAGTCAGGCTGCAGGCGATGGCGGCACAGGCGAGGGCGCTACGGTGGTGCAAGGAGTTTCTCCGGTCAGGGTCGCAAACCAGACACCTTATTGAACGACCGTGACGCCGCCGTGACAGCGCCTCGCCAGCGCAAGGAGATCAGACGACGCTGATCTGCACGTCGAGATTGCCACGTGTCGCGTTCGAATACGGGCAGACCTCGTGCGCGGCGGCGACGAGCTTCTCGGCTGCGGCGCGGTCCATGCCGGGCACTGATATCTTCATCGACACCGTGATTGAAAACGCGCCGGCCTTGCCGGTCATCGGGCCGATCGCCACCTCGGCGGTGTTGCTGACTTCTGACGGCAGCGAGATCTTCTGCCGCGCGGCCACGGCCTTCATGGCGCCGATGAAGCAGGCCGAGTAGCCGGCTGCAAACAGCTGCTCGGGGTTGGTGCCGGGGCCGCTGTCGCCGCCGAGCTCTTTCGGCGTCGACAGGTTCAGGCTGATGCGCCCGTCGGACGACTTCGTCGTGCCGGTGCGGCCGCCGGTGGAAGTGGCTTGGGCGGTGTACAGAGCAGTGTCGATGGCCATGGGGAGCTCCTGTTGTGTGGCTGGGGCTGCAAAGTGTGCCAGTCGCGCAGAATCCCGGTCATGCACAAGGCAACTCATTTCTCACCATGACCGACGCCGAATTGGCCAGCGTGTGTTGGGTGCGTGCCGTGGAGCAGGGCGCGCGGGAAGGCGTGCCGTGGGACGATGCCGATGCCGCCTGGGCGAGCAGCGAAGCACGTCGCGCCGTTGGCGAAGGCGGCGACCGCGCCAAGGCGCAGGCCTACGTGATCAAGCGCGCGCAACTGGCGCACAAGCGCTTGGCCGCACGCGACGCGGCCTGGCGCGCGCCGCTGCAAGACGGCAACAGCCCGCGCCTGTGGCGCTGGCTGTTGCTGCTGCTGGCAGTTGCTGTTGCCGCGTACATCGTCGGCGACGTCTTCGGCGCGTCTCGCCGCATCAACCTGCTCGCGCCGCCGGTGTTGGCCCTGCTGCTGTGGAATCTCGTGGTCTACATGTTGCTGCTGATTGCGGCCGGTCGCGGCCCCTCGGCGTGGATGGCGCGCGCGATCGAGGATGCACGCACGCGCTTTTCGGCGCGCGGTGCTGCGGCGCCGCTGATCGCTGCACGCGCGCGCTTCGCCGCCGAGTGGGCCGTCGGCACCCGTGGCGTGCAGCAGGCGCGGGTGGCCAGCGTCATGCATGCGGCGGCGGCGCTGCTTGCTGTGCTGGTGATCGGATCGATGTACGTTTTCGGCCTGGCGTTCGACTACCGCGCCGGTTGGGACAGCACCTGGCTCGATGCCGAGCAGGTGCAGCGCACATTGGCTCTCGTGTTCACGCCGGCCACGGCGCTCTCCGGCATCACCGTGCCGCCGATCGAAGAGATCGCGAAGCTGCGTTTTGCCGAGGGCAGTGCGGGTGAGCGCGCGGCGCGCTGGATCCATCTGTATGCGATCACGCTGGCGCTGTTCGTTGTCTTGCCCCGGCTGGCGTTGGCCGCATGGTCGGCCTGGCGTGTGCGGCGCGCGGCGGCGCAACTGGCGTTGCCGCTCGACGAGCCGTACTTCCGCGCGCTGTTGCGCGACGGTCCGGCGACGGCGCGCCCGGTGACCGTGCTGCCGTACAGCTACACGCTCACGGCGACGCAAGTCAAAGCCTTGCCGAAGGCTCTGCAGGAGGCCATCGGCCCCGGCGCGCAGCCCCACATCAAGCCGATGTTGCCGCTCGGCTCGGAAGACGCATTGCCGCCCTCGGCGCTGGAAGACGCCGATGCCGATGTCGCCGCGCTGTTTGCCGCCACCGCGACGCCCGAGCGCGAAACGCATGGGGCGTTCGTGCGCGCGCTGGCCACGGCGGTGGCCGCCCGCAAGGTCGCCGTGTCGGTGCTGGTCGACGAATCCGGCATGCGCCAACGTGCCGGTGCGGCGAGCGACGCCGAATTGCGCCTGACGCAACGCCGCGCGGCGTGGCAACGCATGCTGCATGACCTGTCGCTGCCGGCGCCGCAGTTCATCGATCTGTCATGACGGACAGCGCATACACCCTCTCGCTGAGCCTGGTCTCGCACACCAACGTCGGCAAGACGACGCTGGCGCGCACGCTGCTGGCCCGAGACATCGGCGAGGTGCGCGACGAAGCGCATGTCACCGAGACGGCGGAAGCGCAGGTGCTGATCGACACGCCGCAAGGCGACCGCCTGATGCTGTGGGATACGCCGGGCTTCGGCGACAGCCTGCGTCTGGCCAAGCGCATGGCGCAATCCGGCAACCCGATCGGTTGGTTTCTGACCGAGGTCTGGGACCGCTGGCGCGACCGCGCGTTCTGGTCGAGCCAGCGCGCGCTGAAGCATGTCTGGGAGCAGTGCGACGTGGTGCTCTACCTCGTCAATGCCAGCGAAGCGCCGGAGGACGCCGGATACCTCGACGCCGAATTGCAGGTGCTTTCGCTGACCGGCAAGCCCGCCATCGTGCTGCTCAACCAGCTCGGCACGCCGGGTGATGAGGCCGCGCTCGAAACGCGCTGGCGCAAGCGCCTCGAAACAGCGCAAGGCGTGCGCGCCGTGCTGCCGCTCGATGCCTTTTCGCGCTGTTGGGTGCAGGAGGACGTGTTGTGGCAAACGGTCGCACCGCTGCTGCCGCCGGCGCAGCTCGAAGCGTTCGGCCGTTTGCAAAGCGCATGGCGCGAAAAGAAGCTGCAGATCTGGCGCGAGTCGATGGCCGAGCTGTCGCGTCGCTTGGCACGGGCTGCGCTCGACACGCAGCGGGTTGAATCGGACGGCTGGCGCGGCCAGGTGAAGTCGATCGGCGGGCGCTTCGCCAAGGCCCTCGGCCTGCGTGACGACGACGCCCACGCGCCGCAACAGCGCGCCATGGCGCAACTGGCAGAGCGGCTGGACGACGACGTCAAGCGCTCGACCGATGCGCTGATCCAGCTGCACGGCCTCGACGGCCGTGCCGGCAACGACGTCCTGGCCAAACTCGCGCGCCACTACGCCTTGCGCCAACCCCTCGACGAAGGCCGCGCAGCGATCTGGGGCGGCCTCGTCACCGGCGCACTCGCGGGCCTCAAAGCCGACATCGCCAGCGGCGGCCTGACGCTCGGCGGCGGCTTGCTGGCCGGCGGTGTGATCGGCGCGTTGACGGCCGCCGGTGCGGCGCGCGGTGTCAATCTGGTGCGTGGCGTGTCGCAGCCTGAAGTGCGCTGGGATCCGAAGGTGCTCGATGCATTGTTCGCCAGCGCGCTGCTCGGCTATCTGGCCGTGGCGCATCACGGCCGTGGGCGCGGCGCGTGGGTGGCGCAGGAGCCGCCGCTCGCCTGGACCACGGCGGTGCAATCGGCGGTCGATGCTTGCCGCGCCGAACTCGATGCGGTGTGGTCGCAGCGCGTGGGGGTGAGCGGCGGGGACGCGGCTTCCGCCTCTCACCAGCCCCTTGTGGACTCGCTGCGCGGTTTGCTCGAGTCGTCCAGCGCGCACGCGTTGGCGCAGCTGTACCCCGACGCCGGGGCCGCTTTATGGCGACGCTGAGCCGCGCGGCGACCGCGTCGCCGGCAGTGGCAAGGGCAGCCCGCGCAGCGCCTGGGCCAGCTCGGCGGCCTGCCAGATCGCAACGCGGTTTTCTGCGGCAAACGGGCGCGCGTTGTCGGTGAGCTCGCCCAGGCCGATGTACAGCGCGTCCTCTGCGTCCGCAGCTTCGCGTGCCGCCTGCAATGCACGCAGCGCATCGAGGCCCGTGCGCGCAGACTTCCAGCGCCGGGCACAGACCAGCATCTTTCGCCCCCGACGCTCGAGTTCGAAATCGACCGGTGCTGCCGTGCCGGGCCGCACCGTGTAGCCGTCGCGCCGGAAGGCCTCTTCCAGCAGCTTGGAGAAAGCCGGCCAGGCCATCGCACCGACGGCCTCCAGCGTTTGTGACACCTTGGCCGCACTCGGCAGGTGCCACTGCTTGCGAGCCGCCATCGCGCTGATCACCACAAAAGGAAAAGTGGAGAGCGCTCCGGCGATGCGGTAGTCCTTGGGCAGCAGGGCGCCCGCCAACACGGCCAGTACCGCCGCGATGGCCAGGCTGACCCACCAGGGAGAACGCAGCAGCGTTGCAAACAGCGAGTTCTTGGCCATCTGGAACTTCATTGCGTGCCTTCCGTTGGGATCAGCGAGTCGCGGTCGCCATGCGCTCGAGCTGCTGATGCAACTCGAGCCAGCGCTCTTCGAGCATCGCCACTTCGGCGGCGATGTGTGCCAGTTGCCGGCCGGCATCGGCGATGGCCGCCGGCGCCAGCGCGCTGCCGGCGAGCACGGTTTCGGTTTGCGTGCGCTCGGCTGCGAGCTTGGCCAGGCGTTGATCGACTTGCGCCAGTTCGTTGCGAAGCGGTCGTGTCTGGTCGGCAAGCTTCGAGCGTGCCTGGCCCTGTGCCTTGCGGTCTGACTTGCGATCGTCGCGTGCGTTGTTCACCGGCGACTGCACCGCGGCAGGCTTGGTATTGGCCTTGGCGATGTGCGGAGAGGCTGCAGGCGGCGCCGCCACAGCGACACCCGGCACGGGCGGCGCAGGTTGTCCCCGCGCGTTGGCGCGCGAGACGTCGAGCAGCCACTTCTGGTAGTCGTCCAGATCGCCGTCGAACGGCAGCACACCGCCGCGCGTGACGAGCCAGAACTCGTCGCAGACCTCGCGCAACATCGCGCGGTCGTGGCTGACGAGCATGACGGTGCCTTCGAATTCGTTCAGCGCCATCGACAGCGCTTCGCGCGTCGTCAGGTCGAGGTGGTTGGTCGGCTCGTCGAGCAGCAGCAGGTTAGGACGCTGCCAGACAATGCCGGCGAGCACCAGGCGCGCACGCTCGCCGCCGGACAGCGTGCCGACGGTCTGCTTGACCATGTCGCCGCCGAAGTTGAACTGGCCGAGGAAATTGCGCAGACCTTGCTCGCGCCCGTCCTGTCCTGGCACGTTCAACTCGCGCGCCAGGCGCGTCATGCGCTGCAGCGGCGTGTCGTCTTCGGTCAGCAGGTCCATCTCCTGCTGCGCGAAGTAGCCGATGGCCAAACCCTTTGCCTTCGGTCATCGTGCCGGCGATGGGTTGCAGCGCCCGCGCGATCGTCTTCACCAGCGTCGATTTGCCTTGTCCGTTGGCGCCGAGGATGCCGATGCGCTGGCCGGCCATGACCGTGCGGTTGACGTTGCGCACGATGACTGTTTCACCGTACCCGCACTCCAGGTCGCGCAGCGCCAGCATCGGATTCGGCAGGTTCTGCGGCTCGCGGAACTCGAAGGCGAAGTCGCTTGCCGTCAGCACCGGTGCGATGCGCTCCATGCGCGCCAGCGCCTTGACGCGGCTTTGTGCCTGTTTGGCCTTGCTGGCCTTGGCCTTGAAGCGGTCGATGAACTTTTGCAGGTGCGCGATGCGCTCCTGCTGCTTGCCGAACGCCGCCTGTTGTTGGCTCATGCGCTCGGCGCGCATCTCTTCGAAGCCCGAGTAGTTGGCGCCGTAGCGCGTGACCGTGCCTTCGTCGACGTGCAGCGTCACCTTGGTCACCGCGTCGAGGAACTCGCGGTCGTGGCTGATGATGACCAGCGTGCCGGCAAAGCGCAGCAGCCAGGCTTCGAGCCAGACCAGGGCGTCGAGGTCCAGGTGGTTCGTCGGCTCGTCGAGCAGCAGCAGGTCCGCCGGGCACATCAGTGCGCGCGCGAGTTGCAGGCGCATGCGCCAGCCGCCGGAAAAGCTGTTCACCGGGGCGTCGAGTTGCTCGCTGCGAAAGCCCAGGCCGAGCAGCATCGCCTGCGCGCGCGACCGGGCGTCGAAGCCACCGGCTTCTTCGATGGCCATGTGCGCGTCGGCCATGGCGTGGCCGTCGTGTGCTTCTTCTGCTGCGGCCAGCGCGGCCATCGCCGCGGCCAGCGGCAGGTCGCCCTCGAGCACGTAGTCGGTGGCGCCCTGGTCGGTTTCGGGCATCTGCTGCGCCACCTCGCCGAGGCGCCAGCGTGGCGGCATCTCGATGTCGCCGGCATCGGCATGCAGGCGGCCAGCGATCAACGCGAACAGGCTCGACTTGCCGGCGCCATTGCGGCCGACGAGGCCGGCGTTTTCTCCGGGGTTGAGCGTGAAGGTCGCGCCTTGCAGCACGACTTTGGCGCCGCGGCGCAGGGTGACGTTGCGGACGGTGATCATGCGAGTTGTTGCCGCGTGATCAGGACCACTTGATCTTCGGTCTCGTGTGTGGGCAAGTACGCAAACTCCAGTTCGGGAAAGGCAGCTTCGAAATGTGTGGCCTCGTGGCCGATTTCGAGCACGAGCACGGCGTGTGCGGTCATGTGTTGCGCTGCGCTGTCGATCAGCGCGCGGATGAAGTCCATGCCATCGGCGCCGCCGGCCAGCGCAAGCTCCGGCTCCGCTCGGTACTCGGCGGGCAGGGCGGCCATCGACTCGCCGTTGACATACGGCGGGTTGCACAGGATCGCGTCGTAGCGCTGGCCGGCCACGGCGGCCAGGCCGTCGCCTTGCAGCAGCGTGATGCGATCGCCCAGGTCATGCCGCTCGACGTTCAGACGCGCGACGGCCAGCGCATCGGCCGACAGATCGGCGGCATCGACATGCACGTCCGGCCACGCCATCGCCGCGAGCACGGCCAGGCTGCCGTTGCCGGTGCACAGGTCGAGCACGCGCTGCGTTCGCTCGGGCAGCCAGGCGTCGAGCGTGCCGTCGCCAATCAGCTCGGCGATCAGCGAGCGCGGCACGATCGCGCGTTCATCGACGGTGAACGGCACGCCTTGCAGCCAGGCTTCGCCGGTGAGGTAGGCCGCGGGTTTGCGCGTGGCGATGCGTTGATCGACCAGCGCGTCGATGGCGGCTTGTTCACGCGCCGTCAGCTCGCGCTGTGCCACGCTATCCAGATCGTCGAGTGGCAATCCCAGCTTCCACAGCGCCAGCCACACCGCCTCGTCGAACGCATTGCTCGTGCCATGCCCAAACGAAACGCCCGCCTGGGTGAGGCGGGCGCTTTGTTGCTCGATGCACTCCAACAGCGTCATAGCAAGGAGATTTTCCATCACGCGGCGGTAAATGTTGGAAAGGCGGTCGATGTCGGCTGATTCGACACATTCGTCGATCTTGTGGATGCTGTGGTTGCGCGGGCCGAGCTCGATCACCTGCGGGCAGATGGTGGCGATGAAGCGGCCATCGCTGGTGCCGCCCGTCGTCGAGAGCTGCGCTTGCACGCCGCACTCGGCTTCGATGGCGGCGCGCACGGCCTCGGTGAGCGTGCCCGGCGTCGTCAGGAAGGGCTGGCCTCCGAGCGTCCATGCCAGCACGTAGTCGAGACCGTGGCGGTCGAGCAGGGCGGTCACGCGCTCTTTCAAGCGGTCTGCGGTGCTTTCGGTCGAGAAGCGAAAGTTGAAGTCAACCACCGCCTCGCCCGGGATCACGTTGCCGACGCCGGTGCCGGCGTGGATGTTCGAGATCTGGAACGTTGTCGGTGGGAAGTGCGCATTGCCGCGGTCCCACTCGGCGCTGGCGAGTTCTGCCAACGCCGGCGCCACCTGATGAATCGGGTTGCGCGCCAATTGCGGGTAGGCGACGTGGCCCTGGATGCCTTTGACGGTGAGCTTGCCCGAGAGCGTGCCGCGGCGGCCGTTCTTGACCGTGTCGCCGAGCACATCGACCGAGGTCGGCTCGCCGACGATGCACATGTCGAGCTTCTCGCCGCGCGCTTTCAGCATGTCGACCAAACGCACCGTGCCATCGACGGCCGGGCCTTCTTCGTCGCTGGTGATCAGGAAGCCGATCGCACCCGTGTGTTGCGGATGCGCCTGCACGAACGCTTCGACGGCGATCACCATCGCGGCGATCGAGCTCTTCATGTCGGCTGCGCCGCGTCCGTAGAGCAGGCCGTTGCGGTGCGTCGGCACGAATGGGTCGCTGTTCCACTTCGCGAGCGGGCCGGGGGGCACGACGTCGGTGTGGCCGGCGAAGGCCAGTGTCGGTCCGGCCCGCAGGCCGCGCCGCAGCGCCCACAGGTTGGTGACGCGAAAGTGATCGGGTCCGCTGGCGATCGTCTCGCAGGTGAAGCCCAGCGGTGCCAAGCGCTGCTTGATCAGATCCTGGCAGCCCGCGTCATCGGGCGTCACCGAAGGCCGGGCGATCAGCGTCTCGGCCAGCCTCAAGGCTTTCATGACGACCCCTCGTCTGCGGCGTACCGCAGCCGGTCCCCCGAGGGGTCCGCCGCTTGCTTGGGGCGGCCCGGCGCGGCGCGGCGGGCCGTCATCGCAAGGTCACACCAAGCGCCCGAAGTTCGTCGACAGCTTCGTTTCTTCCGGCCGCACGTCGAGAACGATCTCGGAGAAGCTCGCCGGGTCCGGCTCTTCGGGTTTGGGCGGCTGGCGCGAGGTTGGCGACTCCTGCTGGTTGGCCAGGCGCCACAGCAGGTTGCTCGGCGAATCGGCGAAGGCCAGGCCCTCTTCGCGCGTGATTGCGCCTTCGTTGATCAGGCGCGCCAGATCTTCTTCGAACGTCTGCGAGCCTTCCGCGAGCGACTTCTCCATCGCCTCTTTCACGCCGGGGATGTCGCCCTGTTCGATCAACTCGGACACCAGCTTGGTATTGATCATCACCTCGGCGGTGGGCCGACGGCCGCCGGCGGTGGCGCGCACCAGGCGTTGACAGACGATCGCCCGCAGGCCCGAGGCCAGGTCAGACAGCAGCGCAGGCCGCGCCTCGGGTGTGTAGAAACTCAGGATGCGGCCGAGCGCGTGGTAGCTGTTGTTGGCGTGCATCGTGGCCAGCACGAGGTGGCCTGACAGCGAGTACGAGATCGCGGCGGTCATCGTCTCGCGGTCGCGGATCTCGCCGATCAGGATGCAGTCCGGCGCCTGGCGCAGCGCATTCTTCAGCGCGATCTGCAAGCTGTTGGTATCGCGGCCGACCTCGCGCTGGTTGACCACCGACTTCTTGTTCGAGAAGAGGAATTCGATCGGGTCTTCGATGGTCAGGATGTGGCCGGTCAGCAGCTGGTTGCGGTGCTCGAGCATCGACGCCAGCGTCGTGCTCTTGCCGGTACCGGTGGCACCGACCATCAGGATCAGGCCACGCTTTTCCAGCACCAGCTGGCGCAGGATGGCCGGCACGCCCAGCGTGTCCATCGTCGGGATGTTGAAAGGGATGCATCGGAACACCGCGGCGATCGAGCCGCGCTGGCGGAATGCCGACAAGCGAAAGCTGCCGACCTTGGCGATGCCGACGCCGATGTTCAGCTCGCCTGTGTCGTCGAGTTCTTCGAGTTGTTGCGGCGTCAGCAGCTCGGAAAGCAACTGTCGCGGCTGCGTGTGCGACAGAGGCTGGTCCGACAACTGCAGGATCGCGCCGTTGATCTTGATCAGGATCGGCGTGTTGGCCGACAGATAGACGTCCGAGGCGTTCTTCTCCGACATCAGTCGGAGCACTCGCTCCATGTTGCCGCCACTGCCGACAGTACTCATTTCATAACCTCAAGAGCTCGTTGATGCTCGTCTTGGCGCGCGTCCCCGCGTCGACCTTCTTGACGATCACGGCACAGTACAACGAGTGGCTGCCGTCGGCGGCGGGCAAATTACCGGAAACGACCACCGAACCGGCCGGGATGCGGCCGTAGGTCACCTGGCCGGTGGCGCGGTCGTAGATCTTGGTGCTCTGCCCGATGTAGACGCCCATCGAAATGACCGAGTTCTCCTCGACGATCACGCCCTCGACAACCTCGCTGCGGGCGCCGATGAAGCAGTTGTCTTCGATGATCGTCGGGTTGGCCTGCACCGGCTCGAGCACGCCGCCGATGCCGACGCCGCCCGAGAGGTGAACGTTCTTGCCGATCTGGGCGCACGAGCCGACGGTGGCCCAGGTGTCGACCATGGCGCCCTCATCGACATAGGCGCCGATGTTGACGTAGCTCGGCATCAGCACGACGTTCTTGGCGATGTAGCTGCCGCGCCGGGCCACAGCCGGCGGCACCACGCGCACGCCGGTGGCACGCATCTGCGCGTCGTCCAGGTGCGCGAATTTGGTCTGCACCTTGTCGTAGAAGCCGAGGTCGCCGGCACGCATGACCTTGTTGTCGGACAGGCGGAACGACAGCAGCACCGCCTTCTTGACCCATTGGTTCACTGTCCACTGGCCGACGCTCTGCCGCTCGGCGACACGCAGGCGGCCGGCGTTGAGTTCACGGATCACTTGCTCGACCGACGCGCGCAGCTCGGGCGCGTTCGTCGGGTCGAGCTTGGCGCGGTGTTCCCACGCAACGTCGATGGTGGCTTGAAGGTCTTGGATGGTTCATGGGAGGCTTCTCGTGTAGGAGGCGATGCGCTCGGCCGCTTCGACGCATTCATCGACGCCGGCAACGAGCGCCATGCGAATGCGGCCCGATCCCGGATTGACGCCATGCGCGTTGCGTGCGAGCAGGCTGCCGGGCAGGACGGCCACATTGTATTGAGCGAGCAGGCCGCTGGCGAAGGCGATGTCGTCGCCCGCGCCGCCTGCGGTGCCCCGGGTCGGCACGCCAGCCCAGAGGTAGAAGCCGGCGTCGGGCAATTTCACGTCGAGCACGTCGGCCAGCAGTGGTGTCACGCGCGCGAACTTCTCGCGGTACAGCGCCCGGTTGGCCACAACATGCGCTTCGTCGTTCCAGGCCGCGATGCTCGCGGCCTGGACGACGAGGCTCATCGCACTGCCGTGGTACGTGCGGTAGAGCAGGAACTTCTTCATCAGCGCGGCGTCGCCCGCCACAAAACCGGAGCGCATGCCGGGTACGTTGCTGCGTTTGGACAGGCTGGTCAGCGCGATCAGGTTCTTGAAGCTGCCGCGACCCAAGGCGGTGGCGGCTTGCAGCGCGCCGAGCGGCGGCTCGTCGCGAAAGTAGATCTCGCTGTAGCACTCGTCGCTGGCGATGACGAAGCCGTGGCGGTCACTCAGCTCGAACAGCGCGCGCCACTCGTCGAGTGGCATCACCGCCCCGGTCGGGTTGCCGGGGGAGCAGACGTAGAGCAGTTGCGTGCGCGCCCAGGTGCCAGAGTCGATCTGCGACCAATCGGCGGCGAAATTGCGCCCGGGGTCGCTGTTGGCGAACGCTGGTTGCGCGCCGGCCAGCAAGGCCGCGCCTTCGTAGATTTGGTAGAACGGATTCGGGCAGACCACCGTCGCCCCGGGCTGCGACGCATCGACCACTGTCTGCGCCAGCGCGAACAGCGCTTCGCGCGAGCCGTTGACCGGCAGCACCTGCGTCGCCGCGTCGAGCGTCACGCCATAGCGTCGTTGCACCCAGCCGGCGCAGGCTTCGCGCAGCTTCGGCTCGCCGGCGGTGGCCGGGTACGACGACAAGCCGCCGAGCGACGACCGGATCGCGTCTTCGATCAGCGCCGGTGTGGCGTGCTTGGGCTCGCCGATCCCCAGCGAGATCGGCCGGTGATCGCGCGATGGCGTCACATCGGCCATCAGTTGGCGCAGCTTCTCGAAGGGGTACGGATTCAACCGCGCCAGCAGAGGATTCATGCGGTCGATGATAGGCGAGCGGGCGGCGCAGAATGGCGGACCATGGCAGCTTTGCAAGACCGTCGGTGCACCTTGGCTCATGCGCTTGCGGCCGTCTGCGGCGCCGCTCGCATCGTGGTCGCACGCGGATTGAAAACGCTGCTCGGCGGCGCGTTGGTATTGGCGTTCCTGTACGCCGCGCTGCTGGCGCTGGTGTGGTGGCAGCAGGAGCGCCTGATCTTCATGCCGAGCAAGCTGCCGCTCGACCACCGCTTTGAGTTTGGCGCCGATGTGCACGAGGCCTGGATCGAGGTGCCGGGCGCGCGCTTGCATGCGCTGCACCTGCGCAACCCGCAGCCGCGGGGCGTGATCTTCTTTCTGCACGGCAACGCCGGCAACCTGGACAGCTGGTTCGCCAACGCCGACTTCTACCGCCGCCTGAACCTCGATGTCTTCATGCTCGACTACCGAGGCTACGGCAAGAGCAGCGGTCGCATCGACAGCCAGGCGCAGCTCGAAAGAGACGTGCGCGCGGCGTGGACGAGCATCGCGCCGCGCTACACGGGCCTGCGCCGCGTGGTGCTGGGACGCTCGCTCGGCAGTGCGCTGGCCTCGGGCTTGGCGGCCGAGCTGCAGCCGGAGCTGACTGTGCTTGTCAGCCCGTACGAGAGCATGGCCGCGCTGGCCGCCGAGCACTACCGCTGGGTGCCGCAGGCGCTGCTGCGCTATCCGCTGCGCACGGACGACGCCGTCGCGCGCATCAAGTCACCGCTGTTGCTGTTGCATGGCGAACGCGACACGCTGATCGAGCCGAAGCACAGCGCGCGCTTGTCGGGCCTGGCGCCGCACGGCGAGCGCGTGCTGATCGAGGGCGCAGGCCACAACGACTTGCAGCTGTTCCCGGCCTATCTGGAGGCGCTCGCCGCGCGGCTCCGTTGAACTTGGCGCTAGAGCGCGCCTCGGCAGCCAAGGGCGCCGCAGCGGCAGGCGAGTTTGCCGTCGTGGTGGGTTTCGCCGTAGTCGACCGTCAGCTCCTCGCCGGCCGCAATGACGCGCAGTGCGAAGAACTCGACACGGCCGTTGTCGAGGCACAGCCGTGCGTTCGGCTGGCAGCTGTGGTTGGTGAAGCGCATCGGGTCACTCGACTTCGTGAAGTCGATCGCGCGCCGCGCTGACAGCTCGACGATCATGATTCGTTCGTGCCGGGTGGCACGGATGCGCGCTTCCTCGACGCTGATCGCCTCGCCGCGGATCTCGCCGATCTTCACCAGCGCCGGCACGCCCTCGGCCGCGAACACACCATGGCCATCGATCGGGCTGGCCTGCACATTCACCGCGTACTTCTGGTACGCGCGGCGTTCAACCAGCGGTGCGTGGCTCATGCCGATAGACCTCGACCGGTGTGCCCAACAGATCGCTGACGCCTTCGAGCCGCGCACCCAGCGCCAGCGCCACCTTCACCGAGCGCTGGTTGCCGGGGCGGATGAAGCTGACGAGTCGCTGCGGCGGCAGCGCGCGGTGCGCGAAGTCGATCGCGGCGCGTGCGCCCTCGCGCGCGTAGCCCTGGCCCCAGGCCGATCGCGCAAGCGTCCAGCCGGCTTCGAGCGCCGGCCAGTAGGGCGGATGGTGCAGCCCGACACGGCCGAGGAAGGCGCCGTCGCTCTTGCGCTCGATGGCCCACATGCCGCAGCCCTTCAGCGTCCAATGGCCGTTGAAGCCGGCCATGTTGCGCCACGCCATGTTGCGGTCCAGCGTTTCACCGCTGCCGATGAAGCGCATCACCTCGGCATCGGCGGACATCGCGGCGAAGGCGTCGAGGTCTGCGCTGCGAAAGGCGCGCAGCACGAGGCGCTCGGTCTCGACGACGGGGATCTCGAAGCGGCTCACTCGCTGCGCGGCAGATCGACGCGCAATGCGGGCTTCCAACCCTTGGCACGGTGCTCTGCCGTGACGAAGGTGCGGATGCCGCCGCGCACGAACCAGTCGGCGTGAATGCGTGCGAAGCGCGGTTTCATCGCGGCGACCAGGTCGCTCAGGATCGTGTTGGTGACCTTCTCGTGGAACGCGCCTTCGTTGCGGAAGCTCCAGAAGTACTGCTTCAGGCTCTTCGTCTCGACGCACTGTCCGTCGGCGATGTACTCGATCGTGAAGTGCGCGAAGTCCGGCTGGCCGGTGAGCGGGCACAGGCAGGTGAACTCCGGCACGTCGAAGCGGATGACGTAGTCGCGCTCGGGCGCGGGGTTGGGAAAGACGTCGAGCTGCTTGCTCGGCGCTGACGGTGGCGCGGCCGGCTTGGCGCGCTGGGAGATCTTGAGTTTGGGCATCGCTGTTGCGCCTTGCGGCGACTAGGACCAGCGATGCTAGCTCAGAGGGGAGAGTTCTTCGGGCGTGATGAGCGGGCATGATCGAAAGGCTCTCCCCCTCTCAGCCCAACCAGCCGAACGCTTGCCGCAGCCAGCCGCGTGAGCGCGGTTGCGCCACGGGTGCGAGCGCCGACGCCAGATCGCTCAGTTTTGCCGGCGCCAGTCGCGGTGCCGGCGTAATGCGCACTGGCACCGGCGCAACGCGGCCTTCGGCGTCCATCTTCGGCTCGTGTGCGGGCTCGGGCAATTGCCCCAATGCGGCAGCCTGTGACGGCGTGGCCAACTCGCGGCTGACCCACAGCGGGTCAAGCCAATCGAGGATCGCGCTCCACTGCTCGCGATCGGCTTGCGTGCGTGCCGGCGGCAGGTCGAAGATGGTCAGGCCGCGTTCGATGCAGCGCACGTAGATCTTGGTGTCGCGAAGCACGCCCAGGAAGGGCAGGCCGATCTGGCGCGCCCAGGCTTGCAGGGTTTCGTCGGCGCGCGTGCGCGTGTCGATGCGCATGCCGACGGCAGCGACGCGGCAGCGGCCGCTGACGATGCGCGGATGGTGCTGCAGCTCGGCCCAGCACTGCGCGGCGGCGTCGCGGTCGAAGGCCGAGTCGCAGACCGGCATGACGATGGCGTCGGCGCACATCACCGCGCGGATCAGCTCGTGGCCCTGAAGGCCCGCAGGCGTGTCGAGCACGACATGGGTGACATTGCTCGGCGGACGCAGGATCTTGTTGGAGTCGACCACCCAGCTGACGATCGGCGCACTGCGCGCCACCGGCTCGGTGGAGCGGCGGCGCAGCCAGACCAGCGTCGACTTCTGGCGGTCGGCGTCGCCCAGCATCACGGGCAGGCCGAGGCTGGCGCCGTGACCGGCGAGGTGGGTGGCCAGCGTGCTCTTGCCGCTACCGCCCTTGGGGTTGACGACGGCGATGACGGGCATCTCAGTGACGCCCGGCCGCCCGAAGGCATTGAGCGCCCCCTTGGGGGGCAGCGACCAACAGGGAGCTTGGGGGCTTCATTTCGTGCTTCCAACTCGTGAGGGAGCCTCATTGTCAAGTGACGTTACGCAGGGCAGGCGCGATGGAATGCACGGCCCGGCCAGGAGCGTGAGCGCGCGATGGTTTCAACCCGTTTCGCGTGAGCGCTGCACGGGGTGGTCGGCGATGAGCCCGCTGCTATCATCAAAACCGATGCGCTCACCGGCCGGTGGCGCATTTTTCATTAAGAATCAATTACTTAGCTCGGGTCCGCGATGCGCCTCACGTCGATCAAGCTCTCTGGTTTCAAGTCCTTCGCCGAGCCCACCACCTTCCAGTTGCCAGGCCAGTTGGTCGGCGTCGTCGGGCCCAACGGCTGCGGCAAGTCGAACATCATCGATGCGGTGCGCTGGGTGCTCGGCGAATCCAAGGCCAGCGAGTTGCGCGGCGAATCGATGCAGGACGTGATCTTCAACGGCAGCGGCCAGCGCAAGCCGGCCAGCCGCGCCAGCGTTGAACTGGTCTTCGACAACACGCTGGCGCGTGCCGGCGGGCAGTGGAACCAGTTCAGCGACATCGCCGTCAAGCGCGTGCTGACGCGCGACGGCACGTCGAGCTACTACATCAACAACCAGCCGGTGCGACGCCGCGATGTGCAGGACGTGTTCCTCGGCACCGGCCTCGGCCCACGCGCCTACGCCATCATCGGCCAGGGCACGATCAGCCGCATCATCGAGAGCAAGCCCGAAGAGCTGCGCATGTTTCTCGAAGAAGCCGCCGGAGTCTCCAAGTACAAGGAACGCCGCCGCGAAACCGAGAACCGGCTGAAGGACACGCGCGAAAACCTGATCCGCGTCGAGGACATCCTGCGCGAGTTGAACGCCAACCTCGACAAGCTCGAGAAGCAGGCCGAAGTGGCGCAGACCTACCGCGCGCTGCAGGAGCAGGGCACGACCAAGCTGCATCAGTTGTGGTTCCTGAAGCACCGCGACGCGTCGAAGGAAGAGGATCGCGTCAAGAAGGCGGTGGCTGAAGCCCACACCGCGCTCGAAGAAAAGATCGCGCAACTGCGCCACACCGAGACCGAACTCGACACTGTGCGCCAGGCGCACTACGCGGCGGGCGATTCGCTGCATGGCGCGCAAGGCTTGCTCGCCGAAGCTGCGCTCGAAGCCAGCCGGCTCGAAGAGCGCATCCGCTATGTGGTCGACAGCCGCGCGCGGGTCGAGCAGCGCATGGCCGAACTGGCCGCACAAGACACCACCTGGCAGCAGCGCAGCGGCGAGGCTCAAGGCGAGATCGAGTCGATCGCGGCCAAGCTCGCCGGCGCCGATGACGAAGCGGCGACGCTGGCGGCGCAGGCCGAAGACCACGGCCAGCAAGTGCCGACGTTTGAAGAAGCCGTGCGCGCCGCGCAGGCCAAGAGCAACGAGCAGCGCAGCAAAGTGGCCGAGGTGCAGCAGCAGATCCAGGTGCTGGCTGCCGACAGCCGCAACGTCGAAGAACAGTCGCGGCAGTTGAAGAGCCGCCGCGACAAGCTGGCCGGTGAGCGCCAGGGCCTGTCGGCGCCGGACACCGCGCGCCTGACCGAGCTGACGGGTAAGAGCAGCGTCGCCGCGCTGGCACAGACCGAGAGCGAGGGCCGGCTGCAAGCGCTGACCGACGAAGTGCCGGTGCTCGACGAGCAACGCCGTGACCTGCAGGGCAAGTCGAACCAGCAATCGGGCAAGCTGGCTGAACTCTCGGCGAAGCTCGAAGCGCTGAAGGCGATGCAAGCCAAGGTGCAGACCGAGGGCAAGTTGAAGCCCTGGCTGGCGCAGCACGGCCTCGAGTCGCTGCAAGGCCTGTGGACGCAGATCCACATCGAGTCCGGTTGGGAAACGGCGCTCGAAGCGGCGCTGCGCGAAAAGCTGAATGCGCTCGAAGTCGGCCGCATCGACACGGTGCGCGCCTTTGCCAGCGACGCGCCGCCGTCGAAGCTCGCCTTCTACACGCGGCCCGCCGCCGCGTTGCCGAGCACGCACAACACGCTGCCGCGTTTGTCCGAGCTGCTGCGCCTGGGTGACGCTGGCTTGAAGGCGCTGCTCGGCGATTGGCTCGAAGGCGTGTACACCGCGCCGAGCTTCGACGAGGCGCTGGCGAACCGCGCCAAGCTGACGCATGGCGAAGTGATCATGACGCGCGAGGGCCATGCGGTGACGCAGTTCGCCGTCAGCTTCTACGCCCCCGACGACGAGCGTGCCGGCCTGCTGGCGCGGGCGCAGGAAATCGAGAACCTCGAGCGCCAGCAGCGCGCGCAGAGCCTGATCGCCGAAGAGGCGCGTGCAGCGCTGGTGCGCTGCGAAGCCGCCTACACGGAGGCGTCACTCAAACTGGCCAGCGTGCGCCGTGACGCTGCCGAAGCGCAGACACGCGCCCATCAGTTCCAGGTCGAGCTGCTGCGCCTGACGCAACTGGCCGACGCGGCCAGCGCGCGCAGCACGCAGCTGGATGAAGAACTCGCCGAGGTCGATGCCCAACTCGAAGCGCTGGCCGAACGCCGCGCCACGGGCGAAGCGCGCTTCGAAGAACTCGACATGCAATTGGCGACGACGCAGGAGCGCCACGCCGAACTCGACGAGGCGGTGATCCAGGCCGAGCGCAAGTTGGCCGAAGCGCGCGAGCAGGGCCGGGCGCTGGCGCTGCGCGCTCAAGAAGCGCAGTTCCAGTCGCGCACGTTGATCACGCGCCGCGAGGAGTTGCAACGGTCGATCGAAACCGCGGCGCAGCAGGTGGCGGCCAATGTGCAGGCTGTGGCGCAGCTGAAGGAAGAACTCGGCACGCTCGATGACGCGGCTGCACAGTCCGGCTTGCAAACGGCGCTGGCGCTGAAGCTGCAGCGTGAGGCAGCGTTGGCCGCGCAGCGCAGCCAGTACGACGACCTCTCGGCCAAGCTGAAAGGCTTCGACGAGCAGCGCATGAGCCTGGAGCGCGGACTCGATCCGCTGCGCGAAAAGATCACCAAGCTGCAGCTCGAAGAGCAGGCGGCGTCGCTCGGCGGCGCGCAGTACCTGGAGCAGCTCACCGCCGCGAGCGTCGATCTGGAGGCCGATCGCCAAAGGCATCGAAGACGGCGGCGTGAAGCTGCAAGGCCTGCAAGGCGAGATCGACCGTCTGCACCGCGAAGTCGAAGCGCTCGGCGCGGTGAACCTGGCCGCGCTCGAAGAGCTGACGACGTCGCGCGAGCGCAAGAGCTTCCTCGATGCGCAGGACGCTGACCTGCGCGAAGCGATGACGATGCTCGAAGCGGCGATCAAGACCATCGACACCGAAACCCGCGAGCTGCTGGCGACAACCTTCAACCAGGTCAACGAACAGTTTGGCCGCATGTTCCCGACGCTGTTCGGCGGCGGCACCGCCAAGCTGGTGATGACCGGCGACGAGATCCTCGATGCCGGTGTGCAGGTGATGGCGCAACCGCCGGGCAAGAAGAACAGCACGATCCATCTGCTGTCCGGTGGTGAAAAAGCGCTGACGGCAATTGCGCTCGTCTTCGCGATCTTCCAGTTGAACCCGGCGCCGTTCTGCTTGTTGGACGAGGTCGATGCGCCGCTCGACGACGCCAACACCGAGCGCTACAGCAAGCTCGTCACCGAGATGGCCAAGGCCACGCAGTTCCTCTTCATCAGCCACAACAAGATCGCGATGGAGATGGCGCAGCAATTGATCGGCGTGACGATGCAGGAGCAGGGCGTGTCGCGGATCGTGGCGGTGGACATGGATTCCGCCGTGTCGATGGCCGAGGCGGCATGACGCCGGGCGCGATCGAGATCGTTCCGATCGCGCTCGAACACGCATCTGGCTTCCACGCCTGTCTCGATGCGGTGGCCAAAGAGAAGCGCTACCTCGCCCAGACGCAGGCCCTGCCGCTGGAGCGCATCGAGGGCTTCGTGCGCGACAGCGTTGCCAACGACGCGGTGCAGTTCGTCGCGCTCGACGGCGCCGCCGTCATTGGCTGGGCCGATATCTTCCCCGCTTGGGCGGATGCGGTGAAGCATTGCGGCTCGCTCGGCATGGGGGTGCTTGCGGCCTATCGAGGGCAGGGCACCGGCGAGCGCCTGCTGCTGGCCTGCCTGGCCAAAGCACGAAGCAAAGGAATCACCCGCGTCGAACTCGAAGCGCGCGCAGACAATCTACGCGCGACTCGCCTGTACGAGCGCCTCGGCTTCAAGCACGAGGCTCTGAAGCGTCACGCGATGCGCTTCGACGGCGTGTACTACGATGCCGTGCAGATGAGCATCTTGTTGACATGAGTCTGACCGTCGCCCTCCTCGTTGCTGCCGCTGCCGCACTTGCCGCGCTCGCCGGGCATGGCTGGTGGAGCGCGCGCCGCGCGCTGCCACGCAAGGCCGAAGGCATCGTCATGCCGGTCGAACCGGCGGTGCAGCGCGTCGAGCCGACGCTCGGCGATGCGGCTGTATTGCCGGTGAGCACGGCGGCGGCGGCTGCGGCGCGCCGCGTCAGTTCGCGCGTCGATGCGCTGATCGACGCCATCGCCACGCTCGGGCTGGAGGCGCCTGTGGCGGGCGAGACCGCGATCGCGCACCTGCCGGCTTCTCGCCGTGCCGGTGGCAAGCCTTTTTTCATCGAAGGCCTGAACACCGAGACCTCGCAGTGGGAAACGCCGCAGCCCGGTGCTCGCTATGGCGAACTGCAGGCCGGCGTGCAACTGGCCAACCGCAGCGGTGCGCTGAACGAGATCGAGTACTCGGAGTTCGTGCAGAAGACCCAGGCCTTTGCCGACGCGCTCGGTGCGGTGCCTGATTTCCCGGACATGCTCGACGTGCGCGCCCGCGCCCGCGAGCTCGACGGATTTGCCGGCGCGCACGATGCGCACCTGGCCATCCACCTGCAGGCCAATGCCGCGGCATGGAGCGTGGGCTACCTGCACCAATGCGCCGGTCGGCACGGTTTCATCCCGGGCACGATGCCCGGACGGCTCGTGCTGCCCGGTGCGGAAGATGGATCGCCGCCCGTGCTCGTGCTGTCGTTCGACGCGCAGGCCGCGCTCTCGGATGACCTGCAGCAGGCCGCCGTGCGCCGCTTCACGCTGTCGCTCGACGTGGCGCAGACGAACGAAGCGGCCGATCCTTTTGGCACCTGGCAAGCCGCGATCCGGGCGCTGGCCACCGAGATGGACGCCACGGCGGTCGACGACGACGACCGCGTGATCACGCTGCAGCACTACACGACGATCGCGTCGGAGCTGAAGACGCTGTACAGCGCCCTGGAGTCGCGCGACATGGCCGCCGGCAGTGCGGTGGCGCGACGGCTGTTCCAGTGACCCTGCGGTACCGGCTCGCGGCTGCGGCCGACGTGCCGGCGCTGGCGGCCCTGTACCGCGAAACCGCCCTGACGCTCGGGCCGCTGGTCTACACCCCCGAGCAGGTCGAGGCCTGGGCGCGATCGACCGACGATGCCGCAGCGTTTTCGCGCTACATCCTCGACGCCCGGACATGGATCGATGACAGCGGCGCCGACATCGGAACACCGAGGGGCTTCTGCGGCATTGCCGTGCACGGTGCCACGGCCGAAGTGCACTCGCTGTATGTGCGCGCAGAGCTCACGCGCCAAGGCATCGGTGGTGCCTTGCTGCGCCACGCGATGGATGAGGCACGCACGCACGGCGCGCGCCGCTTCGAAGCCTGGGCGACGCCGTTGTCGAGGCCGCTGTTCGAGCGCGCCGGCCTGGCGCTGCTGCGTGTGGTGGCCGAGCCGTACCAGGGTGTGATCTTCGAGCGCTACCGCATGGGCGGCTGACGCCGCGGTGCGGAGGTCACGACAGCGCCCCTAAACTCTGAGCATGGTCATGCCCGCCGCTGCCGCACGTGCCGCCGAGCTGCGCGCGCAGTTGAACCACCACGCGCACCAGTACTACACGCTCGATGCGCCGCAGATCCCGGATGCCGAGTACGACCGCTTGTTCCAGGAACTGCAGGCGCTGGAAGCAGAGCATCCCGAGCTGTTGACGGCGGATTCGCCGACGCAGCGCGTTATCGGCCGCGTGCTCGATGGCTTCGAGCCGGTGCGCCATGCCGTGCCGATGCTGTCGATCCGCACCGAGACCGACACCACCGAAGGCGGCGCGCGCGAGTTCGACCGGCGGGTGCGACGCGAACTGGCTCTGAGTGACGACGCGCCACCGGTCGAGTACGCGTGCGAGCTGAAGTTCGACGGTCTGGCCATCAATCTGCGCTACGAGCAGGGCGTGCTCGTGCAAGCAGCGACGCGCGGCGATGGCGAGACCGGCGAAGACGTGACAGGCAACATCCGCACGCTCGGCCAGATTCCCTTGCGCCTCGTTGACGTGGACGCGCCGGTGATCGAAGTGCGCGGTGAGGTCTACATGCGCCGCGATGACTTTGAAGCTCTCAACGAGGCGCAGCGCAACAAGGGCGAGAAGACCTATGTGAACCCGCGCAACACGGCGGCCGGTGCGGTGCGGCAGCTCGACCCGTCGATCACCGCGTCGCGCAAGCTGTCGTTCTTTGCGTACGGTCTGGGTGATGTGCAGGGCTGGACGGTGCCGGCTTCGCACGCCGGGCTGCTCGACGCGATGGCAGCAATGGGGCTGCCGGTCGATGCACGGCGGCGCGTTGTCCAAGGTGCCGACGGCTTGGTTGCGTTTCATGCCGAGATTGCCGCGGCGCGCGACGCGCTGCCGTTCGACATCGACGGTGTGGTCTACAAGGTCAACAGCCGCGCACTGCAGCAGCAGCTCGGTTTCGTGTCACGCGAGCCGCGCTGGGCGGTGGCGCACAAGTACCCGGCGCAGGAGCAGATGACGCTGCTGCGCGGCATCGACATCCAGGTCGGCCGGACCGGCAAGCTGACGCCGGTGGCGAAGCTGGAGCCGGTGTTCGTCGGCGGCACGACGGTCAGCAACGCGACGCTGCACAACGAAGACGAAGCCAGACGCAAGGACGTGCGCATCGGCGACACGGTGATCGTGCGCCGCGCCGGTGATGTGATTCCCGAGGTGGTGGGCGTCGTCCTCGACAAGCGGCCCGCCGACGTTGGCGAGCCGTTCGATCTCTACAAGCGACTCGGCGGCCAATGTCCCGTGTGCGGCAGCCAGATCGTGCGCGAAGAGGATGAAGTCGACTGGCGCTGCAGCGGAGGCATTTCGTGCCCGGCGCAGCGCAAGCAGGCGGTGCTGCACTTTGCGCAGCGCCGTGCACTCGACATCGAACACCTGGGCGACAAGATCGTCGACCAACTGGTCGAAGCCGGCGTCATCAGGACGCTGCCCGATCTGTACAAGTTGGGCGTGGCTTCGCTGGCACAACTGGAGCGCATGGCCGACAAGAGCGCGGCCAACCTCGTCGCGGCGATCGACAAGAGCAAGCAGACTACGCTCGCGCGGTTCGTGTACGGCCTGGGCATCCGCCATGTCGGTGAAACGACGGCCAAGGATCTGGCGCGCCACTTCGGCGCACTCGACCGTTTGATGGACGCGAGCGTCGTGCAGTTGCTGGAAGCGCCGGATGTCGGGCCGGTGGTCGCGCAAAGCATCCGCACCTTCTTCGACCAGCCGCACAACCGCGAGGTGGTCGAGCAGTTGCGCGCTGCGGGTGTGAACTGGGCTGAGCACGATGGCGAGGCCGATACGACGCCCAAGCCACTGGCCGGCAAGACCTTCGTGCTCACCGGTTCGCTGCCGACGCTGGAGCGCGAAGACGCCAAGGCACTGATCGAAGCCGCTGGCGGCAAGGTCTCGGGCTCGGTGTCGAAGAAGACGCACTATGTCGTTGCTGGCGAGGCCGCAGGCAGCAAGCTCGACAAGGCGCGGGAACTCAATGTGGAAGTCATTGACGAAGCAGCACTGAAGGCGCTGCTGGCTGTGCCATGAGCGGTTCTGGTCTCGCGAACAACGACACGCCGCTACTCGGCATCGACCTCGGCGGCACCAAGATCGAGATCGCGGCGCTGTCGCGTGATGACGGCCGCTTCCTGTTGCGCGAGCGCGTGGCCACGCCGCGCGGCGGTTACGACGCGGTGCTGCAAGCCGTGGCCGCACTCGTGCGCAGCGCCGAATCCGCGCTCGGCGCGCCGGGCTTGCCGTTGGGTATCGGCATCCCGGGTTGCCTGTCGCCAGCGACAGGGCTGGTCAAAGGCGCGAACTCCACGGCGCTCAACGGCCACGGGCTCGACCGCGACTTGCAGCAACTGCTCGGGCGCCCGGTGCGTGTCGACAACGATGCCAACTGCCTGGCTGCCAGTGAGGCCGTCGATGGCGCCGCAGCGGGCGAGCGCGTCGTCTTCGCGGTGATTCTCGGCACCGGCGCCGGCGCCGGTGTGGCGATCGATGGCCATTCGTGGGCGGGCCGTCAAGGGGTTGCCGGCGAATGGGGGCACAACCCGGCGCCGCTCGTCGAAGGCGATGAGGGCGTCGCGCGCCTTCGCTGTTGGTGCGGGCGCGGCGAGTGCAACGAGACGCTGCTGTCCGGTCCGGGCCTCGCGGCCGACCATGCGCGCCACGGTGCTGATGCGATCGACGCACAGGCCATCGTTTCCGCCGCGGCTGCGGGCGACGCCGCGGCGCAGGCCAGCCTCGAGCGCTATGGCGAGCGCCTGGCCCGGGCGTTCGCCCAGATCATCAACATCCTCGACCCGTCGGCGATCGTCCTCGGCGGCGGCATGAGCAACATCGAGGCGCTGTACGCCGACGTGCCACGCCGCTGGGCGACCCACGTCTTCTCCGACACCGTGACGACGCCGCTCCTGCGCGCCCAGCATGGTGACTCGTCGGGCGTGCGTGGCGCAGCATGGCTGTGGCGTTAACCTTCGCATCACGATGACCGTTCGCGAAATTCTGAAGATGGGTGATCCGCGCCTGCTGCGCATTGCCCCGCCTGTCCAGGCCTTCGACACGCCCGAGCTGCGGGCCCTGGTCGTTGATCTGTTCGACACCATGGAAGCCGCCAACGGCGCCGGCCTGGCCGCGCCGCAGATCGGCGTCGATCTGCAAGTGGTGATTTTTGGTTTCGCCAGCAACCAGCGCTACCCGGACGCGCCGCCCGTGCCACTGACGGTGCTGTGCAACCCGGTCATCGAGCCGCTGGGCGATGCAGTGGAAACGGGCTGGGAGGGTTGCCTTTCCGTGCCTGGCCTGCGCGGCGAGGTGCCGCGCCACGCGCGCATCCGCTACCGCGGTTTCGATCCGACCGGCCAGCCGATCGAGCGCGAGGCCGAGGGCTTCCACGCCCGCGTGGTCCAGCACGAGTGCGACCACCTGATCGGCCGCCTGTACCCGACGCGCATGACGGATCTCACGAAACTCGGCTTCACCAGCGTCTTGTTCCCCGAACTGGACCCGGCATCCGACGACTGAAACGTAAAGCAACGTCAAGTTCGTCGGCGCGGCCCATGCTTGCGGCGTTGTCCCGGCCAAGGCGCTTGGGAAACACCGGCGCCGCAAGAGGAGCTGATATGTCATCCGCCGTCTCGCAGATTCCCTCAGCCAAGCGTGCATTGCACAGCCTCGTCGCGCTGACCCTCGCTTTCCTGGCCCTGGCGGCCAGCAGCACCGCCTGGGCCGACCCGCCGGGACGCGTCGGCCGGATCGCCGAAACCGACGGCAACATCTGGTTGTTCGACGACGAGCAGGGCGAGTGGGTGCAGGCCCGCCGCAACCTGCCCGTCACCGAGGGGGACCGCATTTCTGCCGAGCAGGGTGGCCGTGCCGAAGTACAGATCGGCGCTGCCACGCTGCGCCTGGACGGCGCCACCGACATCGAGTTCACGCAGCTGGACGACGCCCGCGTGCGCGTTCGCCTGCACGGCGGCAGCGTGGCCCTGCGCGTGCGCAGTGGCGAGTCGGCGCGTGAGTTCGCGGTGGTCACTGAAGACGGCCGCTACGAGCCGCTGCGCCCGGGTCACTACCGCATCGACGTGCGCCAGAACAGCAGCCTCGGCGAAACCATGGCCGGCGCCATGCGCTTCGAGGCCAGCGACAGCGTGTTCACCCTCAACGACGGTCAGCGCGCCGAGTTCTGGCAGGAGCGCGGCGTCACGCACTACGCTTGGGCGACGCCGAACAACGACCGCTTCGGCGACTGGGTGGCGCGCCAGGACCGTGAAGACACTCGCGATCGCAATCGCTATGTCTCCGACGAGATGACCGGCGCCGACGACCTCGACCGCCATGGCCGCTGGGACCGCCACCCCGAGTACGGCGCGGTCTGGTACCCGACGGTGGTCGTCGCCGGTTGGGCGCCTTACCGCTACGGCCAGTGGGTGCACTCGCGCCGCTATGGCTGGACCTGGGTCGACGACGCGCCGTGGGGCTTCGCGCCATTCCACTATGGGCGCTGGGTGAGCTATGGCGGCCGCTGGGGCTGGGCCCCGGGCCAGTACGTGGCGCGCCCGGTCTACGCGCCGGCGCTCGTTGCCTGGTTCGGCGGCCCTCACATCAGCGTCGGCATCAACATCGGCGGCCCCGCTGTCGGCTGGGTGCCGCTGTCGCCGCGCGAGATCTACTACCCGAGCTACAGCGTCACCAACGTCTACGTGCGCAACGTCAACCGCACGCATGGCCGCTGGCATGGACCCAACCCGCGCTACGAGCGCACCGTGCCGACCGGTCCGATCATGTACACCAACCAGGGCGTGGCCGGTGGCGTGACGGTGGTGCCGCAGGGCGTGATGCAGTCTCGCCAGCCGATCAACAACCGCGTCGTCGTGCCGGTGGACAACCGCACGGTTGCCGGTTGGCAGGGCGCGGCAGCGCGCACGGTGCAGGGCGCGCAGGGCCGCACCGCCTTCGTGCCGCCGGCGCCGCCGGCACCGCCCGCGGCGCGTGTGGTCGCGGCACCTGGTGGTGCTGTGCCCGCCGCGCCCGGCGCCGTGCGACCCGCGCCATGGGGTGGTGCGGCAGCCCGCGCTGGCGGGTCGACGCCCGCCGATGGCGGCCAGGCCACCCGCGGTGATCGCGTGCCCCCGGCCGAGCAGCAGCGCAATGGCGTGGTGACGGGCCGTACCGTGGCGCCGCCGACGACCGCGCAACGCGTGCCACAACCCTTGCCGCCGTCTGTGTCGCCGCAAGGTCAGCCGACGGTTCAACAGCCGGTGCAGCGCGACAGCGTGCCGCAGCGCCAGCGTGAATCACGAGACCAGCGCCATGAGCGTGACCAGCGCGAACCTCGAGGCGAGCGTCGCGTCGTTGCGCCGGTGGTGGTGCCGCCGACAGCCCCAGTGGTGCAAGCCGCGCCACCTGCGCAGCGGCCGGCCGTGACGCCACCGGCGGTGGTGCAAGCGCCCGTGCAACCAGGTCAGCCGGGTCAGGCGAGGGAACGCGAGCGCGAGCGTGAACGTGAGCGTGCCCAGGATCGCGACGACGACCGCCGCGGCGAAGGGCCGCGCCGCACGCGCGACCAGCAAGTCCGTTGAGCGCTACTTGCTGCTGCCGCGCAACTGCGGCAGCAGCACTGGCCACACATTGCCGAGCATGATCGGGTGCGCGGATTCCTTCGGGTGGATGCGGTCGGCCTGGAACATCTTCTCTTCGCTGTCGGCAATGTCGGCCACGCCCTTGAGCAGGAAAGGCACCAGCGCCGTGCCTTCGCTCTTGGCCACCGTGGCGAACATCGCCGCGAAGTCTTCGGCGTACTTGCGTCCGTAGTTCGGCGGCATCTGCATGCCGGTGATCAGCACGCGCGCACCGGCCGCTTTCGAGGCGCGGGCCATCACGCCCAGGTTGTCTTGTGTCATGGCGAGCGGCAGGCCGCGCAGGGCGTCGTTGCCGCCGAGCTCGAGGATCACGTGCGTCGGTTTGTGCTGAGTCAGCAGCGCCGGCAGGCGCGAGCGGCCGCCGGAGGTGGTGTCGCCGCTGATGCTGGCGTTGACGACGCGGGCGTTGACCTTCTCGCGCGCCAGGCGCTGTTCGAGCAGCGCCACCCAGCCGGTGCCACGAGCCAGCCCGTACTCGGCCGAGAGGCTGTCACCGACAACGAGGATCAACGGCGTGGCCGGCGGTTTGAGGGGCTGACCGACCGCTTGTGAGGGCAACACGGCCGCGGCTGCGGCCAACACACCGATGCGGCTACAGTGCGCCAGCCAGGCCCGGCGCCCATTCAAAACAACAGCACTCATGAGCTCGTCGCCACCTCTGATTGAAGTCGAACACGTCACCAAACAAGTCAGCGACTCGACCGGCACGCTGACGATACTCCACGACATCCATTTCTCGCTGCCGGTGCGCGAGTCGGTGGCCATCGTTGGCGCCTCCGGCTCGGGCAAGAGCACGCTGCTGTCGATCATCGCCGGCCTCGATGTGCCGACCTCGGGCACGGTACGTCTGGCCGGCAAGGATCTTTTCAAGCTCAACGAAGACGATCGCGCCGCGGTGCGTGCGAAACGCCTGGGCTTCGTCTTCCAGAGTTTCCAGTTGCTTGCCAATCTGAACGCGGTCGAGAACGTGATGCTGCCGCTGGAGCTGCTCGGCAAGCGCGACGCGCGAGCCACCGCCGAGGAGATGCTGCAACGCGTCGGCCTCGGCGAGCGGTTGACGCACTACCCGAAGGTGTTGTCGGGCGGCGAGCAGCAGCGCGTGGCATTGGCGCGTGCCTTCGTCGTCAAGCCTGCCGTGCTGCTGGCCGACGAGCCCACCGGCAGCCTCGACTTCGCCACCGGCGAGCGCGTGATGGAGCTGATGTTCGACATGAACCGCGAGGCCGGCACGACGCTGGTGCTGGTGACGCACGACCGCGGCATCGCGCAGCGCTGCAAGCGGCAGATTCGCATCGAGGCCGGCAAGGTGGCTGTGGAATGAGCCGCGCCGCGCCGGGCCGCCCCAAGCAAGCGGCAGTCCCCTCGGGGGACCGGCCGGTGTGTGCATCGGCCGAGGGGTACCAATGAACTGGCTGGACGCTGCGGTCGAGTACTTGCCGCGCTGGCTCGAACACCAGATGCGCGTCACCGAGCAGCCGGGCTGCGCGATTGCCGTCGCGCACAAGGGCAAGCTCGTCTTCGAAGCGGCGTTCGGTCATGCGGACTTGTCGCGCGGCATCGCGCTGACGCCGCGACATCGCTTTCGCGTCGCATCGCACTCGAAGACCTTCACGGCCGCTGCGCTGATGAAGCTGCGCGAGCAGCGCAAGCTCCAGCTCGATGATCCGGTAGGCCGGCATGTCAGTGGATTGCACCGGGATGTCGGCGCCGTCACGCTCGCGCAATTGGCCAGCCACAGCGCGGGCCTGGTGCGCGACGGCACGGATGCACGGCAATGGTCGCTGCAACGGGCGTTTCTCGACGAACAGGCGCTGCGTGATTGACCTCGCACAGCCACCGACGCTCGATGCCAACACACGCTTCAAGTACTCGAACCACGGCTACGGCCTGCTGGGCCTGGCCATCGAGCAGATCACGGGAGAACCGTACGGCGAGTGGGTCGCGCGCGAGATCGTTGCTGCAGGCGGCTTGGAAGAAACCGCGCCCGATGTGCAGGCGCTGCCTGCGCGCGCCAGGTTGGCGGCCGGCCACAGCGCCAAGCATCCGTTGGACCACCGCGTTGCCATCGACGTGGACATGAGCACGCACGCGCTCGCGGCGGCCACCGGCTTCGTCAGCACCGCCGCGGACCTCGCCCGCTTCTACGCCAGCCTCGCGCCCGACGCGCGCGGCAGCGTGCTCTCGGCTGCGAGCCGTCGCGAGATGACACGCCGCCAGTGGCGCAGCGAGCACGACAGCACAGGGCGCTGGTACGGCCTGGGCACGATCAGCGGCACCACAGGTGCCTGGGACCACATCGGCCACAGCGGCGGCTTCCCCGGTGTCATCACCCGCACTGCCTGCGTGCCAGCGCAGCAACTCGCGGTGTCGGTGCTGACCAATGCCGCCGATGGCCTGTCGCACCAATGGCTCGACGGTGCGCTGCAGGTGATGCAGGCCTTCGAGAAACACGGCGCGCCGTCGCGCCGCACGTCGCGCTGGCAGGGTCGCGTCTGGAATCTGTGGGGTGCGTTCGACCTGCTGCCGATGGGCGGTACGCGGGTGCTGCTGGTCAACCCTGGGCTGGCCAATCCGGTGCTCGACGCGAGCCAGATCGAGGTGACAGGCACCGATCGCGGACAGGTCACCTTGGGTGGCGGCTTTGCGAACCACGGTGAGCCTGTGCGCATCGAGCGCGACGCACGTGGGCGTGTTCGCAGGGTCTGGCATGGCGGCGCGGCTTTGTTGCGCGAGGCTGAAGCGGTGAAGGCTCTGGCCGTCGTGTCAAGCTCTCGCAGGTTGAAGGCGGCGCCGCGTCAGCGATAAGGAGATCGACGAATGCACATCGCCATCCTCACCTTCCAGGGCTTCAACGAGCTCGACTCCTTCATTGCGCTCGGCGTGCTCAACCGCATCAAGAAGCCGGAGTGGCGGGTGACGATCTGCTGCCCGGAGCCGAGCGTCACATCGATGAACGGCGTCACGGTGCAGGCTCAGTCCACGTTGGCGGAGGCCAGAAGCGCGGACGCGGTGATTGTCGGCAGCGGGATCAGAACCCGAGAGGTCGTCAACGAGCCGGCAATCATGGACGAGCTCCAACTCGACCCTGTGCGTCAGCTGATCGCGGCCCAATGTTCGGGCACGCTGGTGCTGGCCAAACTCGGCCTTCTCGGCGCGGTTCCCGCGTGCACGGACCTCACCACGAAACCCTGGGTGCTCGAAGCCGGTGTCGAAGTGCTGAACCAGCCGTTCTTTGCTGAGGGCAACGTGGCCACCGCGGGCGGATGCTTTGCGTCGCCGTACCTCGCCGCCTGGATCATCGGCAGGACGGAGGGACCAGAAGCTGCCGCGAGTGCGCTTCACTATGTCGCTCCGGTCGGCGAGAAGGACGACTACGTCTTGCGAGCCATGAAGAACATTTCGCCGTACTTCTGAGCGCCCCAAGGCCGGCCGAGCCGGCCGTCCCCCGCGGGGATCAAGGAAAGTGGCAAAGCCACATTTCCTTGAGAGGCGCCGCCGAGGCGCCTCGTTGCGCTTCAATCCTGTTGCGCCTCGCAGCGCACTTCGCTCTTCACCGAGTTGGCGATGAAGCACTCTTCATGCGCCCTGTGGTGCAGTGCATCGAACGCTTCGGGCGTCGGCCCGCGGCCTTGCGCAAACTTCACCTGCGGCCGCAGCGTCACCTGCGACACCCACAACTTGCCGGCGGTGTTCTTCGTCATCACACCGACAGCGTCATCGCTGTAGCGGTCCACCACATGCCCGGCCTTGGCCGCCAGCGACAGGAACCAGAGCATGTGGCACGACGCGATCGAGGCGACGAGCATCTCTTCGGGGTCGATGGCGCTCGGATCGGACCAGGGCAGCGGCACCGAGGTCACGGCCGATGAAGCCGGCATCACCGCACCGCCATCGAAGCGCAGCTCATGGCGGCGGCTGTAGCGCTGGTCGGTGAAGGCCTCGTTCGCGGCACGTTGCCACTGCACGCTGGCGCCGTAGGTGTGAGCTGCACTCATGGTTTGATCTCCAGAAACTCGAGTACCGGCGCCAGGCTGCGCACCGGGTCTTCTTCTTGCGGCACATGGCCGAGGCCGTCGACCACCGCGACGCGTGCGCCCTTGATGTCGGCGGCAAAGCGCCGTGCGTTGTCGACGGGAATGAGCTGGTCGGCGCCGCCCCAGACCACGAGCGTGGGCACGGCGATCGTCTTCAGCCGTTCGACCGCTTCGCCGGGTTCCAACTGCTGCATGCGCAGGCCGAGCGCGCGGCGGTTGCCTTCGCGCAGCGTCAGCTCGAAATAGCGATCGACCAGGGCTTCGGTGATGCGCGAATCGTCGGCATAGACATTGGCCACGCTCGCCGCCACCAGGGCGCGCGGCAGCAGGTGCTCGCCGAGGCGGTTGAGCACGGGGATGCGGGCGATGCGAAAGCCCAGCGGGATCGAGCCCGGCGTGAACGCATAACCGGAAGCGTCGATCAGCAGCAGGCGCGTGAAACGCGACGGTGCGAGCGTGACGGCACGCCAGGCCACCTCGCCACCGAGCGAGTTGCCGCCGATCACGGCACTGTTCACCTTCAGTGCATCGAGCACGTCGAGCACGAAGCGCGCGTAGGCGTCGCCGCGGTAGTCCTCGGCGGCGTACTGGCCGGCGAACGGACCGGTGAGGCCGAAGCCCGGCAGGTCGAAGGTGATGACACGCCTTGTCTTTTTCAGCGTCCGCACCCAGCCTTCCCAAGTGTGCAGGCTGGCGCCGGTGCCGTGCAGCAGGACGATCGGCGACGAATCGTTGCGCGGGCCTTCGTCGCGGATGTGAACGATCTGCCCTTTGATGTCGATGAAGTCCGACGGCAACGGCGCCCACCTCGCAACGAGTGATTGTGCCGGCCGGTCGGGCGCTCGCGACAGGGGCACCGCGAGCGCGGTCAGCATCAGCAGCAGGCCGAACAGACGCAGCAGCCGGCTCTTCACTTCACGATCTCCTGCAGGTGCGGGTCGAGTGACTCGCGCTCGTCGAAGACAAAGCAGCGCCCATGCCAATGCGGCGCCTCGGGCACAGTTTCCAGGTAGCGCAGGATGCCGCCGTCGAGTTGCCAGACGTTGGCCACGCCGGCCTCTTGCATCGCCAGCGCTGCTTTCTCGCAGCGGATGCCGCCCGTGCAGTAGGTGACGACGGTGCGGTCCTTCAGCTCGGCGCGGTGCGCCTCGAGCGCCGCGGGAAAGTCCGAGAACTTGCTCAAGTGCCAATCGAGCGCGCCGTCGAACGCGCCGTGTTCGAGCTCGAAAGCGTTGCGCGTGTCGAGCATCAGCACTTCGCGTCCCTCGTCGTCGTGGCCCTGGTCGAGCCAGCGCGCCAGCGTGGCCGCGTTCACCGCGGGCGCACGGCCGGCGGCCGGCTGCACCTGCGGCTGGTTCATGCGGATGATCTCGCGCTTGACCTTGACCCGCAGATGACGAAACGGCTGCCGCTCGCTCCAGCTTTCCTTGACGTCGAGCGCTGCAAAGCGAGCGTCCTCGCACAGCGTGGCGAGCCAGCCGCGCAAGGCGCTTTCCTCACCGGCCACGAACAGGTTGATACCTTCGGCGGCCAGGACCACCGTGCCGCGCAGGTCCGCGGCCTGCGCCAGGCCGTGAAGTCGTTCGCACAGCGCGGCGGCATCCGGCACTTCGACGAAGCGGTAGGCACTAAGGTTCAAGAAGCGGTGCGGCACGCCGAAATTCTACGAACAGCCTTCCCGCTGCCTGCAGCCATGGTCACCCCAGCCTCACGTTCCTCCACCACCGGCCTCGTGCTGATGGGTGGCGGCGCGCGTGCCGCTTACCAGGTCGGTGTGTTGCGTGCGGTGGCGAGGCTGCGCCGCGAGGTCGGCGCGCCGCGCCACAACCCGTTCGGCATCATCGCTGGCACCTCGGCTGGCGCCATCAATGCAGCGGCGCTGGCCTGCCAGGCCGATCGGTTCGACCAGGCGGTGGCCGCCGTGGCGCAGGTCTGGCATGGCTTTCACGCCGAGCAGGTCTACCGCGCCGATGCCTTCGGCGTCGTCCGCTCCGGTGCACGCTGGCTGACGATGCTCTCGCTCGGCTGGGCGCTGCGGCGCTGGCGGCGGTCGGACCCGCGCTCGCTGCTCGACAACGCGCCGCTGGCCGAATTGTTGTCGCAGGTGGTTGCCTTCGACCGTCTGCCGGCGCTGCTCGCCGAGGGTCATATCAACGCACTCGCGGTCACGGCGTCGAGCTACTCGAGCGGCCAGCACGTCACCTTCTGCCAGACGGCGCGTCCGTTCGAGCCCTGGCTGCGCTCGCAGCGCAGCGCTGTGCAGGCCACGATCGGTGCCGACCACCTGCTGGCGTCATCGGCGATTCCATTCGTCTTTCCGGCGCAGTCGCTCGCGATGGGCGGTGTGGCCGGCGCCGTCGAATGGTTCGGCGACGGCTCGATGCGGCAGTCAGCACCGATCTCGCCGGCCATCCACCTCGGCGCCGAGCGTGTGCTCGTCGTCGGCGCCGGGCGGCTCAACGAACCGCCAGGCGAACAGCGGCAGGTGGCGGGCTATCCGAGCTTGGCGCAGATTGCGGGCCACGCGATGGCGAACATCTTTCTCGATGCGCTGTCGGTCGACATCGAACGCCTGCAGCGCATCAACCGCACGCTGTCGCTGCTCGACCCCGCAGCGCGTGCGCGCTCGCCGTTGCGACCGGTCGACGTGCTCGTGATCTCGCCGAGCGAGCGCCTCGACGACATCGCCGCACGCCACGTGCACTCGCTGCCCAAACCCGTGCTCAGCCTGTTGCGCGGCATCGGCGTCAACCGCGACGGCGCCGACCAGCGCGGTGGGGCGGCGTTGGCCAGCTACCTGCTGTTCGAATCCGGCTACACGCGCGAGTTGATGCGGCTGGGCGCTGCCGACACGATGGCGCGGCGCGATGACGTGTTGGCTTTTTTCGGCTGGCCTCAGCAGGCTGCGGTCGGCGCGGTGCCCGATCCGTCGCCGACGGCCTGGAGTGAGCTCGAGGTGCCGGTCTGAGCTGAAGGGCAGTCTGCACGGACGGTCGATAATCCGCATCGGGAGACTCAGACCGATGCTCGAAAAACTCAATCAGCTCAGCGAATCGCACGGCGAACTCAAGGCCGGCCGAGGCATGGTTTCCGGCGTCATAGCCTTGTCGCTGGCGATCCTGTGCTTCCTCGGCGTGCTCGCGTTCCACTGGCCCGAGTACCTGACGACACCGCAACTGCGCAAGAGCTACAACGTCGACATCCTGCGCCAGGTCATGTACTGGTCGCTCGTGCTGTCCGGTGGCATTGCGCTGTTCAACATCGTCTTCGGCCGCGTGCGCTGGCTCTCCGCCAGCGCCTTCGTGCTGATCGGATTGACGCTGCTACTCGGTGCTCACAAGGTCGAAGTCGATCCGAACTTCCCGGACAACACACCCTACATCGGCCTCGATTGGTTCATCCTCGACCTCCTCGGATCGACCCTGATCTTTGTCTTCGTCGAGAAGCTGTTTCCGCTTGCGCCGTGAGCAGCCAGTGTTTCGGCCCGAGTGGCAGACCGACTTTCACCACTTCATCGTCAACCACATGATCGTCGGCTTTGTGCTGCTGGCGGTCAACTTGCTGGTGCACAAGCTGTTCGGCTGGGCGGTCAAAGATGGCGTGCAGGCCTGGGTGCGCGATCTGCCGTTTCCGATCGCGCTGTTCCTGATCGTGCTGGTGGCGGATCTGGTGCAGTACTGGACGCACCGCGCGTACCACGAGGTGCCGACGTTGTGGCGTCTGCACGCGGTGCACCACAGCGCCAAGCACATGGACTGGCTGGCTGGGTCGCGCCAGCACATCGTCGAGCTGCTCATTACGCGCACCTTGGTGTTGGCGCCGATCTTCGTGCTCGGCTTTTCGAAGAACGTGATCGACGCCTACATCGTCATCGTCGGCTTCCAGGCGGTGTTCAACCACGCCAACGTCAGCGTTCGCCTCGGGCCTTTGCGCTACCTGATCGTCACGCCCAACTTCCACCACTGGCACCATTCGCAGGACGACGAGGCCATCGACAAGAACTACGCCGCGCACTTCGCTTTCATCGATCACTTGTTCGGCACCGCCGTGCAGTCGGATCGGAAATGGCCTGAGCGTTATGGTGTGCAGGGCGACTACATGCCGAACGGCTTCTGGCCGCAGTTGAAATTTCCGTTCACGTGGAAAGGCTGATGGCCTGCTGTTCTGTTTTTGCGGGGCCCGAGGGCAGCGCGGCGCCGTCGCTCATGCTGGAGTACCAGAAGTCGCGTCGTCGTCGCCGCACCGCCCGCCGCGCTGCGCCGTAGGTCCGCAAGATGACCTTCATCCACCTCCGCACCCACACTGAGTACTCCGTCGTCGATGGCACATTGCGCGTCGATGACGCGGTGGCCGCGGCTGCACGCGACGGGCAAGCCGCTTGCGCCATCACCGACCTCAGCAATCTCTTCGGCGCGATCAAGTTCTACACCGCAGCGCGCAAGAAGGGTGTCAAGCCGATCATCGGATGCGATTTGTGGCTGGAGCCTGAAGGCGGGGACAAGCAGGGCAGTCGTCTGCTGGTGCTGGTGCAGAACCGGCAGGGCTATCTGAATCTGTGCGAGTTGCTGGCACGGGCGTGGAGCGGCAATACGCAGCGTGCCCATGCCTTCGTCAAATGGGAGTGGTTCGAGACGCATGGCGCGGGATTGCTGGCGCTGTCGGGCGCCGATGGCGGCGCTGTCGGTCAGGCGCTGCTGGCGGGCGATGTGGAGCGGGCGGAGGCTCTTGCGCAGCGACTGAGTGCGCTGTTCCCGCAGCGCTTTTTCATCGAGTTGCAACGTGCTGGGTTGTCGAGCAACGAACGCCATGTGCGCGCGGCCGTGCCACTGGCCGCGAAGCTGCAACTGCCGGTGGTGGCGACTCACCCGGTGCAGTTTCTGGAGCCCGATGACTTTGAAGCGCACGAGGCGCGCGTTTGCGTGGCCGAGGGTGAGACGCTGGCCAACCCGAAGCGGATCAAGCGCTTCTCGCGCGAGCAGTACTTCAAGACGCAAGCGCAGATGGAAGCGCTGTTCGCCGACTTGCCGACTGCGGTTGCCAACACGTTGGCGATTGCGCAGCGCTGCAACCTGCAGCTCACGCTCGGCAAGCCGCAGTTGCCGGACTTCCCGACGCCGGGCGGCGTGCCGATCGATCAGCACTTCCGCGATGCGTCGCACGCGGGTCTGGAAGTTCGCCTCGCGCAGCTCTATCCGCAAGCAGCACAGCGCGAGGCCGAACGTGCGCGCTATGTGCAGCGCTTGGACTTCGAACTCGACACCATCATCCAGATGGGCTTCCCGGGCTACTTCCTGATCGTTGCCGACTTCATTCAGTGGGCGAAGTCGCATGGCTGCCCGGTCGGACCGGGGCGCGGCTCGGGGGCGGGTTCGCTGGTCGCTTACTCGCTGCTGATCACCGACCTCGACCCGCTGCAATACAACCTGCTGTTCGAGCGTTTCCTGAACCCCGAACGCGTGTCGATGCCGGACTTCGACATCGACTTCTGCCAGGCCAACCGCGAGCGTGTGATCGACTATGTGAAGGACAAGTACGGCCGCGATGCCGTCAGCCAGATCGCGACGTTCGGAACGATGGCCGCGAAGGCGGCCTTGCGTGATGTTGGCCGTGTGCTCGGCATGGGCTATGGCCATGTCGACTCGATTGCCAAGCTCGTCGTCGCGCCACCGGGCAAGACGGTGACGCTGGCCAAGGTGCCCGAGCAACCGGTCGAAGGCATTCTCTACGCGCGCAAGGAAGAGCCTGAAATCGACAGGCGCGAAGCGGCCGAAGAGGAAGTGGCCGAGCTGCTGTCGTTGGCCACGCGTGTCGAAGGCATCGTGCGCAACGTCGGCATGCATGCCGGTGGCGTGCTGATTGCGCCGGGCAAGATCACCGACTTCTGCCCGCTGTACCAGCAGCCGGGCAGCGACAGCGCGGTCAGCCAGTTCGACAAGGACGATGTCGAAGCCATTGGCCTGGTGAAGTTCGACTTCCTGGGTCTCGCGACGCTGACGATCCTCGAGCTCGCCAAGGAGATGGTGCGCGCCCGTCGCAAGGGGCGTGAGAACTTCGACTACGCGCAACTGCCGCTCGATGACCCGGCCACATACCGCATCTTTGCCGAAGGCAAGACCGAATCGGTGTTCCAGTTCGAATCGCGCGGCATGGTCGGCATGCTGCGCGATGCCAAGCCGTCGCGGCTCGAAGACCTGATCGCAATGAACGCGATGTTTCGGCCGGGACCGATGGAGAACATCCCGAGCTTCTGCGCACGCAAGCATGGCCGCGAGCCGATCGAGTATCCGCATCCGCTGCTCGAAGGACTGCTGTCCGAGACCTACGGCATCTTCGTCTACCAGGAACAGGTGATGCAGGCCGCGCAGGTGCTCGGCGGCTACTCGCTCGGTGGCGCCGACCTGTTGCGCCGCGCGATGGGCAAGAAGAAGGCCGAGGAGATGGCGCAGCAGCGCGCGATCTTCCGCGCTGGTGCTGCCAAGCAGGGCATCGATCAGGAGAAGGCCGACGAGGTCTTCGACCTGATGGAGAAGTTCGCCGGCTATGGCTTCAACAAGAGCCACGCCGCCGCCTACGCCTTGCTGGCGTATCACACCGGGTGGCTGAAGGCGCATTGCACGGCCGAGTTCTACGCCGCCAACATGACGGTCGAACTCGACAACACCGACAAGCTGAAGGTGCTGCTCGCCGACGCCAAGCAGTTCGGCATCTCGTTCGAGCCGCCGGACATCAACCGCGGCGGCTACCGCTTCGAGCCGGTGAGCGACAGCGTCGTGCGCTACGGGCTGTGCGCCATCAAGGGCACCGGGCAGGGCGCGATCGAGGCGATCATCGCGGTGCGTGACGGCAGCGGTGACCATGAAGGCGAGGGCGGCGGGCCGTTCCGCAGCCTGTTCGACTTCGCGGCGCGCATCGACCGCCAGCGCGTCAACAAGCGCGTCGTCGAAGCGCTGATCAAGGCCGGTGCCTTCGATGCGCTGCACGCCGATCGCGCCAGCACATTGGCCAGCGTCGGCCTGGCGTTCGACTGGGCCGACACACAGGATGTCAACGAGCACCAGAGCGGCCTGTTCGACTTCGACGATTCCCACGCGGCCAGCACGCAGGAGCCGGCGCTGGTGAAGGCCGAGCCGTGGAGCATCAAGGAGCGGCTGACCGCCGAGAAGGCGGCGCTGGGCTTCTACCTCTCGGGCCACCTGTTCGAAGAGTACGCGCCCGAGGTGCGGTTGTTCTGCAAGCGGCAGATCGCTGATCTCGTCGACACGGGCCGCGAGCCGCAGGTGTTGGCCGGCATCGTCAGCGACCTGCGTGTCGTCAACGGCGCGCGCGGCCGGACGGCGATCTTTCGCCTGGACGACGGCAGCGAGTACATCGAGGCCACTGCGGCAGAAGAACTCTACGACGCCAACCGCGAGCGCTTGCGTGACGATGAGCTCGTCGTCATCCAGGGCAAGGTGCAGAACGATCGCTTCAGCGGTGGCCTGCGCCTGCAGTGCAATGCGGTGTGGGATCTGCCTTCCGCGCGCGCGCGCTTCGGCCGCTACCTGAGCGTTGCCGTCAATGGCAAGGTGCCGCCGGTGGCCGACGTCATCAAGACCTGGCCGCCGCGCCGCGTGGAGTCGGCGCAAGGCGAGACGCAGCAAGGGCTGGCGATCCGCCTGCAACTCCATCGCGAGCGTGCGGAAGGTGTGCTCGACCTCGGTGACCAGGCGCGCTTCTGGCCAAGTGACGAGGCGCTGGCACGCTGGCGCACGCTGGCCCACGAAGGCCGTGCGGCGGTGGTCTACGAGTGAACGCTGCGCCGCTTGTCAATGTCGTTTGCATGAAGTGGGGCAAGCTATATGGCCCCGAGTATGTGAACCATCTGCGCGCAGGCGTGGCGCGGCACCTGTCCCGGCCGCATCGCTTCGTCTGCTTCACCGACGATGCGAGCGGCCTCGTGGCTGATGTGCAAGCGCTGCCGCTGCCCGAACTCGGCCTGCCGGCCGGTCAACGCGACCGGCGCTGGCAAAAGCTCGCTGTGTTCCGCGACCAGCTCGGCGATCTCGCCGGGCCGACGCTGTTTCTCGATCTCGATCTCGTCATCGTCGATGCGCTCGACCCGTTCTTCGACTTGCCGGGCCGCTTCTTCATCATCCGCGACGATGATCTGTTCCGCCACAAGCCCCTGCGTCGCCTGAACGCCGAGCGCGACCGCTTTCTGCACAGCGTCGGCAACTCGTCGGTGTTCCGTTTCGAGATCGGCGCGCACCGCTACATCCTCGACGCTTATGTTGCCGACCCGGTGGGCGCTGCGGTGAAGTACGAAATTTCGCAGCAATTCCAGAGTGCGCAGCTGGCCGCGCGTGGCGATCTGCACTACTGGCCGAGCGACTGGTGCGTGAGCTTCAAGAACACCTGCGTGCCGCGCCACCTGCGCAGCTACGTGAACGATCCTGCGGTGCCGGCTGGCGCGCGCATCGTTGTCTTCGCCGGCGAACCGAAGATGTCCGAAGTGCTGGCCGGCGGCGGCCACAAGTGGTACCGGCGCATCGGTAATGTCGACTGGCTGCGCGCAGCCTGGAGTGGTTCGTGACGGTCAAGCAAGTGGTCTGCGTCAAGTGGGGCACGATGTACGGCCCCGAGTATGTGAATCGCCTCTACGGCATGGTGTCGCGCCAGCTCACGCCGCCGTTTCGTCTGGTTTGCCTGACCGATGATCGCGCGGGCATCCGGTCGGAGGTCGAGTGCTTCGATCTGCCTGAGCTCGGCGTGCCGCACCCGCAGCGCACGATGGGCAAGTGGCGCAAGCAGATCCTCTGGGGCAGCACCGTGCCGGGCCTTGAGGGTGTGGCGCTGTTCATCGACCTCGACTCTGTGATCGTGGGTTCGCTCGACGACTACTTCAGTATCGGCGCGCCGGGCGATGTCTACGTGGCACGCAACTGGGCGCGGCCGTTGGAGAAGCTCGGTCAGACCTCGGTGTTCCGCTTTCCCGTCGGTGGCAATGCCCACATCCTCGACGGCTTTCGAGCCGACCCGCAAGGCGTGGCCGACAAGCACCAGTTCGAACAGCACTACGTGACGCATGCTGTCACCGGCGGCGTGAAGTTCTGGCCCGAGAAATGGACGAAGCACTTCCGGCTGCACTGCCTGCCACCATTTCCGCTGCGCTACTTCGTGCCGGCGCGGCTGCCGGCGGGTGCGCGCATCGTCACGTTTCCGGGCGGACCGAACCCCGATGACGTGATGGTGGGGCGGTGGAACAAGCGCGTGCCTCCGTTCCCGACGCGCTGGCAGCATCTGCGGGCGACCTTCGGCGAGCCGCGCGTTGACGACAAGCGGCGCCGCCACCTGCAGCGCTTCGTGCTGCCGGTGCGCTGGATCGAAGAGCATTGGCGGGAATGAGTGGGCTGCACCGGCAACCTGGACCGACAACGATGAGCGAGCGCAACCTGATGACCTCCTGGCTGAAGCGGCGCCTGCCCTTCGACCGTCAGACGCACCTGAACGATCTGAGCGCGACGCCGCGGTGGTTGCGGCAGCGTCGGTCGCCGGTCATTCAGTTCTACTCGTCGTACCGCAACATCGGCAACTTCACTCCGGTGCTCGGCATCCAGAACATGCTCGGTGGTGCCACCGATGTCTGGGACATCCATCGCGTGCCGGTGGATTGGGACGAGGTGCACCGCCACCACCGCGTGGCGATCATCGGCGGCGCCGGGTTGCTGCACGCCGATTTCGAGGCCTTCTGGCAGGACTTCGACCGCCACTGCAAGCTGCCGTTCGTGATCTGGGGCATCGGCGTCTGTCTGCCCGCCAACGAACAGGCGCAAGGTGTGAGCCGCGAGGTCACGCGCCGTGTCTTCGCCAAGGCGCTGCTGGCCAATGTGCGCGACCGGTTGACGCTGGCGCACTACGGCCTGCGCGACGACACCGACATCTCGGTGTGCCCGACCGTGCCCTACCTGCACGACTGGCAGCGCGATCACGCGGCGCCACCTCCGGGCGAGATCGACGTGCTGCACAGCATCCACACCACCTTGGCCTCGTCGCAGGAGTCGCAGCGCATCGATGCCGTGATCACCGCGGCGGGCCGCCGGGCCCACCCTGTCGAGAACCTGCAGCGCCGCCGCTTCGGCATCGATGATGCGCTGCTGCTGTACCAGCGCGCCGGCCTGGTGGTGACGACGCGGCTGCACGGCGCGATCATCGCTTTCGGCTTCGATCGGCCCTACATCGCCTTGTCATTCGACCCGAAAGTCCAGGCCTTCGTCGACGGCTACGGCGGCGGGCGGCTGTGCCCGTCGATCGAAGCGCTCGGCAGCGAGTTGGCGCTGCCGCCCGCGGCAGTGGGCTCGGCGGCCGCGGCCGCCGCCGCCCGTGCCTTTGGCGAGCGCGCGCGCAAGCTGTTGACCTGAGCCGCAGACCGCGAAAGGGCGTTACCCGGCCTGTCTCAACGCCTGGCGTTCGGTGGCGCTGAAGGTGTCGGCCAACTGCCGGTCGTTGCCGCCGCCCTGGACATTGGCCCGCGCCAGACCGCTGTCGCGGGTGCCGGGCAGCTCGAACAGCACCGGGTGGAAGGGGCTCAACTGGCGCACCTTGGCGCCACTGCGCCAGGCCACGGCATTGAGCCAGATGTCATCCGCACGCGGGCAGCAGATCAGGAAGGCATCACCTGCATCGCGCAGTGCGCGCTGCACGGCACTCGGGTAGAGCACGCCGGCGACGCCGGTGAAGAAGTGGTGGTGGCTGGGCTCGGTGCTGCGGCACCCCGGCCAGTCGATGTACGGCGCGAACTGTCCGTCGGCCGTGAACGTGACCTCGTGGGCGCGGTAGCAATGCACCTCGTCGGGCGCTCGCGCCGCTGCTGCCACCAGCCCGGCCAGCCAGCCGCGCGGATAGAGCACGTCATCGTCGGCTGTGACCAGCGGCCGATCGGCTGGAAGCAGGTTCACGGCCGGAAAGTACTTCTTGTGAGACAGCAGATCGGCACAAGCGCGCACTTCCAGCCCGCGGGCAACCAGGCGTTGCAAGGTGGCGGGGATGCCGGCGCGCAACTCGTCTTCGGCCACCCAGAGCAGCAATCGCGACGGTTTGCAGCGCCCGGCCGCGATGCTCTCGATCGTGTAGTGGACCGTGGACAGCCTGCTGCCGAAGGTGGTCAGGGAGACCACGGGACCGGCGGCGTCGAGGAAGGGCTCGCGGCTGTCGCGGTTGCGGCGATCGAGGCGGCGCATCCACAGCGGCCGGATCAGGCGCTTGACGCCACGCAGTCCGCGTCGGCGCAGCTGGTCGAGCACGACGGCCAGGGGCGAGGGCGACGAGTCCATCGACGGAATCATTCGGGCGGTGGCGCCCCGCGGCCTGCGCACTCACTCACACCAGTGCTGCTCGATCCACGACGCCGGTTTGGCGACGCGCCAATTGCCTTGGCTGCGGCCGGCGATGGCATCGGGCGGGTTCATCACGCCGTGGAAGACGAGGATGCGTGCACCCTTCGGAATCGCCGGTGCGCGCCAGAAGTTGAAGGGAAAGCGCGGAACGCAGTGGTACTTCCAGCTTGCACACCAATCGTCGGGCCAATAGTCAGCTGGCCTTGCGCGTGCAGGACTTCTGAAAGCCACGCCTGCTCGTTGCGCAGGCGTGCCCGGATGCTCTCGTGCTCGGCACGAAAGCGCTCCAGCACCTCGGGGTGCGAGCCGAGCTCGAAGCGATAGACCGACGAGTTGCCGGTGATGCGCCAGCGCCGCTTCCAGTCGTGGATGATGCGAAAGTCGCCCGGCAGCTCGAAGAACGGCGTGATGTCGTCGACGATGACAACGTCGAGGTCGAGGAAGAGGGCCGTGCCTTTCAGGCCGTGCAGATCGGCGGTGAACGTTGTCAGTTTCTTCCAGCCGCGCTCGGGAATGCCGTCCGGCAGTGCGAGGTCGGGGATCGGCAGGCATTGCACTTCGTCGCGCACGCCGGCGCTGAGGTCGGTCAGGCAGACAAAATCAAACTCGCCGCGCAGATGGCGCCGCACCATGCCATACAAGCGGTTCACGTAGTCGGCGCCGTACTTGGTGCCCCACTTCATGCACAGGATGGTTCTCACTGGTCTTCGAGCCGCTGCGGCGGAAAGCTGTCCCAACCCATGCATCCCGGGCACTGCCAGAAGTAGCGTTGCGCCTCGAAGCCGCAGGCGGCGCAGCGGTAGCGCGCCAGCGGTGCCGCTGCGCGCTCGACGACAGTGGCCAGTGCACGGCCCGTGTCGTCTTCGGCGCGGTCGCGCAGCACCGCCGCCGCCGCGGCCAGGCTCGGTTGGCGGGTGAGCTGTTCGGCGTGGCGTGCGTGCGCCTGCGCAGCATTGCCTTCGAGGGCGACGATCGCCGCCATCAGATCCGACGACGGCTGCTGGGCGTGCAGGGCCTGCAGTGCCGCCAGCGCTTCGCCGGATTGGGCAACCACCTTCGCGCTCGCGGCGTATTCCAGGGCCACCAGCGGAAAGGCCGCCGGGTGGCGCTGCCGCAGCTGGTTCCAAGCGGCGAGTGCGTCGGCATGGTGTCCGCCGCGAGCATGGCGTTGCCCAGCTTGCACCCACGGTCGCGGCGCATTGGGCGCGACGTCGCGGGCTTGCGCGAGCGCGGTGTCCGCGGCCTTGTCGTCGCCGCGCGCTTCGGCTTCGAGCGCGATCTCGCACCAGTGGTGTGCGATGCGCGACGTGAACGAGCCGGCGCCGGCTTTCTCGAGCTGTGCTGCGTCGTCGGCTGCGGCGCGCCAGTCGCGCGCGCGCTCGTGCAGTTGCAGCAGCGCCAGGCGAGCGTCGGTGTCGAACGGGCTGCCCGCGAGCGCACGGAAGGCCTGCTCGGCACGGTCGAACAAGCCGGCCTTCATGAAGTCCTGCGCCAGCGCATGCTGCGCACGTTCGCGGTCGGCGTTGGAGAGGTCGGCGCGCTGCAGCAGATGCTCGTGCACGCGGATTGCGCGTTCGAACTCACCGCGGCGGCGAAACAGGTTGCCGAGCGCGAAGTGCAGCTCGGTCGTGTCGGGGTCGTTTTGCACTGCCTCGATGAAGGCGTCGATGGCCTTGTCGGGCTGTTCGTTGAGCAGCAGGTTCAGGCCCTTGAACACGGCCTTCGGTTGTGCGCGTTGTTCCTTGCGCCACTGCCGCACGTCGATGCGCGAGCCGATCCAGCCGAGCGCAAAGGCCAGCGGCAGGCCGATCAGCAGCCATTGGATGTCGAAGTCGAACATCAGAAGTTCTCGCGCGGGGGCAGCGCTGCTTCAGCGCCGAATTGCGACGAGGGGTGGTCGGCCATGGAAGGCGGGCGCGGCGCTGGCGTTGCAACAGGGCTCGGCGCCACGGCCGGAGTCGGCGTCACCGCGCGCCGGCCACGCCACCAGCGCGGCACCATCGCCAGCACGCCGACGGTGCAGCCGGCGATGAAGGCGGCGAGCACGACATAGATCATCCGCGTCTGCCACTCGATGCCGAAGAACGAGTGCAGCGTCACCGCATGCTGGTTGTTCAGCGCCAGAGCAAACAACGCCAGGAAGACGACGAAGCGCAGAGCCCACACGAGAAGTCGCATGAGCGGAGTTTAGAAGTGAAAACGCGTCAAAACTGGCCCCCGCGCAGCGACAGGTCGCTGCGGCCCCCCCAAGGGGGCGCGACTCAACTTGGGAGCGGCCCTGCGTTGAGTCGGGCGCGTGTTTGAGTTTCTAGGGCGCTGCCGGAGGATCGCCGACCGGCACCCGCGCATCGACCGCTTCGCGCAACGCCTTCCCAGGCTTGAAGTGCGGCACCAGCTTCTCCGGGATCGTCACCTGCTCGCCGCTGCGCGGGTTGCGGCCCACGCGTGGCGGGCGGCGGTTGATCGAGAAGCTGCCAAAGCCGCGGATCTCGATGCGATGCCCGCGCGCAAGCGCGTCGGACATCGCGTCGAGGATCGTTTTCACCGCGAACTCGGTGTCGCGTTGCGTGAGCTGGCTGAACTTGTCAGCCAGCGCCGCGACGAGGTCGGAGCGCGTCATGTAGATGTCGGTGTCAGCCGGCGCCGTCGCCGCGCCGGGCCGCTCCCAAGCAAGGCGGCGACCCCCTCGGGGGGTGCCGCCTGTACACGGGCGGCGGGGGCCGTCATTCTTGCTTGCCGCCGTCCATCTTGGCGCGCAGCAGGGCGCCCAGGCTCGTCGTGCCGGCGCTCTCGCGCTCGTTGCTCTGCGACAGGCGCTGCATGGCTTCCTGCTGGTCGGCGCTGTCCTTGGCCTTGATCGACAACTGGATGTTGCGCGTCTTGCGGTCGATGTTGACGATCATGACGCTGACTTCGTCGCCTTCCTTCAGCACGTTGCGTGCGTCTTCGACGCGGTCGCGGCTGATTTCGGATGCACGCAGGTAGCCGACGATGTCATCCGACAGCGTGATTTCAGCGCCGCGCGGATCGACCGTCTTCACCTTGCCGGTGACGAGGGCGCCACGGTCGTTGAGCGTCGTGTAGGTGGCAAACGGGTCGCCATCCAACTGCTTGATGCCCAGGCTGATGCGCTCGCGCTCGACGTCCACCGCCAGCACGATGGCCTCGACTTCCTGGCCCTTCTTGTAGTTGCGCACCGCGGCTTCGCCGGGTTCGTTCCACGACAGGTCGGAAAGGTGCACCAAGCCGTCGATGCCGGCCGTGAGGCCGACAAACACACCGAAGTCGGTGATCGACTTGACGGGGCCCTTGACCTTGTCGCCGCGCTTGACGGTGGAAGAGAACTCTTCCCACGGGTTGGCCTTGCACTGCTTCATGCCCAGGCTGATGCGGCGCTTTTCCTCGTCGATCTCGAGCACCATGACCTCGGTCTCGTCGCCGAGCGTGACCACCTTGGCCGGCGACACGTTCTTGTTGGTCCAGTCCATTTCGGACACGTGGACCAGACCTTCGATGCCCGGCTCGATTTCCACGAACGCGCCGTAGTCGGCGATGTTCGTGACCTTGCCGAACAGGCGCGTGCCCTGCGGGTAGCGGCGTGCGACACCCATCCACGGGTCGTCGCCGAGCTGCTTGATGCCCAGGCTGACGCGGTTCTTCTCCGAGTCGAACTTCAGCACCTTGGCGCTGAGTTCCTGGCCGACCTGCACCACCTCGCTCGGGTGGCGCACGCGGCGCCAGGCCATGTCGGTGATGTGCAGCAGGCCGTCGATGCCACCCAGGTTGACGAAGGCGCCGTACTCGGTGATGTTCTTGACCACGCCGTGGACGATCGCGCCTTCGTGCAGCGTTTCCATCAGCTTGGCGCGCTCTTCGCCCATCGAGGCTTCGACCACAGCACGGCGCGACAACACGACGTTGTTGCGCTTGCGGTCGAGCTTGATGACCTTGAACTCCATCGTCTTGCCTTCGAACGGCGACAGGTCCTTGACCGGGCGCGTGTCGATCAGCGAGCCGGGCAGGAAGGCGCGGATGCCGTTGACGAGCACCGTGAGGCCACCCTTGACCTTGCCGTTGACGGTGCCCGAAACGAAATCGCCGGACTCGAGCGATGTTTCGAGCGACAGCCACGACGCGAGGCGCTTGGCCTTGTCACGCGACAGGATGGTGTCGCCGTAGCCGTTTTCGATGGCATCGATGGCCACCGAGACGAAATCGCCGACCTGGACTTCGAGGCCGCCGGTGTCGTTCTTGAATTCCTCGATCGGAACATAGGCCTCGCTCTTGAGGCCCGCGTTCACCACCACGAAGTTGTAGTCGATGCGCACCACCTCGGCGGTGATGACTTCGCCAGCGCGCATTTCGCTGCGCTTCAGGCTTTCTTCGAACAGGGCGGCGAAAGACTCGCCGCCGCCGGTGGTGGCGGTTTGGGTTTGTGACATGTGGGGAGGGGTTTGCGATGCCACTGGCGTGGCGGTTGGTTGCTCAACCGACGCAGCGCAGGGGAAGCGTCGGACCTTCTGCCGCTCTTGCTTCTACAAGAACGGCCTGCGTTGTTGCCACATCTCCAGCACCTTCTCGACCGACGCTTCGATCGTGAGGGCGGAGTTGTCGAGCAACTGCGCATCTTGCGCTGGTTTCAAAGGCGCGACAGCGCGGGTGGTGTCCCGCAGGTCGCGCGCCTCCAAGTCAGCGCGAAGACTGTCGATATTAGCTTCAATTCCCTTTGAAATCAATTGCTTATACCGCCGCTCGGCACGCTGGGCGGCGCTGGCGGTGAGGAAGACCTTGAGCGGCGCGTCGAAGAAGACCACCGTGCCCATGTCGCGGCCGTCGGCCACCAGGCCCGGCGCGCGGCGAAACGACAGTTGCAGCTCGTGAAGCGCGTGGCGCACGGCGGGCAGGGCGGAGACGCGGGAGGCGGCCACACCCACGGTTTCTTCGCGCAACGCGTCTGTGACTTCTTCTTGCCCCAGGCGGATGCGGCCACCGGATTTGAACGACAGCGGCAACTTGGCGGCCAGCGCCGCAATCGCGTTTTCGTCAAGCGGCTCCGCGTCGAGCAGCCCGGCGCGCAACGCGGCCAGCGCGGCCACGCGGTACAGAGAGCCGGAGTCGAGCAGCCGGTAGCCCAGGCGCTCGGCGACAGCGGCGGCGAGCGTGCCCTTGCCGCCGGCGGTGGGGCCGTCGATCGTGATCACCGGCACGTCGTTGGGCTCGGCACGGGACACCTTGAACAGCGTCTCAAAGTAGTCGGGGAAGGTCTTGGCGACGCACTTCGGGTCGAGGATGCGCACGGCCACGCCACCGAACGTGGCCAGCGAGCCGCACATCGCCATACGGTGGTCGTCGTAGGTGTGGATCGCGGCGGCGTGCCATTGCTGGGGTGGCGTTACCGTCAGCCAGTCAGGCCCTTCCTGCACCGACGCACCGAGCTTGCGCAGTTCAGTGGCCATCGCGGTCAGGCGGTCGGTTTCCTTGACGCGCCAGCTGGCGATGTTGGCGAGCGTCGTCGGGCCATCGGCATAAAGCGCCATCACGGCCAGCGTCATCGCGGCGTCGGGGATGTGGTTGCAGTCGAGCGTGATCGCCTTGAGCGGCCAAGCGCCGCGGCGGATTTCGACGGCGTTGGGCTCTGTGCGGATCTCGGCGCCCATCGCGCGTGCGGCGTCGATGAAGCGGATGTCGCCCTGGATCGAGTCGTGTCCGACGCCTTCGATCCGAACCGGTTTCTTCGTCGCTGCAATGGCGCCGAGCGCGATGAAGTACGACGCCGACGACGCGTCGCCTTCGACGTGCACATCGCCTGGCGAGCGGTAGGCACTGTGGGCCGGCACGACGAAGCGCTGCCAGCCTTCGCGCTGCACCGTGATGCCGAAGCGCGCCAGCAGGGCCAGCGTGATCTCGACATACGGTTTCGAGATCAGCTCGCCTTCGACATCGATCGTGATCGCACCGCTGTTCGACACCAGCGGCAGCGCGAGCAGCAGCGCGGTCAGGAACTGGCTGGAGACGTCGCCGCGCACGCGGATCGGCTGCAACAGCGCGAGCGTGCTCGGTCCACTGACGGCCAGCGGCGGGTAGCCCGGATTGCCGAGGTCGTCGATGCGGCAACCGAGTTGGCGTAGCGCGTCGGTGAGGTCGCCGATCGGTCGCTCGTGCATGCGCGCAATGCCGGAGAGTTCGAAGCGGCCGCCGTCGCGCGCGGCGAGCACGGCCAGCGCGGCGCAGAGCGGGCGCATGGCGGTGCCGGCGTTGCCGAGAAACAGCTTGGCTTCGTGCACAGCCAGCTTGCCGCCCAGGCCGCGCACGACGCAGACGTCACCTTCGTGCGTGACAGCGCAGCCGAGCGCCCGCAATGCGTCGAGCATCACGCGCGTGTCGTCGGAATCGAGCAGGTCGTGAACGCGCGTTTCGCCTTCGGCCAAGCCCGCCAGCAGCAGCACGCGGTTGGAGATGCTTTTCGAACCCGGCAACTTGACTGTGCCGCCGGCGCGCGACAAGGGTGGCAGATCCAGGAACGGCAGCGCGTACATGGACTCAGCAGGAAACCCAGCGAACGCCGCGGATCGGGCTCTGCCTGGCCGCTGGCGTTGCCCCCCTTGGGGGGTGCGGCGAAGCCGCTCCGGGGGGGGTCATCGTGCTCCGGGCGTTTTGTTCGTCGCGCTCATCTGCCAGGCTGCGCGCGCATCGGCTGACTGACGGATCAGGTCTTCCAGCGCCTCGCCATTGCCCGAGCGCATCACATGCTCGATGGCATCGAGCGTGTGCCGAAAGCGCAGCGACTGCTTCAACACTTCTTCGCGGTTGGCCATCAGGATGTCTCGCCACACCGCCGGATCGCTGGCCGCGATGCGCGTGAAGTCGCGGAACCCCGGGCCGGCCAGCGTCAGGTAGTCGTTGCCTGCAGGCTGGCGCGCCACCGCGCTGAAGTAGGCAAACGCCAGTAGATGAGGCAGGTGGCTCACCGCCGCGAACGCAGCGTCGTGATCGTCCGGCGTCATCCTCAACACCTGGCAGCCGATCGCACTCCAGACATCAGCGGCCTTCTGCACCAGCGCTGGATTCGTCGACGCCAGCGGCGTCAGGATGACTTGGCGGCCTTGGTACAGCGCGGCGTCGGCGTGCTGCACACCGCCCGACTCCTTGCCCGCGATCGGGTGCGCGGGCACGAAGCTGGCAACCCGTTCCTTCAGCACGCGGCGTGCGGCATCGACCACATCGCGCTTGGTCGAGCCGACGTCCATGAACAGGCAGCCGGGCTCGACGAGGTGCCGGATCGCCTTGAAAGTCGCTTCAGTCGCGGCCACCGGCACGGCGATCAGCACGATGTCGGAGCCCGAGACGGCGAGCAGCGCCGACTCGGCGGCGTCGTCGATCACGCCGAGCTTTTTCGCGCGCTCTGTTGTCGATGGCGACTTCGAGTAGCCGATCACCCGCTCAACCAGCCCTGCTCGCTTGAGCGCCAGCGCGAACGAGCCACCCATCAGACCTGTACCGATGACACCGAGTTGCTTGAACATCAGTGGGTGTCCAAAGGATAGGTGCCGAGCAGCTTGAAGAACGCGCAGGCGCTGCGCAACTCCGCCAGAGCGGTGGCCACATGAGGCTGATCCGGGTGGCCGTCGATGTCGATGTAGAAGTAGTACTCCCACTGGCCGGAGCGCGCCGGGCGCGACTCGAAGCGCGTCATCGACACACCGTGGTTCTTCAACGGCACCAGCATGTCGTGTACAGCCCCCGGCTTGTTGGGCACCGAGACAACGAGGCTGGTGCAGTCGTTGCCCGACGCGCTGGGCTGCGGGTGCTGGCTCGGCAGGGCCACGACCGCGAAGCGCGTGCGGTTGTGCGGGTCGTCCTGGATCGCCGGCGAGAGCACATGCAGGCCGTACTCGCTGCTGGCGCGTTCGCTGGCGATGGCCGCGAGCTTGTCGTTCTGCGACGCCAATCGCGCGCCTTCGGCATTGCTCGCCACCGGCCGGCGCTCGACGTTGGGCAGATGCTGCGTCAGCCACGCATGGCACTGCGCCAGCGCCTGCGGGTGCGCGCACACGGCTTCGATGCCGGCCATGCCTTCGACCTTGCGCATCAGGTTGTGGCGCACGTACAAGCTGGTCTCGCCGACGATCGACAGCGGCGTGTTCAGGAACAGGTCGAGTGAGCGTGCCACGACGCCTTCGGTCGAGTTCTCGACCGGCACGACACCGAAGTCGGCAGCACCACCACTCGTGGCACGGAAGACTTCATCGATGCTGCCGCAGGGCACGTGCACGATCGACGCACCGAAGTAGCCGAGCGCGGCGAGTTCGCTGAAGGTGCCCGCGGGGCCGAGGTAGGCGATGCGCAGCGGCGTCTCGAGCGAGCGGCTGGCCGACATGATTTCGCGCCAGATCGGCGCCACGGACTCGTTGGGCAGCGGGCCGCGGTTCTCGGCCTTCAGTCCGTCGATGACTTGCGCTTCGCGCTCGGGGCGAAACACGGCCGAGCCTTCGCGCTTCTTGATCTCACCGACCTGCAGCGCCAGTCCAGCGCGGCGGTTGAGCAGCGCCAGCAGCTCGCGGTCGAGCGCATCGATCTGCGCGCGCAGCGACAGCAGCTCCGGCGCCGGCTCGGTCACTGGACGACCCTTCGCGCTGCGCGCTCCGGGATGAGCGCTTTGGAGCGGCCATGCACGCTCATGGCTTCTTCTTGGGCGCTGGAGTTCTTGGAGCCGACGCGCTGGGCTCATTGGCCGATACCCCCAGCCGCTTGGCCACGGTGGCTTCCAGGGCCTTGAGCTTCGGTTCGATCGCCGGTCGCGTGTCTGTCACGACTTTTTCTGCCAGCGCATTGCCTTGATCGCGGTCGATCTGTGCGTACTTCTTGGACACTGGCGATTCGAGCCAGGCGATGATCACCTTCAGCTCGTCTTCGCTGAACTTCTCCTCATAGGCCGCACCGACGGTGGCCGGCGCGAGTTCCACAGCCCGCTTCTTCAGCAGCGGCTCGACTTCGTCGTAGAACTTCTTCACGTCTTCCTGAATCTCCTTGCCGACGGCCTCGCGTTTGTCGGCAGCCACGCGCTGCAGCGCCTGCCCTGCGGCCTGCAGCATCTGCTGCGAGGTCTGGCCGGCGATGATGCGGCCGACGTTCTCGATGCCTTGCTGGTGCAACTGCACGACCTTGGCGATGAGGTCCTTCTTTGTTTGCGCGTGCGCGCTGCCGCCGGCCAAGGCCAGGGCGATGAAGGCAATGCGCCAGTTCATGGTGTGTCTCCGTTGTCGCCAGGGGCATTGCCGTTGTTGCCGTTTCCGGCGTCATCGGCATCGCTTTCGACGATGCGTTGCAGGCCTGACAGCTTGGAGCCGTCGTCGAGTGCGATCAGCGTCACGCCCTGGGTGGCGCGGCCGAGTTCGCGGATTTCACCGACACGGGTGCGCACGAGCACACCCTTGTCGGTGATGAGCATGATTTCGTCCTCTGGCCGCACCAGCGTGGCCGCCACGACGCGGCCGTTGCGTTCACTTTGCTGGATCGCGATCATGCCCTTGGTGCCACGGCCGTGGCGCGTGTACTCGGCGATCGAGGTGCGCTTGCCATAGCCGTTTTCGGTGGCGGTCAGCACCGATTGCGATTCGTCTTCTGCGACCAGCATCGCGATCACGTTCTGCCCCGGCTCCAGCATCATGCCGCGCACGCCGCGCGCGGTGCGGCCCATCGCGCGCACGTCGTCTTCATCGAAGCGCACCGCCTTGCCGGCGTCGGAGAACAGCATCACGTCGTGCTTGCCGTCGGTCAGCGCCGCACCAACGAGCTGGTCACCGGGATCCAGGTCCACCGCGATGATGCCGGCCTTGCGCGGGTTGCTGAACTCGTCGAGAGCCGTCTTCTTCACCGTGCCGAGCGCCGTGCCCATGAAGATGTAGTGGTCGGCCGGGAAGGTGCGGAACTCGCCCGTGAGCGGCAGCACGACGGTGATCTTCTCGCCGGGCTGCAGCGGGAACATGTTGACGATCGGCTTGCCGCGGCTGGCGCGTGCGCCCTGCGGCACTTCCCAGACCTTGATCCAGTAGACGCGGCCGCGATCGCTGAAGCACAGGATCCAGTCGTGCGTGTTGGCAATGAAGAGCTGGTCGATCCAGTCGTCTTCCTTCGTCTGCGCGGCCTGCTTGCCGCGGCCGCCGCGGCGCTGCGCGCGGTATTCGGCCAGCGGCTGGCTCTTGATGTAGCCGGTGTGCGAGAGCGTCACTACCATATCGGTCGGCGTGATCAGGTCTTCGGTGCCGAGGTCCTGCGCATTGCGCTCGATGTGGCTGCGCCGCGCGGCGAGCTTGCTGCCGCCGAATTCGTTCTTCAGCGCGATCAGTTCGTCGGAGATGATCGTCGTCACGCGCGCCGGCGTCGCCAGCACGTCGAGCAAGTCGGCGATCTCCGACATCACTTCCTTGTACTCGCTGACGATCTTGTCCTGCTCCAGGCCGGTCAGGCGCTGCAAGCGCATCTGCAGGATCTCTTGCGCCTGATCTTCGGACAGGCGATACAGACCATCGGGCTGCATGCCGTACTGTGGCGCCAGGCCGTCGGGCCGGTAGGCGGCGCGGCCGCCGGCCGTGTCGGCTTCAGCACGTTGCAGCATCTCGCGCACCAGCGGCGAGTCCCAGCTCTTGCTCATCAACGCCGCCTTGGCCACCGGCGGCGTCGGGCGACGTCTTGATGGTCTCGATGAACTCGTCGATGTTGGCCAGCGCGACCGCCAAGCCTTCGAGCACGTGGCCGCGCTCGCGCGCCTTCTTCAGCTCGAACACGGTGCGCCGCGTGACGACTTCGCGCCGATGCTCGAGGAAGATGTCGATCAGCATCTTCAGGTTGCACAGCTTGGGCTGACCGTCGATCAGCGCCACCATGTTGATGCCGAAGGTATCCTGCAGCTGCGTCTGCTTGTACAGGTTGTTGAGCACGACCTCGGGCACTTCGCCGCGCTTCAACTCGATCACCACGCGCATGCCGGACTTGTCGCTCTCGTCCTGGATGTGGCTGATGCCTTCGATCTTCTTCTCGTTGACGAGCTCGGCGATGCGCTCGAGCAGCGTCTTCTTGTTCACCTGGTAGGGGATCTCGTCGACGATGATCGACTGGCGCTGGCCCTTGTCGATATCCTCGAAGTGGCACTTTGCGCGCATGATCAACTTGCCGCGGCCGGTGCGGTAGCCGTCGCGCACACCTTCGACGCCGTAGATGATGCCGGCGGTGGGGAAGTCCGGCGCCGGAATGATTTCCATCAACTCTTCGATCGTCGCCTGCGGCTGCTTCAACATGTGCAGGCAGGCATCGACCACTTCGTTCAGGTTGTGCGGCGGGATGTTGGTCGCCATGCCGACCGCGATGCCGGCGCTGCCGTTGATCAGCAGGTTCGGCAGCCGCGTCGGCAGCACCAGCGGCTCGCGCTCGCTGCCGTCGTAGTTGGGCCCGAAGTCGACGGTTTCCTTGTCGATGTCGGCCAGCATCTCGTGGGCGATCTTCGACAGGCGGATCTCCGTGTAGCGCATCGCCGCCGCGTTGTCGCCGTCGACCGAGCCGAAGTTGCCCTGGCCGTCGACCAGCATGTGGCGCAGCGAAAAGTCCTGCGCCATGCGCACGATCGTGTCGTACACCGCCGTGTCGCCATGCGGGTGGTACTTGCCGATCACATCGCCGACGATGCGCGCGCTCTTCTTGTAAGGCCGGTTCCAGTCGTTATTGAGTTCGTGCATCGCGAACAGAACACGGCGGTGCACGGGCTTGAGGCCGTCTCGTGCGTCTGGAAGGGCGCGTCCGACGATCACGCTCATGGCGTAGTCGAGGTACGACCTGCGCATCTCCTCTTCAAGGCTGATGGGCAGGGTTTCCTTGGCGAAGGAGGTCATTCAGGCGGCGGGAAAACGGTTCGCTAGGCCCGCGATTTCTTGCCGTTGAGGGGCCAACGGCGTCAAGATCAACGCGGGAAAGCGGCAATTCTATTCGGCGCAGCTTGTCTCGCTTGCGCAACATTGCGGCTTCCGTCCTTGCGCGGTGCGCCCAAAATGCAGTCGTCCGAAGAAGCTCTGGCACAATCAATTGGATCGGCGGTGAGCGCTCGTCGAACCGGGTGTTTGCCAGGTTTTCTCGCTTCCGATTTGGACGTTCCGCGCCGCCACTGCGGCCATCCTCGAGAGGAGATTCAATGAAGAAACTGAACAAGGTGGCGATGCTATTTGCGTCTGCTGCTCTCGCTGCTCCCGTGGCAGTGTTTGCTGCTGCGCACACCGGCGCTGCGCCAACTGCTGAACAGCTGAAGGCAGCCAACGCTGCTGACAACTGGCGCAATGGCGACGGTTCGCTGGTGTGGAAGAACGGCACCAACGAGCATTGCTGGCGCGATGGCTTCTGGACGCCTGCCACGGCGCACCCGAACTGCGATGGCGCTGCCAAGCCGCCGCCGCCACCCCCGCCGCCGCCGCCGCCGCCGCCGCCCCCGCCGGCAGTGGCCCCGCCGCGCCCGCCGGCCCCGCCGCCGCCGCCGCCCCCGCCGGTGGCCGAGAAGGTCACCTTCGCGGCTGACGCTTTCTTCGACAGCGGCAAGTCGGTGTTGAAGCCGGAAGCCCGCGCGAAGCTGGACGATCTGGTCAGCAAGACGACTGGCATCAACCTCGAAGTCATCATCGCCGTCGGCCACACCGACAGCGACGGCTCCGATGCGTACAACCAGAAGTTGTCCGTGGCCCGTTCCGAAGCCGTCAAGTCCTACCTGACGAGCAAGGGCGTCGAGCGCAACCGCGTCTACACCGAAGGCAAGGGCGAGAAGCAGCCTGTGGCCGACAACAAGACCAAGGAAGGCAAGTCGAAGAATCGACGTGTCGAGATCGAGGTCGTCGGTACACGCACCCGCAAGTAATTCGGGCGCATTGCTGAATGAACAAACCCCGCCTCGGCGGGGTTTGTTGTTTCTGGCTTTAGGATCAGCACATGAAGCCCCCACGCTCGCGCTGCTCGCTGCCCCCCGAGGGGGCTTCAGTGCCCTTCGGGCGGCCGTGCGTGCACTGATGTCTGTCAACGCCGACCCGCAGGAGCTCGCCAAGTTCAGCGAGCTTGCCCACCGCTGGTGGGACCCGCACAGCGAGTTCAAGCCGCTGCACCGGATCAACCCGCTGCGACTCGAGTGGATCGAGCGCGTGGTCGGCGGCGTTGCCGGCAAGTCGGTGCTGGACGTCGGATGCGGCGGCGGCATCCTGGCCGAGTCGATGGCGCGCCGCGGCGCGGCGAAGGTGCTGGGCATCGATCTGGCGTTGAAACCATTGCGAGTGGCGCAGCTGCACGCCATGGAAGCCGGTGTCGACAACATCGACTACCGTGAAGTCGCTGCAGAAGCGCTGGCCGAAGAGGAGCCGGGCGCCTTCGATATCGTGACGTGCATGGAGATGCTGGAACACGTGCCGGTGCCGGCCTCGGTGGTTCGCGCCTGCGCCAGCCTTGTTCGGCCGGGCGGCCATGTCTTCTTCTCGACGATCAACCGCAACGCCAAGTCGTTTCTGTTCGCCATCGTCGGTGCCGAGCATGTCTTGAAGCTGCTACCCAAGGGCACGCACGAGTACGCCAAGTTCATCCGTCCGAGCGAATTGGCGCAGGCCTGCCGCGAGGCCGGGCTGGCCGTGATGCAGACGCGCGGCATGGAGTACAACCCGCTGACCGAACGCTACTGGCTCAGCGACAACACCAGCGTCAACTATCTCTTTGCCTGCCAGCGTCCGCTATGACAACGCAGCATGCGCTGGTGCTGTTCGACCTCGACGGCACCTTGATCGACAGCGCTCCCGACCTCGCCGGGGCCGCCAACGCGATGCGTGTGGCCCGCGGCATGGAGGCCTTGCCGGTGGCAGCGCTGCGGCCGATGGTGGGTGCCGGCGCACGTGGCATGGTGCGCCTGGCGTTCGGCGTGCTGCCGGGCGAAACGGGCTATGAAGATCTGCGCGCCGAGTTTCTCGATCGCTACGAGCACGCTTCGCTCGTCCATACAGCCGTCTTCGAAAGCGTCCACCCCGTACTTGCTCGGCTCGACGCGCGAAGCCGGCCCTGGGGCATCGTCACCAACAAGGCCGAGCGCTTCACGCACCGCATCGTCGATGGTCTGGGGCTCAAACAGCGCGCCGCGGTAGTGGTGTGCGGAGACACCACGCCCCACAGCAAGCCACACCCGGCGCCTTTGCTCGAAGCGGCGCGGCGCGCGGGAGCGACTGCGGGGGACTGTGTGTACGTGGGCGACGACGCGCGTGACATCCAGGCCGGTCGTGCCGCTGGCATGGCAACGCTCGCCGCAGCCTGGGGCTACCTCGGTCAGGGTGAGCCGATCGAAGACTGGGGCGCCGACGCCGTGTTGCCCGAACCGGTCGCGCTCTTGCATTGGCTGGGCCTGGCCTAAACTACGGTCCATGGGGCCGACTTGGTTTCGACGCGGGTTCGGATCCGACGCAGGGCATGCCGAGCACCAGTTCGCTCGTAAATCCACTGGAAACAAAGTAACTGCGAACGATCAAACGTACGCACTCGCCGCTTAAAACCGGTGAGCCTCTCAACGGCAGGCCGATGGGCCGGGTCGATGGTCGCAAGACTGTAGGCTGAGAGGTCATTCACATCGGCTGGCGCTGAATCGGGTCACTTGATTCAGCGTAAGACTTAGGTGACTGGCTCCTCCCGCAGCGTGTGCCTGCGCGGCGATGGGGTGAGAAACAAATCAGAGCACTACGCATGTAGAACTGTCCGGTGATGGCTTGCGGACGGGGGTTCGATTCCCCCCGGCTCCACCATTTGAAGATCTCATAACGTCCAACAACGTCCAGAGAAGTCCATAAACCTCCTTGTGAATCAATCACTTGGAGGTTTTTTCTTGCCAGGAACGTCTAAAGGCGTCTCCTTGAATCTTGGCCCCGATGGGGGTAACTTTGGGGGTAACTGGCCAATAGCCCAACTACAGTTACCCCCAGAGGCGTCATGCTCAGCGACACGCAGATTCGATCGACCAAGCCCGCCGCGACTGCGGTTCGCCTTTACGACGAGCGAGGCCTGTACCTCGAGGTCACACCCAGTGGCGGACGTTGGTGGCGATTGAAGTACCGCTTCGACGGCCGCGAGAAGTTGCTCTCGATGGGCACCTATCCCGACACGGGGCTGAAGGCGGCCCGCGAGAAGCGTGATCGCGCGCGCGAGCTGCTGGCGCAGGGGGTGGATCCGAGTGACGCGCGGCGTGCGGAAAAGGCGAGCAAGTCGCAGGAGGCGGTCAACAGCTTCGAAGCCGTCGCACGGGAGTGGCACACGACAGTTCACCAGGCCCAGGTCAGTGCTGGTCACGCGGCACGGACCTTGATCCGGCTTAAGCAGGACGTGTTTCCTTGGCTCGGTGGTCTGATCATCAGCGAGATCAAAGCCCCGCAGCTGCTTCACACGATGCGACGCATCGAGGCGCGCGGCGCGATCGAAACCGCGCACCGCGCGCTGCAGGCGTGCGGCCAAGTGTTCAGGTATGCGATTGCGACCGGACGCGCCGAACGCGATCCGACGCCTGACCTGCGCGGCGCGCTCAAGCCGGTCCTCGTGCGGCACATGGCTGCGATCACCGACCCCACGCGTGTTGGCGAATTGCTGCGTGCGATCGAAGACTACAAAGGCATGCCGATCACGCGAGCGGCACTGCAATTGGCACCACTCGTCTTCGTTCGACCGGGCGAGTTGCGCAAGGCCGAGTGGATCGAGTTCGACCTCGATGCGAAGCAGTGGCGCATTCCCGGCGCGCGCATGAAGCGAACGAAGCAGGAGAAGTTGAGCGGCGCCGCCCACGTCGTGCCGCTGCCGCGACAGGCGATCGCCATCCTGCGCGATCTTTTGCCGCTGACGGGACATGGCCGGTACGTCTTTCCAAGCCCGCGCACCGGTGAGCGTCCGATGAGCGACAACGGCGTTCTCTCAGCGCTTCGGCGCATGGGGTTTCCCAAGGACGAGATGACGGGTCACGGATTTCGCGCGATGGCGCGCACGCTGTTGGCCGAACGACTGAACGTCGATGAAGCCGTGATCGAGGCGCAACTGGCGCACGCTGTGAAGGACTCGCTCGGACGCGCCTACAACCGCACCGAGTTTCTTGAGCAGCGCCGGAAAATGGTTCAGCTTTGGGCAGACTACTTGGACAAACTGCGGGAAGGTGCCGAAGTCATCCCGATGAAACGACGGCGAGGCTTGGCCGTGGCGCGGAGTTGAGAGTCTTTTCCTGTTGACTCTTAATCCGTTGGTCGAAGGTTCGAATCCTTCAGGGCCCACCAATCTCCTCCAGGCAATGCGCGCGAGCGGCCGCTGACACTGAGCGCCTGTGGCGCGATTTCCGGTCCATACGAAGGACCATACGCTTCCATCGCCAGACGCATGCCCGAACCGATGGAGAAATGTGCCGTTCGCAACGCGTTGCCAAGCAGTACGACATTGCCGCCGCTCCAACGCTCGTTCCAGATCACCGGGAAGTTGAGCCTGCGGGAGTTGTTGCTGATGATGGAGTGATCTTCCCGATCCTTTGAAGGGCTTGGTCGTACCACTTGTTGGGACGCCAACGACCGTCGTTCCGAACCGACGCGTGTGCTGCGCGCGCAGCCGCCTGTCGTTCTCGAACGTGCTGATGGGCAGCATGCCGCGCCTGGCCAAGTCGGGCGTGGTGGCGATCACCAGCAACGCCGGCCCGTCGCCGATTGCCGGAGCGCAGTGCGAAGCCAACGTCTTTTCGACCGCTTGGCAGAACGACGGTGCTGCCGAGGCGATGGGCAAGTTTGCGCAGGACCGCGGCATCAAGAGCATCTACCTGATGGCGCCGAGCTACCAGGCAGGCAAGGACATGCTCGCCGCTTCAAGCGCTTCTACAAAACAAAGGGCAAGGTCGTCGAGGAGGTCTACACGCAGGTCAACCAGCCGGACTCATCGACGAAGATTGCGCAGCTCCATGCGGCGAAGCCCGATGCCGTGTTCGTCTACCATCCGGTCGGCGTGTTCCGGAGGGCCGAGTCGGTGCGCTGGGCGGCGATAGCCAAGGAAATCGGCATCTTGCCGGAGTGAGCGTGCAGGTGAGTCCGTGACCTCCATGAATGACATCAGCCTTCGCCATTGGCGCAGCTTCGAAGCGGTAGCGGCACTGGGCAGCTTTTCGCGGGCCGCCGAGACGCTGGAGGTGACCCAGCCGGCAATCTCGATGCAGATCAAGCAACTCGAGGATGCAGTGGGTCTGCTGCTGTTCAACAAGCAGGCGCGGCCCATCATGCCCACGCCGGCCGGGCAGGTTCTGCTTCGCCACGCGCGCGCCATTCTGGCCGAGGTTCGGGTCGCCGAAGACGCTGCGGAGGCGTTGGCCGCGGGGCTGCTGGGGGTCCTGCACCTGGGGGTGGTGATGCCGGCCAACTACTTCGCACCGAAGCTGCTGCAGGAGTTCGGGCGCGCCCATCCGCAGTTGCGGGTCCAGCTGACGGTGGACAAGCGAGATGCGTTGTTGATCCATTTGGCCGAATACCGGCTCGACCTGGCCATCACGGGCTACCCTCCGGCAGAGGCCGACGTCGAGGCACTGACCTTCGCGCGCCACCCGCATGTGATCGTGGCCGGCGCTGATCATCCGCTGGCGGGCCGAGCAGCGCTCGACTGGTCAGAGCTGAGGCACGAACCGATCGTGCTGCGCGAGGCGGGCTCGGCGACGCGGCAATTCTTCGAGCACCTGCTTCAAGCCCGGGCACTGCGCCCTCCGGTCGCCGTCGAATTGCAGGGCAACGAAACGGTGAAGCAGGCGGTGATGGCCGGGCTCGGTATATCGCTGATGTCGGCTCACGCGATCCAGGTGGAGCTGGAGGCCGGCCGCCTCGCCGTGCTGTGCCTGCCGGACATGCCCAAGTGGCTGGACTGGTGCCTGCTGCATCGGCGCGACAGGCCACTGTCAACTGCGGCACAAGCCCTGCTCGACTTTCTGGTAGCGAAAGGCCCTGAGCTGACGTCTTGTCGCGTCAGCTGACTTCTCTTGAGGCAGCGCGCAGCGCGCGCTCGAGGGCGCGTCGCCGGTTTCCCCAGGCCCTCGAGCCGACCACGCTGACCACCTTCTCCACCACCATCGGGACGCCGACCTCGCGAATGCGCTCGAGGGAGTTGTAGCCGCAAGCCTCGAGCCGTGCCAGTACGCCCGGACCGATCCCGCACACGGTGAGGAGAAAGCGTCGTTCGTGGCTTTCGAAGGTCGCGGACGGCCGCGAGTGTTCAGGCATTTCCCCCTCCCAGCAGTGCAAGCCAGTCGCGGTGGCTTGCGCGCACGCGCGCGGCGATGTCGCCCGCTTCAACGACGCGACAAGTTGGTAGCGCCAGGCTGACTTCGGTCCACCGAGCCAACATCTCGCCGCCTCGTACCGTGCCTTCCAGGTCGGCGTCGACCACGTGCAACGAGCGGGGAGGCAGCAATGCCGCGAGGACTTCGACGATCACCGGGTTGTGCGCGAAGGGACCTTCCAGCACCACCGGTTGCGCGCCGCCCAGCCGCTCGATGGTCCGAGCAGTCATCTGCGCCACGTAGAGCGCAGCGGCCGTGGCGCGCTCCCGCGGCGTCAGGTCCGACAGCGAGACAGAACCCGCAGCATCTCTCAATTCCCCGGGGCGTCCTCGAAACGGGCCGCCCTGCGTCTCGAACGCCGGCAGGACGCGCAGCGCACGTGCGAGCAGCGCATCCAGCGTCGGCAGATCGGCCAGCGCCGGATCTGCGCCGGCGCAGAGTGCGTGCAGTTCGCGTCCCCCCATGAACCGCGCGGTAGGGACAGGCTCGTTGCGCACCGAGACGTTGGCCAGCTCGTCATTCTCCGGGTCGAGCCGCACCGCCACGGATCCGAGCGCCATCACTACAAGCCAGGTGCCACTGGAGACGAGGGTCAGGCGAGGCCAGTGACGCAGCCAGCGCGCCAGACACGCGTTGCTGTCGTGAGCGCCGGTGTGTACCAGGAGACTGCCCGACAGTCCCAGACGGTGCGCGAGTTCGGGCCGCAGGGTGCCCAGCCCCTCCCAGGCGAAGCGCAGCGGCGCAAAGCGTTGTGCGAACCCGCGGTCGCGTGCCCACGGCGAGAAGGCCCGCGCGTGCGGCTGCCACAGCAGTGTGTGGCAGCCCAGTGAAGACACCTCGCTGGCGGCGACGCCACTGAGACGCCATGCCCAGTACTGCGGGTAGGGCAGCAGGGTGTCGGCACGCTCGAACGCCGCAGCCTCGTGGCGTGCAAACCAGTCGAGCTGAAGGCCCATGTTCAGGCCGCGCGGCAGGACCGGGCTCAGCGTGACCTCGAACGGGTCCAGCGCCTCCAGCGTCGCTGCTGGCCGCTCGTCGAAGCCTTCAAACTCGTAGTCGGCCACTGGCCATGCGAGTTGTTCCCCGGCCAATGCCGCCACCGCGGCACCATGCGTAGTCACCACCAGGTGCCTGAGTGCCTTGCGCTCGGTGCCAAGGGAACTCAGAGCGCCGAAGAGCCAGGCCTCGGTGCCGGCGGTGTCCAGCGCGCGCCAGCCACCCGCGGCGGTGGTCGAGGCGCTTTCGCCATCATGCTGCGCGACGACGTCGCCCTGGCGATCGAGCACCGCCAGGCGCGAATGGGTCTTCCCGATATCAACGACCGCAGTGAGCATCAAACAATGCCGCCGCCTCCGGCGGGGGCGGCCGGCCGCTCGCTTGCGACGCGTGCGCGCCAGCCACTGGCGCGGTAAGCGCCCTGCGGATCGATCGCGCCGCCGGCGTCGCGCCGCACGCGCTGCAGGATCGGCGACACATCGGTCTGGAACGCCTGTTTGAGCGCTTGCGTAGCGACCAGCGCGTCGTTCGCGTCCTGCGCGGCATCGAGCGCCGCGCGGTCCACCAGCAAGGCCTGCGCGTACGAGCGCTGCACCTGCTCGGCGCTGGCGAGCAGGCTCTCGATCGGGTCGGTGACGTTGTGGCTCTGGTCGAGCATGTACGCCGGATCGAAACCCGGCGACGCGCTCGTGCTCGGCTGCAACCAGTTCGTTGAAGACCAGGAACAGGCGGTACGGCGCCACGCTGCCGGCGTCAAGGTCGTCGTCGCCGTACTTGCTGTCGTTGAAGTGGAAGCCCGCGAGGCGGCCGGCCGCGATCAGCCTCGCGACGATCAGCTCGATGTTGACGTTGGGCGCGTGATGGCCGAGATCGACCAGGCACTGCGCCTTCGCCCCGAGCGCGCTCGCGGCAAGATAGCTCGAGCCCCAATCCTGGATCACTGTGGCATAGAACGCCGGCTCGCAGATCTTGTGTTCAAGAAACATGCGCCAGTCGGACGGCAGCGCAGCGTAGATCTGCCTCGTGCTGTCGAGGTAGCGCTCGAAGGCGCGGCGGAAATGCTGCTGGCCGGGGAAGTTGCTGCCATCGCCGATCCACACCGTCAGCGCCTTCGAGCCGAGTGCGCGCCCGATCTCGATGCATTCGAGGTTGTGCTCCACAGCCTGCGCGCGCGTCGCAGCGTCGCTGTGCGTCAGGCTGCCGAACTTGTAGCTGTGGGTTTGCCCCTTCTGGTCGCTGAAGGTGTTCGAGTTGATGGCGTCGAACGTCAGGCCGTAGCCGGTGGCGACCTCGCGCAGTTCGGTGTAGTCGCCCGTCTTGTCCCACGGGATGTGCAGCGAGACGGTCGGCGTGGCGCGGCCGAGCTGGTGGATCACGGCGCAGTCGGTCAGCTTGTCGAACACGTGACGCGGCTCGCCAGGCCCCGGAAAGCGCGCAAAGCGCGTACCGCCCGTCCCCACGCCCCAGCTCGGGATCGCGACGCCGAAGGCCGCGACGCGCGCGCGCACGGCGTCGATGTCGATGCCGCGGCGCGCGAGGCGTTCGCCAAGCTGGCGGTAGTCGGCATCGGCATCGGCGGCCAAGCGCTCGTTGTGCGCCGCGATAAGCGAAGTGTCGATCGGGTTCATGGTGTTCCCCTTACCGCGTGAACGCCGCGAGGTTGCCCGCGTCCACATTGAGGATGTTGCCGGTGCACTTGCCCGACAGGTGCTCGGCGGCAAAGAAGTACGCCGCCTCGGCGATGTCTTCCGGATAGACGCTGCGCTTCAACATCGAACGGTCTCGGTAGAAGGTTTCCAGATCGCCCTCGTCGATCTTGTTGGCGGCGGCGCGTTCCTCGCTCCACTTGCCGGTCCAGATTTTCGAGCCGCGAATCACTGCGTCGGGGTTGACCACGTTGCTGCGGATCGACAGCGGCGCGCCTTCGAGCGCGAAGCTGCGCGACAGTTGGATCTCCGCCGCCTTGGCCGCGCAGTAGGCCGTGGCGTGGTTGCTGGCCACCATGCCGTTCTTGCTCGCGACGACGATGATCGAGCCGCCGGTGCGCTGGCGCTTCATCACCTTGAAGCCTTCACGGCCGACCAGGAAGTAGCCGGTGGCGAGGATGTTCTGGTTCTTTTGCCACAGCGCGAGGCTCGTGTCCTCCAGCGGCGCAGCCGACGCAATGCCGGCATTGCTGACCAGGATGTCGACGCCACCGAACTCGACGCTCGCGGCATCGAAAGCGGCGATCACGCTGCCTTCGTCGGTGACGTCGCAGCGCACGCCGCGAACGTGGTCATTGCCGTGGGCCTTCGCCAGATCGGCGGTGGCGGTGGCCAGGGCTTCCTGGTCGATGTCGGCGAGCACCACGCACGCACCTTCGGCCAGCATCCGCTTGGCGATCGCCTGGCCGATGCCACCGGCGCCACCCGTCACCAGCGCCACTTTGCCCACCAGTGGTTTGGGCTTGGGCATGCGCTGCAGCTTGGCTTCTTCGAGCAGCCAGTACTCGATGTCGAAGGCTTCCTGCTCCGGCAGGCCGACATAACGGTCCACCGCATTGGCCTCGCGCATCACGTTGATCGCATTGACATAGAACTCACCGGCGATGCGCGCGGTGGCCTTGTCGCCGGCGATCGTGACCATGCCCACGCGCGGCAGCAGGATGACCACGGGGTTGGCGTCGCGCAGTGCCGGGCTGGTGGGCCGCTTGCAGCGCTCGTAGTAGGCAGCGTAGTCGGCGCGATAGGCGGCGAGCAGTTCGTCGAGCTTCGTGCGCAGGGCATCGCCTTGCAGCCGGTACACGGCCTCGGGAATCACGAGCGGTCGGATCTTGGTGCGCAGGAAGTGATCCGGACACGACGTGCCGAGCGCAGCCAGCGGCTCCAGGTCACGCGAGTTGACGAAAGCCATGACTTCCGGCGAGCCGTTGACGTGCAGCAGCTTGGGGGCTGACTGCCCCCCAAGGGCCTGCGGCCCCGGCCCCCCGAGGGGGCGCGCGCCGGCTTGGGACGGCCCGGCGCCGGCGCCGCCCGAGGCGGCGCCGCGCAGGACGGGCAGAACGGCGGCGAGCACGGCGCGCCGGTCGACATCGTCCAACGGCTGTTCGCGCACGCCGCCGAACGCGACCGCGCCTTTCGCGCGGCTCTCGCTTTCGAGCCAGGCTTGCGCGCGTTCGATCAGCCCGACGGTGTTCTCGTAGCAGGCCTGCGCGGTGTCGCCCCAGCTGAACAGCCCGTGGCCCGCGAGCACGATGCCGCGCAGCGCGGGGTTGCGTTCGATGTAGGCGGCCAGTCGCTGCCCCAACTCGTAGCCCGGCCGCATCCACGGCAGCCAGCCGACACTGCCTTCGAACACGCGCTTGGTGATCGCCTCGGAGTCGGCCGTCGCGGCGATGGCGATGACCGCATCCGGATGCATGTGGTCAACATGGGCGTAGGGCAACGACGAATGCAGCGGCGTGTCGATCGAGGCGGCACGCGGGTTGAGGTTGAACGTGCAGTGCGGCAGGTAGCCGACCATCTCGTCCTCGTGCGCAGGGCCGCGGTACAGGCCAGCGAGCGCATTCAGCTTGCTCATGTACAGCGTCGAGAAGCCATCGAGCTTCATCGAACCGAGGTCACCGCCCGAGCCCTTGACCCAAAGCACCTCGACCGACTCGCCGCTGAGCGTGTCACGCTGAACGATCTTCGCCGACGTGTTGCCGCCGCCGTAGTTGGTGATGCGCAGATCGGAGCCGAGCAGATTGCTGCGGTAGAGCAGCAATCCCGGTTCGTCGAGGGTGGCGGCGTGCGAGGAGCTCCAGGAAGGGAAGGGTGCGGGCATGGTGGACTCGGTATCGTGACGCGCAAGGATTTGCGTCGCCGGTCAGTGCATGACGCGTGGGAAGCGCCGGATCGCGAACCAACCCAGCGCCGTGGTGAACGCCACCGCTGCGGTCAACGCGCCGAACAGCACATCGGGGCCGGCGTCCATCAACCGTGGCGTGACGAGCGCGGCCGCTGCGGCAAGCACGCGGGTGAAGAATGTCGTCGCCCCCTGCGCGGTCGATCGCAGCAGGGTGGGGAACAGCTCCTGGCTCCAGATTTTCCACATCGGCTCGCCGGCGAAGGCGCCGCCGATGCCGGACAACATCGTCCAGCCCATCAATGTCCACGCGTGGTAACCGAACACCAGGGGCAGGGCCTGCGCCGCGGTGTAGATCACGCCGCCAACGAGGAACAAGGTCATGCGCGACGGCCGGTCGATCAAGCGCATGAACGCCAGCGTGCTGACGAACGCGACGCCGAAGCCAGCCAGGTTGACCGCGCCTGCCGCCGAGACCGAAAGGCCGCCGAGCTGGGTGTAGAGCAGGGTGCCGAATTGGCCACCGGTGTTGGCCGACAAGTTGACGATCCCGTAGAACAGCGCGAGCGCCACCAACGGCGCCAGCCACGGGCCGCGCAACAGATCGCGCAGCCGACCGCTGTCAACCGTGCCCTCCTGCGCCTGCGGCTCGGCTGCTGCGGCCTGCGCGCGCGTCCACTCGCGCGACTCGGGAAGCGTGGTGCGAGCCACCAGCACGATGATGGCGACGATCAGCAGGTGCAGCCACATGTAGCGCGCGCCGGTGGCGCCGAGGTGGCCGAATGCGGTCTGGCACATCAGCACGGTGATGATCGCGACCATCCACAGCACATGGGAGAACGCGACCATGCGGCCCTTCGCACCGGGCGGCGCCTCCTCGGCGATCATGGCCATCGACACCGGCAGGTCGGCGCCGATGCAAAAGCCCACCACCGCAGTCGCGGCGTAGAGCATCGGCACGCCGTTGGCGAAGGCCATCATCGCGATGCCGACCGCCAGCCCAAGCAGCGTGATGCTGAAGACGCGGCGGCGGCCGAATCGATCGCCCAGCCGGCCGCCGATCAGCGCGCCGACGGCGAACAGCAGCGTCAGCATCGCCGACAACTGACCGATCTGGTCGAGCGTCAGCCCGAACGCATCCTTGTAGAGCACGAGGGCGGCGCCGCTGGTCACGATGGCTCCGGCGTCGAGGTACGACGCCATGCCGGCCAGGATCGCCACGCGCCATGCGGCACGCGGAATCACGACGGGTTCCGCAGGTGCGGCGTTTGCGGTCAGTTCCATCGGTGGCGCTCCTGAATGGCCGCGTCGCGAGGTCGTGCGGTTTGGCCCGCCCGACCTCGCGGCAGTGGCATCACCAAGTCTTCTGTAGACCGACGCTGATCATCCGGCCGATCGGTGATGAAACCGAGGGGTCGAAGCCGGCGACGCCATTGTTGCCGGTGGTGAAGTAAGTGGGCGGCTTGGTATCGCCGATGTTCGACACGTCGAACACCAGTTGCGCCTTGCCCAGCATGGTGCTCGAGGGCAGCGTCCAGGCGAGGTGCACGTCGGCCGTCTTGAAGCTGCCCACCTTCTGCGTGCCGCCCGTTGTGGCATTGTTGTAGCCGCCGGTGTAGTTCAGGAACAGACTCGCGGCCACGTCCCCACGCGCCCACCCGAGTTGCGCGCGCACCTTGTCCTTCACGGCGTAGTTCGTGCCGAGGAGGACGATCGGATCCGCGATGCCCGGCACCTTCTGGTCGAACTTGGTGAGGTGGGTGCCGGCGAGGTTCGCGTGCACCGTGCCGTACCCGGTCTGCCAGGTCTTGCCGATCCGGTAGTCGAAGCCACGGATGAACTCGTCGGCAAAGTTCTGGCGCCGCAGGTCGTAGACCGCGGTCGGCAGCGTGGCGGTGTCGGGATACACCACCCCATCGTGCCGAAGGTCGCCGAGCAGCGGCGCGATGATCGCCAGCCATGCGGCGTCCGACGTTCCCGCCGGGCGCGCCACACGGTACTTGTCGTAGGCCGCGAGCGGGTTGACCACCGGTCCGAAGGTCGGGAACGTGATCACGTCCTTGTAGTCGATGCTGAACCAGGCGAGGCTGGCGCTCATGCCGTCGCCGAGCAGCGCGGGTCCGAAGTCGAAGCCGACGTTGAGCGTGCGCGCGGTTTCCGGCTTGAGCTTGTTGCCGCCGGCGATGATCACCGAATAGTCGGCGGCCGTTGCGCTGTCGCAGCCGACGAACGCAAACGGGATGCACGGAAAGCGGATCAGGCGGGTGTCGATGGCGGTCGTCGCGTCGGCCAGGCTGGGCGCATGGAACGAACGGCCGGCCGAAACTCGGGCGATCGCACCGTTAACAACGGTCCAGTTCAGGCCCACCTTCGGGTTCGTGGTGCCCCCGACATCGCTGTACTTGTCGTGCCGCACTGCCGCCGTCAGCTCGAGCTTGCGCATGCCAGGCAGTGCGTTGGCCTCACCGATCACCGGTGCGAACACCTCGGCGAAAACCGAGTCGCTCTTGCGGCTGCCGAGCGCGGTGAGCGGCGTGTTTGAGCCGCCGACCGGCCCGGTTTCGACCGAACCGTCGAATGTCTCCTTGCGGTGTTCCACGCCGACGGCCGCGCGCACCATGCCACCCGAGATCTTGAACAACGGGCCATCGGCCTTGGCGATGAACTGGTCCAGGGTCTGGCGGCCGTAGTAGCGGGTCTGGAAGTTGTTGACGCTGGCCAGGACCGATGGGTTGTTGGCGGCGCCGATCCCATAGGGATTGAAGTTGCCGGCATCGATGGCGGACTGAGCCACTGCCGCGTTCATGCCGTGGTTGCGGACGTCATCGCGTTCGAGGCCGCGGTTGTACTCGAGCTTGCCGCTCCAGCCGCCGCCGATCTCGATGTCGGTGCCCACCGCGGCGCTCAAGGTCTTGGTCGTGATGTTGTTCGTGAAGCGGCCCGGGTCGTAGGTGACGCTCTGCTGCTCGCCGGCGATGGTGCCCGGCATCTGGATGTAGTACGGGCTGGCGCCCGTGATGTTGAAGCTCGTCGGGCCCGACGTGATCCCGCCACCGCTGACCTGGGTGGCGATCGTGCGATCCGAGTACAGCAGGCTCGCGTAGAGACTCACGCGGTCGTTGATGTCCTGGCGCAGCTTGCCGAAGACCTGGTGCCGATCCTGCTCGGGGTACAGGTCGTTGGCGACGTTGGAGTCGCACTTGGCGGCACCCAGCGCCGGCGCGGCGCCCGGCGAGAGGGCCCAGGTTTGGCCGCCCACCGTCACGTTGGCCGGCGTGCAGGTGGTGGAGCGGCTGTCCGCGCCGCCGACCGAGCGCTGATCGTTGGTGACGTAGGAGCGCGAGCGGCCGTTGAGCGCTGTGTTGCCGGCGAACTCGTAGGTCAGGAAGACCGAACCGCTGTCCCAGCTGCGGCCGAGCAGTTGGCTGAAGTTGCGCGTCTTGTAGCCGTCGGCCACGCCGAGCCTCAGGTTGGTCTCGCCGCCGTTGAAGTTCTTGCGCGTGACGAAGTTGATCACGCCGGCCACGGCGTCCGAGCCGTACACCGCCGACCCGCCGTCGGCCATGACTTCGACGCGTTCGATCGCCGACGCAGGAATCGCCCCCGCATCCGGCGCCGTCTGGTTGATGCCCGCGCCCGGCAAGCGACGGCCGTCGATCAGTACCAGCGTCAGCCCGGCGCCGCCGTTGCCGACGCCGACGCCGTGGATGGCCGGCTGGTCAACGAAGTTGGCCTGGTTGCTGCCGGTATTGATGCCGGTGGAGTTGAACGAGCCGATCTCGGGCACGCTGCGCAGCAATTCGGTGGCGGTCGTCGCGCCGCTGGCCTCGATGTCGGCGCGGTTCACCACCTTGAGCGGCGTGCCGACAGGGGCAATGCCACGGATGCTGGTTCCTGTGACGACAATCTTCTGTCCTTCGGCAGCCGGCGCTTGCTGCGTCGGCTGTGCTTGCTGCGGTGCCGGCTGCGGTTGTTGCGCTTGTTGGGTCTGCTGCGGGGGCTGCGCGGGCGGAGTCTGCTGCGCTTGTGCGGCCATCGCACACAGCGCCACTACGGCGGCAACAGTGGGTCTCAACCGCGGCGCCGCCACGGTGTGCGTGTTCTTGTGCGGTCCCATGCCAGCATGGGCTCCTCGTTTCGTGGCCTTCATCGTGTCTCCTGCGAGCTTTTTCGGTCAATCGCGACGGCATTGGCCGCGCGGACGTGCTTTGCGCTGGGCACTGAACAACGGCCATCGCGCTGAGTGAATTGTTTTGGACGGGCGCTCCCAGTGGTGTCGAGACCTTCACCGAGCGCTGTCGCAGACCCGGCACGCTTGCCGCGTGCTTTGAACCGCACTTGGCTACGGGTTTAGCCTGCCTTCGCCAGCGCGCAACCACGCTCGGCGTGTCTCACCTCAGAGGGAACCCTCGCGCGGACGCACGCGCATTGGTTTGCCTGATAGGTCCCATAAGCCCAGGTTGTTGGGTCGGGCGGCAGGCACCGCCTAGAGTCGCGGGCGCGACAGCCCACCTCAACGCACGCGAGCTTCATGTCCGACGAACTCACTCACGAACAGATCGCTTCCCTCGTTGCTGCCGACGAAGCGCGCCGCGTGCACCTGCCGGCCGGCGAGCCGGTGCAGGGATTCCTGGCGCGTGCGCAAGCGCTGATCCCCACGCTCAACGAGACCGCGCAGGTTCCCTTGGGACGGGTCGAGCCGGTCGCAGACTCTGCGTTGCCGCTGCGCTTCTCGATGCGCCGGATCGGCGATGCCGCCCAGCTTGCCCAACTGCGCTGGAACGGCGGCGACCAGTTCATCGTTGACTTCGGCGGCCACCGCACCGGCTATCTGTCGTTCCGGATCGAGCCCGTCGGCGGCATGGCCGACAGCCCAGTTCGGTTGAAGCTCACCTTCGGCGAAGTGCCGACCGACGTTGCCGAGCCGTTCGAGCCGTACACCGGTTGGCTCAGCGCCGCCTGGCTGCCCGAGGAGATCGTCACGCTGGACGATCTGCCCACCGCATTCCGGCTCGCGCGTCGCCATGCCTTCCGCTATGTCAAGTTCGAGATCATCGCGACCTCGAAGCGCTTCGGCGTGCGTGTGCTCGACCTGCTTGCGCACGCCGTCACGGCCGCCGAACGTGAGCCCGAACCGCTGCCGCTTTCGGCCCCCGAATGGGTCAGGCGCGTCGACGCGGTCGCGCAGGCAACGCTGCGCGACTGCCTGCAGACCACGTTCGAGGACGGGCCGCGGCGCGATCGGCGCCTCTGGCTGGGCGACTTGCGTTTGCAGGCGCTGGCGAACTACGCCACTTTCCGCGCCGATGCGGTGGTCGAGCGTTGCCTGTTTCTTTTTGCCGGCCTGCCGCGCAGCGACGGGTTGGTCAATGGCTGCGTCTATGAGCGGCCCGAGCCGACCTACGCCGACACCCCGGTGTTCGACTATGCAGCGCTGTTCAACGTCACGCTGCAGGAGTACGTGGCTGCAACAGGCAAGCTCGATGCCGGCCTTGCGCTGTGGCCTGTGGCGTTGAAGCAGCTCGAGGTGCTGTTGGCGGCCGTCGGGTCGGACCACCTGTTCATCGACACCGGCGCCACATGGTGCTTCATCGACTGGGCCATGCCGCTCGACCGCAGCGCCGCGGTGCAGGGCGTGCTGATCTTTGCGTTGCGCCGCACGCTGCAACTGGCGCGGGCGATCGGTCGCGAGGCCGACGTCGCCCACTACCCGGCCCTCATCGATCGCATGGTGGGCGCGGCGCGCGAGCGGCTGTGGGACGGCGCTCGCGGCATTTTCGTCAGCGGCCTGCAGCGGCAGGTGTCGGTGGCCTCGCAGGCGTGGATGGTGCTGGCCGGCGTGGCGGAGAACGACGAACAGGCTGCCGCTGCGATCCGCAGCTCGCTCGCATCGGAGGACGCGGTGCAGCCCGTGACGCCGTATCTGTACCACTATGTCGCCGAGGCGCTGCTGGCGTGCGGCGCGCGCGACGAAGCGCTCGAGGTGATCCGACGCTATTGGGGGTCGATGGTCGATGCGGGCGCCGACACCTTCTGGGAGACCTACGACCCGAAGCGGCCGCTGCATTCGCCCTACGGTGACATCCACAGCAACAGCTTCTGTCATGCATGGAGCTGCACGCCGACCTGGTTCTTCCGCGCGGCCGGGCTCGGGTTCGATGAGCGTGCGAACGCTGCGCACGATTGAGCGGCACAAGGCGGTCGCCTGCACCCAGACGCTCAACCAGAGTTCAGCGCACGGGTAGCGTCGCTTGGCGCCCTGCGTCGGCCGACGAAAAGGCGATGCGAACGGGTACGCTGCCCGCTGGTGTCACCCAGCCTTGGCGCTGCTCGTCCCAGTACGACAGCGTGCGGCGATCGAGTGCGATCGTGACGGTCTGCGCGGCCCCTGCCGGCAGCCTGACCTTGGCGAAGCCGAGCAGCTTCACGGGCGTCTCGACGGCAGCCGGCAGCGGCCCGCCGTAGACCTGCACGACGGTGGACCCTTCGCGCGCGCCGGTATTTGCGACGCGCACCGACACCGTGGTGCGTTCGTCGCCGGTGGCGAGCGGGCGCACGTCCACGCGTTCGATGGCGAAGCTGGTGTAGGACATGCCGTATCCGAACGGAAACAGCGGCTGTTGACGCTCCTTTGCGAACCAGCGGTAGCCCACGAAAGGCCCCTCTGAAAAGTTCGCCGTACCGCCGCCGCGATAGGGCCGCGGTCCTTGCGTCTCGTCGGCCGGGAACGTGATCGGCAGGCGACCTCCGGGCTCGGCATCGCCGAACAGCACCCGCGCGATCGCTGTGCCTGCTGCCGATCCCGGGTACCACATCTGCACGACCGACTTCACACGGCGCAGCCACGGCATCTTCACGGCCCCGCCGGTATTCAGCACGACGACGGTGTTCGGGTTGGCCGCGGCCACCGCGTCGATCAGCGCGTTTTGGTCGGCTGGCAGGGCGTAGTCGTCGCGGTCCATCTCCTCGCCGGTCACCTGGTTCACGAACACCACCGCAATATCGGCCTGCTTCGCAGCTTCGACCGCCGCCGGGATCATCGACTGCGGCTGCCAGCCGAGCTGCATGCGCGGCGCGGTGAAGCGGCCGGTCGTCGCGTAATCGACGACGATGTCCACCGGCTTGCCGGCCTTGAGGTCCACCAGGCCATGCAACGGATAGGTGTACGGTCCGCCGCCAGGAAAACTCACTGCAGTCGAACGCATGCCGTCGATCACCGTCTTGCCGCCGACGCTCACCTTCAGCGTGCCCGACAACGATGCCGTCAAGCGCACGACCCCGTCCGCGGCGGGCGTGTAGCGCGCCGACCAGCGCGCCGACCACTGCGCGGGCAGGGCGTCGACTGGCGACCCGCTGAGGTCGATGCCGCGCACGACGCTGGTCTGCAGCGGCGGGCCGCTGCGGTCGGGCGAAGCGAACAGTTCCTGCCGCCAGCCGCCCGAGCCGTCGGGCGCGACCAGCGGCAACGGCGGGCCGAACGATGGCGGCCCGCCGGCAAGCGTTGGCAGCACGAAGTCACCGATCGATCCCTGTGCGTGCGTCACGCGCACGGAGGGTCCCGCCACGTCGGCGATCGCGTCGATCGGGGTCGTGAAGCTGCCCGGCTCAACGTAGGTCGACCACATCACGCCTGTCACCGTGTCCCGGCCAGCGGGCCCGATCACGGCCACGCGGCCACGCCGCTGCAGCGGCAGCAGGCCCTCGTTCTTCAGCAGCACGATCGAATCCTCGGCCACCTGGCGTGCGAGTGCCTGATGCGTCGGCGTCGTGACGACGGCCGCGGGCACAGTGGGCACCGGCCGGTCGTACAGGCCTGTCGAGAAAATGGCCCACAGCGTGCGTTGGACCGCATCGTCGAGCCGTGCCGTCTTGATTCGCCCGTCGCGCAGTGCATCCGCCTTGCGCAGGAAGGGTTGCAAAGCCCACGAGTCAACGCCGGCATTGAACTGGGCCACACCATCCGCACCACCCATGAAATCGGTACCGAAGTAGCCCTTGAAGCCGACGGACTTGATGAGGTTGATGAGCGCGGCGTTCTCGAGCGCGAAGGTGCCGTTGACCTTCGGGTACGAGCCCATCAAGGACGCGATGTTGGCGTCGCGAACGAGGGCCTCGAACGGCACGTTGTAGATCTCGTGCAGTGTGCGCGGCGAGACCGCGACGTTCATCGTGAGGCGCTCGCGCTCGCCGTGATAGGCGGTGTAGTGCTTGGCTTGCGCGATCACGTTGCGGCCCTGCATGCCGGATGCCACCGCTGCGCCGAGCTGGGCGGCCACTAGCGGTTCCTCGCCGAAGGCTTCGGTCAGCCGCCCGGTCAGTCCTTCCCGTGCGACATCGACTGTCGGGCCGAGGATCACGTTCCAGCCCTTGCCACGGGCCTCGTCGGCGATCGCCGCTCCGACGGCACGTACGAGACCCGGATCGAAGGTCGCTGCTTGAGCCAGCGGTACCGGGAACGCAGTCACACCGCGGTCGCCTCGCAGCCCGGCCGAGGCATCGACACGCGTCAGCGCGGGCAGGCCCAGCGAGGCGAGCGGCGCATATTCCGCCGGATCGACAGCGTTGACCAAGGCGATCTTCTGTTCGAGGGTCATCGCGGCGAGCAACTGCTTGGCGCGCGCCTCGGGCGCCTGCGTTGCGTCGCGCCACGACTGCGTGCCAGGCGTTGCGGTCTGCGCAGTGGCGGCCACCGCCAGCGAGGCGATGGCGGCGACCAATATGTGGGCAAGAGCGCGGGTCGGTTCAGGGCAGGTCGGCTTGAGCATTGAGATGTTCGGCATGTGTGTCGCGCGCGATGTCGGCATGAAGATCTTAGGCAGGGCAATAGAACTGCTTTTGATGAAAGCGATCAGCCGCCCTGATGAATTGGTGTGACGTTGGCCCCAGCCCGCGCGCTCTCGCTTTTCACCGGTCACGGCGAAGACCCCGCGTCCGGGTTAGTCCGCGGTTCGACGGCCGTGGTGAGAACCCGAAACGAGGCGCGCGCTGGTCCAGTCGCGCGGCGAAGCCCTCGGTTTTTTTTGGGGCAGCGATGGGGCTCGATGCAATGCACAACAGCCCGGCCCCGCGCAGCGGGGGCGCACCAAAAATGGCCTGCGCCAGATCAGTCACCCGTGGCACGCCAGGCGAGTGCTTCGGCCGACCCGTCGTGTCCGAAGCCCAGCGACTCCGCGCGAGGCGTGCGCAGCGGGGGGAACGACGCAAAGAGCCGCTGCACCGGTTTTCTCGGGTCGTAGCTCACGAGCGATCGCCGGTCTTCTCCGAACCGCGCGGCCAGGGCTTCGACAACGTCGCGCATTGCCAGATGAAGCGCGGGCATCTGAACGACACGCCGCGGCCCAAGTCCAAGCGTGTCGATGCGAGCCGCATGCAACAGGTTGTTGACGCAAGCGGCGGCGGAAATCCACCAGGCCGTGCCATCGGCAGACACGGGCAAGACGATGGGCTCGCCGTCGCGCAGCTTCCAGAACAACTGGCTCATGAAAGCCGACACGAGGCCGGCACCGCTCCCCGGCCGAGCCACCACACCCGGCAAGCGAAGCGAACAGGCCTGGATCCAGTTGCGGCGTGCCGCGTCGGCGATGAGGATCTCGCCAGACAGCTTGTGCGCCGCGTAGCTCATCTCCGGCGCGACGGGGGCGTCCTCGTCGACCTCTGCTGGCAGCGCGCCACCGTACACGGCGATCGTGCTGGCGAACACAAGCCGCGGCGAGGTTCCCTGTGCCCGCAGCAGGTCGATGAGGCGGATGGTCGCGTCGAGGTTGACGCGCCGACCGACGTCCGGGTCCTTCTCCGCCGCCCCGCCCGGCACGCTCGCGAGGTGGAAGACGGTATCGACGGGATCGGCCAGTGCGCGCTCGAGCACGCCCACTTCGGCGATCGACCCTTCGACCAATTTCAGTCGCGCATCGACTGGCAGGCCGGCCAGCGCCAGGTCGGCAGCGACGACCCGTTCCACGGGCTGGCCGGCAACGCCGGTCCTCAAGAGCCGTTGCACCAGGACCTGGCCGACGAACCCGCCCGCGCCAGTGACGAGCACCCGACTCATGGCGCCGCCTTGACGACGCGCTGGTCGATCACGCCGAACGGGCCCTCCGATCCGTCATCGAAGCGGGCCCGCATCCGCACCCGGTCCCCGAAGCGCATGAAGCCTGTGCGCGCCGCACCCTGGTCGATGATCTCGATCACGCGCCGCTCGGCGATACACGCCGAGCCCGCGTCCCGCGCCACGTTCGAGACCGTTCCCGAACCGACGATCGTCCCTGCGCTCAACCGTCGGGTGCGTGCACCGTGGGCGACCAAGTCGCCGAAGTGGAAGTTCATCTCGCCGCCGTGCGGTTCGCCGAAACGCTCGGCGTTCCACTCGACGTGCAGACGCATGCGCACGCGTCCGTCGCGCCACGCAGGCCCGAGCTCGTCCGGGGTCACCGCCACGGGAGCAAACGCTGTCGAAGGCTTGGCCTGAAGGAATCCGAAGCCGCTCTTCATCTCGCGCGGGCCCAGCGCGCGCAGGCTCCAGTCGTTGATCTGGACAACGAGGCGCACGCAGGCGAGCGCTTCGTCCGGCGAGGCACCCATCGGCACCGGCCCGCAGATGACGCCGAACTCGCCCTCGAAGTCGATGCCGTCGCCTTCGCTCGGCAACGCGATGTCATCGTGGGGCCCGAGCAGGTCGTCGCTCGCACCCTGGTACATCACCGGAATGGTGTCGAAGTCAGGGATCGGCGGCGTGTTGAACGCCTTCTCCATCAGCCGACCGTGATTCAGGAACGCCGAGCCGTCGAGCCATTGAGGGGCTCGCGGCAACGGTGCGGCGCAAGCCGGCGCATCGAAGGCGAACGCATCCAGTGCGCGCCCCGCGTCGAGCGCCTCGCTGGCGGCCAGCAGCGCGCCGTGGACGGCGTCCCATCGCTGGAGTGCGTCGAGCAGGCTGGTCGCAATGGCCGGTACCGCGACGGCACGGCGCAAGTCGCGCGAGACAACGATGAGCCGGCCGTCGAGCGAGCCGTCTCTGAGGGTGGCAAGTTTCATAGGATCCTCTGCAGGTTCAGGAGCCGTCGGAGATGGTCGTGCCACCGTTGACGACGAGGTTGTGGCCGTTGACGAAGCCGCCAGCTCGGCTGGCGAGGAACACGACCGCCCCGGCAATCTCGTGCGGCTCGCCCACCCGGCGCAGCGGCGTCGCGGCCAGCCGGCGCTGCATGAAGTCATCGTTGGCGAGCAGCGACTCCGCCAGCGGCGTGCGGATCAGGCCCGGCGAGATCGCATTCACGCGCACCCCCTTCGGGCCCCATTCGACGGCAAGATTGCGGGCCAGTTGTGCAAGCGCCGCCTTGGACAGCCCATACAGGCCGATCGCGCCGTTGCCCCGCAGCCCTGCGATGCTCGACATCAGGATCACGCTGCCCGCGCCGCGCTCGGCCATGCGCGGAATCAAGCGGGCGGTCAGACGCAGCGCGCTTCTCAGGTTGATGTCCATCACCATCGACCAGTCCTCGTCGGTGATCGCGCCGATGCGGCCAGCCGGACCCTGAACGCCGGCGTTGCACACCAGCACGTCGATGTGACCCCATTGGGCAAGCGCGCTTTCGGCCAGGGCGTCGGTCGAGCAGGCATCGGCCATGTCGGCAGCGATCGCTCGCACCTCGTTCCCACGCGAGCGCAAGTCCGCTGCGGCTGCTTCGCAGCGCCCGGGATCTCGATCGGAGAGAACCACCGTTGCCCCGTGAGTCGCAAGCGCCTCGACAATCGCAGCGCCGAGGCCACCCGTGGCACCGGTGACCAATGCCGACCGCCCTCGAAGATCGAAGAGGCCGTTCACTGGGTCAACGCTTGGCGAGCGCGGCGGCGACGCCGGCGTCGAACTTGCCATCGACCAGGATGAACAGCATCCGACAGGGCTTGCCGGACCGATTCGCCCATGCATGGTTGGTGCCGCGCTGCACCACCACGCTGCCCACTTTGAGCAGCACTTCGGAGTCGTCGAGCACCAGGGTCATCTCGCCTTCGATGACGATCCCGTAGTCGACCGACTCGGTGCGGTGCATCAGGGGATGCGGAGAGTCGTTCTTGACCGTCGAGGCCGCGACATCGCCGATCTGCGCGAAGGCGTCCTTCATTCGCGCCGCGCCGTGCGCGAGGTAGTCGTCGGTGTCCGGCGGGATGTTGACGAAGCGGATGCGCGTGCCGTGCCTGGGTGGCGGCAACATCAGCGGGCCGACGGTCGGGTCCGGGCCGTTGTCGACCGGCACGGGCGACGCTGCGGTGCTCCACACCTCGTGAAAGACGGTGCCGGGAAGCGCGGTCAGCTCGACCACGGTGGACAGCGGCCCGTCGCTCGCCACGATGGCCTTGCCCTCGGCATCGTGGCCCGTCACGACCCGATGAATGGCTGGAAAACCCATGCTTGGCTCCTGTACGGGGAAAACGACCGCGCCGTCACTGGCGGTCGAGATTGGATCCGGGGAATGCCTGCATCACTCGACCGCGATGTTGTTCGAGCGGATGACTTCCGCCCAGCCGCGTGCGTCGTCGACGAGGAAGCGGCGGAACTCCGAGGACGTGCCGCCGACCGGCACCAACCCGTAACCCGTGAGCGTGCTGCGAAAGTCCGCGGCACCGACGATGCTCTGCGAGTGCTCGACGATCGCCGAGACGATGTCGCCCGGCGTGCCTTTGGGGGCGAACACGCCGTGCCAGGACTCACCGACGAACCCCGGGTGGGTGTCGCCGATCGGGGCGATGTCCTTCAGCGCTTCGACGCGCGCGGCGCTCGAGATGCCCAGCGCGCGCACTTTGCCGCCCTTGATCTGACCGATGGCAGTCGTGCTGGCGTCGAAGGCGACGTCGATGCGCTGCGCAATGACGTCCGGCATGTAGTTTTCCTTGTATGGCACATGCGTGATCGTCACGCCGGCCGCGTTCAGCAGGCGCGCCATCACCACATGCGGCGACGTACCGATCCCCGGGCTGGCGTAGGTCAGAGTGCCGGGACTTGCCTTTGCCGCCTTGACAAGTTCATCGAGCGTGCGCAGCTTCGATTCGGCTGACACGAGCAGAACGAAGGGCACCGAAAGGATGCGCGTGACCGGGACGAAGTCGTCGGCGCTGTACGGCAGCTTGCGATAGACGAAGGGATTGATCGAGAAGGTGTTGTTGACGGTCCAGAACAGCGTGTGGCCGTCTGGCGGCGCCGTCATGACCGACTGCGCGGCGATGATCGTGGCGGCACCGGGCTTGTTTTCGACCACGATCGCCTGCCCGGTCGACTTCGCGAACCGCTCGCCCCACAGCCGGGCGATCACGTCGGGCGACGTCCCGGCGGGGAACGGCACGAAGAGTCGCACCGGGCGCGACGGGTAGCGTGTCTGCGCGAGTACCGCCGGTGAAAGGACCGCGGCGGCAAGAGCAGCACCCGCCCTCACGACGGCGCGGCGACCCGGGCAGCGTTCAGGCATGACCATCTGCAGGCCCCTCGAAAATGGCCACCGCGCGCGTCCACCCAGCCGAGGCGCCGCGGATCTTGTGAGGGAAGCAACTGATCGTGAAGCCATGCCCCGGCAGCGCTTCCAGGTTGTGCAGCTTTTCGAGGTGGCAGTAGCCGATGTCGCGCCCGGCCTTGTGGCCTTCCCAGATCAGCGCCTTGTTGCCCGTCTCGGCGACCTTCTTCGCGGTGTAGGAGAACGGGGCGTCCCAACTCCACGCGTCGGTCCCGGTCAGTCGCACACCGCGCTCCAGCAGGTACATCGTGGCCTCGTAACCCATGCCGCAGCCGGCGCTGACGAAGTCGTTGTGGCCGTAGCGCGAGCCCGCGCGCGTGTTGACGACCACGATGTCCAGCGGCTGCAGTTGATGGCCGATGCGTTGCAGCTCGGCTTCGACGTCGGCCGCCGTGGCCACGTAACCATCGGGGAAGTGGCGGAAGTCCAGCTTCACGCCGCTCTGGAAGCACCACTCCAGCGGCACCTGGTCGATCGTGATCGAGGGCCGCGTGCCACCATTCTTCGCGTCCTGCGTGGAATGGAAGTGATACGGCGCGTCGAGGTGCGTGCCGTTGTGCGTGGTCAGCGTCACCCACTCGGCCGCGGCGGCCTCGCCGTCGGGGTAGTCCTCGGGCTTCGTGCCCGGCAGCATGGCCATGAACTCGGGCAGGGTGTCGGCGTGCTTCTGGTAGGTGATCTTCGGCGCCAGCAGCGGCGGGTCGGAGAGCACGTCGTTCTCGAGGTAGATCGACAGATCGACGAAACGACGGTTGGGGCGTTGCGGTTTCATGCGAGTGACTCCCGAGGTGCCGCCGCGGCGGGAGCCGACGGCAGACGTGAAAAGCAGAACAGCGCAACGGCCGCGACCAGCGCCGCCGCGACGGCCAGGCTGCCGTAGCCGAAGGCCTTGACCAGCGTGCCGCCCAACACCGGGCCGATGGCGGCGCCGGCCATCAGCATGGCCGGCGTGGCCGCGAGCGCGCGCCCGCTCGGCTCCAGGCGGGCCAGCAGGCCAAAGGCGAAGGTGTGCGAGAAGATCATCACCGCCACGAACACACTGGCTGCGCCGGCGTAGGGCACGAAGCCGGTCGAGCCCATGATCGTGGCCGCCAGCAGCGCCTGCACCGCCGCACCGGCCAGCAGCACGCGGCGCGCGGGCCAGCGCTTCTCGAGCAGCGCGGCCAGCGCTGCCGGCAGCAGGTTGACGAGGCCCAGCGCCACCAGCACACCGGTAATCGCGCCGGCTTCGAAACCCCGGTCCCGGCCGACGCGCTCGAGGAACGCGAAGGTCATCGACTGCACCAGCGCCATCGCGCAGATGCCGGCGATGCCGAACCAGACGGCGCGGCTGATCGGTGCACTGCCGCGTGCCGCTGTGGGCCGCGTTCCGGCTGCAACAGCGGGTGGCGCATCGGCCACCGGGAACGCCACCAGCGCAGTCAGCGTTGCAATCACCATCACGAACGCAAACAGCATGAACAAGGTCGAACCGCCGCGCGCCGTGACGAGCTGCGACGCACCGCCCAGGAAGACCACTGCGAACACACCCAGCGCGATGCCGACAAGCGCAAACAGCCGGTGCGGGTTGACACTGCGCGCGATCGTGCCGTGCGTGACGCTCAGCGCCGAACCCGCGGCCAGGCCGGCCAGCGCGTGCAGCGCAGCCATCGCCCCGTAGTGCTGCACCTGCGTGAGCAGCCCGAAGGCCAGCGCCGAACCACCAAACCCGAGCGCAGCCACCCAGCGCCCGTTCAGACGGCCAAAGCGCGTGGCCAGCGCCAAGCTCGCGGCCACTGCACCCAGCAGGAACAAGGTGGCCAGGCCGCCGGCCTGCTGGGGGTCGAAGCGGTAGTGCTGGACCAGGCTGCCCACCCACACGGGCAGCGCCACCAGGTCAACCATGCCGGCGCAGTGGGCCACCATCAGCGCGATGCGGCCGCGCCGCGAATCAGTGCGTGTCATGTCGGCACTCCCTTCAGATGGGCTGGGCCAGCGCCATGAGCGAGCTGCGCATGATCTGCGCGTGTTCGTCCTTGCTGCCATTGGTCATCTCGATCTCGCCCAGGCGCAGCGAGTTCTCGACCACCATGCGGCAACGCTCCCAGCGCCGCCGCTCGAAGGCGTCGATCGCGGCGGCGGAGGACGCCTGACGCCCCACCTCCTCGGCCAGCACCAGCGCATCTTCGATGCCGATGCAGGCCCCGGAAGCGAGGTGCGGTGTCGTTGCGTGCACCGTGTCGCCGATCAGCACCACGCGTCCGACGTGCCAGGGCTGGGGCAACAGCAGGGCCTCGAGCGGCCGGTAGACGATGCTGGACTGCGGTGTGATCTGTTCCCGGATGGCCTGGAGCAGCGGCGCTGGAAAGTCCGCCAGGAGGGCACGCAGTTGCGGCGCGAAGGTCTCGGGGTCCACGTGATCGTTGGTTGGCCGGTGCTCGGTGACGAAGAGGTACATCTCCTCCTTCGACACCGGGTTGACGCCGGGCTTGACGCGGCCCATCCACATCTTGGCCGCGTTGACCTCCGGCGGGCGGGGCAGCACCGCGCGCCAGACCGCCTGGCCGCTATAGCGCGGCTTCGGCGCCTGTGGAAACACAGCCTCGCGGGTCTTCGAGTACAGGCCGTCCGCGCCGACCACCAGGTCATAGCGCCGGCGTTGACCGTCCGTGAAGCCGACGTCCACCCCCTCTGCATCCTGGTCGATCGATGTGAAGGTGCAGCCCAGGCGCACCTCGGCCCCGCAGGCGCGCGTGGCCTGCGCCAGGATGCTCGCCAGAACCGGACGCATGATCGCGCCGCCACCCGGCACGTCAGGGCCTGCCAGCCGGGGTGTCGGCAGCGTGGTCAGCAGCGCGCCGTCAGCCGCGAGAATCTCGACGCCATCGGCGGCGTTGCCCAGGCGCAGGAACTCCTCGAGGATGCCGAGGGTCTTGAAAGCCCTCAGCGTTGCGCCACCCAGGCTGATGCCGGCACCGTAGCTGCGCCAGCCCGGGTCGATCTCGACCACCTCGACCTCGACACCGAGCTTGCGCAGCTCGATCGCGGCGGCCATGCCGGAGAAGCCGCCTCCAACGACGAGAACGCGGCGTGCAGCAGCACTCATGATGTTGTCTCCTGGTTTGCATCGGCGGCGAGTGCGATCTCGCCGCCGGGAAGGTTGTGGATCGCGACCCGCGTCAGCGCCTGGCCCTCACAGGGCCCCAGCACGCAGATGCCGCTCGTGATGTCGAACTTCGCGCCGTGCGCGTAGCACACGATGTGGCTCCGGTCGGCGCTGAGATAAGCGTCCTTGCGCCACGGCAGCGGGGCGCCGTCAACGTGAGGACAGGCATTGCGGTAGGCATGCAGCGCGTTGCCCCGCCGCACGACGAACATCGTGTCGCGTCCCGACCCGCCGGGGTCGAAGCCGCGCGAGTCGCCGTCGGCGATCTCGTCGATGTTCGCGAGCAGCACCTGCATCGCCGCGCTTCAGTGGCGATCGCCCGCGGCACCGGGCGGCGGGCCACCCGGGGCCCACTTCTCGCGGCTCTGGAACAGGAACAGCTGCGATGCGTCGGGGCTCATCGGGACCTCTCGACCGATCCAGCGGTCGTCGTGCAGGTCCATGTCGGCGTCGTACTCGACGTGACAGCCGAGCGGGCTGTTGAAGTACCAGAACCAGTTGGAACCCATGCGATGCCGCCCCGGACCCCAGAACGACTCGTAGCCCTTGCCGACAAATCGGTACCCCGCCTGCATCATCGCGGTCGGTCCGGCCACGTGGAACGTGAAGTGTTCGACGCCCTTCATCTGCGGCGGCGTCTGGATCAGGAACAGCGTGTGATGGTCGAGCGTGCCCTGCGGGCGCAGGAAGGGCCCGGCACCGCCCAGCCGGTCGGTGATGCGAAATCCCAGACGCTGCGTATAGAAGGCGGTGGCCTTGGCCTCGTCGGGAACGAAGTACACGACGTGGGACAAGGTCAGCGGCGAGCAGTCGGCGTTCTCGTTGACCGCGATCTCATTGGCCTCGCGCTGCGGTGCGGAACCCGGCGAGTTGATCCTCTCGGCGCGCGGGGACGAGCGGCCGCCGCACGGTGATCTGGAAACCGAGCGCGAAGCCCATGTCGTCGACCGCTTCGATCGAGCCGTCGGGCAGCGACTTCACTTCGCGGTCGCGCCGCAGTTCACGCGCAACGGCATCCAGCGTTGCCGCGTCTGCCACGCCGTAGATCGTCTTGCGCAGGCGATTCGCGGTACCGAGGCCGGCAGGCAGTGTTGGGTCGTCCTCGCGAGCGAGCACGATCGCGGTGCCGTCGACCGCCTCGAAGCGGCCGCCCTTGTCGGTGACGCCGACCGGCTTCAAGCCATAGTCGATCAGGTACCGGCTGCAAGCGGCGATGTCGTCGACGCCAAAGACGAGCGCGTCGGGTCCGATGATGTTCATGCTGAGGTCCTTCCACCCAAGGTTTCGGCCACCCAATCGGCGATGTAGTGGCCGGCGTTGATGCTGTTGTCGAAGCTCGAGTGCTGGACACCGCCCTCACGGTCGGTGAAGACCTTGAGTTCGCGCTTCGGGCTGTTGACGAGTTGTTCGTAGGTTCGGTGCGCCCACTTCAGGGGAATCTGCGAATCCTTCTCGCCGTGCGTGACCAGGAACGGCACCTTGATGCGCTCGACCACGCCGTCGAGGTGCACGTTCTCGGCGATGCGCATGAAGTCGTCCATGTCCTTCGCGCCCCACACCCACATCACGTGCGCCCAGTAGTGCGGCACCGGGAAGTTGCCTTCCTTCTCCAGACGGCGCTTCTGCACATCGCGCCAGTCGTGGTTGGCGCCCCACACCACGCCACAGGCGAAGCGCGGCTCGAACGCCACCGCGCGCGGGCAGTAATAGCCGCCCAGCGAAACGCCCTCGCAGCCGATGCGCTTCGGGTCGACGTCGACGCGGCTCTCGAGCCAATCGACAACGCGGCTCGCCCAATGCTCGGCGTCGTAGCGCGCGGTCATGCCGTGCAGCCGAAGGGCCTCGCCGGTGCCCGGCTGGTCGATCACCAGTGAAGAGACACCGCGACGCGCCAGCCAGGCCGGCAGGCCGACGCGGTACTTCATCTCCTTGGTCGAATCCAGCCCGTTGAGTTGGACGAGGACTGGCGCCCGGCCCTCGACGCCCTCTGCGCGCACGTAGAGTCCGGCAATGTGCTTGCCCTCGTACGGGATCTCGACGCGCTGGCAGTTGTCGCCGCTGAGTTCCAGCCCCTGCGCGAACACATCGAGGAAGCGCTCGTACAGCGCCAGCCGTCCCGCAGCGCCATGCGCCTGCAGGCGCTCGGCGGTGAGGTAGTAGGTCGCAGCGCGGTTGTACTTCTCGCCGGCGGACAGCAGCCGCCCGCGCACACGATCCTCGTCCGCCAGCGTGCAGAGCTTGTCGGCCATGCGCGACCAGGTCTCGCGGAACGCCTGTGCGCCGGCGGCGTCGGGTGCCTTGGCGGCCTCCTGCAGCGGCGCGCACATCTCCTCGATCTCGCCCATCTTGGCCCCCATCTCGATCGCGAGGTCGACGGATAGATTCCAGACGTAGTTGGTTGGGAAGTACTTGAACATGGTCGTTGGGTTGAGAGCAGGTGGGGAATTACGCTGCACGGGAAGGCAGGAAGAGCGCGGCGAGTCCGAGCCGCCCGACGAGAAGGAGTACGTGATCGAGGATGGTCATGGTGCGCAGGCTCACGCGTGCACCGGCTGCTGTTCCGGGCCCGCCGTCTGCGAGGCCGGCACGGCGACGGGCCGAAGGAGAAAGTGCGCCAGCGCTGGCAGCAGGATCAACGCGCCCAGCATGTTCCAGAGGAACATGAATGCCAGCAGCAGCCCCATGTCGGCCTGGAACTTGATCGGGCTCGCCACCCAGGTGATCACACCGACGGCGAGCGTGATGCCGGTCAGCATCACCACCTTGCCGGTGAAGAGCAGCGCGCGGTAGTACGCCTCGGACAGGCTCTTGCCTTCGCGCAGCTGCGACAGCGTCACAGAGAGGATGTAGAGCGCGTAGTCGACGCCGATGCCCACGCCGAGCGCGATCACCGGCAGCGTCGCCACCTTGACCCCCATGCCGAGCGCGACCATCAGTGCCTCGGCCAGGAACGAAGTCAGCACCAGCGGCAACACCGCGACCGCGACCGCACGCCACGAGCGGAAGGTGATGAAGCACAGCAGCACGACCGCGCCGTAGACGAGCAGCAGCATCTGCCGCCAGGCGTCCTTGACGACGATGTTCGTCGCGGCCTCGATGCCCGCGGAGCCGGCTGCCAGCAGGAATCGGCCGTTCGCGGAGTCGTTCACCTTGGCGAACGACTCCACATGCTCGACAACGCGCGCGAGCGTGTCGGCCTTGTGGTCGCGCAGGTACACGTACAGCGTCAACAGGCTGCAGCTGTCGTTGTACAGGCCGCGCGGTGCGCCCGCCGTGACGGTGTTGAGCATGTCCTGGTTGGGCAGGAACTCGTACCACTTGGGGTTGCCTTCGTTCAGCCCCGAAAGCACGCGGCGGTTGAGGAGCGCCAGCGTGTTGGTGCTTTCGACGCCGTCGATCTGGCGCAGCTGCCACTCGAGCGCGTCGATCTTGTTCAGTGCCTCGTAGTTGGAGCACTGGCCCGGGGGCGTCTCGACCATCACCGCGAGCACGTCGCTCGAGGCACCGTAGGCCGCGTTGAGAAACCCGACGTCGCGGTTGTAGCGGCTGTCCGACCTGAGCTCGGGCGCGCCCGGGTCGAGATCGCCGATCTTGAGCTGGGTGCTGGCCGCGAAGCCGCCGAGCCCCATCGCGAGTCCCGCCACGACGGCGACCGCCGCCCAGCGTCGCTGCGTGAAGCGGTCGAGAAAGGCCCAAAGCGGATGCTTCGCCGCACCGCTGGCGTCGGCGGCTTCGGCGCGCAGGCTGCGCGCGGCTGCCTTCGCGCTGACGCCCGTGTAGCTGAGCAGGATGGGCAGCAGGATCAGGTTGGTGAAGATCAGCACCGCGACGCCGATCGAAGCCGCAATCGCCAGCTCGCGAATGACCGCGATGTCGATCACCAGCAGCACGGCGAAGCCCACCGCATCCGCAACGAGTGCGGTCAGGCCGGCGAGGAACAGGCGCCGGAACGTGAAGCGCGCGGCGACCAGCTTGTGCAAGCCGCGACCCACGTCCTGCATGATCCCGTTCATCTTCTGCGCGCCATGGCTCATGCCGATCGCGAACACCAGGAACGGCACCAGGATCGAGTACGGGTCCAGCGCGTAGCCGAGCGTCGGCAGCAGCCCGAGTTGCCAGACGACGGCGATGACCGAAGCGAGCACGACGAGCAGCGTCGAGCGCACGCAGCGCGTGTACCAGAACACCATTGCCGTGGCGATGACAACCGCGAGCGCGAAGAAGACCAGCACGGCTCGCACGCCGTCGATCAGATCGCCGACGATCTTTGCGAAACCGGTGATGTGCAGCCGCACGCCCTCGGCTTCGTACTTCGCGCGCAGGGTCTCCAGTCGCTGCGAGAGCTGCGCGTAGTCGAGTGCTTGGCCTTGCACGTCCTTCGCGAGCAGCGGCACGAAGATGACGGTGGAGCGCACGTCGCGCGCGACCAGCTGTCCGATCTCTCCGGAGCGGGCGATGTTCGCACCGAGCTGCTGCAGGCTCTTGGGCGAGCCGTCGTAGCCGTCGGGAATCACCGGGCCACCTTCCAGGCCGTCCTCGGTGACGCCGACCCAGCGTGTCGACGGCGTCCACAGCGACTTCATCCGCGCGCGATCCACGCCGGGCATCAGGAACACCTCGTCCGACAGTCGGCGCAGCGTGTCGAGATACTTCGCGTCGTAGACGGTGCCGTCACCCTTCGCTACCGCGATCCGCACCGCGTTGCCCAGGCCGGTCAACTCGCCTTGGAACTTGAGGAAGTTCTGGATGTAGGGGTGGCTGCCGGGAATGGTCTTCTCGAAGCTCGCGTTGAGCTGCAGCTTTGTCGCCTGCCAACCGAGCAGTGCAGTGACGATTGCGCAGAGCACGACGACGACGAGGCGGTTGTTGAACAACAACCGCTCGATCAGGGAACCCGATCGAGCATCGAAATTCGACTGCGCCTGCGAGAGCGCAGAGGCGGAGGACGTGGAGATACTCACTTTGCCGGCCCCCCGGGTGTCGCGGTGAGCGGCTGGACGCCTGCGACTCCGACGGTCAGCACGGCGCCGTCGCGGCCGGCCAGGAGTCCCGCGGGCATCGGCAACGGTGCGCCGTTGACCGACGCGAGCGTGTCCCCGCGCAGACGCAGTACCTGCCCGGCCTGGTTGGCAAGCAGGATCTCGGCGCTGTTCGTTGACATGGCTGCGGTGATCGAAGCCGGTGCCGGTGTGGCAACCTGGCTCCAGTTCGCGCCGTTGTCCGTCGAGCGCCAGACGTTCCCGCGCAAGCCCGCCAGCAGGACGCGGCCGTCGGCCTGCAGATCGCCAGCGAACCAGCTGCCCTTGTACGGTGACGCCGCTGGCTTGAAACTCTCGCCGCCATCGTCCGAACGAACGATCTGGCCCTGCTCACCGGCGAGCAGCAGGCTGTCACCGGCCCGCCGTGCGACATACCAGTGCAGGGACTTCGGGTTCGGCACGCGGCCCATCCACGATGTCCAGGTCCTGCCGCCGTCGGCACTGTGGAAAGCGAGGCCGTAGGCACCGACGGCGAGCAGCCGCTTCGCGTCCCAAACGATGACGTCGAGGAATGGCTTGTCGGGGCCATCGGCGACCAGACGCTCGGACTCCTTCTGTGCCTGCGGTGTGCTCGCCGCCTCCTTGGCGATCTGCGCTGCGCGACGGCCATCCAGGCGGAGTTGCCAGGAGTCGCCGCCATCGGTTGTCGTCAGCACCGCGCCGCCGTGTCCGACCGCCACGCCGTTCTTCGTGTCCGCGAAGCGCACGGTTGTCAGCGTCACGCTGACCGGGCTCGGCGCCTGGCGCCAGCGCACGCCGCCATCGTCGCTGAGCGCGATCACGCCGCGTTCGCCGACGGCGACAAGCCTCTCGCCGGCCCGCGCTGCCGACAGCAGCACGGCGCGCTCGGGGTGACGCACGGCGAGTGCTGGCCGCTTCAGAGCGTCGCCGACGGGCTCGGCGCCGGCGACCGCCGATGCGGCCAGGCACAGCGCAAGAGCCAGGGAGGCAGGTTTCACGTCCGACCCGCCTTCAACGAACGCCTTCGCCGGCCATCGCGTCGCCGGTGAAGTGGCTGTCCGGCTTGCGCGGCACGATCTTGTATTGCATCGGCCGCTCGTTGACGACGCCGCTCGCGTACCACGCACCCGAGACCAGGTCGTTGAAGCCCCATTGCTGCTGCGGCGTCGTGGCCGGCAGGTCCGGCATCACCACCGGGTGCGACCACAGCGTCTTCCAGAGCTGGCCGTTCGCGTCCCAGCGATCGCCCAGCACGGCAACCCAGGTGTCCTCGTCGACGTAGTAGCGGCTCTTGGGTGCCTGGTGGCGCTGGCCCGGCTTGAGCGTCGACTCGAGCACCCACACGCGATGCAGTTCCCAGCGCACGTGGTCGGGGTTGAGGTGATTGGCCAGCAGGACGTCGCTGTCCTTCGTGGGCACGTGCAGGCGGTTGCTGTTGTACGGAATCAGCATCTCCTGCTTGCCGACGATCTTCCAGTCGAAGCGATCGGTGCGGCCGGAAAGCACGTCGACCTCGTCGAAGCTCGCCACGCCGGCAGAGGCGGGCGTCGGCGTGTCGCAGCAGGCGTTGGGCAGCTTGCGCACGCGGCGCTGGCCGGTGAGATACACCCAGACCTGCGTCTTGTCCTGGTCGAGGTTCTGGCGCCCGGTGATGGCTTCACCTGCACGCACCGGCGGCCCGCTGTTGACGAGACGGATCAGCCAGTAGTCGCCACTGAACTTGTCGGCCTGGCCTTCGGAGTAGTAGGGCATCTGCCACTCGCCCAGGCCTTCCACCGAGAGCACCCGCTGGCCGTTCGCCGTGCCCAGGTAGCCGCGGAAATCGTTCTGCCAGGCCTCGCCACGCCAGTGCAGTTCGTTGTTGGCCACGATCTCCTTGCCGGACTTCGGGATCGGGAACGGGATGCCACCGTACGCGCTCTTGACCACCTCGCCCTCGAGCTTGGCGCTCGTGGCGTTCTTGAACGTGGCGTCGTAGACCGACTGCGGCGCAGCCGCGGTGCGATGCGTCTTGTAGACGTCGACGCGAAACGTCTTGGGGTACTTCTTGAGCAGCGCCTGCGTGCCTTCGGTGAGCTTGGCCGCGTGCTGCGCCATGTTGTCGGCCGTGATCGAGTACAGCGGCTTTTCGCCGGCGAACGGATCGCCGCGGCGACCACCGTTCTTGAAGCCGGCGACGGGCGTGGTGTAGCCGCCGGTCCAGGCGGGGATGCTGCTGTCGGCGTTGCCGGCCTTCTCGGCGCCGAATGGCGTGAGCGTTGTCTTGAGCTTGGCCGCCTCGTCAGCCGTTACCGCGGCTTGCGCCGTGGCAGCGAGCAGCGTGGCCGCGAACAGCAGCCCATGGGTCATGTGTCGCATGTCAATGTCTCCGGTTTCAGAAGGTGGTGCGCAGCGAGAAGGTCACGAAATTGCGATCCTTCAGTGCCTGCTTGAATTGCGCGTTGCTCGCGTTGTCGAGCGTCGATCCCTCAGTGCCGAGGTAGTGCACGTAGCTCAGGTTCGCGAACCAGGTGCCGAGGTACACCGCGCCGAGGCCGACGTTGAAGTCGCCGCCCTTGTCGGGCCCGAACGCGGGGCCGATCGCCGAGGACTTGCCCCAGGTGTAGCCCAGGCCCACGCTGGGGGCCAGGTCAAGTCCGGACATCACCTGCCGGTACGACGGCGAATACACCATGCGGATCGCCGTCGCCGACTTGTCGGCGTTCGGGTTGAGCATCTGCTCGTTCTTGGTCACCTTGACGCGCTGGTTCCAGGCAATCTCGCCCAGGAAGCTTGCCTCGCGCGAGATGAAGCTCGGGCCGAGGCTGGCCAGCCACGAGAACTGCAGGTGCGCGGTCTCGCCCACCGCGTAAGGCGGGTTGTCGGTGTTGTTGAACGAGGCATTCAGACCGATGGCAGGAAAGGAGGCCTGCCCTGAACTGGCCAGCGGCGTGTTCGTGCGATACGAGGCTTCGCCTGCCAGGCTCCAATCGTTGACAGCCTTCGCGAAGCTCACGCCGAATGCCTTGATGCCCTCGTGGTAGAGCCAGCGGAAGGACCTTGCCGAACCCGGCGCCGGCGGCGGCGGACCGTTGAACGACGTGTTGATGTTGCTCGGGCCGGTCGCGTGGTAGCGAATGGCGTACACGCCGAAGTCCGTGTCGATCGCGTCAACGTGCCAGCGCAGTTGCACGCCGCCCTGGCCGCTGTCCCGCGCATTGACGTCGCCGGTATTCGTGAACACGCCCAGCGGGCCGGCGGCGATGCGCTCTGCGCCCGGGCCGAGCGAATCGCTCGTCGACAAGTAGGCGCCCACCGGGATCAGTCGCGTCTTCTCCCACTCGTAAGCGATGTAGGCGCCGAGCGTCATGTCCTGCGTAAGCTGCACCTGCCCCGAGAGCTTGCCGGTCGGCCGCGCGATCTCCTTGAACTGCGAGTTCGGCACCGACAGCAGCTTGGGCAGGTCCAGTGGCGCCATGCCGCCCGCAATGCCGTTGGCACCGAAGAACAGGCTTTCGCCCCAGAGCAGGGTGTGGCGGCCGAGGCGCGCCGACGCCGGCTTGTCGCCGAGCTCGAACTTGCCGAACACGAAGGCGTCGAGCAGCTCGCCCTTGCGACCCATGATCTTGCGCGTCGCATCCGGGAACTCGTTGCCGGGGGTGTGGTTGGCGAAGGCGTCGGTGTTGTCGTTGGAGCGGTTGTAGACGCTGTCGTACCAGGCGGCCGCGCTGACCCGCGCGCCGAAGTTGCCATAGCTCGCGTCCAACTCGCTGAGCAGGTCCAGGCGGTTGGAAATGAGCCCGCGATTGAAGTTGTTGTCGCCGTCGTTCTGGTTAATGTTGTTCGGACCCACGACGCCGGTGGGGCCGAACACGGTTGTCGCCAGCCCGGGAGAGCGCCCCTTCACGCGTGCGGCGGCGCTGTACTTGATCGTGTTGTCCCAGCGGAGCTTGAAGTCGGGATTGCCGGTGTCGATCTCTGCGGCATGGGCGTGCATCAGCGCGCTCGCCGCGAAGGCGATGGCACCGAGGCGTGGCAGGCAGGGGGTTTTGCGGGTCGGTTTCATGTTCTCCTCGTGGGGGTTGTCTTCAATGGGTTCAGGCCGGGCGCCTGACGATCGGGGCGAGCCGGCGCGCCAAGGCGAGCAGGTCGGTCGAGGGCTCGGGATTCAGATCCCAGCGGGCGGCCTGCAAGGCGATGGCATGCACGCCAGCGGCACGGTCGGCACGTCGTGCCATGAACCGCGCCAGGAGCTCCGCGCGATCGATGTCGGCACGCAGCAGCTCGCCGAGCACGGTGGCGTCTTCCACCGACTGCGCAGCGGCTTGCCCGAAGTGGGGTGGCAGTACATGGGCGCTGCTGCCGATACGCAGTGCGGCGCCTGAATGCCACGCACCCGGAAGCAGTCCTGCGCGAACAGGTCTGGCGACCATGACCGAGTCGTCATCGAGCAACCCGCCGAGCTTTGCCAGCATCCCGCCGGCAGCCGAAAGAGTCGCCCGCAACTCGGCGGGCGTGCTCGGCGCACCGGCGCCTTGCGAGGGCTCGTCGCGCAGCAGCGCGATGCCGGCGCGGGTCGTCCCTACGGGAACGATCAGCGCCTTGCTGCGGCCGGGACCGATGACCCATGTGGAGCGGTCGATCCCCGGCTGCCTGGGCAACAGCACATGCTCCCAGCGCTGCGGCAGGCGATGACCCTGCTCGGCCAAGGGCAGGTCGACGCCGTCGACCCTCGAGGCGCCCGCAAGCACGACGAGGTCGCCACTCCAAGCCTCGCCCCGTGCCGTGATCAGGCGCCCGATGGCACCGTGCACGTCGGCACGCTCGATCCGGGACTGCCAGTGCACGCGGGCGCCCTGGCGAACCGCCGCCTCGTGAAGCACGCCCAAGAGGTCGGCGTAGACCATGCCCAGCGCTGCGGGTAGTCGCGGACCCGCGAGCCGGGGAGTGGGAATCTCGAAGGACGATCGGCCGCTCAGTTCCACGACAAGGGTGCCGTGGTACGCGAAGCCCCGTCGCGTGCAGGCTTCGCCCACACCCAAGGTCGCGAGGTCCCGGATCATGTTGGGCACGACATCGATGTGCGCCGGCACTCGAGTCAGGTTCACGCCGGAGTCGAAGACGTCGACCTGCGCGCCCGCCGCAGACGCGGCGATGGCCGTGGCGAGACCCGCCAGGCCGGCGCCCACGATCCCCACTCGGCGCACGCGGGCCATTGCCTCAGGCTCCGCGGGCCTGTTGATGAAAGGATTTGGGCGTGAGGACGCCCTCCGCCTGGCACGAAGCCATTCGTCGTCTCCTGATGTTCTGGGAATCGGGTAAGCGAGAGGTTAGGGAGCCGGAAGCGTCATGAAAATCGACTTCGATGCACGCGTCCTTTCGACGTCATCTAACGATCGGGGGTTAACCCGAAAAGATCGCCATGCGCTACAACAACCGCCTGGATCTCAACCTGCTGGTTGCACTCGACGTGCTGTTGACCGAAAGGAGCATCACGCGTGCGGCCGAGCGCCTGAGCTTGACGCCCTCGGCCGTCAGCAGCTCGCTGTCACGCTTGCGCGACTACTTCGACGACGAGCTCCTCGTTCAGGTCGGTCGCAAGATGGAGCCGACACCGCGCGCCGCGGGCCTGCATGACGCGGTTCGCGACGTGCTGGTGCGCGTGGACAGCGCGATCGCCATACAGCCCGAGTTCGATCCCGCGACGGCCGACCGAACGTTTCGGATCTTTCTGTCGGATTACACGCAACTGGTGCTCGCGCCTCACATGCTGGCGCTCGCAAACGAAGTGCGCTGCAGCGTCAAGTTCGATTTCCTCGCCCAGGTCACCAACCCGCAGCGCAGCCTCGAGCGCGGGGACGCGGACCTGCTCATCATCCCGCGCGGCTTTCTGTCGCCGGATCACCCGGAGGAACTGCTGTACGAGGAGGACTTCAAGTGCGTGGTCTGGCGTGACGGGCCACTCGCGCAAGGCGAGCTGAGCTTCGAGCGCTACCTGGAGGCGGGCCATGTGGTGATGCAGCCTCCCGGAAGCACCGCCGAGTCCTACGAGGCCTGGTTTCTGAAGCGCTTCGGTGTTTCGCGCAAAGTCGCGGTCACGACCTATGGGTTTGGTCCGCTTCCGGCTCTCGTGTGCGGAACAGGGTACGTCGCAACCGTTCACTCGCGCCTGGCGCGGATGGCGTCCAGCACCTGGCCCATCGAGCTCAAGTCACCGCCCATCGAGATCGAGCCGCTGCAGCAGGCGATGCAGTGGCACAAGTACCGCACGCAGGATCCCGGCCTGGCCTGGCTGAGGGACCTGTTGCGCAAGGCGGTCATCCGGATGGACTCGCTTGCACGAACCGCCCCCCGTTCGACCGCCGCCGCGGTGGCCAATACCACGCCCGCACCCGATCGGCGAGAGCGAGCCGTGCGTTCTCGACCGCGCGGCGGCTGACAAGCCGTGAACGAAGTGCCCACCATGGTGACTGATCGGCGCGAAGCTGTGTGAACTGTGGAAGCGATAGCGCGTTGGTTGACTCGCATCAACCGCACCCGTCTGCAGCTCGCGTCGTAGCTGAACGCTGCCACTATCAAGTTGGCCGGTCTCATGCGCGCGCACGCGCTCGCGTCGCCCGCGGTCTGGACGGATGAACTCGATACGGGGGTAGGCTAGAGAAAGGCCTTCAGCGGCGTAGCCGGGTCGCAGGCCAGCGCCGGGTCCGGGCTGCGACCGGCGTCGAGCAGCTTGCGCGCCATCATGTGGTCGATCGGCGCATTCACCGACTCGACACAGCGCAGCTCGGCGCCGACGTAGTGCAGGAGGGAGAAGCTCTGGTCGCTGTTGCCGGGACGGCGATGACGAACGCCCTCGGCCGGCATCAAGCCGACCATCTGGAGACGCATCGGCGCCTGCTCGGACCAGAACCAGGGCAATGCGCGGTAGGGCTCGTCGCGCCCGAGCAGCGTTGCCGTCGCCGTCCGCGCCTGGTCGCTGGCGTTCTGCACCGACTCCAGCCGCAGGCGCCCGCCCGCGTGCTGCGCGTGCGCATGGGAGGGGAAGCAGGCGCAGTCGCCGATCGCCAGGATGGCGGGATCGGACGTGCGCATGTTCACGTCCACCAGCACGCCGTTGCCGCAATCCAGCCCGGCCGCTTCGGCCAGTGCGGTCTCGGGCACCGCACCAACGCCCAACACCAGCAGTTCCACCGGCTCCCGCTGCCCGTCCACCGTCATGGCCACGAGGCGGTCGCCCTGCACCTCGAAGTGACCCACCCCCACGCCCACGCGCAGATCAATGCCGCCCGCGCGATGGGTGTGCAGCACATGCGCTGCCAGTTCAGGCGAGACCGACCGTGCCAGAAGCCGCGGCGCGGCCTCCAGCACGGTCACGGCCTTGCCCAGGGCGCGTGCGGTGGCGGCCACTTCCAGGCCGATAAAACCACCGCCGAGCACCGTGACCTGGCCTGGACCTGCCAGCAGCGTACGCATGCGCTGCGCGTCTTGCGCCGTGCGCACCACGGCCACGTTGCTCAGCCCAGCCGGTAGGCCGTGCAGCTGGCGCGCGCGCGTGCCCGTGGCCAGAACCAGCTGCGTGTAGCGCAACTCGACGCCCGAGCGAAGAGTCACCGATTTGGCGTCGCGGTTGATTGCTGTGACGGGATCAGCCCGGTGGACGGTGATGCCGTGGTCTGCAAACCAGGCCGCTCCCCGGTGCTCTTGCAGGCCTTCTTGCGCGTCCTTCAGGTAGGCCTTCGACAGGGGCGGGCGCTGGTACGGCAGTTCGGCCTCTTCGCAGACCAGATGCACGCGGGCTCCCAGCCCGGCTTCGGCCAGGCCGACACACAACTGGGCAGCGGCATGGCCACCGCCGACGACAACGATGGTGGCGGCCTCATTCATCGTCATCTCCCGTTGCGCGTGCAGTCAGGCGTGCATGGGCTCGTGCAGTGACGGCAGGAAACCGGGCCGCGACGTATTTGGTGGTGGCCTCTTCAACCTGCGGCAGGTTGGCATGCAGCCGCTTGAGCAAGCCGATCAGCGTTTCCTGCTCGGCGCTGCTGAGCACCGAGAGAAACGCCCTTTCGCGTTCCAGTGCGATGCCGATGATCTTGTCGTGCAGCGCGCGGCCCTTCTTCGTCAGCGTGGCGATGCGGATTCGGCCGTCGGCTGGGTCCAGCCCCAGCGTGATCAGGCCGTCGGCTTGCATGCTCTTGAAGCAACGGCTGACCGATGCCTTGTCCATACCGATGACGCGCGAAACCTGCTGCGCCGAGATCGAGTTCTCGATCGCCAGCAACACCAGACATCTCCAGACCTCGATGCCGACGTCGAACGCGGCCAGGTAGTGCTGAGAGGCGCCGCGCGACAGCTTGTTGGCGATCCAGGTCAGGAAGGCCGGCACGTAGCGCTCCAGGTCGACGACGCGCGGCTTCACGCTTGCCTTCATTGCGGCCTTCATCGGCGCCTTCACTGCTGCCTTCACTGCTGCCGGTCGGGGATGCGGATGACCAGGCCATCCAGAGCCTCCGACGACTTGATCTGGCACGACAGGCGGCTGTTCGAGAGCCTGTCGGCGGCGGTGCACTCGAGCATCTCCAACTCATTGGCCAGGGGCGCCGAGAGCCGATCCAGCCAGGCTGGATCGACGTAGATATGGCAGGTGGCGCACATCGCCGAGCCACCGCATTCGGCAACGATGCCGGGAACGCCGGCTTCGGTGGCGATCTGCATCAGGCTGACGCCCGTGGGTGCCTGTATGGAATGTTCGCGGCCATCGGACTGGATGAAGACGACTTTGGGCATGGTGGAACTCAGACGGGAATAAGACGAAGGGGCAGCGTGTCGAGCGCACGCAAGGTGTTGTTCAGGCGCCGGATGTGCGGCCCCGCGACCTCGATGGCCTTCACGCGCCGGGCCAGGGCCGTGAGCACGACTTCGCCCTCCAGCCGCGCCACGGCCTGGCCGACACAACCGTGGATGCCCGAGCCCATCGCCACATGGCCGCTCGGTCGACGCTCGATGTTGTAGCGCTCGGGTTCCGGCCACTTGCGCGGGTCGCGATTGGCTGCGGCCAGGAAGCACAGCACCTTGGTGTTGTTGGCGACAGGAATGCCGGCGATGTGGGTGTCGTTGCCGGCGGTGCGGAAGAAGGTCTGCGCCGTCGATTCCCAGCGCAGCGCCTCCTCGAACGCCGGGCGGGCCAGCGCCGGATCGGCGTGCAACTTGGCGTATTCGCCAGGGTGGTGGGCCAGGCTGAACAGGGCATTGCCCAGGCCGTTGATCGTCGTGTCAACGCCAGCGGAGAGGAACGATCGCACCAGCAGCGGTGCCTGCTCGCGCGTGATTTCGCCTGCGTCTGCCGCCTGGTAGATCTGGTCACCGAAGCCGCCCGGGCGCAAATGCTCACGCTGGCAGCGGGTCATGATCCACTCGGTCACCGGCCCCATGCGCTCGGCCGCTTTGGCCAGCAGGGCATTGCGTGGGCCCATCGAATTGAAGATCAGATCGCCATAGATCAGCAGGTTCTCGCGGCCGTCGTCCCCCACACCCACCGCGTCTGGGAACACCTTCAGTGGATAGGGCTGGGCAAGATCGTGGATGCCGTCGATCCACCCTTGCTCGATCGACTTGGCCAGGCACCTCTCGACCAGCGCCTCGGCTTCCGCGGTGAAGGTGGCGCGAATCTGCATCACCGCCTTGGGGCTGAGGATGCGCGACAACACGGTGCGGGTCTGCGTGTGCAGCGGCGGGTCGGCTTCCAGGATCAGGCTCTTCGGCCTGAACGGCGTCTCGAGCCTGAAGTTCGCGAGCCCCACCCCCGCGCCCGAGATGAAGTTGACATGGTCGTTCAGCACCGCGTGCACCTGCTCGTGGCGCGCGCAGGCGACCAACGTGGGGTAGCCCTTGAGCCTGACCACCGGCCCGGCCTCGCGCACCGCCTGGTGCATGGGGTAGGGGTCGATCAGGTTCTCGGCCGCATAGGGGTCGAAGTCGAGTTCGGGTATCGATGCGATCTCGTTCATGGGGTGTCCTCGTGTGTGCCGGCGCGATGCTCAGTGCACCGCCATGCCGATGTAGCGCTCAAGCGTGGCGGTGTCGGTCCGCAGTTGATCGGCGGCAGCCATCGAGGCCAAGCGTCGAGAGCTGGGTGGGTCATGTCTTGTCTCCTGTGTGTCTGGGCACGCTGAGCGACGTCGTCGTTGGGCTGCGTACTTGGGTTCGACAACAAATTATCGTTGGCAACACAATTAGTTGTAATGCCAACTATATGGGTGGTTTCCCTGATCGTGGAGCGCGTGGTTCCAACGCTTCAAAAGTCGGTTTTGACCGTTGTGCGCGTGAACCCCGCGTTGTGGTCGATCCTCCGATCAAAGAGTGGAAGTGGAGGGGTCGGCCACCGGCGAGGCGCCGGGTTCGGGGGTCGCGGGCGTGGGCAGTTCGGCCGGCGAGCCGGCTGGCGGTTTGCGGTACACAACGGTGGACACTCCTAAATAGGCATTTGTGTGTACCGAAGCAGGCGGTCGCGGGCGATGACGGCGGTGGTAATTGGCGCACATGCGGTGATGCTGTAGCGGTGATCGTGTCGTCGCCGTTTTGTTGACCGCTGGGCGCGTCCCCGCTGCGCGGTGCCAGGCTGTCGTGCTTCGCATCGAGCCGCGGCGCGTCTCGACCCTTCCGGGCTTCCATCCTTCGCGCGACGCGGTTTGGCCGGCTGCGCCGGCGGTGATCACGAAGGCGGCCCTTCCCGTGGCCGGGGACCGCGGGCTCGCTGATGGCCGTCGCGGGTACGCGACCGCCATCCGTTCCGCTCGCCCGCTTGACGAACTGGCCCGCTGCTCGCGCACGCCGCTGCACTTCGTTTGCTGCGCACGTGCCCGATCGTCACCACGGCCACCCGCCGTACCCGAAGCCGGGCCGCCTGAAGGCCCGAACACCTGAGCGTGCTCGGGCCGGCTCGACCGCCGCGCCAGTCGCTGCGCTTGGTGGCACGTCGGTCGCAGAGGCGCCGGTCCTCGTGAACGTGGGCGGGCCGCTCGCGGCAGCCGTCGTGCCAGCGGAGCTGTCACGGCGTCCGCGGTTGCTCGGGCCCTCATTGGTTGCGGTCGCTGCCCGATGAGTCGGTTGGGCTCACCGCGATCCCCCCAACTGCGCCCCCGTCCCTTGTGAGGGGGACTTGTGGGGGGATCTTCAATGCGGTGGACCGGGAAACCGGCTCACCGTTTCTCGTGTTGGCTTCCCGCTCGAACAGCCACCCCACTCCCCGCTCGCCCCAGGGCGAGTGCGAGGAGAGCCAAGCAGAAGGATCAGTTTTCAGCAGCCCGATGCGGGATGCGGCTGGTGCTTCCGTGAGGAGTCTCATCATGGCTTTCGTTCGAGTCGAACAACGCAATGCGCACCTGGCTTCGGGCGTGCGACTGGTGTCCGTGCAGGGCCGCGACGGTCAACCCGTCAGCAAGGCCACGCTGACCGCGATCAGCAACACGCGCAAGGGCAGCGGCGACGACCGCGGCGAGGAAGCGACCGCGATCCTGTGGACCCTGTGGGGCAAGCAGGCCGAGAACGCGGCGCAGTACCTTGGCAAGGGCAGCCACGTCAACGTGGTGGGGCGCGTGCAGAACAACAACTACGAGCGCGAGGGCGAGACGGTCTATTCGATGGCCTTCACCGCCGAGGAAATCGACTACCTCGACACCAAGGCCGAAGGCGAGGCGCTGCGAGCCAAGCAGGGCACGGGGCCGGAGGACGGCGTGCAGACGAAGGCGAGTGCCGCGAAGCCGACCGAGCGCAAGTTGGGCAAGGGGCGCAAGGCAGTCACCGCCACGGCACAGGCCGAGTTCGACGAGCACGGTGATCCGATCCCAGTCTGACCGCTTGGGGCGGAGGCGCGATGCGCTTCCGCCGCAATGTTCTGGACGATGGCTGCTCGCCAGAGGTTGCCCCTCGGACCGTCCGACCCCCTCCCGATTCGCTGTGCGGCCACGGAGTTGAAAAACTTCGCAACGCGCGCTCGGCGCGCACGAGAGCGCACGGCACCGCATTGAACCGCATGAGACCTCAGCCGAGCGCCGGCAGCAACTTGGCTGCCCCTTTCGCGGACGTGCAGTCGATCGCAACATCGCGTGCATGCGCATGCCTTGGAGTAAACCGAGAACCGATCAGCTGGATTTGCTGGGTGGCGAGCCGTTTGTGCCGCACGACGCCGATCGCCAAGCGCGACCGCACGACAGCGCCAGCCATTCGACAAAGTCATCGACACGCGCTGCCTCGATCGCAGGGCATCCGCTCCTCGTATCGCGCGACAAGTTGTTCGAAGACCCTAACAACCCGCGCACCGAGTTCCCGCAGGAAGAGATCGCCGAGCTGGCCGACAGCATCCGTCAGCACGGCATCCTGCAGCCGCTCGTCGTGGCTGCGGCGGATACGGCCGGCCTCTATCGCATCCACCACGGCGCGAAACGCCACCGTGCTGCCCGGCTCGTGGGTCTGAGCGATGTCCCGGTCGTGGTGCGTGACGCGCCGGCCGATCCCTATGCGCAAGCTGCCGAGAACCAGAAGCGGCATGGCCTCACACCGATGGACTTGGCACGGCTGATCCGCAGGAAGGCCGATGCCGGCGACACCAATGCGACGATCGCCAAGTTCCTGGGCATCGACCAGACGACCATTGCACATCACTTGGCGCTGCTCGATCTGCCGACAGAGTTGAACGACGCGATGCAGGCGGGTCGCTGCACGTCGCCGCGCACGCTGTACGAACTGAAGAAGCTGCACCAGGAGCAACCGGAGCGGGTAAGGGCGCTACTCGGCGGCGAAGGTGAGATCACCCGCAGTCTGGTCAACGCGGCCCGTGCCGATGCCATCCGACCCGTGCAGAGACCGGGGCATCGAAGACCAGGGCCGACCTTCCTTGCCCACGCCGCCACAGCTTGCGCGCGGCTCGAACACGCGCTCGATCAAATCGCACGGGCCGAGCCTCGCGTTGCAGACGCAGACCTTCAACGGCTGAAGCAGCGGTTGGCGAGCCTCGCCGATCGGCTCTCGTGAGGGTCGGACAGTCCGACCCCCGATCAGCCGCAGCTTCGATCGAGAGTGGAGATGAAGAAGCTTGAAAAAGTTGGATGGCAGGATAGGCTGGCCGCCGCATTCTGTGGTGTCGGCGCACCCAGGCGAAGGTATTGACCGATGGCCGCGGCTGCGCGCGAGTACTTCACCGTCGACCTGCGCGGCCTGCGCGCTGCGCTGGGAGCGCGCGCCGCCGAGAAGGGCCTGACCGAATCCGATGTCGTGCGCGGTGCGTTGGCCGCAGCGCTGGACGGGCCAGGCGGCAGTACCACCACGCCCGCACCCCTCGTCACCAACGATGGTGTGGCACCGACCTCCAAGGTCAACCTGTCCGTTCGACTGACCCGCGCCGCCGCCTTGCGCCTGGACTCCAATGCCCGGGCTGCCGGCCTGTCGCGCGGGGCCTATCTGATGCGCCTGATCGACGGCGCGCCGTCCGTCGCCGCGTCGGCCGATCGCAAAGCCGCCACCGCGGCGCTGAGCCGGTCGTCCGCGGAACTCGCGGTCCTCAGCCGCGACCTCCACCACCTGACGCAGCTGCTGCGCCGCGGCGCTGTCGAAGCGGCGCGTCAGTACTACGAGCGGCTGGAAAGCGCCGACGCCGACGTGCGCGCCCATCTCGACAAGGCAACGCTGGTCCTGGCCCATCTGTCAGCAGCACCGATCGGCCCGCGTCATATAGCCCCTGCTGCATCACCAAGGAGCACACCATGAGCGCCAACGCACATCTCGACAGTGTCCTGATCGAATGGGGTGAGCGCTTGTTCTACCCACCGAACCGCATCGTCAAGTCGCAGACGCCGCGATTGCACCCGGTGCCCGATCGGGCTGCGGCGATCCGAAGCCGCATCGAAGCCACCGTGCGGCGCGCTCCGCAGGTCATGGTCAAGGTGACCGGCGGTGGACGCGGCATGGCCGCCATCGCCGCCCACTTTTGCTACATCACCAAGAACGGCCGCCTGGACATCGAAGACGACCGCGGTGTGATCGAGCGCGGCAAGGACGCCGTGCGCGAGATCGAACGTCAGTGGCAGTACAGCGGCGCCCGCATTGAGCGAGAGGGCCAGCGCCGCGAGGCCTTCAACATCATGCTGTCGATGCCGCGTGGCACCGACCCGCTGACCGTGCAGCGCGCCGTGCGTGAGTTCGCGAAGCTCGAGTTCGCCGACCACCACTACGTGATGGTGCTGCACGCCCACCAGGCCCATCCGCACGTGCACTTGAGCGTCAAGGCCGAGTCGAAGCAGGGCAAGAGGCTCAATCCGCGCAAGGCCGACCTGCAGCGCTGGCGAGAGGTCTTTGCCGAGCGGCTGCGCGAATGCGGCATCGATGCCGAGGCCACGCGGCAGCCCACGCGAGGAGAGTTCCATAGCCGGGACGCGCTGTGGCGTGTCAGGGCCAGAGACGAAGGGCGCCCGCCATCTCGGCGACCGAACGCCAAGGCAGGCATCAACGCACGGCACAGCCGCGAAGCCGCCCTCCAGGCATGGAAGCACATCGCCCAGGCATTGGTGCAGTCGGGCAGCCTGGACGACCGCAAGCTGGCCCGCAAGATCATCGACTTCGTCAAGGACATGCCGATGATGAGAGGGGCTGTGAGACCGGCACGTGAGGTGGCGCCGGTCGAGCCGCAATTGACGCGGACACGCCCCGGCCCCGAGTGGGAGCGTTGAATCCAGACTGACATGCAGATGCACGGCGGCGCCGCGCAATGCCAAACGGCAGTCAGCGTCGAAGCCCAAGCATCATCGTCAGCTCTTGCGTCGGCGATTCGACGAAACCATGTCTCGCGTAGAACGCCTTGGCGTCGGCGTCGATCGCGTGGCACAGCAAGGCGCAGACACCGATGATCTCTGCCGCCTGGAGCGAGCGCAGCGCGGCATCCTTGAGCAGCCCTCTGCCGATGCCGCACCCTGACCAAGCGTCATCAGCCGCTAGCCGCCCGAGCACGACCACAGGCAGCGGATCGGGCATATTGCGCCGCAAGCGGCTGGGGGCCGACTCGACATCCAGCGAGCCGGCGGCCAGTGCGTAGTAGCCCACCACGCGAAGACCCTCGGCGCAGACGACATAGGTGTGTGTGGCGCCGCTCGATGCGTTGGACAGCGCGCGCCGCCGCAGCCATTGGGTCAGCGAGTCGTGCCGGCAGTTGAACAGCGCCGTGTCGTGTTCGGCGGTGATCGGCACCGGTGGCCTGAGCGCGGAGAGCTTCACTTCTCCCAAGGCGAACGCTTGGCCAACAGCCGTTGCAGCGCGACGTTCTTGCCGAGCGGCGCATCCATCAGATCAACGAACGCCTTGTACTGTTTGGGTGTCACGGTGAAGAGCGTCTGGTCGAGCAACACCTGCTGCGCCTTCTCGCGCGAAGCTTCGAGCATGAACTCGGTGCGGCTCTTGCCCTGCAACTGCGCGGCGCGATCGATCAGTTCACGCTGCGAGGCCGGCGTGCGCAGGTTGATGACGGTGGAGGCGGGTGCGTTCATACACTTATTCCAGCGGGTGTGTGGACATTGTGCATACGCCGTTTGATGTCCCATACACATATCGGACGGCATCGGTCGGCAGCCAATCAGTGCGTGCCTGGCCGTGAGCGAGTCCACTGATCCAGGTCCGACCAGCGCCAGCCTACCGCGCGTGGACCCAGGCGCACGGGCGCAGGGAACGAGCCAGCGGCGATCAGGCGATAGACGGTGGAGCGACCCAAGCCGGTCGCTGCGAGCACGGTTGGCAGGCGTGCGAACAAGCGCGGCGGGGAGTTGCCGGAAGGAAGCGCGGGGGCGGTAGTGGACTTCATTGGCACGGTCGGAACGGAGGGGTCTGTGTCCAACAATAGTTGCTGTCGTGGCGAGGTCAACCGATGACTTGCGACCGCGAATCGTCGCGAACTCGGCCTGCAACCTGCTCGGACTACGGAGACGATTCCAGGGTGATCGAGCGACGCGTCGTGCGCTGGATTCAGGCTTAAATCAAGCGCGCGAGGTGCGTGCCGGCGTGTTCGGTGGCGCTCCGCGCGCCTGCTCGCCCCCGCGCGAGTTTTCGCCACAGGCTGTGGCGAAAACGCCCGGCACCACGGATTGCGGCGCTGCGCGAGCACAGCGAGAAGCATTGACGCTGCAACGCAGATGCAACACAATGTCTTGATGAAGACCGCTGTCATTCCTCAGGTTCGCGTTGAGCCGAAGTTGCGAGCCGACGTCGAGTCCGTGCTCAACGAAGGTGAAACATTGTCCGAGTTCGTGGAGGCGACCGTGCGAAGCGCCGTCGGGTTCCGGCGCATGCAGATGGAATTCCAAGCGCGAGCCGACGCTGCGTGGAAAAGCTTCCAGAAGACCGGCAAAGGGCGGCCAGCCGAAGAAGTGGTGGCTGCGCTTCAGTCCAAGCTCGATGCTCGGCGCCGCGAGCTACAAGGCAAGCGCAGGCCCGCGACCACGTGACCTTTCAGGTCATCGTTGAGCCATCGGCCGAGGAAGACCTCGGCCGCCTTTATGACCATCTCCTCGAGCGAGCGGAGTACGTCGAGGATCTGGAACTTGCCGACCGCGCCTTGGAGGCGATCCGCAACGCGATGGCGGCTCTGGCTACGACACCGTTCATCTTTCGCAAGGTCGAAAATGAGGGTGGGGGCTCGTTGCGTCGTGAACTTGTCGTTCCCTTCGGCAGCTCTGGCTATGTCGTTCAGTATGAGATCGCCGGGCCAGAACTCGTTGTGGTGCTGGCGGTTCGACACCAGCGCGAGGAGGACTACCACTGACGGCAGTCACAACCTGTGCCCTATGCCCGGGGTCTAGGGGAACCGGAGGCCGCCGGGGTAACTTTGGGGGTAGCTGCTGTAGGCCGAACTGGCGAAAGCGAGTGCTGGTGCGGCCGAGCGCGAGGCTTTCAATTGACCCCGGCCCACCAATTCAAGAGATGCGCGACACCGCCATCTCTAGCGGAAGACCACCGTCTTGTGGCCGTTCTGCAGCACGCGCCGCTCGGCGTGCCAGACCACGGCCCGGGCCAGCACTGCGCACTCGGTGTCGCGGCCGATGGCGGTCAACTGCGCCGGGCTCATCGCGTGATCGGCGCGAGCAATGTCCTGCTCGATGATCGGGCCTTCGTCGAGATCGCCGGTCACGTAGTGCGCCGTGGCACCGATCAGCTTGACGCCGCGATCGAACGCCTGCTGGTACGGCCGTGCGCCCTTGAAGCTCGGCAGGAACGAGTGGTGGATGTTGATGGCGCGGCCGGAGAGGTCGCTGCACAGGCGCTCCGACAGCACCTGCATGTAGCGCGCCAGCACGACCAGTTCCACATTCTCGTGCGCCAGGACTTCGCGCAGGCGGTCTTCGGCACGCTCCTTGGTCGCGGCCGTGACCGGGATGTGGTGGAACGGAATGTCGTACGAGGCTGCGAGTTGGTAGAAGTCGCGGTGGTTGGAGACGATGGCGCGGATGTCCAGCGGCAGCAGTTGCGAGCGGTAGCGGAACAGCAGGTCGTTCAGGCAATGGCCGAGCTTGCTGACCATGATCACCGTCGGCATGCGCACGTTGGCGTTGTGCAGATCCCAGCGCATGCCGTACTGGCTCGCCAGCGCAGCGAAGGCGTTGTGCAGCGTCGCCGATGCGGGCGTTTGCACGTCGAAGCGCACGCGCATGAAGAACAGGCCTGTGCTGGCATCGTTGAACTGCGCGGCCTCGGTGATGTTGGCGTTGTGCTCGACGAGCAAGCCGGTGACGGCATGGACGATGCCCACGCGATCGGGGCAGGACAGGGTGACGACATAGGGTTCAGACATGCACGCGGCTCCAGACAGTGACTGCCTCTATTTTGCCGGGCGGGCGCGAAGGAGGAGCCACGTACCATCGGCCTGTTCTTCTTCGATGGACACCTTCATTCATGAGCCCGCCGATTCACGACCCTGCGGCGCCGCCGCTGCCTGGCGCGAAGACCGAGGTCAAGACCACCACCTGCTACATGTGCGCCTGCCGCTGCGGCATCCGCGTGCACCTGCGCCACGGCGACGATGGTCCCAAGGTTCGCTACATCGAAGGCAACCCCGAGCACCCGCTGAACAAGGGCATCCTCTGCGCCAAGGGCTCGGCGGGGATCATGAAGCAGTACTCGCCAGCGCGGCTGACGCAGCCGCTGATCCGCAAGCCCGGCAGCGAGCGCGGCAGCGGCGAGTTCGTGCCGATCTCGTGGGAAGACACATTCAAGCTGCTGACCGAGCGCCTCGGAAAGGTCCGCGCCACCGACCCGAAAAAGTTTGCGCTCTTCACCGGCCGCGACCAGATGCAGGCGCTGACCGGTTTGTTCGCGCGCCAGTTCGGCACCCCGAACTACGCCGCGCACGGTGGCTTCTGCTCGGTCAACATGGCCGCGGGGATGATCTACACGATCGGCGGCAGCTTCTGGGAGTTCGGCGGCCCCGATCTCGACCGCGCGAAGCTGTTCGTGATGATCGGCACCGCCGAAGACCATCACAGCAACCCGATGAAGGCCTCGCTGTCGAAGTTCAAGCGCAACGGCGGCCGCTTCATCGCCATCAACCCGATCCGCAGCGGCTACGCCGCGATCGCCGACGAGTGGATTCCGATCAAGCCCGGCACCGATGGTGCGCTGTTCATGGCGATCATCCGCGAACTGATCGCGCTCGGCCTGTACGACCGCGAGTTCGTCGCCCGCTACACCAATGGCGGCCAGCTCGTGAACCAGGATGAATCGAGCGACGACTTCGGCATGATGATGCGCAACGACGTCGGCGACGTCGTCAACCCGCTGCGGCATCACAACTTCTATTGGTGGGACCGGCACGCCGCGAAGCCGGTGCCCGACCATGCGGAAGGCACCGATCCGTCGCTCTTTGGCGCCTACGCGATGCCGGACGGCACGCCCGTCAAGCCGGCCTTCCAGTTGCTCGAAGAGCGCGTGCGCAACTGCACGCCCGAGTGGGCGGAGAAGATCACCGGCATTCCTGCGGCGACGATCCGGCGCCTCGCGCACGAGATGGGCGTGACCGCGCGCGACCAGACGATCGAGCTGCCGATCGCGTGGACCGACTGGTGGGGCAAGGAGCACAAGAGCGTCAAGGGCAACCCGGTGGCGTTCCATGCGATGCGCGGTCTGGCGGCGCACAGCAACGGCTTTCAATCGATTCGCGCCCTCGCCATCCTGATGAGCCTGCTCGGCACGATCGACCGCCCCGGCGGCTTCCGCCACAAGGCGCCGTACCCGCGCGCCGTGCCGCCAAACGCGCGGCCGCCGAAAGGGCCTGCGTCGATCAAGCCGAACACGCCGCTCGATGCGCCGCCGCTGGGCTGGATCGAGACGCCGGCCGATCTGTGCGTCGATGCCAAGGGCGAGCCGGTGCGCATCGACAAGGCCTTCTCGTGGGAGTACCCGTTCTCGGCGCACGGCTTGATGCACAACGTCATCACCAACGCCTGGCGCGGCGACCCGTACCCGATCGACACGCTGCTGCTGTTCATGGCCAACATGGCGTGGAACTCGACGATGAACACCTCCGAGGTCCGCAAGATGCTGGTCGACAAGTTGCCGTCGGGGCCGCACAAGGGCCAGTACAAGATTCCGTTCATCGTCGTCGCCGATGCCTTCCAGTCGGAGATGACGGCGTTTGCCGATCTGATCCTGCCCGACACGACCTACCTCGAGCGCCACGATGCGATGTCGATGCTCGACCGGCCGATCAGCGAGTTCGATGGCCCCTGCGATTCGGTGCGCGTGCCGGTGGTGCCGCCGCTCGGCCAATGCAAGCCGTTCCAGGAGGTGCTGGTCGAACTGGCGTCGCGCTTGAAGCTGCCGGCGTTCACGACTGCGGAAGGTGAGCGCAAGTACAAGGACTACCCTGACTTCATCGTCCGCTACGAAACCGCGCCCGGTTCGGGCATCGGGTTTCTCACCGGCTGGCGCGGAAAGAACGGCGACACACCCTTGCGCGGCGAGCCCAACCCGCGGCAGTGGGAGCAGTACGCGGCCAACAACTGCGTGCACCACTACCGCATGCCGGCCGAGCACCGCTACATGCGCAACTGGAACCGCGGCTATCTGCATTGGGCTCGTGACGTCGGTCTGCGCCGCGATGTCGATCCGATCACGATCCATCTCTACTCCGAGTTCATGCAGCGCTTTCGCCTCGCTGCGCAAGGCAAGGGTGGGGGTCGCCAACCGCCGGATCGATGGCGCGAGCGTGTCGCCACCTACTTCGACCCGCTGCCGTTCTGGTACGCACCGCTCGAAGTGCAGGCCAGCGACACGAAGGCCTATCCGCTGGCCGCGGTGACGCAGCGGCCGATGGCGATGTACCACTCGTGGGATTCGCAGAACGCGTGGCTACGGCAAATTCATGCGCACAACGAACTCTTCGTCAACCCGAAGACGGCGCTGGCGCAGGACATCGAGGACGGCGACTGGATCTGGGTCGAGTCGCAGTGGGGCAAGGTGCGCTGTCTGTGCCGCCACAGCGAAGCGGTCGAGCCGGGCACCGTGTGGACGTGGAACGCGATCGGCAAGGCCAAGGGCGCCTGGGCGCTGTCCACCGACGCCAACGAGTCGGAGAAAGGCTTCCTGCTCAATCACCTGATCAGCGAGGAGTTGAAGATGGCGAACGGCGAACGCACCTCCAATTCCGACCCGATCACCGGGCAAGCGGGTTGGTACGACGTGCGCGTGCGCATCCGCCGCGCCGATGACGACGAGCCGCAGCAAACCTCGCCGCAGTTCAACAGCGTGCCGCCGTTGCCGGGCATGGCAGATCGAACGCCGTTCTGGCGGGCTTGGTTTGCGGGCAAGGAAGAGTAGCCATGACCAAACAATTGGCCTTGGTCATCGACCTCAACGTCTGCGTCGGCTGCCACGCCTGCGTGACGAGCTGCAAACAATGGAACACGTCCGGCAGTGCAGGGCCGCTGGTCGATGAGAACGCTTACGGCGCCGACCCGACGGGCACCTTCTTCAACCGCGTGCTGAGCTTCGAAGTCGGCGAGTTTCCGCAGACACAGACGGTGCACTTCCCGAAAAGCTGCCACCACTGCGAAGACCCACCCTGCGTGCCGGTGTGCCCGACGGGGGCGAGCTACAAGCGCGAGGAAGACGGCATCGTGCTCGTCGACTACGACAAGTGCATCGGCTGCAAGTACTGCGCCTGGGCCTGCCCGTACGGCGTGCGTGAACTCGACGAGAAGCGCCAGGTGATGACCAAGTGCACGCTGTGCGTCGATCGCATCACGGACAAGGCCTTGCCCGAGGCCGAGCGCAAACCGGCGTGCGTGATGGCCTGCCCGACCAATGCGCGCTTGTTCGGCGACGTGCACGATCCCGACAGCGAAGTCTCGCGTGCCATTGCCGAGCGCGGCGGCTACACGCTGATGCCCGAACTCGGCACGCAGCCGGCCAACCACTACCTGCCGCGCCGCAAGACCGAAGCCCACACCGACCCGGCGCAGATCGTGCGCGAACAGAACCCGCTTCGGGTTGAAGGGCGCGAGCCCGCTGCGGGCGGTGTGCCGTTGTCGGGCGACTGGGAGCACTAGATGAAACAACCCCCACGTCACTTCGTTCCTGCCCCCCGAGGGGGCGGTCAGTGGCTTCGGACGGCCGGGCGCCACTGACATGCACCCCCCCTGGTCGATGATCTTTTTCACCACGCTGGCCGGCGCGGCGCAGGGCTTGATGCTGGTGCTCGTCGGCATCGACATCGGCGCCAGCCTGGGCCACCTGACACCGGCGCCGGAGACGAGCTTCTACATTGTTGGTGCAGTGCTGGCGCTGCTGCTCGGCGCCATCGGCCTCGTCGCCGCGACCTTCCATCTCGGTCACCCCCTGCGAGCGTGGCGGGCGGCTGCGATGTGGCGGACCTCGTGGCTGTCGCGCGAGGTCATCGTGTTGCCGGCCTTCCTGGTCTGCGTGGCGGCGTGGGCGGTGTCGCATTGGTGGGCCAAGGCGACCTTCGGCTGGGGCATCGGCGCGGCCGTGCTCGCGCTGCTGCTCTACCTGTGCACCGGCATGATCTACGCGGCGGTCAAGGCGATCCGCGAGTGGGCCACGCCGCTCACGCCGTGGAACTACATGCTGCTCGGCATCGCCTCGGGCCTGATGCTGTGCACGGCGCTCGCCGCTGCGCTTGCGCCGCCGCTGGCCGCACCGCTGGCGATGGCGGCGTTGATCAGCACGCTCGCGGGTGGCGTTTCACGGGGCCTGACGCTGTGGCGCAACCTGACGTTGCCGCCGAAGACCACGATCCAGACTGCGCTCGGTGTGCGCCACCCGCGGATCGTGCAGACCTCGCAGGGCATGACGGCCGGCAGCTTCGGCACGCGCGAGTTCCTTCATGGCCACGCCTCATGGCATGTGATCGGCATGCGCCTGTGCGCGGTCGTGTTCGGTGTCGTTGCGCCGGTGGCTGCGCTGGTCGTTGTGGGCGCGGGCGTGACAGCCGGTGTGGGTGCGCTGCTGTTCGTCGTCCAGTACTTCGGCCTGCTGGCCGAGCGCTGGTCCTTCTTCGCCGAAGGCCAGCACCCGCAGAACCTGTACCACCAGCAAAGGGGCTAGGGCCTGCCGGGGCCAGAAGCGACCCTTTGCTGCGTGCGCTCGCGCACAGATGACAAGTTGGCTTGAGGTCAAACTCCGCGCTGCCGTCGAGCGAGCAGCGACACCGCACGAGAAAGCAAAGCCCCATGTGCCAACACCTCGCCCTGTTCTATGCCGACGCCTACCCGGCGGAGGAAGTTGCTGATTTCTTCGCCGCTGGCCTCGATGCAGGCGACAACTGTCTGGCGCTGCTGGGCAGGGCCCACCGCCAGGCGATTGAGCAGGCCTTGCAGGCGCGCGGTGCCGATCTCTCTGGCCCAGCCTACGTGGCGGTCGACTCCGACGACTTGTTGGCGCAGTTGCAGGTTGAGGGCCGACTGGACCTGGAGCATGCTGAAGCGCTACTGACCCCGCTGATGACGGCGCCCCAGCGTGACGGCAAGAACCGCGTGCGCGCGGTCGGCGATCTGGCACCCGCGCTGTGTGCTGCCGGCCACATCGACGATGCGTTGGCCTTCGAGGCCCTGGTTCACCGCGTGACCGTCGAGCAGAACGCCACGGTGATCTGCGCCTACCCGATACAGATTTGCGGTCGCGGCACCATGCGCGCGTTGTTGAGCGTCAGCGCCGAACACAACGCGGTCAAATTTCCAACCCAGTCCTGGGTGAAGAGCCTGGCGCCGTTCACGCTGCACCTCGCGAACGCCGCCTAGACCGCCTTCTGGTGCGGCAGCAGCCGGTCGTACTCCTTCTTGACCACGGCATAACACTCGCAGGTGCGCTTTTCCAGCGCCGAGCGGTCAAGCACCGTGATGCGACCGCGCCCGTAGCTGATGACGCCTGCGCCCTGCAGCTTGAGGGCGGCCTCGGTCACGCCCTCGCGACGCACGCCGAGCATGTTGGCGATCAGCTCCTGCGTCATCACCAGTTCGTTGCCTTGCAGGCGGTCCAGACTCAGCAGCAGCCAGCGGCACAGCTGCTGGTCGAGCGAATGGTGGCGATTGCAGACCGCCGTTTGCGCCATCTGCGTGATCAGGGCCTGCGTGTAGCGCAGCAGCAGGTGCAGCACCGGCCCCGCCCTGTCGAATTCTTCCTGCATCGCAGGAGCCGCCAGGCGAAAGCCCTGGCCGGCGCTTTGCACCACGGCGCGGCTGGGGGTCGAATCGCCGCCCATGAACAGCGAGATGCCGACGATGCCCTCGTGACCCACCACCGCGATCTCGGCCGACGCGCCGTCTTTCATCACGTAGAGCAGCGAGACGATGGCCGTGGTGGGGAAGTACACGTGCGACAGCGTGCCGCCCGATTCGTAAAGCACCTGACCCAGCGGCATGTTCACCGCTTCGAGCTGCGGCTGCCAGCGCTTCCACTCGGCATCGGGAAGCGCCGCCAGCAACTGGTTGCGCAAGGGGCTTTCGGCAGCGTTGTTCAAGGCGGGTACGGTAGGGCTCGAATGGTGCCGGCAGAGCCTCCGACGGTCTGTTCGCTGTCGAACAAAAGTCTACTCGGCTGCCCACAGTTTTTTTGCAGTTTGTGCGATAGCGAACAGACATTGGGGGGTGACACCATTAGTTTGAAGCTCACGATGAAGGGGTTCGTCAGCTCCATGAACACCACCTTGGTAGGCGTCTTCAAGACGGCCGGTGACGCTCGGCAGGCTTGGTGCCAACTTGCGGCCGCCGGTGTCCGCAACACCGCCATCCGCTTGGCTGTTGAAGCGTGGCCTTGGGACGAGGCGGCGCCGGCCGAGCGCCTCGAATCGCCGGAGACGCGTGGCGCTGTCGAACGCCTTTTCCTCGGGCTGCTCGACCGCGTCAACGAGGCCGCCACCACCTGGTTCAGGCCGGAGCGTACCGACCATTTCGTCCTGAGTGTCGTCGTTGCCGATCCAGAGCGTGTCGACCAGATGGCAACCATCCTCGACGGGTGCGGTGCGGTCGATATCGACGAACAGGTCGAGGCGCGGGCGTCAGACGGCGCCATACCGGCTTTGCTCGGCCCGCCAGACCGGCGCGTCGAGGAAGCGCGGTCGCTTCATCGTCTGCCCTGGGTGGCAGGCGGGACTTCGACGCGCAGCCGAAAGGCCTGAGCGCGTCGGTTGGCGCTCAAGTTGATCAGCGTCACCGCGACGCCGTCCCCGTCGCAGACGACGCGGTGGATCACCACGTCCTGCCGGCCGTCGACCCCGTGCACGTGGTCGAACGACTGTGTGCGGCCTTCGTCGAGGATGCGGCGATAGCGGTCGAGCAACGGCAGCTGGCCGATCGGGCCGGCGTCTTGCCAGGCGCACAGCGTCCTGCCGTTCAAGACAACGGGGTGACAGCGCAGCAGCGCCGCCGCCGCATCGCTGGCGAAGTCCCACGCGAAGTCGACCACCTCACCACGGGTTCGGATGGCGCGCAGGCGCATCCTGGCCTCCGGACGGCGCGCGCTGGAGGAGGGCTCACCGAAGCGCATGGGGCGCCCTGCAAATCGCGGCCACGTCACGCCTCAGTTCAAGCGGCTGCTGGCAGTGCCGAGGCCGAACCGGCCCGCGCCCAGCAACGCAACGGCCCCTGCCACGACCAGGTAGAAGGCCTGCAGCTCGAGGGCCCAGCCCCCGGTGCGCGACAGGGTGGCGAAGTCGTTGCTGTGCATCAATGCGATGGCGGCGACCATGTTGATCACAATGACGCCTGCTGCCAGACGAGTCCAGACGCCCGCGATCAGCAGCAGCGGTGCCAACACTTCACCCACAAAAACGCCATAGGCCAGCACCGGCGGCAGCCCGGCGTTGGCCACGGCATCGATGATGGGATCGATGCCGTTCTGCAATTTGGCGATGCCATGCAGCAGCATCAGCGCGCCGAGCGTGACGCGCAGCAGCAGCTTGGCGAGGTCATCCAGCGTCGCCGCGCGGACTTGCGCGGGAGCGGCGGCGCGCGTCGGCGCGGTGTTCATCGTGACGGCCATGGCGTGTTCCCTCCTGGAGGCTATGCGCGGTGCAGTTGACCATCCTGGACTTTGACCCGATCGCCGACTCGCAGATCGTCGATGCGCTGGTAGTCGAACTGCGCCGAGCGGCCGTTGTCCAGCCGCACGCTCACGCGGTAGACCTCGTCGTCGCTCTTGCGGCGGCGCTCGATCTGGTTGCCGGCGACGGCGCCGCCGATGGCGCCGACCACGGTGGCCGCATCGCGCCCGCTGCCGCTGCCGACCTGGTTGCCGAGCACGCCGCCGATGACCGCGCCGAGGATGGCGCCACCGCCGGACGTGCGCGACGACACCGGCACCAGCTCGATGCTGCTGACGCTGCCGTAGGTCACGGCCGTGCTGGACCGGCCTGCCGGGTCGAACACGGCGTCGTTGCGCGGCGAGTTCGACGAGCAGGCGCTGATTGCGGCCAGTGCGGAAAGGGAACAAACGACTGCAAAGTGGCGCGACATCATGGAGTCACCTCGATATGTGGTTGGACAAGCCACTATCGGCTCCCGCCATCGCGGCGCGTATCGGAGCGGCGCTCACGGCCGGCTAGGTGGCGGCGCAGCGCCAGCGTAGGCGGGTGCCTACGCGCACGACCGGAGCCAAGAGCGATGCCGACGGCGGCGCTGTCCTACGCGCGCCGGCTCGACGTCGCCATAGCATCAATTGGGTGCAGTCTCGAAAAAGCAGGACAGGGTCATGAGCAATCGCCTTGTGGATCTCGTGCTGGCGCTTGCCCTGGCAGCCGCCGGCGCATCACCGGTGCATGCGCAGGATGCGGCGGCGTTGAAGTCACGCCACGCTGACTTGCGGGACGCTCTTTCCAGCAATGCGTTTCAACGCCCGCTCGTTCTCGAGTCGAGTGAGCGCGCCGACGGGCTGCGAGGTGACATCCACGCCCGCATCGACCAGCCGTTTGAGGTGGTGGGCGCTGCGCTGCAAGGCGTCGACCGGTGGTGCGACATCCTGATCCTGCACCTCAACGTCAAGCAGTGTCGCGGCAGTAACTCGAAGACCGCCGATGCGCTGCAGTTGGTGATCGGTCAGAAGCACGATCAGCCGCTGGATCAGGCCTACCGGTTTGCGTTTGCCTACGATGTGGTGGCGTCGCGGCCGGACTACCTGCAGGTGCAACTGAGCGCAAGCGAAGGGCCGCTGGGCACCAGCCGCTACCGCATCGTGCTCGAGGTCGCTGCACTCGATGCGCGGCGCAGCATCGTTCACCTGTCGTACGCCTACGGCTTCGGCTTGGCCGCGCGGGTGGCGATGCAGGGTTATCTGGCGACCCTGGGCCGCGACAAGGTCGGCTTCTCCGTCGTTGGCAGCAAGCCTGACGGCCAGCCCCAGTACATCGGCGGCACGCGCGGCGTGATCGAGCGCAACACGATGCGCTACTACCTGGCCGTCGAGGCCTACCTCGGCGCACTGTCGCTGCCGCCGGCGCAACAATTCGAGAAGCGGCTGGCCGACTGGCACAGCGGTGTCGAACGCTACCCGGTGCAGTTGCGAGAGCTCGAACGCGGCGAATACGTTGCCATGAAGCGCGAGCAGGTGCAGCGCCAACAGGCGGCCGGTGGCTGACAACGGCCTCTAAATCCAGGAAGAAGACCACGAGCCAGCCCCGGCCCGGCGTACTCCACCCGCGCATCGTGCAGGCCGCGCAGGGTAGACGGCCGGCAGCTTCGGCGCACGCGAGAGCTTCCATGACCAGGCCGCATGGCATGTGATCGGCACGCGGCGGTGCGCGATCGTCTTTGGTGCCGTCGCGCGATGGCTGCACTCGCCTGTCTAAGCACGGGCGTCACGGCGAGGTGAGGGCGCTGCTCGTCGTCGTCCTGTACTTCGGCCTGCTGGCCGAGCGCTGGTCCTTCTTCGCCGAAGGCCAACACCTGCAGGCATTGCCGCCATCTGGCCCGTTTGGGTAATAGCGGGCCCGGTGACCGCACGCCTAGGATGTGTGGGTGTTTCTCCATGAGCCTCGAAGCCGATGCAAGACAGACGAGAGCTGATTGACACCTTTCTCGTGAACGACGACCAAGGCACGGTCTACACAGTGGAGGTGTGGGCTGTTGTCACGTACTTGGACAAGTTCGGCATCGCCCGGCGAACCGTTGGGGTCCATTCGTTCTGCCTGCGCGACGGTTCCAGACTCATCAGACACAGCGATGACAGTTTCCTCAACCCGTCAACGGGCAAGCTCCTGCGCCGGCTCACTCAGGCTACAGGTGGCGCATAGCGTTGTGGCGGCATCTACACCTTGGTTGCCGTGGCCGGGCAATTGGGCAGGAGAGCGTCGCTCAAGCCCAGTGCCCATTGCTGCCATTGCGCAGCGCTGTCTCGCGTTGCCGCGGTCGCGTCGGCTGCGAGGTGCGCGATCGTCGTTGCGACGATGCCCCGGATGTGGGCGGCCTGCTGAGTGCTGTCGGCGCTGGCCCCAAGCTCCGCAAGTGCTTTGAGGTTGTCGGCCTTGGCGGCGTCACCGTTGGCTCGGTGAGCTGCGCGCTCGGCTGCTGCCGCGTTCGTGTCGTTGGTCATGTGTTGCCTTTGGTGGAGATAGGGAAACCCAGGCACGGCCATGGCGCCAACACCAAGTTGCGGCGCCGGCATCCCATGGCTGCAAGGGGTGGCAAGAAGCAAGAAAGCCCACAGCGCTCACGCACTGCGGGCCTCTCGGAATGGTGGCTCCTCGACCTGGGCTCGAACCAGGGACCTACGGATTAACAGTCCTCGGGAATGAGATTCTACTGGACGGTGCGAGACGCCGCGTACGCGCGAGGCCTTCACAAATCAAGGACTTGCGTCCAAAGTGATTGCAATCGGTCTCGGTCCATCGCGCTGCAAACGGGCACGAAACGGGCACGAGCGGGAACCACGGACGCCATGCGCACACACGTTTCGGACATCACTGCGGCACTCAAGGCATTGGAAGGCGACGCCTTCGTCACGTTGCGCCCGCGCCTGGAGCACGGTGGCGCTCTGCAGGGCCGACGCTTGGCCGGCGGCGCTGTGCAACTGTACTGGCGCTACACGCAAGACGGTCGCCGGCATCGCGAGCCGATCGGTCTGTACGACTCCTCGGCGCCGCCGAAGAAACTGCAGCCCACGGCGCGCGGCTACAGCATTGCCGCGGCGATCGAGAAGTGCCGAGAGCTGGCAACCGTGCATGCCGAACGCGCGAGGCAGGGTGGACTGCGCGCGCTCAAGGCCGACCAGCAACGCGAACAGCAGGCGCAGCGAGAGCACGAAGCCGAGCGGTCCGAGCGCACGCTGCGCAAGCTGCTCGACACTTACGTCGATCACCTGCAAGCGCAGGGGCGGAGCAGTCACGTCGATGTGCGCCAGCTCTTCGATCGCCATGTGGTCGAGGCATGGCCACGACTGGCCGATGCGCCGGCGACGGAACTGACGCCCGATCAGATTCTGGACATGCTGCGCCGGCTGATCGAAGCAGGCAAGGGTCGCACCTCCAACAAGCTGCGTTCGTACCTGCGTGCGGCGTACCAGTGCGCGCTGGACGTGAGGTTCGTGGCTGCGATCCCAATGGCGTTCAAACCGTTTGCCATCCAGGTCAATCCGGTCGCGCAGACACGTCGCTCCTCGCAGTTCGACCGCGCGGACAAACGCCCGTTCACCGGTGCCGAAATGCGAACCTACTGGCAGCTCATCGCTGACGTGCCGGGGTCACGCGCAGCGGTGTTGCGCCTGCACCTGCTGACCGGCGGTCAGCGTGTCGAGCAGTTGGTGCGACTACGCAACGTCGATGTCGACGAGGATTCAATCTTGATCTTCGACCGCAAGGGGCGTCCAGGGCAGGGGCCCAGGCCGCATTGCGTGCCGCTGGTGCCATTGGCGCAGCAGGCAGTGCGGGAGGTAGGGAAGACAGGCGGGGAGTTTGCGATCTCGACAACGAAAGGCAAGAAGGCGATCAGCGTGAGGACGATGGCGGGTTGGGCGAATGACATCGTGGGCGACGCCATTGCAGGGTTTCAACTGAAGCGAATCCGGTCAGGCATCGAGACGCTTCTGGCGGCCCGTGGCGTGTCGCGCGAGGTGCGGGGGCATCTTCAGTCGCATGGTCTGACCGGCGTGCAGGCGCGGCACTACGATGGGCATGACTACATGGCCGAGAAGCGGTGGGCGTTAGACATGGTGGTCTGTGAGGTTTGTGCAGCAAGCAAGTCAGGCCCCCGAGCCGCGTTCCCGCAGCATCGGAGAATACACATGACGGGTCAGCGGAGACGCGTGCATGGCGCAACAGCGTCACCGTTGTCGGCGAAAGGCCGTGTGGTGAGGAATGGCCCAGCCGACCCATGATCCGTTGGTCGAAGGTTCGAATCCTTCAGGGCCTACCACGTTCCACCTGGTATATCGCGCCAGAGGCTACTGGCGTTCGATTTTG
>CAVTWT010000009.1:0-79660 GCA_963738425.1 uncultured beta proteobacterium | reverse complement strand
CCCGCGCCTTTCCGAACTCGAAGCACGCGACAAGCAGGATGCCTGGGTCGGCGTGGCCTGGCGCGGCGCGGGCGATGCAAAGGGCCAGCGTGTCGAACTCGAACACCGCCAGGGCATCGAGGATCGCGAAGGCAATGCACGCGAGCGCGGTGGGCGGCGGCGCTACCACGTCACCTTCAACGACATCGAGCGCGCGATGACTTCGCTGAACTGGGAGGCCGAGTGGGCCGGTTCGCTGGAGACGCAGCTGCGCGCCTACCGCGGGATCATCGACGTCGAGAACCGGCGCACCGAAGGCGTTGCGGTCAACGTGCCGCAGCGCGTGCAGGAGCAGGTGCTCGAAGGCCAGGCGCGGCGGCCCTTCGGCGCGCATGCGCTCGCCGGCGGCTTCGAGGCGCGCAACGAATCGCTCGAAGACCCGGGCCTGCCCGGTGGCCGTGGGATGCTGCCGCACCGCTCGCTGTTCGTGCAGGACGAGTGGAGCGTCGCCCAGCCGCTGACGCTCACGGCCGGCCTGCGCCGCGACGAGCACAGCCGCTATGGCAACGAGTGGAGCCCGCGCGCCTATGCGGTGTGGCGCGTGGCGCCCGCGTGGACGGTCAAGGGCGGCTACAGCCACGGCTTCAAGGTGCCGAACCTGAAGCAGGTCGTGCCCGGCGCGCGTCCCGAGGGGCCGAACACCTTTCTCGGCAACCCGGACCTGAAGCCCGAGCGCAGCGACGCGATCGAGCTCGGCATCGGTTATGCGGTGGGGGCAATGCAGGCGCAGTTGATGGCCTTCGACCAGCGCGTCGATGACCTGATCGAAGTGCGCCTGGTCACGCCCGGCGCCGTGCCCGGCATCGGCACCTACACCTACGAGAACCTGGCCAAGGCGACGCTGCGCGGCATCGAAGCGTCGGCCGTGCAGCCGCTCGGCGCCGGCTTCACGGGCGTCGTGAGCTACACCTACCTCGATGCCAAGAACGGCAATGGCGTGCGGCTCGAACGCCGGCCACGGCACAGCGCGACCGTGCGGCTCGACTGGCAGCACGGCCCGTGGCGGATCGGCGGCCACGTCGAACATGCGGGCGATCAGTTGTTGCCGGCGGGCACGCCCAACACGCCGGCGCAGCCGGTGCCCGACCTGACGATGCTCGGCGCGCAGGCTTCCGTCGCCCTGCCGGGCGGCCTCGAAGCGTCGCTCGGTGTGCGCAACCTGACCAATGTGCGCCTGGCGGAGAAGTCGCCGCTGTTCACGCACGTCGAAGCGCCGCGCACCTGGCGGCTGACGTTGCGCGGCAAGTGGTGAGTGGGTCATTGACGCAGCGCAAGCGGCAGACGGCTTCGCACCGCTAGCCTGGAATGTTTGCGTCGACGCGGCCAAAGACATGAACCATCCCGATCTCATCGACCCCGATCTCGAACAGCGCTGGCACGCCAGCGGCTTGGCGCCGCTGCACCTGGCCGGCCGCGACCTGCTGCCGGTCGTGCAGGGCGGCATGGGCGTCGGTGTCTCGGCGCACCGGCTGGCCGGCAGCGTGGCCGCGCAGGGCGCGGTCGGCACGATCTCGTCGATCGACCTGCGGCGCCACCACCCGGACCTGATGGCGCGCACGCAAGCCGAGGGCACCGGGCCGCAGGCCAAGGCGGTGATCGACGCCGCCAACCTCGAAGCGTTGCAGCGCGAGATCGCCGCGGCGCGCACGCTGGCCAACGGCCGCGGCCTGTTGGCCGTGAACGTGATGCGCGCCGTCAGCGAGTACGCGCCGCTGGTGCGCACGGCGCTCGAAGCCGGCATCGACGCCGTGGTCGTCGGCGCGGGCCTGCCGCTCGACCTGCCCGAGCTGGCGCGCGAGCATCCGCAGGCGGCGCTGGTGCCGATCCTGTCCGATGCGCGCGGCATCGCGCTGGTGATCAAGAAGTGGGAGCGCAAGCAGCGTGTGCCCGATGCGATCGTCATCGAACATCCGCGCTGGGCCGGCGGCCACCTCGGCGCGGCGAAGATCGAAGACCTGGAAGACGCGCGCTTCGACTTCGAGCGCGTGCTGCCCGAGGCCAACGCCTTCCTGCGCAGCGCCGGCTTGGAGCGCGAGGTGCCGCTGATCGTGGCCGGCGGCATCCGCAGCTTCGAAGACATCGCGCACGCGCAGTCGCTCGGCGCGGCGGCGGTGCAGCTCGGCACGCCCTTCGTTGCCACCGAGGAGTGCGACGCCCACCCGAACTTCAAACAGGTGCTGGCCGGCGCGCGCGACGAAGACGTGGTCGAGTTCACCAGCGTTGCCGGCCTGCCGGCGCGCGCGGTGAATACACGCTGGCTGCGCAACTACACGGCCGCGCTGCCGCGCCTGCAGCAGACGGCGCACAAGAAGTCGCGCTGCACATTGGCCTGGGACTGCCTGGCGCAATGCGGCCTGCGTGATGGCCTGCCGACCTGGGGCCAGTTCTGCATCGATCAGCGCCTGGCCGCGGCCTTGCGCGGCGAAGTCGACAAGGGCCTGTTCTTCCGCGGCGCGGGGGCCTTGCCGTTCGGCGACCGCATTGCGACGGTGCGCGCGCTGATCGAACGCTTGCTGACGCCGGGTGTCGCGCTGGGCGCTGCATGATTCGTCGATGACCGACTTGGCGTGGGTGCCGCAGATTCGGCAGGCGCATCTCGCACTCGTCGTGCTGAGCGGCACGCTGTTCGCCTTGCGCGGCGCGGGCGTGCTCGCGGGTGCGCGCTGGCCGCTGCACAAGGCGCTGCGCGTCGGCAGCGTCGTCATCGACACGCTGCTGCTGCCGGCCGGCGTGTCGCTGTGGGCGCTGCTGCAACTCAACCCATTGCGAGAGCACTGGCTCGGCGCCAAGCTGGTGCTGCTCGTGCTCTACATCGTGCTCGGCAGTTGGGCCTTGAAGCGTGCTGGAAGCACTGCGGCCCGTGCGGCTTTTTTTGTGGCCGCCTTGACGGTGTTGGCGACGATGGTCAGCATCGGCTGGACGCGCCACCCACTCGGCATGTGGCGCTTGATGTGACGAACCCATGCTGACCCGCCTGGCCACCCTGATGTTCTGGCGCACGCTGGCCCTGGCCTGCGTGGTGCTGGGCATCGCCGGCGCGTTCCTGCCGGTGCTGCCGACGACGCCGTTCCTGCTCGTTGCGGCATGGGCCGGTGGCAAGGGCTGGCCGCAGCTCGAAGCCTGGTTGCTGGCGCATCCGCGCTGGGGCCCGCCGATCACACGTTGGCGCGATCACCGCGCCGTGCCGCGCAGCGCCAAGTGGGCGGCCAGTGGCACGATGCTGCTGAGCACCGCGCTGCTGTGGTGGTCTAGCGCGCCGTTGGCGCTGCAAGTCGCCGTGCCGGCCTTCATGGCCTGCGTGGCCTGGTGGTTGTGGCGCCGCCCCGAGATCTGATCGAATTCAGGAGATGACCCTTGACATCGAAGACCCAAACCCGTCGCACCGCCGCTGAACTGCCGGCGCAAGCCATCAGCGCCGAGGTGCTGCGCGACAAATACGCCAAGGGCGACGAGAAGACCATCGACGACGTGCTGCGCCGCGTCGCCCGCGCGCTCGCGCAGGCCGAACGCGACGACCAGCGCGCACATTGGGAAGCGCGTTTTCTCGAGGCGCTGCGCGGCGGCTTCATCCCGGCCGGCCGCATCCAGTCGGCGGCGGGCACGGGATTGCAGGCGACGCTGATCAACTGCTTCGTGCAGCCGGTCGGCGACTCGATCCGTCACGATGAAGACGGCCACCCCGGCATCTACACCGCACTGGCCGAAGCGGCGGAGACGATGCGCCGCGGCGGCGGCGTCGGCTACGACTTCTCGCGCATCCGCCCGGCCGGTGCGTGGGTGGCGGCGACACAGAGCAACGCTTCGGGCCCGGTGAGCTACATGCGCGTCTTCGATCGCTGCTGCGAGACGGTCGAGTCGGCCGGCTCGCGGCGCGGCGCGCAGATGGGCGTGCTGCGCTGCGACCACCCGGACATCGAGGCCTTCATCCATGCCAAGGACCAGGGCGACCTGAAGAACTTCAACCTCTCGGTGGGTGTCACCGACGCCTTCATGCAGGCCGTGCGCGACGGCGCCGACATCGAACTCGTGCACCGCGCCGAGCCCGGCCCGACTTCCAAAGACCAGGGCGCCTACCAGCGCGACGACGGCCAATGGGTCTATCGCAAGCTGCCGGCGCGCGCGCTCTGGGACCAGGTCATGCGCTCGACCTACGACCACGCCGAGCCCGGCGTCTTGTTCCTCGATGCGATCAACCGCGACAACAACCTCGCGTATTGCGAGGCGATCACTGCGACCAATCCTTGCGTGACCGCCGACACCTGGGTCTTCACCGCGCATGGGCCGCGGCAGGTGGCGCAGCTGATCGGCAAGCCCTTCACTGCCGTGGTCGATGGCAAGCCCTATGCCACCGAGTCGGCAGGTTTTTTCGCCACCGGCATCAAGCCTGTGTTCGCGCTGCGCACGCGTGAGGGCCACACGCTGCGCCTCACCGCCGAGCATCCGGTGCGGCGGATCACGAAGCGATCACGCTACCTGATGCACAGCGACTGGTGCCCGGCTGGCGCGCTGCAGCCCGGCGATCAGATCGTGCTCAACGACCACCGCGCGATCGACGGTTGGGAAGGCGAGGGCACCCACGCCGAGGGCTACCTGATCGGCTTGCTGATCGGCGACGGCCAGATCAAGGCAGACAAGGCGCTGTTGTCGGTGTGGGCCAGCGAGTTTCGCGTCGTCGGCAGCGATGTCGATGCCCGCCCGCCGAGCGTGGCCGGCATCATGCAGGCGGCCGACGAGGCGCTGGCCACACTGACGCACCGCGCAGACTTTCGCGGCTGGCAACGGCCGATTGCCGCGAGCGGCGAGCGGCGGCTCGCCTCGGGGCCGCTGCGCAAGCTCGCGTTAGCGCTCGGTGCTGTCGCCCGGCAACAAGACGATCACGGCGGCGATGGAAGTGCGCTCTTCCGATTTCTGCTGCGGCCTGCTGCGAGGCTTGTTCGACGCCGACGGGTCGGTGCAGGGCACGCAGGCCAAAGGCGTCAGCGTGCGCCTCTCGCAGTCGGATATGGCACTGCTGCAAGCGGCGCAACGCATGCTGCTGCGCCTGGGCATCGCCAGCACGATCTATCGCGAGCGCCGCGCCGCGGGTCTGGTGGTGATGCCCGACGGCCGTGGCGGCCGCCGGGAGTACCCACAGCAAGCATCACACGAGCTGGTGATCAGTGGCGACAACCTGGCGCGTTACGCCGATCTCGTCGGCTTTGCCGACACGGGCAAGTCCGAGCGGCTCGGTGCGCTGCTCGGAAGCTACAAGCGCTCGCTCAATCGCGAAGGCTTCGCCGCCACCGTCGAGGCGGTCGAGCCCGATGGCACCGAGCCGGTCTATGACGTGACGGTCGCCGACAGGCATGCCTTCGATGCCAACGGCCTGCTGGTGCACAACTGCGGCGAACAACCGCTGCCGGCCTACGGCTGCTGCTGCCTCGGCTCGATCGACCTGACGCGTTTCGTGCAGCGGCCGTTCGAGGCCGATGCGGCCTTCGACGAGACGGCTTTCGCCGCGCTCGTGCGCACCGCCGTGCGCATGCTCGACAACGTGCTCGATGTGTCGTTGTGGCCGCTGCCGCAGCAGCATGACGAAGCGATGAGCAAGCGCCGCATCGGTCTCGGCTTCACCGGCCTCGGCGACGCGCTGGTGATGCTCGGCCTGCGCTACGACGGCGAGCCCGCGCGCGCGAAAGCGGCGCAGATCGCGCAGCTGATGCGCGACACGGCCTACGACGCGTCGGTCGATCTGGCCGCCGAGCGCGGCCCGTTCCCGCTCTTCAATGCCAACCTCTACCTGGCCGGTGGCCGCTTCGCATCGCGACTGCCGGCAGCGCTGAAGGAGCGCATCCGTGCGCAGGGCATGCGCAACTCGCACCTGCTGTCGATCGCGCCCACCGGCACGATCAGCCTGGCCTTTGCCGACAACGCCAGCAACGGCATCGAGCCCGCGTTCTCGTGGACCTACACGCGCAAGAAGCGCGATCCCGACGGGCGGCTGGTCGAGCATGCGGTCGAAGACCATGCGTGGCGGCTGTACCGGCATCTGAAGGGCCCCGACGCCGCGCTGACCGATGCCTTCGTCACCGCGCTCGAGATGAGCGCCGAGGCGCATGCGCAGATGGTGGCCGCCGTGGCGCCCTTCATCGACACGGCGATCAGCAAGACGGTCAACGTGCCGGCCGACTACCCGTACGCCGATTTCGAGCAGCTCTATCAGCAGGCCTGGACGTTCGGCCTCAAGGGCCTGGCGACCTACCGGCCGAACGCCGTGCTCGGCAGCGTGTTGTCCACGCAACCCGCGCCGCTGACGGTGACCGAGGGTGATGCGAACCGCCGACTGGCGCTGGCCGCGCCGCGCACGCCGGTGCTGGCGTCGCTGCGCTGGCCCGGCCGGCCCGAGCTGCCGAGTGGCAACGCGGCGTGGACCTACATGATCAGCCACCCGTTCGGCGATTTCGCGCTGTTCGTTGGCGAGTGGCCTCGAACCGAGTCGGATGCGCGCCTGCAGCCCTTCGAAGTCTGGATCAATGGCGCCGAGCAGCCGCGAGGCCTCGGTGCATTGGCCAAGACCCTGTCGATGGACCTGCGCGCCGACGATCCGGCGTGGCTGCAGTTGAAGCTCGACGCGCTGGCGACGGTCGCCGAAGAGCATCCGTTCGAGATGCCGTTCCCGCCGCATGGCGAGCGCCGCCTGTTCCCCGGCGTGGTTGCGGCGACCGCCGGAGTGATCCGCTGGCGCTGCGAGCAGCTCGGCGTGCTGCCGCCGACGAAGGATGCGGCGACTCCCGTGATCGATGCGCTGTTCGCGCGCGACGAGCCGCACACCGACACCTCGGGCACGCTGGCCTGGGCGGTGGACATCCACAACCCGACCAGCGGCGAGCACTTCACCGTGACCTTGAAAGAGGTCACGCTGCCCGGCGCCGACGGCGTGGCCGTGACACGGCCTTGCGCGCTCGCACTGTCGGGCACCTACCCACGCGCGCTCGATGGCCTGGCGCGCCTGCTGTCGCTCGACATGCGCGTCGTCGACCCGGCGTGGATCGGCATGAAGCTGCGCAAGCTGCTCAACTACGCCGAGCCGCTCGGCCACTTCATGGCCTTCATCCCCGGCCAGCGCCGCCAGCAGACCTGGCCTTCCACCGTGGCCTACCTGGCGCGGCTGGTGATCCACCGCTACGCGATGCTCGGCGTGTTGGACGAGAGCGGCTTCCCGTTGCGCGAGATGGGCGTGCTGGCGTCGCCGCAGCAGCGCAGCGGAGCCTCGCCGCCGCTGCTGCAAGCCGGCCGGCCATGCCCCGAGTGCGGCAACGCCAGCATGATTGCCAAGGACGGTTGCGATTTCTGCACCGCCTGCGGCTACGTCGGGCAGTGCGGGTGATGATCAAGTTCTCGACGCCCGCCGCCGGCTTCGACGAACCGTTTGCGATGCTGCATGCCTGCCATGAGCGCGTCGAACGCTCGCTGGCGCTGCTCGAACGGTTGACCGCGCATGTCGTGCAACACGGCGCCGATGCACAGGCCCGAGACGCGGCGCGCGATGTTCTGCGCTACTTCGACATCGCGGCGCCGCAGCACCACGAGGACGAGGAGCGGCATGTGTTGCCCGCGCTGCGCGCGCAGGATCAGGCCGCGCTCGCCGACCGCATCGCTGCCGATCACGTGGCGATGAGTGCCGCCTGGCAGTCGCTGCGGCCGTGGCTGCTGGCGATCGGGCAGGGCGATGCGTCCGCCGTCATGCCGGACCTGCCGCGGTTCACGGCGCTGTACCGCGAGCACATCGCGCTCGAAGAAGGTTCGGCGTTCACGCGTGCGCAATCGGTGCTCGATGCGGCCGAGCAGCGCGCGATGGGGCGCGAGATGGCTCAGCGGCGCGGCGTGGCAACCTGACTTGGCACCGCGCGCGCGCCGAACGTGCGCGCCACCGCCGGCCAGCGCTTGGCCAGGTCCCACCCCGCGCTGCCGAGCACGCCGGCCGCCACGGCCAGGCCAAGCGCGGCGGCGCCGGGCCAGGCGAAGCCGAACAGGCTGCGCAGCGCGGGCACGGCGACACACAGACTCAGGGCAGCCGTCGCGGCGAGGGCGATCCAGAGGAACGGCCGCGCCACCGTGCCGCCTCGCAAAAGCGGCTGCTGTGTGGTGTCGATCAGCGCCAGCGTCAGGTTACCGGCGGTGAGCGCGACGAAGGCCATGAAGCGGGCGGCGTCGCCAGCCAGGCCTTGCTGCAGCGCCAGGGCGTAAACGGCAAAGCAGACGATGAGCAGCAGCGCGCCTTGCGCCAAGCCGAGCAGCAGTTGCGCGCGGCCGATCAAGGGCTCCGTCAACGGCCGCGGCGGCTGGCGCATGTGGTGGGCCTCGGCGCGCAGGCTTTCGTAGCCGAGCGTGCACATCGGGTCGATCACCATCTCCGTCAGCGCCACATGCGCCGGCAGCAGCAGAGGCGGCAGGCCGAACAGCAGCGGTAGCAGGGCCAGGCCGGCGATCGGCACGTGGATGGCGACGATGTAGAGCATGACCTTGCGCAGGTTGTCGAAGATGCGTCGGCCCTGGCTGACCGCCTGCACGATGTGGCCGAAGTCGTCGTCCTGCAGCACCAGCGCCGCCGCTTCGCGGGCGACGTCGGTGCCGCGCGCGCCCATGCCGATGCCGATGTGCGCCGCCCGCAGCGCCGGTGCGTCGTTGACGCCGTCGCCGGTCATCGCGACCACGTCACCATTGGCCTGCATCGCCCGCACCAGGCGCAGCTTGTGCGTCGGGCTGACGCGGGCGAAGACGCGCGCGCTGCGCACGGCCTGCGCCAGCGCCACGTCGTCCATCGCGTCGATGTCGCTGCCGAGCAGGGCCGGTTCGCCGTGGGCAACGATGCCGGCTTCGCGCGCAATGGCCAGCGCGGTCTGCGGCGCATCGCCGGTGATCACCTTGACGGCGATGCCGGCCTCGCGGGCCTGCGTCACCGCCGCCGACACGCTCGGCCGCAGCGGGTCTTCGAAAGCGAGCAGGCCCAGCCACTCGAAGCGCCAGGCGTTCATGTCGTCGCCCACGGCGTTGGCAGCGCTGGCGACGCCGAGCACGCGCCAGCCTTGTGACGCCAACTCTCCGGCGCGCTGATGCCACTCGCGCTGTTCGCCGGCAGGCAAGCGGCACAGTGCGAGCACGGCCTCGGCCGCGCCTTTGCGTGCCGCCTGGGCGTTGCTCTGCGCGTCGTGCCAAAGCGCGGTGTACATCGGCCGGCCCTCGGCCAGCGGCACTTCATGCACGCGTCGCATGCCGTCGGCCGCGTGCGGGCTGGACAGGGCGGGCAGGGCGCGCAGCGCGCGGTCCATCGGGTCCGGCGTGTTGTCGCGCGTCGCCAGCCATGCGGTCCGTAGCAGCGTTTGCACCGGTGCGGCCGGCGCAACAGCGCTCGTGACATCCCACTCGCTTTGACGCGCGACCGCGCGGCGCAGACGCATGCGGTTCTCGGTCAGCGTGCCGGTCTTGTCCACGGCGAGCACCGTCGCCGCGCCCAGGGTCTCGATGGCGGCCGAGCGCCGCACCAGCACACGCTGCTGCGCCAGCCGCCAGGCGCCGATGACGAAGAACACCGTCATCGCCAGCGCAAACTCCTCGGGCAGCAGCGCCATCGCCAGCGCGATCGCCTGCAGCACGGCATCGATCCAGGTCGAGCCGCGGGCCACGCTGAGAACCACGAGCCCCAGGCTGACAAATGCCGCCAGCGCGCCGAGCACACGCACCAGCCGCGCCGTGTCCCGCTGCAGGCGCGTCGGCGTGTCATCGAGTTGGTTCAACAGCGCGCCGATGCGCCCGGCCTGGCTGTTCGCGCCGGTGGCCGTGACCTCGGCGATGCCGTGGCCACCGACGACCAGCGTGCCGCCGAAGACGGGCTCGGACACCGCCTTGGTCAGCGGCAGGCTTTCACCGGTAAGCAGCGATTCATCGACCGCGAGTGCACTGGCGCGCAACAGCGTCGCGTCGGCAGCGATGCGCTCGCCTTCTTCGAGCAACAGCGCATCGCCGGGCACCACGTCGGCGGCCGGGCATTGCAGTGCCACGCCGCCGCGCAGCACACGCGCCTGCGGTGCTGCCATCGCGCGCAGCGCATCGAGCGCCTTGCGGCTGCGCTGGTTCTGCACCAGCACCAGGGCCACCGTGACCAGCGCAAACGCGCCGAGCAACAGGCCCTCGGCGCGGCTGCCGAGCAGCAGGTACAGCCCGGCGGCGGCCAGCAACAGCAGGAACATCGGCTCGGTGACCAGTTGCCGCCAGGCCTGGGCGAACGCACCGCTGCCCTTGGCTTCGGGCAAGGTGTTCGGGCCGTGCCGTGCGCGTTGGGCGAGGACTTCGCTGGGATCGAGGCCGAGTGGTGCTTCAGTGATCGGCCGAGGCATCTTGCAGCCCTTGTTCGATGCCGTAGCGTATCAGCGCGGCCATCGACGGCAGGTGCAGTTTGTCCTGGATGCGGCGCTTGTGCGTGCTGATGGTCTTGATCGACAGGTGCAGCTCGTCGGCGATGTCGGAGAGGCGCTGCCCGGCGACGATGCGGCGCAGCACGTCGAGTTCGCGGTTCGACAACTGGGCATGGCGCGGCACCGCCTGGGCCCCGTTCAAGCTCTGCACCACGCGCTCGGCCAGGCTGGCGGTGACGTAGGCGCCGCCGCCGGCGACCTTGGCCACGGCATCCACCAGTTCGGCCGGCGCGCGGTCCTTGGTCACGTAGCCATGCGCGCCGGACTGGAAGGCACGCAAGGCGTATTGCTCTTCGGCGTGCATCGACAGCACCAGCACGCGCAGCGCCGGGAATTCCTTGCGCAAGCGCGCGATCAGGTCCAGCCCGCTCATGCCCGGCATCGACAGATCGACGATCGCCAGTGTGGCCGGGTGACGGCGCAGCCATTCGAGGGCCTGGAAGCCGCTCGCCGCTTCGGCCACCTGCCAGCCGCGGCCGGTGCCTTCGAGAATGCGCACCAGGCCTTCGCGCACGATGGCATGGTCATCGACGATCAGGATGCTCAGCGAGGGCGCGTTCATCTTCCGGTCTCCGTCGCTGCGGCGGGATGCGAGGGCAGGCGCATCGTCAGCCGCGTGCCTCCGCGCGGCCGGCGGCCGACGTCGATCGTGCCGCCGAGCATGTGCGCACGTTCGCGCAGGCCCATCAGGCCGAACGAGCCGGCGCGCTGCAAGGCTTGCTCGGGCAGGCCGACGCCGTCATCGGCCACCGTCAGCACGAGTTGCTGCTGTTGCACCTGCAGGATCACCTCCACCGACTTGGCCTGCGCGTGCCGGGCCACATTGGTCAGTGCCTCCTGCACCATGCGGTAGAGCGCCGTGGCCACGCGCTGATCCACCGCCGGTTCGGCCAGCGGCAGCCTCGTGTGCACCGCGATGCCGGTGCGCCGCGAGGCATCGCGCGCCAGCCACTCGATCGCGGCGGTGAGGCCGAGGTCGTCGAGCATCAGCGGCCGCAGGTCGCTGGCGATGCGGCGCACCGAGGCCAGCGTGTCGTCGAGCATGGCCTGCATGGCGGCCACGCGCGGTTCGCGCTCGGACAACTCGGCCTGCGCAGCGAGCGTGGCCAGATCGATCTTCAGCGCGGTCAGGCGTTGGCCGAGCTCGTCATGCAGTTCGCGCGCGATGCGCCGCCGCTCTTCCTCGCGCGCCTCGACGACGCTGGCCGACAGCTCGCGCAGGTCGCGCCGCGAGCGCAGCAGGTCGGCGGCCTCGCGCTGGCGATCGGTGACGTCGCTGACGACCATCTGCACCGTGCGGTGGCCGTGGTCGGGCAGGGCGGCCAGCGCGATCTCGATGGCACGCTGCTCGCCGCTGGCGCGCGTCAGCCGGCCGCCGACGATGGCGCCAACGGTCTGGCCGCCCAAGGTGCGCTCGATCTCCTGGCGCAGCAGCGCATGCGAGTCGTCGTCGAGCAGCGTCCACACGCGCTGGCCGATCAAGGCCTCGGCAGAAGCGGCTTCGAACAGCCGCACTGCGGCGCGGTTGACGTAGGTCAGCACGTCGTCTTCGCAGATCCAGATGGCGATCGGCGACAGCTCGAAGACCGCATGCATGCGCCGCTCGAGGAAGGCCAGCTGTTCTTCGAGCGCGCATTCGTCGCTGCTGTCGCGCAGCATGGCGGCAAACAGCATGCGCGGCTGGCCGTGGTCGATCATCTCGACGCGCGACAGCGCAATCTCCACCGGCACCGTCTTGCCGTCGCCGCGCAGCAGCTCGACGCGGCGGCCCTGGCGCATCAGGCGCTGTGTGTCCTGCGAGTCGGCGAAGTGGCGCACCATCGCCCCGTGCTGCGCGCGCCAGAGCGGCGGCACGAAGCGTTCGAGCGATGTGCCCAGCACCCGCGCCGCATCGCAGCCGAGCAAGCGTTCGGCAGCCGGGTTCATCGCCACGATCGCCTGCGTCTCGTCGACCATGACGATGGCTTCGCGCGTGGCGAAGAGCAGTTTGCCGGACAGGCCCTCGAACAAGCCGCTGCCGGCCACGGCGGGGTTCAGGGCGGGCGGCTGCGCGGTCATGGCCTGGTCATCGTAGGCCGCGTGGCCGCCCGTTCACGCCGCGCGGCCGTGCTCGCGGCCGCGCAGCTTGCGCAGCATCAACTCAGGCGATGGTCAGGCGCTGGCCGGCCGACTGCGCCTTCTTCGGCAGCTTCAATTCGAGCACGCCGTTGCTGTACTTGGCATCGGCGCCGGCTTGGTCGACATCGCTGGCGAGCAGGAAGCTGCGGCTGGCATAACCGTAGCGGCGCTCGCTGCGCAGCACGCGGCCGTCCTTCTTCTCTTCCTTGTCCTGTTTGACCTCAGCGCTGATCGTGACCTGGTTGCCGTCGATGCGCACGTCGATGTCCTCTTTCTTTACGCCGGGGATCTCGGCCTTGATGGCGAAGGCGTTGTCGGTTTCGGACAGATCGATTCGGATCTGCGGCGCCCGCTCGGCGGCCGTCTCGTTGCGCCACGGCCGCCACAGGTCACGCAGGCTCGACGGAAACGGATCGAGGTCGAACAGATCGGGGACGCGAACTTCGTTCATGGCAGAGCTCCTTGGATGTCGGCGGTGAATCGGGGTGACGCTGGCGCGCCACCGATGCATCGTCGGCCGCGCCGCGCCGGAGCGCATTGAGTGCACGCAAAACGGGTCCTCGTTCAGAAAAATCTGACAGCACCGTGGGCTGCTTGCCGACAGCGAAGCGCAGCCGATGCCGATTGCCGCGCCCCGGCGCGCGGCCGATCCTTCGGCCATCTGCTGTTCAACACTTCAAGGAGACCCCGACATGGCCACCGCAATGCCCGCCGCCTCCGGCACCGTTCGCCGCCTTGGCACCCAGCACGCCGCCTGGTTCGTTCACGGCCTGGGCACCGAGGCGCTGACGATCGACCTGCAGGGCCTGGTCGATCTGCTCGGCGGCGCCGGCGACGGCTGCCGCGACGGCGCGCGTTTTGCGATCGTCCGCCTGGCCCGCGGCGCGACGCTGGTGCACGAGGGGGCGCATGCGCAGACGCTCTACGTCGTGCAGACCGGCAGCTTCAAGACCGTGAAGACAGCCGAAGACGGCTATGAGCATGTGCTCGCCTTTTCCAGCCAGCGCGACCTGATCGGCTACGACGGCCTTTACCGCGAGCACTACGCGTTTTCAGCGGTGGCGCTCGAAGACAGCCGCGTCGTCGCGCTGCCGATGGCCGGACTGGCCGCGCTGCGCCAGCGCTCGCCCGCGCTCGACGCCGCCTTGCAGGCGCTGATCGCACGCCAGCTCGCTCATGCCGGCGAGATCGCCGAAGTCATGTCCGCGGTGGCCGCCGATGCGCGGCTGGCGCGCTTCCTGGTGCAGCTGTCGGCGCGCATGGCCGAACGTGGCCAGTCGCCACGCCGCTTGCTGCTGCGCATGAACCGGCGCGACATCGCCAACCACCTCGGCTTGGCGCACGAGACCATCAGCCGCTCGTTTCGCCTGCTGTCCGATCTGGGCTGCCTGCGTGTGGCCAACCGCGAAGTGGAAATCCTCGACCCCGCCGCACTGCGCCGTAGCGCGCGCAGCACGAGAGGCCCCGTCGAGGAGACCACCGAAGCGCTGGCCTGCGCGGCTTGAGATCACTAACGACATTTCCCAGGAGACAGGACATGAGACATTCGATCGCCACCGCCGCAGCCACCGTGTTGCTGGCTTGCTCGTTCAGTGCGGCACAGGCGCAAGGCGCAGCCTCGGCGCCGCAACCCGGCATGGGCATGGGCGGCGGCATGCACGGCTGGCGCATGAACCGCGACAACACGCCCGGCTGGTCGATGATGACGCGCGCCGAGCGGCGTGAGCACCACGACAAGATGAGTGCCATGACCGACCATGGCGCTTGCATGGCCTACATGGAAAAGCACCACGCGCAGATGAGCGAGCGCGCCAAGGCGCGCGGGCGCTCCGTGCCGGGCAAGCCGCGCCAGGACGCGTGCACACCGCTCAAAAAGTAACTTCTGCGCACGAGCGCTGCGCGAGCAGTAATCTGCGCGCCCCTGTCTCTGGGCCTGTCGAACGGCATCGCGATGTCGGCAGGGTCAGCCCGAACGCAGCGCCGTCTCGCCGAAGACGTCGCTCAGCAGATCGGATCGTCGACGCCATGCCACACCACACTGCGGTCTTCGACGCCTGGCACACGGCCTGTGCCTACTCCGATGTCCTGGCCACTTCGCGCGCCAGCGCGCAGTCGTGGCAAGAGCATCGGTCCTTGCGCCTGGAAGAGTTGCTGCACGATGCAGCACTGCGCTCGCCTTTGTACTGGCGGCGCCTGGAAGAAGCCGGGCCAGGCAGCGACGCCTTGCAGACGCTGCAGCGCCTGCGGCCGGTGAAGAAGCGCGAGCTGATGCAGCACTTTGCCGATTGGGTCACCGACCCGGCGCTGACGCTGCCGGCGCTGCGCGCCTTCGTGCGCGAGCGCGCCAACCGCGGCGAAGCCTTTCTCGGCCGCTACCTGGTCTGGGAAAGCTCGGGCAGCAGCGGCGAGCCGGCGCTGTTCGTGCAGGACGGACGCTCGCTCGCGGTGGCCGACGCGCTCGAAGCCGCGCGCGGCCCGATCTCGCTGGCCGCCGCCGGCAGCTGGGGCGGCTGGCCCGATCTGTGGCCGAGCAGCGTGCCGAGTGCGGAGCGCATCGCGCTCGTCGCGGCGACGGAGGGCCACTTCGCGAGCGTCGTCGCCTTCGAGCGCGCGCGCGAACTCAATCCGTGGCTCGGCGCCACCTCGCAGAGCTTTTCGTTCCTGCAGCCGATGTCGCAGCTGGTCGAACAGCTCAACGCATTCCGGCCGACGGTGCTCGCCAGCTACCCGAGCATGGCCTGGGTGCTGTCCGAAGAACAGCGCGCCGGTCGCTTGAAGATCGCGCCGCACGCGCTGTGGACCGGCGGCGAGACTCTGACCGCGGCGATGCGGCGCACGCTCGGCGAGCGCTTCTACGCGCCGGTGCGAGACAGCTACGGTGCCAGCGAGTGTTTCCTGATCGCCAACGAGTGCCGCTGCGGCCACCTGCATCTCAACGCCGACTGGGTGATCTTGGAGCCGGTGGATGAACGCGGCCGGCCGGTGCCACCGGGCACGCTCGGCGCGACGACGCTGCTGACCAATCTGGCCAACCATGTGCAGCCGATCATCCGCTATGACCTCGGTGACCGCGTGCGTTTTGTGCCCCATGCCTGCGAGTGCGGCAGCGCGCTGCCGGTGATCGAGGTGCAGGGCCGCGCCGACGATGTGCTGACGCTCGAGGACGCGAAGGGCCACGCGGTGCATCTGGCGCCGCTGGCGCTGACGACGGTGCTCGAAGACGAAGCCGGCGTGTTCGATTTTCAGCTCGCGCAGCGCGGCCCGCATTCGTTGCGGCTGGATGTCTTCGGCGGCGCTTCGTCCAAGGGTGCGGCCGATGCGTTGCGCGTCTTCCTGCGCGAGCAGGGGCTGGGGGCGACGCGCCTGGAGTGCCACAGCGAAAGCAGTCCTGCCGAACGCGGCCGCAGCGGCAAGCAGCGGCGCGTGGTCTGCGAACACGCCAGCGCGGTCAAGGACGAGAACGCTGCGCGACCCAGACGCGCCGCAGCGCGCGCACGGCACGCCACAGCGTGAGGCCGCGCAGCGCCCACACCGGCACCGCGGTCTGAGCCGGCGGCCCGTGGCGCTGGTGTCGAGCGCGGACCCACCACGCGGCGGCCAATGCGGCGCCGGCCACGGCAACGCCCGCCCAGCGCGGCGGCCGGCAGGCGCTGCGCAATCCATCGACGTCATGCGCCAGGCGAATCCGCTGTAGCGTCGCGTTCGCCGCGAGCAAGCGTCGTTGCGCGGCCAGCTCGTCGGCTGTCACGTCGACCGTTCAGGCGCGAGCGCTCGTGCGTCGGCGCGCAACTGCGTCAACGTCTCGTGCAGCAGCGGCGGGCGCCCGGCGACAAGGCGCCGCCACCACCCGGCTGCGGCGATGGCGGCGGCAAGCAGGACCAGTGCGCCAACACCGAGCACGGAAGCGCCGCGGTCCGGCCCGGCCCACCAGGCCAGGCCGATCACGGCCAGCACGAGCCCGACGCCGAGGCAGAACAAGGCCAGCGTCGCCGCCAGCGCTTGGCGCGCGATGCGCAATCGCTCTTCGGCCAGTTCGGTGCCGGCCAGTTCGATGCGCGTGCGCGCGATCTCGACGACCGTCGCCGCGACGCGGCGCGCCGAGCCGCCGACGTCGTGCGCGCCGTCCACCTAGCGTCTACCGATCAAGAGGCCGGCAAGCAAGCCGATCGCTGCCGCCGCGCCCATGGCCGTGTACGGGTGCGCGTGCACCACCTCGTCGGTGCGGTGCGCGGCGCTCTTGAGTTGCGTGCCGGCCTGTGCTTCCAGATCGGTCAGGCGCTCGCGCAAGTGCATCACTTCACCGCGCAGGCGTTCGCGCGTTTCTGCCACCTTTTCATCGCCAGCGCGTGCCGTGGCCTTGAGCAGCGCCTCGGCTTCGTCGGCCAGCGTGCGCAGGTGGTGCGCCATGCGGTCGTCGGTGGCAGGAGTTGCCGTGGTGGTGGGTGTGTCCATGAATGAATCTCCTTGCAGGTGATGACAGAAAAGATCGAACGACTCGCAGCTCATTGACCACGCATCGAGATGCCTGGCGCCGATCTGGCGTTGGTGTTCAGCGAACCCTCCCACTCCCGTTGCGCAATGGTGAGCGTGCCGCGTGCGTCGTTGTTGAGTGAACTCAATGCATGCCCGCGCGCATGGCCTATCGTTCAGATGCGTTCTCGCTGAGGAGTCAAGTCCGAAACGACGACGCCAGATGAGCCGCTTGGCAACAGGCGTATCGCGGCAACCTTCGGGGCGCCGTGAAGGACGAAGACAAGTCTCAGACCGAAGACTGGAAGCTGGTAACGGCCGCACATGTTTCGGGGGTCTTCGCCGGACCCGCCGTCTCGCAAGGGGCGGCGGGTTTCATCGTTTCTGGAGGCCGCTCGGAGAAACTACCCATGACCGAGGCTCGCTGCCGGATGTTTGCCGGCGCTGCATTGACATCGCTGCTGTGCCTGGCAGGCTGCGCGCTGGAGGTGCAGAACTTGCAGCCGGCGCAGCAGATCGCGCAAGCGGCCAAGCCGCCAGGCTCGGTCTATACCGGCTGGCGCGTGTTCCAGGACAAGTGCGCCGGTTGCCATGGCCCCGCGGCCATAGGCACAGCGGGTGGTCCCGATCTGTTGCCGCGTGTGCGCGAAATGGGCTCGCGCCGTTTCGTCAACCTCGTGCTGCTTCGCTACGACTGGAACCTGCCGGCGTCGCGGGCGGGCAGCGAGAGCGCCGCGCGAGAGGCCTTGATCGATCAGGTTTTGCAGCGTCAGCAAGGTGGCTTGACGATGCCCGCCTGGCAGGGCGAACCGCGCGTCAACGCGCACATAGTCGATCTTTACGCCTACCTGTCGGCGCGTGCCCAAGGCAGCCAAGGCCCTGGACGGCCGGTGCCATAGCGCCGCCCTCCCTCCCCCCCCCCCTCTCCCCCTCCACACCCACCTCCACCCCGCGCACTCGATCACCCCCCGCGCGCGTTGCTCAGCACCCACACACACCAGCATACCGCATCAGCAGCTCGCCGAGCGCGCACCCTCGCTCGAACTCCGTGCTTCGTCGCTCTTGCGATGCGCGCCGCCACGTCCGCGAGCACTCTCTCGCTCGCCGTTGCGCACAGCAGCACCGTGGCTCGTGCCGCTCCTCACCGAGCTGCCGAGGTAGACGCAATTCGTGCGTGCGGCCAGCGATGCCCGAGACCTCTACCACACCGCCGCGCTTTTCCACCCCGAACGATTCCCCCGTGAGGCTCCCCTCCTTCACGAGAAAGTCGCGCGCTTCGATCACCACACCGTCCGCCCGCACCAGGTCGCCCCGCACTCATCAGGCGTGGCCCTCTGGTGCTGACACCATGACCCGAGTCAACGCCACGTCCATGGCGTTGGCTAGAGTGGGCCTTCTGCCACGGTCTGGATGAGGATGCGATGGCCGCTCTGATGAGTCACGATGCCTTGCAAGTCGGGCCGCACGGCCTGCCGGGTGAACTGGTCCGGCCCGCGCACGCCGTCGGCTTGGTCGTGTTTGCCCACGGCAGCGGCAGCGGCCACGGCAGCCCGCGCAACCGCTTCGTGGCCGCCGTGTTGCACGACCACCGCCTGGCGACGCTGTTGTTCGATCTGCTGCACGCCGATGAATGCCAGGACCGGCGCGCCGTCTTCGACATTGCGTTGCTGACGCGGCGACTTGTCGAAGCCATGGACTGGCTGCGCGAGCGCGGCCCGGGTGAAGTGTCCGACTCTGGGTGGGCAGCGCCTGGGCCTGTTCGGCGCCAGCACCGGTGCCGCCGCGGCCCTGCAAGCCGCCGCGCTGCGGCCCGGCCGCGTCAGCGCGCTGGTGCTGCGCGGAGGTCGCCCCGATCTTGCGGGCCCGCTGACGCACGTGCAAGCGCCGACGATGCTGATCGTCGGTGGCGCCGACAGCGAGGTACTTGCCTCTCAACCGCGCCGCGCTGCACGCACTGCACTGCGAGAAGCGCCTGGAGATCGTGCCCGGCGCGTCGCACCTGTTCGAAGAGCCCGGCGCGCTCGATGCCGTGGCGCATCTGGCGGCCGACTGGTTCATCCGCCACGTTTCGGAGCGGCTGCAATGAGGGCCGTCTTCGCCAATCGCGATCAAGCCGGCCGCGCGCTGGCGGCGCGCCTTGCCGACGAACACCTGCCCGGCCCGCTCGTGGTGCTGGCGCTGCCGCGCGGCGGCGTGCCGGTGGCGGTGCATGTTGCGCAGCGCCTGAACGCGCCGCTCGATCTGCTGCTGGTGCGCAAGATCGGCGCGCCGTGGCAGAGCGAGCTGGCGGTAGCGGCGGTGGTCGATGGCGGCCAGCCCGAGGTCGTGATCGACGAAGAGACGAGTGCGGCCACGGGGGCCAGCGGCGCCTACATCGACCAGCAGGCGCAGATCGAGTGGCGCGAGATCGAGCGCCGCCGCGCCCTGTACCTGCGCGGCCGCGCGGCCGTGCCGGTGCAAGGCGCCACGGTGATCGTGGTCGATGACGGCATCGCCACCGGCACGACGGTGCGCGCGGCCTTGAAGGCGCTGCGCCGCCGCGGCGCGGCGCGGCTGGTGCTGGCGGTGCCGGTGGCACCGCACGACACGCTGACGGAGCTGCGGCGCGAAGTCGATCGCATCGTCTGCCTCGCCGAGCCCGATCCGTTTCGTGCGATCGGGCTGCACTACGTGGACTTCGCGCAGGTCAGCGATGAGGAAGTGATTGCGGCGCTGGAGGGGTACAGGCCGAGTACGACAGCGTGAGGCTGGAGCGGCTTGCGGCCACGAGCGTTCAGCCTCGACATCGTCCAGACAGCGGTCGCTTGGCCTGGACGTCGTACTCAGTTCCGAAGAAGGCGCAGGTCGGTCGTTGCCAGCGTCACAAGGCAATGCCGCCGTTGCGCTGAGCCGCGAACAGCTCAATGGTGCGCAACGCTGCTGGTGAGACAAAGCTGTTGGTGCGGTAGCTGACGACGAGTCGTCGGCGCATGACGGCCTCCTTGACCGGAACCTCCTTCAACCCCGACTTGCCAACGTTCCTGCCCAAGTGCTGGCGTGAGATGAAGCTCAACAGTCCGGTCTGCGCGATGAGTGCCGGGAGGACGAGCAGCATCGTGGATTCGACCTGGACGCGCGGCCGCGGCAGGTGCTTGCGATCGAAGGTGTGATCGAGCCAATCGCGCGTGGGTGCTCCCGACGGCTGCAGGGCCCAGCGATAGCGGGTCAGGTCCCTCAAGGTCGGATCGCCACGAAACAGTTCGTGGTTGGCCACGGCCGCGACCACGACCGAGTCTTCCGCCAGCACGCGTGAGTCGAAGCCCGCCTCGTCCGGACTCTCGGTGCCGACCATCAGGTCAATGTCCCCGTTGCCCAGCTTCGGCTTGAGCGTGTCGATGAGCCCGACGATGGTGCTCAGGGTCACCTCCGGTGCCTCCTGAAGCAGTTGGCGCGCGACCGAAGGCAGCAGGAACTGCGCCGCGGTGGGCACGATGCCGATGCGGACATGGCCGGCCAGGCCCTTGCCCATCGCCGCCAGCTCCCGCTTGGCATCTTCGACATCGAAGCGCATCCGCTGTGCCCACTTCAGCATCACCGATCCCGCCGCAGTGAGCCGTATTCCTCGGCCGGCCCTCTCGAACAAGGGCACTCCGCAGTCCGCCTCGAGGCGACGGATGCTGCTCGTCAGTGCCGGCTGGGTCCGGTGCAGTTTTGTCGATGCACGACCGAGATGCTCCAGCTGGGCGATGGTCTCGAAGTAGCGCAGATCTCGCAGGTCCATTGCAAAAGTCCCATTGATGGGTTTCAAGAAACTATCGATTGGACTGTAGGTGATCGCAGGCCAATACTGAAGCCCATCGAGACGCCCAACCCTGAAGAGGCGTTCCATTCAACCGGAGACAACAATGCAAGCTTCTCGTCGCCTGCTGCTCGCGCTGGCCGCCAGCACCCTCGCGTCCTTGACCACGGGCGCGTTCGCGCAAGCCTGGCCTTCCAAGCCGATCCGCATCGTCGTGCCGTTCCCACCGGGCGGCGGGACCGACACCATCGCCCGCGAGACGAGCCAACGCGTCGCAGCGGCCACCGGGTGGACTTTCGTCATCGACAACAAGCCGGGTGCCGGCGGCAACCTCGGCGTCGACGCGGCGGCCAAATCGCCCGCCGACGGCTACACGCTCGTGCTGGGCCAGACGAGCAACCTGGCGATCAACCCGACGCTGTACGCGAAGATGCCGTACGACTCGCAGAAAGACCTCGCACCGATCGTGCTGGTGGCCAATGCGCCGCTGGTCATGGTCACCGGCGTAGGCACGCCGTACAAGACGCTGGCCGACGCGGTGAATGCCGCCAAGGCCAAGCCGGGCGCGATCAACTTCGCCTCGCCGGGCAATGGCACCGTCGCGCACCTCACCAGCGAACTCTTCCAGAAGGCGGCCGGCGTCAACACGCAACACGTGCCGTACAAGGGCGCGGCGCAGGCGCTCACCGATGTGATGAGCGGCACCGTCGAGCTGTACATGTCGTCGGTGCCGACATTGATCGGTCACATCAGAAACAACAAACTGCGGCCGCTGGCGGTGACGTCGGCCAAGCGGGTAGACGACCTGCCGAACGTACCGACGATCAACGAGTCGGGCTTCAAGGGCTTCGATGCCGTGACGTGGTTCGGCCTGCTGGCCCCCGCCGGCACGCCCAAGGACGTGATCGCCAAGCTGAACGTCGAGTTCAACAAGGCGTTGCAGAGCCCTGAGCTGCGCAAGAAGCTCGGCGACGAAGGCGCCGATCCGGCCGGCGGCACGCCCGAGCAGTTCGCTGCCCTGATCAAGGACGAGATTCCCCGCTGGGGCAAGGTCGTCAAGGAATCCGGCGCGAAGGTCGACTGAACGTCGCTTCTCTCCCGGGCTCTCGCCCAAGCCCGCCGGGGCTCGCACCGGCAACCACCACCGCACCCACTGGAGATTCCCATGAGTCAAGCCGCTGCATTGCCCGACGTGATCCGAGACTTCGAGCGCGTCGATCCGAGAGTCGTCGAACAGGCCGCGCAGTTTCCCTCGTCGATCCTCGCCGACGTGGCCGGCCGTCGCGGTGCGCTGAGCGGCCGCATCGCGGCGCTCGCGCCAACGATGAAGTTCGCTGGCCCGGCGTTGACGGTCGAGGTGCGTCCCGGCGACAACCTGATGATCCATGCGGCGATGGCGATTGCCAAGCCGGGCGACGTGATCGTCGTCGACGGCAAGGGCGATCTGTCGAGCGCGTTGATGGGCGAAATCATGTGCCAGCAGTGCGTGGCGCTCGGCGTGGCCGCCGTGGTGATCGACGGCGCGGTGCGCGACAGCGTGGCCCTGCGCGAACTCGGCCTGCCGATGTACGCCGCCGGTCTGAACCCGAACGGCCCCACCAAGTTCGTGCCCGGCCGCCTGAACCACCCGATCTCCATCGGCGGCGTTTGCGTCAAGCCCGGCGACCTGATCGTCGGCGACGCCGACGGTGTGACCGTGATCGAACGCGACAAGGCCGCCGCGATGCTGCCGCTGGCCGTCGAGAAAGTGGACGCCGAGACGAAGCGCATCGCCGACATCAAGAGCCGCAAGTCGCTGCGCCCGGCCTGGCTCGACGGTGCGCTGCGCGCAGCCGGCGTGATCAAGGAAGGGGAGACGCTGTGAGCGCGCACGGCCGCTCCGAAGCGCTCACGCGCCGCAGTGCGAAGCACGGTGGCTTCTCAATGAGCGCGCACGGCCGCTCCGAAGCGCTCACGCGCCGCAGTGCGAAGCACGGAGGCTCCCAATGGTCGTGAAGAAGCCCGTCTTCCTGGTCACCGGGGCCGACCTGGCAAGCGACGCGCTGGCGCTGCTCGGCGACTACGAAGTGCTCTTCGCCGGCAAGACACCGACCGAGGACGACGTGGTCGCTTTGTGCAAGCAGCACGACCCGGTGGCGATCATCGTGCGCTACAGCAAGGTGGGCGCGGCGGCGATGGATGCGGCCCCCAGCCTGAAGGTCATCTCCAAGCACGGCAGCGGCACCGACACGATCGACAAGGTGGCCGCGAAGGCGCGGGGCGTCGAAGTCGTCGCCGCGGCCGGGGCGAACGCGGCGGCGGTGGCCGAGCAGGCGCTCGCGTTGCTGCTGGCGTGCGCCAAGTCCGTCGTGACGCTCAATGGGCGCATGCACGCCGGGCATTGGGACAAGGCCACGCACAAGAGCGTGGAGCTCGAGGGCCGCACGGTCGGCGTCATCGGCCTCGGTGCGATCGGCCTTCGATTCGCCCGTGTGGCCGATGCGATGGGCATGCGCGTGCTCGGCTTCGACCCCTATGCGAAGGATCTGCCGCCAACCATCGAGAAGGCAGATCTGGAGACGATCTGGCGCGAGGCCGACGCCATCTCGCTGCACTGTCCGCTGACCGCCGACAACGCGAAGCTGGTGAACGCGCAGACGCTGGCGGCATGCAAGCAGGGCGTGATCATCGTCAACACCGCGCGCGGTGGGTTGATCGACGAAGGCGCGCTGCTCGACGCAGTGCGCTCGGGTCATGTGGCCGCAGCCGGCCTCGACAGCTTTGCCGTCGAGCCGATGACCGCGCCGCACGCCTTTCACGGCGAAGCGCGCATCACGCTCAGCCCGCACATCGGCGGCGTCACCGCAGACGCCTACGTGAAGATGGGCGTGGCCGCGGCGAAGAACGCGCTTGCCATCTTGAACCGCTGAACGGCACACGCCGACAGGAGACAAACAATGAATTCCCCCTTCCGCTTCGCCATCGTTGCTGCAGCCCTTGCCATCGGCACCCTGGCTCAGGCTCAAACCTGGCCCGCCAAGCCGGTCAAGATCGTCGTTCCGTATGCGCCGGGCGGCTCGGTCGACGTCGTCACGCGCAAGATCGCGGCCAAGCTGCAGGAGCAGACCGGCCAGACCTTTTTCGTCGAGAACAAGGCGGGTGCCACCGGCACGATCGGCCTCGCGTCCGTCGTGCAGGCTCCGGCCGACGGCTACACGCTCGCCGCCAACGACACCACGTATGCCCTGCTGCCGCATATCTTCAAGAAGCTGCCCTTCGATCACGAGAAAGACCTGCTGCCGGTCAGCGCGTTCGTCTTTGCGCCCATGGCCGTCGTCGTCAAGGCCGACTCTCCTCACCGTACGCTGGCCGACATGATCGGCGCTGCGAAGGCCGAAGCGAACAAGGTCACCTATGGCACCGGCGGCGCGGGCACCACGCCGCACTTCGTCAGCGAGGCACTCGGCATCGCCGCCGGCGTGAACTTCATGCACGTTCCCTACAAGGGCGCCGGCGAGGCCACGCTCGCGATGCTGTCCGGAACGATCGATTTCCAGGTGGCTTCGACACCGGGCGTGATGGGCAACGTGAAGGGCGGCAAGGCCCGGCTGCTTGGTGTCAGCGGCGCGAAGCGCCTCGCGGTCCTGCCGGACGTGCCGACATTCGCCGAAGCCGGCTTGAAGAACTTCGGCCTGATCAACTTCACCGGGCTGTGGGCGCCCAAGGGCACTCCGCAAGCTGTGCTCGATCGCCTGCAGAAGGAGATCGCCACCGCGATGGCTTCGCCCGACATGAAGGCGTTCGCCGAGGGCATCGCCTCAGAGCCTGGCTACTGGGACGCTGCCACGTTCGCGAAGGACTTGGCCGAGCGCACCGCTGCGTGGGGCAAGGTCGCAGCAAACACCGCCTTCGAACGGCAATAGCATCCGCGTCATGTTCCTGCTCACGCCACCGGCGGTTCTCGACACCGAGCTCTTCACGCGAATGCCGGATCGGTTTCGCAGAACCGGCGTGCGCTCTGAATGGGCTGATGCCAATCGCGGGGGACAGCCCACCGACTCGTTCCTCGAGGGACCTGTCTTCGATGCCGCAGGCAACCTGTTTGTGACCGACATTCCCTTCGGACGCATCTTCCGCATCGATCCGACAGGCGAGTGGGAGCAGATCGCCGAGTGGGCCGGGGAGCCCAACGGGATGAAGTTCCTGAACGATCGCGAACTGCTGGTCACGGATTACCGCAACGGCCTGATGGTCTGCGACGTTGCGACGGGCGCTGTGCGCCCGTACCTCGAACGGCGCAACAGCGAGCGTTTCAAGGGCGTCAACGACCTCACGTTCGACAGCCGCGGCACCCTGTACTTCACCGATCAGGGGCAGACCGGCCTGCACGATCCGACCGGGCGCTTGTACCGGCTGCGGCCGGACGGCCGGCTGGATCTGCTGCTCGCCAACGTTCCGAGCCCGAACGGCGTCGCGCTGTCGCCCGATGAGCGCGTGCTCTATCTCGGGGTGACACGCGGCAATCAGGTCTGGCGCGTGCCGCTGCAGGGCGACGGGAGCGTCGCCAAGGTCGGCGCCTTTTTCACCTCTTACGGTCCGAGCGGACCCGACGGGCTGGCGGTGGATCAACGCGGCCGCGTCATCGTCGCCAACCCGGGCTTGGGAGTGGCGTGGGTGCTCAATCACCGCGGCGAACCCGAAGTCGTGCTGCGCAGCTGCGCGGGGGCCTCGCTGACCAACGTCGCGTTCGGTGGCGCCGATCGCAAGACGCTCTACTGCACCGAGTCCGTCAGCGGGTCAGTGCTGCGCGCGACCATGGAAGAGCCCGGGCTGCCGGTCTGGCGGAAAGTGCAGTAGCGGCGCGCATTCAGCGCGGTGGAGAGGGTCAGCTTCGCACAGCCGCACGTTTCCGGAGAAGGTCGAAAGTGCGCATCCAACACCAATCGCCGCGCGATCGGGTCAATCCCCGTAGTGCTGCATGACGTACTCCCCCAGCGCAGCTTTCGCAGCAATCGCCTTCGCTGCCACCGGCTTCGACGAGTACGCGGCCAGCCACTGCTGCCACGCCGGCCAACAACTGCCGTCGTGCCGCGGCGCCTGCTGCTGCTAGGTTTCGTGCGCGACCCAGGGGCTGTGCTCGGCGCGGCAGGCGATCGGGTACCGGCGGTTGGCATGGTCCGGCTGGCTGTCAGCCAAAAGAGGGGCTGGCTTGTGCCCGTTTGGAGCAAGTCAGTTGGTGAGCCGGGCTTGGCACGATCAACGGCGTGTCTGCCTCGACCTCGAGTTCGGGGCGACCGTGTTTGCGGACTGAACTGGAAGTTCAGGCCAGCCCCAACGGCAGCCTCGTTTCCCACGTGCCCGCATCGGATCAGACTGCGCTCCTCACCCACGCAGGAGACGCGAGATGAACCGAATCTACACAGGCTTCGTGGTCGGCGCGCTGACGCTGCTGGCGGCATCCGTGGCGGCGCAGACGCCGTACCCGAACAAGCCGATCCGCCTGATCGTGCCAATCGCTGCCGGTGGCCCGAGCGATGCCGCGGCGCGTGCATTGGCCAGGGGCCTGACCGCAGCGCTCGGTCAGGAGGTGCTGGTCGACAACCGTCCAGGCGGCAACCTGGGCATGGGTGCTGCGGCGGTGTTGAATGCCGCGCCCGATGGCTACACGCTGTTGTTCGCGCTGGCGCCCAATGCCGGCCTGCCTCACCTGAGCAAGGTCTCGCCGTACAAGTCGATCACCGAGTTCTCGCCCGTCTCGACGATCGGCGGCAACACACAATGCCTCGTGGTGCCGGCCAGCGTGCCGGTCAAGACCCTGGCCGAGTTTGTCGCCCATGCCAAGGGCAGTGCACAACCGCTGATGCGCGGCGCCAACACCGCTGGAGAGGACATGGTGGCCGCACACGTCACCAGCGCACTCGGCTTCAAGCTCGAGCGCGTGCCCTACAAGGGTGCCGCACAACTGCTGCCTGACTTGCTCGAGGGCCGCTTGCAGGCGGCGGTGCTGCCGGTCGGCTTCTCTGCGCCGCATGTGCGGGCGGGGCGGCTGACGATGCTCGGTTGCAGCATCGCCGAGCGCATTGGCGCGCTGCCGTCAGTGCCCACGTTCACCGAGTCCGGCGTGACGGCCACGCCCTTGATCACCGCGCACTACGTGCTCGGGCCGCCTCGGCTGCCGGCCGAGATCGCCGAGCGGCTGGCCGCGGAGGTGCAGCGCGTCGCGCAGACGCCCGACTTCAAGCGCGAGATGGACCGCCTGCTGATCGTTGGCAGCGCACTTTCGCCGGCGCAGACCCTCGAGCTGATGCTGCGGGCCGAGGCCCAGTACGCCCAGCATGTGCGCGAGACCGGCGCCAGCCTGGACTGACATGGCCAACTCAGCGATGCGTGAGCCAGCTCGATGCGCGCCGGCCGCTGCCGTGGTGCCAGGCCGGGCGGCGGTCGACGCTGGCCTGCCCTTTGGCGCTCGTCAGGTGCGCCAGTTCGCTGAAGCAGGCGACGACGAAGTCGGCAAAGACGCGCAGGCGCGAGTTGCGCCGCTGCTCGGCGCGGAAGTACAGCGCCAGCGGCGGTGGATCCATCAGTTCCCAGTCGAGCAACACCGGCACGAGGCGGCCGCTGGCCAGGTTGACATGCTCGGCGGCGTGCGCGACACGCATCACGCCATGGCCTGCCAAGCCGAGTTCGGCCAGATTGTCGCGGTGGTTGGAATTGAGCCAGCCGCGCACGATCACTTCCTCGACGGCCTCGCCATCGCCGACGATCTGGCCCGACGTTGGGCCCCCAGCCAGCCGATAGCGCCACAGGTCGAGCAGCTTGCCGTAGGGGTTGCGGTAGCACAGGCAGTTGTGCTCGGCCAAATCGCGCGGGTGGCGCGGGATGCCGTGCGCTTTCCAGTAGGCCGGCGTGGCCACGGTCACATGCGGCATCACCGGCAGTTCGCGCCGCACCCAATCGCCGGCCTCGAACCAGCCGTGCAGCAGCAGCAGCTCGCAGTCCTTGGTTGCGGCCTCGTCCAGGTGCAGCACGGTGCGCAGGTCCAGCGTCAGCTCCGGGTAGCTGTCATGAAAGGCCGGCAGCACCGGCACGATGCAGTGCTGCAGGAAAAACGGTGTGCCACCCACCACCAGCGTGCCCTGCGGGCGCTGCCGCGTCTGGCGCAGCCCGTCGTCGGCGGCCTGCAGTTGCTCCAGCAGCGGCGCACAGGCCTCGGCGTATTGCACGCCGTCGGACGTGAGCTTGAGGCCGCGGCTGCCGCGCAGGAACAGCGTGGCGCCGACCTGGGCTTCGAGCGCGCCGACCAGCTTGGCCACGGCCTGCAGGCTCACGCCCTGCTGGCGCGCCGCCGCCGACAAGCTGCCCGTCTGCGCGGCGGCGAGGAAGTATTGCAATGCCTTGAGTTTGTCCACCGGGAAGGGAGTGTCACGTGAACATGCCGCCATTGGCAACCGCAGAGCAGCGCGCCGCCGCGCGCCAGCTGGTCGAACTGATCGGCGGCAACTGGGCCACCCAGGCCATCGGCGTGGCGGCGCACCTGGGCCTGGCCGACCATATCGCGACAGGCATCACCGGCGTGGACGCACTCGCGCGCGCCTGTGCCTGCGATGCGCCGGCGTTGAACCGCCTGCTGCGCGGATTGGCCGCGCTGGGCGTGCTGCGACTGGACGGCGACGGCCGCTGCAGCCTCACCGCCAGCGGCGAACTGCTGCGCTGCGATGCTCCGCTGGGCCTGAACGCGCACGCGCAGTGGTGGTCGCAGCAGGCCTGGGGCGTCTGGTCGGACTTGCTGGGCAGCGTGCGCACGGGGCAGAGCACGCGTGAGCGCGAGCATGGACACAAGGGCTTCGACCACCTCGACGCCGATGCCGAATCGGCGCGCCTGTTCCATCGTTCGATGGCCGAGTTGACGCGGCTGGTGGCGGCAGACCTGGCCACCTCACCGGCGCTGCCGGACAGCGGTGTCGTCATGGACCTGGGCGGCGGCCACGGCGAGTTGCTGGCCGAGGTGCTGCGCGCGCGTCCGGCCCTGCGCGGTGTGCTGTTCGATCTGCAACACGCCGTCGAAGGCGCGCACGTGCACCTGCGTCGCGCCGGCGTGGCCGAGCGTGTGAAGGTGACGCCGGGCGACTTCTTCGAGGCCCTGCCGCAGCCGGTGGACGTGATCCTGTTGAAGAGCGTGCTGCACGACTGGAACGACCGTGACGCGGTGCGCATCCTGCGGCGCGCCCGTGAAGCGATCGCACCAGAGGGCCGCGTGCTGGTGATCGAACGCGTGATGCCCGATATGGTCGAAGACCGGCCCGAACATCGCACCACCGCGCGCAGCGACCTCAACATGCTGGTCGGTCTGGGCGGCTGCGAGCGAACGGCCGCGGACTACGACGCGCTGCTGTCGGCGGCGGGTTTGTCGCGGCGGCGCCTGTTGCCCGCCGCGGCAGCGTTTTCGGTGATCGAGGCGGATGCCGCGCATCCTGGCGCGGCGACACCCAGCCACGGGTGATGTCGCCGCTGGCGTTCATGCGGCGGCTGGTTGCAGCGTCGTTGTGGCGGCATCTGCGCGGTCGGCCCCAGGTTCCAGCCGTTGCACGACTGCTTTACGAGACCGAATCGGTTTGCCCCATCAGTCCCCGTAGCGCTGCATGACGTACTCCCCCGGCGCATCGCCCAGCGCGGTTTTCGCAGCAATCGCCTTCGCTGCCACCGGCTTCGACGAGTACGCGGCCAGCCACTGCTGCCACGCCGGCCACCAGCTGCCGTCGTGCCGCGGCGCCTGTTGCTGCCAGGTCTCGTGAGCGACCCAGGGGCTGTGCTCGGCGCGGCAGGCGATCTGGTACCAGCGGTTGGCATGGCCCGGCTCGCTGACGATGCCGGCGTTGTGGCCACCGGCGGCGAGCACGAAGGTGATCTCGCTGTCGCACAGGTGGTGCAGCTTGTAGACAGAGCGCCACGGCGAGATGTGGTCGCGCTCGGTGCCGACCAGAAAGACCGGCAGCCGGATATCGGCCAGCGAGACCGCGCCACCCTGCACACGGTAGCTGCTCGTCGCCAGCGCGTCGTGCAGGTACAGCGCACTCAGGACCTCGTGGTGCATGCGCGCCGGCAGGCGTGTCGTGTCGGCGCTAGAAGCCCTGCGCCGCCGCGGCGCGGCGCGCCTGGTGCTGGCGGTCTCGGTGGCGCCGCACGACACGCTGACGGAGCTGCGGCGCGAAGTCGATCGCATCGTCTGCCTCGCCGAGCCCGATCCGTTTCGTGCGATCGGGCTGCACTACGTGGACTTCACGCAGGTCAGCGATGAGGAAGTGATTGCGGCGCTGGAGGGGTACAGGCCGAGTACGACAGCGTGAGGCGGGGCGCTTGCGGCCGCGAAGGAACCGTCGAGCACTACCCGGTGAAGGTCAGCAACCTGCCGCGCAAGCGCTCAGCGATCTCGCCAAGCGGGTGGCCGGCGGTCCCCAGTCGCCGCGGACCCGATCAGACGGCGCCGCGGAACAGGTCGATCGCTGCATCGACCATGCCTTCAGCGCTGCCGAACTCGGCATGCTTGCGGCGCAGCAAGCTGGCATCGCTGCCTTCCTGTGCGACGCGGTGCAGGTGCTCGAGCGCAGCGCCGGCGCGCATCACCTTGGCATGGCGTTCAACCTTGCGCAGGGTGTTGACGATGTCCTCGCGCAGCGGCAGCGGCTCGTAGGTCTTCGGGTGCACCAGCGTGCCGTCCAGGCCGAAGCGGCAAGCCTGGAAGCGGTTGTAGGTGTAGACCAGGTAGTCGCTCTCGCTCGGCGCGGCGTTCCGACTCGCTCGAGCAGGTAGCGGCACAGGGCCTGCAGGTAGCCGGCCAGCGCGGCAGCGCGTTCCACCGTCAGCGGCGTGTCGCACACGCGCAGCTCGATCGTGCCGTACTCGGGCTTGGGCCGGATGTCCCAGTAGAAGTCCTTCATGCTCTTCACGACGCCGGTGCGCTCCATCTTCGCGAAGTAGGCGCTCTCGAAATCGTGCCCAGCTCGAGCATGAACGGCGCGCGCCCGCTCAGCGGAAAGGCGAACACCGAGTTCAGGCGCGCCGAGTTGAACAAGCGTGTCGTGGCCTTGCACGAACGGCGACGACGCCGACAGCGCGATGAAGTGCGGCACGTAGCGGTTCAGCGAGTGCAGCAGGTACAGCGCCTCGTCGCCCGAGGCGCAGCCGATGTGCACGTGCTGGCCGAAGATCGTGAACTGCTTGGCCAGGTAGCCGTACAGCGCCGAGACCTCGCTGGAAGCGCGGCTTGGCGTAGATGCGTGCGATCCGACCACTGCTGGAACGGGTGCGTGCCGCCGCCGCAGACGCCGACGTTGAGGCGTGTCGCCGGCCGCCACCAGCGCATCGCGGATCTCGCGCAGCTGGCGCAGCAGCGCCGTCGTGCGTCGGTCTGCACGTCGGTCGAGACCTCGATCATGCTCTCGCGTGATCTCGGGCATCACGTTGCCGGGAAACGTCTTGCGCGCCAGCAGGTCGAGCATGTCGGGGCTGGCTTCGACCAGGTCGAAGTCGCTCAGGCTGACGAGCTGCAGCTCGAGTTCGACGCCCATCGTCAGCGGCTCGGAGGTCTTGAAAGCTTCTAGCGCCATGTCAGCTTCGGCCGTGTTTCCTGGCGTTTCGCCGGCGCGGCGCAAGGCCCACTGCGTTGCAATCGGGCCGAGCAGTTCGAGCACCAGCGTCACGGCTGCCAGCGGCGCCAGCTGGTCGAGCAGATCGACGCCCAGGTATCGCGTCTGCTCGAGCAGCAGGATCACGAACACCGAGATCGGCATCAGCGCCAGTCCGGTCAAGGCGCCCTTGCGCCAGGTCGTGCCGCTGGCGCGCGCCAGCGCGGCCACGCCCGCGACCTTGGTCAGCAGCCGCACGGCGATCAGCGCCAGCGCCAGGCCGATGCCGGCTTGCACGCGCGACCAATCGATCGTGGTGGCGACGTAAGATGAAGAGCACGACGCTGAGCAGATCGCCCAGAGCGCCGAAGTTGCGCTGCGCCTGGTTGAGCATCACGCGCCGATGGCGCGCCACCAGGCCGAAGGTCAGCGCGGCCAGCAGCGGCGAGACCTTGAGCGCGTGCGTGATCGCCACCAGCAGGATCACCGCCATCGCGAAACCCACCGTCGCGTCCTGCGCGAGGCGGCCGATGCGACGCAGCACGGCCGGCACGCCGACGCCGAAGGCCGCGCCCAGCCCGCACGAGACGGCCAGCACGAGCACACTGCTGGAGGCGGCCTGCGTCAGATTGCCCGAGGTCTCGAAGGTCCAGAAGCCGACGATGACCTTGAACGCGAACAGCGCCAGCACGCAGTTCAGGGCCGTCAGGTGCAGCGCGCGCTCGGTGACATGGCCCGAGCTGCGCTCTTCGTTGACGACGCGGATCAGCGCGGCCGGCGAAGTCGACATGGCCAGCGAGGCGAGCAGCAGCGACGTCAACATCGCAGCGCCGAAAGCGCGCGCGGTGGCGAACACGGCGACGAAGGTCGCGGCCGATTCGAGCAGGCCCGTGGCCGCGAGCCAGGGGTTGACACGCACCCAGCGCAGGTTGATGCGGTAGCCGAACTCGAACAGCGCCAGCCCGAAGGCGACGTTGGCCAGCAGCATCGCCGCCGCGGCGGCGTCCTGCGACAACGTCGCCGAGCTGCGTTTGTCCGACCGCGAAGCCGATCAGCCCGTAGAGGCTGATGCGTGGCAAGCCCGGTCCATCGATGGCCGATCTCGCCGATCAGCCAGGCCAGCACGAAGGCCGCTGGCCAGGCCAGTTCGGTGAGCGCGGTCAGAGGGTCCGTCATGCTGTCGCAAGCCAGTGGCGTGCAGGGCGTGAAGGTCGGCGCGTGGCTCAGCGCGGCGCGCCGCCAGCGACCAGCGCCTTGCGCAGCTCAGCGAGCCTGGCCTTGAGGCGGCGCTCGTTGACCGGGCCGCTGCGCAGCAGGATCTTCTGCCCGGCCGAAAGCGCCTCCAGCGCCGGATCGTCGAACTCGTAGCGCACCCAGGGCCGCGTGGACGGGATCGCGCCCTTGACCTCGGTCAGGCGCACTTTCAGCGGTTCGGGCACGGACGGCGTGGCCAGCAGCAGGTCGATCACCTCGATCAAGCGCACATGGAACGAACGATCCGGAAAACCGACGTCCGCATAGGCCTGCTGCAGCAGCGGGTACATGCGGCCGTACAGCCGCACCGCGCGTTCGATGTTCACGGTCTCGATCAGCAGCACGAAGCGCGGTGTAGCGCCGGCTGTTGTCGGCGCTCGACGACGGTGGCGCCGTCGCGCTCCTCGGTCGTGAAGCGGCCCTCGGTCGGGTTCACCGGCCACAGCAGCGGCGGTGCATGCGCGCGGCCGAGGTTGTCCACGGTAGCGACGAAACGGCGCGGGAATTCCTCGGTCTGCAGCAGCGCTTGCACGGCCTTGTTGCCGAGCAGCTCGACCAGCGCGGGGCCGATCTCGGCGGCGGTCAACGGCGGTTCGTTCGATGGCGCAGGCGTTGCCGCGGCGCTCGATGGCTGCGGCAGCGCTCGGGGCGGGCGCTGGCATCGGTGGCGCGGTTGCCGTGGGCGCCGCCGGCATCGTCTCGACCTGACCGCTGGCCGGCGACTCGGGTGGCGTCGGCTTCCGATCAGACCACCACAGCCAACGCTGCGCCTGCGATGCACAGCGCAGCGGCGATCAATGCCCCAACGACAAGCCGTCGGTCAACCGGCATCGCAGGGCGAGTCGCTGGGCGCCATGCCACGTGCGCGTTCATCACCGCGGATAGACGACGTCGGCGCGGCGGTTCTCGGCCCAGGCGGTTTCGTCGTCTGCTGTGTTGCGTGGCCGCTCCTCGCCCCAGCTGGTGGCTTCCATCTGGGCGTCGCGTGCACCCTGAATACGCAGCGCCGCGAGCACAGCCTGCGCGCGCTTCTGCCCGAGCGCCAGGTTGTATTCGGCGCTGCCGCGTTCGTCGGCGTTGCCTTCGATCTTGATCCTCAGCGACGGATTGGCGGCGAGGTACCTGCCGTGTCGTTCGATCAGCGTGAAGTAATCGCGCTTGACCGAGAAGTTGTCGTAGTCGAAGAACACGCTGCGCTCGGCGGCGATCGGATTTCGCGGGTCGAGGTGCGCCGGGATCGGCGCGGCCGAGGCAGCAGGCGCCGCGGCGCGGCCTGTGTTCGCGGCCGCGGCGGAGGCAAGCGCGGCCGGTCGGGCGGCGGGTGAGGCCGCGGCGGCGGGTGCGGATGTCGGCGTCGTGCTGCAAGCCGCGAGCAGCGCGACCAGGCTGCAGGCGGAGGCGATCCGGATGTGGGTCATGCTGAATCTCCGTGGGGTCCGGCCAGTATATTGACACAAATGCACATGGCAAGCGCCCGGGCGTGCGTATTGCACGGGGGCTGGACGGTGATGAATTGATACCAATACAATCGGCGCGCTGCGCCGAGATCGCGCTCACTCCGCTCGATCTCGCACAGCACAGGAGAGTTTGTTCATTTCGCGGGGCCCTCGGGCCCCGCTTTCTTCTCCGACCCAGGACAGCAGCTCTTGCACACGGCCAGAAGCACGACCCATGCGCTCGGGATGGCAGGGCGCGGCGCGTTCGCCGCGCGGCCGTGAGCACAGCCGCGCACTCACGGTGGCGGCGCTGGCGCGTTGCGTGGCGTCGCGCTTGGCGGCGCGGTCGATCGGGCGCCGAGCCAGTCTTCCTGCACTCGCTGGGTTCCGCACTCGTCGAGCACGCGAACTGGCGCGACCGCGCGATCGTGCTTGCCTACGCGCTGGCCACGGGCGCTGCGGTGGTCGGGTTCACGCTGCTGGCCGAACATGCCTCGTCGGCATTCGCCGCGCTGCGCGGCGTGGCGTGTACGGGCCGTGGCTGGCATTGGCCTGGACGCCGGCGCTGACCGTTGGCGTGCTGTGGTGGACGCGTCGTTTTGCGCCGGGCACGGCGGGCTCGGGCATTCCGCAGGTGGTGTGGGCGCTCGACGAGCGATGCCCCGAGGAGCAGAGCCGGCGCTTGGTGTCGCCGCGAGTGGCTCTGCACAAGATCGGCCTCGTCTCGGGCGGGCTGCTCGCCGGTCTCTCGATCGGGCGCGAAGGCCCGACGGTCCAGGTCGGCGCAGGCATCATGGTTCACGCCAAGCGCTGGCTGTCGCCGCGCTCGCGCATCGACGCGCACGACCTGATCGTCGCCGGCGCGGCGGCCGGCATCGCCGCTGCCTTCAACACGCCGCTGGGCGGCATCGTGTTCGCGCTCGAACAGCTGACGCGGCGGCGCGGCATCACGCACAGCACGCTGGTGATCGCGGCGATCGTGCTCGCCGGTCTGGTGGCCTTGGCCGTGTTCGGCAACGAAACCTACTTCGGCCGCCTGCGCGTGCAGTCGCTGTCGTGGTCGCTGCTCGGCCCCGGCCTGCTGGTGGCCCTGGCCTGCGGCTTCGCCGGCGGCCTGTTCGCGCGGCTGCTGGTGTTGTCGATGCGCGGCGGCGCCAGACCGTCTGCATGCCGCTGGCGTGCGCAGCATCCGTTCCGCTTCGCGGCCGTCTGCGCCCTGGCGGTCGCGGTGATCGGCCTGGTCACGGCGGGGCAGACCGCGGGCGCCGGCTACGCGCCCACGCGCGCGCTGCTCGAGGCGCAATCGGACCTGCCCGGCGTGTACACCGTTGCTCAAGTTCTGCGCCACCTGGCTTTCGGCCTGGACCGGCGTGCCGGCGGGCGTGTTCGCGCCGTCGCTGGCCATCGGCGCCGGCCTCGGCCACGACATTGCCCTGCTCACCGGCGTCGACAGCGAGGCCGCGATCCCGCTGATCGCGCTCGGCATGGTCGGCTTCCTGTCGGCCGCGACGCAAGGGCCGATCACTGCCTTCATCATCGTCATGGAGATGGTCGCCGGCCAGGCCATGGTGCTCAGCCTGATGGCCTGCTCGATGGTGGCAGCCGGCGTCTCGCGCCTGGTGTCGCGGCCGCTGTACGACGAGCTGGCGGCGCTGCTCGCTGCGGCGCCCGCGCCTCGTCCTTGATTTGCTCGCGCTGAGGGACGCGGCGTTTGTCTCATTAAATAGATATCTATATACTGGCTCTTCAAGTTTGTCTCCGCACGCGAGGCATCGAATAGAGCGTGAAGATGCAAAGTCCGTTCCTCACCGCCTTTGTGCTGTTGGCATGCATTGCACAGGCGCAGGTAGCGCTTGATGGCGTGCGTGAGAGCACCGACCCAGCCAGGGCAGCGGCCGTCGAGAAAGCCGCGCGCGATCTGCAAGCGCGTTCGGCACGCGACGCCGCGGCTGGCAAGGCGCCGGTCGCCGTCGGCGTCGTTCGCGGCGCGACAGCGTCGGGCTTGGATACCTGTCGGGTGGCATCACCGTCGGCGACCGCGTCGGCATGCACGCCGAGCGCGCCAAGTACAGCTTGTGGGTGGCCACTGTCGCCAAACCGTCCGGCGCGTATCTGACGGATGCGCAGTTGCACATCGTCGATCTTACGAGCAAGGTCGTCGTCGTCGAGCGCACGATGGACGGTCCCTGGTTCATCGTCGCGCTACCGCCGGGCCGCTATGAAGTCGCCGCCACCTTGCAGGCTGATGGCGCGGATAAGCCTCAGACGCTCGCCACCAAGGTCAGCATCCCGCGCAGCGGGCAGCGCCAGTCGGTGCTGCGCTTCGATTCGACGGCCGAGGTGAGCGTCGAATGCAAAGCCCGCTCAAGGGCAATCCTTTCGGCGTGGCACCTGCCAAGCCCTGAAACCGTCGCCCTCGATCGGCCATTGAAGAGTTCAGATGTACAGGCACGTCATGATCGTGGTCGATGTCAATCTCGCCAGCCAAGCCGCGATCGACGAAGGCACGTCCTTGTTTGCCAGGCACGTGTCGAGGCCGTGTATCTCGCGCTGATGTTGGCTTGTCCCGTCGGCTAGGCCGACGCTGCGTCGTCTAGTCATCTCTTCATCTTCATCTTCATATCTACCTATTCTTTTTTTCTCTCTCTACTCTATTTATCCTCTTCTTTCTTTCTCTTTATTTTCCATTACTTATATCCTTTCTTAGATCTATCCCTCTTTTCTTACTTATCTATCCTTCTCTTCATCCTCTTCTTTACTCTCTCTTATTCATCTCACTCTAATCTTCTTTATCGTTTCCTTATACTTCCTTTTCTTTTAATCATCATCTAATCAAGGATTCTACCTAGATCTAACGTGAGTCTCTAAACATCCGTTAGATGCCTCTCTCTCTTGCTGCTCTATTTCTTATCTTGTTCATCTCTGTCTATTCTCTCTTTCTACTAGTCTAACTCTTATCTTTCCTTATCATCTCTCATTTCTTTTCTTTGTCTTTCTTTCTCTATCTCATCGTCATCTTCGTCTACACCTCGCCAGCGCATTGAACGTGCGCCAGCCAACGCCAGCTATCTGTTTCTCAACTTATCACAGCAGCGTTTATCTAATTACGCCGCTAGCCCCTACAGGCGTGCGGTGCAGTTGTACGTGCTGCCCGAGGTCTAAAGTCCTGCGCCTAGCCCCAGAGCCAGCGGCCGTAGTGCTGCCTTAAGCGCTTGCGGCGCTGTACGCCTCGTCGTTTCGCCGCCTGTAGGCGTACCTGTAAAGCTGCTGCGCGTTCTCAGCGCCTACAGCGCGCGGCACTATTCCCCTGTCATAGCTCAGCTTCGAGACAAATGAGTGTGCCGCCGATCAAGCAGTTCTTCCTCACGTCAGCAACTTCGCCGCATCGTCTAACAGGTTGTTCTGCACTAGCTCGTGCACCCGTAGTGAGATTATCTTCATTGACGCCTAATAGCGTGACTTCTTGAGCCCTTAAGCGCTCGCCTCGTCTAGTTGCTCCAGGTACGCTTCCACTAAAGTAGAACCATGCGCCGACCAAGATGGCAGCGAGAGGGTAGCGAGCCAACTATTGCTTCTCGCTAGCCAACGAGAGAACTTTTCTTGCGTGATTCGCACAGCCCTCGCTCTGGTGGCCGGCGGCGTGCTGCTTGAGCAGTTTGCGACGAGTTACAGCCTCTAGTCTGGTTCTCGCCTTGGCCGTCGGCCTTGTTGCCTTGGCTGCTCTGCTGAGCGCTCTGGCCTACCTGCGTTGGCGAGACAACGAGATAGCGATGAGGCTGTCGAGGCCGCTGCCGAGCAGTATTGTGATACCACTGCTCTCGGTCTGCACTCTCATCGTGGCCTCGGTCATCGCGTTACTGCTATTGAATCCATGAGCCCCGCCTACCCAGTCTACAGCCGCAACGCACAGCGCTCGCTTGGAAGCGAACGGCATTGGCTGTCTTGGTGAACGCACTCGTTGTGCTGCGCTTTGCGCCCAGAATGGCCATGACCTAGTGCTGGCGCTGGGATGGGCACTTCTCCTCGCTGCAACCGGAGTCGCCGCATGCGGCAATGCGAGCACGCGTGCTGACAAGCGAAGTGGCATGTCCGCCTGCGCCTCCCTTCCCCCTGATGGCGAGCATTGCAGTGCTTGCTTGCTTGGCGTCGCTTGCCTCGTTGATGACTGTCTTTGCCGTTGATCTGGTGGCATTGAAGCGCCGCAGTTGGACGCTATGTCAGCTGAAGCGAACTAAAACTTCTTGGCGCTTCAAAAGGCCGTAAGTCTAGAGCACATATTCGGCGCGAAGCCTCTAACGATCGCGATGGCTTCAGTGAACCGTCGCGCGTCTGCGCTCACCTCACCTTATTCGCCAGCCGATTCACAACCCACGCGCCATTCGCGTCAAAAGTGTGCACCCCAAGCCGTTTCGCGCTACCTCTCAATCCCCGTAGCGCTGCATCACGTACTCCCCCGGCGCATCGCCCAGCGCCGTTTTCGCAGCCATCGCCTTCGCCGCCACCGGCTTCGACGAGTACGCGGCCAGCCACTGCTGCCACGCCGGCCACCAGCTGCCGTCGTGCCGCGGCGCCTGTTGCTGCCAGGTCTCGTGAGCGACCCAGGGGCTGTGCTCGGCGCGGCAGGCGATCTGGTACCAGCGGTTGGCATGGCCCGGCTCGCTGACGATGCCGGCGTTGTGGCCACCGGCGGCGAGCACGAAGGTGATCTCGCTGTCGCACAGGTGGTGCAGCTTGTAGACAGAGCGCCACGGCGAGATGTGGTCGCGCTCGGTGCCGACCAGAAAGACCGGCAGCCGGATATCGGCCAGCGAGACCGCGCCACCCTGCACGCGGTAGCTGCTCGTCGCCAGCGCGTTGTGCAGGTACAGCGCAGAGAGGTACTCGTGGTGCATGCGCGCCGGCAGGCGTGTCGTGTCGGCGTTCCAGGCCATCAGGTCGGTGCGCTGTTCGCGCTCGCCCATCAGGTACTCGCGCATGCGCCGTGTCCACACCAGATCGCGCGAGTGCAGAAACTGGAACGAGCCGGCCATGTGTCCGCCGCCCAGGTAGCCCTGGCCGCGCGTGATCTCGTCGAGGTAACCGACCTGGCTCTCGTCGATGAACAGGCCCAGCTCACCGGGCTCAGAGAAATCGGTCTGCGCGGCCAGCAGGGTCAGCGAGCGCAGCGGCGGCACCTCGCGGGCGAGTTCGCAGCCGCCGTGTCGCGCGATGGCTGCGGCGGCGATGGCCAGCAGCGTGCCGCCCAGGCAGTAACCCATCGCGTGCACCGGCCGCTGTTTGCCGTGCAGCCGGCCGACGGCGCGCAGCGCATCGAACACACCCAGGTTCAGGTAGTCGTCCATCGACAGGTCGTGGTCCGACGCATCCGGGTTGCGCCACGACAGCATGTACACCGTGTGGCCCTGCTGGACGAGGAATCGCACCAGCGAGTTGTGCGGCGACAGGTCGAGGATGTAGTACTTCATGATCCACGACGGCACGATCAACACCGGTTCGGGGTGCACGCTCTTCGTCTGCGGTGTGTAGCGCAGCAGCTCGATCAGCCGGTTGCGCCAGACCACCTTGCCCGGTGTTGCAGCCACGTCGCGGCCGACGGCGAAGCGCTCGGCCTCGGCCTGCACCGCCGGGTCGGGCAGGCCCAAGGCGTCGTGCCACCAGTTCTTCGCGCCCTGCACGAGATGCGCACCGCCGCTGTCGGCCACGTCCTGCAGCACCACCGGATTGGTCGCCAGCGCGTTGGCCGGCGAGAGCATGTCGAGCCACTGCTTGGCAAAGAACTGCGTCTCCTGCGCGTGGTGCGCAGTCATGCCGTTCTGGCGCGAGGCTTCGCGCCAGAACGCTTCCTGGTTGCGAAAGCCGTGGCGGATGGCATTGAACGGCCACTGCGTCCACGCCGGGTGGCGGAAGCGCGGGTCGTCGTCGGCTTCACCCGCAGGTTCGCCGTCTTCGCCACCGAGCGCCACGCGCACACTGTCGCGGCCCAACTGCGTGGCCAACGCGGCCAGCTCCATCTGCCGCCCGGGTGAGAGCGCGAGGTGCCAGGCCCAATCGGCCCAGGCCAATGACAGCGACACCGGCGACAAGCCACGCGTCAGCGACTCGGCGCTGGCATGCAGCAGCCGGTCCAGGCGCTGCGTCGGCGATTCGTGGTTCATCGGGTGATTTTTCAGGGCGCAACCGGCCGGCGCCTTGATCTGGCCCAAGCCAGAACCCTGTGTATGCACAATCACGCCGTGAGCACGACGCACATTGCAGTTCTCGACGACGAACCCGACATCACGCAGCTGATTGCGCGCTACCTGGGCGCGCAGGGCTTTCGTGTCTCGCAGACGCACCGTGGCGACGACCTGCTGGCGCTGATGCGGGCCGACACGCCGGCGCTGGTGCTGCTCGATCTGGGCCTGCCGGGCGAGGACGGTTTTGCGATCGCGCGCCAGTTGCGCGAGCACCACCGCTGCGGGCTGGTGATCGTCAGCGGCCGCGGCGACGCGATCGACAAGGTGGTCGGCCTCGAGGTCGGCGCCGACGACTACGTGACCAAGCCGTTCGACTTGCGCGAATTGCTGGCGCGCATCAAGGCGGTGCTGCGGCGCCTGCAGCCTGCGGCGCCGGCGCTTGCCACCGCCGCGCCGGTCGCGGCCGAGGGGTTCCGTTTCGCGCAGTACACGCTCGACCTTGCGGCGCGCCGCGTGGCCGATGCCGCGGGCCGTGAAGTGGCGCTGACGGGCGGCGAGTTCGACCTGCTGGTGACGCTGTGCCGCCACGCCGGCCGCGTGCTGTCGCGCGACTTCCTGCTCGACGCGACGCGCGGCCGCGAGGCCGGGCCGTTCGATCGCACGGTCGATGTGCAGGTCGGCCGGCTGCGGCGCAAGCTCGAAGCGGAAGACAGCGGCGCGGTGATCATCAAGTCGGTGCGCGGCGCGGGCTATTTGCTGGCGGTGCCGGTGACCTCGACATGAACGAAGCCGATCCTTTCGCCAGCGCGCTCTGCGACGCCTTTCCCGATGCGGTGCTGCTGGTCGACAGTGCAGGCCAGCATCGTGCGTGCCAACGACGCTGCGGCGACGTTGTTCGGCTATTCGATCGACGAGCTGAGGGCCTTGCACATCGAGGCCCTGGTGCCCGACGCCGTGCGCACCCGCCACGCCGGCCTGCGCCACGCCTACGAGGCCGCGCCGGTGCGGCGGCCGATGGGCCAGCAGATGGAGCTGTCGGCGCGCCGCCGCGACGGCAGCGAGGTGCTGGTCGAGATCGCGCTCAGCCCCGTGAAGGCCGCCGGGCGGTCGTTCGTGCTCGCGGCCATCCGCGGCATCGGCGAGTACCCGCGCGTCAAGCAGGCCCTGCAGCGGGCGCGCCATGCCGAAGCCATCGCGCAGATGGGTCGCCTGGCGGTGGACAGCGGCGACAGCGTGGACGTGTTGCGCGAAGCGCCGCAGGCCGCCGCGTTGGCGCTCGATGCACCAGGCCGCGGCGCTGTTCGTGCTCGATGCCGATGGCCGACGTGTCGATTGCGCCGGTGCGTTCGGGCCGGCACTGCCGCTGCCGGACGCCGCCGAGCTGGCGGCGCGCGGCGTGCTGCGCGGCCCGTCGGCCGCCAGCGGCCTGACGCAGCGCTTGTCGGTGCCGCTGGCCGACCGCGGGCGCATCGTCGGCGCGCTCGAAGTGCATGCCACCGAGGCCACGGCGCTGGGCGCCGATGCCGAGCGCTTCCTCGCCTCGCTGGCCAGCCTGGTGACGACGGTGTTGCAGCGCGTGGCTTCCGAAGCGGCGCAGCGCCACGGCCAGCGGCTCGAAGCCGTGGGCCAGCTCACCGGCGGCATCGCGCACGACTTCAACAACCTGTTGACGGTGATCCAGGGCAATCTGCAGGTGCTCGAAGACCTGCCCTGCGTCAGTGCCGATGCGCTGGCGCAGGACCTGGTGTCTGCGGCCACGAGAGCCTCGCGCCGCGGCGCCGAATTGACGGCCAAGCTGCTCGCGTTTTCTCGGCGGCAGATGCTGCAGCCGCGCGCGATCGACGTCGGCGCCATGTTGCACCCGCTGGCGGCGCTGCTGCGGCGCACACTCGATGCGCGCATCCAAATCGAAGTGAATGTCGCGGCCGATTGCCCGCCTTGTCTGGCTGATGCGGGCCAGCTCGAATCGGCCCTGCTCAACATCGCCATCAATGCCCGCGACGCCATGCCCGACGGTGGCGTGCTGCGCTTTGCCGCCGCGCGCTGCGAACAGACACCGGCGCTGGCCGACGCGGCGGCGTGGGCTCACGGCGGCGTTGCGCTTGCGCGTCGAGGACAGCGGCGTCGGCATGGGCCCGGCGGTGCTGGCCCGCGCCTTCGAGCCCTTCTTCACCACCAAGGAGGACGGCCGCGGCACGGGCCTCGGCCTGGCCACCGTGCACGGCTTCATCCATCAGTCCAAAGGCGCGGTGGCGCTCGACAGCCGCGTCGGCGAGGGCACCGTGGTCACGCTCTGTCTGCCGAGCCCGCCGAAGGCAAGCGCCGCGGAGGCGGCCGCGCCAGCCGCCACCGCAGCGGTGCCCCCCGGCTTGTCGGTGCTGTTGGTCGAAGACGAGCCCGAAGTGCTGCGCGTGGTGCAGACCTTCCTGTCGCACTGGGGCTGCCAGGTGTTCGCCTGCGTCAGCGCCGAGGTCGCGCTCGACGCGGTGGCGCGGGCGACAGCCCCATTCGACCTGCTGATCAGCGACGTCATGCTCGGCCCCGGACTGCGCGGCGACCAGTTGGCGCAGCGCATGCGCGAGTTGCGGCCGGCGCTGCCGGTGCTGCTGATGTCGGGCTATGCCGATGAGATGGAGACACTGGCCTTGCCACTGCTGCGCAAGCCCTTCACGCGCGAGCAACTGGCCGAAGCCGTTCTGCGGGCCACGGCCAGCAGCCGCTGAATCGTCACTGCAACGTTGCGCTTACCCCGCAAGTCGCCTCGTTGCCGACGAAAGCCGCCAGCGCATCGACATCCGGAATGCTGATCTCGCGCCGCGCGCCGTCGGCAAAGCCGATCAGGTGCTGGCGCGCCAGGCGTGAGAGGGCACGGCTGACCGATTCGAGCGTCATGCCGAGGTAGTTGCCGATCTCGGCGCGGGTCATGCGCAGCGTGATGTGGTCGGTGCGCAGGCCGCGCTGCGCCAGCGCGTCGGCCATCAGGCGCAGGAACTCGGCGACGCGGGCGTCGGCCGAGAGCGTGGTCAGCGCCATCAGGCTGTCGCGGTCGCGGCTGATGACGCGGCTCATCTCGGCGTGCAGCAAGGCCATCAGCGGCGGGTGCGCGGCGCAGGCGGCCAGCAACTGGTCGTAGCGCAGCACCCAGACCTCGCCGGTGTCCAGCGCCACGGCGTCGCAGCGGTAGCGGTTGCCGGCAATGCCGTCGAAGCCCAGCCAGTCGCCGCGGAACTGCAGGCCGACGACCTGCGCGCGGCCGTCGGCGGCACTGTTGACGATCTTGAAGCAGCCGGTGTTGAGCAGGAACAGGTGCGCGAAAGCATCGCCGCAGCGGTACACCGTGTCGCCCGCATGCACGACGCGGCGCTGCAGCGGCACGCGCTCGGCGACCAGGGCCAGCATCTCGGCCAGGCGCTGCGCTTCGTGGCGGGCCTCGGTGCGTTCGTCGCGCCGCAGCGCCGGCGTCGAAACCTCATCGTGGCAAACCGCAGCAGTGGCGTCGAGCAGCATGGTCATCTCCTGTGAAAGTGAAGACAGTGTTGTGCGCGGCCGGCAATCGGATGCGACCCGACCGTGTCGCTGTGTGAACGGTTTGTGAACGGGCGCGCGGCGCGGCGTTGTTGACGCAGCGCAAGGGCCACGCCGCGTGTCGCATCGACGATGCGGCCTGTGAGCCCGACTTTTCAACGCCGCCTGCTCGTATCGGCCGCGATCGATGTCGCCGATGCGCGAACGCTCGTCGAATCGGCCCGTGCGCTGCGGCATGGCGCAGCCGATGCGCCGACGCGGCTGCGCGGCAAGAACATTGCGCTGCTGTGCACCGCATACCGATGGCGCGTTTGCGCGCCGCTTCGACGCCGCTGCGTCGGCGCTCGGCGCCCGCGTCGCGCACATCACGCCGGCGCCGAACTGGCTGCAGAGCGACGTGCCGCTGAGCCCCGAGACCGCGCGCCTGCTCGAAAACCTCTACGACGCGGTGGACTGCGAGGAGCTGCCCGCCGGCTTCGCTCAGCGCCTGCAGGCGCAGTTGGGCGTGCCGGTGTTCGACGGCCTGGCGCGCGACGACCATCCGGTCTTTGCGCTGTTGCCACGCGTTGCCGAACGCGACCAGACGCCGGGCGACGACGATCGCCGCGCGCTGCTGCAGGCCACGCTGATGAGCAGCTTGTCGTGACCGCGGCCGCGCTGCTCGACGACCCGGTCGAGGCCGCGCGCTTCACGCGCTTCGAGGCCGAGGGGGCTCTGGCCGAGTCGTCGCTGCAACTGTCGGGCCTGCACTGCGCGGCCTGTGCGGGCTTGATCGAAGCGGCGCTGATGGCGGTGCCCGGTGTCGTCGAGGCGCAGGTGCATCCCGCGGCCTCGCGTGCCACCGTGCGTTGGCAGCCGGCACGCACACGCGCTTCGGCGCTGGTGGCCGCCGTGCGAGCGGCCGGCTACGACGCGCTGCCCGACACCGCGGCGGCGGCGCGCACGCTGCGCCGTGCCGAGCAGCGCCAGTTGCTGTGGCGATTGTTCGTCGCCGCGTTCTGCTCGATGCAGGTCATGATGCTGGCCACGCCCGTCTACGTGGCCGATGCCGGCACGCTGGCGCCGGATCTGGAGCAACTGCTGCACCGCTCGGCGTGGACGCTGACGCTGCCGGTGCTGCTGTTTTCGGCGACACCGTTCTTCACTTCGGCCTGGCATTCACTGAAGTCGCGCCGTCTCGGCATGGACGTGCCGGTGGCGCTCGGCGTCGCCGTGGCCTTTGTCGCTTCGAGTGGCGCGGCCTTCGATCCGGGTGGCGTCTTCGGCCGCGAGGTCTATTTCGATTCGCTGACGATGTTCGTCAGCTTCCTGCTCGCCGGCCGCTGGCTCGAATTGCGGGCGCGGCATCGCGCGGTCGATGCGATCGAGAAGCTCGCACTGGCCCCCGGCCGCGTGGCCTGGCGCCTGGGTGCCGACGGCCAGGTCGAGGCCGTGAGTGCGCAGCGCCTCGTGCCCGGTGACCGCGTGCGCGTGCCGATGGGCGAGGCCTTTCCGACCGACGGCGCGATCGAGGAAGGGCAGACCCGCGTCGATGAATCGCTGCTCAGCGGCGAGTCGCGGCCGGTGGACAAGGCGGTGGGTGCGATGGCCGTGGCCGGCAGCATCAACCTCGGCGCGCCGGTGGTGCAGCGCGTCGAACGTGTCGGCGCCGACACGCGCTACGAGCAGATCGCCGCGCTGATGCGCGAGGCGCTGACGCGCCGACCCGGGTCGGTGCGCGTGGCCGACCGCATCGCCGGCCCGTTCCTCGCCGCCGTGCTGTTGCTGGCGCTCGGTGCGGCGGCGGTGTGGTCGCAGATCGACCCGTCGCGCGCCATCTGGGTGGCCGTGTCGGTGTTGATCGTCACCTGTCCCTGCGCGCTGTCGCTGGCCGCGCCGTCGGCGCTGCTCGCTGCGACCTCGGCATTGGCGCGGCGTGGTGTGCTGTTGCGCCGCGTCGAGGCCCTGGAAACGCTGGCCCGCGTGCAGCACGTGATGCTCGACAAGACGGGCACGCTGACCGAGGCGCAGCCGGTGTTTCGCAGCGTGCGGATCCTCGACGACGGCGGTCACGGCGTCGATACCAGCGCGCTCGTGGCACGGGCGGCGTCGCTGGCGACCTGGTCTACGCATCCGCTGTCGCAGGCGCTCGCGGCGGCGCATCCGGCCACGCCCGCGCCGCCCTGGCATGACGTGCATGAAGTGCCCGGCTGTGGCGTCGAAGCACTCGATGCGCAGGGCGGTTCATGGCGGCTCGGTTCGGCGCAGTGGCTCGGTGGCAGCGGCGGCGCGCTGTGCTTCGGTCGCACGGGCGGTCCGCTGCTGGCCTTCGACTTCGACGAGACGCTGGCCGACGGTGCAGCACAAGCGGTGCAGGCCTTGCAGCGCTGCGGTGTCGGCGTCACGCTGCTGTCGGGCGACACGCCCGAGCGCGTGCAGCGCATGGCCGACCGCCTGGGCATCAGCCACGTGCTGGCCGCCGCGACGCCGGAGCGCAAGCTCGCCGCGCTGCGCGAGCAGCAGGCGCGAGGCGAGGTGGTGGCGATGGTCGGCGATGGCGTCAACGACGCGCCGGTGCTGGCGCAAGCCGACGTGTCGTTTGCCTTGGCCCACGGCGCGCAGATCGCCCGCGGCAGCGCCGACGCGGTGTTGTTGTCGGGGCGGATCGGCGAGGTGGCGCAGGCCGTGCAACTGGCGCGCCGCACCGTGCGCGTGATGCGCCAGAACCTGGCCTGGGCCGCGCTCTACAACGCAGCCTGCGTGCCCTTGGCGCTGATGGGCTATCTGCCGCCATGGGCGGCGGGGCTGGGCATGGCGGCGAGTTCGGCGTTCGTCGTGATCAATGCGATGCGACTTTCAAGGTAGCTTGTGGACATCCTCTATCTGCTGATCCCGATGTCGTCCGTGCTCGTGCTCGGCATCGTCGGCGTGTTCGCATGGGCGTTGCACAAAGGCCAACTCGACGACCTCGAAGGTGAGGGCGAGCGCATCCTGCTTGATGAACCGCAAGGTCCAAGGCCTGCTGCGCCTCAAAAATCGAAAACAGTTTGAGCAGGAGGCTTCGAGATGGCAGCAACAACGGTGGGTTCGAGCGGTGCGGCGTACGAGGACAGCAGCGTTCGCCTGTTCGCGTTGGCGGCGGTGTTGTGGGGCGTGGTCGGCATGCTGGTGGGTGTGATCATCGCCGCCCAGCTGACCTGGCCCGAACTGAACTTCGGCATTCCGTGGCTGAGCTATGGCCGCCTGCGGCCGCTGCACACCAACGCGGTGATCTTCGCCTTCGGCGGCTGCGCGCTGTTCGCGACCTCGTACCATGTCGTGCAGCGCACCTGCCAGACCAAACTCTTCCTGCCGAAGCTGGCGCTGTTCACCTTCTGGGGCTGGCAGGCGGTGATCGTGGCGGCTGCGATCACGCTGCCATTGGGCATGACGCAGGGCAAGGAGTACGCCGAGCTCGAGTGGCCGATCGACCTGCTGATCGCTGTCGTCTGGGTCAGCTATGCGATCGTCTTTTTCGGCACCGTCGGCACGCGCAAGATCCGCCACATCTACGTCGCCAACTGGTTCTTCGGCGCCTTCATCCTCGCCGTCGCGCTGCTGCACATCGTCAACAGCGCAGCGCTGCCGGTGTCGCTGACCAAGAGCTACAGCGCCTATGCCGGCGTGCAGGACGCGATGGTGCAGTGGTGGTACGGCCATAACGCGGTCGGCTTCTTCCTCACTGCCGGCTTTCTCGGGATGATGTACTACTACATCCCCAAGCAGGCCGAGCGTCCGGTGTATTCGTACCGGCTGTCGATCGTGCACTTCTGGGCGCTGATCTTCACCTACATGTGGGCGGGTCCGCACCACCTGCACTACACGGCGCTGCCCGACTGGGCGCAGAGCGTCGGCATGGTGTTCTCGCTGGTGCTGCTGGCGCCGAGCTGGGGCGGCATGATCAACGGCATCATGACCTTGTCGGGCGCGTGGCACAAACTGCGCGACGACCCGATCCTCAAGTTCCTCATCGTCAGCCTGTCGTTCTACGGCATGAGCACGTTCGAGGGGCCGATGATGTCGATCAAGACGGTCAACGCGCTGTCCCACTACACCGACTGGACGGTGGGCCACGTGCACAGCGGCGCGCTCGGCTGGGTGGGCCTCATCAGCATGGGCTCGCTGTACTACCTGATCCCGCGCATGTACGGCCGCACCGAGATGTTCAGCAAGCGCGCCATCGAGCTGCACTTCTGGATCGCCACGCTCGGCATCGTGCTCTATATCGCCGCGATGTGGATCGCCGGTGTGATGCAGGGCCTGATGTGGCGCGCGGTCAACCCTGACGGCACGCTGGTCTACAGCTTCGTCGAGAGCGTCAAGGCAACGTACCCGTTCTACGTGATTCGCTTTCTCGGCGGTCTGCTCTACCTGAGCGGCATGTTGTTGATGGCCTGGAACGTGGTGATGACGGTCAGAAGCGGCCAAGCCAAGGCCGCACCGATTCCCGCCGTCGCGCTGGCGCACGCCTGAAGGAGGAGCACATGGCCAACCCACAACACGCACCGACCGGTCACGAAAAGATCGAGACCAGCAACTTCCTGATGATCGTGCTGATCCTGATCACGGTCGCCATCGGCGGCATCGTCGAGATCGTGCCGCTGTACTTCCAGCGCTCGACGACCGAGGCCGCTCCCGGCGTCAAGCCCTACACCGCGTTGCAGCTCGCCGGCCGCGACGTCTACGTGCGCGAGGGCTGCTACAACTGCCACTCGCAGATGATCCGGCCGTTTCGCGCCGAGACGCTGCGCTACGGTCCGTATTCGACGGCCGGCGAGTTCGTCTACGACCGGCCGTTCCAGTGGGGCAGCAAGCGCACCGGACCTGACTTGCAGCGTGTCGGCACCAAGTACAGCGACGAGTGGCATCGCGTGCACCTGATCAATCCGCGCGACCTGGTGCCGGAGTCGAACATGCCGGCCTATCCGTGGCTCGAACGTGCGGCAGTGGACGCGGCGGAAATGCCGACCAAGCTGACGGCGCTGCGCCGCCTCGGCGCGCCGTACAGCGATGCGGAGGTCAGTGGCGCCGCTGAAGCGGTGAAGGGCAAGACCGAACTCGAGGCCCTGATCGCCTACCTGCAGGTGCTCGGCACCGGCGGCCCGGCGCACAAACAGTAAAGAGGCAATCGTCATGGATATCAACGACATCCGCAGCGCCGTCACCGTGAGCGGTCTGGTGCTGTTCCTCGGGCTCGTGCGCTGGGTGTGGGCAGCGCGGCGGCGCAGTGCTTATGAGGCCGCAGCAATGTTGCCTTTCGAAGGCGAAGCGCAGGAGAACAGCGATGAGTGATTTCTTCAGCAGTGGCTGGTCGCTCTTCGTCGCGGCAAGCACGGTCCTCGGGCTGGTCTTCTGCGTGCTCCTGCTGATCGTTGCCGCACGCCGGCGCGTCGTCGGTGCGGTCGATGACAACACCACCGGCCACGTCTGGGACGAGGATCTGCGCGAGCTCAACAATCCGCTGCCGCGCTGGTGGATGTTCCTGTTCGTCATCACCGTCGTCTTCTCGGTGCTGTACCTGTTCCTCTACCCGGGCCTGGGTTCGGCGACGGGCTCGCTGAACTGGACGAGCACCGGCCAGTACGACAACGAACAGGCCAAGGCCCGCGCCGCGCTGGTGCCGCTGTATGCGCGGTTCACGGCGATGGATGAAAAGCAGCTTGCCGCCGACACACAGGCCATGGGCATCGGCGAGCGCCTGTTCCTCAACAACTGCGCCGCCTGCCACGGCTCGGACGCGCGCGGCAGCAAAGGCTTTCCGAACCTGACCGATACCGACTGGCTGTGGGGTGGCAGCTTCGCCGACATCCAGAAGACGATCGCCGAAGGCCGCAACGGCGTCATGCCGCCGATGGCCGCCGCGGTCGGCGGTGGCGACGATGTGCGCAACGTCGCGCAGTACGTGCTCAGCCTGTCGGGCAGCCCGCACGACAGCGTCGCCGCACAGCTCGGCCGCAGCAAGTTCACCGCCTGCGCGGCCTGCCACGGTGTCGACGGCAAGGGCAACCCCGCGATGGGCGCGCCGAACCTCACCGACAAGGTCTGGCTGCACGGCTGGGGCGAAGAAACCATCGTCGCCATGGTCAACGGCGGCAAGAACAACATGATGCCGGCGCATGCGAGCCGCTTGACGCCGGAGCAGGTGCGCGTGCTCGCGGCCTATGTGTGGCGGCTGTCGAATGCGAGCACCAAGGTCGCCGGCACTCCATGACGCCCGATGGTGAGGCGGGCCGCGCGCCGGGCCGCTCCCAAGCCGGCCCGCATCCCCCTGGGGATCGGCCGACGTACCCGTCGGACGAGGGGCTCCAGAATCGCAGGTCATCTGGCTCTACGAGAAGCAGAAGAAGATCTATCCGCGCGCGGTCAGCGGCTGGTTCGCCGGCTGGCGCTGGGCCCTGGTGTGGGCGACGCAGCTCGTCTTCTACGGCCTGCCGTGGCTGCAGTGGAACGACCGCCAGGCGGTGCTGTTCGAGCTGGCCTCGCGCCGCTTCTACATCTTCGGCTTCGTCCTCTACCCGCAGGACTTCATCTACCTCACGGCGCTGCTGCTGATCAGCGCCTATGCGCTGTTCCTGTTCACCGCCGTCGCCGGGCGGTTGTGGTGCGGCTACGCCTGCCCGCAGACGGTCTACACCGAAATCTTCCTCTGGATCGAGCGCCAGTTCGAAGGCGACCGGATGAAGCGCATGAAGCTCGACGCCGGGCCGTGGAGCGCTCGAGAAGGCCTGGCGCAAGGGCGGCAAGCACGCCGCCTGGATCACGCTGTCGCTGTGGACCGGCTTCACCTTCGTCGGCTACTTCACGCCGATCAAGACGCTGTGGGCCGAGGCCTTCACGCTCGACTTCGGCCCCTGGGAATGGTTCTGGGTGCTGTTCTACGGCCTGGCCACCTACGGCAACGCCGGCTTCCTGCGCGAACAGGTCTGCAAGTACATGTGCCCGTACGCGCGCTTCCAGAGCGCGATGTTCGACAAGGACACGCTGATCATCAGCTACGACGCCGAGCGCGGCGAGCCGCGCGGCACCCGAGGGCGATCGACGGACTTGAAGGCCGCCAAGCTCGGCCACTGCATCGACTGCGAACTCTGCGTGCAGGTCTGCCCGACCGGCATCGACATCCGCAAGGGCCTGCAATACGAATGCATCGGCTGCACGGCCTGCATCGACGTCTGCAACGGTGTCATGGACAAGATGCAGTACCCGCGCGGCCTGATCCGCTACGACACGCAGAACGGTTTGCAGCAGCACCTGTCGCGCTTTGCCGAATGGAGGCGCGTGTTTCGTCCGCGCGTGTTGGTCTATTCGGCGATCCTCGTCGTCGTCTCGGCCAGTGTGCTGGCCAGCCTGTTCCTGCGCACGCCGTTCAAGGTCGACGTGGTGCGTGATCGCGGCGCGCTCGCGCGCATCGTCGACGAGGGACGGATCGAGAACGTCTATCGCCTGCAGATCATGAATGCCAGCGAACAGCCGCAGCGCTTTCGTGTCAGCGTCGGTGGCCTGCCCGGTGCGCAGGTCGTCGGCACGTCGGAGGTGGACATCGGGCCAGCGGCGGCACGCTGGATGCCGCTGACGGTGCAGGTGCCGCAGGCATCGGCCAAAGCGGTCGGCGGCGGTGCGCACCGTGTCGATTTCGAGATCACGCAACTGGCTGCAGGCGACGAACGCAGCCGACAGATCAGCGAACGCTCGACCTTCGTCGTGCCGCGCTGACAATCCGACAGCAGATCCAGCATGAGCAACACAACTCCCCCTGGTGGCGCCACGGCATGGTGTGGCTGGTGATCAGCGGTCCGGCGGTCGTGGTGGTTGCCGGTTTTGCCACGCTGGCCATCGCCATCGCCTACCCTGATCCGGTGTTGTCAACGGTGACCGCCACGCCGGCCGTGCAAGCCCGCAATCACGCGGCCACGCCAAAGTGAACCGCACCGCGCTGCAAGTCCTCTGGCCCGCCTTCGTCGCCGCGGGCGTGATGGAGCTGCTTGTCTTTGCCCATGTCGACCCGGCCGACGTGCACACGCTGGCCGGGGCGCCGATCGAGCTGTCGCGCCAGGCGGTGTACACGTTGTCGTTCTTCGGCTTCTGGGCGGTCATCGCCGCCGCCGGTGCCGTGAGTTGCTGGTTGCAGCAGCGCACGGGCGATTGAATCGATCAGAGGCTCGCTGTCGCGGGCTCCGGCCCGACCGCGCTGCGCTGATTGACGAAGCGCCGCTGCGGCTCGTACGGGAACACATCGAGCATGGCGCCCGCCAGGATGCGCTGCTTGTGGAGATTCCAGTAGTCGGGGTCCAGCAACTCGGGGTGATGCTTCAGAAACGCCTGGCGAACCTGTGCGTTGCCGAGCAGGAAGGGGCCGAAGGTTTTGGGGAAGACGTCCTTCGGACCGACGTCGAACCAGACCCCGTCGGCGGTCTGCACCTTGCTGTCGTCCGGCGGTGGCACGTGCCTGAAATTGCAGTCGCTCAAATACTCGATCTCGTCGTAGTCGTAGAAGACCACCTTGCCCTGCCGCGTGATGCCGAAGTTCTTCCACAGCATGTCGCCGGGGAAGATGTTGGCGGCCACCAGGTCCTTGATCGCGTTGCCGTATTCGATCGTGGCGCGCTCGATGGCGTCGCTGTTGCCGGCCTCGGTGGCGTTCTTCAGGAACAGGTTGAGCGGGATCATCCGCCGCTCGATGTAGACGTGCTCGAGGATGATTTCCTGCGGGCTGCTGCCGTCGGCGATCTCCAGCATGCTTGAACAGAAGCTGCGCATCTCGTCGACCAACTCGGGCTCGAAACGCGCCAGCGGCAGCGCCACCTTGCTGTATTCCAGCGTGTCGGCCATGCGGCCCACGCGGTCATGCTGCTTGACGAGCAGGTACTTGCCCTTGACCTTCTCGCGCGTGGTCTTCTTCTGCGCCGGGTAGAAGTCCTTGATCACCTTGAAGACATAGGGGAATGACGGCAGGTCGAAGACCAGCATCACCGTGCCCTTGACGCCCGGCGCGATGCGGAAGCGGTCGCTGCTGTGGCGCAGGTGGTGCAGCAGATCGCGGTAGAAGCTGTTCTTGCCCTGCTTCTGCAGCCCGACGGCGCTGTAGATCTCGGCACGCGGCTTGCGGGGCATCAGCGTTCGCAGGAACTGCACGTAGGCGCTGGGCACCTGCATGTCGACCAGGAAGTACGCACGGGCGTAGCTGAACAGCATCTCCATGTCGTCTTCGGAGTACAGGACGGTATCGATCATCAGCTTGCCGCTGGCGGTGTGCAGCAGTGGCAGGGCGATGGGGGTCTGCTGGCCACCGTTGATGATCTTGCCGACGACATAGGCGCCCTTGTTGCGGAAGAACAGGTTCGACAGCACCTGGATCTGGAAGCTGGTGCGGGGCTGCCAAGCCCCCAGGCGGCGTTGCAGTTCGGCCACCACGTCGCCGACGTCGCGCTCGAGATCCTCGAACTCCAGCTGCAGATCGAAGTCGCGGATCAGTTGCACCCAGGTCTCGCGCCAGTTTTCGAGCGTCGGGTAGTAGACGCGGTAGGTGGCCGGCCCGAGCGCTTCGTCGATCTCGATGTAGGAGGTGGAGATCGTCGGCCGGACGAAGATGAAGCTGTTGTGGAAGTAGCTGCGGTGCAGGATCTTCGTCGTCACCGAGTTGAAGAAGGTCTCGGCCAGTTCCGGCTGCTGGTGGTCGACCAGGAGGCCGATGTATTGCAGCTTGACCTGCTGCCAGACCGCCATCGGCAGCACCTCGGCGGCGAACTCGATCTGCAGCCGGCTCTTGGTTTCCCGCACGCGCTCGTCGTAGAACGCGATGCGCTCACGCGACGCCTGCTGCTGGCCGTGCCAGTCGGCGCGCTCGAAGCGCCGTTTGGCCGCGCGGTTGGCGTCGCTGAACAGCCGGTAGTGGCGGTCGAAGCCTTCGAGCAGCGCTCTGGCGATCTGGAACGCCTCGGTGGGGCTGGTGGGTGAGTCGTCGGACATGCGAGAACCTGTGAAACCATGAGTCGGGGCGCCCGGCCCCGAAGATCGGCAAGAATCGAGCTTGGCAGTTTTCTAGCAGTTCAATCATGACACTCCACGACCTTCTGCAAGCCGGTGCCGATGACGCCATCGCCATCGCCGCCCCCGGCCGCGCGCCGCTCGACTACCGTGGCCTGCGTGCCCTGGTGGCCGCGACCACCGCGTCGCTCAATGCGGCCGGCATCGGCCGCAATCACCGCGTCGCCATCGTGCTGCCCAACGGCCCCGAGATGGCGACCTGCTTTCTGGCCTGCGCCTGCGCGGCCACCAGCGCGCCGCTCAACCCCGCGTACCGCGCCGACGAGTTCGAGTTCTACCTCGACGATCTGCAGGCCAAGGCGCTGATCGTCGAGCACGCCAGCACGTCGCCGGCGGTGGAAGCGGCGAAGAAGCTCGGCGTGCAGGTCATCGAGCTGGCGGTCGCCGACGGCGCCGCAGCTGGCCAATTCAGCCTCGGTGCGCTGCCGGCGGCGCCCTGCGCGAGTGGCGGCCCGGCCCAGGCCGGTGACGTGGCCATGGTGCTGCACACCTCGGGCACGACCTCACGGCCGAAGCGCGTGCCGCTGTCGGTGGCCAACCTGTGCGCCTCGGCGCGGCAGATCGCGGCCACGCTGCAGTTCACGCCGCAGGACCGCGGCCTGAACATCATGCCGCTGTTCCATATCCACGGCTTGCTGGCCGGCCTGCTGGCGCCGCTGTCGGCGGGCTCGCAGGTGTTCTGCACGCCGGGCTTCAACGCGTTGCGCTTCTACAAGTGGATGGATGAGGCGAACCCGACCTGGTACACGGCCGTGCCGACGATGCACCTGGCGATCGCCAGCCGCGGCAAGCACAACGCCGAGGTCGTGGCGCGGCATCCGCTGCGTTTCGTGCGCTCGTCGTCTTCGGCCATGCCGCCGCAGCTGATCGCCGAGCTCGAAGCGCTGTTCAAGGCGCCGTTGATCGAGTCCTACGGCATGACCGAGTCGGCGCACCAGATGGCATCGAACCCGCTGCCGCCGCTGCAGCGCAAACCCGGCTCGGTCGGGCGCGCGGCCGGCCCCGAGATCGGCATCCGCGGCGAGGACGGCGCATTCGTCGGCCCCGGCGAAGTCGGCGAGATCGTCATCCGCGGGCCGAGCGTCACTGCGGGCTACGAGAGCAACCCGAAAGCCAACGAAGAGGCCTTCGTCGATGGCTGGTTCCGCACCGGCGACCAGGGTGTGATGGACGCCGAGGGTTATCTGAGCATCACCGGGCGTTTGAAGGAGATCATCAACCGCGGCGGCGAGAAGGTGAGCCCGCGCGAGATCGACGAGATCCTGCTCGACCATGTTTCCGTGGCGCAGGTGATCGTCTTCGGTGCGCCGCACAAGCGGCTCGGCGAAGAGGTGGCCGCGATGGTGGTGCTGCACGAAGGCCACGAATGCGGCGAGCGCGAGCTGCAGCAATTCGTCGCCCAGCGCGTGGCCGGCTACAAGGTGCCGAAGAAGATCCTCTTCGTCGAGGAACTGCCGAAAGGCGCCACCGGCAAGCTGCAGCGCATCGGCCTGGCGCAGCGCATCGGCCTGGGCTTCGGCTCGTTCGTTTCCGGCGAGTTCTGACGTGCGATCTGTGCGTGGGTTTTCGTCCGCTGTTCAGTTTCATTCACCGCAGAGGCGCAGAGGACGCAGAGTTGACGCAGAGAAATTCAGTCTTGCATTCCTCTGCGGACCTCTGCGCTCTCTGCGCCTCTGCGGTGAAGGAGATTTGCTTGCTCACGCATGCTCGTTGGAGCCACTGAAATGAAATACGCCATCGTCGGCGCCGGCGCCATCGGCGGTTATCTCGGCGCGAAGCTCGCGCTGGCGGGCGAGCCAGTCACCTTCATCGCCCGCAACAAGAACCTGGCCGCCATCAATTCGCAAGGCTTTCGCCTGCTGCTGCCCGATGGCAGCACGCAGCATGCGAGCAGCGTGCGCGCCGTGCAAGACCCGGCCGAAGCCGGCCCGCAAGACGTGGTGCTGCTGACGACCAAGGCCCATCAGGTGCGCGACCTGTTGCCCGGTTTGCGCGCGCTGTTCGGCCCGGAGACGCTTGTCGTGACGATGATCAACGGCGTGCCGTGGTGGTACTTCCACAAGCTCGGCGGTGCGTTCGACGGCCGGACGCTGGCCAGCGTCGATCCCGATGGTGCGCTGGCCGCAGGCATCGAGGTCGAACGCATCATCGGCAGCATCGTCTACCCCGCGGCCGAACTGGTCGAGCCGGGCGTGGTCAAGCTGATCGAAGGCAACCGCTTCACGCTCGGCGAACTCGACGGCCAGCGCACGCCGCGCATCGAGGCCTTGAGCAAGTCGATGATGGCCGCGGGCTTCAAGGCGCCGGTGTCGCGCGACATCCGCAGCGAGATCTGGGTCAAGCTGTGGGGCAACCTGAGCTTCAACCCGATCAGCGCGCTGACGCACGCGACGCTCGAAGACATCTGCCGCTTCCCGCCGAGCCGCGATCTGGCGGCGCGCATGATGAGCGAGGCCCGCTCGGTCGGCGAAAAGCTCGGCGTCGAGTTCAAGGTCTCGCTCGAACAACGCATTGCCGGCGCCGAGAGTGTGGGCGCGCACAAGACGTCGATGCTGCAAGACGTGGAGCATGGCCGCGCGCTCGAACTGCAAGCCCTGGTCGGCAGCGTCGTCGAGCTGGCGCGCATCACCGACACGCCGACGCCGACGATCGATGCGATCTACGCGGCGACGGCGCTGCTGACGAAGACCCTGACCGATCGAGGCGGCCGGCTCGAAGTGCTGCCGGCCTGATCGGCAGCGGGAGCCGTCAGCCCAACCAGCCCTTGATCCGCCGCGCCAGCGCTTCGCGGCTGATGCCGTAGCGCTCGTGCAGTGTCGGCAGCGCGCCGGCGTCGAGAAAGGCGTCGGGCAATCCGGCGAGTTCGAAGCCCGCCGGCTGCACGCGATGGCGCAGCAGCGCGCTCGCCACCGCTTCGCCGAGGCCACCGACCACCGAATGGTTCTCGGCGACGACGACGAGGCGCGGCTTGGCGCGCACCGCGGCGACGATCGCAGCCTCGTCGAGCGGCTTGATCGTCGGGCAGTGCAGCACCGCGACACCGACCTGGTCGGCCGCCAGGTCCTTGGCCGCTTCCAACGCGCGCATCGTCATGAAGCCGCTGGCAATCACCAGCACGTCGGCGCCGTCGCGCAGCAGCTTGGCCTTGCCGAGCTCGAACTTGTAGTCGTATTCGTCGAGCACCAGCGGCACCTGGCCGCGCAGCAACCGCATGTACACCGGGCCCTTGTGCGCAGCGATCTGCGGCACGGCCTGTTCGATGTCGAGCGCGTCGCAGGGATCGACGATCGTCAGCCCCGGCACGCCGCGCATCATCGCGATGTCTTCGATCGCGGCATGGCTCGGGCCGTAGCCGGTGGTCAGCCCCGGCAGCGCGCAGCAGATCTTGACGTTCAAGTCTTCCTCGGCGATCACCTGGTGCACGAAGTCGAAGGCGCGGCGCGTGCCGAACGCGGCATAGGTGGTCGCGAACGGCACGAATCCTTCCTTGGCCATGCCACCGGCCGCCGCCATCAGCAACTGCTCGGCCATGCCCATCTGGAAAAAGCGCTCGGGGTAGGCCTGCGCGAACAGGTGCAGGTCGGTGTACTTGGCCAGGTCGGCCGTGAGGCCGACGATCTCGGGCCGATCCGCGGCGTACTCGACCAGCGCCTTGCCGAAGGGAGCGGCCTTGACGCGCTGGTCCTCGCTGGCGATCGAAGCGATCATCGCCGAGGTGGTCAGGCGCGGCTTCTTCGTGGTGGTTGTGTTCATGCGATCAGGACTCCTGCCGGGCCGCCCCAAAGGAGGCCTGCGCCCCCTTGGGGGGCAGCGAACGAATGTGAGCGTGGGGGTTCATGCTTCTACTCCTTCGGGCTGGGATTGGTCGAGGGTGGCGAGTGCCTGCTGCCACTCGGGCGGATCGACGCGGATGAAGTGGTTCTTCTCGCGCGCCTCGAGGAAGGGCACGCCCTTGCCCATCAGCGTGTCGAACAGGATCACGCGCGGCTTCGCATCGGCGAGCGCACGCGCGGCATCGAAAGCCTTCAGCACCGCGGCGAGATCGTTGCCGTTGACGCGCTGCACATGCCAGCCGAAGGCGGCCCACTTGTCGGCCAGCGGCTCGAAGCCGAGCACCTTGCCCGAAGGGCCGTCGGCCTGCTGGTTGTTGATGTCGACCAGGCAGATCAGGTTGGACAGCGCGTGGTGCGACGCACCCATCGCCGCTTCCCAGGTCGAGCCTTCGTCGAGCTCGCCATCGGACATCGAGTTGTAGACGAAGGCCGGGTTCTTCTTGAGCTTCAGGCCGAGGGCGATGCCGACGCCGATCGCCAGGCCCTGGCCGAGCGATCCGCCGGAGATCTCCATGCCCGGCGTGTAGGTGGCCATGCCCGACATCGGCAGGCGGCTGTCGTCGCTGCCGTAGGTGTCGAGTTCGCTCTCGGGGATGATGCCGGCTTCGATCAGCGCGGCGTAATGCGCAATGGCGTAGTGGCCGTGCGAAAGCAGGAAGCGGTCGCGGCCTTCCCACTCCGGTTCTGCCGGGCGCAGGTTCAATGCGTGGCCGTAAGCCACCGCCAGCACGTCGGCCCAGCCGAGCGCCTGGCCGATGTAGCCCTGGCCCTGCACTTCGCCCATGCGCAGTGCGTAGCGGCGGATGCGGTACGCGCACTGCGTGAGCTTGGTGAGCGTGTCCTTGTGGGTAGTCATCGAAGGTCTCCTTGGAATCACTTGAGGAAGATCACTTGAGTATCGAGGCCGGCACGTACGACACCAGCGCGAGTACGGCAAAGGCCACGAGGTAGAACGGCCCGAGTTCGCGCACCGTCTGCCCGACCTTGACCTTGGCCAGCGCGCTGGTGATGAACAGTGTCGTGCCTACCGGTGGTGTGTACAGGCCGATGGCGAGGTTGACGACCATCATCACACCGAGCTGCGTCATGTCCATGCCGATCGACTGCGCCAGCGGCACGAAGACGGGCGTCAGCAGCAGCACGGCGGCCGGCAGGTCGATGAACATGCCCAGGCACAGCATCAGCAGATTCATCAACAGGATCACCAGCCACTTGGCATGGACGTTGGCCTGCACCCAGGCGGCGATGCCCTGCGGCATCTGGTCGAAGGTCAGCAGCCAGCCGATCGCCGCCGAGGCCATGATGACGAGCAGCACGACGCCGGTGGCCAGACCCGCGCTGACAACCGCGGCGTTGAGGCGCTGCCATCCGAGGTCGCGGTAGATCAGCGCCGAGACCGCACCCGCGTAGAGCGTGGACAGCACCGCCACTTCGGTCGGCGTGGCGATGCCGAAGCGCAGGAAGATGATGATCAGCACCGGCAACACGATCGCCGGGCTGGCGTACATCAGGTGGCGGCGGAACGCGACGCGATCGAACGGCGTGGTGTCGCGCGGGAAGTTGCGGCGCTTGCCGACCCACCAGCACGCCGCCATGAAGCCGCCGCACATCAGCAGGCCCGGCAGCACGCCGGCGACGAACAGCGAGGCGATCGAGGCGTTGGAGGTCAGCGCGAACAGGATCATCGGGATCGACGGCGGGATCAGGATGTCGATCGTCGCCGCCGCGGCCAGCGTCGCCGCCGAGAACGCCGCCGGATAGCCCAGGCGCTTGTGCCAGGGGATCAGCAGCGAGCCGATCGCCGACGCATCCGCCACAGCCGAGCCCGAGACGCCGCCGAACAGCGTCGACGACAGCACGCCGACCTGTGCCGGGCCGCCGTGAAAGCGGCCGATCAGCGCCGACAGCACGCCGACCAGTGCTTCGCCGAGCTTGCCGCCCATCATCAGCGTGCCGGTCAGCATGAAGAACGGAATCGCGATCAGCGGAAAGCTCTGCACCTGCGCCACCATCTGCTGCACCAGCAGATCGAGCGGCACCTTGTCGGAGGTGGCAGCTGCCGTCATCGCGGCGACGAGCAGGGCATGGGCGATCGGCATCGCGATCACCGCAGCGCCGAGGAAGACAACGAGGATCAATGCACTCATGGCGGGTTGCTCCTTCTTACCAATGTGCGACGGGCACGTGGGGTTCGGCGTCGTTCGCGGGCTCGGGCTGGGCAACCCAGGCCTGCCAGGCCGACTGCAAGGCCAACAGCGCCAGCAGCACCATGCCGCCCATCACGCAGGCGTAGGTGATCGAGCCCGGCAGCTGCAGGATCGGCGACTTCTCGTCGTGCACGATGTCGAGCATGCGAAATGTCGCCACCGCGAGCGTGCCGTACAGGCCCGCCACGACGAGCCAGCTCGCGCTGGCGACCACGCGCCGCACCTTGGCCGGCAACACGTCCATCATGAAGGTGGTCGTGATGTGCGCGCCGTGCACCGCGGCCAGCACCACGCCGGCCATCACCAGCCACGGGAACAGCAGCTCGGGCACTTCGTTGGCCCACTGCACGCTGGAGCCGGTGGCATAGCGCAGCACGGTGTTGGCGCACAGGATCACGAAGATCACGGCCGTGCTGGCCCAGAGCACCGCGCGGCACAGGCCGACGACGGCGCGTTCGATCGCATTCATCTTTGTCTCCTTGCGGCACCGGTCCCGCGTGAGGCCGGTGCTCGTCTTGACCGGACTACTTGGCGCGAGCCGCCGTGATGACCTTCTTCACGTACGGGCCGATCGGAGCGGCGAGCCACTTGTCATCGACAGCGCCGGTGGCCTTCTCGAACGCCGACTTGTCGACCGTGGTCACCTGCACGCCCTTGGCCTTGAGATCGGCCAGCAGCTTGTCGTCGGACTCCTGCGACAGCTTGCGCTGCAGCGCGGTGGCTTCCGCGGCGGCTTCGGTCACGGCCTTGCGGTCGGCCTCGGACAGCTTGTCCCAGCTGCGCTTGCTCATCAGGAACGGCGTCATCTGGAACTGGTGACTGGTCAGCGCCAGGTGCTTCTGCACTTCGTAGAGCTTGCTGGCGTGGATGTTCATCAGCGGGTTCTCCTGGCCATCGACCACGCCCTGCTGCAACGCGACGTAGAGCTCGGCGAACTTGATCTGCTGCGCCTCGGCGCCGAGCGATTGCATGATGTCCACCAGCACGCTGTCGGGCGGCGTGCGCATCTTCAGGCCCTTCATGTCCTCCACCTTGGCGATCGGCTTCTTGCTGTTGGTCATGTGGCGGATGCCGTTGTCCCAGTAGCCGAGCACGACCAGGCCTTTCTCGGCCGATTTGTCGCCCAGTTCCTTGCCGAGCGGGCCGTCGAGCAGCTTGAAGGCCTGCGCCGCGTTGGTGAACAGGAAGGGCATGCCGAACGCGGCGTATTCGGGCACGGCATTGGCGACGGCGCCTTGCGAGTTGGCGGACATGTCGAGCGCTCCAGTGCGCAACGCCGTCAGCATCGCGGCGTCGTCGCCGAGCTGCGCCGACGGTGCCACCTGCACTTCGATGCGGCCGGCGCTCTTGGCCTTGGCCACTTCGGCGAACTTGACCGCGGCTTCATGGCGCGGGTTGCCGGGTGCGGCGCCGTGGCCGAGCGTCAGCTTGACAGTCTGGGCCTGGGCAGCCAGCGGCAGCAGGGCGCCGGCAGCGATGGCCAGCAGGGTGCGGGTGAAGGTCTTGCGTTGCATGGTCGTTTGTCTCCGTGTGGGTCTTTTGTGGGGATCAGTGAATCAACATGCCGCCGTTCACGTCGAGCGTGATGCCGGTGCAGTAGGCGGAAAGATCGCTGGCGAGGAAGACGCAGGCGCCGGCCACGTCGGCCGCGGCGCCGAGACGGCCGAGCGGGATCGTTTGCGCGATCTCGGCCTTCTTCTCGTCGGTCAACTTGCCCTTGCTGATGTCGGTCTCGATCAGGCCGGGGGTGATGCAGTTGACGCGGATCGAATCCGGGCCGAGCTCGCGCGCCATCGCGCGCGCCAGGCCCAACACGCCGGCCTTGGCGGCCGAGTAGTGCGGGCCGCCGAGGATGCCGCCGCCGCGCTGCGCCGACACCGACGAGATGCAGACGATCGAGCCGCTCTGCTGGCGCTGCATCGCGGGGATGACCGCTTGCGACATCAGCAGCGTGCCGCGCAGGCTGACGTCGAGCACGGCGTCGTAGTCGGCGTTCGTGATGTCCACCGTCTTGCGCGGCTGCGTGATGCCGGCGTTGTTGACCAGCACGTCGATGCGGCCCAGCGCCTTCAGCACCGCAGCGATGGCGGCGTCGCACGAGGCCTTGTCGGTGACATCCGCAACGAGACCGAGGTGCTGGCTGCCGAGCGACGAAGCCGCGGCAGCCGGTTCGGCGCGCGCCAAGTCGAGCAGCGCCACTCGCGCGCCTTGTGCGGCCATCAGCCTGGCCGTGGCGAAGCCCAGGCCGTTGATCCCGGCGCCGCCGGTGATGACGGCAACCTTGTCCTTGAGCAGCATCTGATTTGTCTCCTGTGGAAGGGGTGTTCGTGGGTGTCTCTGACAGGCAAATATTCGGCGCTGCAGGCCATGACGGCAAACGATCGTTTGTCAGCCTAAGATGACGGTTCGTCATCCAAAGGCGGCGTCCCATGGCAGCACTTCCCCCCGTGACCAACCTGCTCGCCTTCGAGGCCGTGGCGCGCCGGCGCAGCTTTGCGCTGGCGGCGGCCGAGCTGCACCTCACGGCCTCGGCGATCAGCCACCAGGTCGCGCGCCTCGAATCGCAGCTCGACGTGCGCCTGTTCGAGCGCAGCGCGCACGGCGTGCGCCTGTCCACGGCCGGCGAGCGTTACCTGGCGCGCGTCGGCGGCGCGTTGGCGGCCATCACGTCAGCGACCGAAGATCTGCGCCAGGGCGTCAGCAACAGCCTGTACGTGCACAGCGCGCCGAGCATCGCGATCCTCTGGCTGATGCCACGATTGAGAGACTTTGCCGGTGCGCACCCGGACATCTCGCTCAACCTGTCGGCCGCGCACACGCCGAGCGACTTCGCGCTCGGTCAGGCCGACATCGACATCCGCTATGGCGTGCCGTCATGGCCGCACCTCGAGGTCGAGCCGCTGTTCGAAGAGAGCATCGTGCCGCTGGCCAGTCCGGCCTTCATTGCCGAGCACCGGCTGAAGCGGCCCGAGCGGCTGATGGAGGTGCCACTGATCCAGAGCAACGTCAGCGTGGTGCAGTGGTCCGACTGGTTCACGGCCTTCACCGAGCTGCGCGCGCCGGATCGGTTTGCACTGCGCATGGATCGCGCGCTGATGTCGATCGATGCCGCGGCGCTGGGCCTGGGCGTGGCGCTCGAAAGCGCCACCATCGCCGGCCGCCACATCGCCGAGCGCAAGTTGAAACCCCTGTTCGGCCTGGACAAGGCGGTCAAGGTCAAGGCGCACTTTGCGGTCTTTCCCGCCCGGCATGCGAAGCGGCCGGCGGTGGCGGCGTTTCTGCACTGGCTGCGGGCTCAGGCCGCAAAAGGGTAGTCAGCCCCCCGCCGTGGGGCCGCGGCTGACGTGGATCAAGCCCGCCCTGCGCGCCGGCAGGCACAGTGAGACGATGAACAGCGCTGTCTTCACCCCCGACCTGCTGCGCCGCCTCGACACCAACGGCCCGCGTTACACCTCCTACCCGACCGCCGACCGCTTCCACGAGGGCTACGGCAGCACGCACTACGAACAGGCGCTGGCCGCGCGCGCGGCGCTGGCGCGGGTCAACGCCGCGCCGCCGCTGGCGGTCTACGTGCACCTGCCGTTCTGCGAGTCGGTCTGCTACTACTGCGCCTGCAACAAGGTGGTGACGCGGCACCACGAGCGCGCCGCGGAGTACCTCGATGCGCTGGAGCGCGAGATCGGATTGCATGCGCAAGCGCTCGGCGTGCGCCAGCGTGTGACGCAGTTGCACTTCGGTGGCGGCACGCCGACGTTTCTCTCCGACGCGGAGTTGTCGCGCCTGATGGCCGCGATCGGCCTGGCCTTCGACCTCGCGCCCGATGCCGAGTGTTCGATCGAGGTCGATCCGCGCACCGCGACGCCAGAGCGTCTGCAACACCTGGCGGCGCTCGGCTTCAACCGCATCAGCTTCGGCGTGCAGGACTTCGACCCCGAGGTGCAGCAGGCGGTGCACCGCGTGCAGCCGTTCGAGCAGGTCGAAGCGCTGATGAAGAGCGCACGCGAGATCGGCTTCGCATCGATCAACGTCGACCTGATCTACGGCCTGCCCAAGCAGCAGCCCGAGAACTTCGCGCGCACGATCGCCCGCGTGATCGCGATCGCGCCCGACCGCATCGCGCTGTACGGCTACGCGCACCTGCCCGAGCGTTTCAAGCCGCAGCGGCGCATCGTCAGTGCCGATCTGCCCGACGGCGCGGCGCGGCTGGCGATGCTCGGCCACGCCATCGCCGCTTTCGATGCGCGCGGGCTACGACTACATCGGCATGGACCACTTCGCGCGCCCTGACGACGCGCTGGCGATCGCCAAGCGCGAGGGCCGCCTGCACCGCAATTTCCAGGGCTACACGACGCAGCCCGAATGCGATCTGCTCGGCCTGGGCGTCTCGGCCATCGGCCGCATCGGCGCCACGCATGCGCAGAACGCGAAGACGCTCGACGCCTACTACGGCGCCATCAATGCCGGCCGTTTCGCCACCGTGCGCGGCCTCGCACTCGATGAAGACGATCTGCTGCGGCGCAAGATCATCATGGACCTGATGTGCCGCGGCCGGCTCGACTTCGCCGACGTGCAGGCCGAGTTCGGCATCGATGTGCCGCTGATCTTCGCAGACGAGTTGAAGCGTCTCGCGCCGCTGGCCGCGCATGACCTCGTGCGGCTGCATGACGATGCGGTGCAGGTCACCGCCGCCGGCTGGTACGTCGTGCGCGCGGTGGCGATGGTGTTCGACCGCTACCTGGGCAGCAGCAACGGCGCGGCGCGCGAGCGTTTCTCACGCCTCGTTTGATGCAGAGCGAAGCACTGATCGCTGCCGCCGGCCTGATGGGCCTGGCCGGCCTGCCGCATTGCGCCGTCATGTGCGCCGCGCCCTGCGCCGCAGTGGCGCGTGGCGGTCCTGCGTCGCAGCCGGTGTTCCAGATCGCACGCGTGGCCGGCTACGCTGCCGGCGGTGCGCTGGCCGCATGGAGCGTCGGCGCCTTGCGCGAGGGCCTGGCGGTCGTGCCGGTGCTGCGCCCGCTGTGGACCTTGCTGCACCTGGCCGCGCTGGCTTGTGGCTTGTGGATGCTGTGGCGCGGCCAGTGGCCGGCGTGGTTGCAGCGCCGCGCGGCGCCGGTGGCGCCGCAGACCGGCGCCTGGCAGCGCATCGTCATCGGCCCGGCGCGCAGCGCCTGTGCTGGCGCGCTGTGGATCGCCTGGCCTTGTGCGCTGTCGCAGTCGGCCCTGCTCGTCGCCGCGTTGGCGTCCACACCGGGGCAGGGCGCGGTGGCGATGGCGGTGTTTGCCGCCGCGTCGTCACCGGCGCTGTGGCTCGGGCCGGTGTTGATGCGGCGCTTCGAGGGGCGCGCGAGCGGGCAGGGCGCGCTCAGCGCTGCATGGCCGGTGCGCGCGGCCGGCGCACTGATCGCGCTCGGCTCGGCATCGGCGCTCCTGCACGGGCTGTGGACGCGCTTCGTGGCCTGGTGCGCCTGAGAAGCCGTGAACGAACCCGACACGCCCGCTCGTCCCACGCAAGCGGGGCCCCTCGGCCGCGCCGGATTCATTCACGCATTCTGAGTCGAGCGGCCGAGGCAAAGAAGACGCGGCCGCTCACCCCTGACGCGCCAGCACGACATGCATCGCGCCGGGCGTGGTCACATGTTCGGTGCGGCGATAGCCGAGACCGGGGAGGTCGATCCCGGCAAACAGCGACTCGCCGGCGCCGAGCAGCACCGGTGCGATGGCCACATGCATCTCATCGACGAGCCGCGCGCGCAGGTACTGCTGGATCGTCGCCACGCCACCACCGAGACGGATGTCCTTGTCGCCGGCCGCCTCGCGGGCACGCTCGAGGGCGACATGGATGCCCTCGGTGACGAAGTGAAAGGTGGTGCCGCCGGCCATCGTGATCGATGCGCGCGGATGGTGGGTCAGCACAAAGACCGGCGTGTGGTACGGAGGTTCGTCGCCCCACCAGCCCTGCCACGACGCATCAGGCCAGGGGCCGCGGACAGGCCCGAACATGTTGCGCCCGAGGATCGACGCGCCGATGTTGTCGAAACCGCGCGCGGCGAACCCGTCGTCGATGCCGGTCGAGCCGCCTTCGCTGCCGAACATCTTGCGAATCGTCTGCGTGGCGAAGGCCCATTCGTGCAGGGCCATGGCGCCAACGCCCATTGGGTTGTGGAGGCTTTGCTCAGGCCCGGCGCCATAGCCGTCGATCGAGACGGCGAAACAGTGAACACGCAGTTTGGACATCTGTACCTCTTCAGCGATGGGGCTCGACCGTCAACGGGATGTGGCGGCCGCTTTCGGCATTTTCTTCTTCGCCACCGGCATCACGCGCAGCTTCGCCTTCACGACGGTGGCGATCAGGCCGAGCGGCATCGGCTGGTCGAGCGGAAACTTCAGCGTCGCCTTGCCTGAAGCGTAGCGCGCCATTGCCTGGCTGAAACCGGCGCTGTCCGCCTGCACCGGGTACAGGCCGATGTGCGTCTTGAAGCCGGCAAAGTAGATCAGCGGGCGGCCGTTCAGCTTGAAGGTCGGGATGCGATAGCTGATCGACTCGTCCGCGCCCGGCGCTGCCTTGGCGATGGCGCGGCGGACCTTCTGGAGCTGTTGCTGCACGTCCTCCGGAAACGCGGCGATGTAGTCGTCGATGGTTGCGGCAGCGGCGCTGCTCACAGCGTCAGCTCAGCAGGTCCGCCAGCGCCCGTGCCACCACCTTCGTCGCGCGCCGCAGGTCTTCGAGCTCGATGTGTTCGTCAGCGCGCTTGGCGTTGCTCTCCAGCACCGTGCGCGGGCCGCAGCCGTAGAGCACGGCCGGGATGCCGCGTTCGCAGAACAGGCGCGCGTCGGTGTACAGCGGCGTGCCGGAGGCTTCGATCGGCTCGCCGAAGACCGTGCTCGCGTGCGTGCACAGGGCCTGAACCAGCGGCTGGTTGCCGGGCAGCGGCGTCAACGCGTTGGCCAGCAGCAGGCGCTTGATGTCGATCGTGATGCCGGGCGAGTCCTTCACGGCGTCGGCAATCACGCGGCGCAGCGTGGCTTCGACCTCGGCCGGGTTCTCTTCGGGGATCATGCGGCGGTCGAGCTTGAGCGTGACCTTGCCGGGCACGACGTTGGTGTTGGTGCCGCCGTGAATCTCGCCGACGTTGAGGTAGGGGTGCGTGATGCCCTTGACCTTGCTCGTGATCTGCTTGTTCAGAGTGTTCTGGTGGTACAGCGCGTTCAGGATCAGCGTCGCCGCCTGCAACGCATCGACCGCTGTCTCGGGCACCGCGGCGTGGCCCATCTTGCCGTGCACCGTGACCTCGAGTTGCAGGCAGCCGTTGTGGCCGGTCACCACCTGGTAGCTGAAGGCCGCAGCGATCAGCAGATCGGGTTTGATGACACCCTTGGCCAGCAGCCAGCCCGGCCCGACTTCGCCGCCGAACTCTTCGTCGTAGGTGAAGTACAGCTCGACGTTGCCCTTGAGTGGTGTCTTCAGCGATTCGATGGCACGTGTGGCGAAGGTGTAGGTCGCGAAGTCGCACTTGCTGACGGCGGAGGCGCGGCCGTACAACTTGCCGTCGGCGATTTCGCCACCGTACGGATCGTGCGTCCAGCCTTCACCGGGTGGCACGACGTCGCCATGTGCATTCAGACCGATCGTCCTGCCGGCACCGTACCGGCGGCGAACGACGAGGTTGGTGATCGACTCCAGGCCCGCGGCCTGCACCTCGGCCGCCGGCACGGCGTGCTGTTCGGCGTCGAAGCCGAACTCCTTCAACAGTGCTGCCGTGCGCACCGCATGCGGCGCGTTGTTGCCCGGCGGCGTGTCGGTGGGCACGCGCACGAGGGCTTGCAGAAAGCGCACCTGTTCGTCGAAGTGGGCGTCGATCCATTGATCGAGGGCGTTGTAGTGGGCTTGGGTCATGACAGTTCTGAGGCAAGTTGGTCGAGCAGATTCTGGAAGGCGCGCACGCACAGCTCGGTGTCGTCGTTGGTGATCGATTCGAGCGGGTTGTGGCTGATGCCGGCGTTGAGACCGCGCATGAACAGCATCGCCTGCGGCATGGCCTCGTGCATCTTCATCGCGTCGTGGCCGGCGCCGCTGGGCATGCGGTGCAGTGGCAGCACGAGCGCTTCGACGGCACGCTCCCAGCGCTGCTGCCACGGCGCTGCACTGGGTGCAGCCGCGGCGCGCATCGTTTCTTCGAGCTTGAAATGCAGGCCGCGCCGATCGCAAATGCGCGCCAGCTCGGCGCGCACATCGTCGGCGCAGGCATCGCGCACCTCGTTGGTGGTGGCGCGGATGTCGAGGCTGAACGTGCAGCGCCCGGGCACGACGTTGATCGAGCCGTTGGGCACGTCGAGCATGCCGACGGTGGCGACGAGGTGCGGCACGGCCGCGCCACGTTTTTCGGTGAACAGCACCAGCTCGGCCGCGGCGGCGGCGGCGTCGCGGCGGCGGTCCATCGGTGTCGTGCCGGCGTGGCTGGCCATGCCGACAATCTCGCCGACATAACGCACGCTGCCGTTGATCGAGGTCACGATGCCGAGCGGCAAGTCCATCTCGTTCAACACCGGCCCCTGTTCGATGTGAACCTCGACGAAGCCGAGGTACTTCGAGGCATCGCGCTTCAACTTCGCAATGTCGTCGATGCACAAGCCGGCGTGGATCATCGCCTCGCGCATCGAGATGCCGTCGGCGTCCTTCTGCTCGAGCCAGGACCTGTCGAAATGGCCGGTCAAGGCACCCGAACCGAGGAACACCGCCTTGTAGCGCTGGCCTTCTTCTTCGGCGAAGCCGACCACCTCGAAACCATAGGGCAGGCGCCGGCCCTGGCGGTGCAGTTCGCGCACGCAGGCCATCGGCGCCAGGATGCCCAGGCGTCCGTCGTACTTGCCGCCGTTGCGCACCGTGTCGTAGTGCGAGCCGGTGAGCAGGCGCTTGGCCTGGCGGTCGCGGCCGTGATAGACGCCGACGACGTTGCCGACGGCGTCGATCTCGACCTCGTCGAAGCCGCAGTCGGCGCGCATCCAATGCGCCAGGCGCTGCGCGACGGCGCGGTGCGCGTCGGTGAGGTAGGTGACGGTGAGTTCGCCGCGTTCGGCGTAGCCGGGGTCGGAGTTCGTGGCCAGGCGCTCGGCCCAGTCCCAGACCAGGTTGCCGAGTTCGGGCACATGGCCGAACTTGTCGTCGAGACGCATCTCGGCGATGCGGTGGATGTTGCGCAGGCACTCGGCGAGTTCGAAGTCCGGATGGTTGTCCAGGCGCCGCGCGAAGGTGGCGATGATCTCGGCCTTCGGCAAGCCGAGCCCGCGCGGCCCGCGCACGGCGAGGATGAAGGGGAAGCCGAACTTGGCGTTGTAGTCGGCGTTCAACTGCTGGATCTGCGCGAACTCCTGCGGCGTGCAATCCGTGAGGCCCGCCTTGCCCTGTTCGTGCGTGGACTCGGCGGTCAGCGTCTTCGACACCATCGCCTTGCCGGCGAGTTCGGGGTGGGCGCGGATCAGTTTGAGTTGCGCCTCACGCCCGCACTCGCGCACCACGTTCACCAGCGCCAGCTTGAGCTGGGCCAGGCTGTGGAATGGCCGCGACGACACCGCGCGCTCGGCGATCCACGGCGAGTGCTCGTAGGTGCCGTCGAGCAGCGCCGTGAATTCAGCGGGCGTGGCGGCGTTGAGTTGTTCGAGGGTCAAGGTCACTTGTCTTACTCCCACACGAAAGCGGTGGCCGGATCGAAAGGATGCGTCGCCTTCCAATGCCGCGCGATGTCGATGCGCCGCGCCACCCAGACGCGGTCATGGCGCTGCACATGGTCGAGGAAGCGTTGCAGCGCGCGCAGGCGGCCGGGCCGGCCGAGCAGGCGGCAGTGCATGCCGATGCTCATCATGCTCGGCCGCTCGTCACCTTCCGCGTAGTGCACGTCGAAAGCGTCGCGCAGGTAGTTGAAGAACTCGTCGCCATGCGAGAAGCCCTGCGGCAGCGCGAAGCGCATGTCGTTGCAGTCGAGCGTGTAGGGCACCACCAGGTGCGGCGCCGCCGCGCCGTCGCTCTTCTTCACCTGCAGCCAGAACGGCAGGTCGTCGCCGTAGTAGTCGCTGTCGTATTCGAAGCCGCCGAAGTCGGCAACCAGGCGGCGCGTGTTCGGGCTGTCGCGGCCGGTGTACCAGCCGAGCGCTCTGTGAGCCGGTGAGGCGCTGGATGATCTCCATGCCGCGCGCCATGTGCTCGCGCTCGGTGGCTTCGTCGAGGCCTTGATAGGAGATCCAGCGCCAGCCGTGGCAGGCGATCTCGTGGCCGAGTTCGCCGAAGGCCGCCGTGACCTCGGGGCAGCGTTCGAGCGCCATCGAGACGCCGAACACCGTCAGCGGCAGTTGGCGCCGTTCGAACTCGCGCAGCAGGCGCCAGACGCCGACGCGCGAGCCGTACTCGTAGATGCCTTCCATGCTCAGGTGGCGCGCCGCGAAGGCCGGCGGGTTGGCCATCTCGGACAGGAACTGTTCGCTGCCGGCATCGCCATGCAGCACCGAGTTCTCGCCGCCTTCTTCGTAGTTGAGGACGAACTGCAGCGCCACGCGCGCGCCGCCGGGCCAGCGCGCATGCGGCGGGTGGCGGCCGTGGCCGGCGAGGTCGCGGGGGTAGCGAAGCGAGGGTGGGGCGGTCATGGCTTCAGAGGTCAGGTTCAGTGCTTTGGCGAGGTCGGTGGGTCGCGGGTCGAGCCGCAGGTTGTGTTCGACGGTGTGCAGGTGCTGCGCCATCAGTTTGACGGCGGCGCGCGTGTCGCGTTTCTCCAGCGCATCGACGATGGCCACATGCTCGGCCTGCGAATGTTCGGCCGAATGCGAAGACTGGTACATCAGCGCGATCAGCGACGAGCGCGACAGCAGGTCGGCCAGCAACTGCGCCAGCACCTCGTTGCCGAGCATCTGCGCCAGCACGACGTGAAAGTCGGCCAGGAGCCGCGTGCGCCCGCTGATGTCGGTGCGGGCCACGGCCTCGCGTTCCTGCTTCAGGTGGGCGCGCAGCGTCGCCACCTGCGCCGTCGTGATGCGCCCGCACAGCTCGCGCACGATGCCGGCCTCGATCAGCTGCCGGGCCTCGAAGACCTGGCGCGCTTCTTCGATGCCCGGCTGGGCGACAAAGGCGCCGCGCGCCGGCTCGAGCGTGATCAGGCGGTCGCGCGAAAGCTGGTTCAGCGCCTGCCGAACGACGGTGCGCGAGACGTTGAACAGCTCGCCGATCTGCGACTCGGCGAGCTTGGTGCCCGGCATCAGGCGGCGCTCGACGATGGCCTCGACGATCGAGGCGACGATGCGCTGGGTGCTGCTCGGCGTTGGCGCCACCACCTTGAGGAGGGCTCGGCTCTTGGCCACGGAGAAATCCGGTTGACGTGTATGCCAAAGTGTATACACTTTTCGGAATCCCGCAACCGATCTGCCTCGCGCACCGCATCCCATGGGCCATCTCAGCACGCATGTTCTCGACACCGCCAACGGCTGCCCCGCTGCCGGCATGAAGGTCACGCTGCAGCGCGTCGAAGCTGCCGGTGCGACGACGCTGCGCAGCTTTGCACTGAACGCCGACGGCCGCTCCGACAGCGCGCTGCTCGACGAGAAGACCATGGCCGCCGGCCGCTACCGCCTGGTCTTCGAGACTGCGGCGTACTTCCGCGGCCGCGGCGTGGCGCTGCCCGAGCCGCCGTTTCTCGACGAGGTCCAGCTCGACTTCGGCATTGCCGACGCGCAGGGCCACTACCACGTGCCCTTGCTCGTCAGCCCCTACAGCTACAGCACCTACCGCGGCAGCTGACCGGCACGCCGCTTGCAAGCGAACGCACGCACTGGAGACCACCATGAACTTTCGCCGCACCTTCATCGCCGCCGCCATCGCGCTGGCCGTCGTCAACCCGCTCACCGTCCACGCTGCCTGGCCCGAAAAGCCGATCCGCATGGTCGTCACCTTCGCGGCCGGTGGCGCCAGCGACATCGTCGCCCGCGCCATCGCCGAGCCCTTGTCCAAGGCGCTCGGCCAGACGGTGGTGGTGGACAACAAGCCGGGTGCTGGGGGCACCATCGGTGGCCTCGATGTGGTGCGCTCCGCACCGGACGGCTACACGCTGATGCTCAGCAACAGCACGCCGACGTCGATCGGCCCCTTCACCGTGCCGACCAAGCCCTACGACCCGGTCAAGCAATTCACCCACGTCGCCATGCTCGGTGTGGCGCCGGTGCTGATCATGGCCAACCCGAAGACGGGGCCGGCGTCGCTGAAAGATTTGCCAAAGGCCGCCGCCACGCCGGGCTACACCTTCGGCTCCGGCGGCCCGGGCTCGATCGGCCACATCGTCGGCGAGATGAGCAAGGCGGCGATGAAGATCCAGATGGTGCACATCCCGTACAAGGGCGGCGCGCCGATGACGACCGATCTGATCGCCGGGCAGATTCCGCTCGGCATCGACGTCATCACCGCCTTCGTGCCGATGGTCAAGGCCGGCCAGATCAAGGGCTTGGCGGTGACGACGAAGACGCGCTCGCCGCTGCTGCCCGACGTGCCCAGCGTGACCGAACTCGGCCTGCCGCAACTGGTGGCGGAAAACTACTTCGGCGTCAGCGGCCCGGCCGGTTTGCCGAAAGAGGTGACCGACAAGCTGACCGCGGCGATCGCGGCCATCGTCTCCGACCCGGCCATCGTCAAGCGCTTCGAGGAACTCGGCATCACCGCCACCAAGGCCGGCGCCGATGAGTTCACGGCCTTCGTGGCCAAGCAGGTTGCCGACTGGCAGCCGGCGATCAAGGCGGCCGACTTGAAGTGAAAGCGTAATAGGGAAAGCCCGCATATTTCTGTACACGATCGTGTATACACTTTGTCCATCGTCGCCGCGGTGCCCGCCGAACCCATTCGGCGGTTGCGACGGTCGCTCCTCACAGAGCCCGCTGTGGTGAGGGGATAACGCAAGCGATTGCGTCATCCCCTGGACCGTGCCCGCGATGGATTCCTACCTGTTCGACTGGCTCAACCTGCTGTTGCGGTGGGCCCATGTCATCACGGCGATCGCCTGGATCGGCTCGTCGTTCTACTTCGTGCTGCTCGACAACAGCCTGTCGAAGCCCGAGCACGACGACCTCAAGGCCAAGGGCGTCGACGGCGAGATGTGGGCCGTGCACGGCGGCGGCTTCTATCACGCCAACAAGTACATGGTGGCGCCGCGCTGGCGCGCGCTGCCCGAGAACCTGCACTGGTCGTACTGGGAGAGCTACAGCACCTGGCTGACCGGCTTTGCGCTGTTCACGGTCATGTACCTGTTCAACGCCGGCTCGTTCCTGATCGACAAGAGCGTGTTCGACTGGTCGCCGGCCGCGGCCATCGGCGCTGCGCTCGGTTTTCTGGTGGCGTTCTGGATCATCTACGACGTCATCTGCCGCCTCTTCGGCCAGCGCAAGAACGGTGACCTCGTCGTCGGTATCGGCGTCTTCGTCTTCGTGATCTTCGCGTCCTGGCTGGCGTGCCAGCTCTTCGCCGGCCGCGCCGCCTTCCTGCTCGTCGGCGCGATGCTGGCCACGACGATGAGCGGCAACGTCTTCTTCTGGATCATCCCGGGCCAGCGCACGGTGGTGGCGCAACTGCGCGCCAACCAGCCGGTCGATCCGATCCATGGCCAGCGCGGCAAACAGCGCAGCGTGCACAACACGTATTTCACGCTGCCGGTCATCGTGGCCATGATGTCGAACCACTACGGCTGGCTCTACAGCGGCAAGCACAACTGGATCGTGCTCGTGCTGCTGATGCTGGCCGGCGCGCTGATCCGCCACAGCTTCGTCGCCCGGCACAAGGCGCATGTCGAGCACCGCCGCGCACCGTGGGAGCACGCGGTCGTCGGCACGCTGGTGCTGGTGGGACTCGCGTTCTGGCTTGCGCCGCCGCCGCGCTCCGGCCAGCGCTGCAGCGCCCAAGGCCGCCAGCTACGCCGAAGTGCGTGCCGTGATCGATCAGCGCTGCGCGATGTGCCACAACGCGCAGTTGCAGCAGAAGAACGTGGCCCTTCACACCCCCGAGCTGCTCAAGCAGCACGCGCAGGCCGTCAACCAGCAGGTGGCGATCCTGAAACTGATGCCGCTCAACAACGCGACTCAGATCACCGACGAGGAACGTGCGCTCATCAAGCGCTGGTTCGACGCGGGCGCGCCCACGCAGTAGCCCGTTCCCCTCCACACAAACACCCGGTTCCGAGGAGACACCCATGAGCGAGATGAACGCCGTCCACCCGGTGGACGAGAAGCTGCCCGCGCCGCGACTGGCCGCACTCGGCCTGCAGCATGTGCTGGTGATGTATGCCGGCGCGATCGCGGTGCCGCTGATCGTCGGCCGCGCGCTGAAGCTCACGCCCGAGCAGGTGGCGCTGCTGATCAGCGCCGACCTGTTCTGCTGCGGCCTGGTGACGCTGATCCAGTCGCTCGGCGTCACCAAGTGGTTCGGCATCAAGCTGCCGGTGATGATGGGCGTGACCTTTGCCGCCGTCGGGCCGATGGTGGCGTTTGCCAACGCGATGCCCGGCGTGGACGGCGCGCGCGCGATCTTCGGCGCCATCATCGGTGCCGGCGTGATCTCGATCCTGATCGCGCCGATCGTCAGCAAGCTGCTGCGCTTCTTTCCGCCGGTGGTCACCGGCACGATCATCGCCATCATCGGCATCAGCCTGATGCGCGTCGGCGTGGGCTGGGCCGCCGGCGGCCCGCCGAACCTGGCGCAGAGCGTGGACGTGCCCAAGCTGGTGCAGATGGTCGACAGCGCCAAGGCCGCCGCCGCGGCGGCGAGCGCGCCGGTCAAGCTGACTCGCGCCGATCCCGATGACCGACAACCCGAACTACGGCCGCCTCGACAACATGGCGATCGCCGGCCTGGTGCTGCTGTTCATCCTGCTGCTGGTGAAATTCACCAAGGGCTTCATCGCCAACATCTCGGTGCTGCTGGGCATCGTGCTCGGCTGTGCCATCGCGATCGGGCTCGGCAAGATGAACTTCGACAAGGTCGGCAAGGCGCACTGGTTCGACGTTGTCACGCCCTTTGCCTTCGGCCCGCCGACCTTCGACCTGGTGATGATCCTGACGATGACGCTGGTGATGATCGTCGTCATGATCGAGTCGACCGGCATGTTCCTCGCGCTCTCCGACCTCACCGGCCGCAAGATCACGCAGCAGGACCTGGCTGCGGGGCTTCGCACCGACGGCGTGGGCACGCTGATCGGCGGCATCTTCAACACCTTCCCGTACACCAGCTTCTCGCAGAACGTCGGCCTGGTCGGCGTCACCGGCGTCAAGAGCCGCTGGGTCTGCGTCGCCGGCGGCATCATCATGATCGTGCTCGGCCTGCTGCCGAAGATGGCGGCCTTCGTCGAGAGCATCCCGACCTTCGTGCTTGGCGGCGCGGGCCTGGTGATGTTCGGCATGGTCGCGGCCACCGGCATCCGCATCCTCTCGACGGTGGACTACAAGGGCAACCGCAACAACCTCTACATCGTCGCGTTGTCGATCGGCTTCGGCCTGATCCCGCTGGTGGCGCCGCGCTGGACGCAGCAGATGGCGCATGGCCTGCATCCGCTGCTCGAGTCCGGCATCCTGCTGACGGCGGTGGCAGCCGTGGTGCTGAACCTGTTCTTCAACGGCACGCGCGGCGACACCGCGGGCGCGATCGAAGCGGCGAAGACGGCTGAAGCCCACTGATGGACGAAGCCGGCGCCCGACGCGATCTCGCTGCCGCGTATCGACTGGCCGCGCGCCGCGGCTGGGACGACATCGTCTGGACCCACATCAGCGCGTCGGTGCCGGGCGAGCCCGGCGCGTACCTCATCAACCGCTTCGGCCTGCGCTTTGCCGAAGTGCGGCCCGACAACCTGGTGAAGGTCGATGTGCAGGGCCGCGTGATCGACGGCTCCGGCGCACCGGTGAATCCGAGCGGCTTTGCGATCCACGGCGCCGTGCACGCGGCGCGGCCGGATGCCGTGTGCGTGATGCACCTGCACACGCTGTGGGGCCAGACGCTGGCGGCGATGCCGAGCTCGGATGGGGTTTGCTGCCGTGTTCGCAACCGGCGCTGCGCCTGTGGCGGCGTCTCGGGCGCCACGCCTATGAGGGCCTGGCGTTCGACGCTGCCGAGCGCGACCGGCTGGTCAGCGCGCTCGGCTCGCTCGACGGGCTGATCCTGGCCAACCACGGCACGCTGACCGTCGGCCGTACCGTGGCCGAGGCGTTCGTGCTGATGCACCTGCTGGAACGCGCGGCGCAAATCCAGATCCCGCGATGGCCGCCAGCAGCGTGCATGCGTCACCGACGAAGTGGCGAGCGCACGCAGCGCCAATGGATCGGTGACGGTACAACGTGCTGACCGTCGGCCGCACGGTCGCCGAGGCCTTCATGCTGATGCACATCCTCGAACGTGCGGCACAGGCCCAGTTGCGGGCGATGGCGGCGGCGGGTGAGCGCATCGCACGTGTCAGCGACGATCTGGCCACGCGCACCCGTGAGCAATGGGTCGGCGACGGCCGCGAGTGGGACGGCGACGCCGAATGGCCGGCATTGCTGCGCCGCGCCGACCGCCTCTGCCCCGGATTCAGAGACTGAACCAACTCAAGGAGTGCTTCATGCCCACCCTCCACGTCGAACTGTTCGAAGGCCGCAGCGTTGAATTGAAGCGCGCACTGGCGCAGGAACTCACAGCGGCCTGCGTGCGCGTGCTCGGCGGCAGCGCCGCTGGCGTGGACGTGATCTTCAGCGACATCGCGCGCCACAACTGGGCCACCGGCGGCGTGTTGTGGAGCGAGGTGTCGCCGCCCCCGGTTTCGGCCTGATGACCGGGCGCGCGCGGCACGCCTATGATCGCCGGCCTCACCGGATGTTCAACAGCTTGAACCGCCTGCGATGCCATCCTCGCCTGCTGATGACCCCCTGGATGCCGAGCTGCGCGGCAAGGTTCTCTACATCGAAACGTCGACCTCAACTTCGTGATGGTCGAAGGCGGCCTGGCCGGTTTTCCCGGGGTGCAGTTGATCCGTGCCGCCACCGGGCTCGACGGCGTGCGCCTGGTGCGCAGCGAACGCCCCGACTTCGTGCTGCTCGACATGCACCTGCCCGACATGTCCGGCCTCGACGTGGTGCGCCAGATCAGCGAGGACATCGCCACGCGCCGGCTGCGCGTGACGATCCTCACCGGCGACGAGCTGACGATCGACATCATCAAGGCGATGAGCCTCGGCGCCTTCGAGTACTGGATCAAGCCGGTGGACGTGCGCGTGCTTCAAGGGTGTGCGCCGTGCGCTGAGCGGCAACCGGCCTGATCCTGCGCGAACGTTGACGGCACAGTGAAAGGGGGCTGGCGTCAAGCCGGCGGGTCACCCAGCCGCGCACGCAGTTCGGTCTGCGGCCGCTTGTCCGGCGCGGTCAGCTGCAACTCTGAAGGCGCCAAGTGCTGCACAAGGGTCCGTGGCTCGCCAGCGTCACCGCAACCAACACCCTGAAAGGTAGTTTGCGCGTTGAGCCGTACGGGGGCGGCCCCTGCCCCGCGCGCGGGACAGGGCGCTGAACATCAGGGATCGACGCTCAGCCGGTTGTTGTTCAGCAGATCCTGAATCACCTGCTGGCTCGTCAACGTACCGGTCGATGTGAGGTCGATGCCGGTCAACACGATCGTCTGGTCTTCGGCGCCGGCGTTGTAGCCCGAGGTGAAACCGCCGTTGCTGGAGATATGCACCGTGGTGTTGCTGCCGGTGCGCTCGACGAACAGGTAGTTCGAGAGGTTGCCGATCGCGCCGCCGTCCAGCGTCTCGCCTTGCAGCAGGTCGCGCAGGTCGAGCCGGTCGCCTTGTGCGGTGTTGAAGTCGGCCACGGTGTCGGTCGCCGGGCTGCCCGCCACGCCGCGGTCGGCAAGTTCCCAGCGGAAGACATCGGCGCCGGCGCCGCCGGTCAGTGCGTCGTTGCCCATGCCGCCGACGAGGATGTCGTTGCCGTTGCCGCCGTCGAGGAGGTCGCTGCCGGAGCCGCCGCGCAGCTCGTCAGCGCCGTCGTTGCCGGCCAAGGTGTCGTTGCCGGTGCCGCCGATGAGCAGGTCATTGCCGGCCGCACCATTGAGCGTGTCGTTGCCGGCGCCGCCGTCGATGCGGTCGTTGGCCGCGGTGCCGGTGATGCTGTTGGCGGCGCCGTCGCCGAACAGATTGTTCGTCATCGTGCGCAGCGTCAGTGTCGAGCTGCTGCTGTCGCCGTCGGTGTCGGTCAGCGTGTAGCCCACTTCGACCGGCGCCACTTCCGCCGCCGCCGGTGTTGAGGTTGACCGACGAGAAGCTGACGCTGGTGATGCGCGCGTCGGCGGCGCTGTTGGCTTCGATCTCGATGCGGCCGATGTTGCTGTACTGCGCCGGGATCGTCACTGTGCCTTCGCCGGTGCTGTAGAACTGGCCGAGTTCGTTGCCGGCCACGTCGTAGACGGTGTAGGTCAGCGATCGGATCGTGCCCGATCCGTTGTCGCCCAGGTTGCTTTCTGGTCAACGTTGACGAAGAAGCTGACGCCCTGCACGCCGCGCGGGTGCGTGGCCTGGCTGAACGAGACCACCAGCGTCTCGAGGTTGTCGACCGTGCCGTCGGTGTTGCCGGTGACGCCCACGCCGTCGTCGGCCGTGCCGCCCGGGTTGTTGTAGGTCAGCGTCGTTGCCGTGCCGGTGCGGCTGACGCCGCTCAAGGACCACGCCGTTGTCGTCGGCATTGCCCGCGGTGTTGAACAAGGTCGTCACCGCAGGGTTGCTCAGCACCACCGGCAGGGCGGCTGCCGGCGGCGTGTACTGGTAGTAGCCGGTGGCGGCGAAGACCAGTTGCTCGCCGCCGCTGGCGGCTGCCCAGGTGAGCTGGCCGCCGGCGACGCTCCAGGTGAAGCCGGTGCCGCTGCCCGACGCATTGGTGCCGAGCGTGTAGGTCACGCCCTTGAAGACGATGCTGAAAACCTGCGCGCTGTCGATCGCGTCGTCGACACCGGCACCGCTCGGTGAGAAGTTGGTCAGCGTGCCGCCGAGCGCCAAGCCGGCATCGGTGCCCAGCCCCGAGATGACGTTGCCGGACAAGCTGGTCTGGTTGGCGGTCAATGTGTCGGTGTCGGGGCGCGCGACCGGGTGGCCGTCGGCGATCTCGACGGTCAGCGTCGCCGGTGCCGTGATGTCGCCGTCGCCGTCGCGGGCGACGAACGTGAACGAGAAAGCATCGCCCTCGGCCGCGGTGCCGCCGGTGAAGTAGGTGTAGTCGCCGGTCGAGAAATTGAAGGTCAGCGTACCGAGCGGGAAGCCGCGCGTGCCGTTGAGCGTCAACAGGTCACCCGCCGCCGGGAAGCCGGCCGGGAAGGTGCCGCTGCTGGTGATCTGGTTGGTGGCCTGGTTGCGCGTGAAGGTCACGTCGGTGTCGGGCGTGCCGTCGCCGTTGGTGTCCAGTCGCACCGTGACCGTCTGGATGTAGCCGCCGTCGGCGCCGAGCACGTTGCCGTTGGCGGTGCTGCTGACGACGTTGCCGCCGTAGGCGAGCGGCACGGTGGACAGCAGTGCCAAGCCCGGTCGTTCAGGTCGGGCACGATGATCGCGCCATCAGACGTGCCATTGCCGTTGGCATCGACGTTGTGGATGCCGTTCAACGGGCCGGTGTTGGCGATGCCGGTGCCCACGCCGACGGCATACGAATCGATGTTGTTGTTGCTGGCCCAGGCGGCGTAGCCTGTGCTCGTGG
>CAVTWT010000008.1:0-19188 GCA_963738425.1 uncultured beta proteobacterium | reverse complement strand
AGAGCCGTTCCAGTCGAACAGGTAGACCAGGTAGTTCAGCCGTTCAAGCGCGGTGTTGGCGTTGTGGATGCCGAACGCAGGTCCCACCAGTGTTGTGCCCGGCACCGGGTAGTCTGGCGCGTAGAAGTTGAACACCGAAGGCGGCCTGAACACGTGCTGGCGCAGCGTCTCGCCCCACCACCACGCCAGCGGTTCGCCGTCGGTGCTGCCGTTGAAGCCGCGCAGCGCCGCGACAAAGTGGTGTGCCGGGTCGCGCAGGCGGCCACCGTTGGTGGGCGACGTGTCGCCGCGCGCTTCGGCATCGAGCAGGATGGCAGCCACCGTCGCTGCCAGGTCGCCGCGCTGGCCGGCGCCGAAGTTGCGGCCGTCGCCGGTGCTGAAGCGGCCGCTGTTGAAGGCGCCGGCGACGCGCTGCACGTAGCCCGGCGACGGGTTGCTCGACACCAGGAGTTGGATCAACTGGCGGCCGATGAAGGGCCCGATGTTCGGGTGGTTCATCAGGCTGTCGAGCACGCGCTCCAGGGCCTGCGCCGCGTCGGTGTTAGCGGCCTTGCTCACGCCGGCGAGCAGCGGGCGCGCGCTAGCGTCGTGGCGCGCGGCCAGCGGCACCATGTCGCCACCGTAGTACTGGCAGTTGGTGCCCTGCGGCCAGCAGCCCCAGCTGGCGCGGCCGCCAGCTGGATAGGTCCAGCCCGACAGCGCATAGGCGTAGTTGCGCACCATCTCGTTGTCGTAGGTGGGCACGCAGTTGCCGCCGCGCAGGGTGCCGTCGGCGTTGAGCTCGCAGGTGCCGATCGAGAACAGCTGCAGCAGCTCGCGGGGGAAGTTCTCGTTGGGGGCCGCCTTGTCGTTGTTGGCGTTGTTGAGGAAATCGCCCATCACCGGCGACAGCGCGACCTTCTTCAGCACGTTGCGGTAGTTGCCGAAGGCGTTGTCGAGCAGCATGTTCTGGTAGTTGCGCAGGCCATAGGTGCCGCTGACCTCGTTGCCGCTGACGACCACGATCTGCTGCAGCGCGAAGGCCACGCGCTGGCGCAGCTGGTCGGGCTGCGTCACCGCGTTGCGATAAAAGTCCCAGGTCAGCGGCTCGGTGGAGTACCAGTCACGCCAGCAATTGGCCGTGGGGAAGCGCTCGCAGAACGACACGGCCTGGACATCGGTGTGGATGGCGTCGCCGTTGCCGCGGGTGTAGCGGGAACCGCTGCTGCCAATCTGGCCTTGCACCCAGGCGGCAGCGCCCTGCGTGCGCATCTGCGCAAGCAGCGCTTCGCTGGCGCCGAAGGTGGCTTGGTCGGCCAGACGCACTGCGTCTCGCTGCGTCATCTGGCCAGCCGGCGTTGGAGCTGGCGCAGGGGCGGGGGTTGGTGCCGGTGCTGGAGCAGGGGCTGGTGAAGGCGCAGGTGCTGGTGACGGCGCCGGTTCAGCCGTATTCGCGTACGCACAGGACTTCAGCACAGCGAATAGCGGATCGCCCCAGACGTCGTTGCTGCAGCCGATTGAACCGGTCACGGTTTTGTAGACATAGGTCGAGTTGGCCCCATAGCGAACCTGACGCGTGCTCGGCACGGTGCAACTGCCACCTTCGGTGGCGCAGGCGATCCAGGTTGTCGCAGGTGCCGGGGCGGGCGCTGGTGTTGGAGCAGGCGCCGGGGCGGGTGTTGTTGCGACATCGGTCGCATAGGCGCATCCCTTGAAGACGTTGACCAGCGGATCGCCCCAGATGCCGTTGTTGCAGCCGATCGAGCCGGTCACCGTCTTGTAGGCATAGGTGCCATTGGCTCCGTAGCGCACCTGGCGCGTGCCGGACACGGTACAGACGCCGCCTTCGCTGGCGCAGTTGACCCAGGTCGCGCTGGGTGTGGGGGCAGGCGCTGGTGCCGGAGCCGGCGAGGGTGACGGCGCCGGCAAGCCCGTGCTCGACGAATAGGCGCATGCCTTGGCGACGCCGACCAGCGGATCGCCCCAGACATGGTTGCCGCAGCCGATTGCGCCGGTGACCGTCTTATAGATGTAGGTGCCGTTGGCGCCGTAGCGCACGACCTTGGTGCCTGGCACGGTGCAGATGTCGCCTTCCGATCCACAGGCGACCCAGCTGTTGACGGCCAGTGCCTGCGCGCGTGTTGTCGCGGCGCCCATCGATGTGGCGGCCACCGGCGTGGCTTCGCTCTGCTCAGCTTGCTCGTTGCTGCCGGCAGCGCCGCCGCAAGCGGCGAGCACGGCGGCCATCGAAAACGTCAGTGAGAGGACTGCAAGCCTTTGGCCTCGTTCGTCGCTGTCTGTCGGCGCGGTGGAGCGGCGCGTTCGGCGTGCGCGAAGCGCAGGGGACTTGTTCGAGATGTGCATGACGAGCCGATTCCTTGTTGGAGTCGCATCGTGCGCACTTGACGCAAGGTGGTGTCACGAAACCTTGCCCTCATGGTGATCACCTAACTTGGCGATACAGCTGAGGCGGAACGAGACCGTGGCAAGGGAACTTTGTCACGTCTTCATCGGCTTTGTGGAGACAGCGCGCGTCACTTCACACGGTTGTCGTGAATTGCTGCGCCTTCGCGCTCCTGCGCGGTGACCAGTCCGCTGGCCATGGCGAGCGCGAGCAGTGCCACCAGAACCGCCCCAGCCAGCCGCAGCAGCGGCAAGCGGTTCGTCTGCCTCACATCGGCCCGCATCCACCGCAGCTGCACCTGCAGGCGGCGCAGCCACTGCGGCGCAGTGGCTGCGGGCGGGACGAAGGAGCGATGTGCCATGAGGACACTATCGGCGAGCCACCGTGTTTCGTCATTCCCTCTGAAGGGGGAGCTGTGCGATCGCGGCCTCGGCGTCAGCGGTTGTGCACGCGGCCACCCTCCAGGTGCAGTGCACCAGCGGCGGCGAGTTCATGCACCAACTGATCGCACCATGCGGCCATCGTGCCTGCGGGCCGACTCCATCGGCGCCACAGGCGCTGGATCAACGGCACGGAGGACCACCACGCCTGCAGATCGGGCAGCGCCTGTTGCTGCTCTTCGAGCAGGTGATACTTGAGGAGCACCTTGGCGCCGTGGCGTCCATGGCGCGCCGGGTCAGCGACGAAGGCTGCCAGCCGCGAGCGTGCACGGTGCACGGCGTCCGCCACATCGGCAAACGGCGCACCGTGGCCGGGGATCACGAGGCGCGGCGCGAGGCGCTCGATGATGTCGAGCACTGCCGCGACGTCGTCGAAAGCCCGTTCGCCGTCGAGTTCGGGGAAGACCACGCCGAAGCCGTTTTCCCACAACGCATCAGCGCTGATGAGCACGCCGTCGTGTGCGTCGAACAGGATCAGCGAGTGCGGGTCATGTCCCGGTGCGGCCAGCGCTTGCCAGGTGCGCGAGCCCACGGTCAACGATTCGCCGGGCCGCAGCAGCGCATCGTGCGCGAAGCGCTCGATGCGCTGGCCGGTGGCGCGGTAGGACAGCGCGTCTTCGTCCCAGCGACCGATCGCGTCGGCCTCCCCGGGCGGGATGACGATGCGCGAGCCGAAGGCGCGCTGCAAGGCCGCGTTGCCGCCGCAGTGATCAGAGTGCAGGTGGGTGTTGACGATGCGCTCGAGCGTCGCGCGCCCGCGCAGCGCCTGCCGCACCAGCGCCAGCGTCTGCTCGCCATGCACGCAGTGGCCGCTGTCGATCAGCGTCGCCGCTTCGCCCTCGCCGCCATGCAGCAGGATGTTGTTCGACGACAGCCAGCCGCGCTCGAAGACGGAGATGCCTTCGAGCGCGTTGGCGTGTGTCACTTGTAGAGCACCTGCGGCAGCCACAGCCCGATGCCCGGGAACTGGTAGAGCAGGATGATGGCGATCACCTGGATGCCCATGAAGGGCAGCATGCCGGCGAAGATCTGGTTCAGCGTCACATGCGGCGGACTCACGCCCTTCAAGTAGAACGCGGCCATCGCCACCGGCGGACTGAGGAACGCGGTCTGCAGGTTCAGCGCCACCAGCAGGCCGAAGAACAGCGGATCGACGCCGAAGTTGTCGAGCAGCGGGATGAAGATCGGCATGAAGATGACGATGATCTCGGTCCACTCGAGCGGCCAGCCGAGGATGAAGATGATGACCTGCGACAGGATCAGGAACTCGGTCTTCGACAGGTTCATCGACAGCACCCAGCGCTCGACCAGTTCCTGGCCGCCGAGCAGCGCGAAGGCCGCCGAGAAGATGGCGCTGCCGACGAACAGCCAGCAGACCATGGCACTGGTCTTGGCTGTGAGGAACACCGACTCCTTGACTTCAGTTTGCAAGCCGGCCTGGCGGTAGGCCAGCAGCGCCCAGGCGGCGACACCGACGGCGGCCAGCGTGCCGAAGGCCACCGGAACCGGCTGTGCCACCGAGCCGCCCTTGTGCAGCATGAACCACACGATCGAGGCCAGCGCCGGCGCCCACAGCAGCAGCCAGACGACGAAGACTCTGGCCTTGTCGCTGCGCTTGGCGATGGTGGCGTAGACCGCCGCGAGCAGGAAGCCGCCGAAGGCGCCGACCGCCGCCGCTTCGGTCGGTGTCGTCAGGCCGAAGACGATCGAGCCGAGCACGGCGAGGATCAGCACCACCAGCGGGAAGAAGCTCTGCAAGAGCATCTTGAAGATCTCCAGACGCTGGAAGCTGAGCAGGGCATAGAAGCCCAGCAGTGCGAGCGCGCCGGTGCCCAGGCCGATCCACCAGCCGAGCGTTGCAGGTGTGCGCTCGGCAGCTGCGGCAGGCTCGGTGGTGGCCGCAGCAGTGGGCGGCTCCTGCACACCGGCTGTGGGCACCGCCGCCGCTGCTGACGCGCTGGTCTCGCTGCTGGCGGTTCCTGGTGGCTCCTTCAGCGCCTTCGGCCCCCGGCGGTTCCTTGACACCGCTGTCTTCGCTCGGGGGCTCTTTCAGATCCCCATCGCCGGCTGGCGGCTCCTTGAGGCCGCCCTCTTCGCTCGGCGGTTCTTGCAGCCCGCCGGCAGGTGCGGGCTCAGCCTGCGCGGCGTCGAGCGTGGCCGGTGCGGCCAGCTGCACTTCGGCCGGCTGCGTGTTGAGGTGCCAGCTGTAGGCCGCCACCAGAGCGACGATCACCAGCGGCAGTGCGGCCACGCCGAGCTGCCGCCACAGGTAGCCGCTTTGCACACCGAGATCGCGCCGGCCGAGCGCGCGCAGCAAGGCCGGCACGGCGGTGTTCGACACGCTCTTTGAGACGGCCTCGGTGGCCGGCGGCAGCGGCACGAAGCGCGCTTCGGCCGACAGCGGCGGCATCAGGTGCGGCTTCAACTTGGCCAGGATGATCACGTACAGCATGTACAGACCGGCCAGCATCAGGCCGGGGAAGAACGCGCCGGCATAGAGCTGCACCACCGACACGCCGGCGGTGGCGCCGTAGACGATCAACATCACCGACGGCGGGATCAGGATGCCCAGGCAGCCGCCGGCGGTGATGGCGCCGGCCGAGACGCGCACGTCGTAGCCGCCACGCAGCATTTGCGGGAAGGCCAGCAAGCCCATCAGCGTGACGACGGCACCGACGATGCCGGTGGCGGTGGCAAAGACCGCGCAGGTGAACAGCGTGGCCACCGCCAGCGAGCCCGGCACGCGCGCCAGCGCCAGGTGCAGGCTCTTGAACAGCTTGTCGATCAGGTTGGCGCGTTCGACCAGGTAGCCCATGAAGACGAAAAGCGGGATCGAGATCAGGACGTCGTTGCCCATGACCTTGAACGCGCTCTGCACCATCAGCGTCAGCGTCTTGCCCGAGTCCCGGCCATAGGCGAGCCAAGTGAAGATCATGCCCATGCCCATCAGCGTGAACGCGGTCGGGAAGCCGAGCATGATGGCGACGACGACGAGGGCCAGCATCATCAGGCCGAGGTGGCCGGTCTCGAGCTTGCTGGCCGTGAGCAGCATGACGCCGGTGCCGGCGACGATCAGCGCCATCAGGATGAAGCCGAACCAGAGTTCTTTGCGGATTTTCATTTCGTGTGCTCCGCCTTGACCACCAGCGCGTCGAGCGCGGCGATGTCTTCGTCCTTGACGTGGACCATCTCCTTCAGCTTGTCGACGTCGACTTCTTCGACGTCCTGCTCGCGCGACGGCCACTCGCCGTCACGGATGCACTGGATGCAGCGCACGATCTCGACGATGCCTTGCAGCAGCAGCATGCCGCCGGCCAGCGGGATCATGAACTTGAACGGGTACAGCGGCAGCGGCGTCGCCGAGAAGGTGCTCTCGCGGATGTGCAGCGACTCGTTGGCAAAGGTCCAGCCGGCCCAGGTGAGGGCCACGATGCCGGGCAGGAAGAACAGGAAGTACAGGATCAGGTCGAGCGTGGCCTGCGTGCGCGGCACGAAAAACCCGTAGAGCACATCGCCGCGCACATGGCCGTTCTTGGACAGCGTGTACGCGCCCGCCATCATGAACAGCGTGCCGTAGAACATGATCTGCGCATCGAGCGCCCAGTCGTGCGGGCTGTTGAGCACGTAGCGCGAGAACACTTCCCACGAGATCAGGCACGTGAGCACGACGATCAGCCACGCAAAAGCCTGGCCGAGCCAGGTGGACGCACGGTCCACCGCGAGCAGCAGGTTCTTCATTGAGTCATCTCCCGACGCCGAGAAAACAAACGGGGCCACCGGCGGTGGCCGGTGGCCCCGTCATCTCACCTCATACCCTCAAGCCTTCTTCGCGGCAGGCTTGCGGAAGTAGTGGTTCCAGGCCATCTTGAAATCGACCGTGTAGTCGTTCTGCCACTGGCCGGCGCGCTCGGCGAAGGCGCGCTGGCTGTCGAGCACCTTCTTGAACAACGGGTTCTCGCCGGCCTTGGCGGTGGTGACCTTGTCCCACGCCGCCAACTGCGCGCGCAGCACGCTGTCGGGCGTCTTGTAGAAGTTGATCTTGGCCTTCTTCAGCTCGATGTAGTCCTGCGAGTTGCGCTGGATCGCCTTCCAGCTCATGTCGGCGCTGGCGGCCTGCACCGCATAGTCGATCACCGCCTTCAACTCGGCCGGCAAGGCGTCGTACTTGGGCTTGTTGAACAGGATTTCGAACTGCTCGCCGCTCTGGTGGAAGCTCTGCAACATGCAGTTCTTGACCACGTCGGGGAAGCCGAGCAGGCGGTCGGACGAGGCGTTGTTGAACTCGGCCGCATCGATCAGGCCGCGGTCCAGCGCCGGCACGATCTCGCCGCCGGGCAGCGGGTTGACGGCGGCGCCGAGTTCCTTGAACACATCGACCGCCAGGCCGACGGTGCGGAACTTCAGGCCCTTCATGTCTTCTGGCTTGGTGACCGGCTTCTTGAACCAGCCCAGCGGCTGCGTCGGCATCGGGCCGTAGAGGAACGAGACGACGTCGATCGACAGCGACTTGTAGATCTCTTCGAGCATGGCCTTGCCGCCGCCGTAGTTGTGCCAGGCCAGGACCATGTTCGGGTCCATGCCGAAGGCCGGGCCGGAGCCCCACAGCGCCAGCGCATTGTTCTTGCCGTAGTGATAGGCCACCACGCCATGGCCGCCGTCGAGCGTGCCCTTGTTGACCGCGTCGAGCAGCTGGAACGCCGGCACGACCGAGCCCGAAGGAAGCACTTCGATCTTCAGGCGCGCGCCGGCCATGTCGTTGACCTTCTTGGCGAAGTCGGTCGCGTACTCGTGGAAGATGTCCTTGGCCGGCCAGGTGCTCTGGAAGCGGAAGGCCACGGTTTGCGCGCGGCTGACCGCAGGCGCGGCCAGGGCGGTGGTGGCCACTGCGCCGGCGGAGGCCGCCTTGAGGAACTTGCGGCGGCGGGGGGTTGTGTCGTCGAGGCTCATGGGGTCTCCTGCGGATGATCTTGTGGACTGCGCAAACACGCGCAGCGCATGAATGTGACAGTCACGCGGCACCTTGGCATCGGTGTTTGCGCCTGCGTGTGGACACGTAGGCGCTGCCGGCCGCCGTCAGGGCGAGCGCCGGTACCGCTCCACCGCATAGCGCACCAGCGCGGCGGCGCTGGCCAGGTTGAGCTTGCGGCGCAGGTTGGTGCGGTGCGTTTCGACCGTTCGCACACCCATCGCCAGGCGCTCGCCGATGTCCTTGCTCGACAAGCCTTCGGCAATCAGCGCCAGCACCTCGCGCTCGCGCGGCGTCAGCGTGTCATCGCCGCCGCCGGCCGCGCGCTGCAGGGCCGCGGCGATGCCGGCTGCGAGGTACTGGCCGCCAAGCCATCACGGCGTGGATGGCGTCGACGATTTCTTCGGCCGGGCTGTCCTTCGGCACGTAGCCGACAGCCCCGGCGCGCAAGGCCTCGCGCACGTACTCGGTGTTGTCGTGCATCGACAGCACAACCACGCGCAGCGCTGGCAGAACGGCGCGCAGCCGGCGCGTCGCCTCGATGCCGTTGGCGCCGCGCAGGCCGATGTCCATCAGCACCAGATCAGGTGAGGCGCTTTGCGCCAACGCGACGGCGGTATCGGCGCTGTCGGCCTCGGCCACCACCTGCAAGCCTGGCACGGCTTCGAGCCGGGCGCGCAGGCCGTCGCGCACCAGCGGGTGGTCATCGACAAGCATCAGGCGGATGGGACGGGCAGTCATGTCAGCGTTGAGTCTGCGAACACAGCGGCCAGCCGCGTGCCCGCGGCGCTGCTGGCCAGTTCGAAGCGTCCGCCGAGCGACTCGATGCGCTCGCGCATGTGTGTCATGCCCAGGCCGGCGCGCGGCGAGCGCAGCATCGCGTCGGTGTCGAAGCCGCGGCCGTCGTCGATCACGGCAAAGCGCAGCGTGCCGGCGCTGCGTTGCAGTGTCAGCGTGACACGCTCGGCCCGTGCGTGCTGCTCGACGTTGCCCAGCGCCTCCTGAGCGACGCGAAACAGCGCTGTGGCAACGGCCTCTGGAACCTCACCCGCGTCGTCGCATCGGGTCTCGATGTGAATGCCGCTGCGTTCGGTCCACTCGCGCGCCAGGTGTTCCAGCGCTCGCGCCAGGCCCAGGTCATCGAGCAGCGCCGGGCGCAGGTCATGCGAGATGCGGCGCACCTCGCCGAGCACCTCGCGCAGGCGTTGCACGCCACCGTCGAGTGTGCGCACGAGTTCAGGGTCGCTGGCGCTGCGCCGCGCACGGTCCTGGGCCGACTCGAACTGGTACTTCACCGAGACCAACCACTGACTGACGCCGTCGTGCAGCTCGCGCGCGACCCGCGCACGCTCGGCCTCTTGCGTCATCACGATCTGGCGCGCCATGGCGCGCAGCTTGGTGTCGGCCTTGCGCTGCTCGCTGAGGTTGATGAACAGCGCCAGCGCCACCACCGCCACCGTCGACAGCATCGTGATCGCGCCTATGCGGCCGAGCGTATCGACCACCGCATCGCTGCTCGCCTCGGCAATGCGCCGCCGCGCGCGCTCGGGCTCGTCGACGTAGGTGCCGGTGCCGAGCACCCATTGCCAGCCGGCGATCGGCTCGACGTAACCGAGCTTGTTTTCGAGTTGGCCGGTGCTCGGCCGGCCCCATTCGTACTCGACATAGCCGCCGCCGGCGCGTGCCTGATCGAGCAGCTTCCTGATCGGGTAGCCGCCATCGCGGTCCTGCAGGTCGCGCAGGTTGCGGCCCTGCAGTTGCGGCTGGCGCGGGTAGAGCAGGGTGTTGCCGTCGAAATCGAAGACGAAGAAGTAGCCGTCGTGGCCGAACTCCAGGCGCTTCAGGATCGCCAGCGCCTGCTCTTGAGACCGGGCATCGGGCATGCCGTCGCGCACCAGGTGCTGCACGGAACTGCGCGCCAGATTCACATAGCTCTGCAGCTCGGCCTTGCGCGCGGCCAGCAGCACAGGCTCGACCGCCTTCAGCTGCAGGTCCGCCAGCACCTGCGAACGTTGTTTGACCATCCAGGCCACGGCGGCGCTGGCCAGCATCAGGGGCAGCACCGCGATCAGGATCAACGCCCAGCGCAGTTTCATCGCGGCCGCAGCACCGGCGGGATGTTCAGGGCGGAGCATCCAAGCGTGTCCAGGGCGGCGTTGTGTCGGTGCATGCCCGATGCTGCCACGGTCCGCGAGCAAGACGATCTGGGCGTGCACAACACGCCATGCCGGCGACCGCTGGGGTCGCCGGCATCGCTCTGACGCCGGTCAGCAGGGCTTGCAGTAGTCGCCGGGCTTGTCGGCCAGCGGGAAAGTCGGGATCACCGGTGAGCGCAGGCCGGCGAAGCGCACGCCCTTGAGGTAGGCCAGGATGAAGTCCACCCAGGCGGTGTTGCGCAGAAAGTCAATGACCTCGGGCTGCGCCGGCAACGCCCCGGGCTGCTTGTTGAAGTAGTACGGGGCGCGCCAGTCGAGCGTGCCGCTCAGGTCCGGGTCGGGCAGGTAGATGTTCATCGCCAGCTCGTTGCTGCTGAAATCCCACAGCACGGTCGGGTCAACCCAGGGCTTGGCTTTGTCGCCATAAACCTTGATCTTGCCCAGCGTCTGGCCGAGCGTCTGCGCCGCAGCCTTCACCGCGTTGGAAAGCGGCGCCTCGTACAGCCTGAACGCAAGGCTTGCCAGGTCGGTCAGGCTGTCGGGCACCTCGAGCGCGAAGCTGGCATCGGCATCGAACTGTTGCGCCTTGCGGATCGCCTTGGCGATCTCCGGTCGCTGCGTTGGCAGCGCGGCAATCAGCGCCTTGGCCAGCTTGTCCACGGCGTCGGCGATCGCCGGCAAGCGCTGTAGCTGCACCATGCCGCCAACCGTGGGGTGCGGCCGCGCCAGCGCGGCCAGAGCGGCACGATTGCCTTCGCACAGCGCGCGGGCCAGCGCTTCGGCGCTGAGTGCGCCTTGCTCCTGCGCGCTGCGGAAGACGTCCGGGTAGGAGCGGCCAGCTGTGAAGAAGTTGTAGTTGCTGTAGCCGGTGGCGTACTCGGCGTGCGGTGCGATCGTGTGCAGCAACTCGGTGGAGAAGTTGAAGCAGTTGTTGAAGTGCACCACGGCAATCTTGTCGGCCTGCTTGCCACCGACGCGCCGCCGCGCTTCGGCGAGCGCCCAGCCGATGCCCCAGGTTGACATCGGGAAGTCCGCGCCAGGCATACGGCCGTCGGGCAGCAGGGTCTCGTTCATCGGCAGCGGCGGGCTGTCGCCCTTGCGATCCCAGATCGCGGCGCCGCCCTCGTCGTCGGGGCGCTGCACCCAGTACACACGCTCGCCGTTGACCTTGGGCAGTTGGGTCTTCGCCAGCTTGGCGGTATCGATCTCCGGCAGGTAGCCGGCGCCGTGTCCCTCCATCGAGAGTACGATCGCGCTGCGCTGGTGCTGCCGCATCGCGTGCTCTAGCAGGCCGGCCAGCGAGCGTGGCGACGACATGCGCTGCTTCCACATCGATGTGAAACAAGGCTCTCCGCCAGCGGGAATGTCGATGCGCCATGAGTCGTCATCGGCGCGATCGACCAGCGCGCAGACGTTGACGCCCGCGGCAGCCACTTCGGTCAGCGCGAGCACCAGCGGGTGTTGCTTGACGTCGTTGGTCAGGTCATCCGGGTAGCGGCTCAGCGTATCGTCCCCGTCGAAAGGCGCGAAGACGACCAGCGTGATCGGCCGCGGCTCGCAGCCCTGGGAAGTGAGCAGGGGGCGTGCTTCAGTGTTCATGTTCGGCTCCTTGTTGACAATCGGGGAGGCGCGACTGTGCCCCTGCAACCCCACTCAGGACATCCCAACCTTGTTGGACCCAAACGTGCAGACCGAGACGATGGCCGAACGATGACGAGAGTTGCCAGAAGTAACTTGCGCGCCCGTCGTGCCGGCTGGCTGTCGGGGGCGCTGCTGGACGCGGCGCTGGATGCGGCGCTGACGGCGCACCGCGTCGGCACCTTGGCCGCGTTGTGTCGGCAGCACCCTCACTTGGCGCGTGGGCTCTTGCGGCGCTTCGCGGCGCCATCGCTGTGGTTCCTGCGCTCGCCGGAGGCCACTGAGTTGGCCTGGGCGGCGGGCACCTTCGTCGGTTGGCTGATGAGCCAGGCGCGGCCGGACGGTCTCGATGCTGCACAACCAATTCCGCGCCATGCCTGGCTGGGCTCGGCGGCGTGGCGGGCGTTGCTCGCGGTGATGGCGCACAACGGCTTTGCCGCCGTGTCCTCGTTTCCTGAACGTTACCGCGCCCGCGACGGCGAACCGGCGTTCGAACACCTGTGCGGTCTGTGGGAGGTGGCGCCGAGCAGCTTCTATCGCTATGTCGAGCGCGGCCGCGAACAGCTAGTCGCAGTCGCGCTGCAGTTGCCGGCCGACACCGCGCTGCCCGCGTTGTGCGAGCACTTCCAGCAGGCCGCCTTCCGCCGTGAGTCGGCCGACGACGCGCCGGCGCAGCGTGCGCTACTCGAAGCGGCAATGGCTGCCGCGCTCGAAGGCCGCTCCTACGAGGCTGCGCTGTGGTGCGCGGCTCGCACCGGCAGCGCGGAGGCAATGAGCTTGGTGATCGAGCGCGGTTGCAACGAGCTGGCGGCTGGCACGGTGGCCGATGCCTTGCTGAAGCGCTTCGAACCTGTCGCGTCGTCCGATGCCGCGCTGGTGCGCCTCAGACTTACCCACGTCGCGTTGGCACGCGTTCGCGGTCAGACCGAGCAGGAACAGCAGCATCTGGACGAAGCGCTGCGTATCGCTTCGAGCAGCGCGGACCCTGTGCTGCTGGGCGACGTTTACGGCGCGCTGGGGCGCCATGTGGAACCGCGCGACGTCGATCGTGCCATTGCCGACTACACCGCCAGCATCGAACACTACGAACCAGTGGCGCGCGACGACGACGGCGCCGTGAGAACTCACAGCGCTCGCGTGGGCCTCCTCACGGCGCTGGTGAGACTGGCTTATCTGTATTTGCGGCGCAGCGACCCGCGATGCAAGGCTTTGCTCGAACGCGTCAACGAGGTTCGCGCGTCGTGCGACGCGCCGCTGGATTTGCAAGCGATGATCGAGAGCGCGTGGGGCGAGCAGCGCCAGCGTGAACGCGATACGTCGGCTGCGATAGAGGCCCGCCTGAGGGCCCTGTTGCTTTACGAACGATCGGGCAACCGGCAGCAGATGCTGCGCGCGCAGGCCTCGCTGGTTGCTCTGTATGGCGATGCCAAGGACGCGCCGAAGGCGCAGGAGTACGCGCAACAGGTGTTCTCGTTCGCTGAAAACGGCGGCGTTGTCGAACCGCAGACTCTGTCCGCTACGCACCTCAACCTGGGCATCGCCTACTTTTGGGAGGCCCGCTTCGACGAGGCTTTGCACCAGTACCAGCAGGCCCTGACCATCGCCACGCGAGCGTCGCTCAAGACGCTGATGGGCCGCGCCCACTTCAACCTCGCCGAGCTGTTCTACAAGCGCTTCCACCTGCACGCCCTGGCGCAAGACGAGCAGCATGGCGACACCCACGTCGGCCTGGCCAAGGCGATCTGGGCGCTGGGCGGCGACAAGGCGGCCGGCGAAGCGACCAGCAACTTGAAGCGCACGATGCTCGGCCAGCAGGACCAGCTGATTTACGAGCGCATGCTGCCGGGCGAGCTGGCGGCGCATTTCGACGAGATGAGCGAGATCCAGACCCAGCGCTTGCGCCTCGGCGTGCCGACCGGCGACGCCGACGAGCACATTCGCGCCCACTTGCGCATCGCCCAGGCCTACACGCGCATCGCCGTCAAAGAGCGCGAGGCCGCGCTCGCCCTGATGCACAAGCAAGGCCGCGGCGAGCGCTATGCCGCCGAGCTGCGCCAGCTCAAGACCACGTTCGAGCAGGCACTGACGCAGGAAAGCGTAATCTCAGCGCGCTGGCAAAGCCACGCCGGCTGCCCGATTGCCACGGCGCAGATCGAAACCGTTGTCCGGCAGGGGCTGCAGGAGGGAGGCCTGACCAAGAGCAGCTACGCCAGCCTGTGCAGCGTCAGCCCGGCAACCGCCTCCAAACACCTGGCGACGCTGGCTCAGCTCGGGCTGGTGCAGCAGGTGAGCCGCGGCCCCGCTACGCGCTACCTTGTCGTTCGGACGGCGTAGGGCACAGTGTCGCGCCGCCAGCGGCGACCGACGATCGATCGTCTACGGATCGTCTGATGTAACCCCTCGGCAGCCGCCGAGACGGCGTCGCAATGGGAGGCGCCGAGCGCTGCAATGACCTCATGGACACCGGAGCAACCTGTTCCGGGGCCTTGATGAGGAACCGACACCATGTCTGCACTGCTCGCTGATCAACGCCGTGGCTTCGCCGAACTCGACTTCCAGGAAACCCGTCCCAGCTTCCAATGGCCGCCGGAGGCATGGCTGCCGTCGACGGTGGCACGGCGCCCCGTGCTGCCGCCGAGCGACGAGGCCGAGGCTGCGTCGCATCCTCTGCGCCGCTACCACGACCTGACCACCGCGGCCTGGCTCGACGAGGATGGCGGCGAGCCCGAGGCTGCACTCGACGCGGTCGATCGGCAATCGTGGGCCCTGGCGCGCCTGGTCTGCGGCGCCGCCGTGGCGGTGGGGGCGCTCGGGCTGGCCGGCTACCTGGTCGGCTGAGGCCTTGGCCAGCCGTCTGCCCCAAAAAAACAAGATCGCCCCGCAGCGCGGGGCGATGCTCGGGGGCGGCGGCGCGCGGCGCTACCGCGCGCGTCAGTCCTGGCCGGCGCGACGGCGGCGGCGTGTCAGCGGCACGATCAGGGCCAGGCCGGCCAGCATCAGCGCGTAGGTCTCGGGCTCGGGCACCGGGGCCGCGATCTGGCCGACGTCGCCGTCGTGCACGGCCCAGGCGAAGAGCAGCGCACTCTTGTCCAGGTTGTCCTGGCGCCCAGCGTGGAAGCTGTAGCGCCAGGCTTCGCTCGTCACCTGCTCACTGCTCCACGGGTTGACCGCGTAGTCCTGCGAGAACCAATAGCCGTAGGCCTGCACGTTGGCAAACGGGCCGGTGTTCTGCAGCGTCGGATCGACTTGGCCGGACGCGCTGGGGTTGCCCAGCGTCACGAGATGCAGATGCGCCATGTCGGAGGTGTCGGCCTGCACGTTGTAGCCGCAGATGCCGCCGCCCGCAGCGAAGATCGGGCCGTAGCCGTCGGTGCCGCAGCTGTTGATGTTGATGGTCGGCAGGTGCCAGCCGGTGACGCCGGCCACGTCCAGGCCCGTGGCCCAGGTCGTGGCCGCATTGAAATCGACCCAGCCGATGACGTTGGCGTCGGCCAGCCAGCTGATGTTCAGCGTGGTGTCGTAGTAGGCGTCCGCGGAGCCGTTGCCGTCGAGGTCACGCGCCTGCAGCGTCGTTTCCCAATCGCCTTGGCCGGACACCGGGGCCGCCGTGGCGATGCTGGCTGCGGCCAAAGTGGCCACACCGAGGACTGTCTTGATCGCGCTGCGCATGAACCGTGCTCCCTGGGGCGTTGTTTGTGGGAGCGGAGTGTGGCGGCGGGTCTGCACCTGCCGACAGCCCCGAAGCGCGGGGCAGCAGTGGCCTGTGGGTGGGGCACGACAGCAACGCCGGCGCTGAGCGTCTTCGCGTGTGAACTAGTTGGCACTTCACGGGCGCAGCCGTCGCGCGTGCCCCCATGTTCACGGGGGCACGCGCTCGGCAGATCAGGCGGCGCGGGCCTGTGCGCCTTCGCGCCAGCGCGCGGTGAGGCTCGCCCACTTGGCGCGTGCGGCCAGCAAGTGACGTTCCTTGACGTGGCCGTAGCCGCGGATGTCCTCAGGGATGCGCGCAATCTCCACGGCCAGCGGCAGCTTCTCAGCACTCAAAGTGGCGAGCAGCTCGTCGATTGACGTGCGGTACTCGCCGATCAGCGCGCGCTCCGTCTTGCGTTCTTCGCTGCGGCCGAACGGGTCGAACGCGCCGCCGCGCAGACCCTTCATCTTCGCCAGCCAGGTGAAGGCGGGGCGCATCCACGAGCCGAAAGGCTGCTTGATCAGCTCGCCCTTGGCATTGCGCTTGGCAATGGCCGGCGGCGCGAGGTGGTGCACGATCTTCACGTCACCGTCGAACATATCGGCGATCTTCTGCGTGAACGCGGGGTCGGTGTGCAGACGCGCGACCTCGTACTCGTCCTTGTAGGCCATCAGCTTGAACAGGTAGTGCGCCACGGCTTCGCTGAGCTTGGTCGTGGTGCCGAGTTTCGATTCAGCCGCACGCACCTTGTCGACGAAGGCCTTGTAGTCGGCGGCGTAGGCAGCGTTCTGGTAGCCGGTGAGGAAGTCGACGCGCTTGGCGATCATCTCTTCGAGAGACGGCTTCTTGACGAACTGAATCACCTGCGCCGCTTTGAACAGCGCCTGCACCGAAGCCAGATCGTGCGCGCAGCGCCGGCCCCACTCGAAAGCGGCCTTGTTGTTGTCGATCTGCACGCCGTTCAACTCCATCGCCCGCATCAGCGACGCGTGCGACAGCGGCACGCGGCCCTGCTGCCACGCGTAGCCGAGCAGCAGCGGGTTGGTATAGATCGAGTCGCCGACCAGTTGCACCGCGGCCTGCTCGGCATCGAAGGCGCCGACCAGCGTCTCGCCGACGCTCTGCTTGATGGCGCTTTCGCACTGCGATGCCGGGAACTGCCAGTCGGCGTTGTGCACGAAGGCGGCCGTCGGGGTGGCGTGTGTGTTCAGCGCCACGTAGGTGCGGCCGGCCTGCATCGCCGACAGCGTGTACTTGCTGGCGCCGACGATGGAATCGCAGGCGATCACCAGATCGGCCTTCGCGGTATCGACCTTGGTCGTGAAGATCGCGTCGGGCCGGTTGGCGATCTGGATGTGGCTCCAGGTCGCGCCGCCTTTTTGCGCCAGGCCGCCCGCGTCTTGGGTGACGATGCCCTTGCCCTCCATGTGCGCCGCCATGCCGAGCAATTGGCCGACGGTGATGACCCCCGTGCCACCGACGCCGCCGACGACGATGCCCCAGGCCTGTTCGGCCACCGGCAGCACCGGGTCGGGCAGGGCGGGCATCGATGACAGGTCGCCCTTCTGTTCCTTCTTCGGCTTCCTCAGCGTTCCGCCTTCGACGGTGACGAAGCTCGGGCAGAAGCCTTTGACGCATGAGTAGTCGAGGTTGCAACTGTTCTGGTTGATGCGGCGCTTGCGGCCGAACTCGGTTTCGATCGGCTCGACCGACAGGCAGTTGCTTTGTTCGCCGCAATCGCCGCAGCCTTCGCAGACCAGCTCGTTGATGACGACACGCTTGTCGGGAATGGCCATCGTGCCGCGCTTCCTGCGCCGGCGCTTCTCGGTGGCACAGGTCTGGTCGTAGACGATGACCGTCGTGCCTTCGATCTCGCGGAACTGGCGCTGCAATGCATCGAGCTCGTCGCGGTGATGCACCGTCACGCCCGCGGCCAATGCCACGCCGTCGTACTTTTCGGGCTGGTCGCTGACGATGATCAGCTTCTTCACGCCTTCTGCGACGAGGCTGGCCATGATCTGCAAGACGCTGTGGCCTTCGGGCCGCTCGCCGACACGCTGGCCGCCGGTCATCGCCACCGCATCGTTGTAGAGCACCTTGTAGGTGATGTTCACGCCCGAGGCGATGCTCTGGCGGATGGCCAGGATGCCGCTGTGGAAGTACGTGCCGTCGCCGAGGTTGGAGAAGATGTGCTTGTCTTTCGTGAACGGCTGCTGGCCGACCCAGGACACGCCTTCACCGCCCATTTGCGAGAAGGTCGTGGTGCTGCGGTCCATCCACACCGCCATGTAGTGGCAGCCGATGCCGGCCACCGCGCGCGAGCCTTCGGGCACGCGCGTGCTGGTGTTGTGCGGGCAGCCCGAGCAGAACCACGGCGCGCGCTCGGCGCCGCCGGATGGCGTTGCGGCGAGCGACTTCTCGCGCGCTTCGATGACGGCGATGCGCTGGTCCATGCGCGCGGCGATGTCGCTGCCGGCGGGCGCGAGGCCGAGTTTCTTCAAGCGCTTGGCGATCGCCTTGGCGATGATCGCCGGCGTCAGATCGGCCTTGGCGCGCAGCAGCCACATGTCGCTCGGGTTGGAGCGGCTCCACTCGCCGCCGCTGTTGTCGCCGTCGGGCTCGTCGAACTTGCCGAGCACGTTCGGCCGCACGTCCGGGCGCCAGTTGTAGAGCTCTTCCTTGATCTGGTACTCGATGACCTGGCGCTTTTCTTCGACGACCAGGATCTCCTGCAGGCCGAGCGCGAAGTCGCGCGTGATCGTCGCTTCGAGCGGCCAGACCACGTTGACCTTGTGCAGGCGGATGCCGACGGCACGGCAGGTGGCTTCGTCCAGGCCGAGATCCGCCAGCGCCTGGCGCGTGTCGTTGTAGGCCTTGCCGCTGGCGATGATGCCGAAGCGGTCGCGCGGGCCTTCGATGACGTTGTGGTTGAGCTTGTTCGCACGCACATAGGCCAGCGCCGCGTACCACTTGTGGTCCATCAGCCGCGCTTCCTGCTCCAGCGGCGCGTCGGGCCAGCGGATGTGCAGGCCGCCCGGCGGCATGTCGAAATCGGTCGGCAGCACGATCTTCACGCGGTCCGGATCGACGTACACGGAAGACGACGACTCGACGACTTCCTGGATCGTCTTCATGCCGGTCCACACGCCCGAGTAGCGGCTCATCGCGAAGGCATGCAGGCCCATGTCGAGAATGCCCTGCACGTCCGACGGAAAGAAGGTCGGAAAGCCTGCGGCCTTGAAGACGTGGTCGCTCTGATGCGGCGCGGTGCTGCTCTTGGCCACATGGTCGTCGGCGGCGATGGCGATCACGCCGCCATGCTTGGCGGTGCCAGCCATGTTGGCGTGCTTGAAGACGTCGATGCTGCGATCGACGCCGGGCCCCTTGCCGTACCAGATGCCGAAGACGCCGTCGTAGTTGTTCTTCTCCGGGTACAGGTCCAGCTGTTGAGTGCCCCAGACTGCGGTCGCGCCCAGCTCTTCGTTGACGCCGGGTTGGAAGACCACATGGTTCGCCGCCAGATGCTTTTTCGCTGCCCACAACGCCTGGTCGTAGCCGCCGAGCGGTGAGCCGCGGTAGCCGCTGACGAAGCCGGCAGTGTTCAGCCCCGCGGCGACATCGCGCGCGCGCTGCAGCATCGGCAGCCGCACGAGCGCCTGCACGCCGCTCATGAAGGCGCGGCCGCGATCCAAGGTGTACTTGTCGTCGAGCGTGACCAACTCGAGGGCCTTGCGGATCGACTCCGGCAGCGGTGCGTTCATGCGGGTGGCTCCTGGCACGGCAAATCGATCGCGAGAGTTTAGGAGTCCTGACGCGACAGGTGTTTTCTTTGTTTGCTCGATTGCAGTGTTTTCGGGCAAGATCATTGCTTCAAACAGCCGTCATTCACGTCGATGCCGCTCAGAAGCGCAAAA